>NZ_JAUOQT010000001.1 GCF_030547245.1 Oceanihabitans sp. 2_MG-2023
TCCCCATTCGAGGTAAGCACTAATGTACCTAAGTTTTCTAGAGTTGAATCTCCTGAAACAAACTTATTAGAAGAACCGATAAGTTTCAAAACATTCGTATTTATTAAGGTTCCTCCTCCGGATAAGGTTCCTGTTGTCCAATTAAAATTATCTGTTTCCGAAAAGTTAAAAGTGGCATTTTCTCCGTCTGGGATATTTAAAATACTATTCCAGTTTAGGTTACCCACTATATTTCCTTCTAGTGTACCAGATGGATTAATGGTTGTATCCCAATCCATAGTAGCACCAGCAAATACATTATAGGTTCCATCTGTAAAATTTTTTCCTAATGTATTTTGAAAAGAAAGTGTACCAGCTTCTACTTGAATAGTTCCATCATTATTATTTATAGGAAGTACAATTGCAGCGACTCCAGAAGAAGTTGTCTTTTTTATCAATCCTTCATTACTTAAAACACCAGGTGTTCCCGACCAACTGATATTTCCTGTATCTGCCTGCATATCAATAATCCCTTCTATTGGATTATGCAACACACTTTCACTACCAGTAATGAGTAAATCCCCACTAGAAGTAATGTTGATGAACCCCTCATTTTCAAGTGTCATTTCACCACTTATAGACTTATTAGAAGTAGTTCGCAAATTTATAACACCTTGATTGGTTAATGAACTTAGCGAACCATTAATGGTTCCAGAATTCCAATTAACAGTAGTATTAGGTCCAAAATTAGAAGGCGCTGTAAAAGTTAGATTTGTATTTATTTCAAATACAGAATCGCCTTGTAAATTGATGGATTTAATGTTGCCAAATACGTTTAGGACGACTGTATATCCGGATGGTATTATAACATCATCTGTTGTTGAAGGAATGGCAAATACATCCCAATTGGCTGGGTTGTCCCAATCGTTATCTGTTCCTGCGCCAATCCAAGTGACTTGCGAAAATGTTGCTGTACTAGTCAAGCATAGCAAAGTAATTAATTGTAATAATCGTTTCATGATTAATAGCTTTTTATGGTTTATATACTATTACATCGAAACGATTGTAAAATGTGAGCATAAAAATTTAAACTTTACTTAAATCGTACAAACTTGGAACTTTGAAAGGTATAGTTCGACACAGGAATAGTTGTATCCTTTTGTAAAGAATACCAAGGAGAAAGCTTGGTGTTTTCTAAATTTTTAACAAGATGTACACTTTGCGCTGGTGTATTGCCTTGAAACAGCAAGAATATTTTTTCTCCTTTATTATTTACTGCTTCGTCACCAAGCATTACAATATGTCCTGGAGAACCACCTTTAATTAACATATCGCCAATTTTTAAATCTGAAGCCTCTATAGATTTTAGTTCATTAAAAAGAGACAATGTCCCCGAATACATGTAGATTACATTAAGGTATTTATAAAAATTTTCTTTCGTATGGTTTTCCGTTGCTGTTTTATAAAAACTAACTTTATTTCCATTGATTTTTGGTCTAAAACCTGCTGCATATTTTAACCAAGAACAATAATGACCACTAGTAAAATTAAAACCAATTTCGTCTTTTCTATTTTGCATCCAAAGGTATTCACTTCTAATTCGAATTAAAGCATCAGCACATTGTTGGAGTCCGTTTTTTGGAACAGGAACTTCTAAAATTCCGATATGTCCTCCTTGCCAAAAATACTCGGTGTCATCATAATTAATAATTTTACTTCCAAAGGGTTTCAATGGATAGTTTCTTAAATATTCTTGAAAAGATCCTTTGGGGTAGATTACTCGTTTATATCCTATAGGCAAATTTACTCTCGACACAATGGTAAGACTGTCTTTATTTATAAGACTTGTCGTTACTACAGTTGCTTCCACTTTTGCTACCATCTTTTTTACTGGTTTAAATTGAAAGACGCAAACAACAATTGCTGATAGTGATAAAACAAGTAATACAAATTTCTTCATAGCGTTTATAACGAAAAAACCCAACACTTTCGTATTGGGTTTAAATTTTTTAAGCGATTTATAAATTTCGCGTTTTATTTCTAGAAATAATATTTCTTTTAATCTGCGGAGCCAACGGTAAGGCTTAAATTATTGCAACTGCCTATACCTAAGACTCTAGTTCCTGTCCAAGTATATCCCGAACAACTAGCTACGTAATTGTATGAACCTGCAGGAATATCAATCCATTGTACAACAGACGCGCTTGAGTCCTGACAATACACAAAGCCGGTAGAAGGATCTTGACCGTCCATAGTTTTTGTTTCCAGTAGATCTACAGCAACTGTAATTACGCCACATCCAATATCTCCAAAAGCGCTAAATATTAATTGCGATTGTCCTTGCCCTTCCAAACTTTCACTTTCTGACTCATTGTTATCGCTGGAACAAGAACTTATTAGTAAAATAAAAACTAAAAGGGATATTATTTTCAATGTTATTTTCATGGTGTTTTTTTATAAAAGGCAACTTTGATTGTTTCTCCATTGCCTTTTTTTATTAAAGGCTAATATAATTATTAATTAATACAACTAAAAAATTCTAGTATAGTAGCTTCATTATTTGCTACAGTTACGGTTATTGTTCCAGTGCTTGGATTAGACGAAATCCAACCTGTTTGGTTCACAATTTCTACGGTATAGGTTCCATCTTCTAATCCAGAAAAGAATACATTTCCATTTGCATCTGTTGTTTCTGTTCTTATAATGGTATTTGAAATATCTTTTAAGATAAATGACCAACCATTTCCTAATTGATCTACGCCATTATCAAAAACAGAATCACAATTTTCTTCTAAAATATTTAAAACACTTATTACATTGTTTTGACAACATCCTTCCACGTTATTAGAAATAGAAGCATCCCCATTAGTAGTTACTAAATTCCCTACAAGTGAGAAACCTAACACTGTAGCGTTGGTATTTACCAAATAGGCTCTTAAACTATAACTTCCTGAGGACAAACATAAATTAGAAGTGCTCCAAGTTTGAATTCCTGTATTAGACCAAATATATGTTGGACTTGTATCTATTGGAAAATTATTTGAATTATCAATTAATTCTAAATACACTTGATCATCTCCTTTTAAGGTAAAACTAAAGTCTATACAAGTATCTTCTAATATGCAAAAAGGTCTTTCAAAAACATATGGCACTTTATCTCCATTATTATTACTTGCGTTATTACAACCAAAAGTATCTGTGGTTCCTAAATCCATTGGTGCTAATGTTGTAGATCCTGTTTGATTAACCCATCCATCTGGACCAAAATTGGCAAAGTTAATTACATAAGCATCTCCATTAATTGTTGAAACTAAAGGGTCTGAACAAGATAATAGTGGTGGGTTATTAATCACTCTCCAAAATGGATCTACAATTCCTTTCCCAGGAGTAAGCACATTTCCATTTGTATCTATTCCTGTAGAAAGATTTAATTCGGATTGCAAATCACAAGTAGGTGGAATTACTGGTCCGCCTGTAATATATTCACAAGATTCATCACTACTACAAGAAAACTGTAGGAACAAAAAGCATAAAAAAACTAGTTTAAAAAAGGTATAGGTTATTGTATTTATTTGGGTATTGTTTGTTTTATCTATTGTTTTCATAATTTCTAAATTTTTAGTTTAAATCCAAGCAGCAATTAACAACTGCTTGGATTTGGTTATTGATTAATAGCAGATTAAATCAAATTATATTAAAAGCATACTACTTTAAATTCTGTTCTTCGGTTTACACGATGCTCATCATCTGTACATGGTACATTATTTTCACATTTTGTGTTTTTTAATTCACTTTCGCCTGCTCCTCTGGCTATTAAGCGATCTCTAGATATACCTTGGCTTGCTATATAGTTTACTGTAGCATCTGCACGACGTTGTGATAATTGTTTGTTATAGGCATCAGAACCTTGACTATCGGTATGTGATGACATTTCTACTTGAATGCTTGGATTATCACGCATTAGTTTTACTACACGTTGTAAATCTGGAATGGATATTGGTAGAATTTCGGCCTTATCTAAATCGAAATTAATATTATCCAGTTTAATTGCCTTACCACATGGATCTACACACATTTCTAAGTCTATAAATAGTGTAGTATCTCTATTGTACCATCCTGTAGAAACTTCTACTTCATTTGAATAGTAACCATTTTTTCTTCCGTTTAACACAAAAGTGGACTCTTGTGTTAGGTGAAATATAAAATCACCTTCTGCATTTGATAACGTATTCTTCTGTGATGCTTTTGTTTTATCTTTTAAAATAATATCTACACCTTGTATTCCTTCATCTGTATTACACTCTAAAACATTTCCTTTAAGTATAAATTTCTCATTGGTGTATAGAATTGTTTTTTGAATTCCGGAGCTTTCCTTTTGACAATTTTTAAATTCCTCTTTAGCAATACTTCCTTCTAATAAATCTATATTATAGAGCTGTCCTTTAATGATATAATTATCTTCTACAACATCATTAAAAACAACTACTCCGTATGTATTTGTTGTTCCTGTTTGCACAATATTTCCATTTAAGTCTGTTAAAACCACATCTGTATTTGGTAATACTATTCCTGAAAATTTATCTTTTGCTGTTACCGTTACTCCACATCCGCAAGTTGTGCAACAATGTGGCATATGGTCTTCTTTACACACAGGGCAAACATTTTCCATCTTATTTAGTTTAAAAGTGACACCTGCAAATATGCCTACCGAAGAAATATCACAATCGCATGACTCATCTCTTAATAAAGGATTTGCGTCTAATTCATTAATTGGTTCTCCTACACTTCCTGTTCCAGAACTAAAAGGGTGGTACATAGCCGATATTCCTGATTCGTTTAATTCTTGTACACCAAAATGTTTCATATAATATGCTCCTGCATGGACACCGAAATTTTTGCTTAAGAAATAAGTGAAACGCACTTGACCTTTAAAAGTAAATACCCCGGAATCTTTATAACCAGCATGAAAGTTTAAAGGCGTTGTTCCTAATGTAGATGTACCTTCTAAATAGGTTCTTCCTCCATCTATTGAAGCGAAACCAAAACGTGTATTCAGTTCTGTTTTAAATGTACCCGATTTATTTCTAAACTGAGCATTTGGACCAATACCATAAAACATACGAGTTATATTATCTTCGCTTACGCGGAAAGTATTTATAGGTGTCAATCCATCAGATGCATAAAGATCTGTAGTTGGATATGTACTTTCTGGCTGGTTTTTGATATAATCAAAATCGAAACCCAACCCGAACCAGTTCCAATAATAGTCTAAAGAAAGACCTAAATCTATTCCTCCTTTATAATCTATGTATGGTGTGTTATTTTTGTAGGTAGGAAAATCATAACCAATTCTTGGGCTTAATTGAAAATAATTTCGATCTAATGGCTCTTGTTGTCCCATGGCTGAAAATGTATTTGCAAATACAAATAACATTAATACTAATTTTAATAAATTTTTCATGATAAAAGTTTTTGTTAATTTGTTACTCATACTTATATAAAGAAGCAGGTAAAATTGTTACCCTGTATTTGGTATTAATTTATAGCAGAACAAATATTTTATTAGAACTTCTTATATATAAGGGGATACTTATATATGTAGATTGGACTTGTTTATGTAGGTAGAATAAAAAACCCAACAGGAATATGTTGGGTTAAAAGTGCGCTTATAATTTAAGGTAATTAATCTCTATGCACATGAATAGTTATTAAAAGTGTATGTGGATTTGGATCTGAAACTACATAAAAAGTTCCTGACAAAACAATATCTATATCGTCTCCTGGATTATCACCAAAAGCAATAATATTAAAATTAATACTGTTAGCTGCTGCATCATCAAAGTTAATTCCTGGAATGATAAAAAATGGACTTAAAGATCCTGTCATAGTATTAGAAAATGGAGCTGTAACTGTAAAAGGACAAGTTGCTACTTGCATCCCTAAATTTGCAATAAAAGTATTTGCGCTTAAATCTTCAGATGTAATAGTAAACTCGCAATTATAACCTGAAGTTGGTGTCATTGGGTAATCTTTTGCGATAATATTATAAGAGTAATTCTGAGGTATTCCGTTATCGATAATAATCTCAATACTTTCAGCAGCTCTTGATACGGAATTATTATTAGTACTACAGCTTGAAAAAACTAAAAAAAACATACTAATAAAAGCGAATTTGTAAATATAATTTTTCATTATAAAAAAGGTTTTAAATTTTGTTATTCATACTTATATAAAGAAGCATGTAAAATTGTTACCTCCTTTTTGAAACAAATTCAAAAAAAAAAAAAAGACCTTGCAGTTTTTAAACTGTAAGGTCTGTATATCATTAATTTTTACTTTTCTTAAAATTACAGTCTTTTAAAGACTCTTAATTTCTATCCTCCAAAATCATCAAATCGGATATTCTCATCATCAATACCGAAATCTTCTCCCATTTTTTGAACCGCTTGATTCATTAATGGAGGACCACAGAAATATAATTCTATATCTTCCGGTGACTCATGTTTAGATAAATATTGATCAATTACCACTTGGTGAATAAATCCTGTAAATCCGTCTCCTTCTGTATCATCAACATCTTTTTTAAGTTGCCAGTTATCTGCTTCCGTAGGATCGGATAATGCAATAAAGAATTTAAAGTTCGGGAAATCTTTTTCTAATGCTCTAAAGTAATGGATGTAGAATAATTCTGCTTTAGAACGTCCACCATACCAATAAGTTACTTTTCTTCCTGTCTTAATAGTTCTAAACAATTCATATAAATGAGAACGCATAGGTGCCATTCCAGCTCCACCACCAACATATAACATTTCGGCTTCACTATCATTGATAAAGAATTCACCATAAGGTCCAGATATAGTTACCTTATCTCCAACTTTTTGGTTGAATATATACGATGATGCTACTCCAGGATTTACATCCATCCAGCCACCTTTGGCTCTATCAAAAGGAGGAGTTGCAACACGTACGTTAAGCATGATTTTTCTTCCTTCTGCTGGGTAAGAAGCCATAGAATATGCTCTTTCAACAAGTTCGTTATTTTTCATAACTAAAGGTCTTAAACCGAACTTATCCCAATCTGCTTCAAATTTATTTGGCTCTCCAGGATGATCTTCTGGATGCGCAGTAATATCCATATCTGAATATTTAATTTCACAGTTAGGAATTTCAATTTGAATGTACCCTCCTGCTTTGTAGTCCATATCCTCAGGTATTTCTACTACAAACTCTTTAATAAATGTTGCTACATTATAGTTTGAAACAACAGTTGCTTCCCATTTTTTAATTCCGAAAACTTCTTCAGGAATTGTAATTTCCATGTCTTGTTTCACTTTTACCTGACAAGATAAACGTGCTCCATGAGCTAATTCTTTTCTAGAAAAGTGAGGTGTTTCTGTTGGTAATGCTTCACCACCTCCAGAAAGAACGTGACATTCACATTGAATACATGTTCCACCACCACCACAAGCAGATGGCAAGAATATTTTTTGTGCACCTAAAGTAGATAGTAAACTGTCTCCAGAACCTACTTCTATTTCTCTTTCTCCATTAATAGTAATCTTTACAGGACCAGATGGAGATAATTTTTGTTTTACAAATAATAACAGAGATACTAATAGTAAAGTTACTAGTAAAAAAGCTGCTACAGTTGCTATTATGGTTCCTAATGTACTTGCTGCTAATATCATGTTACTCTGTTATTGTTGTGTTGTTAGCTAACTCTTTTGTGTTCTCTTGATCTACAGTTTCGATTTGTACTGTTTTATCTTCTTTAGTTTCTTCATCTCCTCCTGTTAACATTCCACCAAAACTCATAAAACCAATTGCCATTAAACCTGTAATGATAAATGTGATACCTAAACCTCTTAATGCAGGAGGCACGTTAGAATATCTAATTTTCTCACGAATAGCTGCAATTGCTAGAATTGCTAAAAACCATCCTATTCCAGAACCAATACCATAAGTGGTAGCTAATCCTAATGTTGGAATTTCTCGGGATTGCATAAATAAAGACCCACCTAAAATAGCACAGTTTACTGCAATTAATGGTAAGAAAATACCAAGTGAATTATATAATGATGGTGAGAATTTTTCAACCACTATTTCTACTAATTGTACCATGGTTGCAATAGTTGCAATGAACATGATGAAAGAAAGGAAGCTTAAATCGTAGTCTGCATATTCTTCACCTAACCATGATAGTGCTCCTGGTTGTAACACATATTGATCTAATAACCAGTTTAAAGGTACTGTTATAGCTAATACAAAAATCACAGCAGCTCCTAAACCAACTGCTGTACTAACTTTTTTAGATACTGCAAGGTATGAACACATTCCTAAGAATACGGAAAATACCATGTTATCTATAAATATTGATTTTAAAAATAATTCTAAATGTTCCATTTTTTTATAGTTTGTTAGTAGTTACTAGCTTAATCTTCAATTAATGCTTTGTTTCTACTACGTTGTACCCAAATAATAATTCCTACAACAATTAATGCCATTGGAGGCATAATCATAAAACCATTATTTTCGTAACCTAAAGCGTATAATCCTGTTTTTTCAATAGGATCTCCTAAAACAGGAATACCTAATAAAGTTCCAGCTCCTAAAAGCTCTCTAAAGAATGCTACGATTATTAAAATAACACCGTATCCTAAAGAGTTACCAATACCGTCTAAAAAAGAAGGCCATGGTTTGTTCGCTAGAGCAAAAGCTTCAAAACGTCCCATAATGATACAGTTTGTAATAATTAATCCTACAAATACAGAAAGCGTTTTACTTAACTCGTAAGCAAAAGCTTTTAAGACTTGATCTACTATAATTACTAATGCAGCAACTACGATTAGTTGAACAATAATTCTAATTTTTGAAGGTATAATGTTTCGCATTAAAGAGATAACTACGTTACCAATTCCTAAAACAAATAATACCGAAACGGACATTACGATTGCTGCTTCTAATTCTGCAGTAATTGCTAATGCAGAACAAATACCTAAAACTTGAATTGTAATAGGGTTATTATCTGCTAAAGGGTCTGTAATTAATGCTGCGTCTTTTTTTGATAAAAGTCCCATAAATTAATTCTTTTTTAAGTTATCAAAATAAGGCACATACTGTTTAAGCTCTGATTTTATCATTGCAGAAACACCGTCTCCTGTAATAGTTGCTCCAGCTATAGCATCTACCTCATTATCTGTTTTGTCTTCGTTTTTAGGATCGTTGTTGCTTTTAGATATATTAATACCTTTAAAGTTTCCGTTAGACTTTAAGTGCTCACCAATAAAGTCATCCATAAAGAAACGTTGTTTAATGTTTGCACCTAAACCAGCAGTTTCTCCTTTATGATCAAAATAAGCACCTTGTACTACCATGTTTTCATCCATAGCAATGTACGCCCAAACGGCATCCCATAATCCTTTTCCTCTAATTGGTGCTATATAAAATGTTTGACCATCTTTTTCACCTACAAACAAAGGAAGTTTTCTAACATCACCTGCTTTAGCAGCTGTTTGTTCTTTTTTTACATCGATTAGATATGCTTCTTGATTTTCTGAAACTTTATCCCCTTCTAACACTAATTGTTTTTTAATGTATTGTGAAAATAATTCAGGAGCTTTATCTGTTGAAACAAAAATAGCAGAATTGCCTTCATTTTCATTAACCCCCATAGCATACAAAATGTTTTGTTGCCTTTCTAATCTTTCGTTATTATCAATTCTAGGACGTAGTGCAGATGCTGTAAAAGCTAGCAAACCTCCTACTACAATTACCATAGCAATGGCAAAAAGTATAGTATATGAATTTTTATCTGTTCTTTTTTCCATGTTTAAGCAACTTTAGTTTTTAAACGCTTCATTCTTCTTTTTACATTTCCTTGTACCACATAATGGTCAATGGTTGGAGCAAACACATTCATTAATAGAATAGCTAGCATAACTCCTTCTGGATATGCAGGATTGAATACTCTAATTAGTATTGAAATGAATCCGATTAAGAATCCGTAAATCCATTTACCTTTATTAGTTTGTGATGCAGTAACAGGATCTGTTGCCATAAACACCGTACCAAAAGCAAAACCACCAATAAGTAAGTGATGCCAAAAAGGAGTACTCATTAATCCGTAAAACTTACTACTATCTGCAATGACATCTGCATTTACAAATCCATTAAATATTAATCCCATTACTAAAGCCCCTGCTACAGAAGACAACATGATTCTCCAGCTTCCTATTTTAGCGAAGATTAAGAATAATGCGCCTAGTAATATTAATAATGTAGAAGTTTCACCAACAGAACCAGGAATAAATCCTAAAAACATATCTGCAACAGAATGCGTTACTTCGTTGTTTTGTGCAAGAGTTCCTAAAATGGTTTCTCCTGAAATAGCATCTGGAGTACCAGCTGCTTCTACAGCTCCTTGCACCCAAACTTTATCTCCAGACATCCAAGTAGGATATGCAAAGAATAAAAAAGCACGTATAGTTAATGCTGGATTTAAAATATTCATTCCTGTACCTCCAAACACTTCTTTTCCTATAACAACACCAAAGGCTACTGCAACTGCAAGCATCCATAATGGAATATCAATTGGTACAATTAACGGCACTAACATTCCTGTTACTAAGTATCCTTCTTCTACCTCGTGGCCTTTAATTACAGCGAAAATAAATTCGATAAGCAAACCAACTCCGTAAGAAACAATTACTAGTGGTAAAATTTTAACTAAACCAATAACTAAGTTATCCCAAGTCCAAAAAGAGGAGCTAAAAAACCCGTTAGCAGCTTCTATCGTTCCAGAAGCTAAGTGATGTTGGTAGCCTGCATTAAACATACCAAATATTAAACATGGTACAAGTGCCATGATTACGGTATTCATGGTACGCTTTAAGTCATCTGCTGCTTTTATATGAGTACCATTATGCGTGGTCTCATTTGGTAAGTATAAAAAGGTATGGATTGCATTAAATGCAGGAGCCATTTTGGTACCTTTATACTTTTCTTTTAAGTTATGTAAACTACTTTTTAAACCCATTATCCTATCTCTTTTAGCATTAAGTCTAAACCTTTTCTTATAATATCTTGATGTGGTTGTTTAGATACACATACAAATTCTGTTAAAGCAAAATCTTCTGGTGCAACTTCGTACATTCCTAAAGCTTCCATTTCATCTAAATCTTGATACATACAAGCTTTTAAAATTTGCATTGGATATATATCTAAAGGAAAAACCTCCTCGTACGTCCCTGTAGTAACAAAAGCACGATGTTCCCCATTTGTATTGGTATTTAAATCGTATTCTTTTTTAGGAGTTAACCAAGAAAATGTAAGTGCTCTTGAAGTAGAAACCTTGTTAAACACAGGTTTATTCCATCCAAAAAATTCATAATCATTACCTTCTGGTATTACAGTAATAGTATTGCTATAATAATCTAAAAAGCCATCAGGTTGCACTTGCTTTCCGCTTAATACATTTCCTGAAATGATTCTAATGTTATCGTTTTTATCTACACCGTTATCATAAATCATAGAAGCAACTTCTGCTCCTAACTTAGTAACAAAATATCTAGGTTTTTTAACGGATGAACCTGCAAGAGCAACAATTCGCTCTGCATTAAACTTACCCGTTAATAATAATTCCCCAATTATAACAAGGTCTTGTGCGTTAACCGTCCAAACTACTTCTCCTTTATTAACAGGATCAATTTTGTTTATTTGCGTACCAACATTACCAGAAGGATGTGGTCCGGAAACTGGATGTATTGTTGCTCCAGAAACATTTGCCAGTGGCGAGTTCCCGTTTTTACCAACAGAAATATGAACTTGCCCTTCGGTCAATTTAGTTAAAGCAGTAACTGCAGCCTGTAATTCTGCTTCTTTACCTTGAAGGGTAAAGTCTAAATCTGCTACTAAAGGAGCAGAAGCATAAGCAGAAACAAAAATTGCTTTTGGTGCTTTGTCTGGATTTGCAATTACATCATAAGGACGTTGCTTAATAAAAGGCCAACAACCTGAAGCTAACAAATGTGCTTTAATGTCTTCTGCCTTTGCGGCATCTACATTAAGCTTACCATTATCTTGGTAAGACTGCTCTTTGTCAGCTTGAATTTTAACTGCTAAAATTTTGCGTTTTTCTCCACGAGGAATATCTATTATTTCACCAGAAACTGGAGAAACAAACTTTAAAGCTTCATTAGATTTATCGTAAAAAATAGGCTCTCCTGCTTTTACTTTAGTTCCAACTTTTGCAATTAATTTTGGTATAACACTGTGGAAATCTTCTGGTCTTACAGAGAAAAAGTTACTGATAATTGCGTTCTCTTTTGCCGCTTCTGCAGTTCCTTTTAACTTAATATCTAGACCTTTTTTAATCTTAATGTCGTTTGACATATTATAAATCTATTTGTTAATAGTTATAGTGTTTTAAATTTTTAAGTCTCTTAAAAATCGATGCAAATTTACGAATTAATCCATAAAAACACGTCTAAAAATCGCCTTCCATACTATTTATACTCAATCTAAATAAATTAATAAGCTTAGGCATAAAAATTGCTTATATTTACTGCAAAACAACAATTACAGATCTGTGAATTTTAAACATCTTATAGCAACCCTTTTATTCTCTACAAGCTTAATTGCGCAAATCGCACAAGAAGTTGCTCCACCTGACTACATTAAAACAATTACTTTTAAAGGAAATACAGATGAAAGTCAATTACCTGTTTTAAAACTTGGAGAATACTTACAATTAGAATTTGACGCGCTAAATGGAGACGAAGAAGATTATTATTATATAATTGAACATTATAATTACGATTGGACACCTTCGGTTTTAGCTAAAATGGAATATCTAGAAGGTTTTGACAACCAACGTATTCGAACTTACGAAAATTCGTTTAACACCTTACAAATTTATTCGAATTACCAACTTACAATCCCAAATGAAAGAACACGAAGATTAAAAGTATCTGGAAATTATATGCTTAAAATATATGACGATTATGACGAGCTAGCATTTTCCAGAAAATTCATGGTTTACGAAGAAAGTGCAAATGTTGGAGTCGCAATAAAACGATCTCGAGATGTTAGAAACATTAAAGACAAACAAACTGTAGATATTACTATTTCTTCTAACAATACTCCGTTTAACAATCCAAAGCAGACTATTAAAACAGTTATCATACAAAACAATAATTTAAACACTGCAATTTCTGGCATACAACCAATGTACACCCTTGGCAATGAACTTATTTATAAATACAACACCGAAACTAGCTTTTGGGCAGGAAATGAATATTTATGGTTTGAAAACAAAGATGTAAGAGCTGCAAACACAGGAATACAGTTTATAGATTTAAAAGAATTATACCACAATTATTTATACACCAACCTTGTTAGGAGAGACACACCTTACACTTACAATCCAGATATTAATGGTAATTATCTAGTAACTGCATTAGACGCTAGCAACTCAAGTATTGAAGCAGATTATGTATGGATGTTTTTCTCTTTATTGTTAGAAGAATTACCAGAAAACAAAGAACTACATGTATATGGTAACTTTAATAATTACACTATTGATGAAAGTACTAAAATGAGATTTAATGCAGAAAAAGGAGTTTATAAAAACGAAATATTACTAAAACAAGGATTTTATAACTACAAATATGTTGTTGTAAATAAAAACGGAAAGTTAGATGAAGGTGCTATTAGCGGAAATTTTTGGCAAACTGAAAACAATTACAAAGTATTAGTTTACTACAAAGATTTAGGTGCACGCTACGATAAAATTATTGGTTTAGGTGAAGCAAGCTCTGTAAATATCACTAATTAATAAAAATAATTTACTATCTTCCTATCAAAGAAATACTAAATAAAGGTTGAATAATTTATTTTTTTAGTATTTTTGACTATTAAACCCCTTGATTATCAGAAGTTAAAATGGTTCAACAAGTTACAAAAGGCATAAAGATTTCAGTAGATACTACTTTTGAAGGCACTTTTTATAGAAACTATAAAATACAATTTGCCTTTGGATACCAAGTAACTATTGAAAACCAGAGCAAAGACTCTGTGCAACTTAATGCAAGACATTGGATAATTTTTGACGCTTTAAATCATGTAGAAACGGTTTCTGGCGAAGGTGTTATAGGTAAAAAACCTGTTTTAAAACCAGGAGAATCTCATACTTATAATTCCGGATGTTTACTTACCTCTCCTTTTGGAGCAATGAAAGGATATTATGAAATGGTAAATTTTAGCAATACCAAAAAATTTCAAGTAGCAATTCCTACCTTTAAATTAAGCGCTCCTTTTGCTCTAAATTAAATTTCTTTTATTTCAAATTTATAAACAGTTTCTTTTTGTTTTACATGAAAAAACTTACAATTAGAATAATGAATAAACTCAAATGCTTCCTGGTAATTAAATCCTGCTTTTGTGACTTTATATAAAGCGTGTACATCAATGTTTCCATAAGGCGAAATTCTTTTATACCAATACTCTAATCTATTTTCAGTAGCATGTAATTCGTACCAAGCTCCTGCTGCAATACCCGAAAGCCATTGTGCATTTTCATGAAGATTTTCAACAGGCTTAGGTTTTAATGTACCAACAAAACTTGGTACGTGATTTTTTAATCTATCCAAAAAATACAACCTATTATCTTTACTTACAGTCGATTTATATTCTGAAATTTCTCCAGTTTCAGAAACCTCATAAACCATATTCTCTGTATCTGCAATTACCACATTCCCAATGGTACTTGGTGTAAACCATTTCGATTTTTCTAATTTATCTTTTATCAACTTATCGGTTACAGAAACAATTAAAGCGTCCGTTACAAAACGTGCACAATTGCAAGCTTCTTTAATAAACGCTGCATAACGTATAAAGTCTCGTTGCTGCATCATAGTGATATGTTGTCTTGCCGAATAATAATCTACAGCATTACAAACCGAAGCTATTAATTTACCATCACCATGTGTAAGTTTAGGATGTGTCGCTAGAAACTCTAAAATTTCATTTAAATTCTCAATTTTGTCATTTTCAAATTTGGCAACAACCGGAAAACACAACTCATGATCCGTGTCTTTTCCTCGAACCCTTCCATTAGGTTCTGGAGTAATATATCTTCCAAAATCATGATATTCTAAAATACCTGTAGCTTTTTCAATTAAAACCAAAGCAGCATGACCAGCTCTCAAATAATTCTTTTTACCAACTCCTAAAAAACGTAAATATGGAGAATACCATTCGTCTGCAACCATAACAATAGTTTCAGGATAGGCAAGTGTTAAAATAATTGCTGTATTATTCATGAATAGTTTCTGGAAATGAAATAGATTTTGATAATGTAGTATTTTTTTGCAGGTTTTCAAAAACCATAGAAACAGAATCTTTTGTCTTAACTACTTGTGTGATACTAGTAGTTTTAACAACACCTCTATCCATTATTACACCATAATCGGTATTCTTTACATTAGTTTCTTTATGAAATTGTAACGCTTTCGCGGAAGTCAATTCGGTTCCGTTTTTAAAATCATCAAACCATTGTTTACGTTCTTCTTTCATTTTTTCAGAATACAAAGTTGAAGAAGACCAAACTCTAGCCATTTTCGGCAAATTACTAAAATGTTTTTGAGTACCATCCCAAACCAATTCATAAAATTTTAATTCGGTATTCCAATCTGCAATTACTAATGTAAATGGTTCTATATTTTTAAAATCATAGGCTTCAATCGCAGTTACAATTTCTTCCGAAGCTAATAAATCTGTAACCACAACACCACGACTTAATCTGTAGTTCTTTTTTTTATTATGCGCTTCAAAACCTCCATTTAACAAGCAAACTATTCGATTCTTATCACTTACACCGATCCAAGTCCCTCCGGATTTTTCATCCTTTGGAAATAACATTTTAGTATTATTTACCAAATAAAAATCTGGAGGTAATGAAATACGATTTGGTGCTTCATCTCTATTAGAGGTTAACACAAAATCATTTCTGCCTTTAGAAAAAATGGTTACTGTACACATGTTTTTTGTAGTCTTTAAAGCGCATAGCAACTTACAAAAAAAATCTTATAATTTAACTTGCCTTTAGCATTACAAAGAATTTCTAATCTATAAAAATATCGTAACTTTGCATTTTAAAAATTTTTGAATCACAAAACCAAAAACAATCATGGGAAAAGGATTTTTTAATGTACCAATTGCAGTTAACGAACCAGTAAAAGATTACGCACCAGGTTGCGAAGTTCGTGAAGCTATTGCAAAAACATATAAGAAAATGTACAATAGCAATCTAGACGTGCCAATGTACATAAACGGTAAAGATGTTACTACAGGTAATACCAAACCAATGTCTCCACCACACGATCATAAACATATTGTAGGACAATATCATGTAGCAGAAAAAACGCATATTGATGATGCTATTTCTACTGCACTTGAAGCAAGAAAAAACTGGTCGCAAGTGCCATGGCAAGATCGTGCTGCTATTTTTTTAAAAGCAGCCGAACTAATAGCTGGGCCTTATAGAGCAAGAATTAACGCTGCTACTATGATGGCGCAATCTAAAACAATTCACCAAGCAGAAATTGATGCCTCTTGTGAATTAATAGACTTTTTACGTTTTAACGTACAGTTTATGACAGATATGTACCATGAACAACCAGAAAGTACTAGTGGTGCTTGGAATAAAATTGAATACAGACCATTAGAAGGTTTTGTATACGCAGTATCTCCATTTAATTTTACAGCTATTGCTGGAAACTTACCAGCTTGCATGGCGATGATGGGAAATGTTGTAGTATGGAAACCTAGTGATTCTCAAATATATTCTGCAAAAGTTATTATGGATGTATTTGAAGAAGCAGGTGTACCAGCTGGTGTAATTAATGTAGTATTTGGTGATCCAGTAATGATTACTAATACCGTATTAGCTAGCCCAGATTTTTCAGGTTTACACTTTACGGGTTCTACTTTTATATTTAAAGAATTATGGAAACAAATTGGTAACAATATTCATAATTACAAAACATACCCAAAAATTGTTGGAGAAACTGGAGGTAAAGATTTTATTGTAGCTCACAAATCTGCAAACCCAAAACAAGTAGCAACAGCTATTTCTCGAGGTGCTTTTGAGTTTCAAGGCCAAAAATGTAGCGCAGCTTCACGTGCTTATATTTCTAAAAGTATTTGGAATGAAGTTAAAAAACATGTTATTGAAGATGTAAAATCTTTTAAAATGGGATCTCCAGAAGATATGAGCAATTTTATTACTGCTGTAATCCACGAAGGTTCTTTCGACAAACTAGCAAAATATATTGATGCAGCTAAAACAGATAAAGATGCAGATATTATTGTTGGTGGTGGTCACGACAAAAGCAAAGGGTACTTTATTGAGCCTACAGTAATTGTAACAGAAGATCCAAAATACACAACTATGTGTGATGAATTATTTGGACCTGTTATTACTATTTATGTTTTTGAAGATGATAAATACTCGGAAACATTAAAACTTGTCGACGAAACGAGCGAGTATGCTTTAACTGGAGCAATTTTAGCTACAGACAGATATGCTGTTATAGAAGCGACTAAAGCTTTAGAAAACTGTGCTGGAAACTTCTACATTAACGACAAACCAACTGGAGCGGTAGTAGGCCAACAACCTTTTGGAGGCGCTAGAGGTTCTGGAACAAATGATAAAGCTGGAAGTATTTTAAACTTACAGCGTTGGGTTTCCCCTAGAATGATTAAAGAAACATTTGTAACTCCAACAGATTACAGATATCCATTTTTAGGATAAACACCAAATGATTACATATTCTTACAAAAACCTTTAAAATTTTATCATTTTAAAGGTTTTTTTACGCCTTTTATCTTAAAATCACATATTATTAAAAATCTATTAATAGAACTTCATATATTTAAAAAGATTAATCAATCTTTTTAAATATATGAAAAGTTACTACTTATTATTATTACTTTCCCTCTTTACTTTAAGTGCTCTCGCTCAAAATAAAAAAGCGTTTCAAAAATTGGATGTTTCCGATATGGAAACTTCTGTTTTAGCACAAAAATCGACTATAATAGATATTACAAGTTTCAACCAAAAACCAATTAACAAATTAAACTTCTATCAAGTCTATAAGACTATCGCGCAAGGAGATATAAAAGAACGTCTTTTACCTGTTCAAAGTTTAAAAAAACAGAGTACAGAGAGTTACTTTACAAAAATAATTCCGCTTGCAATACTACATAGTGAATTTGAATCTATAACAGATGCTGCTATGCAAAACAATATAGTTACTAGGAATGCACAAGGAAATTTAGTCCGAACAAACACTACAACATCCATTTTTGAAAAAAGCACAGTAACCACTGCTACCGCACTTCGAACAAAAACCAAAGGGTTAAAAACTACATTTCGCTTAGATGCTAATAATATTTTTAACACTACAAATAATGCAATTGAAAATATAGCAATAGACTTTAATAATGGAGAAGGTTTTAAAACAGTAAACCCTAACCAAAACATAAGTATCCTCTATTTTGAAGAAGGAGAAAAAACACTCCAATTTGCTATAACTTTACATACTGGAGAAGTCCTTTCAAGAACTTCAAAAATAGAGATTAAATACTCAAACGAAGATTTAAGCAACATTTTTAACCGAGAAGTTTTCACCTTTACTTCCAGTATTACCCCAAACTTATCTGCTTATGGAGAAGCTACTTCATATCCTGGTGTTGGGGAATATGAAATATACTTAAGTGACGATAATGTATTAGATAAGCCTATTTTTTTAGTCGATGGATTTGATCCTGGAGACGGAAGAAATATAACAGGCTTACGCGAATTATTAGATTTTGATGACAATGGCATCACTTCAAACTTAGAAGCTTTAGTTAAAGAAGAAGGTTTTGATGTAGTCTATTTAAATTTCCCAATCTACACTAGAGCTGCAGACAATGCTGTTATTGATGGTGGATCTGATTTCATTGAACGCAATGCCATGCTATTAGTAGAATTAATAAATCTAATAAATGCGCAAAAAGTAGGAACAGCTCAAAACGTAGTTATTGGTCCAAGTATGGGAGGATTAATTTCTAGATATGCTTTAAATTATATGGAAGCTCAAAGCATGAGTCATGAAACTAGATTATGGATTTCTTTTGATGCGCCACATCATGGTGCAAATGTACCTATAGGTTTTCAACACCAATTCAATTTTCTTGCTTTTGGGCTAGATGATTTTTGGGTTCTGGGAGACCAAAATGTAGAAGAATTACAACCTATTATTGACGGTATGCTTACTTCTGCAGCAGCAAGACAAATGCTTACAGACCAATTCGAACCGCATATAACAGATAGTGATGGAGTGACTTTTAATAATAGCTTGTCAACACCAAGAGCACATCCTTACAAAAATACTTTTGACAATAATATAAACAGTTTTAACAGTTCTGGGTTTCCTGAATTAACCAGAAACGTTTCCATTATTAATGGTAGTGGAAATAATAGTCGATACCCAGACAACACAGCAAACGCAAACAATTTAGTTCCAGGCAGTCAAATTGTAAATGCCAATATTGATCTTTTTGATGTTGCAGAATTAAAAGCAAACACGTTTTTCACACCTGCTGCTGGCACACAAATTGAAATGAGTCAAGTACACTTAGATTTTCCTTGGTGGTTTCCTTTAGCTAACGATAGAGAAAATAACGCAAGAACTACTTCTTTCACCTATTCTAATGGTATTGACGCAGCATCAGGTGGGCTATTTGACATATTAGGACTAACAGAGGATTTAGCTACAGATGGTTTAGTTGGCGAATTTTTAGGAGCATTAACCACCGATCACTTTAACTTTATACCAAGCGTTAGCGCTATGGCTTTTCAAATAACAGCAGGCCAAATCAATTGGTTTCATACACCTTCTGGAGTTACAACAGCTAGAGCTACATCTAACACAACTCCTTTTGATGCTTGGTATATGCCTACCGAAAACGAACCACATGTTACCTTAACAGAACAAAATGTAGCTTTTGCATTAAATGAAATCTTTCAAGAAACTTTAACCACAGATACCAACATACAAAACAGCATTAAACTAGAACAAAACCCAATTACAGATGCTTTACATATTCTAAGTTCAAAAACTTATGAAAACGCAAGAATTACCGTTGTAGATGCGACAGGAAAAATGGTTTACAACAACGTTTTAAACTTAAACACGAAAACAAGCATCCCTTTACATATTGCTTCTGGTCTATATATTTTAAATATTGAGACGCAAGAAAAGAAAAACTTAAAGACAAAATTTATAGTAAGATAACACCTAAATCCAAAGTATTAAAAAAGCTTCTCAATGAGAAGCTTTTTAATTTATAGTTTATATTTTAATGGTAGATGCACCAGCTTTTTTGTTTCAAAAAAAGCTTCAGTATAAAAATCTGAAATATTATAAATAGTAGCTTTGGGGTAATCTTGCAATTCTTCAGTTAAATCCCCTCCTTTTAAATAAATAATTCCATTTTTAAGTTCGTGATTTTGCTTTTTTGCTACTTTACCTTTTACCCAATGCACAAAAGTTGGCATAGCTGCTACTGCTCTACTTACAATAAAATCGTAAGTATCATTTATTTCTTCAACTCTAGAATGGGTCGTTTTTACATTTTCTAAACCCAAACCTTCAGCAACTTCTCTAACCACATTTAATTTTTTATTAATACTATCTACTAAATGAAAAGAGCATTCAGGAAACAAAATAGCTAAAGGTATTCCAGGAAAACCTCCTCCCGTACCAACATCCATGATTTTGGTTTTAGGCTTAAAATTAATCAACTTAGCAATAGCTATAGAATGTAGTACGTGACGCAAATACAATTCATCAATATCTTTTCTAGAAACTACATTAATCTTTAAATTCCAGTCTTGATACAAAGCTTCTAACTTTGTAAATTTATCAATTTGATCTTCAGTAAGGTTTGGAAAATACTTAAGAATTAGCTCCATGGTTTTCAATTTTGCACAAAAGTAGATAAATTATTGTGCATTTTTATGAAAATTTTATTAAGATGCAAGTCTTTATTATTTATCTTTGTTTACCTAATTGATATTGTATTTATTCGTTTAAATACAGTAAAAATAAATAGCATGACAAAACAAACAATAACTTTCTCTAGAACAGACTCTGCAAAATTTTTTAGAACACTAAACAAACGTGTTAATAATTATTTTAAAGAGAATAACATTAAAAAAACAGGAAATTGGAAACTTTACATTAAAGCCATAATAATGTTTACATTATTACTTGGCCCTTTAGTGTTACTACTAACGGTAGATTTACCGACTTGGCTTCAAATAATATCTATGATGATTATAGGTGTTGGAATGGCTGGAGTAGGAATGAACGTAATGCATGATGCAAATCATGGTTCATTTTCAAGCAAAAAATGGGTGAACAAATTAATGGGAAGCAGCATCCATATTTTAGCTGGTAACGATTATAATTGGAAAGTACAACACAACGTTTTACACCATACCTATACTAATATTCAAGGTCATGATGAAGATATTGATGCTGGAAGAATTATTCGTTTTTCTAAACATTCAAAATGGTTAAAAATTCATCAGTATCAAAAATATTATGCCTTTTTCCTATATGGCTTATTAACTGTAAACTGGGCTATCACTACCGATTTTAAACAAACTTATGTTTATTTAAAAAGAAAACTATCGTATGGCGATTTTCCTAAACCTGCTACACAATGGACTAAATTAATTATTGGTAAAATACTATACTATTCCATTTGGGTCGTTTTACCTTTATCTTTAGGTTATACTTGGTGGCAAGTTTTAATTGGATTTCTAATTATGCATTATACCGCTGGAATAATTTTAAGTGTAATTTTTCAATTAGCGCATGTAATGCCAAACACAGATATGCCTGTGCCTGACAAAGAAGGAAATATGAAAAACACTTGGGCGATTCATCAACTATTTACTACTTCTAATTTTTCACCTAAAAGTTGGTTAGTAGAATTCTATACAGGAGGATTGAATAGACAAGTAGAACATCATTTATTTTCTCATATTAGTCACGTTCATTATAAAAACATAGCTAAAATTGTTAAAGATACGGCACATGAATTTAGCTTACCATACAACGAATACAACTCTATATGGAAAGCAATAGCCGAGCATTATGAACAATTAAAAGTATTAGGACAAAAACCTACTATAGCATAACACCCTTTTTTTGCACTTCAAAATAACAATTTATAAATGAACCAACTTTCAGAAAGAATTACAAACATGTCTACGTCTGCCACTTTAGCAATGGCAGCAAAAGCAAGAGAACTTAGAGCCGAAGGCAAAGACATTATAGGATTAAGCTTAGGAGAACCAGACTTTAATACTCCTGATTTTATTAAAGACGCTGCAATAGAAGCGGTAAACGATAATTACAATTCGTACTCTCCTGTAGACGGTTATGTAGATTTAAAAGAAGCCGTAATTACAAAATTTAAAAGAGATAATAAATTAACATATACCTTACCACAAATAGTGGTTTCCACAGGTGCAAAACAATCGCTTTATAACATTGCGCAAGTCATGTTAAACAAAGGAGACGAAGTTATTTTACCTTGTCCGTATTGGGTAAGTTACAGCGACATTGTTAAGGTTGCTGAAGGTGTTCCAGTAGAAGTAAAAACCTCTATTGATACCGACTTTAAAATGACAGCTGCACAGTTAGAAGCGGCAATTACACCAAAAACAAAAATGCTTTGGTTTAGTTCTCCTTGTAACCCGAGCGGATCCCTATATAGCAAAGAAGAACTAGAAGCTTTGGCTAAGGTTTTAGTAAAGCATCCAAATATTTATGTGGTTTCTGATGAGATCTACGAACACATAAACTACACAGGAAAGCCCCACGCAAGTATGGCTGGAATAGACGGTATGTTTAACAATACAATTACAGTAAACGGTGTTTCTAAAGCTTTTGCAATGACAGGTTGGAGAGTTGGATTTATTGGTGCTCCAGACTGGATTGCTCGTGCTTGTAACAAAATGCAAGGACAAGTAACTAGTGGGACAAACTGTATTGCTCAACGCGCTGTTATAACTGCTTTAAATGCAGATCCAAGTGTTGTTAATTATATGATTGACGAGTTCAAAGTACGTCGTGATATGGTTTTAAATTTATTAGAAGATATTGAAGGGTTTAACACAAATACACCAGAAGGTGCTTTTTATGTGTTTCCAGATATTTCTTTTTTCTTTGGAAAAACACTAAGAGGAAAAACAATAAACAATGCTACCGATTTTTCATTATATATTTTAGAAGAAGCTTTAGTAGCAACAGTTACAGGGGATGCATTCGGTAACCCTAACTGCATTAGAATCTCTTATGCAGCAAGTCAAGATCAAATTAAAGAAGCAATTAAAAGAATTAAAGAAGCGCTTAGCTAAATTTTAATTTAAATAAATTTTAAAGCCATAAACAAAATGTGTTTATGGCTTTTTTCATATAATTACAAATACAAGAACTAACAAAGTAATTACCAAACTTATTAAATACGCAATAGTTTCTTCTTTATTTTGAATAGCCATTTGCAAGCGTATTCGTTCTAACACCTCTGGTGTAGCTTCTGGAAAAGAATACAAAGATGTTGTTTTGATCTTTTCACCAAAAAACGATCTCGTAATCTTCTTTTTTAAACGTTTTAGATTTTTATTATTCTTTAACGTTAATAACATCGATTCTCCTAAAGGCATAGCTTATATATAAATAAAGATCAAGGTAATTAGCAAACTTAAAACAAAGCTCAGCAGCAACAATTGCTTGACTCTAGTTTGTTTTTGTTCTCGCTTTATCTTCTCTTCAATTTTTATCAAATCTAGTTTAGTTGCTTTATTAGGAAATTCTAATTTACTACTAGAATAGCTTCCTTCCAAAGCATTTCTTTTACTTCGATTTGAACGCATTTTTTCATTATTCTTAAGAATAGTAATCATGGACTGCACTGAACCACCAAAACCCATAAATTTTCGGTTTAAAAAGTGAAACATTAAATTTTTAGACAATAGAAGTGTATTACAAGAATGAAAATTCACGTTTTCTATTTAAATACTATAAAAGATTATTTTGAGAATAGCTCAAAGATCATCAGTTAACAATCTGTACGAATACCATTTACTAATTAAACAACTGTAATAAAATGTGTCTTATTCCTTTCTATTTCAATTTAAAAAGAAACCGTAACTAAGGCTATGCTTTATTTTTCTATTTCATATAAAGAAAAAAACTAGTCATTTTCTTTTACAGTAATTTCAATTGGCAAATGGCTTAAAAGCTGCTTTATACTATATAAGTAGCATATATTATTAAAATGTTACACTTTCGAAATGAAAAAAAATGGATTCAGAAATACACTAAATAGTAGCCATAAGAAATGCTACAAAAAACAACGATACTTTTAATACTGTTTCTATACTACAAGTTGTATTAAATTGTCTGCTCTTTAATCGTTGTTTAATTCCGAAAATAGAATTTGCATTCGCTCTTTCAAAATTACTTTTAACGATCTTTTGGTAGTTAGAATTTAAAAACCCTAAAGGTTGAGTTACGATGTCA
The DNA here is from genome assembly GCF_030547245.1 of Oceanihabitans sp. 2_MG-2023. Classification (GTDB taxonomy): domain Bacteria; phylum Bacteroidota; class Bacteroidia; order Flavobacteriales; family Flavobacteriaceae; genus Oceanihabitans. The sequence goes on from NZ_JAUOQT010000001.1 coordinate 24,627, forward strand.
TTTTCTAATTTGGGAAGTGGTTCTAAATCTTGTGTTGTAAATACTAATTCCATGATTGATGATTTTAATTGGTTTGTATAATAAAGACGAGTCAATTATAAAATTGTTACAACACCAATAACCTTGAAACGCTACAATAGCGTAGAAACACCTATGATTATTACAAAACTTATTGAAAAAATATTTTTAAAATCTTATCTGTTTCGCCAGAAGAATGGCGTAAATAATATAAGAACAGTAAACAATTCTAACCTACCAATAAGCATTAAAAAACTACACCACCATTTCCCTAAATTTGGCAACGCGGCATAGTTATTTACTGGACCAAAATCCCCAAGTGCTGGACCAACATTACCTAAACTAGAAGCTGCCAAACCAATAGAAGATTCAAAGTTAATACCCATCATAGAAAACACTAAAGCACCAACTATAAAAGACAGCATATAAAGGATAAAAAAGGCTAATATATTAAATACAATTTCTTTTGAAATCGCTTTTTTATTATATCGCACAGGTACAATTGCATTAGGATGTAAGGTTCTTTTAAACTCTAAAAACCCATTTCTAATAAGCACTAAGTGACGAACCACTTTAACACCTCCAGAAGTACTTCCGGCAGATCCACCAAGAAACATAATACCAAAAAAGAAAACCACTAAAAACGGCGTCCATAAAGTATAATCTGCAGTTACAAATCCAGTAGTAGTTATAACAGATAACACTTGAAATAAAGCATGACGAAAAGCACTTTCTCCTTCACCCCAAACCATTGGATGTGCAATAGATGACTCTGTAAGATCTGCTTTAAAATAAATTATCAATGCAACAACTAATGTAAAAATAGCGACAAATTTAAAGTAGAGTTTAAACTCTTCATCACGAATAATTTTCTGAACTTTTCCTTTAAAAGCAAAATAACTTAGTACAAAGTTAGTTCCTGCTAAAAACATAAATACGATTATTATATATTGTATAACAGGCTTATCATTCCAGTAAGCAACACTAGCATTTTTGGTAGAAAAACCTCCTGTAGACAAAGTACAAAGAGAATGATTAATAGCATCAAAAAATGTCATTCCTGCTACTTGTAGTAAAATCGTTTCGGCTATAGTATAACCAAAATAAATTAACCATAAACGTTTGGCAGTATCGGTAATTCTTGGATGTAATTTATCGGTACTTGGCCCAGGAGCTTCGGCTGCAAAAAGTTGCATCCCTCCAATTCCTAATAAAGGCAAAATAGCTATTGCTAGTACGATAATACCCATTCCTCCAATCCAATGGGTTAGGCTTCGCCAAAACAAAACACCTTCAGGCACTACTTCTATATCATTTAAAATAGAAGCTCCTGTGGTTGTAAAACCAGACATAGTTTCAAAAAAAGCATCTGTAAATTGCGGGATACTTTCTGTAAAAACATAAGGCAGTGTTCCAGAGAGTGACATCACTACCCAACCAAAAGTAACTACAATATAGCCTTCACGTTTATTCATTTCCTTGCTGTGATTTCTAGTATAAACCATACCAAAAAGACCAACCAACAATGTCACTATACCAGAAAGAAACAGCTCTAAAGTTACACCATCTTTATAAATCAAACTTATTAGTGAAGACAACAGCATAAAGCCACCATTAAACAATAATAGTAATCCGAAAAAATGGAAAATAATTTTGTAGTTAAGCTTAATTGCTTTCATTTTCATTTACAAGAATATTTTTTCAACGCGCTTAATAGATCTTGGCAAGCAACACACCACAACATTATCGTTTTCTTGTATTTTAAAGCTTCCTAATGCTATATGTCCTTTTCCATCTCTAATAACACCCCCAATAATTGCAGATCTTGGAAAACCTACATCTTTAATAAACTTGTTATTAATTTCCGAGGTTGCTTTTACCTTAAACTCTAATAACTCTGCATTCATGTTATTCAGTTTAGTCATTGCAACAACTTCGCCTTTACGTATATATCTAAAAATGTTATTTGCAGCAAGTAATTTTTTATTAATAAGCGTATCAATACCAATAGATTGAGATAGCTCAAAGTAGTCCATGTTTTCTACAAGTGCAATTGTTTTTTTAACCCCTTTAGATTTTGCTACTAAGCAAGACATAATGTTGGTTTCCGAATTTCCTGTTACAGAAATAAAAGCATCCATATCACTAATATTCTCTTCGTCTAACAAATCTACATTTCTTCCGTCTCCATTTATTACTAGCACTTTTTCTAACTCATCTGCAAGATCAAATGCTCGCTCTTTATCTTTTTCAATAAGTTTTACATTAAAACTTTTATTGCATAAATCTCTAGAGGTTTTATAACCAATTTTACTCCCTCCAAGTATCATTACATTTTTAATTTCCGTATTACTTTTCCCTGTCATTCTACATAACTCTTCTCCTCCTCCTTCACTAGTTATAAAAACGACATTGTCACCTTCTTTAAACTGTGTATCTCCTCTTGGAATAATAGTATATTGCGTACCAAAACGTTGAATTGCGATTGGAATAAAATGAATTTCATTAAACAATTGCGCTGCTTCTTTTACTGTTTTACCAACAAAGGAAGCCGTTCTAGATAAGTTTAAACCAACCATAGTTAGCGCGCCTTCTTCAAATTCGTAACTATCGTTAAATGCAGACTGATTTAATAACAGATTAATTTCTGATGCGGCTAATGATTCTGGAGAAATTAATTCGTCGATACCTAATTCGGTAAAACCAACTTCATCCTTATGGTTTATAAACTCGGTGTTTGAGATTCTAGCAATGGTACGTTTTGCACCAAGTTGTTTTGCTAAAACACAAACAGTAATATTTGTAGTTTCTGAAGCGGTTACAGCAATTAGTAAATCACTCTGGTTAACATTTGCTTCTTTTAAAATTGAAATTGACGTAGCATCCCCTTTAATCACCTTAATATCTAAATGATTATCTGCATAAGACAGACTATCTTTATTAGTATCTAATAAGGTTATTTCTTGCGATTCGTAAGACAATAATTTTGCTAAATGAAATCCTACTTCACCAGCTCCAGCAATAATTATTTTCATCTGTTATTAAATAATTTTTTTTAAAAAGTCAGATGTAATATGCATTTAATAAATAACAAACCATTAATAGGTTTGTTAGGCATGTTTCATTTGTTTTTAAAATAAAAAGTATGCAAATATACTGCAAATTATTAAGATTCAAATAAGTTGCCGTATTTGATTTGATTACTCAAGAACTATTAAAATAAAAAAAATATGTAAGTTTGCCAAAAAAATAGATTTGTCGAAAATAAAACCATACAAGGATAGCGATTTAGGTAAAAAAGAACAAGTTACCAAAATGTTTGATACTATTTCTAAAGATTATGATGGCTTGAACAGAGTTATCTCTTTTGGAATTGATGTTTCTTGGCGAAAAAAAGTAGTTGCAATGGTTAAAGAAACACAACCAAAAACTATTTTAGATATTGCAACTGGTACTGGAGATCTCGCTATTAACCTTGCACAAACGAATGCTGAAAAAATTATTGGCTTAGACATTAGTAGCGGCATGCTTAATATTGGTAAAACCAAAATAAACAAGCATGGTTTAGAAAACACTATTGAAATGGTTTTAGGCGATAGTGAAAACATGCCATTTGAAGACAACTCTTTTGATGCCATAACCGTAGCTTTTGGTGTTAGAAATTTTGAAACGCTAGAAAAAGGGCTAAAAGAAATTCATAGAGTATTAAAACCTAAAGGTACTTTTGTTATTTTAGAAACTTCTATGCCAACAAAAACACCTTACAAACAAGGGTATAATTTTTACACAAAAAATATTCTCCCTCTAATTGGCAAAATATTCTCTAAAGATAGAAGTGCTTATAAATATTTATGTGAATCTGCTTCCGTTTTTCCTTTTGGAGAAGCTTTAAACAATATTTTAAGAGAAACTGGGTTTATTAATGTTACAGATTTCCCACAAACATTTGGTGTGGCAACAATCTATAAATCGTCAAAATAATTTATGAAAAATATACTTGCTATACTAATTACACTATTTGTTTTTCAAACATCTTCGGCACAACTATTTAGTAGAGAGAAAATAAAAAACAATGAAAATATTGACAAAGCTAGACTAAGCTATGGTTACTTTCTTGGTTTTAATAGCTATGATTTTAATTTTGACTACAACCAAGATTTAAAAGATATTCAAGTAGAAACCAGTACAGGTTTTAATGTTGGACTTATTGGAAACTTACGAATCAACGATTATATTGATATACGATTAGAACCTGGCTTATCTATTACTTCTCGTAACTTAATTTATGACGAAAGTTACTTTGCTGGAACAGAATTTACGGAAGCAGATTTAATAAGAGAAGTTAAATCTACATATATACACATACCGCTATTATTAAAATTATCTACAAAAAGACTAAACAATTTTAAACCTTTTATTGTTGGAGGTATTTCTACAGCTTTAAACTTATCGAGTAATCAAGATAACCCTGATGATAATTCTTCTGGAGAATTTAGAATGAAAAAAAACAACCTTTTTTATGAGCTAGGTTTTGGTATCGATTTCTATATGTTCTTTTTTAAATTTACACCTTCTATTCGTGGTATATTTGCTATGAATGAAGAATTAGTTCCTGATGTAGATCCAAATAGTCCTTGGACCAGTAATGTTGCTAGTATGAAAACAAGAGGTTTGTTTATAAACTTAACCTTTCAATAAACTAGTAAAAAGGGCTAGTCTTGTTTATAGAAACACATTAACTCCTTTTAAACTCACTTAACAAAATCGCTGTAGCAGTAGCTACATTTAAACTTTCGGTTGCTTGAATCTGCCCAAACCTAGGAATACTAATTCGTTTAGTCACCAATACTTCTGTAGTTGCAGAAATACCATTTGCTTCGTTCCCTAAAACTAAAACCCCTTTATTGGGTAATTGGTTTTTATATACATTTTCTCCATCCATAAAAGCACCAAAAACTTCTGTTTCATTTTCTTTTAAAAAATTTTCCAGATTTAGATAACTTACATTTACTCGCGTAATAGAACCCATTGTTGCTTGAATTACTTTTGGGTTATAACAATCTACAGTAGCAGTACTACAAATCAAATCTACTATTCCAAACCAATCACATAATCGTATAATGGTACCTAAATTCCCTGGATCTCTAACATTATCTAAAGCAACTATTAAATTATTAGCGTTAATCGATGTTGCATCTGGAATTTTAAAAATAGCTAAAGCGGTATTAGGTGTGGTTAAAAAGCTAATTTTTTTTAATTCCTTTTCTGTAATAATAGTTTCCTCTTTAGTATCTAAATGAAAGGATGTAGTAGTAAAAACATGATACAACGTTAATGAAGAATCTAATAACTCTTTTATCGTTTTTATACCTTCTGCAACAAATAAACCTTCTTGCTGTCTATACTTTTTTTGCTTTAAACTAGTTATTAATTTTATTTGGCTTTTGGTTAACATGTAAATAATGTATTTTTGAAACTATAAAAAAGGTTTTTCTGGATAAAGATGAAACCTTAAATTCATTTAAACAAAATTAGTATTAATTTATCACATAACATTCTTGAAATTACAGTCCTTTAAAATAGTATTTTTTGTATTACTTACAGTACTTTTTGCTTCTTGTGATGCAGTTAAAAGGGTTGGTGAAAAAGAACACTTACTAGTTAACAACACTATTGTTGTAAATAACAAAAAAGTAAATACCGAAAGAATAAATAACCTTTTATACCAAAGCCCAAACAGAAAGCTTTTAGGTATTCCATTACGATTACACATTTACAATACTGCTAGACCAAATATAGATTCTATTGTAAATGAAAAAATTAACAGAAACCCAAAACGCAAGGCAAGATTAGAAAACTTTCTTTCTAAAAAACAACTAGATAAATATTTACAAGCAAAAATAAATTTTAATGCTTGGCTAAAAAAAACTGGAGAAGCACCAGTAATTGTTAATGAAACAAGAACTAAAAAATCATTAAACATTTTAGAAGCTTATTACTTTAACAATGGTTGGTTTAATGTAAAAGCATCTGCAAAAACCGATACCTTAACCAACAAAAAAGCAACTATAAAATATACAGTAAATACTGGAAAAGCATATTTTGTAGACTCTCTTACAACATCAATAGACTCTCCTGTTTTAGACTCTTTATATAAAACACAATCACATAAATCATTATTAAAAAAAGAACAATATAAAACAAGTAACTTTGATAATGAGCTACAACGTATTACCGATCAATTTTTAAATTCTGGAGTCTATCATTTTAGTCAAGAATATATATATTTTGAGATGGACTCTATTGACAATAACCAAAAAGTAATGGTCGATTTACAAATAAAAAATCGCCTGCTTAGAAAACAAGACTCAATTTACAGACTACCTTTTAAAACATATAAAGTTAAAGATGTAAACATTTATACCAATAGCACCTATGATAACAGAAACAAAACCATAAGTGATACTTTAACATATAACAACTACAACCTATTTAGTATTGGCAAAATGCGTTTTAAACCAAAAGCTCTTACAGATGCTGTTTTTATCACTCCAAACAGTATTTTTAAAGACATCAATAAAACACGCTCTTACAGACATTTAAGCAACCTAAAAACGTTTAAATATCCAGATATAGAATATATAGAAAACCAAGACACAACACTTACAGCAAATATATATTTATCTCCTTTAAAGAAATTTAAGTTTGGTTTTAGTGCCGAAGTCTCACAAAGTAATATACAAACCGTAGGTTTTGCTTTAAACCCAAGCCTTTTAATGCGAAATGTATTTAGAGGAGCAGAAACCCTAGAACTCTCTGCTATTGGGTCCATTGGCGCATCTAAAGATGCAGCAAATGATAGCGATCAATTTTTTGATATTAATGAAATAGGCGCAAATCTTAGACTAACCATCCCAAGATTATTTTTCCCATTTAATACCGAAAAAATAATCCCCAAACACATGTTTCCTAGCACAATAATATCTTTAGCAATGTCTAGTCAAACCAATATTGGTTTAGACAAACAAACCGTTACCGGAACTTTCAACTACAAATGGTTCCCCAACAACATGGTAACCAACAGACTAGACCTTTTTAACGCACAATACGTAAGAAACTTAAACACCGACAATTATTTTAATGTTTATGAAACTTCCTATAATAATTTAAATAATATTGCTCAAGATTTAGACTACACAACAGACGGTGCCGATTTAAGCATTCCAGAAGAAGCAGATCTATTTATGGAAGACGTATTAATAAACAATAATACCTCCTTAACTTCAGGAGATGAAGATTACCAAACCATTTCTGCAATAAGCGAACGTAAAGATAGATTAACAGAAAACAACTTGATTTTTTCTTCAAATTATTATTACACAAAAGATAAGCGCGAAAACTTATTCGACGAAACCTTTTCTATATTTCGTTTTAAATTAGAATTAGCCGGAAATATATTCTCAACAGCATCCAATCTTTTAAACTTAGAAAAAAACAGTAACGATCAATATGAATTTTTTAATGTTGCATTTTCGCAATTTGTAAAAACAGAATTCGACTATATTCGTCATTGGGATTTAGGAAAGAAAAATGTTCTTGCTGCTCGCGGATTTGTAGGCATAGCAATACCTTATGGCAATTCTACAAACATCCCTTTCTCTAAAAGTTTCTTTGCTGGAGGAACCAACGATAATCGCGCATGGACAGCCTATAGTCTTGGCCCAGGAAGTTCAGGTTCTAACAACGAGTTTAATGAAGCAAACCTAAAACTAGCCTTTAGTTTTGAAAATAGATTTAATGTCTTTGGAGATGTAAACGCAGCACTATTTATCGATGTTGGTAATATCTGGAATGTATTAGATGATGTAGAAGACGACGCATACACTTTCAATAGCTTTTCCTCCTTAAAAGATATAGCTATTGGCTCTGGTTTTGGTATCCGATACGATTTTGGATTTGCAGTAGCAAGACTTGATCTAGGCTTTAAAACCTACAATCCAGCACTAGAAAACAATCGCTGGTTTAGAAACTACAACTTTGGAAATGCAGTATATAATATTGGTATAAACTATCCGTTTTAAGGCATTTACAACGAAAACGTTATCGCAGTTTTCTAGTTAAGAATCTACATATTCTGCAATAATTATTCAAAAATTGCGTACTTTTGGTTAATCATATTTTTAAATAAAAAACCAAATAAAAATGGCACATAATATAAAACCAGGAGTTGCAACTGGAAAAGAAGTTCAAGAAATTTTTAAATTAGCTAAAGAAAAAGGTTTTGCCTTACCAGCAGTAAATGTAATTGGATCAAACACTATTAATGGTGTTTTAGAAACTGCTGCAGCATTAAATGCTCCGGTAATTATTCAATTTTCTAATGGTGGTGCACAGTTTAACGCAGGAAAAGGGCTAAGTAACGAAAATCAAAAAGCAGCAATTGCAGGAAGCATTGCAGGAGCAAAACATATACACTTAATGGCAGAAGCCTATGGTGTTCCAGTAATTTTACATACAGACCATTGTGCTAAAAAATTACTTCCTTGGATTGACGGTTTATTAGATGCAAGTGAGCAACATTTTAAAGAAACTGGTAAATCTTTATACAGTTCCCACATGATCGATTTAAGCGAAGAACCTCTTGAAGAAAACATAGAAATATGTAAAGAATACCTAGCAAGAATGAGCAAAATGGGAATGACTCTAGAAATAGAACTAGGAATCACAGGAGGAGAAGAAGATGGTGTAGACAATAGCGATGTAGACGAATCTAAACTATACACACAACCAGAAGAAGTTGCCTATGCTTACGAAGAATTAAGCAAAATAAGCGACCAATTCACTATCGCAGCAGCATTTGGTAATGTACATGGAGTTTACAAACCAGGTAATGTAAAACTTACACCAAAAATTCTAAAAAACTCCCAAGAATTTTTATCTAAAAAACACAACCTACCACACAACCATATCGACTTTGTATTTCATGGAGGATCCGGATCTACACTAGAAGAAATAAGAGAAGCTATAGGTTATGGTGTAATAAAAATGAACATCGATACCGATATGCAATACGCATTCATGTCAGGTATTAGAGATTACATGGCAGAAAAAACAGACTACTTACAATCACAAATAGGTAGTCCAGACGGTCCAGAATCTCCAAACAAAAAACACTACGATCCTCGCGTTTGGTTACGTAAAGGAGAACAAACATTTGTAGAACGTCTTAAAAAAGCATTCGAAGACCTAAACAATGTAAATACCCTTTAAAATTATTTTGGCGTTACCCAAGGGTCGGGCTCTCGCAAGTCGCAATCAAAGATGTGCTCCAACAATTGCTCCATCCCTAACGCAAACACAGGTAATTACATAAAATAAAATTCCGTTTAAACTGTTTTTAATCAGCACTTAAACGGAGTTTTGCATATATTACAAATACAAGAAAACAAGATAGCCCTCTCTATTTTTCCTTGGTATTAATAAAATCAGTAATTTTGCACACTTACCTTATTTAAAAGTAAGAACTAACTAAATTAATTTTAGAAAACTAAAATCGTAAATCTATATGGCTTGGTTTAAAAGAAAAGAAAAAGGTATCACTACCTCGACTCAAGAAAAAAAAGACACACCAAAAGGCCTTTGGTACAAATCACCAACAGGTAAAATAGTAGACGCAAAAGAACTAGAAAAAAACTTTTACGTAAGTCCAGAAGACGGTTATCATGTTAGAATTGGTAGCAACGAATATTTCGAAATTCTTTTTGACGACAATAAATACAAAGAGTTAGATACTAAACTAGAATCTAAAGACCCTTTAAAATTTGAAGACACAAAAAAATACCCAGACCGTTTAAAAGCTGCTCAAGAAAAAACCAAACTAAAAGATGCAGTACGCACAGCAGTAGGGAAATCTAAAGGTAATGATTTAGTAATTGCTTGTATGGATTTTAGCTTTATTGGTGGATCTATGGGAAGTGTTGTAGGAGAAAAAATAGCTCGAGCGGCAGATTATGCCTTAAAAAAGAAACTACCATTCATGATAATCTCTAAATCTGGAGGAGCACGAATGATGGAAGCAGCATTATCCTTAATGCAATTAGCGAAAACATCGGTAAAACTTGCACAATTAGCAGACGCAGGAATACCTTATATTTCTCTATGTACAGATCCAACAACAGGAGGAACAACAGCTTCCTTTGCCATGCTGGGAGATATTAACATTAGTGAACCAGGAGCCTTAATTGGTTTTGCGGGACCAAGAATTGTAAGAGATACTACTGGAAAAGAACTACCGGAAGGATTTCAAACTTCAGAATTTTTACTAGAACATGGTTTCTTAGATTTTATTACACACAGAAAAGAATTAAAAAATCGAGTAAACCTCTATATAGACTTGGTACAAAACCAACCTTTAAGAGCTTAAAAATAAGAACAATACCTCTAAAGACCTTTAACTTCAAAAATTAAAGGTCTTTTTTATTATTTATATATCTATATAAATATAAAATAACTATATTTGCCGCTCGAAAGAAGAGCTTTCGTGTACATAACAATCATTTACAATAATATTAGCATGTATTTAGATCAAAAAGAAAAAGAAGCCATTTTTAAAAAACATGGTAAAAGTGCAAAAGACACTGGTTCTGCAGAAGGACAAATTGCTTTATTCACTTACAGAATTAACTATTTAACAGGACACTTAAAAAATAATCGTAAAGATTATAATACAGAACGTTCTTTAGTAAAATTAGTAGGAAAAAGAAGAAGCTTACTAGATTACTTAACGAAGAAAGATATCTTAAGATATCGTGCAATAGTTAAAGAATTAGGATTAAGAAAATAATCTAAATAAAAAGACCACGCTTTTCAGCGTGGTTTTTTGTTATAAATCAACTCGATTTGGAAGAGTCTAAACTCCAAAATTGAAGAAGCTAAATACAGTTTTTCATTGGTCCACAACAACTACACAACACAACTACCAATGTTTAATTAGAATTAAAAAATTTATGATTCCAAAAGTATTTAAAGAGGTCATAGACCTTGGCGATGGAAGAGAAATCTCTATCGAAACTGGTAAACTAGCAAAACAAGCGCATGGTAGCGTTGTTGTTCAGTCCGGAAAATGTATGATGCTATGTACGGTAGTATCTAATTACAAACAAAGTGATGTAGACTTTTTACCATTAACGGTAGATTACCGCGAAAAATTTGCAGCTGCAGGTCGTTATCCTGGTGGATTCTTCAAAAGAGAAGCAAGACCTAGTGATGGTGAAGTATTAACTATGCGTTTAGTGGATAGAGTTTTACGTCCATTATTCCCAAAAGATTATCACGCAGAAACGCAAGTTATGATACAGTTAATGTCTCATGACGAAAACGTTATGCCAGATGCAATGGCAGGTTTAGCAGCATCGGCAGCTATACAATTATCCGATTTCCCTTTTGAATGCCCAATCTCTGAAGCAAGAGTTGGTCGTGTAAATGGAGAGTTCGTTATCAACCCTACAAGAGCACAATTAGCAGAATCTGACATCGATATGATGATTGGAGCTTCTGCAGATTCTGTAATGATGGTAGAAGGTGAAATGGATGAAATTTCTGAAGAAGAAATGGCAGATGCAATTAAATTTGCACACGAAGCGATTAAAGTACAATGTGCTGCGCAAGTAAAATTAGCAGAAGCTTTTGGTAAAAAAGAAACACGTGAGTACGCTCCAGAAAGAGAAGATGCAGCATTAGCACAAAAAATTCATGAAATGGCATACGATAAAGTATATGCTATTGCCAAAGCAGGTTCTTCTAAAAAAGAACGTGGAATGGCTTTTTCTGAAATTAAAGAAGAAATTAAAGCAACTTTCACTGAAGAAGAGTTAGCAGATTTTGGAGACTTAGTATCTAAATACTATAGCAAAGCCGAAAAAGCTGCTATTAGAAACTTAACTTTAGATGAAGGTTTACGTTTAGATGGTCGTAAAACAGATGAAATTAGACCTATTTGGTGTGAAGTAGATTACTTACCATCTACACATGGTTCTTCTGTATTTACCCGTGGAGAAACGCAAGCATTAGCAACCGTTACTTTAGGAACATCTAGAGATGCAAACCAAATAGACATGCCATCTTACGAAGGCGAAGAGCGTTTCTATTTACACTATAACTTCCCTCCTTTTTGTACAGGTGAAGCTAGACCATTAAGAGGAACATCTCGTAGAGAAGTTGGTCATGGTAACTTAGCGCAACGTGGTTTAAAAGGAATGATTCCTGAAGATTGCCCATACACAGTACGTGTAGTATCCGAAGTTTTAGAATCTAACGGTTCTTCTTCTATGGCAACTGTTTGTGCTGGTACAATGGCATTAATGGATGCAGGTGTTAAAATGACAAGACCTGTTTCTGGTATCGCAATGGGATTAATTTCGGATGCAGAATCTGGAAAATATGCTGTCTTATCTGATATTTTAGGAGATGAAGATCACCTAGGAGATATGGATTTTAAAGTAACTGGTACCGCTGAAGGTATTACTGCTTGCCAAATGGATATTAAAGTAAAAGGATTAAGCTACGAGATTTTAGTGAATGCACTAAAACAAGCTCGTGATGGTCGTTTACATATCTTAGGTAAATTAACAGATACAATTGCTGCTCCTGCTGCAGATGTTAAAGAGCATGCACCTACTATGGTTTCTAGACGTGTTCCTAATGAATTTATTGGTGCATTAATTGGACCTGGAGGAAAAGTAATTCAAGAGATGCAGAAAGAAACAGAAACAACTATCGTTATTAACGAAGACCCTGTTACTGAAGAAGGTATTGTTGAAATATTAGGTGTTGGTAGAAAAGGTATTGATGCTGTAATGGCAAAAATTGATGCTATTTTATTCAAACCAGAAGTTGGTAGTGTATATGAAGTAAAAGTAATCAAAATGTTAGATTTTGGTGCTGTTGTTGAATACACAGAAGCACCAGGAAACGAAGTGTTATTACACGTAAGCGAATTAGCTTGGGAACGTACAGAGAACGTAAGTGATGTTGTAAACATGGGAGACGTTTTTGATGTAAAATACTTTGGTATAGACAAACGAACTCGTAAAGAAAAAGTATCTAGAAAAGCAATCTTACCAAAACCGGAAGGTTATGTAGAAAGACCACCAAGAGATGATAAACGTTCTGGTGGACGTGATAACAGAGGGAGAGATAATCGCGGACGTGATAACAGACGTGACGATAGAAAACCTAGAGAAGATAAATAAAATTTTTATTTTAAAACTTTAAATTAAAAACCCAAATAGATGAATTTCTATTTGGGTTTTTTAATTCCTTAAACTCTTTTTTTATTTAAATTATTTGTTAAACCACATAGAATTAAAACATAAATATTCTAAAACTTAAAAAAAACTTAAATCGTTATTTTAAAACATCTAAACCTACAACATCCACGTAAATCTAATTGTAAATAGAAACTTAACAACCAAAAGATTTATGTCCACAAAATCCCCAAAACTCTCAAAAAGTAATTCTAAAAAATTAAACAGCTTTTTTAAAACCTTTTTAAACACAAATAAAAAAACAGAAAACTCACAAAACAAAATGGTACTGTTAAGTACTTTTTTACTCCTTTTAATGGGTATTTATTTTTTTTCTGTATTTCATAATGATTTCAATACGTTTAATAATTACACAACGGGATCACAAATAGGTTATACATTTATAATTATTGCTACAAGTCTATTTATTTACAAAACCTTGTTTTTTATATATACAGCCTACCACTATATAAAATACAAACCTATTAGTTCTGTATGCGATAGTGAATTACCAACTTGCACCGTAATTGTTCCAGCATATAACGAAGGAAAACAAGTTTGGCACACATTAATGAGTTTAGCAAAAAGCAACTATCCGAAACATAAATTACAACTTTTAGCTATAGATGATGGTAGCAAAGATGACACATGGAAATGGATGCTAGACGCCAAAGAACAACTAGGCGATTGTTTAGAAATAATAAAACAACCTAAAAACATGGGAAAACGTCATGCTTTATACAAAGGGTTTCATATAGGTACTGGACAAATATTTATAACGGTAGATAGTGACTCGATTGTAGTAGAAGACACCCTTAGAAACTTAGTTAGCCCTTTTGTAAAAGACAAAAATTGTGGCGCTGTTGCAGGAAATATTAGAGTATTAAATAACAAAAAGGAAATGCTTCCTAAAATGCTAGATGTAAGTTTTGTAATGAGTTTTGAGTTTGTACGTTCGGCAGAAAGTAATTTAAAATCGGTATTATGCACTCCTGGTGCTTTAGCTGCTTACAGTAGTACAGCAGTTTCGGACTGCTTACCAGAATGGATAAACCAAACTTTTAGAGGAACTCCTTCAGATATTGGAGAAGATAGAGCAATGACTAACATGATTTTAAAACAGGGGAAACATGTTCTCTTTCAAAAAAACGCTATTGCCTACACGAATGTACCAGAAGAATATTTAGGGCTTTATAAAATGTTTATTCGCTGGGGAAGAAGTAATGTTCGTGAAAATTTAGAAATGGGAAAATATGTCTTCACCAATTTTAGAGAAGGAAAAAAAACAGGAACAAGATTATTATTTATTAGTCATTTTATGCACTTAATAATGAGTTATCCTTTAATTCTTTTTATGCTATTCTTTGTTTTAGTACATCCGTTGCTTTTTTTAGGTTCTACAATGGTTAGTATTTTAATTTTATCCACTTTTTCGTTGGTGTTTTTTACAAATAAACATAAATCTTCTCAAGGTTTTTGGGCTTATCCATATAGTATTTTATATACCTTTGGGTTATTTTGGATTACACCTTACGCTATAGCAACTGCTGCTAAAAGCGGTTGGTTAACGCGTTAATTAACTAGACGTAACACCCTGTAATTGAAAAAGATAATTGTTAAGCGCGTTAAGGATTGTAGTGGCATCCTTTTTTATTTTTCTTAAAAAAGATATAACGAAAAGCCTGCCCTTTTTAAGTTTTTTTGCTTAAAAAGGGAACGTCAAAAAAATAAAATGAAACTTTTTGTAACATTTACTGTTATTTCTACGTATAACTATATAGAACGTTTTATTCACACAAATTTTTACACGAAAACATTAGATGAGACAACTTAAAATTACCAAGCAGGTTACCAATAGAGAAACCGCTTCATTAGACAAATATTTACAAGAAATTGGTAAGGTTGACTTAATTACAGCAGACGAAGAAGTAGAATTAGCACAACGTATTAAAGCCGGAGATCAAGTTGCTTTAGAGAAGTTGACAAAGGCTAACCTACGTTTCGTTGTATCTGTAGCGAAGCAATACCAAAATCAAGGTTTAACATTACCAGATTTAATTAATGAAGGAAACTTAGGTTTAATTAAAGCTGCGCAACGTTTTGATGAAACTCGTGGTTTTAAATTTATATCGTATGCGGTTTGGTGGATTAGACAATCTATTTTACAAGCTTTAGCAGAACAATCTAGAATTGTACGTTTGCCTTTAAACAAAATTGGTTCTATTAATAAAATTAATAAAACGTTTGCATTCTTAGAACAAGCACATGAAAGACCACCAAGTGCAGAAGAGATTGCTAAAGAATTAGACATGACTATTAACGATGTTAAGGAGTCTATGAAAAATTCTGGTCGTCACGTAAGTATGGATGCGCCTTTAGTAGAAGGGGAAGATTCTAACTTATACGATGTATTAAACTCTGGTGAATCGCCAAATCCAGATCGTGATTTATTACACGAATCTTTACGTACAGAAATAGAACGTGCTTTAGAAACATTAACTCCTCGTGAAGCAGATGTTATTCGTTTATACTTTGGTTTAGGAAACCAACACCCAATGACTCTTGAAGAAATTGGAGAAACGTTCGATTTAACTCGTGAGCGTGTTAGACAAATTAAAGAAAAAGCTATTCGTAGATTAAAACATACGTCTAGAAGTAAAATATTAAAAACATATTTAGGATAGTAATTATTAAATATTACGACTAAATTACCGTAACAAACAGTTTAAGCTCGAGAAATCGGGTATCTCATAACTGTTCGTTTTTTGATTGATGAAAGAACCCAGAGCTGATTACTCTGGGTTCACTCATTTTAAAACTCATCTTACATATTCGCGAAAAGAAGAAGCTTCCCATTTTTAAATCCCTACACAAAGTGGAGAGACTTTAGAAAAGACTTTTCTATATTTGCAAAACACAACAAAAACTAAAAATGGCTTCAAAAATAATTGCTCCTTCGATGCTTGCCGCAGACTTTGGCAACCTACAACGTGATACAGAAATGGTTAATAATAGTGATGCAGATTGGTTTCACATTGATGTAATGGATGGTCATTTTGTACCTAATATATCCTATGGAATGCCAGTAATTGCTGCTATTAAAAAACATGCAACAAAGCCATTAGATGTACATTTAATGATTGAAAAACCAGAACGTTACATTGAAGAATTCGCTAAAGTTGGTGCAGATATTATAACTGTACACCATGAATCTACTGTACATTTACATAGAACACTTACACAAATTGAAGATGCTGGTTGTAAAGCTGGCGTGGTATTAAACCTAACAACTCCAGTTTCTGTTTTAGAGGATATTTTACCTAAATGTTATATGGTTTTGCTAATGTCCATCAACCCAGGTTTTGGCGGTCAGAAATTTGAAGAGATGACTTATTCTAGAGTTAAAAAACTTCGTAAAATGATAGAAGACCAAGGTTTAGACACTAGAATTGAAATTGATGGTGGTGTCACCGATAAAAATATTGAAAAACTTGTAGAAGCTGGCGCAGATGCTTTTGTTGCTGGAAGTCACGTTTTTAAAAGCGAGAATCCTACTGCTACCATTGCTAACTTAAAAAGGCTAGCAAACAGTTAATATCCTGCAAAATTAAAGTTTAACATTTGTTTTACTTTGTCATAAATTTTGGGAAACTCTGATCGAAACTCGCTTGGGGTTTCTATAAAATTTTCTACTAAAACAGAAACAAACTCAAACTGGTTTTCAAAAGCATAGTCTCTAAAATAACCGGAAGTCGTCAGTTTTTGTTTTAACACCTCGCTGGTTTCTACTAATCGAGTGAGTTCTTGAAAAGAATCTAAAAAAATTGCTGCACTAGTGCTATAACTTCGCGATTTCAAAAACGAAAAGTGCATGGCATGAATACATTCATGCACTCCTAAATTCATATTATCATCTTCAATATTATACCCTTTTACAAAATCTTCCCAAGAAAAAACTAAAGCATTGTAAGCCATATTAAATTCTCCTTTATGCATACTTTTATTCATTGTAGAATAATATGCTTTATCATAAATTATCACTTTATCTATACATTCAATTTTATAATCTCTATAACCAAAAGTAAGTTTTGCTGCTGTAGCAGAAATCAATACTTGCATGCTATTCGTCACTTTAGATTCTTTTCCAATAAATTCCCAGTTTTTTAAATAGTAACTAAGTCGATGCTCGAAGTTCTTTTTTTCGGAAAGGCTTAATCGTTTATAAAAATCAAATTCTTGTTTTAAAATAGATTTATAAGCGATAGGAAGTTGATTCCTTTTCAAGTAAACATGTGTGAAAAATTGTTTCTTTTTAAAAAACGTTACGCGTACCTTTTCTAAAAAAGTAAAAGTGCCGCGAACAGTCATAATTATAGTTAATATAACTGTAAACACAATTAATATAACTGTTAGTATTATAATTAGTAATGGTGGGGTTTCATAATCTGTTTGAAGAAGAAAAAAGAGATTTGACATGAATTATAAGTAGGCTTTTATAATTTTGTTAAAAATTAATACTGCCAATTTACATGTAATGGTTTTAGCATCCAAGGAAAACTAAGGATTCTAAAAGAAAAAGGGACTTTATATAGCAACATATCATAAGATCTATTTTGCACAGTTAATTCCCAGTGTGCTACTTTTTCGGAAAGCTTTCCTTCTCTTTGAAACCAATTCTTACGAAATCCGTCATGAGAAGTAGTTCCAATAGCAGTCCATTGGTATATTACTGCATCCAATAAACCCTGCATAAGTTCTTTTTGATTTTCTGAAATTGGAGTTTCCTCATTCCCTAGAGTTTCTATAGGAAGGCCACAAATTAGTTTATTTAAAACTAAAAAAGGTGCTTCAGTTTGTTCTATTCCTGTTGCCAAGTATTGTAAACAATGAACCGCTTGTAATTGTAATTTCTCATTTTTAAAACGAATACCTTTCGTAAGTGCAAGCCTTTCAAAAAGTAATGGAAAATACCCATTTAAAAGCACCAATCCTGCATTATTAATAAAAACATCTTCGTTTAATTTCATTTTATTCTTCTTTATAGTAGGTTTTTATTATATATACTTGAGCAAATAATTTACGTAGCATTACAACTAGTTTTATGAACCAATACAGGACTTATTCCTCCTGAATAATCTAGTATAGAGCAATACCTTGTTTGTTTTAATATAGCTTTCAATTTTAAGAAATTTGGGTCATGATAGGGTTTAATTACTTTCCTTCCAGTTAATACTAATTCTAAATCTTTATCGTACAATTTCTGTGTTAAAAAAAAGCTTGCTATTCCACCTCCAAAATCTACGTTTGTGATCTCACCATTTTGTTCCTTTTCATATAAATAAGCTTTGAAAGTAGAATTAAAACAATCATAAAATTGTTTCCAAAGCTTTGTTTGTTCTCCTATCAACTCCACATACAAAATCATTTTAGATTCCATTATAAGATAGCCATGAATGTTCATGTCTTTTTCTATAACGGCTTTATTCAAAGATTCTGCAATCATTATTTTACGAAATTCATTTGGAATATGATGATGCCAATTCTTATAAACCAATTTAAATAATTGTCTTTTTGTCCCATCTATAATTACTTTAGACTTTTCCATCATGCTGTAACTAAATACTATTTAAAGTATTATTTTTTTTTGGAATTCCTTTTTTATACCTTCTAGTAATTCTTTTTTTGTGACTTCAATAGAATTTCTTTCTACTGCTTTTAATGCACAAAATCTAAGTACATTATTAATACCTCCTCCTGATAATTCATAATCTTGTGCAAGTTGCCTTACATCAATATCTTTAGATAATTTACAACCATTAGAAAATGTATTCTTCCATAATTGATAACGAGAATTGGCATTTGGCATACTAAAAGGAATTATAGATTGGAATCTTCTAATAAAAGCTTGATCTATATTATTTTTTAAATTAGAAGAAAGTATCACCACACCAGAAAAATCTTCTATACGTTGTAATAAATAGGACACTTCTTGATTCGCATAACTATCATGTGCATCACTCACGTTAGTTCGTTTACCAAATAGCGCATCTGCTTCATCAAAAAAGAGTATCCAACCTTTTTGTTCGGCTTTATCAAATAATTTACTGAGGTTTTTTTCGGTTTCACCAATATATTTTGAAATAACCATTGATAAATCTATTCGATACACATCTCTATTTGTGACTTTACCAAGTAAGGTTGCGGTAAGCGTTTTCCCGGTTCCAGGAGGACCATGAAAAAAAGCGCGAAATCCTGGCTTTAACCTTTGTTCTAATTTCCAATCTTTCATAATTGTACTACCATGTTGTAACCATGTCTTTATTTCGAATATTTGGTCTAAAACAGTATTATCTAGCACAAGATCATTCCACTCTAATTTTGTGCTTATTTTTTTTGCTAGAAAACTGGGTATTTGTTTTACTTCCTGCATATATCCTGTAATAAAATAATCTAGCCATTGGTCATTTAAAGATAGGATCCCGTTGTATTTAGGAATATATTTTTTTGTTTTACTCAATGCAATAACATCTTCTTTAATTAAAATAGAATCCCGGTTAAATAAATGCATCGCTTCATACCTTAACGCAGGATTTGTTGCAGAAATCAGAAACATAACTGTTTCACCAGTTGGCAGAAACCCTCTATGTTTTTCATCTATTATTCCACCAAACGCAGTGAATTCTCTTTTGTATATTTGATTTTTTTCTAAGAAAACATCCAGAATTTCTGGTTTAATATTTGGAGTCATAGCTAACACAAGCACTAATCGTTGGTAGATATTAAGCTCCCAATTTATAACACTTGTAGCATAATAATCTCTTTTATTTTCCAGATTAGGCAAGGGAATATCTTGCCATTTATTTTGGTTATCTTCTTGTTTTAAATAACTCTTAAGAACTTGATCTATTACTTTTTGTAACCAATCGATTTCATTGTATATCGTTTTTAAAGTTTCCGTTTGACCCATAGCGTATAAATAATTTATTAATATCTTCTAAATTTGCATCTTCCCATTTAAAGTAACTCAGTGCAGTATTCGGATTTAACGTATTTGGGGGTAGCATATCTAAAACATTAGACGCAATATTTACGCAATGTTTTTGAGAAACAAAATTGGGATCCTGATAATAATCCTGATTAAAAAAATCGTTAGCCCAATCCTCTTTATTCTTTTGTTTAGAAATTAAATCTCTTATGAAGGCTTCTACTTTTTCATTCTTAACAGTTAATTTTTTTGCTTTAAAAAACTGAGGAATTCGTTTGTCTTCTCTTTGGTAATACTCAATATTTCGCGAGCTAATTGTTTTAGTAGTATCATGGCAAAACAAATCTTGTAGTCCAAAATTTTCTGCTTCAGTAGCTAACTCTAATTCTGCATCACTATTACCTGAAACTACTAAAGACCAACCTTCCGCAGTTGCACATTCGTTAACAACATACAATTCGCGAAAGGAATAATATGTTTGAGTCATTTTTATAATAAGCGCATCCTTAAAAGCATTCCAATTAAAAAGCTTTGTAGATTTCGGATTGTTTGCTGTAAACCAATAACTACCAGCACTTTTAAATGCTAATATTTGTTTACTGTATTCAAAATTTCCTTCTAAAGCATTTTCACCATTTGTTCTACCAGAATATGGTTTAGAAACTCCTTCATTAAAATTCCAGTTTGCGGCATTTAATAGTATGTTAGATTCTATTTCGCAATCATTCTTGTCTACAATCCCATCTCTAAAAACGTTCCCTAAAACAACCATTTGTCCATCTTTAATTTGAAAAAAGTCACCAGGGTACAGATTCTGATTTTGAATTATTGAAGGTATATATCCTCCTGTTTTTAAATAAAAATCTTCGTGAAATTTTTGATATAAATTATTCATAATTATTGTTTTAGTTTTGTGTTAAGAACCTAAATACGCAGCATTAGCAGCACTTAATCCAGCTTGTAATGAATGCAACTTGACTTCTGCTTTATTAAGATTACTTATAGCTTCGTCAAGCTGGTTTATTGTAATTTGGCTCACTTTTATCGCTTTTATATTTTCCTCTTTTGCTTTTTTATAAGCTTTTTGTAATTGGCTATAAATTAATGATTGAGCATTCATTGCATCCTCTTGCGAATTAGAAATGGCTTTTATATTTGAAACTAAATTTATAGATTCTTGGTTCTCTAAATTAGCAATCCCATTAGATTCCATAATAGAAGATTGTGAATTAGAGGAAGATGTTAAAGCGACTAAAGCAAGTGTTACTGCATTAGTTGCATCTTTTTCTGAAGTTATTATCCTATTAATCAATTCATTTGAAATAAGAGGATTCTTTGCTTTATTTCGAATTATTAAAGTATGAAGTTTTTTAATTACTTCTGCACTATAAATAAGCTTATTTACAACAGTTTTCATTGAAGAAGCCATTTTATCTATCCCATCATTTGCGGTTATGGTTTCACTTAAAGCTATATTAGATTTGCTCTCTAAATCTTTTGCTGCAGCAAGAATTTGTTCTATCAACAAAAGGTTGTTTTGTGCCTGTTTCTTAATCTCTTCAGAAGAAGTAAGAAATCCTTGAAATTTACTTGCTTTCTCTCTAAGCGAACTAACAATAGTTTGACATTGTTCAACTTCATATTGCGCATCAAATACTTGCGTTGTTAATTCATTAATTGCAGCTTGCTTTTTTTCGTTAATATTATATATGCTGTTTTTCATGGTTTGCTTATTTATTTCATTTTAAATTCTTTAATCTTCCCAATTTTGAAAAACAAATGATTTAGTATTCGTAGGGTTAGAAACTGCATTCGTGTATTCCCCTAAAAAATGAGGTTTTACTAAAGGAATTGTAAGAACAACTGGAGTATAACGATTACCTTTTACCATGATATTACCATAAACATCAGTACTTTCGGCACCTAATTTAGCAACATACATCGCTGTATTTACTTCCCCTTTTTTAGTGGTATCTTTTTTTAAGCTTGCTTCTATAAAATTACCACTAGAAACTTGCTCAGCTAAAAGTAAATTGAAATAAGGTTTTTCTATATTCTTCTCCTGATATTGATATTGCCTTGCTATATAATTTGGTAAAAACATACAGCGATAAATAACAGAAATATCTGGATTTGTTTTTGTTTGAATAATAAATGAAAATGTGGTTTCTATAGTTTCATTTAAAGGAGTAATAATTCGCTCTTCTTGTATGTCAAAGGTTTTAATATCTGGACCTATTAACGAATGTGCTAAACTAAATGACAGAGAAGGTATCGATAAAAAATCCTCAAAATTATTAATGTGTTTTTTATATACCGTTTTATAGATAGCATAAACTATAATTACATATTGTTCTCCTAACTGCAGTTTTTCTCCATCCGTATCATTTAATGCTTTTATAGTAATTGATAATTCAACCGAATCATCAAATTCCTTAATTTCTTTGAAATCCTTATTATTAGTACCTTTGGAAACAATTTGCTCTGCACTATTTAACTTAAAAATATTTTTGTTCTTCTCTTTTACCAAAAAGATAAAATACTTTTCTACTGGATTACTAATTGGTTGATTCGCTTTTTTAAACGGACTTTTTATAGTATCGAAACTAACGGAATAACTATCATTAGCATCCGCTTTTTCTAGTATTCTAAGATTTAAATTTAATTCTTTATTGTTCTTAAAATAAGCTAATTCTGCTGTCGATAAATTAATTACACTAGTTTTTAAATTCCCTTTTGCTTTTTCTTCTTTACGCTTTGTTTGACCAATCAAAACATTATCTGTTGTTATCCTATTGGAGACTTCTTCTAACTCTGACACAATAATTTTAAATAATTTTTCAACTAGTATATTGGTAGCGTTTGCTTTTTCAAATACTGTATTAGAAGAAATTTTTGCGGTAGACGAAGAAGCATTCATAGCTAATAGCGACGTCTTTTCAGCATCATAGGCTGTAATAACCATAAGATCATTAGCCTCACTTGCAAGTTGCTCAACAGCATCACCAAAATCTTCTGCTTTTATCCTACTAAAAACACTTGCTATATCTGAAGTTAATTTTAAAATTGCATTTGCAGCTACCTGAACATTTGCAGCTGCAACTGCAGTATTTGTAATTGCTTGATCAACATCATTTTTTTCTTGCCTAGCATAGTCTAAAAGGTTATTTGAAATATTACTAATATTTACTAGCTGCTTATTTATACTATGTTTTGTTTCAAATTCTTGATTTGTTATTTTTAGATTTTCTTGTGCTACAATCACATCTCCTTGCAAATAATAATGACTAAAAAGTGAAGCATTTAATTGTGCATTTAATTTCTTTTGTTCTAACTCTTGTTCCTTTAAAACAGATAGAACAGTTGCGTGTAAATTCCCCTTATATGTATTCAAAATATTCGTTTTAATAATTCCAACTCTATATTTTACCCTCCTATAATTACGTTTGGAGCGCCTATTACTATTTTACCTCCATGTGCTGTAGTATCTCCAACTCTAGCTGCTGGCATACCTCCAATTAAAACGGTTGCAGACCCTGTAGCAATGGAATCTAGTGGACCAACACAAACTAAAGCATCTCCAACCTTTGCTGCTGGCATACCACCAATTAGCACCGTTGGTTCTCCTGGGCCTAGAATTGGGCCTCCAACATGAGGAATAGGAGGTACTCCTGATGTTTGCATTGGACATTCGTGAAAATCGGTTACTCTTGCTGCTTCTGGCATATTTCTTTTTGTTTAATTTATCATTACCATTGCTCCTTGAAGCGTTAATTGTCCTCCTCCTTGAACACTTGCTGAAGCACTTCCTTCTGCCGAAAATTCTACATCTGCTTTATGTTGAATATTTAGACCTTTTACATTCACATCTCCTCCTTGAGCTACTAATGAAATTCCTTGAGCACCTATAATACTAACTTTTTCACTCGAATCAATAGAAATGCTTTTCGGACTTTTTAATTCAATACCAGTTTGAGACATGGTAATTGTATTGTCATTTTGATCTTGAATAATAATTTGTTTATCAGCATCACTAAACACAACTTTATTCTTATCTGGAGTTGTAATTGTGAATGTTTGATTTTCGTCATCAAAAATAATTTCAATACCAGATTTAGACACTATTGCTTTAGTGGAATTGTGCGGATTAGGATTAAGACCTTCCGACGGTTTTAACTTCGGATTGCTATATAAACTTCCTAATATTATTGGAAATCTTGGGTCTTCATTTAAAAAACCAACCACAACCTCATCGCCAATTTCAGGCATAAAAAAAGCACCTGCATTATTAGAAGCATAAAAACTAGAAAGTCTAGCCCAAAGTCCTTCTCCTGAAGTATTAAAAAGTGGTACATCTACCAAAATTCGGTATTGATTTTCTGGGTCTTGGTCTATTTTTTTTACGGTTGCAGTAAACAGTCCATTTACACCAGATAATAAACCTGAAGGAGAAATTGCTTTAGTCTTATTTTGCTTAGCAATCCATTCATCTGAAAGTCCGATTCCGTATTCTGTCATCCAATTACCATCAGAAATATTATGAGTTACTTTAGATACTAAATGATCTCCATTAAAGCGATCTCCCACTGCACTTAAGGTGATGTATTTGCCTATTTGAACTGAAGGATTACCCGGACATACAACTTTGCCTTGTATTTTTGATAAATTATTTTTAATTAGTTGAGCTTGGTTCCAATTTTCGAGCTCGTCGTTTTTAATTGGTGCTGGCGATTGTAAATCAAAAGTTTTTAACCCTACCACTTCTGAAAGTTTTGTACTTGATAAATTGCCAGGACCAGAAAAACTATTCTTCATTTCTGCATCAATTAATTCTTGATTTGCATAGTCCCAAGAACTAGATTTCACTTTATCTAATTGACTAACAGCATTAAGATTTGCATGAAACTCATAAAGATTATTACCAGATTCTATTTCTAAAACTGAGGTTGTATCACTATCTGGTTTTTCAACAGAAACTTTACCATTAATCGTTTTTACTATTAAACCATTAGCTGCGGCTCTTGCTAATATAAAAT
This sequence comes from Oceanihabitans sp. 2_MG-2023, assembly GCF_030547245.1. Taxonomy (GTDB): domain Bacteria; phylum Bacteroidota; class Bacteroidia; order Flavobacteriales; family Flavobacteriaceae; genus Oceanihabitans. The sequence continues at coordinate 49,970 of NZ_JAUOQT010000001.1, forward strand.
CCCAATCGGTTGTATCATATTGTACTTGTTGTGGCCAAATAAAAGTTGTAGCAGTAATATTGGTAGTGATACCTGAATAGGTTCCTAAAATAGACGTCAAGATATCGCTATCACTTGTTTTTATAAAGGTTTTACTTTTTCTACCAACTGTTGTTTTAATTGCTTCATCACTACATGTTACAATAAGTGCGGAACCTATAATATGGTCAATACGTATGGTTTGTTCCGTAATAATTCCTTTGAAAATAATTTTGTTATTATTATCATATCCAGCTTCAATACTAATTTCTCTACCAGGAAGAAATGTATCAGAAGAACTCGCTTGAAATGTTCCAGTACTAAAATCACCATCCAGAATTTCAATTTGAGCTGTACTTATTTTATTAACTGCATGTTCTACTTTAATAGAATATACTCGATTTTCATCTGGAATAGTACTACCACCAACTTTTACTACAAAAGTTACAATTCCTCCACTACCTATATCATTTCTTACTGCCATTGGTTTATTTTTAATTAAAGTTTAAAGAATTATTGCTTTTAGTTTCCATTTGAAATTGTTAATTGTTCGTAAGCAATTTCTAAGGTATCTATTGCGACTTCACTTCCATCCGATTTAAGATCTGTACTCGTAATTTTAGTTGGCCAAGCGTTGTTAAGTTCCCATTGCATAGTAACCTCGCTTTTTTCATTTAATAATTTGATAAATACTGTCCTTCGTTTAATAGTATTCATTGAGATTTCTGCATGCCATTTCCAGAATGTATTATCATTAACAAACACACCTCGTTTCATAGTAATGTTACCATACTTTACAATTCCAGGCATTTTCTCTGTTGAAAAAAGTTTACTATTACTATGTCGATATTCTATAATCTGATTTTCTACATCCATTCCTGAAACTTCTTGAAATGCTACACCTTGTAGTTCGGTTCCTAGATCTACTTCAAATCTAAACTTTGGCATTGGCCAAGTTGCGTTTTCTTTACTTCCATCTATTGCCATATTTTTAGTTTTCTTGTTTTAGTTTGATTTTTTCATTTGAATTACAAATGAAAAAACAATAAACTCTACTGGTCGTACTATAGATACACCTACACTTACAATCATATTATCATTTAAAATATCTTGATTAGTCATGGTTTCATTTAAACCACATCTCACAAAAAAAGCGTCTTCTTGTGTTACTCCTTGAAAGCCACCCTGCCTCCAAATGGAAGTCAAAAAATTACTTATCATCTTTTTTACAACTAACCAAGTATTACTATCATTGGGTTCAAAAACAAAAGCTTTTGTAGCAAGTTTACAGGACTGTTCTAAAAAAATAAGCATTCTACGAACGGGTATATACCTCCAATCGGTACTATTACCATCTAGAGTTCTTGCCCCCCAAACTAGCACACTATTACCACTAAAAAACCGAATTGCATTAATAGACTTTCCAGAAACTGCATCTACATTTAAGCCAGCTTGATCTATACTTGATAATTTAATAGGTAAAGAAACAGCTCCAACTATAGATGTATTTGCTGGAGCTTTCCATACACCTTCTTGATTATCTGTTGTTGTGATAACACCTGCCATTGCACCACTTGGCGGAAGCATATTAGCTACTATTAGTGTTTCTTTAATAATTAAAGAATATAAAGGACTTGCAGTTAACAAAGCTCTATTAAGCGCTTCTATAGTTAGATTTGTATCCTCCAAACCCCTAATCATTTTAAAGATTTTAGTTATATTTTGATTTGCGTTTTCAGCAAGGCTTAATAACGCTTCTAATTGTTCTAAATCTCCACCAAATAAACTGTTAAAATCAATATCCGTTTGCTGCATCATGGTAGTTCCTATAAAAGGATAATAAGCACAACCAAAAGACAAGCCTCTAGCTCCTGTATTATTTCGAAAGGTTTCAATATCATCCAAATAAAGTATAGGATCAGGATCACGACCACCAATAACATCAAAAATGCTAATTGCTGTTTGCATTTCTAAATTTTGAAATAACATAGATTGCATAAGTGTTGCATTATTTACAACAGAAAGCAAAGTAGCTTCCGGACAAATATACATGGTTGGCTCCTGCTCTTTTTTTAATAAAGCAATTCCGTTTTGTAAGTCGTTTAATTGCACATTAGAGTTTACAATTTGATCGCCAGGATGCATTGGTGTTTTAGAAGGACATCCATAAGTTCCTACAGAAACAATATAGGCGTCTTCTCCTCCATTTTCGTAAAACAGACGAATACTATTATACATATAATAAATAGTGTTTGGATCTGGCACTATCGCATAGAAATCACCTGCAATAGTAATACAACTTCCTTTTATTGGTTTTTGCTTTTGCTTTACCAGATAATATTCTGGACTATATTGTTGTTTTGGTATTGCCGAAGCTGGAGCATCTGGATAACAGAATATAAATTTAAATTCTGCGAATGATGAGATTTTTGTGGGTATGTTAAAATACGATTTTCCTTCATAAGAAGCTTGAGGAGTATAGCCAATAAAAGCTGGAATAGCTGTTGGCACAGGAAGTATAGAGTTATGAAAAGCATTTACTTCCTCTATATAAACTCCAGGTGTTTTATATTTTGCAGTCATAGCGTTCTATTTTATTAGTTACATATATTATATATAAATATATATTTGTGACAATAGCTTTTGATTTCCATGTTCTATGCTAATCTCCAAGTTTTGAGGGCTTGCGTTAGGCAAACCAGAGAAAATCTCCTTAGTTATTACTTGATTATTTTCTTCTTTTACATCAATCAAATCGAATGTATACTTTGGTGTTTGGCTTAATTTTAAAGGTTTATTAGCAGTAAAGCTTATTGCTTGTTGTCCATTTTTTAACACAACTTGTTTAGGTGCACCAAAAGACACATCGACATTACCTTGAATAGAAGGATTAGATAGATTTCTATTAATAATATGATATTGCCAAAAAGTTGCTCTAGCTGTTAAGGCTATTAAAAACTCTTGCCTTTCAGAAGAAGCTTCAATAATATCCTGAAAATAGATTTTTATAGTCGCAAATTTATCATTGCTATTTTCGGCACTTGGTTTAGGGATTAATTCTACCGTATTGGGGTTGCTTTTGTTTTCTATAGCATTACTAGCATATAAATAAGAAGGAATAAAACCAAAAGGAATATTGGTGTAATTGTAAAAATCGGAATCTGATATTACCATATTAAAATCAAAATAGTTGTTGGTAGTTACACTTTCTATAGATTTTAAAAATGCTTCTGTAGCGAACTCTGAATTAATAAATATGTTTAACGAATCCTGCATCGTTTGTATTTGAATATCAAATCGATTCTTTATTTGTTCTGTTATCCATCCTAAAGACAGACTAACCCCTTCTGCTAAAGAAGCATTAAAGTACTCATGCGTTATTTTAATAGTGCATATTTTTTTATAGGAAACTGTACTCATAATTAATTTCTATAGTTATTAGAATAATAGCTATTGATATAATTCAAAAAACAGTAAAGTTTAATTACACGAAAAGGAATAATAATTTTCAACGAAAGCTTTTCTGTTTTACTAAAAAAAACCAATAATAATCTAAGACAGTATATTATACCATCCTGCTATTTGTTGTTTTATTCAGTATCAACAGAATTAATGTTGATTTCTGTGGGAGAACTTAAATGTACGAAATTATTTGATTTTAAGAACGTTACACATAAAATAAGTTAAAGCGAGATTGATTTAAACTTATTATTGGGATTAACTTCGCTGTGCTTGTTATTCCCTCAAAGCGCAGCTTTGAAAAAGATAAAGCTGTACTTACAAATTCAAGCTAGCTTGATTTGACATGCTTAAAAGAGGACTAACTTCGCTTTGCTCGTTTCTCCTCGAAAGCTCCGCTTTGAAAAAAGAAAAGTTGCATTTACAAATTCAAGCGAGCTTGATTTGACATGCAACTTTTCTTTTTATTTGTGACCTCGAGAGGATTCGAACCTCCAACCCTCAGAGCCGAAATCTGATATTCTATCCAGTTGAACTACGAGGCCATAATTCCTGCGAAAGCAGGAATCTTATTTAATTGCAGTAATAACTACCCTTAGCATTCTACTAAACAGACTGCTTGGGTGTTTTACTCCGGAAATAACATATGTTTAAGACAATTTTGCCTTTACAATAGTAGAAATTGTTTTACCATCTGCCTGTCCTGCAAGTTTTTGGTTTACCATTCCCATTACTTTTCCCATATCTTTCATGCCTACTGCACCAGTTGCTGCAATAGTTTCTACTACTACTTTTTCAATTTCTGCTTCGCTAAGTTGTGCTGGTAAAAACTGACTAATAACTTCGGCTTGTGCTAGTTCTGGTTCTGCTAAATCTTCTCTGTTTTGTTCCGAAAAAATGGCTGCACTATCTTTACGTTGTTTAACTAATTTAGAAAGTATTTTTATTTCTTGATCTTCGGTTATTTCTTCTTTAGATCCTGTTTCTGTTTGTGCTAAAAGTATTTCAGATTTCACTGCTCTTAATGCAGCTAATGCTGTTTGATCTTTAGATTTCATTGCAGCTTTCATCGCTGTCATTATATCTTGTTGTAAGCTCATAATAGTATTTATTTTGAATTGCAAAGATATGAAAAAGCGAGCAGTTGACTCTATAGAGTTTTAAAGCATTTCAACAGAAGAACACTTTCATTTAAAAGATTTCCACTTTCGTGGTAATACAAAAACCCGAAAAACCTCTGGGTGAGTTTTTCGGGTTAGTTGAAGTTAAACACTAAACTTAACTTTTTATTTTAAGAGATTTCGTTATGAAAACGAAGGCATGCAACTACGCCTTTTTAAAAATAGAGTTTCCTTAATCTACATTATCGTGTAAAAACGAATTATTACTTCTTAATAGCATATCGTCATTATCATCTGTACTTAAAGAAGTACCAGAAATACTATTTTTTTGCGATGAATGCTGCACATCTTCAAGATCTACACCTTGACGTTTGTAGGCTGGAATTTTTTCTATATCATCAATTTTTGCAGTATTGAATTTATAGTTAAAGTCTTTCATCTTACGTCTGCGTTCTTCTGCTCTTTCTTTTAGCATGTCTGAAATTGGACTATTCATTGGGTCAATTTCTTCTACTTGTTCTTCAGTTACATTGCTTTCTACAACTTTCTTTTCGAAAACAACCTCTTGGTCTAATACCTTGTCTACAACTTCTACAATTGGTTCTTTTTTCTTTGGCTCTGCATTGGATTCAAATTCTAAATAGTCGTCTAAAGCATAACGTATTTCACCATCTTTATTGGTTTCGGTAACGCTTACAAGTTCAATAAAATCATTAACTGGTAAGTCCTTAATTTCTTCTTTATTTAAATCATGAATCACCTTTTCCTCTTGAATTTCTTGCTTCCCCGTTGGAGTTTTTGGCTTTGTAGATTCACTTAAAGGCATATCGAAAGTAAGCGTTATTTGCTGTTCTTCTTCTTCAAAATCTTTTATAGTTTCGACGGTTGGCGTGGCATTCGTAATTACAAAATCATCTTCTTGTAAAGAATCTTCGACCTCTTCAAAATCATCGTCTGCAAAACATTTATCTTCCGATTTCTCTTCTTTTTTTGCAACTACCTCATCATAAACGACATGCATGTTTTTAATAATTTCTGTAGTCGGAATTAAATTGAATGGTTTTGGAACTTCCTTTTTTGGAATTTCAAATTCATCTTCTAATTCATTTAAATCTAAAGTATGCTTTACAATTGGGGGCTCTACCTTTTTTTCTAACTCAATATTTGGAGTTATAATTGCTGGGCTTTTATCTTTTTTAGATAAATCTTGCTCTAAGGTTTGCTCTTCTTCTAAAGAATGAATTACCTTTTTAGTTTCGGTATTAGAGATTTCATCTTGTTGTTCGATATCAAATCCTGTAGCAATAATGGTTACAGCAATAGACTCATCTAACGAATCGTCTTCACCAACTCCCATAATTATGTTAGCTCCATGACCTGCTTCGTTTTGAATATGATCATTGATTTCTCCTATCTCATCAATAGTAATTTCTTGAGCCCCAGAAACGATTAGCAACAATACGTTTTTGGCACCAATAATTTTATTATCGTTAAGCAATGGAGAATCTAATGCTTTACGAATTGCTTCGTGTGCACGATTTTGTCCAGATGAACTAGCAGATCCCATAATTGCTGTTCCGCTATTACTTAAAACGGTTTTAGCATCCCGTAAATCAATATTTTGCGTGTAGTGATGTGTAATAACTTCTGCTATACCGCGAGCTGCTGTAGATAGCACTTCGTCTGCTTTAGAGAATCCAGCTTTAAAACCAAGATTACCATAAACATCACGAAGTTTGTTGTTGTTTATTACGATTAATGAATCTACTACGTTTCGTAATTTCTCGATACCTTCTTGGGCTTGCTCGTTACGCATTTTTCCTTCAAACTGAAAAGGCATTGTTACAATACCAACGGTTAAAATGTCTAAATCTTTAGCCATTTTTGCTATAATTGGTGCTGCACCTGTACCAGTTCCGCCTCCCATTCCTGCGGTTATGAAAATCATTTTGGTATTGGTATCTAACATACGTTGTAGATCTTCAAAACTCTCTATAGCAGATTGCTCTCCTACATCTGGATTTGCTCCTGCCCCCAAACCTTCGGTAAGGTTAAGTCCTAATTGAATTTTATTGGGAACACCACTGTTTTGAAGTGCTTGTGCATCTGTATTACAAATTACAAAATCTACTCCTTTTATGCCTTGTTGAAACATGTGGTTGATAGCGTTACTACCTCCACCACCTACTCCAATAACTTTAATTACGTTCGATTGGTTTTTTGGTAAATCGAATGCTATATTGGTTTCGAATTCTTTGTTGCTGCTCATGAATTTCGGTTTTATTTTCTTACGTATTACTTTACTCTGCGTTATCTAAAAAATCTTTTACTCTGTCGGTTAGTTTGTCTAAAAACGAACGTCTTTCTTTTACTGGTGCTTTTACTTCTTTCTCTTCGTTTGCCTCTTCGTTTTCTTCTACTAGAAAATCGGATGTTTCTACAACAGTTTCTGCTTTTTTTCTTTCATTTCGTTTTAAGCCATCCATAACCAAACCTACAGCTGTAGCGAACAATGGACTTGTAATCTCATCATCGCTATTACCTGCAAGGTGTTCATTAGGAAACCCAACTCTGGTATCCATTCCTGTTATGTATTCAACCAATTGCTTTAAATGTTTTAATTGTGCGCCACCACCTGTTAAAACAATTCCAGCAATAAGTTTCTTTTTTTGTTCTTCGTGACCATAATTTTTAATCTCTACATATACTTGCTCTACAATTTCTACAACTCGAGCATGTATTATTTTAGAGAGATTTTTTAAAGTGATCTCTTTTGGCTCTCTACCTCTTAGCCCAGGAATAGAAACAATTTCGTTGTCTTTATTTTCTCCTGGCCATGCAGATCCAAATTTTATTTTTAAAAGCTCGGCTTGTTTTTCTATAATAGAACAGCCTTCTTTTATGTCTTCTGTAATTACATTTCCTCCAAAAGGAATTACAGCAGTATGCCGAATAATACCATCTCTAAAAATGGCTAAATCTGTGGTTCCTCCTCCTATATCTATTAGTGCAACTCCAGCTTCTTTTTCTTCTTGACTTAATACAGCGTTAGAAGATGCTAAGGGTTCTAGCGTTACACCCTCCAGATTTAGTCCTGCACTTTGTACACATCTACCAATATTTCTAATAGAAGATACTTGACCAACTACTACATGGAAATTAGCTTCCAATCTTCCGCCATACATACCAATTGGTTCTTTTATTTCGGCTTGACCATCTACTTTATATTCTTGTGGTAAAACGTGGATAATTTCTTCTCCTGGAAGCATTACTAACTTGTGCACTTGATTGATTAATCTATCTATATCTTCTTCGTCAATAACCAAATCAGAATTTGCTCTAGTAATATAATCGCTATGCTGCAAGCTTCTTATATGTTGCCCTGCAATACCAACGGTTACTCCTTCAATTTTGGTTGCTGCAGCAGTTTCTGCTTCTTGAATTGCCAATTGAATAGATTGAATGGTTTGCGTAATATTATTTACTACACCACGATGTACACCAAGGCTTTTAGATTTACCTATACCTAAAATCTCGACCTTACCATATTCATTTTTACGACCAATCATAGCCACAATTTTTGTGGTTCCGATGTCTAGTCCTACTGCTATATTATTCTCCATAGTTTACGTTTTGGTGCACACTACTTGGTTATCAAACTGTAAATTAACTTTACTGTAATTATTAAGTGTTTTTTCTTTTAATGCTTTTTGATAAAACACCTTTAGGTTATTTATCTTTTTATCTAATTGATTTAATTGACCTAAATGCACTATAAAGGTGGATTGTCTCAATTTTAAATAAATGCTACTATCTTCGTTTTGATGAATCTCAATAACATACTTGCTTAAAAAAGCATCTTTATTAATTTTCTCTGCTATTTTAAACACATTAGCAAGTGCTTCTTTTTTTACTAAACCTGTTACTAATGGCACTCTTGCAGCATGATTAGATGACAAAGGCATATAACTTCCTTGGTCATCTATATAATACGACGTATTAGCACTTACTCTAGCTATAGGTTTTTTTTGTTCTACTTCTGCCTTAAGCTCCCCATTTACAGAAAGATACACTTCAGCAGACTTTATCATTGGATTAGAATTTAGGGCAGATTCTAATTTATTCAAATCTAAAATTTCTTTAGATGCATTTGTAACCCTTTCTTGATTTTGTATTAACAACTTACTAACATTGGCCTGCGTTATAAACAAATTATTATCCCCTAAAAAATGCACTTTTGGTTGCGACACTTTTCTTACCTTATTTTTAGTTGCCGAAAAAGCATACAAAAACACTACTAACACTAGCAGAACAAAGGTTTTTATGTAATTCCAATTAATTCGAGACATGTAGTGCATTTTTTATATGTTTTACTTCTGCTCCAATATCTCCTGCACCAATAGTTAAAATTACTTGCGCTTTACTCTTTTTTATTTGTGTAATCAACTCATTTTTAGCAACAAGCTGTTTATTATTATTTTTAATTTTTTGCAATAACCAATTAGAGTTCACACCTTCTATTGGTAATTCTCTTGCTGGGTAAATGTCTAGCAACATTATTTCGTCAAACTGCGACAAACTTGAAGCAAAATCATCAACAAAATCTTTTGTTCTAGAAAATAAGTGCGGCTGAAAAACAGCTAACACTTTTTTACCGGGATACATTTCTCGAACCGCTTGATACACTGCATTAATTTCTTCTGGATGATGTGCATAATCATCTATAAAAACCAATTCTTCGGATTTTATCTGGTAAGTAAATCTGCGTTGCACGCCTTTATAAGATGCTAAAGCTTTGGCGAGCTGCTGGTGAGGGCAACCATATTCTACAGCCATCGCCAAGGCTATTAATGCATTCGACAAATTATGTCTACCAGGTAGGTTAAATTGGACTCTTTCTAGCGTTGTATTTGGCATTTTCACATCAAACACATAAACACCATTTTCAATTTTTATATTTTGAGCGGAATAATCGGAATCGTCTTCAACTCCATAAGTAATTCCTTTTAAAGGCAAACCATTCTTAATAAACAACTTACCATTTGGTTTTATTTTTTTTGAAAAATCTTGGAATGATTTTATTAACTCGGAAGCATCACCATAAATATCTAGATGATCTGCATCCATAGAAGTTATACATGCTAAATCTGGAGAAAGTGTCAAAAAAGATCTATCAAACTCATCTGCTTCTACGACAGAAACTTTGCTTCCGTTTAAAATTAAATTAGAATTATAATTTTCACTTATGCCTCCTAAAAAGGCAGTCAATGCTACATTACATTCGTACAACAAATGCCCTAAAATACTTGTAGTAGTAGTTTTACCATGCGTTCCTGCAACAGCCAAACAAAAAGTATTCTCGGTAATTAACCCTAATATTTCAGAACGCTTTAAAACCGTGAAATTTTTATCATTTTTAAAATAAGCTAATTCCTTATGATCTTTTGAAACCGCAGGCGTATACACAACCAAGGTGGTATCATAATTTAAAAAAGCATCTGCTACATTTGCAATAGAATCTTCATAATGAACTTTAATACCTAAATCTACCAAGCTGTCTGTGATAGCAGTTTGGGTTTTATCGTAACCTGCTACATTTTTATTGTTTGCTTGAAAATAGCGCGCAAGTGCACTCATGCCAATACCTCCAATACCAATAAAGTAAACGTTATGTATATTATTTAAGTTCATTAATTCAAGACACTTCGACTACGCTAAGTGTTACGTTTTATTATTTAGTTTTATTATTTAGTTTTATTTACTTAGAAGCTTTTCAACCTCGTCTGCTATTTGTTTTGTTGCATTTACTAATGCAAGTTTTTTAATATTTTCTCCTAATTCTTTTTGCTTTTCTGGTGAAGCCATAAGTTGTGTAAACTTGTTTTCAAAATCTACAACCAAATCACTTTCTTTAATTAATAAAGCTGCATTTTCATTAACAATTGCCATGGCATTTTTAGTTTGATGGTCTTCTGCTACATTAGGTGACGGAATAAATACAACTGGCTTACCAACAATACACAACTCACTAACCGAACTTGCTCCCGCTCTAGAAATAATAACATCTGCTGCTGCATAAGCCAAATCCATGTTATTTATAAACTCATGCAATTGCACATGCTTTTCGTTCCCATCTATTTTATATGTTTTATAATACAGCTTTCCACATTGCCAAATCACCTGTATGTTTAATGTGTTAAAATAATCGAGTTCCTCTCTTATTAATTCATTTATACGTCGTGCTCCTAAACTACCACCAATAACCAAAAGGGTTTTCTTGCCTTCAATTAAGTTGAAAAAATTTCTAGCTTCTGCTACTTTAGAATCTATATCTAATAAGTCTTGACGAACAGGATTACCAGTTTTAATCATTTTTTCTTTTGGAAAGAAACGCTCTAAACCATCATAAGCAACACAAATTTTTTGCACCTTTTTAGACAACAGTTTGTTTGTAATTCCAGGAAAAGAATTCTGCTCTTGAATTAAACCAGGAACGCCACTTGAGGTTGCCATTTGCAATAATGGTCCACTAGCAAATCCTCCAGTTCCTATAACAACATCTGGTTTAAATTGTTTTACAATTTTTTTTGCATTATGTAAACTACTTAATAATTTAAATGGAAACATTAGATTTTTTAATGTAAGCTTCCGCTGAATTCCAGAAATCCAAAGTCCTTTAATAGCATAACCTGCTTGAGGCACTTTCTCCATTTCCATTCGGTCTTTTGCACCAACAAACAAAAATTCTGCATATGGAAAACGCGACTTCAATTCATTTGCAATAGCAATTGCAGGATAAATATGTCCTCCTGTTCCTCCTCCAGATAATATGATTTTATGTTTCTTCATTTTTTTCGTTACTAATGCACGAATATTTTTTTTTAGTAAACCTGCTCGATTATTAAAATCACGCAGGTTGTTTTAATTAAATTGCTTCCGAAAGAATTTCTAACGGATTATCTTCTTTATTTTCTTTGTTTTTATCTTCTTCTCTTTTTGCACTCACACTCAATACAATACCAATTGCTAAGCATGTCATCCAAATAGATGTTCCTCCGCTACTAACTAATGGCAAAGTTTGTCCTGTTACAGGAAACAATTCTACAGCAACTGCCATATTAATTAATGCTTGAAACACTATTGGCAAGCCAACTCCAAGCACTAATAGTTTACCAAAAACGGTATCTGATTTTTGTGCTACAATCACGATTCTAAAAAGCAACCACATGTACATTATCATTAGAAAAAAACCTCCTATTAATCCGTATTCTTCAATAATTATTGCAAAAATAAAATCAGAAGAAGACTGTGGCAAGAAGTTTTTCTGAATACTTTTTCCAGGACCAACACCCTGTACTCCACCAGTAGCAATTGCCGTTTTTGCATGCTCTATTTGATAATTTGCCTCTGTATCTTCACCATTTGAAAAACTTTCAATCCTACTCATCCAGGTATCAATTCTATTTGGCATAGCATCTGGAAACGCTTTTGCTATCAGAATAAAAAACACAAGAGCTAAAATACCAGTACCAATGATTACTGCTAAATATCGTAATGGATAACCACCTAAAAACACCAGCATCACAACCATAACAAACATAATTGCTGCTGTCGAAAAATTTGCTGGAAGTATGAGTATTAACACAAAAAAAACAGGTATCCAAAGCGGCAAGATTGTTTCGGCAAAAGTGATTTTTTGCTCACTTATTTTAGACATATATCTTGCTACATATACCATAAGTACAACTGCTGCCAAAGTAGATGTTTGAAAAGACATATTTACTATTGGAATTTGAATCCATCGACTAGCATTTGCTCCTTCTATAGTAGTTCCCTGTAACATAGTAACAACCAGCAACACTAATACCACAGGAATCATGACCATAGACAAGCCCCTAAAATATCTATATGGAATTTTATGTACCCCATACATAATTGTAAAACCTAAAAACAAATGCATAAAGTGCTTTACAAAAAAAGAAAAGGTATTACCAGAACCCCCAACATAAGCCAAGTTACTTGCTGCGCTATATACAGGTAGGAATGAAAAAATAGCCAATAGTGCAACTATTGCCCAAATTAATCGATCTCCTTTTATATTTTTAAATAATTCTTGCATTTTTTCTTACAATGAGATGCTTAAACATGCGTTAGCATAACATTTCTCTTCTAGTTGTTTTATAAATTTCTTACTGCATCTTTAAACTGTCTCCCTCTGTCTTCGTAGTTTTCAAATAAATCGAAACTAGCACAAGCAGGAGAAAGTAAAACGGTATCACCAGATTGCGCAACCTTGTAAGCTATTTTTATGGCTTCGCTCATAAACTGTGTTTCTACAATAACATCTACCATACCTCCAAAAGTATTCATAAGCTTTTCGTTATCGACACCTAAGCAAATAATCGCTTTTACTTTTTCGTTTACAAATGAAAAAAGCTCTTGGTAATTATTCCCTTTATCTACTCCTCCAACAATCCAAACTGTTGGACTATCCATACTTTCTAATGCATAGTAAGTTGCATTCACATTAGTAGCCTTAGAATCGTTTATATACTGCACCTTATTAATTTTTAACACATGCTCCAAACGATGCTCCACCCCTTGAAAATTCTCTAAGCTTTCACGTATCGTTTGTTTTCTTATTTTTAACAAATGTGCTACAGTGGATGCAGCCATTGCATTTTTAACATTGTGCTTACCTTCTAATGCTAGTTTGCTTGTTGGCATAATTATATGATTGTTATCTATGGTTATTATTATATTTTCTTTATCTAAATACGCACCGTTTTCTATAGTTTTCACTAATGAAAAAGGCAATAATGTGGATTGAACTGGATGTGCTTTTAACCAACTAGTTATTACTTCATCGTCTGCATCGAAAATCAAATAATCTTCTTTTGTTTGATTTTTTGCAATGTTAAATTTGGAAGCGATATAATTTTCAAATTGATAATCATATCGGTCTAAATGGTCTGGAGTAATGTTTGTTATTACTGCTATTTGTGGCTTAAAATCTACAATTCCGTCTAACTGAAAGCTACTAATTTCTAATACGTAGTTTTTACAATCTTCTTGTAAAACCTGCTTTGCAAAACTGTCGCCAATATTACCTGCTAAACCAACGTTTAACTCTTGTTTTAAAATATGATTTGTTAGCGTAGCAGTTGTAGTTTTACCATTACTTCCCGTAATACCAACTATAGTAGCATTGGTATATTTGGAAGCAAATTCAATTTCTGAAATAACAGGAACATCCTTTTGAATTAACTGCTGGATTAAAGCAATTTTTTCTGGAATCCCAGGGCTTTTCATTACTACATTCGCATTTAGAATTTTAGATTCTGTATGCATTTGCTCTTCCCATTCAATCTCATTATGTATAAGAACTTCTTTATATTTTTCTTTTATTGTCCCCTTATCGGAAACAAAAACATCATAGCCTTTTGCTTTCCCTAAAAGTGCTGTACCAACACCACTTTCTCCTCCTCCTAATATGACTAATCTCTTTTTTTTCATGCTTTGTCATGCTTCGCAATGACGTAAATTCTACTTTTATTAATTATGGATTCCGCATCTAGTACAAAATGACAAGCACTATCTAATTTTTAAGGTTACTATGGAAAGTATTGCTAATAAGATTCCAATAATCCAGAACCTAGTAACAATTTTACTTTCGTGATAACCTGATTTTTGATAGTGATGATGCAAAGGCGACATTTTAAAAATGCGTCGTCCTTCTCCATATTTTTTTCTTGTATATTTAAACCAACTCACTTGCATTACTACCGAAAGGTTTTCCGCTAAAAAGATTCCGCATAAAACTGGTATTAACCACTCTTTACGTACAGCAATCGCTATAACCGCAATAATCCCTCCAATAGTTAAACTTCCAGTATCACCCATAAAAACTTGCGCTGGATAGGTATTATACCATAAAAATCCAATGAGCGCTCCCGTAAAAGCGGCTATATAAATGGTAATTTCTTCTATCCTTGGTATAAACATAATATCTAAGTAATCTGAAAAAACTATATGCCCAGATACAAAGGCGAAAATCCCAAGCGTTAATACAATTATTGCTGAAGTTCCAGCTGCAAGCCCATCAATTCCATCAGTAAGATTAGCTCCATTAGAAACCGCAGTAATAATAAAAATAGAAGCAAGAATAAAAATTATCCAAGCATATTTTGCCCATTCAGGATTTATCCAAGTAATTAAATCTGCATAATCAAACTCGTTTCCTTTTACAAAAGGGATCGTTGTTTTGGTAGATTGTTCTTCTGCCGCAAAAAGCTTAGAAGGAAATGCGTTTGGATTTTCAGCTAAAATCTCTTGTTGTTGCGCTACTGGAAGTTTTTCTTTAATGGTAACATTAGGATTAAAGTATAATGTTGCACCAACTATAATACCTAAACCTACTTGACCTAATATTTTAAATCTTCCTTTTAATCCTTCTTTATCGTTTTTAAATTTTTTGATATAATCATCTATAAACCCAATAGTTCCCATCCATAACGTAGTAACTATCAAAAGAATAATGTATGTGTTTTCTAGTTTTGCAAGTAATAACACAGGAATTAACGTAGCAAGGATTATGATAATTCCTCCCATGGTTGGTGTTCCTGCTTTTTCGGCTTGCCCTTCTAAACCTAAATCTCTAATAGTTTCACCAACTTGCTGTTTTTGTAAAAAACGAATAATGCGTTTACCAAATATTGTTGAAAACAATAATGAAATTAGAATAGCAACAGCTGCTCTAAAGGTTATAAAACCAAAAAGTGATGCCCCTGGAAATTGGTATTGTTTTTCTAAATATTCAAATAAGTAATACAGCATTGTTTATATCTTTTTCTATTTGATTCTACATCAACTGCAGAATAACAAAACTTATTTTTGTAATTGTTTTAAAAATTCTTGTACTATTTTATAATCATCAAAATCTTGACGTTTGCCATTAACCTCTTGGTAAGTTTCATGTCCTTTCCCTGCAATTAATATAATATCGTTAGCATTTGCTAACTGGCAAGCTGTTTTAATAGCCTGTTTTCTATCTACAATAGATATTGTTTTTTTATAATTTACAGGCTCAACTCCTGCTTCTATTTCTTCAATAATGGTTTCTGGAACTTCACTTCTAGGATTATCACTTGTAAAAACAACTTTAGTACTTAAAGCCGAAGCAATATTGCCCATTTTAGGTCTTTTGGTTTTATCTCTATCTCCTCCACAACCTACAACCGTTATTAATTCTTCATTTTTTGTACGAATACTATTAATGGTTTCTAGCACATTTTTTAAAGCATCTGGAGTATGTGCATAATCTACAATTGCAGTGATTTTTTCATCTGAAATTAAATACTGAAAGCGTCCACTTACACTTTCTAAAGCACTTATCAACCTAAGAATTTCTACTTTTTCAAGACCTAACAATTCTGCAGTAGCGTAAATTGCTAACACGTTATACGCATTAAACTCCCCAATAAGTTTAGTCCAAACTTCTGCTTCACTAACTTTAAGCAGCAAACCACTGAATTGATTTTCTAAAATTTGTGCTTTATAATCCGCATAGCTTTTTAATGCATATGTACATTTTTTCGCTTTAGTGTTTTGCAACATTACCAAACCATTCTTATCATCTGCATTTACAAGTGCAAATGCATCTGTAGGAAGGTTATCAAAGAACTTTTTTTTCACATCACGGTATTCTGCAAAGGTCTCATGGTAATCTAAATGATCATGAGATAGATTGGTAAAAATACCACCTTCAAAATAAAGCGCCTCAGTTCTATTTTGATGGATTCCATGTGAACTTACTTCCATAAAACAAAAAGCCACTCCTTCCTCATTCATTTCTTTTAAATAACGATTAATTGTCAAAGAATCTGGAGTAGTATGCGTCGCCTTGTATTCTTTGTTATCTACCATTATTTTCACAGTAGAAAGCAATCCAACTTTATAACCAGCATTTTTAAACAACTGATATAACAGTGTCGCTATTGTTGTTTTTCCGTTTGTACCTGTAACACCTACAAGTTTTAATTTTTTAGACGGAGAACCATAATAATTATTAGCCATAATTGCTAGTGCTTTTGTTGCATTTTCTACTTGCACATAAGTCACTTTAGCATTAAAATTATGAGGCATCTTCTCGCAAACAACAACCATTGCACCTTGCTTTATCGCAATATCAATATAGTCATGACCATCTACAACAGCACCTTTAATAGCAACAAAAACATCGTTAATAGCAATTTTACGCGAATCGAAATCTATATTTCTAATATACACGTTTGTACTACCAACCACTGCATTGATATTTACCTTATATAATATGTCTTTAAAATCTATCACGATGCTTCTAAAACTATTGTTTGTTTATTTTTGAGTTTCGTATTTTTATCTACGGATTGTTTTTTAACAATACCAGACCCAGAGACTTTTACTTGTACATCCACATCCATATTTTCTAACAAGGAAATAGCATCCATTGCCGGAATACCAATTACGCTTGGCATAATTGTTTTATAGGTTTGCGCTGTTTTGTAATAGCTTTCAAATTCATTTTCTACAGAAGCATTTTGAACCTCAAGCGACTCTACCTCATCGACAATTGGTGTATCTGTAAATATTTTTTGCGCAATACGTTTAAACACTGGACCAGTTACATCTGCACCATAATAGCCAACTTTAGTACTTGGTTTATGTATAACTACAATGCAAGAATATTTTGGATTTTCTGCCGGGAAGTACCCTGAAAAAGAAGATATATACTTTGGATTTTTATTCCACTCTTCATTGTTTGCATAATCGGTTCTAGCCGTTCCTGTTTTTCCAGCCATAGAAAAAGTTTCGGAATACAATTTTTTACCTGTTCCCCTTACTACAATATTTTTAAGAATATCTTTGATTTGAGAAAGTGTTTCATCAGAACAAATCTTACCCACTAACACTTCTTTTTCAAAAACTTCAATTTCTCTATCAAATTCTTTTACAGCTCTTAAAAAACGTGGTTTTATCAATTCTCCATTATTTGCAATGGCATTATAAAACGCTAAAGTTTGCAATGGTGTTAATTGCATATTATAACCATATGCCATAGAAGGCAGTGCATTTCTACTCCAAATTGCATCTCCAGGCTGTGGAATTACTGGTTTTCCTTCCCCAATAATAGAAACACCTAATGGTTGATCTAATTTCCATTTTCTTAATGTTTTAAGAAATTTTTCTGGTTTTTTTGAATAATGATCATCCACAACAGTTGCCAATCCAATATTTGAAGAAACCTCTAATGCTCTAGCTGCAGAAATTTTCCCATAACCACCATGATGTGAATCACTAATAGTTCTACCATAAAAGCGCTTCTTTCCATTTCCAGCATCTACAACGGTAGATGTATCTACAACCTTATCTTCTAAAGCTGCCATTAAAGCCATTACTTTAAATGTAGAACCAGGTTCATGAGATTCTCCAACAGCATAATTTAGTTTTTCGTAATAATTCCCTTTACTCGTTCTACCAAGGTTAGAGATTGCCCTAATTTCCCCAGTCTCTACTTCCATCACAACCACACAACCATGTTCTGCTTCGTAATATTCTAATTGTTTTAAAAGTGCATGATGTGCAATATCCTGAATATTAACATCTATTGTAGTATATACATCATAACCATCTTTTGCTTCTACCTGGTCATAATCTACAATTGGCTTCCATTGCCCTTTTCCTATTTTTTGTTTTAATCGCAAACCATCTGTACCTCGTAAATACTTAACACCAAAGGCACCATCTATCCCTGGTCTTGTTACATTACCATCTTCATCTGTACGTTCATAACCTATAGTACGCTCAGCAATCCCTCCCATGGGATGCTCACGTTTAGTAGTTTGCTCCACAATAAGCCCACCTTTAAAAGCACCAAGTTTTAGCATTGGGAAATTGCGAAACTGAATGTAATCGGAATACCCTAAATCTCTAGCCAACAGATAGTATCTATTTCTATTTGCTCTAGCTTTTCGCAATTCTTTTTGATAATACGAAGAAGGCTTTCCAGAATATTTTGACAGCGCCTCACTTAAAGGTTTTAAATTTTCTTCAAAGATTTTTGCTGAAGGTGTAATAGCATCAATTCTAATATCATATTTAGGAATAGACGTTGCTAATAAATTCCCATTTACAGAATACACATTCCCTCTATTTGCAAGAATTGGAACCGGCTTAATAGTTCTACTATGCGCTAACTTTTTGTATTTATCTCCTTGCACAAACTGAATGCTTAAAAGTTTAAACACAACAGCCAGAGCAAAGATGAACATACATCCTGCTATGAAATACAATCGGTTTAATATGTTCTTTTCGCTTGCTGCCAAAATGGAACTAATCTTTTTGTGATTTAACTTTTATTTTTTTTGGTGGAACCTCTGAAATAGCGATTCCTTTATCTGCCATTTCACCTTCTAAAAACGACTCTTTTTTCAACTTCATCAATCTACCCCTACCATCTATCATAGCAGACCGAAGCTCTTTAACATGATTATTTAATTTTGCAATTTCGTGCACTTTTTTATCTGCACTATGCGAACTCGCAATCATTACTATAGCTAAACCAGAAATAAACAGAATCATTTTCCAGTTCTTAAAGGCATCATCACTCACCAGAAACCTTCCTTTTAATATACTATAGATATTTTTTTTCACCCTCTTAAGCTTTTAGCAATTAACCTTTAACTTCGAGCTTTTCAGCAATACGAAGCTTAGCACTTCTTGCTCTATTATTTATTTTTATTTCCTCTTGTGTTGGCACAATTAAACCTCCAACTTTTTTAAGAGGCACTTCAAAATTGCCAAACATATCACGCTCTGGTTCTCCTTCAAACAAACCGTTTCTTATAAAACGTTTTACCAGCCTATCCTCTAAAGAGTGATAGGAAATAAAACTCAAACGCCCATTAGATTTTAAAACCTCAGGTGTTTGCAACAAAAACTCTTTTAAGGCTTCAATTTCTTGATTTACCTCAATTCGAATAGCCTGATAAATCTGCGCCAAAACTTTATTCTCCTTCTTATGTTGCAAAAAACGTTTTAACACTTCTTTTAATTGGTCACTAGTCTTAATTGGCGCATCTTTTCTTTGCTCTACAATTTCTCTCGCCATTGCTGGAGCTTGCCTTAACTCTCCATATTGTAACAACACTCTTTTAATATCCTCCTCTTCATAATCATTAATTACATGGTAAGCTGAAACTTCGCTTTTCTGATTCATTCGCATATCCAAATCTGCTGCAAATCTGGTCGAAAAACCTCGCTCTGCAACATCAAATTGATGCGAAGAAACTCCAAAGTCAGCCAAAACACCATCCACCTGCTTTGCCCCATAAAACCTTAAAAACCTTTTCATGTGTCTAAAATTTTCATGAATCAAAGTAAAACGCGGATCATCTATTGTATTTTCAAGCGCATCTGGATCCTGATCGAAAGCAAACAACCTCCCATTTGAACCAAGTCGCTTTAATATTTCCCTACTATGACCTCCTCCTCCAAAAGTGACATCGACATAAACACCATCTTCCACAATGTTTAAACCATCAACGGTTTCTTTTAATAAAACAGGATTATGATATTCCATCGTCTTCATCGTCTTGTCCCATTACTTCTTCAGCTAAATCTGCAAAATCTAGAGCCGCATCATCAATGGCTTGTTCGTATTTATCTTTATCCCAAATTTCAACAATATTAATTGCCGAAGAGACCACTATATTTTTTGAAATACCTGCAAAAACCACCAAATCTTTTGGAATTAAAAGCCTACCAGTAGCATCTACTTCAATCATTTTTACTCCAGCCGTAAAACGTCGAATAAAATCATTGTTCTTCTTTTTAAATCGGTTTAACTTGTTCATCTTACTCATTAAAGCCTGCCATTCACTCATAGGATAAAGCTCTAAACAAGGCTGAAAAACTGCTCGTTTAAGTACAAAACCATTTTGCAAAACAGGAGACAACTGCTTTTTTAACGCAACAGGAAGCATCAACCTTCCTTTTGCATCCACCTTGCATTCGTATGTCCCTATTAATGAGTTCAATGTGACTTTTATCTATTAAAACGATTAAGATTCAAATATATTGAAAATTCTACCACTATTTACCACTATTTACCACATTGTTAATAAATTTTCGACTAAAGGATACTTTATTTCGTTTATTAAAAAACAAAACAATCACAAAAACACTGAATACCAGTAACTTAAATCGACACTAGGATAACCAAAAAGGTTTATTAACATCTCCTACAAGAAACTCTACCAGTGTTTTTATTTAATTTGTTATAATTTGAATGAATTAACTATATTTGTTTTTAATAGAAATGACTAACTAAATCTATGACGCATCGCTTAAAAAAGGAGAAAGATTACAGCTATATTGAGGTTGGAGAAGGCAATCCTATAATTGTACTTCACGGACTTATGGGAGGATTAAGTAATTTTGATGCTGTTACTAAACATTTTAGTGAGAAAGGATACAAAGTTCTTATACCGGAACTACCTATATACAACATGTCTTTACTAAAAACCAACGTGAAGACATTTGCAAATTATTTACATGATTTTATTGAATATAAAGGCTTAAACGATGTTATTTTATTAGGAAATTCGTTAGGAGGACATATTGGTTTATACCATACTAAATTATATCCTGAGAAAGTTAAAGCACTTGTAATAACTGGTAGCTCTGGACTATACGAAAGCGCAATGGGAGGTGGCTACACCAAACGTAGCGACTACGAGGTAATAAAAAAGAAAGCTCAAGA
Source organism: Oceanihabitans sp. 2_MG-2023 (assembly GCF_030547245.1). Lineage (GTDB taxonomy): Bacteria > Bacteroidota > Bacteroidia > Flavobacteriales > Flavobacteriaceae > Oceanihabitans. The sequence continues at coordinate 71,369 of NZ_JAUOQT010000001.1, forward strand.
TGTTTTTTACGACCCTGCAGTTGCGACTAAAGAAATTGTAGATGAAGTTTACGAAACAGTAAACGACAGAAACAAACTTATTAAAACACTGGCTATTGCTAAAAGCGCGATTAGACACAATATGGCTAATGACTTACCTCACATGCAAGTACCTACTTGCATTATTTGGGGTAAGAATGACACAGTTACCCCACCTGAAGTGGCAGATGAATTTAAAAGCTTATTACCAGATTCTGATTTATTTTGGATTGACAAGTGTGGTCATGCAGCAATGATGGAACACCCAGAAACTTTTAATCTGATCTTAAATGACTGGCTAAAGGAACGAAATTTCTAAAACACGAGTTACAACGCTTTTAGTGCTACTATTTTGGTAACTAACTCTTATGTCTTTACCTTTGAATTTTAGTATTAATTTAATGAGGCTTCCGTTTTCACGGAAACACAATCGTGATGAAAATAAAATCTGCAAAATTTGTAATGAGCAACTCTGATGTTGCAAAATGCCCAAAAGACAGTATTCCAGAATACGCTTTTATTGGAAGAAGTAACGTAGGTAAATCTTCGCTTATAAATATGCTTACTAGCCGTAAAAGTCTAGCCAAAACATCTGGAAGACCAGGAAAAACACAGCTAATTAACCACTTTTTAATTAACGAAGAATGGTATTTAGTAGATTTACCTGGTTATGGATATGCTCGGGTTTCTAAATCTGCAAAAAAGACATTTCAAAAATTTATAACACAATATTTTGCACTACGCGAGCAATTAGTAACAGGCTTTGTATTAGTAGACATAAGACACAAACCACAACCTATAGACTTAGAATTTATGCAATGGCTAGGAGAAAATGGCATTCCTTTTTCTATTATTTTCACTAAAGCAGACAAGTTGAAACCTAAAGCTATAGAAAATCATGTAGAAGATTACAAAAAAGTCCTTTTAGAAACTTGGGAAGAAGTACCAAACTATTTTATTACTTCGTCATCTAAAGATATTGGAAAAGAAGAAGTATTAAAATATATAGATTCTTTGAATGCGAATATGGATTTGAAATAAGCGGATACATAAAAAAACTTGCACTATTAATGATAATGGCTTTTGCAACTTTTTTATTAAGCTGCCATTCTAAAAAATCTCAAAACAGCTCTGCTAACGAAGTGCAAATTCAGAAAGACACAAAAACAGACACACTAACAAAACATTTAAAACCATTTAACGAAGCATTACCTACAATAGGTCTATTAATGTACAATGGTGTTTTACAAAGTGAAGTTATAGCAACCTCGGATGTTTTTTCGAAACCAAGCCAAGATGGCAAACCCCTTTTTAATGTGATAACAATAGCGGAAACGGAAAACCCAATTACAACAGAAGAAGGAATACGAATTGTACCAGATTTCACATTAAAAAAATGCCCGAATCTAATTGCTTTATTTGTACCAAGCGCATATGATATGTTTGCGCAAGTAAACAACAAAAAGTTAATAGATTTTATCAAAGAGAAAAACAACAAAACGAAATACATTGTAAGTAATTGTGCTGGAGCGCAATTAATAGGTAAATCTAAAATTGCAGATGGACACAAAATTGTAACTTGGATTGGAGGTGGAGAACAATTACAAAAAGATTATCCTAATTTAAAAGTTCAAAATGATAGTTTAGTCACTTTTGTTGAAGACGGAAAATTTAGTTCTTCAAACGGAAACTTAGCCAGCTATATACCAGCGCTACATTTATTAGAAAAAATAACTAGCCTAGAGCATCGAAAATTTGTAGAAAGTTATTTGTATCTAGACAGGCTTCAAAATTGGAATAAATAAATTCCTTTTTAGTTAATAAAAATCAACTCTTTACATCTAGCGCATCCCGAAGTGCATTTCCAATTAACATAAAAGCCATTACTAAAGTCATAATACACAATCCTGGAATTAATGCCAAGTAAGGTTTTCCTAAAATAATATAATTATAATGATCTTTTATCATTGCCCCCCAACTAGCCATTGGAGGTTGTGCGCCAATTCCTAAAAAACTCAATCCACTTTCAATTAAAATAGCTGCCGCGAAATTTGCTGCAGATATCACAATTACTGGAGCCATTATATTTGGTAGAATATGTTTGGTAATAATTCTAAAATTATTAAAACCTAAAGCTTTTGCTGCTGTAACGTACTGCATTTCTTTTGCACTAATTATCTGACCTCTTACTACTCTAGCAACTTCTACCCACATGGTTAAACCTACTGCAATAAACACTTGCCAAAAACCTTTTCCTAAAGCTAATGTTATTGCTATCACTAATAACAATGTTGGTATAGACCAAGTAACATTAATTATCCACATAATAAAAGCATCCATTTTACCTCCAAAATAGCCTGCAATACTCCCCATAAAAACTCCAATAATTAAGGATATAAAAACGGCGACAAAGCCAATAAAAAATGAAATTCTTGCTCCAACTAAAATTCGGCTTAGCAAATCCCTTCCGTATTTATCTGTTCCAAAAAGGAACGTTTTAGTAGTAATTAATTTTGTTTCCTGTGAAGGGTTGAAACTCAAAGTCTTCTCTACACCTACCAATCCATCGGAAGCATATTCGGTATAAATCAAACTATTACCTTCTATTTTATAACTAGAAATTGGGATTTCGGTTTCTGTATTTTTTCTTCCGAAGAAAAGTTTATCGAAATAATTCTGCTCGTTTTTAATCGCAGAAGAAATAGTCAACATTTGCACTTTAAACCCAGGCTTTTTAGAGTGTATAGCCAAATGCATCTGATTTGCATATTGGGAATTATCTGGAGCTATTGCATAGGCAAAAACAGAAATTAAACCAATACATACGATAAACCAGAAACTAAAAACGCCCCAAAAATCGTTTTTAAATTTTTGGAGCGCTAAGGCACTTAATGAGTTTGTTTTACTACTCATAAAACTATTTAATCTTTTACAGTAGTAGCTACTTTTTTAATGCTATAAGACATTTTTAAATCTTCAAGTACATGCAAAGCTTCTTCCATATACACGTCTTGACTTAGGCTTTCATGCCATCTATCTCTTTTTTCTTTTAAAATTGAGTCTGTTGCAAACAATTTGTTTTCATAAGGCAAAGACTCAAACGTTAGGTTTGTTTGGTATTCTGACAATTTATCAAAACGTTTTGCTTCTTCCTCAGTTAATTCTAATTCCTGTTTGTATTGCTCATAATTTAGAGCGTGCATATTCTCATCCATTCTGGTTTTAACCCATTTGGCATTTTCTTCAATTAGCTTTAACTGTTCATTATTACTCATACGCTCTTGACTCTTTTTAATAGTAGAATCATAATCAAAATAATTATCCCAGTATTCATAATCTACAGCTTCAATTTTATCCCAAGGCAATGGGTTTTCTTGGTCTTTTTCACCAACATTAATAAAGCTATATCTATCTGGAACGACTACATCACTTTTAACTCCTTCTAATTGAGTAGAACCTCCATTAATTCTGTAAAACTTCTGCGTAGTAAGCTTTAAAGCTCCTAAATCTCCTTGCGAGTTATTACGTACCATTCGATTTAAATCTAAAACATTTTGAACGGTACCTTTTCCATAGGTTTGCTTACTTCCAATAATGATTGCCCTTTTATAGTCTTGCATTGCTGCAGCTAATATTTCGGATGCAGATGCAGAAAGTTCATTTACTAAAATCACTAATGGTCCATCCCAAACAATAGACTTATCCTTATCTTTTAAAACTTCTTTAGGTTCACCTGTAGATCGCACCTGCACAATTGGACCTTCTTTAATGAACAAACCAGCCATGTCTACAACTGTTTGTAAAGAACCGCCACCATTATTACGAAGATCTAAAACCAAACCTTCCATTCCTTCTTCTTTTAAACGCTCAATTTCTTGTTTTATATCACTTGCAGCATTTCGTTTTCTATAATCTTCAAAATCTACATAAAACTTAGGTAGATTGATTACACCATATTTTTTATCCTTATTTTTTACAATAGAGGATTTAGCATAGGTTTCTTCTAGCTCGACAATATCTCTAATTATTGCAATTTCTTCAATAGTACCATCTACTTTTTTAATGGTAAGATTTACTGTTGTTCCTTTTGGACCTTTAATAAGTTTTATAGCATCGTCTAGACGCATACCTACAATATTAACCGCTTGTTCTTCATCTTCTTGACGTACTTTTTGAATAATATCACCAACTTCTAATTCTTTACCTCTCCAGGCAGGTCCTCCAGAAATTAGTTCTACTATTTTAGTGTTATCCATTTTTTTAGATAATCTTGCTCCTATTCCTTCTAATTTACCAGACATTTGTTGATCAAAACGATCTTTATCTTCTGGTGCAAAATAAAAAGTATGTGGATCGAACTCTTCTACAATAGCATTAACATAAATAGAGAACCAGTCTTTACGCTCTTGATCGTCTATATAATCGTTGTAATAATTATTTATAGATTTTAAAGTTTCATTTCTAGCTTCTGTTTCTAGTTGCGCTAGTGTTTTTTTATCGGAAGATTTTTTATTTACATTAGATTCGTCTTCAAAAGAATTATCTACACTTTCTTTTTCGTTCTCAGAAACCAAATCATCATAATTAGCAATAGTAGTAAATTTAAGTTGTTGTCTCCAACGTTCCTTCATTTGCTTTTTATTCTTTACGTATTCTAATTTTTCGTAATCGGAACTATAACTTTCATTTACAGAATAATTAAAAGGCTTTTCTAAGATATCTTTATAGATTGCTTTCGTTTCTTCAATACGCTCTAATAAACGCTTGTGTGTTAGATTGAAAAAAGCAATATCATACGCTTTTAACTGGTCATCTAATTCTGTTTTATATTTTTCGAATTCGTCTATATCGGACTTATAAAAATAACGTTTTAGAGGATCTAGTTGTTCTAGATAATCGGTATAAACTGCTGCAGAAAAATCGTCATTTAAATCTTTAGGGTCAAAATGCCCACGTTCTAACACATAAGTAATCACTTGTATTAGTAGCTTATCTTTATCTGGATCATCAAAAGTTTTACTAGTAAAACTACAAGATGCAAATGCTAATAAAAGCAAGAGGATAAACACATTATATTTCTTTTTCATTTCTTAAATGCATTAATTAATTTAAGCCAAAGTGCTTAAGTTAGGGTTTTGTCTCAATTTACTAAATTAAAGAAAAAACTGTGCCAATGAAAGGTTATGGATACTAATTTTTTGTTAAACCGAAAATATTAATAATATGCTACATAAAATATGTATTTTAGCATAGCTAAAAACAGATAATATATGACAACAAAACCACTAATTTTAGTTACTAACGATGATGGCATAACTGCCCCTGGAATACGCGCATTGATAGAGGTTATGAATACGATAGGTGATGTGGTGGTTGTAGCACCTGATAGCCCGCAAAGCGGAATGGGTCATGCTATTACATTAGATTCTACATTACATTTAGAACAAGTACATATTGATAACGGCAATCAAACAGAATATAGTTGCTCTGGCACACCTGCGGATTGTGTAAAATTGGGAATTAGCGAAATACTAGATCGAAGACCAGATTTATGCGTTTCTGGTATTAATCATGGTTCTAATTCTTCTATTAATGTCATTTATTCTGGCACTATGAGTGCAGCACTTGAAGCAGGAATTGAAGGAATACCATCTATCGGGTTTTCTTTGTTAGATTTTAATTGGAATGCAAACTTTGAAGCTGTTAAAGAATATGCTAAAAATATTGCATTAAACGTTTTAGAAAACGGACTACAAGAAGGTGTTGTTTTAAATGTAAATTTCCCTAAATTGAAGCAAGAAGAAATTAAAGGTGTTCGAATTTGCCGACAAGCAAAAGCAAATTGGAAAGAAGAATTTGATAAAAGAATTAGCCCACAAGGAAAAGAATACTATTGGCTTACCGGAAAATTTGTTAATTTAGATAAAGGAGAAGATACCGATGAATGGGCTTTACAAAACGGTTATGTTTCTGTGGTACCAGTTCAATTTGATTTAACTGCTCATCATTGCATACAGAAATTAAACACTTGGGATTTTAACAAATAGATTATTAATTCCGCTTTTACGGAAAACAAAAGAGAGAAAAACGCTTTCGCGGAAACTGAAGATGAAAAAAGATATTACAATTGGTTTAGTAGTTGGTTTCATAGCAAATCTTATTGGCTTATTTATTGCCACTAAAGTTTTAGGAAAAGGAGATGGTATTTTAGACGCTATAGAAATTGCAAATGCGCAAGGTTTTATAAGCAAACTAATTAGCTTAGGTGCAATATTAAACCTTATTGCTTTCTTTTTCTTTTTAAGCAAACGACAAGATAATCGGGCTAAAGGCGTATTAATTGCAACAATATTTATTGCTATTTTAACGCTTCTTTTTAAATTTATATAAATGTAATATCCATATCTAAAACGTAATAATTATGGATAAAGATATAATGGATACTGCATGTAACCAATTAAAGAAAATAGATACGTACGCATGAAATATTACATTATTGCAGGAGAAGCTTCGGGCGATTTACATGGCTCTAATTTAATGAAGGCATTACAAAAAGAAGATGTGCAAGCCGAATTTAGATTTTGGGGTGGAGATCTTATGCAAAATGTTGGTGGCACATTAGTAAAACATTATAAAGAAAGAGCTTTTATGGGTTTTGCAGAAGTACTACTAAATATAAACTCTATTTTTAAAGCAATATCCTTATGTAAAAAAGACATAGCTAACTACAAACCTGATGTCGTTATTTTAATTGATAATTCTGGTTTTAATTTACGAATCGCAAAATGGGCAAAAGAAAACGCCTTTAAAACGCATTATTATATTTCTCCACAAGTTTGGGCATCTAGAGCAAGTAGAGTAGAGAAAATTAAAAAATATGTAGATGCGATGTATGTTATTCTTCCGTTTGTGGAAGACTTCTATAAGAAATACAACTACAAGGTACATTTTGTTGGGCACCCTTTAATTGATGCTATTGCCAACAGAACGCAAGTAGACGAATACACATTTAGAAAAGAAAACCAACTCAACGAAAAACCAATTATTGCATTACTTCCTGGAAGTAGGAAACAAGAGATTAAAAAAATGCTTTCTGTTATGCTTAGTGTTGTAAAAGAATATCCGGATTATCAATTTGTAATTGCTGGTGCTCCAAGTCAAGAATATAGTTTTTACCAACAGTTTATAAACACAAAAAATGTCTCTTTTATTTCTAATAAAACTTACGACTTACTTAGCGTCTCTACAGCTGCACTAGTTACTTCTGGTACAGCAACATTAGAAACTGCGCTTTTTAAAGTACCACAAGTAGTCTGTTACAAAGGCAGTTGGTTATCTTACCAAATAGGAAAACGTATTATAACACTACAGTTTATTTCTTTAGTAAATTTAATAATGAATAAAGAAGTAGTTACCGAATTAATTCAAAAGGAATTCAACACAAAAAGATTAAAAAAAGAGTTAGATATTATTTTAGACGAATACCAAAGAACGAAGTTCTTTATGAACTATTATGAGTTAGAAAAAAAACTTGGTGGCAGAGGTGCTAGTGAAAAAACAGCAAAAATTATTTATAAAGCTATAACAACAGATCATTAGATTTTTATATGAAAAAAATTGCCTTACTCCTTTTACTAACAACCATATTAGCTTGCGGATCTTCTAAAAAAAAGCGAGTGGTTACCAAAAAAACACGTACCACAAAAACAGTTTCGACAAAAACAAGCACTAAAAAAACAACACCAAAAACATCTGCTACAAAAAGTAATGCAAATATAGAAAGCATCCTAGAATACGCAAAAACTTTTGAAGGAGTCAAATATAAATACGGAGGTACCACCAAAAAAGGGATGGACTGTTCTGGCTTAATATACACTTCATTTAAAAAAGAAGAAATCAGTTTACCTAGAACTACTCATGGCTTATCTACAACTGGAGATTGGATCGATTTAAAAAAAGTACAAGAAGGAGACTTGCTCTTTTTTGCAACACAAAAAAACAGCAGAAAGGTGAATCATGTTGGTATAGTTACTACTGCAAGAACCGGCTACGTGGAGTTTATTCATGCATCTACCAGCAGAGGAGTAATGATTTCTAATCTTGCCGAACGATATTGGTATTTAGCTTATGTACAAGCAAGACGAATATTATAATCAAACTATTTAGTGTCGAGTATTTACTATAAATATAGATTATTTACTATATTTATATGTGAAAATTCTAAATTTTACAGTAATTAAACTTGGCGTTTGTCTTTGTATAGGAATATTAATAAGCGTTTACTTTACTATTTCAACAACATGGTCGTTGTTTGTTTTGTGTATCGAATTCCTCCTATTGGGTATTTCCTTATGTATTTCTAGAAAACAATTTATTAAAACGCTTTGGTTTGGACTATTAGCATTTACGACTACTATTTTAATAGGAGTTGTAAATACAAACATGCACAATGAAAAACGTCTAGACAACCACTACATTCATTATAAAACAATACCTAAATCGATTACTATTCGTATTGAAGAAGTATTAAAACCTAGTAATTATAATGACAAATATATTGTTGAAATATTAAAAACAGACACCTTAGCTTCTTCAGGAAAAGCATTGTTAAATATAAAAAAAGAGAGTCTTCAAAAGAAGCTAGAAGTAGACGAAATATTAATTACTTCGGAAGGTTTTCAGGAGATTAATAAAACTTTAAATCCCAATCAGTTTGACTACAAAAAATACTTAGAAAAGCAATATATCTATAAGCAAATATATAGTCGCAGTGAAAATCTATTCCGCGTAAGCGATAAAAAACACACACTTATTGGTTATGCCAGTTTACTACGAAAAACCATAAACACAAAACTTAAAAAGCACGGTTTTAAGGCTGACGAATTAGCGATAATTAACGCATTGATTTTAGGGCAAAGACAAAATATAAGTAAAGAAGTGTACACAAATTATGTGAATGCTGGAGCAATACACATTCTTGCTGTTTCTGGTTTACATGTTGGCATTTTACTACTTCTTTTAAACACAATATTTAAACCTTTGGAACATATAAAACATGGTAAAGTTGCAAAACTAATTAGTATAATCTTTTTGCTGTGGTGTTATGCAATTATTGCTGGAGCCTCAGCCTCTATTGTAAGAGCAACAACGATGTTTAGTATTGTTGCGATTGGTATGCATTTAAAAAGACCAAGTAATATTTATAATACATTGGCAATATCGGTGTTTTTTATTCTGCTTTTTAAGCCTTTATTTTTGTTTGATGTTGGTTTTCAATTAAGTTATTTAGCAGTACTTGCCATTGTTTCCATACAGCCAATAATTTATAAAATTTGGAAACCTAGATTATGGCTGACAGATAAACTTTGGCAAATTACAACTGTAACTATTGCTGCACAGTTTGGCGTTTTACCCATTAGTTTGTTTTATTTTCACCAGTTACCTGGATTGTTTTGGTTATCTAATATTGTAATTATTCCGTTAATTGGTATTATTTTAATAAGTGGAATTATCATAATTATTTTAGCTTTATTAAATGTGTTACCATTATTTTTAGCAGATGCTTTTGCGCATATTATTCGTTTAATGAATACTTTTTTTGAATGGATTGCTAGTAAGGAAGAATTTCTCTTTCAAGGAATTTCATTTCATCTTATATATGTGATTACTTCTTATTTAATTATAATAGCGTTAGTACGCTTGCATTTAAAAAAGAACTACAAAACTTTAGTGTTTTTATGTGTTGCAGTTATTAGTTTCCAAATAGCATCTATATATACATCTTTTAAAAATAGTAAGGATGCATTTATAGTTTTTCATAAAAGCAAGCATACAGTTATAGGCTTAAAAAGCAACAAAACACTAAAGGTTTTTCATAATTTAGACAATATAAAAAACAACAAAACCATAAGTACTTTTGCAGTAGCAAATTATATAAAAACGATTCATGAAGATACTTTACAGGATATTTTCTTTTATAAAAACAAAAGTATTTTAATAATAGATAGTCTTGGTCTTTATAATATAAAAAGCATAAAACCAGATTATGTTGTATTACGAAATTCTCCAAAAATAAATATGGAAAGATTAATAGATTCTTTAAAACCAAAAGTAATTATTGCAGATGGAAGTAATTATAAAACCTATGTTTCCCGATGGGAAAAAACTTGTGTAAAAAGAAAACTCCCTTTTCACCAAACAGGTAAAAAAGGAGCTTTTATAGTATTAAATACAGAATCAAATTCCGAATAGAAGTTTATCCTTTAAATGTTGGCTTAAACGCTAAATAGTATTCGTTAAATGCATCTTGTGTTGTTAACTCTTTATAATCATCATTAGCAAACATTTTTAAATACAATTCTATTTGATCTGGTTTTTGGTACCCTTTAATAGGAGCAATTACTTCTGCTTTTTCATCTAAATAAACAATTGTAGGATATGCATTCACTTGAAAAAATCTAGCTAATTGATGCGCACTGTTACGGCGTTTAGCTTTTGCTGGATCATAATTAGGATTGGTGTATTCTTTTCCTTTATAGTTAGCAACCGCATTTCCTTCTGCATTAAACTTTACTGCGTAGAAATTTTCATTTACATAGGCGGCAACTTCTTTGTTTTGAAACGTATTTTTATCTAACATTTTACATGGCCCACACCATTCGGTGTACATGTCTATCATAATTTTTTTAGGTTTTTTCTTTTGAAGCTCTAAAGCTTGCTCAAAAGTGACCCAATTAATTTCTTGAGCAGCAACCGAACCAATGGTAAAAACTGCTATTAAAAGTGTAAGTGCTAAATTTTTCATTTTTATATAAATAATTGTATGAGATTTTTTTCTAGAAGAATAGTCTCAATTACTATTCCAAAATTACAAAAAATAAAAAAACACCTCTTTTTAATGAGGTATTAATATAATTATTTTACGCCATGCATTAGTTTCTTTAATAGTGGATTTAATAGCATAGAAACAACTCCTACAGCAGCAGGGACAAGTGTAAATATTAAAAAGAAAGTACTTAAAGAGTACTGTTCTGTAATTTTATCAATCATTCCTCCCATAGAACCAGCTGCTTTATTACCAATGGCAATAGCTAAATACCAAATACCAAACATAAAACCAATCATTCTTCCTGGCACTAATTTGCTCAAATAAGATAGACCAACTGGTGATATACAAAGTTCGCCCATAGTATGTAGTAGGTATGCAAATATTAAAAACATCATGCTTACAGAAGCTGTTTTTGCTCCTGGTGCAATTCCTAAGGTACCAAATACTAAAACACCGAATCCCAAACCTAATAGTATTAAGCCTATTCCGTATTTCATAGCAACACTTGGATTGTATTTACTTTCCCACCATTTAGAAAACAAAGGAGCAAGTGTAATAATAAAGAAAGAGTTTAAAATACCAAACCAAGATGCTCCAACCTCGGTTGCTTCTTTGCTAAACTCATTATTAATTTTATAAAAAACAACAGCCCAAAGAAATACAAAAGTTAATCCTAAAACCACATTAGACATTAAAATTTTAGAAGCTGTTTTTTTGAATAACAAAACTAAAACCCAAGTAATAATTGCCAAAGGAACTATAGTTAGTATGGTATCGATTATTTTAAACACACTTGCAGAGGAACCCGTAAGGACTCTGTCGGTATAATCTCGAGCAAATAAAGTCATAGAACCTAAAGACTGCTCAAAAGCTGCAAAGAAAAACACGGTAAATATTCCGAATATAGAAACAGCAATAATCTTATCTCTTATTACTTTTGTATATCTAGAAATTCTAGTTATTATTAAATATAAAAATAAAACCAAAGCAGTTAGTATGGTTACATTAGAACCATCCATATCACCAACACTAAAGTTTAATAGGTTAACATTTCCAATTTTAGACATTGGATCATTAAATAAATACAAAACACCTCCTATAGCAGAAAGCACTATTAATATTTTATCTACAGATGTAAAAGGGTTCCGTTTAACTGCAGCTTGAACATCATGTTCCTTAGGACTTTCTTCATTTATATTTTGAGGTAATTCTACTTCATGAATTCTAGAAGGTTTTTCGCCAATTTGCCCAAATAGATCTTTAGCTAACCAAAATTGAATTAAACCACCAAGCATAAATATTCCTGCCAATCCGAAACCATAACTCCAACCAATATTTTCTGCAAGGTAACCACAAAGCATCATCCCGAAGAAGGCACCAGCATTAACTCCCATATAAAAAATAGTGTAAGCACCATCTTTTTTAGATTCTTTTCCTTTATACATTTCAGAAATCATAGAAGTCACATTAGGCTTAAAGAAACCTGTACCAATAACTAATAATGCTAATCCAATGTATAAAGATATCGTAGTTTCAAAAACCATTGCAGCATGACCTAGCATCATAATAAAACAACCTATAATAACTGCCCATTTATATCCTGTAATTTTATCTGCAACCCATCCACCAACTATTGGTGTTAAATAAAGTAATGAAGAGTATGTTCCAATTAATGCTAAAGCATTTTCTCTAGACCATTCCCAACCAGGGTTATCGCTTAAAAAAGGAGCTGTAAGAAAAAGAACTAATAATATTTTCATTCCGTAAAACGAAAAGCGTTCCCACATTTCGGTAAAAAAAAGTACAAACAATCCAGCTGGATGTCCAATTACTTTATCTTTAAAAAGATTTTCAATATCTGTATTCATTTATTATAGTTTAGTTAGTTCGCTTATAGAAATACTCTATTACTACTCAATTCCATGCATTTTTCTTTTAAGCATCGGATTTAATAATAACATTATTAATGCGGCAGCAATTGGAATGATTGTAAATATTAAAAAGAAAGTTGACAACCCATATTCTTCAGAAATTGGATCAATGAAACTACCTGTTAATCCACCCAAAAGATTAGCGAAAAAATTAGCTGTAAACCAAATACCAAACATTAAACTAACTAATTTAACTGGCGCTAATTTACTTACATAAGACAGACCTACTGGAGACACACATAGCTCTCCCATGGTATGTAAAAAATAAGCTATAACTAAAAACATTAAACTTACTGAAGCTGTTTTTGCTCCATCTGGAATTGCAGAAGCTCCATAAGCCAAAACACCAAATCCTAAACCTACTAAAAGTAAACCAATAGCAAACTTAACAGGGCCAGAAGGGTTTAATTTACTTTCCCAAAGTTTAGAAAATAAAGGTGCAAATAAAATAATGAATAGGGAGTTCAATACAGAGAACCATGAAGCTGGAACTTCTGTTGCATCCGATTGGAATTCTCTATTTAGCATCCAAATTACAATTGCCCAAATAATTACAAAACTAAGTCCTAATAAGATATTAGCTAATGAATATTTAGCGAAAGTTTGTTTAAATAACATTGCTAAAACCCAAGTTATTACTAACATTGGCACAATGGTTATTATCGTATTGACAATTTTAAAAGTCATCGCGGCACTACCTATTAGTGCTCTATCAGTATAATCTGCAGCAAAAACGGTCATTGAACCTCCTGCTTGTTCAAAAGCCCACCAGAAAAAAACTACAAATAAAGAAAAGACTCCTATAACAAACATTCTATCTCGAACTACTTTAGAGTTTTCTGCTTCATCAAGAACTTCTTCAATATTTTCTTCTAATTTTTCAACACTATGTTCTAAGGTATCTTCAAAACCCTCTGCCATTTTAGGTGACAATCCTATTTTTCCAAAAATCTTTTGCGTAAAATAAAACTGCAACATTCCTAAAAACATAAATATTCCAGCTAATCCAAAACCATAATGCCATCCTATATTCTCTCCAATGTAACCACATAAAAGGATACCTAAAAATGCTCCTGCGTTGATTCCCATATAGAAAATGGTATAACCACCATCTTTCTCTTTTCCTTGTGTTTTATATAATTGTCCTACCATGGAAGAGATATTTGGTTTAAAAAAACCGTTCCCAATAATTAAACAAGATAATCCAGCGTAGAAAAACATAGAAGTAATTCCTTCTAAGGCCATCGATGCATGTCCTACTGTCATAATAAACGCTCCAAGAACAACTGCTTTTCTATACCCCATAAATTTATCGGCTATAAAACCTCCAATTATTGGTGTTAGGTAAACCAATCCGGTATACCAGCCATAAAGCACAAGTGCGTCTGCTCTACTCCATTCCCAGCCACCATCAATTATGGTTGACACTAAAAATAATACGAGTAAAGCTCTCATTCCGTAATAAGAGAAACGTTCCCACATTTCTGTGAAAAATAGTACAAACAACCCTGAAGGATGTCCTAAAACTGTTTTTTGATTCTCTGCAGAGCCTCCAAATTTAAATTCCATGTTATATTAGTTAGTTAGTTAATAAGTTTACCCTTTAATCTTTACTTTTTGCTGTTCTTTACTTTCCTGAATTGGCAATTTATCTCCAAGTTTGTCATTAATAAAGTTCGTCATTTTTTTATACAAGTGTAGTCTAGTATTTCCTCCATAAATACCATGATTTTTGTCTGGATATACCATCCATTCAAATTGTTTATCTGCTTGTATTAAAGCTTCTACCATTCGCATGGTATTTTGTAAATGCACATTATCATCACCAGAACCATGAATTAAAAGAAAATCGCCTTTTAGTTTATCTACATGATTGATTGGTGAATTTTCATCGTAACCACTTGCATTTTCCTGTGGTGTAGTCATATAACGCTCTGTATAAATAGAATCGTAAAAGCGCCAACTTGTTACAGGTGCAACTGCAATTGCCATTTTAAATACATCATTCCCTTTAAAAAGTGCATTACTACTCATAAAACCACCATAACTCCATCCCCAAATACCTATTCGACTTGCATCAATATATGATCTAGTCCCTAATAATTTTGCAGCCTCAATTTGGTCTTCTACTTCATACTTACCAAGTTCGTTTTGTGTTACTTTTTTAAAATCTGCTCCTTTAAAACCTGTTCCTCTTCCGTCCACACAAACTACAATATACCCTTGTTGTGCAAGATGTTGGTACCAATAATCGTTTGCACCATTCCAACGATTTGCAACTTGTTGTGAACCTGGTCCAGAATATTGATACATAAATAATGGATATTGTTTATTCTCATCGAAATCTGCTGGTTTAATCATCCACATGTTTAAATCATTTCCATTTACACTTAAAGTAGAAAACTCTTTTTTAGAGGTTGTATACTCCAATACTTTTTTAGAGAGTGCATCATTATCTTTTATGCTTTTCACCAAGTTTCCTGTTGTAGCATTGTTTAATGTATATTCCGGAGGTGTTGTTGCGTTAGAGAATGTATTAATAAAATAGGTGAAATCTGCACTAAACGAAGCATTATTTGTGCCTGTGCTTTTGGTTAATCGTGTTTTGTTAGTTCCTTTTAAATCAATTTTATACACATCTCGATTTATAGAACCATTTTCAACGGATTGATAATAAATAGTATTTGTTTTTTCATCAAAACCATAATAATTGGTTACTTCCCAATTCCCTTTTGTTATTTGATTGATTAGTTTTCCATTTTTATCGTAATGATAAATGTGATTATATCCATCTTTTTCGCTAGTCCAAATAAAACTATCATCCTTTAAAAAAGTTAGATTATCAGTTACATCAACATATGCTTTGTCTTTTTCGGATAGCACTAAATTTGCTGTACCTTTTTTAGCATTAATCATCCAAAGATCTAATTCACTTTGATGTCTATTCATATATTGCGCACTAAGCACATCGGCATCATTTGTCCATTTTATTCTTGGAATATAGAAATCATTGTATGTTTTATCTAATTTTACAGGAGAAGCTGTCTTGGATTTTAAATCATATAAATGTAAGGAAACCCTAGCATTCTCCTCTCCTGCTTTCGGGTATTTAAAAACTTGTTGTGTTTGGTATAAAGCAGATCCATAGACATCCATAGAAAACTCTGGAACCTCTGTTTCATCAAATCTTATAAATGCTAATCTATCACTAGATGCATTCCATTCGAAAGCACGAACAAAACCAAATTCTTCTTCGTAAACCCAATCGGTAATACCATTAATAATTTTATTTTTTTCGCCATCAAAAGTGATTTGGGTAGTTTCACCTGTAACTAAATTCTTCACAAATAAATTATTATTTAAACCATAAGCCACTTTAGTTGCATCTGGAGAAAATGTTGGTTCTTGTATTTTTTCTTCCGCAATTAATGTAACCGAAGTATCTTTTGTATCATAAACATAGAACAAACCTAAAGTCGATCGTCTAAAAATAGATTCTACTTCAGTAGCTAAAATAATTTTACTTTCATCTTGACTAAAGGTATAGTCTGAAAAATAAGGTATCTTATCTAAATTCGCAGAGTTTACCAAAGTATTTACTTTACTAAGTGTTTTATAATCGTAAACATCGATAGTTGTAGTTCTAGAAACTCTATCAAAATTTAAAACAGAATATTGTTGTCCGTTTTTCATAGAGTGTAAAGCATCCATTCTTTCGGCTCTAAAAGTACCATTCCAGATATCTTCTAAAGAAATATTTTTGGTTTGTGCTGTAGAAGAAATTGCTGTAAATAAAAAACAACTTAATAGGAAGAATTTAAAAGTTCGCATTGAAAATAATGATTTTATCAAATGAATGTCAAGTTTACTAAAAATTAAGCAAAAAACCCTAAATATTAACAGTAAATTAAAGTAAAAAACACTTAAAAACGGTTAAATTTTATACCATTAAAACTTAAGTTACTTAAATGAAAACCATTAAAAAAGGGAATACTATCTTTGTCTTTTTAAAACACAGTACATGAGTGCACCTATTTCTGGTTTTTCTAAATTATCTAAATCTAAAAAAATAGATTGGATTGTAGAAACCTATTTTTCGAATAAAGAAGAAGCTAAAAAAATTATTAAGCAATATTGGAACACCAATATATCGCTACAAAACTTACATGATGAATTTATTGAAAACACGATAACCAACTATTATTTACCATTTGGTGTCGCGCCTAATTTTTTAATAAATGATAAAATGCACACAATACCAATGGCTATTGAAGAAAGCTCTGTAGTTGCTGCTGCTAGTAAATCGGCCAAGTTTTGGTTAGCACGTGGAGGCTTTAAAACTAAGGTGCTTTCTACAACTAAAATTGGACAAGTACATTTTATGTATTCTGGTGACTACAATATTTTAGAAACTTTTTTTAATACTGTAAAAAGCCAACTTATTGCAGATGCCAAACCAATCACAAAGAATATGGAAAAACGTGGTGGTGGTATTTTAGATATTATTTTGAAAGATAAAACCGAAGCTATTTCTGGTTATTAT
Organism: Oceanihabitans sp. 2_MG-2023; assembly: GCF_030547245.1. GTDB lineage: Bacteria > Bacteroidota > Bacteroidia > Flavobacteriales > Flavobacteriaceae > Oceanihabitans. The sequence goes on from NZ_JAUOQT010000001.1 coordinate 88,689, forward strand.
CAACTACATGCAACTTTTGAAACACAAGATGCAATGGGAGCAAATTTTATTAATTCGTGTTTAGAACAGTTCTCAAAAACGTTTAAAGCTGCAGCAGAAAATCATTTACAAGACAACATCGAGATTGTAATGAGTATTCTGTCTAATTACGTTCCAGACTGTTTGGTTCGCGCAGAAGTAAGCTGTAAAGTCGCAGATTTACCAAAAGATGATTTTAATGCCGAAAAATTTGTACAAGCAGTAGCTATTGCGGAAGTTGAACCTTATCGAGCAGTTACACACAACAAGGGCATTATGAATGGGATCGATGCTGTTGTACTTGCCACTGGTAATGATTTTAGAGCAGTGGAAGCTGGTGTTCATGCATATGCAGCTAGAAATGGAAAATATAGTAGCTTAACACATGCTACCATTGAAAATGATGTATTTACTTTTTGGATGGAAATACCTCTAGCTTTAGGAACTGTTGGTGGTTTAACCAATTTACATCCTTTAGTAAAATTAGCGTTAGAGCTTTTACACAAACCAAGTGCTAAAGAATTAATGCAGATTGTTGCAGTTGCTGGATTAGCACAAAACTTTGCCGCATTGCGCTCTTTAACCACTACAGGAATACAAGAAGGGCATATGAAAATGCACTTAATGAATATATTGAACCAAATGGAAGCTACCGATTTTGAAAAAGAAACACTTGTAAACCATTTTAAAACAAATAGCGTCACTCATAGCGCTGTTGTTGAAGCGTTTAATGCGTTAAGAGAAAAAAATTAAAGGTGAAAAATTATTACAGCAGCGGAAAATTATTACTTACAGGTGAATATGTAGTGCTTGATGGCGCTTTAGCTCTTGCTGTACCAACAGCTTTTGGCCAAAGCTTAACTATTGAAGCCCTAGAGGAACAGAAAATCATATGGAAAAGTATAGACCAAAAAGGGAACATTTGGTTTGAAGCAACATTTATATTAGAAAACAATATAATTTCTCAACACACAACAAAAGACAGTGCAGTTTCTAAGCGACTCATACAAATACTACAAGCTGCAAAAACACTAAATACTGAATTTTTAAAAGATAAAAAAGGGTATCAAATCGCAACACATTTGGAGTTTCCAAAAAACTGGGGACTTGGCACTTCTTCTACTTTAATAAATAACATTTCGAATTGGGCAAATGTGGATGCATACCAACTATTAGAAAAAACTTTTGGAGGTAGCGGTTATGATATTGCTTGTGCACAAAATGAATCTACAATTACCTACCAACTACATAACACAAAAGAGACTCTAGATAGTATAAAAAATCAAAAGCACAGTCGTATAATAACCCCTATAATTTTTAATCCGCTATTTAAAGAGCATTTATATTTTGTGCATTTAAACCAAAAGCAAAACAGTAGAGACGGCATTGCCCATTACAAAAAAAACAATTCAAATCTAAAAGAAGCTATTAGCGAAATAAATAAAATCACCCAAAGTATTATCACCTGCAAAACGCTTAAAAAGTTTAACGCACTTATAGATCGGCATGAGCAAATCATTTCTAAAATAATACGTTTAAAACCAGTTAAAGAAATACTTTTTAAAGACTTTAACGGAAGCATAAAAAGTCTTGGTGCATGGGGAGGGGATTTTGTTTTAGTGAGTTCTAAAACTAATCCAACAGATTACTTTAAGAATAAAGGTTTTGATACTATTTTAAGGTTTGATGAAATGGTTTCTAATATTTATTAAATGTTAGTATTAGATGCTGAATCTCCTTCCGCATGACAAAAGAGTATATTTTAATATAAACCCGTTTGCTTACGACTTATCACAAAAAAACGACACTTCAGAAATTTGCTTTTGAGGACTCTTTGTTATATTCCTAATTTTACATTGTTAAAACAAATAAGGTATCATGGAAGAAACAATTAAAATATTTATTTATATACATGCCTTTTTTGGCGGATTAGGATTAATTTCCGGAATAGGAAGTATTATAGTCAAGAAAGGAAGTATTCCGCACAAAAGAATGGGAAAACTATTTTCCATTGGAATGATAACTAGCTCCTTAATTTCTATCCCTATTACTTTTATACCAAATCACGAAAACACTTTTCTTTGTCTTATCGGCTTATTCACCATCTACTTAGTGATTTCCGGAAACCAAATACTGACTTTTAAATCCAAAAGCAAGCTATCAGCAAATGGTTTAGATAAAACAATTTCTGGAAGTATGCTACTCCTTTCTATTGCAATGATTTCATTTGGTGCTTATGGTCTACTATTAGGAAAGACTGCTTTTATACTGTTTATGTTTTTTGGAGGTTTCGGACTACTATTAACGATAAAGGATTTTATGTTCTACAAAAACTTTAAAGCACTCAAAAATGGTTGGCTACGCAATCATATAGGAAAGATGATTGGAGCGTTTATAGCATCTATAACCGCTTTTATAGTTGCCGGTTTAGGTCTTGGAAGTATCCTTTCTTGGATCTTGCCTTCTATTCTTGGAACCATTTACATACTATATTGGAAAAGGAAATTGAATTAGTTCTCTAAAACCGAATTTAATACCATTAGCAATCATTACTCCAAGAAATACGATTTAAACCCGAGATTAGTAATAAAAAAAGCCCTTTTATATTTCTCTAAAAGGGCTTTATATTTTTAATGTTCTAGCTTTTACTACTGAACTGTATTTGCTCTGTTATCTTCAATATTTGAAGCATCTTTTAAAGCGGTATATAATCTAGAATCTACTTCCGTTTGTTTTTGTTGTCCTACTTGGTTTGCAAAAGCTTGGTAGTTTGCTAGCTCAACTGCTGGAGTAGCTTTAGTTACCTGTACCATGTACACACCATTTTCACCAACAATTAATTTAGAAGTTTCACCTTCCTTTAATCCAAAAGCAGCACCAACAACTTTAGGTTCTCTACCCACTCCTGTAACTGTAGGAGTTTTCATGTTTACTGCTAAAGCAGTTCTAATGGTTTGTCCTTCTGCGCTAGCAAGATCTTCTAATGTTGTTGCAGAAATTCTACTTTTAATCATATCTGCTTTTTTAGCTTTACGAATTGCTGGCAAAGCAGTTACAGATGCGTTTTGTGTATTCATTAATCCTGCTTTGTTTTTAGCAGTTAATTGTACTACAGCAAAACCATTAGATATTGGGAATTTTTTAATATCTCCAATTTCTGCATCTTCTTCAAAAGCCCAACGAACTATTGCTCTTTGGCTATTTAAACCAGGGATATTCTCATCTAAAACCTTAATACCATCTACTGGACGTACAGTATAATTATTTTCTTTAGCTACATCTTGAAATACACCATTTGCAACTGCGTTTTCAAAACTAGCAGCATCTCTAAACACTTTAGAAATTGTAGCTTCACTAGGCTCAATTTTTCTTGCAATTGTAGCAACCTTAATAGTACGTTGCATATTTTTCTGTCCTAATATTTCAATAATATGATATCCGAATACTGTTTCTACCACACCAAAGTCTCCTTTACTATTTTCAAAAGTAAAATCTCTAAATTCTGGAACCATAGCGTTATACGTAAACCAATCCAGAACTCCTTCTTTTTCATTACTTACTGTATCTGCTGAAAAATCTAACAAGCTAACAAACTTAGATGGCGAAGACTTAACAACGTTCATTATACTATCTGCAGTAACTTTTGCTTGTTCTTTTGTTTGCACTGTTTCTGCGGTTGCAGAACGAGAACCAACAAATGGTAATAAAATATGTCTTGCTTTTACTGAATCTGGCATTTGTGTTACTGCAACAACTTTAGATAATTTAAAGTTATTTGCATCTTTATAAGGACCAAATACTTCACCTGCATTTAAATTAAAAATACTATCAGCAACAGCTGCAGGTAAATCTGTTTTTTTAATAAAACGATTATCGAATTTAATGTCTGAATTTGCATTTACAAAAGCTTCATTATCTTTTGCTTTTACAAAACTTAAAACGGTATCATTTCTTTTAGTTACTTCATTATATACAACCTGATCTTTTAAAAGATTTTTTAGGTTTTGTTGAATAGCGTTTTCATCTTCAAGAGATGCCACTTCATTAAACTGTACATAGTTTATATTTCTAGAAGCTTCTACAGTGTATTGTTTTACATGACTGTTCATGTAAGCTGTGATATCACTATTAGAAACAGTAATTGTACTATCTACTATAGAAGAGAAAGGTACTTGAATAAATTTAATATCTACTTGGTCTCCTTCTAATTTATGTTGTAATTCTCCTTCTGCAAGTGTACCTACCATTCCTGCTTTAACCATATTAACATAGTTCTGGTTAAGTGCATTAGCAGCAACTCCTTCTTCATAATCAATCCATTGTTGGTATGCTATTGAAGACGTTTCCTTTAAGTTCGCAATATATTCATTCATTTTATTTTCATCAAAAAGGCCAGCTTCATTTTGAAAATCTGCATTATTAGCTAAACTTGTTTTTAACAAATCTCGCATTTGGTCTTTTTCTACTGTAAAACCTAATGCATCAAATTGTGTTTGCATTACCGCTTGACGAACTTCTTGGTTCCAAACGTTGTTCATCGCCTGTGTACTAGTTCCGTTTCCACCCATTTGGCGTTGCATCGCTTCTACTTTTTGCATAAAATCTTCTCGTGTAATGTCTTTGCCGTTAATTGTAGCGACAACATTTTGCGATTTTGCTGTAAGTGCATCACTGTTTCTAAACAAATCTGCTAATACAAATGAGAATAATGCTAATGCGATTACTGCAATTAGTACTAAGGATTGTTTTCTAATGTTATTTAAAATTGCCATTTTTGGTATAAATTTTATTCAATATAGTGCGCGAAAATACCATTTTCTATTTAATAATAAAAGGTTATTTCAATAAAATGAAGTGAAGTTGAAGATGAAGATGAAATTGAAGCTAAAAAAAGAGAACTGTTTATTGCAAACAGTAATTAAAGGCTAGTCTTCGTCAAGTATTTTAAGCGCTACCAAATCTATTTTTGTGTTTGAAACTTCTAAGATAGTAAACTGGAAATTCTCAATAATTACTATTTCATTTTTTTGCGGAATTTCTTCAGTATGCGCTACTATTAATCCTCCTAAAGTTTCATAGTTTTCTTCATCGGGCAAATTAATTTTAAAGGTCTCATTAATGTAGTCTACTTCTATTCTTGCTGAAAATTTAAAATTATTTTCATCTAATTTCTCTTCTATTAAAACAACAGTATCATGTTCGTCTTCAATTTCACCAAAGAGTTCTTCAACAATATCTTCAACAGTCATAATTCCAGAAGTTCCTCCATATTCATCTAATACAACCGCTATACTTTTACGTTTTTTAATCAACACATTAAGCACATCATTTATTAGCATGGTTTCTGGCACAAACTCTACTGGAAGCAGTATCGATTTTAAGTTTTTAGGTTTTTTAAACAACTCAAAAGAGTGTACGTAGCCTAAAATATCATCAATATTTTCTTTATATACTAAGATTTTAGAGCATCCTGTTTCTGTAAAAATGGTATTGAGATTTTTAATAGATTCCTGAATTTCTACAGCTATAATTTCGGTTCTTGGAACCATTACTTCTCTAGATTTCACTTCAGAAAACTCTAAAGCATTTTGAAAAATTTGTATTTCGGTATCTATCTCATCATGCTCTTCTACAGATTCCATTTGCTCGCTAATATAATTACCTAGTTCTATTTTAGTAAAGGCTAGTTGCACTTGATCTCCTTCGGTTTTAAAGAATTTCTTAAGAACAAAATCGGAAATCCAAAGTACAAAATCGGAAATAAAAGTAAACAACACATAAAAAATATAGGCAGGGAAAGCCAATATTTTAAGGAGAGAATTGGCATATATTTGAAAGAATACTTTAGGTAAAAATTCAGCAGTTATAAGAATTACAATGGTTGAAATTATTGTTTGGGTAAACAAACTAAAATCTACAAACAAATAATTTATTATACTGTTATTAGATGGCAACATAGATTGAAACCAATTGACTAACAAATCTCCCATAAAAAAACCATAAACTACCAATGCAATATTATTACCAATAAGCATGGTTGCTATAAACTTGGAAGGTTTAACGGTAAGCTTTGAAAGTATTTTTGCTAAAAATCCGTCTTGTTTTTTTTCAATTTCTATATGTATTTTATTAGAAGATACATAGGCGATTTCCATTCCAGAAAAGAAGGCGGAAAGCAATAAACAAACAATTATAATAACAATGTAAACACTCATTATTTAGCGTTATTATTGTCTTCGAATTTTTTATTAAATTTTTTACGAAAGAAAAACATAAAAATAGCTAAAGCTGTAAAAGCTAAAGATATATAGGTTCTATTTCTATCTATACTCCAATTAGTTACTGCATCATACAAAAACAATGCTGCAAAAAACAAGTATATGTATTGAAAAAACTTAGCGGTTTTCATTTATGTTATTTTGGTTGAAAGTTATTTATTGCAAAGATAGGTATTATTCCTCAAGTGTGATGACACCATCTATTTCTAACACTTGTGCTTGTTTAAATTTGGAATCGGAATCAAAACCATTTCCATTGATAAGATCTCTACCTTGTCTAAAGGTTACTGGTTTGTTTGTAAAGAGCCATTCTTTGGTTTGATCGTAATACAATTGCTCTGCAAATAACGTGTCCTTTTTGTGCGAAGTCACTACCACATTACCTTGTAAGTCTATAAGATTGGTTTCTTTATAAGAAATAGCATAATCTGCTATAACGGTACTTTTTTGATTTAGATCGTCATACAGGTGCAAAATAACACCATCTGGGAATTCATTAAAACCAAAATTTCGATTCGTAAAGTCTAGCATTTTCGGGCTAATAAGATTTGCTGTTACTCTACCAGAATCGGTATATTTTAAATTTATATCTTCTGCAATACCAATTGGTTGATCTTCTGAAACACCAATTTTTTGCACTTCATTAAAATTGCTTTTACATGAAAAAAACAAAGTCACAGTAAATACTGTGACTAATGTTTTTATATATAAATTTTTGTTTCGCATTATATGCTTGGCACCTTTACAGTTCTACCAATCCAACATCCAATACTAATAGATTGTCCAGCTTTACCTGCAGAAAAAATCTCTGATTTACTTGGTGCTTTTGCTTCATAATTAGCAGCTAAGCTACTACTTCCTGCTTTTCTTGCTTCGGCAGCAGCCAACCAAAATACAGCTCTTTTATTAAAGTTTGTATCTCCACAACTGTTTGCACTTGCTGCATACATTCTAGCAATTTGTTCGTAAGGTTTTTTATCTGATGGGTTAGCTTGTAAAGACTTCATAAAGAACTCTCTTGCTTTACCATAGCTTCCTTTTTGTTTAAAATCTCTAGCAATAGTATTATATAGTTTTGCTTTTCTAAAAGGATCTGTTTCTAACTGTAACGTTTGGTCAAAGTATTGTTGTTCACCTGTTATTAAGTATAAATAGTACGATGTTTTTGCGTTAGGCTCAATACTATTTTTTTGTTTTACAACTTTAACAAACATTGGATCTTCTTTACATCCTTTTTCGTACAACTTGTTCATTGCTCTTTGTAGCCAAACACCGTCGTTTTTGTTTTGCTCGTAATCTTTTTGGTATAAAGGAATAAGGTTTTCACAGTTTGCTCTATCCCCTAATTTAGAATCTACACTTCCTGATATTTGATCGAAAGCTTTTAATGAACTTTCATAGTATCTTTTGTACTGACCATCTTTTTTAGTTAATGGAGTTCCAGCTTCTTCTTTGGCCATTAATTTATTTAAACCTTCAGAATTGTTTTTAACTTCGGTATCAATTTTATCTACAACATCATCGTATTTATTGAATAGTTCTTGTGCCGTTTTCTTTCCGCCATCATATAAATCTACCATTAAAGAAAAGTAAGTATATAAAGATTTAGCATTTTTAAACGTTTTTAAATCTGTTGTGTATGCTTTATCGAAAGCATTATATATTTCTTCATCACTTAAACCTAATTCGGTTTTGTAGTCGTACATTAACTGTGCTTTGTCTGATAATAAATCCCCCACTTTAGTTTTACTTGGAAAGTTTTCTAACTTCTCATCCCAAAGTTTTAAAAGGTCGTTAATAAATGCTACTTTTTCTGTTCCTGTAGAGTTTTCAATTTTATGTTCTAATATTTTTTGTCCATCCACAGGGATTGCGTTGTTAAACTTTGGATATTTAGTACGTACTTCCATCCAAGGACCATAAGCTGCATCATAGTTTTTAGCTTTCACATATTCGTGAAAGATAGAAAGTTTTGTCATTGCTTCTTCGTTTTGTGCAAAGCCAAAGCCAAGTCCTAAAAATAAGAGTGCTAATAGTGTAATTTTCGTTTTCATCATCTTTAATTTTTTAATGCTGTTAATCGTATTTGCTTTTTTGAAACCATCTATCGTTCAAAGATAAACTTAATTGGAAATTAATAAAATTCTCTTGAATTAAATTTTTATCGGTTGTTCCTCGTTTACCAATCTCAAAACCTAAGTTTGCATTAGATAATATGTTTCCAACTGGTAACCCTACTCCAAAAGATATGCCAAACTCATTTATAGACTCTCCATTTATTACTAAACCAGTCTTTTCTGTTCGAAATCCAGCACGATAAACCACACGTTTTAAATACGATCTATAGGCATTGTAATCTGGAATATAAAAACCACCAAATGAAAAAGTATTCGCATTTTCATAAGTAGTTTCTGCACTTGACGAAGCATAAAGTGCATTACTAAATTTACTTGTTTCTTGAAAAACACTTTCTACACCTACAAACCATTTTCTTGGTTGTCCTAAACCAACACCAAAAGAAAACTTAGCTGGTATTACTAAATCGGTTTCTTTTAGATCTGCTTCTTGTAAATTAACTTCCAGCGTATTTATTACAAATTCTTGTTCTGTACTAGCATCAATAGTAATTGTATTTATTGCTCTTTGGTTTTTAGACTTCAAATCACTTTTAGGTGAAAAAGTTACTCCCGAAACCAATTCCAAGTTCTTATTTAGCTTGGTTTTATAGGAAACACCTAAATTGTAACTTAAACCACTTAGATCTGATCTATTATCTTCTCTTGTTTGGTATTGCACAAGATCCCCATCATTATAAACATACTCCACAGTACTTCCTTCAATGTTTCCAAAGTTATACTGTAGATCCACACCAAAACTTAAGTCCTTTGTTATTTGATATCCGGCAGAAAAATAGGTTTTATTTACACCACCTTCCCCTTTGTACTTTGTGGATATACCATCATCTCCATAATTTTCTAATTTATAACCAACGGAAGTATAAGGCATTAACCCAAAACCAACACCTAACTTACCTAAAGGCAACGAAATTGCAATATAATCGAAAGTGGAAGTGGAAGTTCGATCACTATCTGAAGCATTTTTCAGTTTGGTTGATGTGTGCCCACCACCAACAGAAAAAGTCATTGGTCTACCTTCGTTATTATATATACTTAAATCGTCTCCACCATAAGAGGCTGGATTTCTTAAATTGACATGTGTACTATCGGTATAAATACTTAGCCCACCCATACTTCTGTTTTCTACTGTACCTTTAAACTTTAGACTACCTATTCCATAAAATGAATATGGAGAAGAAGTACCTTCTTGAGCGAAACTTTGAATTGCAAAAAAAGCAATAAAAACTATAACCAGTTTTTTTATCATTAGTGTGTATTATATTGTAAAATAAAATTTAATCCCTCTAAAAGGAAATTAGAGTTGGCAAATATGCTACTTTTTAATTGTTTAGACAAAAAATTAGCGTCTCCTCCTGTTAAAATAATTGTTAAATCAGGATATTTCAACTTATATTCCTGAATTGCTCCATCAATTTCGAGCAAAACTCCTTCCACTACTCCAGAGTGCATTGAAGCTGCTGTAGTATCTCCAACAATATTTTTTGGTTCCTTTGTTACTAATAACGGTAGATTTGCTGTAAAATGATGCAGTGCTTTATAACGCATACGTATTCCTGGAGAAATTGCACCTCCTAAATATTCGTTGTTATTGGTAATAAAATCAAATGTGATACATGTTCCAGCATCTATAATTAGCACATTTTTATCTGGAAATTGCTGTACAGAAGCACTTACTAAAGCAATTCTATCTATTCCTAAAGTTTTAGGTGTACTATATAAATTTGTAAAAGGAACTCTTGTTTCGTGATTTAATAATAATGTATCGTAATATTTTTCAAGATAATTAATATCTGTTTTTCTTAATTTTCCAACCGAAGAAAAAATAGCTTTCTCCATGTTTTTATATTTTTTTCTAACAGCTCTTAAACTTTTTAAAACCTCTATGTTTTTAACTTTAAGAAGATCAATCAACTTATCTCCTTGAAAAACAGCGATTTTCACAAAAGAGTTTCCAACATCAATGACTAAGTTCATACTTTTTATAAAAGCATCAAATTTACAAAATACATGATAAAGAATATTCTATTTTTCTTTTAAATATGAATTTATCTTCTTTCTAGAAGTCTGGTTTATAAAATAATAAGCATTCAATAAAAAATTTTACAAATTTTCCTTTGCGAATAACAAAAAGGTATCTATATTTGCACTCGCATTTTTATGCTACTGGTGCCTTAGCTCAGTTGGTAGAGCAATGGACTGAAAATCCATGTGTCCCTGGTTCGATTCCTGGAGGCACCACCATCAAAATTTGTTAACCCTTGATTATCGTGAGATTCTCAAGGGTTTTTTGGTTTATAGTCTTAAATGTACTCTATTAGGATTAACAAACTCTATGCTTGTAAAGCGTGCAGAGACACCCTCACGTTTTTCAGGGCTTAATAAATATCTTTTGGGTGGGACTCCTTATAAGGTGTACTTTATATTTGTTATGACTTAAAAGAATAAAAACTATTGGTCTTTCTAATAATTTATAATAGCGTATTAAATGATGACAATAATACAAGTGAAGTTCTTTAACTTGAACCTCTATTTATTTTAGACTCACTGGCTTTAGTTGTTTTTATTTAAAACACAAATTAGCTAGTCTATTATATAACCCAAGTAAAGACTACTTCTAATCATATATTTTAATATTGTTTAAAGCGCTTAATTGGACGACAATTTATCGTGTAGACCACCTACTATCGCAATGCACTACTCAATTTACACATAGTAAATACGTAGTTTTAAAACAAAACAACTTTTTAGACCATAAAAACAAAAGCCCTGAGATGTAATTCTACAAGACTTTTGCCAAGGGAAACTAAATAAGTCTTTGATAGACTATTTTTATTAAAAAAACCTGCCCAAAAAAAATAGTATTTATAGAGCAGGTTCGTTGATTTGCTATTAATCAACCTATCTACAATGAAGTAGACTTTTTTATTGCTTAATCAGCTTGATAGTCTTTTTATACTTATCAGAAGATAACTCTAAAAAATACAATCCAGTTTGTAAACCTGATACATCTACAGAGGTGTTTAAATCGCTAGTATCTATGCTTTTTACTAATACACCATTTACATTAAATAATTTTGAACTAGTAATAATTACTGTATTGTTTGTTTCTATCTTAAAACTAGTAACTATTGGGTTTGGGTACACAGAAATTTTATTTAAACTAAAGTCTTCAACTGATAGTATTGCAAAGTCAAAAGATGTTGTTCCTGATAAAGCAGAAGCGTTTGGATCTACTACGTTTGGAAATGTTGCAGATCCATCATCTACCATATCTGCAGCCATAAAACTTTTTAAGGGTGTTACTGTAGTTGCTAATGCAGAATCGTTGGCTAATATTTCAATAATTCCGCTAGTTGGCGCACCATCTACCTGAATGGTTACCATTGGTGTTATTGTACCTGCTGAAGGTGCTGGTAACGTTACTGGGCTTCCTAAAGTTTCTGTTATTAAATAACCATCAATAGCTGCTTGCCCCACCGCAGTTCCGTCAAAAAACGTAGCAGAAGCACTGCTTCCAATAGACGATGTAATGCTAGCTGTAACACCATCTGGTACGATAATAGTAAATCCGTAACTCTGTACTGAGGTTGCAAAGTTAGAGGTACTAGCATTTGGTACTGCACCTATAGAATAACTATAGTTTCCGTTGTCAATTAATGTATACGTGTAGCCATCTTGTGCTTGTGTTTTTGTTGCAAAAACGCAAAATAATGCCATACATAAAGTAGTTAAAGTAGTTTTTTTCATGATATTTAATTTTTAAATAATTGTTATTTAGTTTTATTTAATTTTCTGGTAATTGTTCTTGTATTTGAAATGTGGTAAAGTTTAAAAAGTTACCTGGATGCGCTAATACGTTTTGTAAGATGAATGGTTCATCTGGTGTTGTACCTATATATTGAATTATTCCATCCATGTTAATATCATTTACATCATATCTATTTAAAGTAAATGTTGGGAAGTTTAAGAAGTTTCCAGTATCATTAAATACAACAGATAATATGTTTGGTGAGTCTGCTTCGGTTCCTAAATATTGTACAACAGTATCTCCATTTACGTTTCCTGACCAGAGACCTAAGACATCTGTAGGCATACCAGAGTCTGTTTGTGCATTGGTACCAAAGGTTATTGGGTTATTAGCATCTGTAAAGTCTATGCTGCTTACGGTAGCCGATAGCGCAAATGTATTAGCAGTCATAATCCCCAAGTGGTTACGGTGCTTTATGACCACAAAATAATTATCAGTTAAGGCATTAAAACTAAGCGGTGAAACACCATCAGTATCTACTACATCACCATCGCGCTGCAAGAGTGCCGATTGGCTTGCAACAATACTAGTATTGTTGTTAGCATCACGCAGTTCTATAGATATCCAATCTACAATAGCATCGTTACCTTCGGTATCAAATACTGTGGCATCTACTGTTAAACCATCTGCATAAGGACTTGTGGTTGGTAGTAAACCTGCGACTCTTAAATCGTCACGCATTAAGTCTTCTTCGCCTGTGTTTGGATTCGTGGCTGCACCTTGTAAAAACACTTTTGGGGCTAAAACGATATCAAAATCAACTCCTGTGACTGATTTAAAACCATCCCATTGACCTGAATTCATATACGCTGTTAAACCGTCTTCAGGCACGAACAAATCAATACCAGAACGGTTTCCAAAACTATTGAGACCATCCCCCCTCGTATCTGTGCTAGGTGGATTAGCGGCTAACACTGTTACAGTTGCTAACGGGTTATTTAAAAAAACACCTCTCTCAATAGTAGTAACAGAACTTCCAAGAGTAATACTTGTTAATTGGTTATCTCCAAAAGCTAATATTTTTAATGTGGTTACCGAGTTAGGAATTATAACACTTGTTAATTGATTATTTCTAAAAGCATCGTTACTGATAGTAATTACTGAATTCGGGATGGTAACACTCGTTAGTTGGTTATTACGAAAAGCACTTCTATCAATAAAAGTAACAGAATTAGGGAGGCTAAGCGTTGTTATATTATTACCATTAAAAGAACTAATTCCTATATTTCTAATTGTATTTGGAAAAGTGATAGCTGTTAAACTAGAAGATATAAAAGCACTATCTCCAATAGCTGTAACTACAAAGTCTAAACCACCGCTGCTCACATTTTCTACAATAATAAGATTTGGAGAAACAGTTGTACCTCCAGTAATGGCTACCTCATTAGGATTTAAAGATGTGACTTCGTAGTTAAAATTATTTTCAGTAAAGGTATCACCTACTTCAAAATTAACTACTCCATTTACAGAGTTAAATCCTACCCAACCTGCTGCTTCATAGTCCGCTTCTGTACCAGGCGGTATGGTTAAATCTATATTTTGTTCATTATTAAAAGAATCATCATTTGTTCCTAAAAAAACACTTGGCGGTGTAGTATTTAATGAAGTGATACTACTAAAATTAGAACCTCTAAAAGCTAACTCATCAATGCTTACTACATTTTCTGGTAGTATTAAGCTTGTTAAATTATTACTTTCAAAAGATCTAAACCCTATAGTTTCTAAACTAGTAGGCAATACGACACTGGTTAAATCATTATTTGAAAAACAGCGTTGCGGAATACTTGTAATACCTTCTGGAATAGTCACTTCTATTAAAAGATTATTACGAAATGATTGTTCTCCTAATTCTCTTATAGTGCTTGAAAAACTTACACTTGTTACATTAGAATCTATAAAAGCACTATCTCCAATGGCTGTAACGACAAAATCTAAACCACCGCTGCTCACATTTTCTGCAATGATAAGATTTTGAGGCACAGTTGTACCTCCAGTAATAGCTACTTCATTAGGATTTAAAGATATGACTTCATAATTAAAATTATTTTGAGTAAAGGTATCACCCACTTCAAAATTTAGTATTCCATTTACAGAATAAAAGCCTGTCCAACCTGCTGCTTCATAAACTACTTTAGTTCCATCAGGTATCGTTAAAGCAACAGCACTATTATCGCCAAAAGCATTAGCAACTGCCATTGGTGGAGTGGTAGCTGTAATTGTAATACTAGTTAATAAACTCCCATCAATGGCAATAGCTCCAATACTTGTTACCATAAAATCATTACCTCCATTACTTACTAAAGTTTCAATAATAAGGTCTTGTGGTATTGAGGTTCCACCTGTGAGTTCAACTTCATTAGGATTTAAAAATATGACTTCGTAGTCAAAATTATTTTCGCTAAAAGTGTCACCTACTTCAAAATCAACCACACCATTTACCGAGTTAAATCCTACCCAACCGATTGCTTCATAGGCCGCTTCTGTACCAGTCGGTATGGTTAAGTCTGTATTTTGTTCATTATTAAATGAATCATTATTTGTTCCTAAGACAACACTTGGTGGTACAGGATTTAATGAAGTAATAGTATCAAAATTAGACCCCCTAAAAGCAAATTGGCCAATACTTACTATGTTTTCTGGTAGTATTAAACTTGTTAAATTATTACTTTCAAAAGATCTAAACCCTATAGTTTCTAAACTAGTAGGCAATACGACACTGGTTAAATCATTATTTGAAAAACAGCGTTGCGGAATACTTGTAATACCTTCTGGAATAGTTACTTCTGTTAAAGCATTAAAACGAAATGTTACTTCTCCTAATTCTCGTAAGGTGCTTGCTAAACTTACGCTTGTTAATCCCGCACTTTCAAAAGCACTATCTCCTATAGCTACAACGGTGTATGTAATACTAGCGTCTGTAACTGTTTCGGGTATTACTAAGTCTAAGGTGAGTGGTGTTCCTCCTGTAAGGCTAACTTCGTTAGGATTGGTAGAAGTTACACTATAGTTTAAACCGTCTATGGTAAATGTGGTTTGTGCAATACTTGTTGCAGCTATGATAAAAGCTATTAGACTAAGTAATTTTGTTTTCATAATTTTTATTTTTAAAACAGTTAATACGAATTATTAAAAAACTGATTATCTTTCTGTTAATTAAATTTAACCACTCAACCTTTGAGTGGTTTATTAGCAAATTTATTGTTAGTATAAGTGTAAGTATGTAACAAAAGTGAAGAACCCTATAACTTACCCGACAACAAACTGGCAGCAATTAATCTAGAATAGGTGTTTTACACATCATTATGTTTTATCGTATACTTCATTAGGACTTAAACCAAATTCTTTTTTAAAACATTTAGAGAAATATGACGGACTGGAAAACCCAAATTGAAAAGCAATTTCTGCAATGGAACAATCTCTTAAAGCGAGTGCCAATTTTGCTTTATTAAGACGAATAGATGCAATTAACTGTGAAGGTGACTTTCTGGTAGCTTCTTTAATTTTTCGTTGTAATTGACGTTCGCTGATGCCTATTTTTCGTGAAAGCATGTCTACACTAAAAGCACTATCATCAATATGATTGTCTATGATTTGTAATACATCTTCTAAAAATGAATTATATTGATTAAAATTATAAAGGTGATTTTTTGTGTTTTTTTTATTTGTATCCAACACTTTACTCACGCTATACAATTTACATAGCTTACAAGAACCATACTCTAGCACAGAAGAGTCTTCTGTAAAATTAAACTCTGAACCCGTTAATAAGTGCTTTATCGTTTGGGTAGCCAGTATGTGACTATAGTTAAGTTGAGATCGCATGGATTGCATCATGTATTCATCACGCTTGTTTAGGGTTTCTTTATAAATATCACTTCGCTTTGCCAAGTATATTCCCATAGAAAACGACGTCTTTATATCCTCTAAGTTATTGAGCAGTTCTATACTACAATGCACTGCTTTT
The DNA here is from genome assembly GCF_030547245.1 of Oceanihabitans sp. 2_MG-2023. Classification (GTDB taxonomy): domain Bacteria; phylum Bacteroidota; class Bacteroidia; order Flavobacteriales; family Flavobacteriaceae; genus Oceanihabitans. The sequence continues at coordinate 104,895 of NZ_JAUOQT010000001.1, forward strand.
CCTGGTGTTTGAAAAGCAGCTATAAAATGCTTTTTATCATTTTTTAAAATAAGACCACCACATTCGTTTACATATTGATGTATCATCTCGTTAATAAGATTTCCTCTTGTAGATGAAAAAACTTCACCAAACAACATGGTACATATACCTTTCTTTTTTTGTGTACTGGGTTTTAATGTTTTAATAAACATCTTTATTTGATCTAAAACTTCTACTGTATTTCCTACCCAAAACAAATGATCATCTCCTTCAAACTCTACAAACTTTGAACCTTTTATACGCTCTGCAATAAAACGTCCTTCTTCAATTTTAACATCAATATCATTGGTACGTTGCATGAGTAAAGTAGGCACGTTTATATAGCCTAAAATATCAATAATATTAACCTGTGTATTCGTTTTTGTTAACTTCATTGCCGCAGTAGGACTGGCTCCAGAACGAAAATAGTTAGCGAGCCAATCCATAAAAACAGGATCATTGGCTTTAGAAGGGACTAATGTTTCTAAGTTCATTTCACCACTTCCCCAACTGTTTTCTATCATATTGTATACCTTTTGACGTTCTTGATCTGTTGGTGCCCAAGGGTAGTCTAGAGAATAGCGTCGTTTGGCAAAAATGCCAAATGCAATTAAAGCAGTTACTCGATTGGGATAGGTAGCACTAAACAAAGCTGACACGCTTCCACCTTCTGAATGCCCAAAAAGAATCGCTTTTTTAGAATCTACAGCGTCCATAACCGCTTTAATATCTTCCATTCGCTCTTCTAATGTAGAAAATTCAACTGCACGATCTGATAGACCTGTGCCTCTTTTATCGAAGAGAATGACTCGTGCTATTTTACCTAATGTTTCAAAAAAATCAACCAATTCTGGGCATGCCCACATCCAATCTATATTAGAAACCCAACCAGGAATATACACTATATCTATAGGACCAGAACCAAACACTTGGTATGCAATACTGACAGCTTCAACTCCACTCTTAGTGTATTGAATTGGTGGTTTCATAATTGTTATTTGAAATGACAACACAATAGCTAAAAAGTAAGTTGTTTTGTGTCGCTATTAATTATTACAAATAACCAAGCCTTATCATTAAAAAACAAAATAATAGGGTAGCGACAGAGTAGCGATAATTATAAATCACTAAAAATTAATACATTAAAAATGTCGTGTTTTTACAATTACATAAGACCCTTACTATCTATATAAGCGATAATATCGGTATTTGAGTCTAAACCCATTTTTTTTCGCATGCGATATCTATACGATTTTACGGCAGGTATTGTAGTATTTTGAAGCTTACTTATCTCAGCTGTATTAAGACCAATTTTCATGAGGCAAAGAAATTCTTTTTCTTTAGGTTTTAATTGTGAAAAATGAGTGTCTAAACGTATTTTAAAATCAATATTCACATTGTCGAGGTATGATTGGACACTTGTTGAGTTTTTTTGCACCAATTTTTCTGAAAGTAAATTTGCCGATAAGGAACGTAATGCTGTTTTTCGTTTTTTTTCGTTTGTAAAGGTTATAATTTCTTTTATGTCGTCTAAGGTTTTATTAAGTACCTCCTCTGTAATAGAGTTTTCTACAACTACTTTTTTAAGTTCAGTTTCACGATTTGCTAATGCTAAATCTGCTTTAAGTTTTTCAACTTTTTTGAGCTCAATTTCATTAGCTGCAAGTTTTAGTTTTTGTTTGTTATTTTTTCTTATAAAGAAAATCAAAACAGCACCTAGTAAAGCAGTTATGAGCAATAGAATAAAATACAATTTCTTTTTTGAGGCTTCACTTTTTAGTTCTACAGCAGCTAATTCCTTTTCTTTATCAAACTTGTAGGTCAGCTCTAGCTCTGTAAAACGTTTAATCTCATTGGTATCATTGAGAGAATCGGAATAGATTTTAAAGCTCTTGTGTGCATCAAAGGCGTTTTCAAATTTTTTTGCACGTGCACTTATGATGTATTTCCACTCATATTGATCTCTTATCCTTATTTTATCATTTACTTTTTTTGAATAACTAATAGCTCTATCAATAGATTGTAAGGCATCCTCATAGCGTTTTAAAGATGTGTACGAACTCGCAAGATTATTATAAACGGAGCTTAACTGGGTGTAGTTTTTTGAATCTAAAATTTTAAGATTCTCACAAAGTACTTCAATAGCCTTGTCATGAGCGTCTTCAAAAATATATGAGGTGCCAATATTAGCATTGGCAGTCACTTTCATTTCGTTTGTAGGATGAACCGTTTTTGCAAGCCTATAAAAATAACGAGCAGAATCGAGCTTGCGATATCTATTATAGACATGGCCTAATTTTATATAGGTGTACGCTAAATCATAAGAATTATCATTTTTTTCAAGAATTTCTACAGCAAGCTTGTAATTATACTTTGCATTTATGGTATCATGTTTCTTTAGAGCGATTGTGCCTCTACCTGTGTAAGCTCTACTGATACCCAAACTATCTTTGATTTTAATACTTAAATCAAGTGCTTGTTGTTGGTAGTCTAGCGCTTCGGTTAAATTACCTTGGACAATTCCGCAATAGGCACGACTTTGTAAAATTTGGACTTTGAGCTTTTGAAAATAGCGGCTGTTATCTAAATTATTATCTATAATTTTTTGAGTCTCTACATCTAAATCACACGCCGTTTCTACATCAAATGCACCAAGTTCATTTGATAATTTTATCATCAGTGGTACTTTAATAGAGTCTGATGCTGCTTGTTCTATTTGATATCTTAGAGATTTTACGATACTATCAAGCTTTTTTGTTTGTGCATTGACGCAACAGGTCCATGAAAAAAATAATAGGATACTAATTTTGATTTGGTAACGCATAAGCTTATTGAGGCTTTATTCAAATAATAATCCCAATATACTAAAACTGATTGTTTTTTTATGATAGTGTATAGTTAATACCAGATATGTAATAGTGTTTTTGACATTGCTTTAGATTTAATAAATAAAAGAATACTCAAAAATTAGTAAAATTAATACCTGACAAATAATTATTACTATTATTAAATTTTAAGTAATTCTATTATATACTCTCTAATTGTCTCTTGTATACAATTATACTTAGCTCTTTATTTTAAATATCCGCATCAGTATTAACTGTATAAAAGCCCATAAATATTTATGTAGCTATATTTTAAGACGTTCCTGGAGGCACCACCATAAAAAAACCCGAACTATACGTTCGGGTTTTTTGGTTTTAATAGGCGCTTAAGAATGTGCTAATATGTCTTTTAAGGAAATTAATCATCTGTTTTCAAAATCGGAAAACCAATATATGAAGTCTGGGAAATGTTCAAAAAAACCTCACTTAACCCTCCTCTGTTGTGATGACTTCTACATATACAATTGCTTTTTTAAACTTTTTCCTTAACCTACAAAAAACTATATGGAAGAATACAATTCAAAACTTCCAAAAGATGAAGAATAGGAATCTCTAATTAGCCTATATTCTACAAAAAACAAAGAACAGGGCATTGGTAATTTTGATGACATAGAAATCACTAGAAAACCGATTGAAACATTAAATTTTGAATATTGATTCAATGAGGAATTGAGTAATTTTAAGGAACTGTACTTCTTAATTACAATTAGATATTTAGACACTCATAAACATCCGATATTAACTTTGAACAGCGATTTAATTAAAAGCAAAATATATTCACATTAGCTAATACCGAATTAAATGTTTCAGGGCTAAATCATGCTAAAACCGAAGACTTAAGTTGAAAAAAAAAAAATGATTTTACCAATTTCTCAAAATCCTTCTTTGAATTAGTTAAATCCAATAAACTCAATATTACACCAATTTACGACAAGTTAAGAGAGCTAAATTTACGCACAGTAATAAATTAAAAAAAGATAAAACTATTTTTCAAGTTTGAAGATTATTTATTACTGGAGAACTATTTGGTAGATGATGGTAAATTTTGGTATAGCGCTTATTTAGCAAATCGTAATTCATGAGTTTTTTTTTAAAAATACTCTAATAGCTTCAATTTCGTTTTGTAGCTTTTTAAGCTGATCTTCTAACTTTTTAATTTTAGCGCTTTGTTGTTCAATTTCATCTTGTTGTTCTTGCACAGCATTAATAAGCGCATAAGTAAACTTATTAGGATCTACTTCTAAAAACTTTTCAGATTCAAAAGAAATCTCCCTTACCATATCTGGTGCAATTATCTTTAATTCTTGCGCTATAACACCTTGATATATTTTGTTTTTAATTACCTGATTATTTCCAAAAATCTTTCGCATTTTAGTATTATAAGAAAAATTAACAGGTCTAATTTTTGTAATCAACTCTAATCCTTCTTTATAATTGCTAACATTTTCTTTTAAACGTAAATCTGAAAACACTGCCCATGTTCCACCGCCAGATTTGTTTGCTGTACCATTTACAGATAAATCTGCTGTAGTAACAGCTGTGTTTATACCAATAGCATCATTAACACCATCTACAAACAACATATGCGTTTGATTGGCACTTTGCACAATCAACCCACCACTATCATGAATCTCAACAGGTCCATTATTCGCATTTATTATTCTACCAAAGCCAAAACCTCCTTCGTTATAAGCTTGTCCTAAGGTGTTTCCGCTTAAGCTACTAGCATCTTGAAAACTTACCACGCCAGCACCATTTGTTGTCATGACTTGGTTAGCTGTCCCATCTGTAAGTGGCATATCATATTCATCATTAATATTCATTAAACCACTTTTATATATAGTAAGTGCATTACTACTAGTAGCTGGACCTAAGCCATTACCAATAGTAAAAAGTCTGTCTGTAGGACTATAAATAAAAAGGTTTGTATTATTAACAGGTGTATAAGTCGTGTTGTATGTGCCAAAAGTAGTTTCTCCATAAGAATGTGTTGTTGTTCCTAAACCAAAAGCCATCGAAAATAACCCATTAGATTGAGTTCCTGCTCCAAATGCCATTGAACCTGCTCCAGTAGATTGTGTTCCTTGACCAATTGAATATGAATTAGACCCTATGGATTGAGCTCCACCACCTATGGCGAATGAGAAATCTCCAATCGCATGGGAACTTGTACCAAAAGCAATCGATACAGCACCAGAAGCCACTGTATTTAAGCCAAAAGCAATTGTGTTAGAACCTGAAGCCAAATTTCCTTGACCAAAAGCAGTTGAACTATATCCAGAAGCCTCATTAAAAAACCCAAAAGCTGTTGAATAAATATTAGAAGCAGTATTAAAATCGCCAAAAACTGTCGAATAGTCACCGGAAGCAGTAGTAAAATAACCGAAAGCTGTTGAATAGTCACCAGAGGCAGTAGTAACAGCTCCAAAAGCGGTAGCATAATTACCCGAAGCGTTAGCATAATCACCAAAAGCTGTTGATCCATTTTGAGAAGCTGTTGTACCTAATCCAAAAGCTGTTGAACTAACTCCAGAAGCTATTGTGTTATTACCAAAAGCTAGTGAGTTATCTCCAGAAGCCATAGTACCAAAACCAAAAGCTGTTGAGTTTTGACCAGAAGCTACAGTATTTACACCGAAAGCTGTAGAGTTTTCCCCAATATTAATATCATTCCATGAATTACCTAAGACTCTACCTGCTCTAAATGCCGCTTTATTAGGATTAAAGAACATGCGTGTACCACTACCAGTTACTTCGGCATCTATAGTGTTTCCTGTGCCAAAAGATCCTGTTACCAAAAAACCATCTTCTCCATTAATAAGCACAGCACCATCTGTAGCTTCTATACTTTTACCTAAGCCTAACCCTCCTTGATCATAGGCTTCATTTAAGGTGTTACCGCCACTATTAGAAGTTCCAGTGATTATAACCCAAGAAGTTGCTACATTGTCCCAATAGTAAAACCCTTTATATGGCACGCCATTACCTGTAACAAAAACAAGCATTCCATTTTGGTTTATAGTTGGATTAACACTTGGAAAATTATCTATTTTTGGTATTAAAACACCATCATTATTTGCTGGTGTTACTTGATTTGAAGACTGTATATCTAAAGTAGCATTAGGATTAGTAGTTCCTATACCTACTTGTGCATAGGACATAACACTCAATAAAAGCGCTATAAGAGATAAATTAATTTGAAGGGTTTTCATAAACAATACAGGTTATTTAAAATTTAAACACTTTTTTTTAAGATTTTTATGAAGCCGCTCTTAAAACAAGTTGCTCCAATTCTCTAAATACTTTTTTTTGAGAACCAACTAGCAACGTTTGCTTTATAACACCAGTAGCAATATCTATTATATTTTAGTGCATTTTATATTTTTTCCTAAGTAAACATTCATTATTTTGCTTGATATAATGTGATTTATTTTTATAGTTCTTCATTTATAAAAAAAGCCTTAATAGCATCCATTGCTTATTTTTTTTAAAATAATGTATGCTATCCTCTGACCGCTGGCATCTGTTCTCAAACACATTCGTCATAAGTTTCAGAACATTTGTAAATTGATTTTTTCTAAGAAACCTCTAAGCTTATCTACTGAATTATACTCGTTTTTAATTCCTATTCCGTTTTTCATTGGTTTTGGTTTAAAGATTACTGATATAAAACCGCTTCTATTAAAAAATAAAAAATGGTTTTATACCCTTTCTTGTTTGAATATAATATTGAGACTAGTTAATAATGACTTTTTTAGTAATTATACCTTCATTAAAATCTAATTTCAAAATATAGATACCATTAGATAATGTGTTTGTTGATATAATAAGCTCTTTACCTGTTTTTACCTTTGCTCCAGAAATATTATAAATGGTATAGTTTTCTAATCTTACACTATCAGGTGAAATTACTTTTAGGTCATTAGCCCTTGTAATTATTTTTATATCATTCATCAACTCAAAATCGGAAATACTTAAGCCTGCATCTTCAGTTACAACCAAAAAGTCTGTCCACAAGGCTCCAGCATCTGTTACGTATGCTCCAGTAGTATTTGGTGGTATGTGTAGATTAATATCACCACGAGCAATAATGCTTCCAAAAGTATCATTTGTACCTGTAATTATTGTTGGAGGTGTAGTCGCTAGAGAAGTTACATCGGTTAAGCCAACGTCCATAAAAGCTAATAAACCAATATTTAAAACACTATCTGGTATTGTAATACTAGTAAAATTAGCCTGACGAAAAGCAGCATCACCAATACTTGTAACACTATTACCTATTACAACATTATTTAGATTGTTATTTTGAGCAAAAGCACCATCACCGATAACAAGAACACTATCAGGGATTACAAGACTCTGTAAATTATTAAAAGCGAAAGCTGCAGTACCAATATTAATAATACCATCTGGAATAACAACATTCGTTAAACCACTACCATTAAAAGCATTATTACCAATATTAGTAACATTATAACTTATACAACCACGAGCAACAATATCTGGTATATTTACTGAAGTAACACCTGCTGTATTGTATCCTGTAACAGTGACTTCGTTATTCCCATTAATTTGATAGGTAATATAATCTACTGTAAAAGTTGCATTAAGTCCTTCTGCAACACTATTGAAACCTGCCCATGTTGCAGCTGCATATGCACTTGCTGTGCCAGATGGTATAGATAAATTTATATTACTACGATATGAAGCACCAAAAGAATCAGTACCACCTCCTGTAAAAATTACAGGTGGTATTGTTGCTTCAGAAATAACACAAGTTAATTGAAGATTTGCAACAAAAGCATTTTCACCAATAAAGGTAACACTATCCGGAATGGTAACACTTGTTAAATTATTATTTTGAAGTGCAAAGTTTCCAATACCAGTAACACTGTATGTTATACCATCATTAGGGTTGTCAATTGTTGAAGGTATATCTATATCTGTTCCGCCAGAAACATAATCTCTTACGTCAACAGTTGTTGTAGTTGTTATATCAAACTCTAAAGTATTGTTGTTATTATCAAGAGCTGTAAATGTTTGCGAATGCCCAATTATAGATATAAATAAAGTAGTTAAAACAAGAAGTATTTTTTTCATAATTTTTTAGTTTTAAATTAAAGTTTAAAGTGAATTTTGGTTTTTAATGTTAGTAATCTATTTTTATAGAATTATCATTTATTCCTTGTTTAAAAGTAAATGTAGTCCCTCCGTTTTCCGGCTTTAACATTACTGTATATTCCGTTTTCGATACGTCTCCGTTTTTTGGGAATTTTATAAAAGCCATAGATAATGTTGGGTTTTCAATATTCTTATCGGTTTTTAATTGTCCAGTAGCTTTTTCTGCTAATTCGCCTAATATTGAGAGATTAATATTTTCATCTAACTGAAACATAAAATCTGAAGCTTGTGTACCTTGTGGCACTTCTAGAGAGATCTCTTGGTTTTGTTTCCAAATGCCTTTTGTTTGATTCCACTGTCCCATTTTTAAAGAAACAGGATCTTTAGTTACCGTAACACCTATAATATTTCCTAAGGATTTATTGTAGGTAATTGTTAAATCTGTGTAATAGGCATCATCCCCAAATTCATTTTTAATGTCTTTTTGTATTTCTAAAAAACCATTTGCTGTTGCTGGTTGTTTTGCCGAATTTCCTCCACAAGACTGGAGTATTATTATTGAAAATGCTACTATTACTGTAAGTTTTAATACTTTCATTTTAGTGTTTTTAGTTTATTAGCCATCATAGTTTCTATAATGACTTTATTTTTAACAACAATAAAAGTACGTAGCAAAAAAGAGGTAGAAAATAGGGAATCTATTTTCTAAGCTTTAGAATAAATAAGTGCGATACTTGAAGAAATATCTGTAAAAGGGCAAGAAGTTTAGTTGTTATTCCAGTTTAAAAAGGTAGTTAAAAAACCTTCTTTTTTTCGAGAAGACACAGGTATTTTTTTTCCATTTTTCAAATGAATAACACCAGATTTATCATATTTATCTATGAATTTTAAGTTGACCATAAACGATTGATGTGGACGTGTAAAATTAGCAGCAGAAAGTCGTTCTTCAAATTCCTTTAACGTTTTTGAAACTAAATATTTTTTATTATTGCCACAATAGAAAGTAGTATATCCTTTGTCGGTTTCACAATATAGTAATTCATTTAAATCTATAACTTGAAAACTATCGTGCAGAGACAATATTAATTTAGAATCTTCATTATTCCAAACCTCTTTCACCATTTTTATTTGTTGTTTTTGTTCTACAATAGGTAATGTAGAAACTTTTTGCAAGGCTATTTGAAGTTCTTCTACATCTACAGGTTTCAATAGATAATCTACAGCGCCTATTTTTAAGGCTTGAATAGCGAATTCTTCATAAGCAGTAATAAAAATAACTTTAAAGGCTAGGTTTTCTGTTTGGGCTAAAAAATCAAATCCAGTACCATCAGTAAGGTTAATATCTAAAAAAATCAACTCTGGCTTACAAGAATTTGCAACTACAACAGCATCTTTTACAGATTCACATTCACCTATTACTTCGACTTTAGTGTCTGTTAATTGTAATAAATTAAGTAATCCTTTTCTAATATATGCTTTATCTTCTACTATTAGTGCTTTCATTATGCTACAATTATTTTGTAAGGAATTATTAAAGTAACGATAGTTCCTTGCTCCTTATATTTTTGTCTATCTTCAATAGTAACAGAACCCTTCATTTTAAAATCTTTAGATAACATTTTTATTCGTTCTGAAGTAATAGTAGTGGATAATGATTTTTTGTGCTGCTTTTTATTTTCTACTAAGGAATCAACCCCAATCCCATTATCTGTAATAGTACAAATTAGTTGTTTATTTAAATATTTAAGTTGAAGATCAATTTTCCTATTATCTTTTTTATCTTTAAAACCGTGTTCTATAGCATTTTCAATAAAGGGCTGTACAAGCATTGGTGGTATTTCTAATAAAGACTCATCGATACTTTCGTCTACTAATATTGTATATTGATACGATTGACTAGCTTCTAAATTTTGAAGTTCTAAATAGTTGTTTATCGCTGTTAGTTCTTCATATAACGGCACCGTTTTGTCTCTTGAATTTTCTAACGTAATGCGAAGTAATTTTGAAAATTTAGAGAGATATAAAATAGACTTTTTTTCTTCTTTATTTAAAATCATACCTTGTAAAACAGAAAGTGAATTAAAGATAAAATGTGGTGTCATTTGTGAGCGTAATAATTTTTGCTCAATTACTATATTTTGTGTTTTTGATTTTTCGTTTCTAAATTTTTGATAGAATATAATAGAACCTAATAATATTGAAACCAAGAGAGCTCCAATAATTGCCCAAAGATAATTTTGTTTTGACTTTTCTAAATCTTTAGTAGTAGCTGTTACTGTTTTAGTCAGTTTTAATTCTCTAAAACTAGCTAACTCTAATTCTTGCTTGTATTTATACTCGTACTCTAATTGCGTGATTTTCTCAACACTTTTTTTACTTAAAAGACTATCACTTAATATTTTAAATTGCTGATAACTCGATAATGCTTTTTTATAGTCACCTGTATTTTTATAGATATTAGAAAGTAGTTCTAAAGCTTTATGCTGCGAATCATAAAGGTTTAATTCGTCTGCAATTTTCTTGCCTTTCCATGCAAAAGACAATGCCTTTTTATATTGCTTTTCATCTAAATAACTTTCTGAAAGACCTAAATAATTACTAATTGTAACGTACTGCTCTCCATTTTCTAAACTTATAACATTCGATTTCTCAAAATTCTCACGCGCTATTAAGGGTTTTTTAAGTAATAAATTAACTTCTCCAATGTTGGTTAAACAAACAGATTCTTGCCCTACATCTTTGATTTCTTGGCTTATTTTCAAAGATTCGTACATATATTTTAATGCTTTTTCATACTCTTTTTTACGCTTGTATATAAGTCCAATGTTTTCTTTATTTATTGCTATAATGCCTTTGTTTTCCAGTTTTAATGCAAAATTTAAAGACTTATTATGGTATTCTAGTGCTTTATCAAAGTTTCCAATAGATCTATACATACTACCTAAATCATTCATTGAAATTGACATACCAAGAGTATCTCCTAATTTTTCTTTATAGTACAACCCTTCACTATAATAATCTAAAGCAATAGCTATATTTCCTTGTTTTTTATAAACCTTCCCTAAATTACTTAATGCATAAGGCACCCCATATTCATGATTGATTTCTTTGCTAACTGCTAATGCTTTTTTATAGTATGAAATCGCTTCTAGATAGTTTCCTAGGCTTGAATTAACACTTCCTAAATTCATATAACCTGCTACTAGTTTTTTTTTGTCATGTATCTCTTCATATATAGCCAATGATTTTTTTAAATAACTTAAGGCCTCTTTATTTTGAGATTGTTGCAAATGCGTGACTCCTATAGAGTTATAAGAAGAAGCTATTCCTTTTTTATCATTAATAAACTTAAATATTTGAAGTGATTGTTGAAAATAATCTAAACCATTATCATAATTTGATTTTCGATTTGCTAGGATTCCCTTTAAACTTAAAACGTTGGCTTTTCCTTTTTTATAGTCTAGACTATCACTTATGATTTCTGCTTTTTTCAAATAGGAATTGGTTAAACTCAGGTCTTTTCGAAAACATAAAAATGCCAAATCGTATAAAACATCTGCCCTTGTAGTATCACGCTCTTTATGATTTTGCAATTCAATTTTTAGACTATCTATTTTTGATTCTTGTGCAAAAATAGCTGTTGAAAAAAACAAGAAAGAGATAAAAGTTAAAATAGATAAATTGTTGATTTTCATAAAACTGAATAACATTTTTTTAATAACTTCCTGTTCTTAGAGTAAGAATACTACCATTAATATATGGTAGTTTTAACTCTTTTTAATAAATGTCAAATAAAGCAAAAGTAGCTTAATAAATTATACTAAAACATAGATAATCTTTTTTTGAAAGAGTTCAAGATATAAGTGCTGCGTTTAAGTTAATAAGCGCATAAGAGAGAAAGATTATTGCAAATCGACTCTAAAACGGTCTGTATTTTTATTTTGAGATTATATTAAACAAATACACAGGATATTTTAACACATAAAAGTTAAACTATAAGTAAAAAAAATTATTGTTAAAAACCAAGAGAAGACTTTAGTTTTAGCATTGTGTAAAGAAAACCAAACACCAATTCACCAAACAATTACGAATATAAAATCAATTCCATTTTTTTATTATATAAAGTAGTCTAAATGAAATATCTTAGTTATGTTTTTTTTATTAATTCCTCCTCTGTTGTTTTCAATAACAATTCAAGATCTTCTGTTTTTTTTATTAGTTTGTTTTCTAATTCTTTACGTTGTGATATATCTAGCATCATAGCCGAATAAAAACCAACCTCTCCTACTTTACAATAACTTAAAGTGAACTCTACTGGGAATTGCTCACCATTTTTACGCAAACAACACATTTTCACGGTAGCCTCCTCTTTTTGATTTTTAATCTTATCCACTCCTCTTAGCAATCCTGCAATGTTTTTGTTTCGATACTTTTCAGACATTAACATCGTTAACGAACTACCTATTATTTCCTTTTCAGAATAACCAAAAGTTGCTTCTGCTCCTTTATTCCATTCGGTAATACTTCCTTTCTCATCAGCAACGACAACTACACCTATATTGATCGATTGATAAATTTTTCTGAATTTTTCTTCACTATTTTTAAGCTGATCGCTAACATTTTTAAATTCTGTAACTTCGTTTAAAGCGATCGTTGTAGAAACAATTTCTCCCACCGAATTAAAATTTGGAGAACTTATTACTGAAAAAAATATTTTTTCACCATCCGTATTCAAATCATGTAATTCAAATTGATGCTTCTTTTTATCTACAAAAACTTTATCAATATTATTTTTAAAAGACTGAAAACTGGATGGACTAAAATAGTCGTACACATAAGTGCCTATTAACTCCTGCACCTCCTTTTTACAAAAACTTTTATTTGTGTTTAAAATTTTACCATACCTACTAACAACAAAAACATTTAAAGGGATTCCTTGCAAAAAACTTTCGTTAACAAGCTCCTGTTTTTTAAGCACCTCTCTTTCTTTATAATAATTAGTTACATTTTTGTAAAGGCATAAATATTTATAGTTTTTTTCTCCTTTTTTTCTAAATGGTATTATTTCTGTATCTAACCAGAATACTCTCCCTGAGCTATTTACATCTGTTAAAACCCCAGACCATTTATTTCCCATTTTAATAGTTCGCCATAAATTTTTATAAAATTCCCCTGTATGAAGCGGCGATTTTAATAATTCATGTGTTTCCCCAACAAGTCTATATTTTTGGCATTCTAAAATTTCACTAAACGCATCGCTTGCAAATTCAATTCTACCTAAAGCATCTGTAATAGATACCATAGAACTCCCTATCACGTTTGCCCATACGCTATCATCCATAGAATCCGGCATGTTATATTTAATTGCTTCCATAAAAATTATTTTTTGTTTCTAGACAATAATCCTTAGCAGATTGTATGTCACCAAATACACTATAAGGATTGATTGGTTTTTGAGTTCTTTTATAAGAAGCTAATCCAATTTTTGCACTAATAGTATTAATTACAAAGGCTTCTGAAATTCTTAGCTTAAGTAAGGTTGGAGAATTGGCTATTAAATTTGCTGCTTCTGCAGTAAAAGTGCCATTAGAATCTCTTACATCAATTAAAAATGGCATTGGTTTATTATTACATAATGCATCAATTGATTTTACAAATAATTTTGCTTCATTTATTTGAAATTTATTATTCTTTTTTTTGTTTCTAAATTGGATATGAAGAACATCATTGAAAGTCCAGAATTTTGAGAACCCAATACTAATTATATTTCCCATTTTAATGGTCATAACTTAAAGAATTAAAGGTGGCATAATTTTCATTACAATACGCTATTGCTAAATCTAGATCCCTAAAAATTAAATTTGGCACATTACTATCACTAAACAACACATAAAAGGAAAGCAATAGTTTTTGCCTATAGTTTTTTATTAAAAACACTTTAGATAACACCGCACTTTTAATCTTGTAATTGTTTGATATAATTTTAAAGAATCTTAAAGAATGTGAACTATTCAATTCTTCGAAATCAAATATCACTGGTAAAAAAGTTCCATTTGAAAGTATTGAGATAGCTTCACAAAACATACTTTCAATGTTTTCTCTTGAATAGTTTAAATTGGAATCCTCAAATAATTTACAATAGATGATGTTTTGGTCGACCCAAAATTTAATGTTATTAATAAATATTTCATTTTTCATAATAATCCCTTTGAATATTTGTTTTCAATAGGAGTGCCAAAAGATGCTTTTTATATAAAACAAATCCCAAAAACCTCAAAATCAAACAACTACATTTTATCAAGTAGTTTTATCCAAAAAATAAAAAATCGAAATACCGTGACTTGCAGTAACAAAATACATGAATTGACGGTATTCCGTCAATTTAAAACACCAATCCATAAACAATTCGCTATATGCTTTATATTAATATTTAAGGAAAAAGGTTAAAGACGAACCTAATAAACACCAACTAGTTTTATCTCCAAATTGCTATATAGTCATTTGGTTCTAATTCGCCTGCCTCAGAAATAGTATTACTAGTAATATCTGCCAAAAATTTAGCACACGTTAATGCATTTGTTGCACTTAATGTAGTGGACCTATTTTCTAATAAAAAAACACAGTAGTTAATACTTTGGGAGTAGCTCCACGATCTAAAAATAAGGGTTTGAAGTAATTAATAAAATTCGTATATTATTTATTATTGATCCCCGTAGTTTATGAGAGGTTTTAAATTTTTATATTTACAAAAGACAGCTGTATAGCGAATTCGTATTACAAAAAGAAACAATTGACGGTATACCGTTACTTCCTTATACTCTTGGATATATTTAATTTAGTCATTCTATCTCGTAATGTACTAGCTTTTAAACCTAAGATTTCTGACGCTCCGTTTTTACCACTAATTTTCCAATTACATTGCTCTAGCACTTGTAAGATATGATTGCGCTGTACAGAATTTAAAGTTAAATCTTTATCATGAATTGACTTTACCTTTTGAGTAGAAGACTCAAAACCAGGAATCACTAAAGTATCTTTTGTTGAAAGTATTAAAGATCTTTCAATTAAGTATTCTAATTCTCTAATATTGCCTGGCCAATCATAAGCTTTTAATTGACTCATAGCATCGTCTGTAATATATTTAATGCTTTTTCCATATGCTTTATTAAATTTATCTACAAAATGCTCTACCAATAAGGGGATATCTTCTTTTCTATTTCTTAAGGAAGGAACTTGTACAGGAAACACATTAAGTCTAAAATACAAATCTTCTCTAAATTGCTTTTTCTCAATTTCTTTTTTAAGATCTCGATTTGTTGCAGCTATAACTCTAACATCAAGCTTTTTTGAACCTGAAACACTTCCAACTACTTCAATCTCTCCTTCTTGAAGGAATCTTAATATTTTTGGTTGCATATCTAATGGCAGCTCGCCTATTTCATCTAAAAATAAAGTCCCTTTATCTGCTAATTCAAATTTCCCTATTTTATCTTTCACTGCTCCAGTAAAGGAGCCTTTTTTATGACCAAACAATTCACTTTCAATTAACTCTCTAGGTATCGCAGAACAATTTACTTTTATTAATGGTTTATTATTTCGCAAACTAGTATTGTGTATTGCTCTAGCTAAAAGTTCTTTTCCTGTTCCAGATTCGCCTAACAATAATACTGTGGCTATGGTTGGTGCTACTTTTTCAACTTCGGTTAGTACGTTACTAAACACCTCACTTCCATAAACCATTTCCTCATAGTTAAACACTAAATCTAACTCATTTCTTAAGTAAACATTTTCTTGTTCTAATTGGTCTCTTAACGTATTTAACTCTTTGTTTGCTTCTGTAAGTTTTTGGTTGGTTAATGTTATTTTATTTTCTGCCAAAGTCCTTTCACTACTTTCCACCATTAAAGACACAATACTAGCAATTGAATTTGCAAAACTCTCTTCTTCTACTGAAAAGACTCTTTTTGGCCTAGTACACTCAAAACTTATTACTCCATAATTATTACTCCTTCCATAAATTATGACATCGATTCTAGAAGTAATTTTATTAGGAATTAAGAACTCTTTAGCGAATTCTTTAGTAATTGGATCATTAAGAACATCTGTAATATTTATACTTGTGTTTTCTTCTAATGCTTTAAAATAGTTTGGATACTCTTTATTATTAATTTCCAACTGTTCCCGCTCTAAAATATCATCTACATAATTATAAAAAACTTTACTTAATAATTCTGTATTATTATTTTTATATTTCCAAATAGTAACTAAAGCTGCATCTAATGTTTTTGCTGCTGTTGTTGCAATCTTTTTTAAGGAATCATTAAAATCTTCACCAATAAGGTTTGCTAGCTCAATTATGGTATTTTTTCTTTGATCGGAACGTATAATATTTTGTTTTAAAACATTTTCAGCTTCTACTCTTAAGGTTATATCTGTAATTGTTGAAAAATATGCTATTACTTCCCCATCATTATTAGTAATAACTGAAGGTTTTAAAATACATGGAAATCTTTCACCATTTTTACGCATGAAGACAAAATTGGCAGTAACACCCAATCCTTTAAGGGGAGAGTTAAATTTGTTATAAATATAATCTAACTCTTCTGGTGGCCAATAAGGAAAAGGCGCCTTTATTCCTAAAAGTTCTTCTTCTGAAAACCCCGTCATTTCACATAAAGCAGGGTTCACTTTTATATGCACACCGTTTAAATCTACTACCGACAACCCTTCTCGCAAAGAGGTAACCAGTTTATCTGAAAATTCTTTTTCCGATTTTAATTCATTTTCTGCTGCTTTTCGTTCTGCGCTTTCTACCATTAAGGAAACTAAATTAGCCAGAGAAGTTGCAAACTCCTCTTCATCTCCAGTCCATACTCGTTTAGATTCAATATGCTCAAAACATAAAACACCATACAAATCATTAGAAACTTGAATAGCAACATCTAACATAGAAGTAATTCCTAACGGCAACAGGTAGTTTTCTTTAAAGGCTTTTGTAATATTATTAGTAAAAGTGTCATTAATACTTATTGTTTTATTTTTAATTATTGATTCAAAATAAACAGGGTTCTCTTCTTTTTTAAGTACTACTCCACTTTCATAGGTTTGACTTTTTAAATCAAATAATCCATCACATAGTATTTCATTTTTCTTATTATTAAATTTCCAAACACTAACTCTTCCAACATTTAATGTTTTAGCAGATAGTTTTGTAAGTTCTTTTAAAGCAACTTTATAATCGGATCCTACAAAATTTGCTAATTCTAAAATTACATTTTTCCTTTCAATGGATTTTTTTGCTCTTTCTTTAAGTGTATCTTTAAGTTTTTCTTCTTCAGACACATCTTTAACCGTTGCAAATATTGCGATAACCTCATTACTATCGTTTTTAATAGTACCTGCCAAAAAAGAGGCATGAAATTTTTCTCCATTTTTTCTAATAAACTCTAATTGAAAAGAAGGCGCTTGGTCTTTAGTTACCAATGCTTTAATTTCTTGCATTATTTCAAAGTCTTCTGGTTTTGCAAATGGATATGGTAATTCCAGACCTATAAGTTCTTCTTCTGAATAACCTAAAATCGAACAAAAAGATTCGTTTACTTTAACAATTTTACCCAACATATCTAGCATGAGCAAGCCTTCTTGCATAGAGGTAATTAGCTTATCATTAAACTCTTTTGCTAGCTTTAAATCGATCTCTGCTTTTCTTCGTTCTGTAATATCTTGTACTGTAGAAAAATTTGCAATTTTCTCTCCATCTTCTCCGTATACGCTTGAAATTTGGACGTCTACTAGAAAACGCTCTCCATTTTTACGCATGTACGTATTTTCGTAATTACTTTTATTTTTACCGGATAATAAGAGTTTATAATTTGCATCATTTTTCTTTTTTAGCTCTGGTGGAGAATATGGAAAAGGGCGTTTAACACCAAGTAATTCAGACTCTGAAAAACCAGTCATTTCACAAAATGCTGGATTTACACTAATAATTTCAGAGTTTAAATTTATAGCAACTAAACCTTCATGCATGGACTGTAGAAGGTTTGATGAAAAGTCATTTGCTATTTTTAAATCTATTTCTGCTTTTTTACGATCTGTAATATCCTGAATAGTACCCACAAAATTAGTTGGCACTTTATCTTTATAGATTATTACACCTAAAGCATGAACCCATTTTAATTCTTTTTCATCAAAGGTTATAATTCTATACTCTAAATCAAATTTTTGAGTGTTTTTTTGGCTTTCTAGCATGTTTTGCTTTACAAGTAATCGATCTTCTGGATGTACTATAGATTGCCAACGAGAAAAACTTATTTTTTTATTAACTTCTACACCTATTATTTCGTTAAAAACAGAAGATGAACTTGCTATTTTATTGACTAAGTCTAAATCAAAACTCCCTATCTTTGCTATTTTTTGGGCTACTAATAAGGATTTTTCACTTTCTCGAATTTTAATTTCTGCATGCTTACGACTGGTTACGTCTTGCATGGTACCAATTAATTTTATTGGCTTTGAGTCTTCATCAAAAAGGAGTTCTCCAATGCCATGAATCCAAAGTACTTTTTTTGTCTTTTGATTTATAATTCTATACTCCCTATCATATTTTATTCTATTAACAATGCCGTTTTCGAAATAGTGAAGCATATCTTCTCTTTCGTCTGGATGAATAAGGCTAACCCAGTTTTCAATTGTTTTTAGAAAGGATTTATCGATACCAAAAATGCTATCTAAAACAGTAGAACCTTCCCAAGTCATTTCATTTAAATCTATTATATAAGATCCAATATTTGCTACTATTTGAGATTGCCTCAAACTATATTCGCTTTCTAAAAGTTTTTGTTCGGCTTTTTTTCGTTCTGTGATGTTACGAGCAATGGATAATATTTTATCGTCTTTTTGTTTTTTTGCTGAGATTTCAACATCTAGAATGTTTCCATTTTTGCAAATTAATTGTCTTTCAAAAACTACAGATTCACCTTCAATAATTCTTTTTTGAATCTCGGGCTTTTGCACAATACTACCGATAAGGAAATCTTGGAGTTTAAATTTTGAAAATTCTTTTAAAGTATACCCTAATATCGAATAGGTTGCCTTATTAAATGCATATATAGTACCATCAAAAGTATAACTAATAATTGCATCACTAGCTTGATCTACTAATGCTTTGTATGATTCGTCTTTCTCTTTTATTTCTTTAACTCTAATAAACTTTTCTATAGCAACCTTAACCAAGTTTGCAGAAAAACTAAGCTCTCTTATTTCTTCTAAAGAGGGTGTATTTACCGATTTACTATAAATTGCAAAAGTACCTAAAACCACATTATCTTCAGATAAAATAGGGATGGACCAACAGGATTTTAAATTACATTTAGTGGCAATACCTCTATAGTCTTTCCATAACTTACTAGTTGTTATATCGGAAACTATTACTGCTTTTTTTAAAAATGCTGATGTACCGCAAGACCCTACATTATTTCCAATAACAACTTTCTGAATTGCTAAATTATATTCTTTAGGGAGAGATGGCGCACACTCTAAGGTAAGATGTATGCCGTCTTCTTGCAATAAACTAATGGATCCATAATAGTCTGGATGGATAGATTCGTAATTTAAAAGCAAGCGTTCAAAAACTTTATTTAATGGCGTATTAATTACAATTAAATCTAGTATTTCATTTTTATGCACTAATAATTGTTCTGCTCTCTCTCTTACTACAACTTCTTTCTCAAGATCTAAATTTTTATGTTCTAACTTACTAATTAAGCGTTTACTATATAGTTTTAAAACTTCTTCTTCTGTAAATTTTATTTTTTTATTTTCTTTTTGAACAGGTGTGTCTTGAGAAAAAACTTCTTCAATTACAGAAACTATTTTGTTTTGATCTGTTGGTTTTCTTAAAAAATGAACTGCTCCAAGTTTGAGTGCTAAATCTTCATCTAATTTTTCGGTATATGTGGATGTATAGAAAACAAAAGGAATGTTTTTAAATTTTTTATCTTGTTTACAGGCTTGGCAAAACATATAACCATCCATGATAGGCATCAAAATATCTGAAACAATTAAATCTATGTTATTTTCTTCTAATTTCACTAATCCTTCTTTACCGTCTTTTGCTTCTATAACGATATAATTAGCTTCTTCAAGTATAACTCTTAATAGATAAAGATTTTCATAAGTATCATCTACTATTAATATTGTTTTCATGGCTTTATTATGCTTTATATATAGTTTCCATTTGTTTTACAAAAGTGTCGGGGTTTACAGGTTTTTCTATATAACCATTAGCACCAGCTTCTATTGCTTTTTCTTTATCTCCTCCCATAGCGTAGGAGGTTACCGCAATAATAACGGTATTTTTTGGCAGACCGTTATTTCTTAATTTGCTACAAATCTCATAACCATCCATGTCTGGAAGCTGTATATCAATTAGTATAATTTCAGGGTGATTTTCATGAGCCAAGTCTAAGCCATCTATACCGTTATAAGCCTTAAGCACCTTATAATTACTATTCTCTAACAAGTACGACAACATATACATGTTTTGTGGGTTATCTTCAATTATTAGAATAACAGGTTTCATCTTTTAAGTATATACAATTTAGTTTTTCTAAGTTAATTAATAAATATATTAAATTAGCATCAATAAATTATAACATATTTTTATTTAGTATTATATTTTGTTGGGATACTCTAACGGTAGTTTAAATGTAAAATTACTCCCTTTACCTAATTCACTTATTACTTGAATGGTACCGCCTAGTTTTTCTATTAAACTTTTACAAATAGCAAGCCCTAAACCCGTACCTTCATGTTTTCTACTAAGCCCACTTTCTAGCTGAATAAAGGGTTCAAATAATTTACCTATGTCTTTTTCACCAACCCCTATTCCTTGGTCTATTACTTGAGTAATTAATATTTTATCCTTAATATTTACTTTAATATTAATTATTCCTTGTGAAGAGAATTTAATCGCATTAGACAATAGGTTTAGTAATATTTGTTCCACCCGCCTTTCGTCACTTTCTATTATAATATCTAGATTAGAAATTTGCGTTCTAATTTCAAGCCCTTTATTGGTTGCTTGTGGCATTAAAAAATCTATTGTTTTTTCTAAGGTTGTTAAATAATTAAAGGCATAAAAAGACACTTTTAATTTACCTGCTTCTATTTTAGAAATATCTAGCACATCATTAATTAATCCTAATAAATGCGAACCACTATTTTTAACCATAGATAGTTGCTTTTTTTGCTCCTCATTTAAAGGTCCTGCTAGTTCTTTTAATAATATACCTGTAAAACCTATAATGGAATTCATAGGTGTTCTTAACTCATGTGACATGGTCGCTAAGAAAGCGGATTTCATTAAATCTGCAGACTGAGCTTTTATTTTTTCATTCTCCAGTTCCGAGGTTCTTACTTTCACTAACGCCTCGAGGTTATTTCTGTGTTTTTCTAACTCTAACTCCACTTTTTTCTTTTCGGTAACATCTACTACTGCAATTAGAGCATGAGGTTCTCCTGCTATTTCAATAGCCTCTACAGAAACTAAAAGATTTATTTTATTTCCACTTACTAAAGTTCTACTAATGTTTTCGTTATTTAAATAACCGTCTTTTTTAAATTTGTCTTTTATTTTTTGTTTTTGCTCATAATACGCCGAATCTAAAACAGTTACTTTAGCTTCTTCGAATGTTTTACCTATTAAGTTTTCTCTTGTCGTTTCAAATATTTTAGCCATGGTTTCATTAACCTCAATCCTAACATCTTTATTATTTACAATAGAGAAACCAATAACATTTGCTTGAAATACTTTAGAAAACTTCTCTTCACTTTCTTTTATTTTTTCATCGTACTGAATACGCTCTGTTACATCTTGCACTAATGAAAAAATAGTTTCTACTTGTCCATCTTCAGATAATAAAACCGAACTATACCATTCGCAATAAATCATTTCTTTTGCTTTGGTATTATTACGATTAATACTTCTATTCGTTTTCACTTCTGCATTCATCAATGAATTTGCAATACTTGTAATTGGCTCAAGATCTTCATGATACACCAAGTCCAAATCTTTAAAATGCTTACCAAGGGCTTCATGTTCTTTCCAACCAAAAATGTTTTGTGCTTGTATAGACCAATTGGTAACGATAAAATCTTTATCCCATTCAATTATTGCTAATGGTGAATTATTTAAATGAGTAGCAAGTCGTTGATGTGCTTTTCTTTTTTCTTCTTCTGCTTTCTTTTCTTTAGTGAGATCTCTTATCACACCAATTATAAACTTATTCTTATTGCTATCAATAAATCTAGTTTTTTTAGTAGAAATTGTCCGTAAATCATTTTTATTTAAGTTAAGGGTCTCCTCTGTAACATTTTCTACACCCGTTAAAAGCACTTCTTTATCTTTACTTAAAAATTTTTCCTTTTTATCTATAGATACATTAATAGCAGATATTTGACCTATAATATCTACTCTTGTTTTATTAAACATAGCACACAGTGCGTCATTAACCAATATTATTTTACTTTGGTCATCTTTTACAAAAACTGGATCCCCAATATTATTAATGATATTTTCAAAATATTGTTGGCTTTCTTTAATTTTTTCTTCTGAACTCTTACGCTCTGTGACATCTATACATGTGCCTGCGTAACCGTTCAGTTTATTCTTTTCATCAAACAACCCGATAACCTTAACAGAAACCCAGGTAACCTTGCCTTTTTTGTTTACAAATCGGAATTCTGAAATAAAATCTTTATTATCATTAACAGCCTCTACCCATTCTCTTAATACTCTATCTTTATCTTTTGAATGCAGAGCTTTAATCCAGTCAAGCCCCATAGACTCTTCAAAAGACAACCCAGTATATTTCATGAATTCTTCATTAACAAAACTGCATTCTCCATCTTTTGTTGTTCTAACAATAGCAACTGGCGCATTAGAAGTTAAACCTCTAAACATTATTTCGCTTCTAATTAATTTTTCCTCAGCTTCTTTTCTTTCTGTAACATCGATAAGCGTGCCTATATAACCATACAATTCATTATTAACATCAAATAATCCAACAGATTTCGCTGTAACCCATTTTGTTTTTCCTTTTTTATCTAAAAGCCTAAAGTCTGAAATTAATTCAGTCTGGCTAGCAACTGCTTGCTTCCATTCATTTAACACTCTATCTCTATCTTCTATATGAATAGCACTTGACCAGCGAAAACCTAAGGATTCCTCAAAAGTGAGCCCAGAATACTTCACCCATTCCTCATTTACAAAATTACAAACACCTTCTTTATCTGTTTGAAAAATTGCAACTGGAGCATTAGAGGATAAGCGTCTAAAAAGTAATTCGCTATTTATTAATTTTTCTTCGGTATTTTTTTTATCGGTGACATCAATAGCCATACCTATATAGCCATTTAAATTATTGTTAGCATCGAAAGTTCCTACCGTTTTCACTGCCACCCAGGTAATTTTTTTATTTTTATGAAGAAATCTAAATTGGGTTTCTAACTCTATATTTTTAGACAAAACATATGCTTGCCACTCTTTCATTATTCGATCTTTATCCTCTGGATGAATGCTTGCTGCCCAACCAAAACCCATAGCTTCATCAAAAGATAGTCCTGCATACTTAGACCATCTATCGTTTACATAGTTACAAGAACCATTAATATCTGTTTGAAAAATTCCTGCTGGTGCCTCAGAGCTTAACTTTTTAAATAGTTGTTCGCTTTCTATTAATTGTTTTTCTGCTTTTTTTCGATCTGTAATATCTATACATATACCTATATAACCATACAAAACATGATTAGCATCGTATAATTTTTCAGACTTTACTCGAAGCCAAGTTGTTTTATTTTTCTTTTTATTAAAAAACCTTAAATCTATATCGTATTTTTTTTCTGTAAAAACAAATGCTTCCCATGCTTTAAGCACTCTATTTTTATCTTTAGGATGTATTGCATTAGACCAACCAAAACCCATAGCTTCTTTAAAAGGGATTCCAGAATACTCTATCCATTGTTCGTTAACAAAATTACAAGAGCCATCTTTTTCGGTTTTAAAAATCCCCACTGGGGCATTAGAAGTTAAACCTCTAAACAACAATTCGCTATTTATTAATTTTTGTTCTGTCTTTTTTTTATCTGTTTTATCTTTAGCTACAATACCAAGTGCAATTGGCTCTGTTGTTTCCTTATCTCGAATTAAAAAACCAGACATTTCTATAGGAATTAATGCTCCTGTCGAAAAATTTTTAAACTCTGTTTCCCCTTTCCATTTACTTGTTTTAAAAATACTTGTTAAATGTTCTTTCTCTATTGTTTTATGATAGTATTTTGGGAAAAAATCAGAAATGGAATCTGGCATGTTTTCATCTATACCTAAACCAACCAAATTTCTACCTTTAGCATTTAAATAAATTGGTTTTCCA
Organism: Oceanihabitans sp. 2_MG-2023; assembly: GCF_030547245.1. Taxonomy (GTDB): domain Bacteria; phylum Bacteroidota; class Bacteroidia; order Flavobacteriales; family Flavobacteriaceae; genus Oceanihabitans. Next base: position 129,352 of record NZ_JAUOQT010000001.1, read on the forward strand.
CCTAAAGTAGCCAAACCAATAAAATCATCACTAGTTTCTGTTAATGAAAGCAGTAGTTGGTTTTTAGCATCCACCTTTTTCTTTTCCGTTATATCGGTAAAATAAATAGTTAAACCATTTGAAGAAGGATAAATTCTACTTTCAAACCACATATCTAAAGGCTCATAATAACCCTGAAAAACCTGAGTTTCTTGGGTTTTCATCGCCTTATTGTAAGCTAGGTAAAATGGAAGATTTTCGCTTTCTGGAAACTCCTCCCAAATATATTTTCCAATTAAATCACTAGGTATTCTTCCTAAAATCTCTCCAGCTTTTTTGTTTACAAACGTATAGCATAAGCTTTTATCTAAAGAAATAAAGCCGTCAGATATATTATTTATAGAATTTTCAAATGTAGAAACAATACGCTGTTCAGATAGAAGTTTTAAGTATTTACTTCTATAATTTAATACCGTAAAAATCTCCTCATTATATTTTTCAGGAGAAATATCATTTTCAAGTTCAGAATGATCTTGAATAATTACTATTTGAGCTATCTCTTGACCCCTATCATCTTTTATACTTGCAAAAAAAATTGTAACAGGAAAATGCTCTCCATTTTTACGCATATAGACAGACTTAAAATCTCCTGTTTTATTTTTTTTAATGCATGTTTTATACTTCTCTAACTCCTTTGATGGCCAAAATGGAAAGGAAGATTTTAATCCAATAAGCGATTCCTTTTTATAACCTGTAATAGTACAAATAGCCTTATTAGCAATTAGTATTTCCCCGCTAGTATTGAAAATAATCAATCCTTCATTAATAGACTCTACATAAGTATTAGAAAACCCATATTTAGTACTTAATTCTTCAAATAAATTGGAACTAGAATTATTCATAAATTAAATGTATCTCACTTTATACTCTTTTACACTTCTCTTTATTTACTAAACGACATTAAAACAGCATATAAAACAATGCCATTAAGGTATTTTTTTTAGTTTAAAAAAACTAATAATATCTTATTATTTAGACGAAAGGAATAGTATCTAGTAAATAAACTACCCTATTAAACTCACTATTTAAAATTGTATATTAGCTTATTAGAATTATATAAAAATATTGAGATACAAAATGAATAAAGATAAATTCATGAAGGAAGCTGTAAACGCTGCCTTAAAAGGAATGAACAACAACGAAGGTGGCCCATTTGGTTGCGTGATAGTAAAAGACGGAAAAATTATAGGTAGAGGAAATAATAAAGTAACCTCTACTAATGACCCCACTGCACATGCAGAAGTTACAGCCATTAGAGATGCTTGTAAAAACTTAGATTCTTTTCAATTAGATGGTTGCGAAATTTACACCTCTTGCGAACCGTGCCCAATGTGTTTAGGCGCCATTTATTGGGCAAGACCAGATAAGGTTTACTACGGAAGCAATCAAGTAGACGCTGCAAATATTGGTTTTGATGACGAATTTATTTACAAAGAAATACCATTACCGTATGCGGAAAGAAGCATTCCTTTTGAGCAATTAGCGCGCGAGATTGCTTTAGAGCCTTTTCAAGAATGGACAAAGAAAGTAGATAAAACGGAATACTAATTTAATAAAATTGTCATTTCGAGTATTTCGAGTATGCGTGTAATGGATCGCGAACTTTTCATGTACAAAAAAGCCTCTCGATTCTAAACTCCAAAAAAAGGAATTTCACTTGAAGTGATATTATTTATAGATTTTTAAATTACCTATAACGAACAACTTTAGAAATTAACAAACATGATTACCTTCATCCTAAACAACAAAACCATAAGTACTTCAGAACATTCTGGAATGACTTTATTGGATTTTGTTCGCTATGAAAAACGCCTTACTGGAACCAAAATTGGCTGTCGCGAAGGCGATTGTGGTGCATGTACCCTTTTAGTTGGCACACGAACGAATAACACGATAGAATACCAAAGTATAACCTCCTGCATTTCTCCTTTAGGAAATGCACATGGCAAACACATAGTTACCGTTGAAGGTACTAATCTACAAGACAAATTAACCACAGCTCAAGAAGCTATGAAAGCTAATTACGCGACACAATGCGGCTTTTGCACTCCTGGCTTTGTAGTTTCACTTACTGGTTTTGCATTGTCAAATTCTGAAAAAAATTATAAAAATGCGATAGACGCTGTAAGCGGAAATATTTGTAGATGCACAGGATATAAGTCTATTGAAAAAGCAACACAGCAAATCGTTGACAAACTAAAAACTCAAGAAAACAATTCTTTTGATTGGTTAATTAAAAATGATTTTATTCCTGCCTATTTTGAAACTATTCCAAAACGCTTAAAAGACATGGAAGCTAAAGATTTAAACCAACCTAAAGGAAAATATATTTCTGGCGGAACCGATTTATACGTGCAACAAGCCGATCATTTAGCAGATAATGAAGTGCATTTAATAGCGGAAAAAGATTATTTAAAAGGAATTACTATTGTAAATGGTGTTTGCACCATTGGAACTAATGCAACCGTTTCAGACCTATGGAATCACCCAGAAATTAACAGCTTTTTCCCAAACTTAAAAAAGCATCTAAAACTTGTTTCTTCTGAACAAATTAGAAATATGGCTTCCTTAGGCGGAAACTTAGTAAACGCTTCTCCAATTGGAGACATGACTATATTCTTTTTGGCGCTTAATAGTGATATTACGATATTAAATTCAGAAGAAAAAGAAAGAACAATTGCACTTAAAAACTTTTATCAAGGGTATAAAACATTCGATTTAAAAGAAGGAGAATTATTAAAAAATATCCGCTTCAAATTGCCATCAAAACATTCCTTTTTCAACTTCGAAAAAGTGTGTAAAAGAACCCATTTAGATATTGCTAGTGTAAATACTGCTATACACCTTTCAATAGAAAATAAAACCATTTCTGAAGCGCATATTTCTATTGGTGGTGTTGCTGCAATTCCAAAATATTTGCACGAAACCTCCGCCTTTTTAATAGGGAAACCATTGACTACAGAAGCTATAATTGAAGCGAACAACATCCTTCAAAAGGAAATTAGCCCAATTAGCGATGTTCGTGGCACAAACGATTATAAACGCTTGCTAGCTAGACAATTATTTTTCGCACATTTTACAACCTTATTCCCGAAGCAATTCACTTTAAAAGACTTTCTTCAGCATGCATAAAAACAAAACAAATATTGAACTAGACACCAAACTAGATGCGGTTTCTATTGCGCTAAAAAAAAGTATTAAAAACTTAGATTCTTATACACATGTACGTGGAGAATCCCTGTATGTTGACGATGTAAATATTAGACAAGGCACATTTCACGCTGTGGTTTTTGATGCACCAAAAGCACACGGAAAAATAAAAAGTATCGATTATACAAAAGCGGAAGCTTTACAAGGTGTAGAACGTATTTTCACCTACAAAGATGTTCCTGGAAAAAATGAAATTGGTGGTATTATTGCAGACGAACCTTTGTTTGCTGAAGATGAAGTGCATTTTTGGGGTATGCCAATCGCATTAATTGTTGCTGAATCTGAGTTTATTGCACGAAAAGCAAGAGATTTAATCGAAATAAATATTGAAGATTTACCAGTAATCACAACTGCAAAAGAAGCAAAAGCGAAAGGTAGTTTTATAAACGCACCACGATCTTTTAGTTTAGGAGATACCGAAAAAGCATTTAAAAATTGTGATTATATTTTTGAAGGCGAAACCTTTTCCAACGGACAAGAACATTTATATATTGAAGCGCAAGGTGCTTATGCAGAGCCTTTAGAAAATGGAAATATTAAAATCACTTCCTCTACACAAGGACCAACAGCTGTACAAAAAACAGTAGCACAAGTTTTAGGTGTAGCAATGCATAAAATAGAAGTCGATGTTACGCGCCTTGGTGGTGGTTTTGGTGGTAAAGAAGACCAAGCAACACCTTGGGCAGTTATGGCTGCTTTGGCAACGTATCATTTAAATCAGTCGGTAAAATTAATTCTTAATCGCCATGACGATTTACGTATGACTGGAAAACGTCATCCATATGAAAGCACTTATAAAATCGGACTCTCAAAAGACTTAAAAATCCTAGCGTACCAAACCGAGTTTTTACAAAATTCTGGAGCTGCTGCAGATTTATCTCCTGCCATTGCTGAGCGTACCTTATTTCACGCAACCAATAGTTATTACGTGCCAAACGTAACCACTAAAGTATTAAGTTGTAAAACCAATTTACCACCAAACACAGCGTTTCGTGGTTTTGGAGGACCACAAGGTATGTTTGTTATTGAGTCTGCTATTGCAAAAGCAGCAAATGAAATTGGTGTGCAGCCAAGAGAGATTCAGGAAGCCAATTTGCTTAATGAAAACGACACTTTTTCCTATGGACAAATTGCTAAAAAAGTAGAAGCTAAAAACACATGGCATACTGCTAAAAACATATTCAATATTGATGTTTTAGAACAAGAGGTTGCAGATTTCAATAAAAACAATATGGCTTTCAAAAAAGGGATTTCCTTTATGCCAATTACCTTTGGTATTTCGTTTACCAATACACCTATGAATCATGCACGTGCATTGGTGCATATTTATTTAGATGGAAGTATTGGTATTAGCACAGCTGCTGTAGAAATGGGGCAAGGTGTAAACACCAAAATGATGCAAATTGCTGCTGCTATTTTTTCCATTCCTATTGATAAAATAAAGATAGAAACAACCAATACAACCAGAGTTGCAAACACTTCTCCTTCTGCTGCAAGTTCAACAGCAGATTTAAACGGAAAAGCAACGTTAATGGCTTGTAATTCCCTTTTAGAACGTTTAAAAACGGTAGCTTCAGAAGCATTACATACTTCAGAAAAAAGCATCACTTTAAAAGAGGAAACAGTTTATGTTGATGGTGAAAAGTCTAATTTAACTTGGACACAACTCATCAGTAAAGCCATGTTACAACGTGTTGCTTTAACCGAAAATGCACACTATGCAACACCAGAAATTCACTTTGATAAAACCAAAGAAAAAGGACATCCTTTTGCCTATCATGTTTACGGAACAGCAATCACCACAACAACCATAGATTGTACGCGTGGCACTTATGAATTTGACAGCGTAAAGATTGTACACGATTATGGAAAAAGCATGAGTGAAGGCATTGACCTAGGGCAAGTAGAAGGTGCTTTAATTCAAGGCATTGGATGGATGACATTAGAAGAAATTGCCTATAATAAAGACGGGAGATTACTATCTAATGCATTATCCACCTATAAAGTTCCAGATATTTTTTCTGTACCTAAAACAGTGGAAGTAATCCCTGTAGAAACGGAAGGAAATGATATGGCTATTTTAAAATCGAAAGCTGTTGGCGAGCCTCCTTTAATGTATGGTATTGGCGCTTATTTTGCACTTCAAAATGCCATTAAAGCGTTTAACCCTAATTATGATGTAAAGTTTCATGCACCAATGACACCCGAAAAGGTTTTAACTGGTCTATACCAAAAATAATAAAGCCTTATCGCACTGCACTACAAAAAACAAAACATCCTTAAAGGCGCTCTAATTTATAGTGCTGGCGATTCTATTGCTGCACTTTTATTAGGTGAATTTTCTTGGTTTCGACTATTGGGAATGATGTTTATTGGCGCCACATTTTACGCTTTTGAAATCCCGAATTATTTTGATTGGATTGTAAAAAAGACGCAATTTTTAAAAGGAATTAAAGCCACGTTAACCAAAACGGTTTTAGCTATAGCCTATTTTAATCCCTTATGGATTGCTAGACATTTGTTATTTATCAAATTATTTTCAGGACAATTTGAAGCGATTGGCTTTAACTTAGTTGTAATTGCCTTTTGGTCATTTTTAGTGAATATTCCTATTTCATTTATTGCAAATTATATTATTCAAAACCGATTTAAACTAAAATGGCGATTCTTAGGAAGTGCTATTTTCTCTGCAATTATGGCAATTTATTATGCGTTGAGTGAGACGCTTTTTAGTTAAGAAATGGATGATGCATTAACTGAGGGATGACAAAATCTTACCATTATTTTAAGTCCTCCGTTTTCCAAAGCGAATATTCAGAAATATTATAATGTCTCAAAATATCCTCTAATAAATAATCACGAATTACAAGAATTAGATGTTGTGTTGTATTGTTTTTGAATGAAGAAATTAAGGCTTCCGAAGAACGATGCAAGCCTTCGTTTTTTAATTCTAGTTTTCCTAATTCATCTATAATTACATATTTACATTTTGTTTTTGAAGCAACAGAAATCAAATAATCATTTGCTTTTACAAAAGCACTTTTTAAAAAAATATAACTACCAATTTTAATTACATTTTCCGTTTCCACTTCTGCTTCCGCTTCCAATTTAAACGTTTCGTTAGCTTTAATTTTAAAAAAATAGCGCTTTCCACCTTCACCATCTGGACATAACAATCCATCCACATCGCTTCTATTACTTATCCAATCTAGCAACGCTGTTGTTTTTCCGGTTCTAATTTCACCTGTTAGAATAAATATCATTCCGAAGCAATTTTAAAATGAATACAATTAGAAATACTATTGGCAATAAAATACTGGAATCGCGTATAACCTTTAAGATGACTTGTCTCTTTCCATGTTATGGAAATTATTTGTCGGAAATACGGAAACAAATCCATTGCATTAGTAATATCTTCTTGATATTTAGATTCTTTTTTTGTAAGATATTTCCGAATTAATTTTAAAACAAAAGGCCCTAAAACCAAATACCAAAGCATTAAAAACAAGAAACTTCTAGCAATAATATATATTGCTTTTTGCCATCCAAATAAAGCACCTCCAAATGATGTAAATGCAAATACAATAATAACAATAGTGATGCACCAAATCCAAATAACTTTCGCCTTTATCCTTCTTTTCGATTTTTTTTCTTCGGAAGTTAAAGCTGTAGACGCTAAATAAAATGGCATTTCTTTTTTAGCGGAAATAATACCAATCATACTTTTAATAAACAATCCAGCTAACAATCCGCCAACACCATACACCAAAAGATAGATACTAATTAGCAATGAGGTTGTTGTTGTTTCTGTTATAAAATTGATTTTTTCCTGAATCCAAATACCATAGATATTAATGGCTTCCCAAAAATCTGTACCATAAATAATGGTGAGTTTTAATAATTTTTGAAGTGCAGATTGCAAGAAGGTTACCATTCCTAAAACAACTAAAGTTACCCCTTTCCAGGAAAAATTAGAAAATAAAAAGGCTCCAAAAACAGCTTGAAAACTTACAGAAATGTATGCTGTAAATGGCGAATACGGACTCACTGCCATTTTTATAATTAAAACAATTACTAGAGCTTTTAAAATGGCTTGCCATTTATTTTCGGCATAAAACGCTAGTAAACTTATCAATAAAATAGCTATTCCTCCTACAATTAAACCCGTAAATGGCGAATTAAAAACATGCAAAAACCCACCTAATCCAGACTCGTTTAAAGCCCAAAGTGCTGTTAATTTATCTAGAATGGATTTGTTATTTTTCATATAAATGAGAAACTTAGCTAAAAACGGAATAACGCAAACAATTATTTATAATGTACTTGTAATAGTTGCGCAACAACGCTTATTGCAATTTCTTTTGGTGTATCTCCACCTATATCTAAACCTATTGGACACACTACATTTTTCATTCCTTCTGGTATATCCATTTCTTTAATAAGCATATTATTAAAGCGTACTTTTTTGGTTTTACTACCTATTAAACCTAAAAATTTGGTTTCATTTTGCAATGCCATTGCAATAATATCAAAATCAATCGCATGATTGTGTGTAAGCACCAAAACATAGCTGTTTTTACCCCACTTTACAGCTTCTTTAAAAGTTTTAAAATCGGTTTCCGTGGTTTGATGTGTAGTTATACTTTCCTCTAAATCTAAATTAGCAAACCAATTGTCACGAGAATCTATAAGATGTACTTTAAAAGGTGTATCTATTAAAAGCTTGCAAATTTCCATTCCAATATGTCCTGCGCCAAATAAAAATAATTCTGGAGATTGATGCATAGGTTCTATAATAAATTCTACTTTTCCGCCACAACATTGTTCAAATTCGGGCCCTAAAGTGTAGGTGGATGCAATGATTCTATTTTCTTTTAAAGCAACTATTGCTTCGTCTATAGCTTTAAATTCTAACTTTCCGCCACCAATAGTACCATGAATTTGTTTGTTATTGGTAACTAGCATCCTGGAACCAACTATACAAGGAGTAGACCCTAAGCATTTGGTTATAGTTACTAGCGCAACGGGAATTTGCTTTTGTTTAAATTCTGCTAAAAGAGTAATCCAGTTTTGCATACATTTATTTTACTTCTACTTTTTTAACCAGCTTTCCTACAGTCATTCCTTGTACAAGAATTGAAAAAACAACTACCACATACGTAATTACCAAAAACAAATCACGCTCCATAGCTTGTGTAAGCCCTAGAGCTAAAGCAATAGATATTCCTCCACGCAGACCTCCCCAAGTCATAATTAAATTGGTTTTTGGCACGAAGTCTAATTTTTTTTCAAAGAATTTTATTGGTAGTAATAACGAAATATATCTGCATAATAACACTAAAGGAATCGCTATTAAACCGGCTAATAAATACTCCATTTCAAAAGTTAAAACAAGCATTTCCATACCTATTAAAACAAACAAAACAGTATTTAGCAGTATATCTATTAACTCCCAAAATTTATCTACATAGGTCTCCGTAGTTTCAGACATTGCCGAATCTCTAACCGTATCATTACCAACAACTAAACCAGCGGTAACCATTGCTAAAGGCGCAGAAATATGCAATTTTTGTGCTAACACAGTTCCAGCCATAACTGCCGCAAGAGTTATAATTACTTCAATATCATAATCGTCAATTGACTTCATTAATCGATACGTAATCCACCCTAAAATTAATCCTAAAACAATACCTCCAATAACTTCTAAACCAAACAACTCTACCACTTCTAAAGCACTAACATTATCTATACCTAAGTCTGCTATCTTAAAAATGGTTAAAAATATTACTACACCTACACCATCATTAAATAAAGACTCTCCAACAATTTTCGTTTCTAGTTTCTTGGGTGCACCAGCTTTTTTTAAAATACCTAAAACAGCAATAGGATCTGTTGGTGAAATTAAAGAACCAAATAACAAACAGTAAATAAAATCTACATGCAATCCTACAATAGGTAATGCATAAAACATTATTAAACCAACTAAAAATGTAGAAATTAAAACACCAAATGTAGCAAATGCTAAAACCGGCCATCGTTGTACTTTAAGCTGTTCAAAATTAGTATGCAAAGCTCCTGCAAAAAGTAAGAAACTTAACATTACATCTAATAAAACTGCTTTAAAATCTATTTGTTTTATTATAAATCGCTCGGCATTTAGCAAAGTGTCGTCAAAATAACTTAATGCAAATACCGCAAGTGTAAACACAATAGTAATTAACATTAAACCAATAGTGTTTGGCATTTTTAAAAATCGTACATTTATATAGCCAAAAATAGCAGATATAAGCACTAATACTGAAGCGATTACAAAATAATCCATAGAAAAATATATTTATTGCTAAATTAAAAATTTATATCTTTTAATTATCATTATTCCCATATTATGAAACAAGCATGCTAAAAACCTATCCTACTAAGAATATTAAATCGTTAACAGCATAAACACAAACACATGAAAAGGGCATATATAGATTTACATTGTCACCCAGCTTTAAAGCCTTATGGCAAGAGTTACAAATACAATCCTACCAAACAAAACCATTTAAACGCTGGTAGAAAAAACTCTATTTGGCACTATAGTCCTCCAAACTTCTTAGAACGTCAAGTAAATAAAATACTAACCTTAACTAAATTTACACAAACCGATCTAACAGCCTTAGCAAAAGCCAATTGTCTAATTGTTGTGATTTCTTTATATCCTTTTGAAAAACATTTCTTAAAAGACAGGATGCTAGGCTTTAAGTTTATTTCGGATATACTAACAAATCTTGCAGCTGGAGTTAGCCATTCTAGAATTGATAATATTAGAAGCCATAAAAGTTATTTTCAAGATTTAAATTTTGAATACGAATACTACCTACAGCTTCATAATTTTGCACAAGAAATAGATAATATCACCTACACTTATAAAATGACTAGTAGTTTTTCTGAAGTAGAAAAAAACATAGAAAAATCTTCAGAAACTAGAAAAATAATTAGCCTTATACCAAGTATTGAAGGTGCACATGCATTTGAAACCGGATTACTTCTAAAAGAAAACTCAGCAGATGAGCAAACAGTTTTAAACAATATTGACACAGTAAAAAGATGGGCACACAAACCGCTTTTTGTAACTTTAGCACATCATTTTTATAACGAAATTTGTGGTCATGCTAGAAGCATAAATATTGGAGCAATCAAAGACAACCAAAACAGAGGGCTAAACACAGACATAACCGAACTTGGTTATAAAGTAATAGATAAACTTTTAGACAACACTAACAACAAACGCATTCTCATAGATGTTAAACACATGAGTACAGCTGCTAGAAAAACATACTATAAGCTACTAGAAACAAAATACGCAAACCAAAATATCCCAATCGTAGTAAGTCATGGCGCAGTAAACGGGAAACGATCTATTGAAGAATGGAACAAAAAAGATTTCGGTTTAAGTAACCAATTTAGTGATATTGATATTAATTTTTATGACTCGGAAATACTACGTATTGCAAAATCTAAAGGTATTTTTGGCTTACAACTAGACGAAAGAAGAATAGCAAGTAAAAAAGCCATTAAAAGCTCCAGAATTTATATGCCAAAGAAAAAAAGACGTCTTGAAAACAAGTCCATACTTATCTGGAATCAAATACAACACTGCGCAGAAATATTAAACAAAAACAATCTATTTTGCTGGGAAACCGTTGCAATAGGATCCGATTTTGATGGTATTGTAAACCCAATTAAAGGACTATGGACTAGCGAAAACGTAAAAGACATAGAGCCATATTTAGTAGAAAGAGCGAACAATTACCTAAAAGAACATTCCCAAGATTTAATTTCTTTAAATCAAATCACTGCACAAGAAATAATAGATCGTGTATTATTTTTAAATGCAGAAGCCTTTTTAAAAACCAACTTTAATTAATTCTATTTTTTTGTTAAGTTCTCTGTGTCTTATCGACAGAAACTGTATATTCATTTTTTATAACATTTTAAAAAAATAAATATGGCAAAAACGTACTATGATCCAGCAGATTTAAGAAAGTTTGGAAAAATAACAGAATGGAACGAAGAACTTGGAAACAAGTTTTTTGACTATTATGGTAAAGTATTTGAAGAAGGAGCCTTAACTGCTAGAGAAAAATCATTAATAGCCTTAGCGGTAGCACACACCGAACAATGTCCATATTGTATTGACGCATATACCAAGGACAGTTTACAACGTGGTGTTACTAAAGAAGAAATGATGGAAGCCATTCATGTCGGTGCTGCGATAAAAAGTGGAGCAACCTTAGTGCATGGTGTACAAATGATGAATAAAGTAAATAAACTAGACGGTTAAAATAAAACCCAAACGGATTTACTTACGTAAGAATTACAAACACGAGAACCCGATTAATGGCAACAAAGTCCCTAAAAAAGCTAGGAAGTGATTTAGCGAAAAGTAATAAACAATTAGAAATTTTATCTAATGGTATTTTTGCAAATGATGAACTTCCAACATTTAAAAACAAAATTTCGGAAACGAGTCAGTTTCCGCTAAAAGCGAAACCTTTAGAAATTTTACAAATTAACGTCGGTTACATGTGTAACCAAGTTTGTGAGCATTGTCATGTAGATGCAGGTCCAGACCGAAAAGAAATCATGACGCAGGAAACCATGCAACAAATCTTAGATGTTATTAAAACTACTGGTGCGCATACTTTAGATTTAACAGGTGGCGCTCCAGAAATGAACCCTAATTTTAGATGGTTTGTCGAAGAAGCTTCAAAGATTGGTGTCAAAGATTTTATTGTTCGTTCTAATTTAACTATTATTCGTGCAAATAAAAAATATTACGATTTACCTCAGTTTTTCAAAAAACATAACATTCATGTGATAAGTTCTATGCCACATTGGACACGTGGAAAAACCGATAAACAACGTGGTGAAGGGGTTTTCGACATGTCTATAAAAGCATTACAAGAACTAAATGCTGTTGGTTACGGTATGCCAGGAAGCGATTTAAAATTAGACCTAGTATACAACCCTTCTGGAGCCTTTTTACCAGGAGATCAATCTGCTATGGAAAAGGATTTCAAAAAAGCATTGATGGAAGATTTTAGTATACAGTTTCACAACTTATTTGCGATTACTAATTTACCTATTGCAAGATTCTTAGACTTTTTAATAGCTTCAGAAAACTATGAAGATTATATGTATTCTCTAGTGGAAGCTTATAATCCTGCTGCTGTTGCAAATGTCATGTGTACTAACACATTGTCTGTAAGTTGGGATGGCTATTTATTTGATTGTGATTTTAACCAAATGCTAGAATTACCTGTCAACAGTAAATCTAAACATATATCAGAATATAAAACAGAGCTACTGGAAGGTAGAAATATTGTAATTTCTCAACATTGTTATGGCTGTACTGCTGGAGCAGGAAGTAGCTGTCAAGGGGTTGTTGCTTAAAATAAGAACTAAAAGTTTTTCGCTTTCGCGGAATGTATAAATGACTAATAAAACTGCAATTTTAATTTTTTCTAATTCTGCAAAAGAAGATGCCAAACGCAAATCTTTTTCAGATAGCAAATTGTTTGAAACACTTACAAACGATACGATTAAGAAAGTTAAAAAAACAGGTTTACCCTTTTTTCATTTTACCGAAACAGAACAACAAGGCACCAACTTTGGCTCTCGATTTAGCAATGCCATTCAAGCGATTTTTGATAAAGGTTTTACTAACGTTATTTCTATAGGAAACGATACCCCACATTTAAAAGCGAAACATTTAAAGCAAGCCAACCGAAAACTAATTCACAACCAATGTGTATTTGGTCCTTCGCAAGATGGCGGCTTTTATTTAATGGGTTTAACAAAAGCTTGCTTTAAAGCGGAAGCATTTATAAAACTACCGTGGCAAACTCCTACATTAAAAACAGCAACCTTAAGGTTATTCGTTTCTAGTCAAAATGAATTCCAAATTTTAGAAACCTTAAAAGACATCGATTCTTTTCACGATGTGAAAATTATTTTAAACAGCTTCAAAACGGTTTCTAAAGAACTAAAAACACTATTATTACGACTCTGTATTTCCGCGAAGGCGATACCTATATACCTATCCAATTTTTATAGATTACAAGGCAACAATTGCTATTTTAACAAAGGATCTCCTCTATTAGTTTCTATTAAAAACTAAAGGCTTTTAGCCAATATATCACGGAAACTAATCTTTTTTTAATGAAACACATTTACTTATGTGCTTTGCTTTTTGTATGTACATTTAGCTTTGCACAAACTACAATTACTGGAACAATTCGTGCACAAGACGGACAAACATTACCTTACGTAAACATCTTAGCTAGCCAAAATAATGGTACTATATCGGATGAAAACGGACAGTATTCCATTAGCATTTTAGATCAAACACAAAGTCTAACTTTTTCTTTTATAGGTTTTAAAACACAACAAATTTTAATAGATAAACAAATGGTAATTAATGTGACTTTAATAGAAGACACCTCTAGTTTAGACGAGGTAGTTATTACTGCTTTAGGGTTAGAAAGAGACACCAAAGAATTAGGATACGTAGTACAATCTATAAAAAGCAAAGCCATTAACGAGGTGAAATCTGTAAATTTTATAGATAATTTAGCAGGGAAATTAGCAGGCGTAACTGTTTCTCAAGGTGCAACAGGTGTTGGGTCATCCTCAAAAATAACCATTAGAGGAGAATCTTCCTTTTCTAATAACAATCCACTTTTTGTTGTAGATGGTATACCTATTAATAATAATACCGTTTTTAACTTTACGAACGAAGCTGCTGCTGGTTTTCAAGAAATAGATTTCGGAAATGGCGCCATGGAAGTAAATGCAGATGACATTGAAGAGGTTTCTGTATTGAAAGGACCAAGTGCTGCTGCTTTATATGGTACACGAGCTTCTAACGGAGTTATTGTAATTAAAACCAAAGATGGTAAAAAAACTAAAGGACTAGGTATTAGCATTAATTCTTCTCTATTTATTGAAAATGCTTTTAGATTGCCTGACTTTCAAAATAGTTACGGACAAGGTAATTCTGGACAGTTTGAATATGTAGATGGTCTTGGAGGAGGTATTAATGACAACATCACCTATTCTTGGGGACCACAATTAGATGCAGGTATTTTTGTTCCGCAATTTAATAGCCCTGTAACACTTGCAAACGGAACTATTGTTCGTGGTGGAGATACCGCCTTATACTCTGGCGATGCGATTACACCTACTTTGTTTCAATCGAATCCAGATAACTTAAAAGATTTTTACCAAACTGGAATTACAACCATAAATAATATTGCAATTGCTAACGGATTTGACACTGGTGATTATCGTTTATCTTTTACAGATTTACGAAGCGAATCTATTATTCCCGGTGTGAATTTAGACAGACAAACGGTTGCTGCAAAACTGAACTTTGAGCCTACTAAAAAAACAAGCATTTCTACTTCTATATCGTATACAAATGCTACTAGTGATAATAGACCCTCTAATGGTTACGGAAGCGAAAACGTAAATTATAGTTTGGTTGCTTGGGGACCACGAAGCTTAAACATTAACAGTTTAAAAAACTATTGGCAACCTGGTTTAGAAGGCGTACAACAATATAGTTTTAACTATACGTTTTTTGATAATCCGTATTTTATTTTATATGAAAACACCAATAGTTTTGATAGAGATCGTGTGTTTGGAAACCTTGCTATTAAGCAGGAATTCACAGAGCATTTCAATCTACAAGTTAGAACAGGAATGGATTATTCTTCTGAAAAAAGAATACTAAAACGTGCCTATTCTAGTAATCGTTTTCAAAATGGAGCTTACGCAGAACACGATGTCTTTTACAGAGAAGTTAATACTGATTTTTTATTAAACTACAACAATTCCTTTAGTGATTTTAAAGTAGATGTATCTATTGGTGGAAACCGATTAAACCAAAATGCATCAACAAAACAATCACAAACGGTTAGCTTAGCACAACCTGGAATTTTCAATTTAAACAATGCAGCTTCTCCTATTGAAGTCTTTCAGTTTACATCAGAAAAACGTATTAATTCTTTTTATGGTATTGCCAAATTAGGCTACAAAGATTTTCTGTTTTTAGATATTACTGGTCGTAACGATTGGTCTAGTGCTTTAGCTACACCTTTTTCGGTAGATGGCACTTCTTTTTTCTATCCTTCTGCTTCCGCAAGTTTTATTCTATCTAATGTTATCGAACTTCCTAAAGCAGTATCTTTTGCAAAGCTAAGAGCTAGTATTGCTCAAGTTGGTAATGATACCGATCCGTATCAAACTTCAGGCGCATTCATTTCGCAAACCACTTTTAATAGTGAACCTACATTTAGTAATCAAGATTTTATTCCTAATGCTAATCTAAAACCAGAAAGTACCACTAGTTATGAATTTGGAGCAGATCTACGCTTCTTAAAAGATAAAATTCGTTTTGATTTCACATACTACCATGCAACTACAAAAGACCAAATTATTTCACTACCAATTCCTATTTCCTCAGGCTATGAACAACAAGTGGTTAATGGAGGAAAAGTAAAAGCTTCAGGAATAGAAATCATTGCAGGATTCACTCCTATTAGAAATGCAAATTTTAAATGGAATAGCACTTTTAATTTTGCAAAAAACGAAGCTACTATTGAAGAGTTACCGCAAGAAAATGGTCGTCTAACTTTGGCATACAGCCGAATTTATGATAGCGCAGATCAAACCGTTTGGTTTCAAGTAGAGGAAGGTGGACAAATTGGAGATATATACGGAACTGGGTATTTGAAAAATGAAAACGAACAATTTATTATTGATGATAATGGAAACTTTATTGCAGATAATAACCTTCAAAAATTAGGAAACTACAACCCCGATTTTACTTTAGGATGGAATAACAATTTTAGCTATAAAAATTGGACCGCAGGCTTTTTATTGGATTGGAGACAAGGTGGCGAAATAGTTTCTAGAACAAGTGCTTTAGGAAATGTTGGCGGACAACTAGCGGAAACCGAATATAGACCAGAAGAAGGTATTATTGCCGAAGGTGTTACACAATCTGGACAACCTAACACAGTAGCTATTTCTGCAGAAAGTTATTACAGACAGTACTACGACAGAAACCACGAAGAAAACAACGTCTATGATGCTTCCTACTTAAAACTAAGACAATTTTCTATTGGCTATACTTTTAATGTAAAAGAAGGTTTTTTAGGATTAAAAGATGGAGGGGACATTGGTATTTCTTTAATTGGAAAAAACCTCTTTGCTATTACCGAAAATCCGCATTTTGACCCAGAACAACTAGCAGTTCAAGGAAACGGTTTTATTAGTGGTGTAGAAGACATGAGTTATGCAACATCCCGTAGTTTTGGATTAAAAGCAAGTTTAAATTTTTAATAGAGACACCATGAAAAACATACTATATATATTTAGCTTTTTTACTCTTGTTTTAGCTACAAGTTGCACCAAAGATTTTGAAGAGACTAACACCAATCCTAATGCGCCAAACACCGTACAACCTAGTTTATTACTACGTCAAGTTATATACGATTTTGGAGAAAATATGAGCTACGAAGGTTTTGTTGCTGGCGATTTATTAGCGCAACATAGAACCGCTTTAGATTTTAATTTATTTGATAGACACGCATTAAAATCACCACAATTAGGTGGGAATCCTTGGCCAATTTTTTATACCAACTTACGAGATAATGAAATTATTTTAAACCAATCTAGATCTACTGCAACCTTTCAAGTTTATGAAGGTCCTGCTTTAATTTTAAAAGCATATATGGCTGCTGGTTTAACCGATTTATTTGGTGACGTTCCTTATTTTGAAGCTTTTAACGGTATAGATTTAACAGTAACTCCAACCTATGACACACAAGAAGCTATCTACTTAGAAGAAGGAGGGATTTTAGATAATCTAGATAAAGGTATTGCTGCCATTGAAAACTATAATTTATCTATTCCGTTAGAAGGAGATATTTTATTTAATGGCGATTTAAACGCATGGATCAAATTTGCAAATAGTTTAAAACTAAAATATTTACTAAGAATTTCAAGCAAAATAGAGGTTTCTGAAGACATACAAAACCTGTATAACGAAGGTCTTTTTATTTCAACCACAGCCGAAAATGCAATTTTCAACTATACAAACACAGATCCTAATAGCTTTAGGTTAGCACAATTACGCGTTGGAGATTTCAATAACTTTGTACTATCTAAAACGATGGAAGAAATTTTATCCCACTTAAATGACGATAGAATAAACACCTTTTTCAAACCTTTTGAAAACGCAACTTCTAACCAATTTAACGGACTAATTAATGGTATTGATGCTGCTTCTACTTCTATTGTTTTAGCAGATTATTCTTTAGGAGGAAGCGCTTTTAGAGAAGACACTTCGGTTTTAGATGCTAATTTCATGACGTCCTGGGAAGTCTATTTTATTTTAGCAGAAGCCGCAACTAAAGGATATATTTCTGCTAACGCACAAGAGTTATACGAAACTGGAATTATTCAAGCTTTTGAATACTGGCAAACCGAATTACCTGCTAGCTATTTAACAGGGAATGCAGCTTTTAATGCAGTAGGGACAACACCATTACAACAAATAATTACACAGAAGTGGATTGCAAATCTAATTAATGGGTATGAAGGATGGATAGAATATAACCGTACAGGTTTCCCTGAATTTAATGCTATTTCAGCAAGTTTGAATAATGGATTAATTCCAGTTAGAATGCCATATCCCGCAGAAGAAGAAGCCTTAAATGCAGAAAATTATAACCAAGCGGCAACAGCAACTAATGGTAATGATATTAATTTTCCGGTTTGGTGGAATGAAAATTAAAAGGAAAAATAATTTATGAGTACAGAAAATTGGCAATGGCTTTTAGTTGTAGGATCAAGTTTAATCTTGTTTTTACTATCTCCGTATGCAAAAACAACAGATGCTTTTTTTAAAGCAACGCATAACAAAAAGTCACCAAACGTTTTAGTGTTAACAGGTAGCTTAATAATCTCTTGGATTTTTGCAAAAAGTATTACCGTTGCTGCTAATTTAGGTTTAGATTTCGGACTTGTTGGTGGTGTTGCGTATGCAGGATACTACTTGAGTTTTGCCGTTGCAGGTGTACTGATTTACCAATTACGAACCAAAGGAGGTTACACAAGTATACATGATTTTTTAACTAGTAAATTTGGCAAGAAAGCAGTTGCTATATTCACCTTTCTAATCATTATTAGATTGTTTAATGAGGTATGGAGTAACACCATGGTTATAGGTTCTTATTTTGGGGAAACAGGAAGTACCAGTTATTATACTGCAATAATTGTATTTACTGTACTAACCCTTAGCTACGCTATAAAAGGTGGTTTAAGTAGTTCTATTTTTTCAGATGTCATACAGATGGTTTTATTTTCGGTATTACTAATTATAATTCTTTACACTATTTTTTCGGTGGAAACCTTTACCGCAAAAAACATAACAACTTCTGGAACTTGGAGTTTTGAATTGGGTTTAAATTTATTTTTTGCAGCAATTATTCAGTCCTTTAGCTATCCATTTCATGATCCTGTTTTAACAGATAGAGCTTTTATTAGCTCCCCAAAAGTGACTAGGAAAAGTTTTTTATGGGCTAGCTTTTTTGGTGCATTATGCATTGTTCTTTTTAGTTTGATTGGTGTATATGCAAAAACACAAGGCATAAAAGGACAGGCAGCTGTTCAAGTAGGTAAAGCATTTGGTTTAGTAATATTACTAGTAATAAACTTTATCATGATTACCTCTGCAGCATCAACATTAGATTCCACTTTTTCCTCCTTTTCTAAATTATTAGCAGTCGATTTGGGTCTAGGAAAAAACATAACTTTTGGAAGGTTAGCAATGGTTGGTATTGCGGTATTGGGTACCATTCCAATCTTTTTTAATGCTGAAATACTATCCGCAACTACTATTTCTGGAACGATGGTTATCGGACTTACACCCATTTTCTTATTCTGGAAATATGAAGTACCAAAAATTAGCTTTTACCTAAGTATTGGTTGTGGTATACTTTTTGGTTTATTATTAATATTTAAAGCTTTTCCTAATGCTTTAATTTTTACTAAAGGCCGCTATGCAGACCTACTTTGGATTAATGTTTGGGGAATTTTTTGTTGTAACCTTATATATTTCGTTCCTAGATGGATAAAAAAATAAAACATATTGGTACATTAAACGGTAAAGTATTACTTTTTGGTGGTATTTATAGCAATCTTCAAGCTTTAGAAGCCCTTAAAGCTGTTGCTGAACAAAAAGGAATTGTACCAGAAAACTGTATTTGTACAGGAGACATTGTTGGCTATTGTGCGGAACCTGAAGAAACGGTTCAACTTTTAAAACTATGGAAAGCAAAAAGCATTTTAGGAAATGTAGAAATTCAATTAACAGAAGGTGAAGCAGATTGTGGATGTGATTTCACTGCAGGTTCACGTTGTGATGGCTTTTCAAAATTATGGTATCCATTTGCCCAAAGTAAGCTTAGTAAAAATGCTATAGATTATTTAGCTACTTTTCCAGATCACATCACTTTTAACTATGCAAATAAAAAAGTAACGGTTGTACATGGTGACTATTTTAATGTATCTGAATTTATCTTCAAATCTACAGATTGGTCTATCAAACAAAGAACAATAGAAGCAACCAATAGTGATGTTATTGTTGCTGGACATTGTGGTTTACCTTTTTATCAGCAAAAAAACAATAAATTATGGTTAAATCCTGGTGTAATTGGTATGCCAGCAAACGATGGAACACCACAAGTATGGTATGCAATTTTAGAAGAAGTACATGGCGAAATGAAATTTACACATCACAATCTCGACTATAATTACAAGTTAACCAACACATTAATGAGTAACGGTTTTCTACCAGAAGAATATGCCAGAACTATTGTTACTGGAATTTGGGATAATACAGAAATTTTACCTGCAATCGAAAGTGGATTACAAGGTTTTGGGATAACATTATAATGCAAAAAACAACACACATGAAATATACATTAATTATTCTTTTCACTTTTTTATCTACAGCAATGCTAGCACAAAAAAATCTTGAAGATTTATTAAAACAATATAATGACAAAGGCATTCCATACATTAGTGTAGAAGAGCTCGCCATGCCAAAAACTAACGCTATATTATTAGATACTAGAGAGCCAAAAGAATATGAGGTAAGTCATTTAAAAGATGCTGTTTCTGTTGGTTATGATCATTTTGATATTGCTTCCGTAGAAAAACAATATCCTAATAAAGACGAAAAAATTGTGGTCTATTGTTCTTTAGGTATTAGAAGTGAAACCGTTGGTAAAAAACTAAAAGAAGCAGGATATACTAATGTCTACAATTTATATGGAGGTATTTTTGAATGGAAAAACAAAGATTTTAGCGTGATCGATTCCGAAGAAAAAGAAACAGAAAAGATTCACACCTTCAATAAAGAATGGAGTAAATGGCTAGAAAAAGGAGAAAAAATTTATGAAGAAACTCCTAAAAAAAAGAAGAAAAAAAACAAATCCAATTAAACCAAACGTAAAGCAACTAAATGCACAAAAATTTAATCATTACATTTACTAGAAATCCAGAATTAGGTAAGGTAAAAACACGATTAGCAAAAACGATTGGAGACCAATCTGCTTTAAACATCTACACCTTTTTATTAGAACACACCGAAAAAACCATTAGAAACATAGACAGCGACAAAGCGGTGTATTACTCGGTTAGCATTAGAGAAAAGGATATTTGGGATAACAAAACCTACCAAAAACACCAACAACAAGGAAACGATTTAGGTGTTAGAATGCAAAATGCTTTTAAGGCAGGTTTTGCTGCTGGATATAAAAAAATTGTCATTGTTGGTAGTGATTTATTCGACTTACAACCCAAACACCTAAACGAAGCTTTTAAAGCCTTAGATAAAAACGATGCAGTTATTGGTCCTGCTGAAGATGGAGGATATTATCTTTTAGGAATGAAAACAATATTACCTTCCGTTTTTGAAACAAAAGAATGGGGAACAGATACGGTTTTTAATAACACCATAAAAGATTTACAAAATTTTAAGACCTACCATCTGGAAAAGTTAAATGATATTGATACTTTTGAAGATATGGAACATAATTCCACATTAAAAAAACTATTAATTACACATGATTAAATATATAAACGAAACCGTAGAATATCTTCAAGAAAAAGGTTTTGAAAAACCAGAAATAGGAATTATTCTTGGCACAGGACTTGGGCAACTTTTAAAGGAAATAAACATTTTAAAAGAAGTAAGCTATAATCATATTCCAAATTTTCCAACAGCTACAGTAGAGTTTCACAAAGGAAAACTTATCTATGGAGAATTAGAAGGTAAAAAAGTAATAGTAATGCAAGGCCGTTTTCATATATATGAAGGTTACTCACTACAAGATGTCACCTACCCTGTTCGTATTATGGAAAAACTAGGTATAACAACCTTATTAGTTTCTAATGCTTCTGGTGCAATAAACACCAACTTTAAAAAAGGGGAGTTGATGCTCATTGAAGACCATATAAATCTTCAAGGTAGCTCTCCTCTAGCGTTTAAAGGAGTTTCAGAACTTGGAGAACGTTTTACAGACATGAGCGCTCCTTATGATGCAAACATTAATGAAAGTTTTAAAGCTATTGCAACAGCAAATAATATAAAACTACACGAAGGTGTTTACGCTAGTGTTGTAGGTCCGCAATTAGAAACTAGAGCAGAATATAGAATGTTAAAAATTATTGGTGCAGATGCTGTTGGTATGAGTACCGTTCCAGAAATTATTGTTGCAAATCATTTAAATTTAAAAGCTGCCGCAGTTTCTGTCTTAACAGATGAATGTGATCCAGAAAACCTAAAACCAGTAAACATTGATGAAATTATTGCCATGGCTGCAAAAGCAGAACCAAACATGATTACATTATTTAAAGAATTAATAAAAAATCTATAAAAGAAATAGTCTTAGATTAAATCTTAATACTATCTAATAGCCATTAGAGAAACAAACTATTTATTTCTCTAATGGCTCTATTGATTTAAGAAATGACGTAAAAGAAAACGAAAATAAAAAAATGTTATTTTTACCTTACATTTTCGACTGAAGCATCACATGGAAAAATACATAGACATCATAAAAAATTCCTATTCTGGGTATTTTAACTACCTAAAAAATGAACTAATTTCTATTAACCATTGGGACAATTATTTTTACGGATTAATAATTATTTCTTTAGTGGTTTGGGGGTTAGAAATTGCATTTCCATGGCGAAAAAATCAATCTATTTTTAGAAAAGATTTTTGGTTAGACACCTTTTACATGTTTTTCAATTTCTTTTTGCTAAATCTAATTGTTCTTATTGCCTTATCGAATACAGCAGCTGCTTTTTTTGATGATATTTTAGGTGCTTTTAATCTATCTATTTTTAGCTTCCAATTATTTGATGTAGATAACTTACCAAGAGCATTAGGCTTATTTATTTTCTTTTTGGTTAGTGATTTTATGCAGTGGAATACGCATCGATTACTACATCGCGTACCCATGTTTTGGAACTTTCATAAAGTACACCATTCTGTAAAAGAAATGGGCTTTGCTGCACACTTACGCTACCATTGGATGGAGCCAGTACTCTATAAATCTATGCTATACATTCCGCTAGCAATTATTGGTGGTTTTGACGCACAAGATGTTGCAATCGTTCACTTTTTTGCGATTACTATTGGACATTTAAATCATGCAAATTTAGGTTGGGATTACGGTGTATTAAAATATGTTTTTAACAATCCTAAAATGCATATCTGGCACCATGTAAAAGAATTACCAGAAGGGGTTACATATGGAATTAATTACGGAATTACATTAAGTATTTGGGATTACATTTTTAAAACAAACCACATTCCTTATGATGGTAGAGATATCGAACTTGGTTTTGAAGGTGACGAAAATTTTCCAAAAGATTTTATTAGTCAAGAAATATATCCTATAAATAAAAACACTTCTAAATAACGCACCTCTTGTGTAAGGTAACTCGATAAGTTTTGACGAATAGAGAAACAAATACTATGAAATATTTTAGTCTGATTTTTTTTGCTATTCTAATCAGTTCTTGTTCCTCTACAAAACAAATAGTAAACAACAACGAGAATGTAAAAGAAGAAACTACTACTATAAAAGCCCAAGAGGGTACACCTGAAGTTGAAGTTGAAGTTGAAGTTGAAGAACTTATTAAAAACGAAATACCCGAATCACCTCAACCAGCTAAATTAGAAGTAGCAAACAGTATAGAACATAATGTTAAAGAAACTTTTAACCACGAAACATGGAATACATTATTACATAAAAATGTAACCGAAACTGGTAATGTAAACTACGTATCCTTTAAAAAAAACTCAACCGAATTACGTATTTACATAGATTCTTTAGCTGATAACATGCCAAATGAAGCATGGACAAAAGAAGATAAACTAGCATATTGGATAAATGCCTACAATGCTATGACCGTAGATTTAATTATTAGAAATTATCCCGTAAAGAGCATTAAAGATATTAAAGACCCGTGGGAGCAACGCTTATGGAAACTTGGCAATAAATGGTATAATCTTGATGAAATTGAGCATCAAATTTTACGAAAAATGGAAGAACCAAGAATACATTTTGCAATTGTTTGCGCATCATATTCTTGTCCGAAATTACAAAACGAAGCTTTTACTGCAAGTAAATTAGAAGCACAATTAACAGCGGCTACCAAAGGTTTTTTAGCAGATAATAATCGAAACGAGATTTCTTCAAATACTATTAAGATTTCAAAAATTTTTCAATGGTTTTCTAAAGATTTTAAACAAAACGGGAATCTTATTGATTTCTTAAACACTTATACAGAAATAAATATTTCTTCCAACGCAAAAAAGAGTTATAAAGATTACAATTGGGATTTGAATGAATAAAATTTCTATCCTCATTCCAATATTAAACGAATCAGATACTATTAAAAATCTGCTATCCCATTTATATGAAAATATTTCTCGAAAAAATAATATTGAAATACTTGTTGTGGATGGAGGAAGCACAGATGGGTCTCAAGAAATAGTTCGTAATTTTAAAACTAGCATCTCGAAAGTAGTTGAGAAGTCTTTAATAGGTAACGACTACATGCAACCGGGCATTCAAATAATTCCTTCAGAAAAAGGAAGAGCAAAACAAATGAATCTTGGTGCAAAACATGCTTCCGGAAACATTCTTTACTTTTTACATGCAGACTCTTTTCCGCCAAAAAACTTTGACCAACACATTATTAATGCTGTAAAAAACAACAACCTAGCAGGTTGTTTCAGGATGCAATTTAACAGCAATCATTGGTGGTTACGTTTGGCGAGTTGGTTTACAAAATTTAATTGGAAAGCCTGTAGAGGAGGAGATCAAAGTCTGTTTATTACTAAGGA
The DNA here is from genome assembly GCF_030547245.1 of Oceanihabitans sp. 2_MG-2023. Taxonomy (GTDB): domain Bacteria; phylum Bacteroidota; class Bacteroidia; order Flavobacteriales; family Flavobacteriaceae; genus Oceanihabitans. The sequence continues at coordinate 154,088 of NZ_JAUOQT010000001.1, forward strand.
TTTATTTAATAGTATTGGAGGTTTTAGTGAAAACTATGTTATTTATGAAGACATTATTTTAATAAATAAACTGTATGCTAAAAAGGAATTTATTGTGCTAAATAAAAAAATAAGAACCTCAGCAAGATTGTATAAAAAACATGGGGTTTGGAAATTACAATATCACTTTTTAATGATTTATATCAAAAAAGGGTTTGGTGCTTCAGCAGAAGATTTATATGCCTATTACAAAAAACATATTGCTTAAAACATTCTATTTATTCCTTCCTTTTTCATTAGGATATAAGGTATACACAGGATCACTTTGAAAATAAGCCTTAGTATCAATATTTAATGCAGAAAGCTTGCCTTTAAAGGCCACACCAGTATCTACATTCCAAACATTTACAGCATTGGTGGGAACATCTAAATTAAAATTTGTAGTTGGAGTATGTCCAATATAAATTTCGAAATAATGCTTTAACCTATTTGGATACAATAAAGAATTCTTTGTAATACTTTTATCCATAGCTAGTACCATTTCCCAAAGTGTTCTATCGGTATAAAAAGTTGCTTTATTCATCTCTCTTCCAATACCATGTGGTGAGGTAAATCCTGCGTGTAAAAACAGCCGTTGTTTATCATCCAACATACAAAGTCGCATGTTTTTAAAAAACTGGAGATGTATTTTTTTATCGTTCTCAGAGAAGGTTTTATAACTCTCTATGGTTTCTTTTCCTCCATGAATCAACCAGGTTTGATTAATACTGCCTGTTTCTAACCATTGTTCACACCAAAGATCATGGTTTCCTTTTATAAACGTACAATGATTTTGTTTTGAAAACTCTATTAGAAACTGAATCACTTGTGCTGCCTCACTCCAACCATCTACATAGTCTCCTAAAAAAATAAAAGCATCATCTGTCGTTATTTCAATACGACTCAATAGTTGTTCTAATGCTTTTAGCCCGCCATGAATATCTCCAATTGCCAGTGTTCTATAATGTTTCATTTAATAATTCTATTGTAAAATTGATAACGAACAGTAAATATTGGTATTCCTTTTTTAAAATGCAGGTAATATTACTTTAATAAATCTTTAATTTTATGATCTTTGATTACTAAAAATACTGTCCGATACCAAAAACCAGACCTTGTGTTTCTCCTTTTGTAATTCCGAAACCATAATCTATTCTAAAAATAGCATTAAAAATACGCTTATGTATTAGTCTAAAACCAATACCAGAAAAAACTCTAATATTTTTTGACTTACTAAAATCACTTAAATCACCACCAGGATTTCGCCAAGTACCGGCATCGACGAAAGCATTTCCTTGAATTGCAAACCAATTTTTGTCTAATAGTGTTTGTCTATATTCGGTATTAACAACAATAGCACCTGTACCTCTATCAATCGTATTACCAACGCCTCTTAAATTCACATTATTATCTACAGAAAAAGGTGCAAATGGTGTTTTATCATTACTAGATAAACCAAGACGCAATCTATTTGCCCAATTTCCTTTGTTACCTATTCTTTTATAAAAATGAAAATCATTCCATCCAATTAAAAAGTTGGATACATCTTTACTAGTAGAAGTTACATATTGAAAATTAAACAAACTTTTAAATCCAGACACATATTGGTAATAATAGTCTAAATTATTATATTCATAAATCCCTTTATACAATAGCTTTTTTACGGAAAACCCCTGTGGAACCGAAGGGCTTGTTGCTCCATTTAAATACTTATATTCTTCAAGAAAATAGTTAAGACCTACTTCAAAACGATTATTAAAATTAGGTTGATATAGTGTTAAAACCTCATAGGATTTATTTTTATACTTGTAATTTGCTGAAGTATTATTAAAAAAAACAGGTTCTTCTGTATTTAAATCTTGATGGTTAACTGCCAAACCAAAGGCTCGACTAAATAAAAAAGGTGCTCTAAGGTTTATACCATAAGAACTAAATATATCTTTTTGATAAAAACCTCCAAAAATAATGTTTTGGCCTAGAGTATTAAATTCATACAAACCAATACGATATGCAAATTCATCATCATTAGTTGTGTAGATACTTAATGATGGAATAATAGTAAAATTCTCTTCTATAGTATAAAACACATTATAACTATTATCGTGAGAATGAAAAACTTGATAATAGGCATGCGATACTGCAGGTAAACGTTTTAAGCGTTTTATATCTTCCTCTAAAATCATAGAGTCTAAAACTTTACCTGCTTGTGCTTTAGATATTTTTTTTATTAATGAAGACTTCAGTTTTTTGTTTCCTTGTACTTTCACATCTAAAACTGTTTGCTCTTGTGCTAAAGAAAAAGCCGAGAACAAAGAAAAAAAAAGTATAAATGCTATATAAGTTATTTTCATTTATTGGATTCAAAATGTGCTTTAATGATACCTTCTACTGGTTTATTTTGAGGGGTAAATTGACTATTATTTTCGCCACCTACATTTTCATGATCGTGAAACCATTTCCATAAAAAACCTCCAGCAAACCAATCTTCTTTCCAAAAAGTGTCAAACAGCGCTTTAGTAGTATTATTCTGTGCTTCAAAATTTACAGTATCCATACTTCTATCGGAATTCCAAGGTTCTTTCCCTGCAAAATCGACACTTCGGTATCCATATTCGGTAAATAATATTGGTTTATTATAAGCATCAGCAATCTCTTTAATTATTGGCTTATGTGTTTTCCAACCTTCTAAGCATTCTTCTATAGTTGGTGTTTTACTTTCACTAACAGGGAAATAAGCGTCTACTCCAATATAGTCTAATGCATTCCAGAAAGGGGTTCTTTTAAATTCGTCCCAATTGGCTGCATAAGTGAGTTTTCCTTTATATATCTTTTTAATAGCAATAATTAAAGTATTCCAATACTCAGGTCTATGATTTACAAATTGTTCTAATTCTGTGCCAATGCAAAAAATATCTGCATGGATTTCTTCGGCTAATTTGGCATATTCCAATATAAAACTAGAATACGATGTTTCAAGTTTTTGCCAATCGGCTTCGCTTTCCATTTTAATATAACCTGTAAATTGTCCTCTTGAAACCCAAATTTGAGGCTTAATCATTATTTTTATGCCTTTAGCCTCTAAGCTTTTAGCATACTGCTCTACACCAACTCTACTTTCTCCATACCATTGCCTTTTAGTGTTGTAGACAACTTCGGGATTATTTAGATCCCTAATAAACCCAAAAGGCATTACTGCTGCATAATTGGCATGAATTTCGGCTACAGGGTTTACATGTTCTTCTGTAACAGCAGTTCTAGAAGCAACAAAACTTACGCCATTAATTTTTGTTTGCGATGTGCAGGATTGCAACGCACAGCATAGAAAAACTAAAAAAAAATTACAGTATTTCATTCTTTCAAATTATTCATGAAATATAAGAAAAAGATCCCGCTAATACAGCGGGAGAATGCATGTATTCATTATTAAACGTATTTTACAATAATGCTCTAAGTCCTAAACTAAAAGTGCTTCCTAAACCTTGAAAATTATTTCCTCTTACAATTTTACCATAAGAAGCTTCTATGTTTAATGCTTGCGTTAATTGGTATTTCCCACCAAAACCTAATTGGGTATAATTTTGTTCAAATTCATTTCCTAGATCCATTAAAAAGGCTTGTTGGGCATTTACAAATAATGTAGATTTAGAAGATGGAAAATAACTTAGAAATGCACTTACAGGCAAAAACAAACTATTATTAGCAAAACGCTCCCCCACATTAACAGCATCGCCACTTTCTAAGGCATCTGTAGTAGTTTCTCCAAAATTAAAACCAAAATCGGCTTCTGTAAATATCTGCCAGTCTCCACCACCAAAAGTCTTATCATAGAAAAATTTCGTTTCCCAAAAAGTACTTCTCTTATCTAAATATGCTGGTACATCTTTATCTTCAAAAACGGCAAAGTATACAGAACTTGTAAAAGAGAAATTAGGCACACTAGCAAAAGGTTGTACACGTATAGAAGGAGCAATAGTTGTTAAACCACTTCTAGAGTCTATTCCATTGTTTTCAAAATCAAAAACACTAAAGGCGTCCTGTCCTCCATAATTATTTGCTCTAACCTGAATAATTAAACCTACATTTATTCTAGAATTTTTACTTATTCCTGTATAAACCTCTGTGGTATTTGTGAAAAAATTTTGTCTATCAATATCAAAAGATTTTCCTGTACCATCACCTGTAGTTTTTGTTTGTGTATACAGGCTATTAAAAAACTTGATATCCCATTGTCCTTTTTTTAATAATTTAGAAGGTGTATAAGTTTGAATATTGCTTCCTTCATTTTGGTCTTCTTCTTGAGAAAAACCAGCAAAATTAATTACTAATGCGATTGCTAAGACTAGTGTTTTTTTCATTTTTATATTTTTCATTATTGTTCTTTTATTACTTCATTACTGTTTATTAATTCTCCAATCATATTCAAAGTAGGTTAACGTATAGTCTGTTGGAATTTTTTCTGTTCTTATCGTGTTTATATATTCTATTTCAGTTGTTCCGTTTTTAGTAAAATCTTCTTTATACCATTCTAAAATCTTAGAACCCTCTACTTGTTTCTTTTTAGGGTTTATTTTTATAAAATAAGTTCCATTTAAAGCTAAAACTGTTTGCTTTTGCAATTGTTTTTCTAAGGTACTTGGCAGGTATGCTTTACTAATTAATGGAGGGCAACCAACTGCGCCACACACCAAAACAAAATGAAAACGAGGATCTTTAAACGGAGCTCTTAGCAGCGTGTTTTCAATGGTGTTTAGGGTTACTTTCTCTCCTGCTAAAGTGTATTTTGTTTTATCAAAAAAACCGCTATCCTCTAATGGGGATTTAGTAGGATAATTAGTTACTAACCCTTTAATAACTGATAAATTATAAGCATTTATCCAGAATGCCTGATAGTTTTTAGCGTCTTCTTTATTTATAGTAATATTTGCTGCTAGCTCTAATACTTCGTTAAGTGATTTTGTATCCTTTTTAATAGATTCGTAGTCTACTTTTCCATTTACAACATTTGCTTGCAAAAACGCATCTGCTTGCTTAAAAAAAGTTTCTAAGTTTTGTGCTTTCGCGGAAAGACTTCCTAGCAAGACAAACACAATTAGTATGGTATTTTTCATAGTATTATTTTATTTAATTCGTAGACGTCTTGCTGAAAAAATCCAGTCAAAAACAGTATTCAAAATCGTAATAACTTTTGCTTCAGTCTTAAATGTTTCTTAAAACTTTCAAAAAAAATAAAAAAAACCAACGTCTACATGCATTGAAAAACCTTACATCTCAATCCAATTTATATTAATTCTAAATATGGAATACCAATTAAGTTTTTATCTTGTATCTCGACCTAACCTTCAGTACAATTTAAAACCAACCTAAATATGGAACATGTAGTTATTATAGGAAATGGAATTTCTGGTGTAACAGTAGCTAGACACATTCGAAAAAATTCGGATAAAAAAATCACTATCATCTCTGGAGAAACTGATTATTTCTTTTCTCGTACCGCTTTAATGTACATATATATGGGACATATGAAGTTTGAGCATACACAACCTTATGAAAATTCATTTTGGAAAAAAAACAAAATAGAATTAAAAAAAGGGTTTGTAGAAACTATAGATACAGACACTAAAACCCTACAATTCGCAGAAGGAGACAGCTTACAATATGACACTTTAGTACTAGCAACTGGAAGTAAACCTAATAAATTTGGTTGGCCAGGACAAGACTTAAAAGGTGTTCAAGGCTTATATAGCAAACAAGATTTAGATACTTTAGAAGAAAACGCACCAAATAACAAAGCTTGCAATCGAGCGGTAATAGTTGGTGGTGGTTTAATAGGAATTGAAATGGCAGAAATGCTAAATTCTAGAAGTATTCCAGTTACTTTTTTAGTAAGAGAAAATAGTTTTTGGAATGGCGTTTTACCTGAAGGTGAAAGCGCTATGATTAATAGACACATTAAAAACCACCATATTGATTTGCGTTTATCTACCAATTTAAAAGAGATAAAATCAGATGAAAACGGAAGAGTTAAATCTATAGTAATTGCAGAAACCGATGAGGAAATTGCTTGTAATGTGGTTGGCTTAACGGCAGGAGTTTCTCCGAATATAGCATTTTTAAAAACTTCTAATATCGAAACTGGTAGGGGTATTTTAGTAAACAGAAAACTAGAAACAAATATTCCTAATGTATATGCTATTGGAGATTGTGCAGAGCAACGTGAAGGTGGTATTGGAGAGCGAAGACCTATTGAAGCCGTTTGGTATACAGGTAGAATGATGGGAGAAGCTTTAGCACAAACTATTTGTGGAAACCCTACAGAATACAAACCAGCACATTGGTTTAACTCGGCAAAATTTTTAGATATTGAATACCAAACCTATGGTTGGGTATTTTCTAAACCTAGAGAAAATGAAGCACATTTTCATTGGAAACACGAAGACGACACCAAATGTATTACGGTTTGTTATAACACGGTAGACAACACCTTTCTTGGCATTAATACTTTCGGAATTAGAATGCGTCATGAAGTATTTGACCGTTGGCTAACCGAAAAACGGGATATAGATTTTGTTATGCAACATCTAGCTCAAGCTAATTTTGATCCGGAATTTTATAAGCACTTTGAGAAAGAAATTCTCCTTGCTTACACAAACAAACTACAAACCGCATAATCCCTAAAAATAATGAGTAACAAGATCGATCATAGCATGTCTTTGGCAACACCAGATGCTTTAAACATAACTACAAAACAAAAATTAGCATTAGCCACTGGTCTAGTTGGTTTATGCATCCTAGTGTTAGCTTTGTTTAATATTAACTTTCCTAATCGAGCAGTATTTTTAGCGATTTCTTTAGGTTTAATTACAGGCGGTACCATTCTATATTCTAGAGAGGCATATCTTCATAAATTAGAAGGAATAAAAAATGATGGTGTTTGGTTTAAGTCTATTTCCTCTCGTGGTGTTTTAGGTTGGGCTTTAGGTGTGGTATTAACGGTATTTTATATTGTTCTGTATTTTTATCCGCAATATCTAGGCCTTGGTGTAGATGGTGCAGCAAATACTGGTTTAATTGCACTTTTCGATCCTTTAAGTAACCTTTTAAGTGGTAATAATGCTAGTCAATGGTTTGTTTACGGTACCTTATACACAGTAGCAATATTAGCTTTTGGTTACAAGTTTATGCTAAAATATAGACACAATCGCTATCAACAATTACGTACTGCATCGGTTATGTTTTTTCAAACTGCTTTTGCATTTGTAATTCCAGAATTAATGGCGCGTTTAAATTCTGATGATTTCTCCTTACCCTACAACGACCTTAAAAACATGTGGCCTTTAAACTACTATGCCTTTGATCAATGGCGAGTGGATCAATTTATAAATGCACAAACCGTTGGACTATTTTTCTTAATCTTAGGAGTAGTCATGATTTTTGTTATCTCTCCTTTTTTAACTTATAAATATGGAAAAAGATGGTATTGCTCCTGGGTTTGTGGTTGTGGCGGACTAGCAGAAACTGCTGGAGATTCTTTTAGGCAATTAAGCGACAAAGGAGTTAAAGCATGGAAATTTGAACGTTGGATGATTAATTCTGTTCTTGTATTCTCTGTGGTAACCACTGTTGCCGTAATCTCTACCTATTTAGGTTATGATTCCGAAAAATATTGGTTCACAAAAAATGTATTCTTAATTAGTATTGGAGTTTTCTTAACTGTTTTGCTTGCTGGAATTCTATATTTCAAAAGAAAAGAATTAAACAAAAGTGCGTTTAGAGGTGCTATTGGTTTTTATGTATTAACCATCGCTTTTTTAATTTTCTTTTCCTTTTTCGATTTAAGTCAGATAAAAATTAACGCTAGCTATTTTTCTTTCGGTATAAACCAAAACACCTATAACTTCGATAGCGCATTACGTACTTTTTACGGATTTGGAATTGGTTCCATATTCTCTGGAGTAATTGGTACAGGTTTTTACCCAATATTAGGAAATAGAGCTTGGTGCAGAATGGGTTGTCCAATGGCAACTATTATGGGAATTCAACAACGTTTATTCTCAAGATTTAGAATTACTACCAATGGCGGACAATGTATTTCTTGTGGTAACTGTTCTAACAGTTGTGAAATGGGAATTGACGTTCGTGCCTATGCACAAAAAGGAGAAAACATTGTAAGGTCCAGCTGTGTTGGTTGCGGGGTTTGTTCTGCGGTTTGCCCAAGAGGTGTGTTAAAATTAGAAAATGATAGTATGGATGGAAGAATTAATCCGACTGAAGTTTTATTAGGTAATGATGTAGATCTAATGGACTTACTAAATAAAAACTAGTAAGCTTTATTTCTTTTTAAATTTAAAATGAAAAACCTTCTATTACTTTTTATAATCCTTTTAAGTGGTAACGTTTTCGCGGAAAAAACGTACTCGAAAACCTATTATAAAAATGGAAATTTAAAAGCAGAAGGTTGGATAGAAAACAAAGAAAAAACGCAATACTGGAAATTCTATTACCAAAACGGAAGCATTGAAAAAGAAGGTGCATTCAAAACCGATTTAGAAAATGGTTTTTGGAAATTCTATTACAGAAACAAAAATCTAGAAGCCCATGGGCATTTCTTAAACGGAAAACGATCTGGTTTTTGGGCTTATTTTTTTCAAAACAAAAGTAAAAACAAACAAGGCTATTTTGAAAATAATTTAGAAACAGGTTTTTGGAAAACGTTTTTCTCTAATGGAAAACTGCAACAAGAAGGCAATTACAATCAAGGCATACCTAATAATTACTGGAAATTCTATTACAATAATGGTAAACTAAAAAAAGAAGGTACCTTTGCAAACGGAAAACCAATACAATACTGGAAAAATTATTTTGACAATGGCACTTTACAATCCGAAGGCCTTTTTATAAATGGAAAAGAAAATGGGTTTTGGAAATATTATTTTAATAATGGAAAAAAATCAAAATCTGGCACTTTTAAATTAGGTTTGGAAACCCAATATTGGATGTTCTATACCAAGAATGGAACTAAAGAAAAAGAAGGGCATTTTAAAAATGGAAAAAAAATAGACTGGTGGTTATTTTATGATGAAAACGAGAAAATAAATCATAAGTGCCAACTAAAAAACAACTTAAAAAACGGCTATTGCTTACTATATAATAAGGAAGAAATAATAGCAGCAAGTAAATATTCCGAAGGAAAAAAAATTAAAACGTGGACCGATATAGCAACGTTTAAAAAAGAGAATAAACTAAGTGACCTCAAATAAATGCCCAAAATAAAAGTAATAATACCTGCTTATAATGAGCAAGATTCTATAGCGAATGTGGTTCAGGACATTCCTAAAACAGTCGACGAAATTATTGTCATTAGTAACAACTCTACCGATGCCACAGAAGAAAACGCGAAAAATGCTGGAGCAACTGTTTTAACCGAAAATAAGAAAGGATATGGATATGCTTGTTTAAAAGGCATGGATTACGTTGCAAAACAAGCACACAAACCAGACATTATTGTTTTCTTAGATGGAGATTATAGCGATTTCCCACAAGAACTATCCAAGCTCATACAACCAATTATAGAAAACAATACAGACTTTGTTGTAGGTGCAAGGGTAAAAGAATTACGGGAAGTTGGTTCTATGACACCGCAACAAATTTTTGGGAATTGGTTAGCTACTTTTTTAATGAAGCTCTTTTTTGGCACAACGTTTACAGACCTTGGTCCTTTTAGAGCTATTAAATATAATAAATTACTAGCGCTAAACATGGAAGACAAGACCTATGGCTGGACCGTAGAAATGCAATTAAAAGCATTAAAACAAAAGTTAACCTATGTAGAAATACCTGTACATTACAGAAACAGAATTGGTGTTTCTAAAGTTTCAGGAACCGTAAAAGGAAGTGTTTTTGCAGGAATTAAAATACTTGGTTGGATCTTTAAATACAGCTTTAAAAAATGATTTTAGAAACCATCATCATCATAATATACTCTACTGCTTTACTGCTAATTTTCTTTTATGCATTAGCACAATTAAACCTATTATTTAATTATATCGCTGCTCAAAAAAAAGAAGACCATTCCCCAAAATTCAATTTAAAAAGCACAAAAGAAACTCCATTTGTAACTATTCAACTTCCTGTTTATAACGAGTTATATGTTATGGAACGTTTGTTAGATAATATTGCAGAAATGGATTATCCAAAAGACAAACTAGAAATTCAGGTTTTAGATGATTCTACCGACGAAACTATAGAAACTACAGCCCAACAAATTGAGAAACTTAAAGCAAGTGGCTTAGATATAAAACACATCTGTAGAACCAATAGAAAAGGATTTAAAGCTGGAGCGCTAAAGGAAGGTTTAGAAATTGCTAAAGGAGAATTTATTGCTATTTTTGATGCCGATTTTCTTCCTAATAAAAACTGGTTAAAACAAACCATTCCACATTTTAAAGATACTCAAATTGGTGTGGTACAAACCCGTTGGGCACATATAAATAGAAACTATTCTACATTAACAAAAATTCAAGCTTTTGCATTAGATGCACATTTTACCTTAGAACAAGTTGGTAGAAACAGTAAAGGGCACTTTATTAATTTTAATGGCACAGCTGGTGTTTGGCGAAAAACCTGCATAATTGATGCTGGAAACTGGGAAGGAGATACCCTTACCGAAGATTTAGATTTAAGTTACCGAGCACAATTAAAAAACTGGAAATTCAAATATTTAGAAGATGTAGAAACTCCAGCAGAATTACCAGTGGTAATAAGTGCAGCACGATCGCAACAGTTTCGATGGAACAAAGGTGGTGCAGAAAACTTTAGAAAAATGCTATTAAATGTTCTTAAAAGCAAAAATATTTCTACCAAAACAAAAGTACACGGCATATTACATTTACTAAACTCCACCATGTTTTTAAATGTACTAATTGTTGCTATTTTAAGTATACCAATGCTTTACATAAAAAATGAATATGCACATTTAAAAAATTATTTTTATGTAATGAGTTTCTTTGTAATAAGCACACTTATTTTCTTTATATGTTATTGGTACATGTATAAAAAAACCTACGGTAATACCGTGAAAAATTTCATACAGTACATTGCTTTGTTTTTTACTTTTTTCTCCATAGCAATGGGTTTTTCTTTGCATAATTCTATTGCTGTTTTAGAAGGTCATTTTGGCAAACGTAGCGATTTTGTTCGTACACCAAAATTCAATATTAATAGTATAAAAGATAGTTGGAAAGGCAATAAATACTTAAAGAAAAACATTTCAGCACATGTAATTATTGAAGGTATATTAATGCTCTATTTTGCTTTTGGAATGTACAGCGCTTTTGTAGTTGGCGACCAAGGAGGAGATTTCGGGCTTTTCCCTTTTCACCTCATGCTTTTTATTGGTTTCGGATTTGTATTTTTTAAATCTCTAACCTCTAAAGCCTAATTTATTGGGCGTTACCTAAAGGTCGCGCTCTCACTACTCGCTCTCTTTGAGGAGCTCAAACAAACCGTTCCATCGCTAACGCAGCTACAGCTTACATGTTCAAAATTCACTTGTTAATAAGAACAGTATCTAGCTTAAACTATTCCGATTTATGCACTTCCAGTTCAATTTCTATCATAAATTCTGGAACGGCTAATTCTTTAACACCAAGCCAAGAACCTGTTGGAAATTGCTTTGTATAAATAGAATTTCTATACGCTGCGTTTTCTAAAAATAAAGGCATGTTAGTAGTAAAAACATTTTCAACAATTACATCGTCAAAAGTGCAACCATAATGCTTTAAAATCTTATCTAAATCAGCATAACAGTTTTTCATTTGCTGTCCTAAATCACCAACTGCTGTAGGATTTCCTTCATCATCCATACTCACAGCTCCTGATATTTTTATTGCATTGCCAATTTTTACAGCATGCGAATATCCGTATGCTTTCTCCACTTCTGGACGAAGCAAAAAATATTCAGGGATTTCTATTGCAATAGGTGTTTCTTTATCAACCTGTACTTCAGTATTTTTTTTTACTTCATTACAACTTAGTATGGTAAAAAACAAAGAAAATACAAGTAGCAATACAGACAAATAATTAATGGGTTTTTTTCTTTTGTTATACATATTAAAAAAGATTACTTATAGTAGAAATACTACAATTGGTTACACCCATCTAAATTACAGGTTTTCAGTAAAATACATTAGCGTATAAACACCTGATTAACAATACGAAAAACAAAAATAAGAATCGCAATATAAATTCCTATGTAAGTTAATTCTTAGAAAGTGATTTTAAATAAAAACGATTTTATTGCAATAATTTAAGCGCTTCTCTTTTAGACGCGTCTTCCAAACTTTTTTGGTTCCAATATGGTTCTTTTAAGCTTGCTTTTAAAGTAGCCGAAGTAACTAATCCATCGCCATTATCTTCGGTCCATTCTAATATTTTATATGGAAATTCCTTTTCCACTAGTATAGTAACCGTTCTATCAATATCTAAATAGGTAACCGTGTAAGATGTAGTATTTTCTAGCGCTTCCTTCTTAATATTTGCTTTTTGAGCTTGCATTTTAGTATAAGTAAAACGACTATATATGGTAGATGGAATTAACATAATTTCTCCTTCTGGTAACTGTCCGTCCTGTATACGAATTCGCGTCATTAAATCTTCTTCTAACCAAGCAGCTTTAAAACTTCTTTCTTCATCTCCATCTGATTCAAAATAAGAGAATTGTTTAAAGTTATACTGCATCCCTTCAAGATTTAATTGCGTAAAGGTATGTCCGCACCATTCTTGAATGCTCGTTGTTGTTTTTAAGGTTAACGGATAATTTATATAATCTACAGGAGTAAACGTAGAAGTCACAATAGAATAGTCATAAATACCCGTATGAAACTTTCGTACTTGGTTTAATTTCATCACTGTTACCTTATCATCTCCTGCTTTTTGTGGTGCATCTAATTTCACTTGCTTACTTAAAGAAAATGGTTCCGTTACAAAAATCAATACTACTTCCCCTGTACGAATTTCATTATATCTAGACTGTTTCAACACATAACTATTAAGCTCCGCTTTTCCTGCATACCAATACTTTTTAAAATTTTCTTTTTCTGAAAAGGCTTGTTTACTTGTATTTACTAAACTATTTGTTTTTTCATTTTCAGCGGAAACTATATCTGTTTTTTTATCTCCTTCAGATTTACAAGAAACAAGAAGAAATAAAAAAACAACGCAATTAAATATATTTTTCATAGCTACTAATTTTAATTACAAAAATAACAAAGCATTATCAATTGTACTGTTAAATAAATATTTTCAATAGCGTAAGGAGCAAATAAAAACACAGACTTATTTGCACACAAACTATGTGTTATTCATTTTAAAGCATGCATTTAACATCTCCTTTAAAACAGACAAACAAATAATATTTATATTTGATTCATGCGATACCAGAACATCTTTTTAAAGTTAAAAAAACCGTACCTATTATTGGTATTATCAAGCATGCTATTTTATTTTGTTTTTGCCTATAATTTGGTAAGAACCGACTATATGAAACTACTAACTCTATACGTCGCCCTTTTTTTTCTATTTTATAAATTAGTAGAGCACAACAAAAACAAAATCAAGCTATTAACCTATATCGCTTTTCTATTTCGAGTCGTTTTTATTCTTGCCATACCCAATCTATCTCAAGATTTTTACCGTTTTATTTGGGATGGAAGGATGATTTTAGAAGGTTTTAATCCATATTTATACACACCAGAATCCTTTATAATAAATAGTGAATTACCTATAGAACAAGCAGAAGAACTGTATGCAGGAATGGGAATGTTAAACGGAAGTCATTTTACAAACTATCCTCCTTTAAATCAACTCTGTTTTATAATTGCAGATATTTTTACAGGAAAAAGCATTTTAGGTTCTGCAATCGTTTTAAGGCTTATAATTATTGCTGCAGATTTTGGAACCCTATATTTTGGAAAAAAACTTTTAGAAAAGCTAAAGCTTCCTGTACACCATATCTTTTGGTACATTTTAAACCCTTTTATTATTATAGAATTAACAGGAAACCTTCATTTTGAAGGCGTGATGCTCTTCTTTTTAATTTGGAGTTTATACCTACTACATATTAACAAATGGAAACAAGCTGCAGTGGTTTTTGCTTGCTCCGTTTCGATAAAGTTAATACCGTTGTTATTTTTACCATTGTTTTTTAAGTGGTTTCAAAAAACAGCTATTCCTTCGAGTATGGTAGAAAAAACTCAAAACAAAACAAGAACTTCTCTTTACTCAGGAATATCCAAATTAATTTGGTTTTATAGTATTGTTGGTTTTACAACACTTCTCTTATTTCTACCTTTTTACTCTTCCGAATTTGTAAATAATTATGCACAAACCGTTGGGTTATGGTTTCAAAATTTCGAGTTTAATGCAAGTGTTTATTATATCGCTCGAGAAATAGGCTATTGGTTTAGAGGTTATAATGAAATTGCTATTATTGGCAAAATACTTCCTGCTTTGATACTGCTTTTTGTGTTATATCTAGCATTTTTCAAAAAAAACAAAACAACCAAACAACTAATACAATCGATGTTATTTGCTTTTGTTTTTTATTTGTTTTTAAGCACCACTATTCATCCTTGGTATATTTCGACATTATTAATACTATCGATTTTCACCAATTATAAATTTCCATTAGTTTGGAGTTTTGTTATTATACTTAGTTATTTGGCTTACATTAATATTGACAAAGCAGACAAGTCTGAAAACCTTTATATTATTGCTTTAGAATATATTATAGTTTTTACTGTATTTTTGTATGAAACATTAAAAAAGAAATCTCTTGAAAATTAATTTCAGAAAAATAGTTAGACGTTTAAAAAGAACCGTTGTTGCTTTAATAGTATTATATCTGCTCTCCTTAGTTTTTCTATACTTTAAACAGGAACGTTTCTTTTTTAATCCGAAACATTTAGATAAAGATTATGTTTTTCAATTTACAGAACCTTTTGAAGAAGTTAATATTGAAGTAGAAAAAGACATTTTTTTAAACGCAGTTCTTTTTAAAGCCGAAGCATCTAAAGGGGTTATTTTATATTTTCATGGTAATGCAGGCGCGATACATGATTGGGGGAAACGAGCACATTTATTTTTAGAAAACAATTACGATGTACTTTTTGTTGATTATAGAAATTACGGAAAAAGTGATGGAAATTATAGCAATAGTGATGAGCTATTTAATGATGCGCAAAAAGTATACGACTACACTAAAATGCTTTATAGCGAAGATAAAATTACTGTTTTAGGATTCTCATTAGGTACCGGTATGGCAAGTTATGTTGCGTCAAAAAACAATCCAAAAATGCTCATACTAAATGCGCCATATTATTCTTGGAAAACTTTAATTGCAGAAGAAATTGCTCCTCCAGTCCCAAAATTTTTAATGCGATATGACATACCTTCTTACCAATTTGTTCAGGAAGTAAAATGCCCAATCCATATTTGTTATGGTACCCGAGATTTTTTAATAAACCCAGAAACAAACACCAAAAAACTAAAGGTATTAAATCCTGAAAACATTATGCTGCATCCTATTACAGATGCAGGGCATAATGGTTTACATATTACTAAAGAGTATTATGATTTATTAAAAATCATCTTGTGATTTTAATCTAAATCCTCATCAGAAATCTCTGGTTCTTGCACTGCTTCTGGATCATTATCATCAAAATCTTCATAGTCATCTTCATCATAATTCTCCATAGTTACAGCTAGTTTAGTGCTTACTTTTACAAGATACTTAGTATCTTCTGTTGTAACCTCTACGGCTTCTACAATTTCATTTTTAATATTTCTAAATGAAATAATTTGGTCTTCATCATATCCATCCGGATATTTTTCTACCAATAATGCTAAAATCTCTGGAGTTAGCTTTTTAAAATCTACAATTACTCGCTTTAGGTTGTCTTTTTTATTTGCCATTTAAAAATTTTTTTCCTTTCCGTGAACCTATCTAGATATAGACAGGAGCGAAAATCTAATCCTATAATTACTATTTTAAAGTTTAAATATATTATTTATTGTTATTAATTCTAATAACATCGTAAAAATCTTTTCGTCTATCCTTTAAATTTTTTACTGCGCCAAAAGAATGCAATTCTTTTAACAAACTTAAATCGACATCTGCTACTAAAATCATTTCGGTATTTGTTGTTGCTTCTGCTTTAATTCCATTACTTGGAAATGAAAAGTCACAAGGTGTAAATACCGCAGATTGTGCATATTGAATATCCATGTTATTTACATTAGGCAAATTACCTACACTACCTGATATAGCTACATAACACTCATTCTCTACAGCTCTTGCTTGCGCACATAAACGTACACGAGAATAGCCATTCTGTGTATCTGTTAAAAAAGGGATAAATAATATATCCATCCCTTCATCTGCTAACAAACGAGATAGTTCTGGAAACTCAGAATCATAACAAATTAGAATGCCTATTTTACCACAATCGGTTTCAAAAGTTTGTAATTTGTGACCACGTTGCATTCCCCAAACCTTTGCTTCGTCTGGTGTTACATGAATTTTCTCGTAACGCTCTGCACTTCCATCTCTTCTACATAAATAACCAACATTATACAGTTTATCTCCTACCACTTCAGGCATACTACCAGTAATAATATTGATATTATACGATATGGAAAGCTGTTGCATTTTTCGCACAATAACTTCTGTAAACTTTGCTAATTCTCTAATAGCATCTGGCTCATGCATATGGTTAAACTCTGCCATTAATGGTGCATTAAAAAACTCTGGAAAAACAGCAAAATCAGATCGATAAGCAGCTACACTATCTATAAAATACTCTACTTGTTCCATTAAATCTTCTAAACCTTTATATGGGCGCATTTGCCATTGTATTAGGCCTAGTCTAACTACTGTTTTTACTGTACTAGCTTTTTTATTTGGTTTGGTATAATAGATATTATCCCATTCCATTAAAACCGCATATTCATTAGAAGCCGTATCTCCTTCTAGATATCCTTTTAATACACGAACAGGATGAAAGTCGTTAGAAATTTGAAAGTTTAAAACAGGATCATGAATTTCTTTACGCTTTACTTTTTCAATATATTGTTTCGGAGTTAAATGATTGTGCTTATGAAAATTTGGCATTCTTCCGCCAAAAACAATTCCTTTTAAATTTAAGTTTTCACAAACTTCTTTTCTATAATCATACAATCTTCTACCCAAACGCAAACCTCGATATTGTGGTTTAATAAACACATCAATACCATAGAGTACATCGCCTTCTGGATCGTGATTTTTAAAAGATTTACCTCCAATAACGTCTTCGTAGGTATGTTCATCATCAATAGCATCATAATCTACGATAAGCGATAATGCACAACCTGCAATATCGCCATCTATTTTAATAACTACTTGTCCTTCTGGGAACATAGAAGTTAATTCTTCTATATGGTGTTTTTTCCAATACGAATTAAGCACTCCTCCATAGGATTCTAACGTTGCTTCTTTTAATTCTTCAAAATCACCAACAGTTAGATATTTAAGCTCAATATTATCAATATTTTTTGGTTCCATTATTGTCCTAACAGATAAGCAAAAATTAATGGAGCAACAATAGTTGCATCACTTTCAATAATAAACTTAGGGGTGTCGATATCTAGTTTTCCCCAAGTGATTTTTTCGTTAGGAACTGCTCCAGAATACGAACCATAACTTGTTGTAGAATCACTAATTTGACAAAAATAACTCCAAAATGGTGTTTCTGGTCTTTCCATATCTTGATATAACATTGGTACTACACAAATTGGAAAATCGCCAGCAATACCTCCTCCAATTTGGAAGAAACCAATACCTTTTTGTGAATTATCTGTGTACCAATCTGCTAAAAAAGTCATGTATTCAATACCAGATTTCATGGTACTTGCTTTTAATTCTCCTTTAAGCACATAACTTGCAAAAATATTCCCCATAGTACTGTCTTCCCAACCAGGGCAAACAATAGGTAGGTTTTTTTCTGCAGCAGCATACATCCATGAATCTTTAATATCAATCTCGTAATATTGCTCTAATACTCCTGACAATAGCATTTTATACATATATTCATGAGGTAAATAGCGTTCCCCTTTAGCTTCAGCATCTTTCCATATCTTTACAATATGTGCTTGTAAACGTCTAAACGCTTCTTCTTCTGGAATACACGTATCTGTTACTCTATTAAGCCCTTTTTCTAATAAATCCCATTCGTCTTGGGGTGTTAAATCACGATAATTAGGCACACGTTTATAGTGTGAATGTGCTACTAAGTTCATGATATCTTCTTCTAAGTTTGCACCAGTACACGAAATGATTTGTACTTTATCTTGACGAATCATTTCTGCAAAACTCTTACCAAGTTCTGCAGTACTCATTGCACCTGCAAGAGAAACTAACATTTTTGCACCACTTTCTAGTTGTGCTTCATACCCTTTTGCTGCATCTACTAAAGCTGCTGCATTAAAATGTAAATAGTGTTTTTCTATAAACTGCGAAATTGGTCCTTTAGTACTCATCTTCGTCTTGAAATTTAGTGTTGTTATTTTTATTTACGTTGGAACTGTCAAAAGTATTGTCATAATCATCTTCTGATGCTTCATTTTGAAACTTATAGCTTAGCATTTTATAGTATAATTTTGCTGCAAGAAAATCGGATGATTTATCTATTTTATTTGGGCAAAGTTCTACAATATCGAAGCCTACTACGTTTTTCTCTTCAAAAACTTGTTTTAAAAACTCTAGTGTTTCATACCATAATAAACCTCCAGGTTCTGGTGTACCAGTACTTGGCATTATGGAAGGATCGAAAGCGTCTAAATCTATGGTTATAAATACATTTTCTGTCATTTGATCTACTGCTGTATCCATCCAAGTATCATCTACAGCCATTTCATGTGCAAAATAGGTTTTATCCACATCCATAACAGATTTCTCCATGATATCCATTGAACGTATTCCAACTTGGATTAAGTTTGTATTTTGACTAGCTTCATACATAGCACAGGCGTGATTACATGTAGAGCCATCATATTCTTTACGCAAATCTGCATGCGCATCTAATTGTAAAACGGTTAAATTAGGATACATCTCATGAAAAGCACGAACCGTACCAATTGACACCGAATGTTCTCCTCCAAAAATGGTAACAAACTTGTTCTTTTTAATATACTTTTTTGTTGCTTGGTGCACAGCATCAACCATTGTTTCAGGCGAACTGTTTTCTGTAACAGCATCTGCTAAGTATACACCTTGTTGGTACACTTCGGTTTCTGTTTCAATGTCATAAAGCTCCATATTTTCTGAAGCATGTAAAAATGCTTCTGGACCTTTATCTGCTCCTTTTTGCCATGTACTTGTACCATCATAAGGCACAGGTATTAACACGATTTTTGATGTTTCAAGTTTCGAAAATTCTTCCGAAATACCTGCATAAGTTTTAGTTTGCATACCCTAAAATTTTAAGTAAGTCTTCACTTTTTTGTTGTTCACTAAATAGTTTTGTAGAGATATTTCCGTCTGCATCTCTATCTATTAATATATGTTTTGGTGACGGAATTAAACAGTGTTGTAAACCACCAAATCCACCAATGGTTTCTTGGTAAGCTCCTGTGTTAAAAAAGCCTATGTATAATGGTTTATCCTTATTATATCTTGGTAAATAAATAGCATTCATATGTTGTTCACTATTGTAATAATCATCGCTATCACATGTTAAACCACCAAGTAAAACGCGTTCATAACTAGATTCCCAACGGTTTAGTGGCAACATGATAAAACGTTTATTAATTGCCCAAGTGTCTGGTAAAGTTGTAATAAAAGAGGAATTAATCATGTTCCATTTTTCACGGTCATTTTGTTGTTTTTGATATAAAACTTCATAAACAGCACCGCCACTTTCACCAACAGTAAAGCTTCCAAATTCTGTAAAAATATTAGGCACAGCAACTCCTTCTTCTTCGCAAGTAGTTTTAATTTGATTAATTATTTCATCTACCATATAGGCATAATCAAAATCGAATGCTAGGGAGTTTTTTATAGGAAATCCGCCTCCAATATTTAAGCTATCAAGCGTTGGACAAATCTTTTTTAAGCTTGTATATACTTTTAAACATTTTTGTAATTCATTCCAATAGTATGCATTATCTCTAATCCCAGTATTGATAAAAAAGTGTAACATTTTAAGGTCTACTTTTTTGTTCTCTGCAATTTGATTTTTGTAAAATGGCACAATGTTTTTATATCCAATTCCTAATCGAGAAGTATAGAACTCGAATTTTGGTTCTTCTTCGGAAGCAATACGAATTCCAACATTAAAATTACCTTCTATTTCTTCAGAAAGCAAATCAATTTCTTCGTAATTATCTATTATAGGAATGGCATTTTTATGTCCGTCATTTATCAATCTTGCAATATTTGTAACATATTGAGCTCTTTTAAAACCGTTACTAATAACAAAAGTATCGTTCGTTATTTTCCCTTCTTTTTTAAGGCTTTCTACAATATCAATATCAAAAGCAGAAGAAGTTTCAATATGGATATCATTTTGTAAAGCTTCATTTAAAACATGTTTAAAGTGGGAGCTTTTAGTACAATAGCAATAGTTATAATTTCCTTTATAATCATGTTTTTCAATAGCTTCGGCAAACCATTTTTTTGCACGCTGAATATTATTAGAAATTTGTGGTAAATAGGTGAATTTTAAAGGCGCTCCGTATTGCTCAACCAATTGCATAAGGTTAATATCATGAAAGCGTAATGTATTATCCTCAAGTTTAAATTCTTCTTGTGGAAAATCGAAAGTTTGATCGATTAGATCAATATATTTTGTGTTCATTATTATTTTTAAAAATGTTAAAATTTAAATAGGAAACAGCGCAAAAATGCTGCTTAAAACAAATAATAATGCTTCAATCAAACTTGTATTTTTAGCTCTGTAGTAGGCACAAAAGCGTATTGATGCTGGCTAGCACCTATAGAAGAATACTCGGAAGTTAGCTTTAAAATTCGGTCGCTTAATCTGTAAGCTGCTTTTGAATATGACTTCCTAATTTCCAAAAGCCCGAACATAGAAACAGAGTTCAATTTGTTCAGCTAATTATAGTACAAATGAAATACAAAAAATTGAATTACAAACTTTTTTTTTATTTTTTTTTATTTTTTTTCTATACCGATTATTATTTGTTTTAAAACTAGTATTAAAAAAAAGTGCGTACTTGGTAAGTACGCACTTTTATGTAATATATAGTTAATGGAATATTATAACATTTTCAAGGTATTTAACTCCTGCTCGGTTAGGTGTTTCCAGTGACCACGAGGAATATCTTTTTTAGTAAGATGCCCAATTGCAACACAATCTACACTTATCACATCGTACTTTAAATAATCGAAAATGGTACGAATAATAGTATTTCCTGTGTTTTTAATTTTAAGGCCTATTTCTTTTTTAGACACACCATCGATATAACTTACTTCTTCTACCTCAATTAGTTTTCCTTCTACTTTAAAGCCATCTCTAATTTTTTTAAGATCTTCTGCTCTCAAGTTTTTGTCTAATTCTATTTGAAATAAACGAGGTACACCATTTTTAGAATTGGTAAACTTACTTGCGACTAAATCATCATTGGTAAATAACAATAATCCTTTACTGTTTCTACCTAATCTACCTATTGGCTTAATACGAGAATTAGTTGCATTTGCTACTAAATCCATAACTGTACGACCTTTTCCCTCACTTGTTGTTGTCGCAAAACCTTTTGGTTTATTTAGTAAAACATAGGCTTTCTTTTCTGGATTTATTCTTGCTCCATCGAAACGAACCTCATCTTCTAGTTTTACTTTGTAACCCATTTCTGTTACGACCTTTCCGTTTACAGAAACTAATCCTGTTGCGATGTGCATATCTGCATCTCTACGCGAACAAATACCAGAATTTGCTACGTATTTATTTAAACGTATTTGATCTGGATTAGCTGATTTTTGTGCTGGTGTTTGCTTTTTCTTTTGTGATGCTGCTTGATTTTTTATTGGAGCATTTCCTCTTGCATTGCTTTGGTTACGTGTGTTATTATTACCACGTCCTGAAGGTTTTCCTTTGCTTTTATTTTCTCTTGGCTTACTCATAATTTCCCCCCTTAGAAATGGGAATTTTTTAATTTATTATGCTGCAAAGATATAGTATATATTATGATTTACGATTGTTGAGTTACTATTTTTGATGGTAGTAATTTCTTGCGTTAACGATTGAGCAATTTGTTGGAGCTCTTTTTTTTTATTACTATTTTTTAAAACACGTATAAAACATTTATTTATTACTAATGTTTTTAAAGAAACTTATATAAAAAAGCGACTTGCGAAAGCGTGTTGCTACGTAGTTTTCACGAAGTAGCAAACGCCCAAATTTATAGTAAAACTAATTTGTTTAAAAGCAGGTTTACATCTATTAACAAAATGCTAAAAACCCCTGAAACTATAATGAATTTTAAGATATTATGTAGTATTAGATATTGTGTTTTTGTATTGGATTTAAATAGTAATACTAAAAATACCGCTAATAGAATCGTGCTTAAATAGAAGAAATAATTCATCTTACCTATTTGGTATCTATATATTAATAAATAGGAAGGAATTAGGGTGAATGCACTTAAAAATGTAAGCATTATTTTTGAAGATTTTTCGCCATAAACTATTGGTATGGTTTTATAATTGAGGGCTAAATCTCCTTTTATGTTTTCTAAATCTTTAACTAATTCGCGCATAGAAACGATTAAAAACAGGAATGTTGCATGTACAAAAATTACGTGTTCGAAATTTTTGTAATACATAAAAATGGCGAAAAATGGCGTAATAGTTAGAATTGCAGAAGTAATATTGCCAATAATTGGTGTTTTTTTTAGTTTATGGGAATAAAACCAAATAGCGAATATATATATAGAAAAAAACAAAACGGCTTTAAACGAAACTGCACTTGCCATGATAACTGCTAGAAAATTAAGCACAAAATAAAAAGAAAGCTTGGTGTTTTGACTCACCAATTTATCTAGCATGGATTTTTGTGGCCTATTGATTAAATCTTTTTCGGAATCGTAAAAATTATTAATAATATAACCCCCTGCTATTGTAGCGGCAGATGCTAAAACTAGCATAAGTAAATTTACGTCTAAAACAACTTCACGAACCGTTTTATCATGCGCTAAAATGTAAACAGATGTTAGATATTGTGCTATTACTACAATGAGGACATTGTACCCTCTCACTACAGAAAACATACTGAAAAATTTTAGTAAAATATGTTTTTGTTTTCTGGAGAGCATATAGTTTTATGGAATAAGATCTTTAATACGACACTACAAAAAATTGCGCGAAACAATTTGAAGTACTAGTACCGTTATTAGAAATTATAAACTACTTCTAGTTTATACTCTTTAAGTGACTGTTTTGCTTTTTCAAAGTTTTCTGTAAACCCTAAAATATAACCTCCTCCACCAGAACCACAAAGTTTTAAGTAGTATTCATTGGTTTCAATTCCTTTTTTCCAAAGTTCGTGAAACTGTTTTGGTATCATTGGTTTAAAATTATTTAAAACCACTTTAGATAGTTGCTTGGTATTTTTAAAAAGCGATTTGATATCTCCTTTTAAAAAGTCGTCTACACAAGCATCTGTGTGTTTTATAAATTGATCTTTTAGCATACTACGAAAACCTTCTTGCTTCATGTTTTCCATAAAAATGCTCACCATTGGTGCTGTTTCTCCAGTAATGCCACTATCTAATAAAAAAACAGCTCCTTTACCATTATTGGTTTGCGAAGGAATTCCGGTTGCTTCAATATTATCTTTAGAATGTATTAAAATTGGAATACTTAAATAACTATTTAAAGGATCTAATCCTGAAGATTTACCATGAAAAAACGATTCCATTTCCGAGAAAATGGTTTTTAATTTTAATAGCTTTTCTCGTGTTAGATTTTCTAAAACTGTAATCTTGTCTTGTGCATATTTATCGTAAATAGCTGCTACTAATGCGCCTGAGCTACCAACTCCATATCCTTGTGGTATGGAAGAATCGAAATACATTCCTGCATGAACGTCTGCTTCTAATGTGCTAAAATTAAAAACGACTACCTCTGAATTGATTTGCTTTAAATGGGAAACAAAATCTATTAAACTAGCATTAGATTTTACTGCTTCTGCTGAAGGGTTTTCATCCATTTTTAAAGCACCATTATAAAAACTATAAGGAATAGATAATCCTTTAGAATCTTTAATGATTCCGTATTCACCAAAGAGTAAAATTTTTGAGTAAAAAAGAGGTCCTTTCATAAATATTTTTTGTTAATATGCAGTATTTGGCAATAACTTCTATCCAATATACGCAAATTTTATGGTTTTAGTTTTGCACCAAAACCAATTGTATCACAAATATAGTGACCATTTTGGCAATACGCAACTAATTCATTTTTAATAAACTCGATACATTTTTCTGCTTCATTTTCGGGATAAAGCACATGTACATTAGCTCCTGCATCTAAAGTAAAACTAATATGTAATCCGGATTGTTTTCTAAATGCCCAAATAGCATTAATAATCTCAAGGGTATTTGGTTTCATTAAAATAAAATACGGCATACTTGTCAGCATCATTGCATGTAGCGTAAGTGCTTCGCTTTCTACTATATCTATAAATGCATTTAAGTTACCAGTCTTAAAAACATCCATAAGTTTAGTCATATTTTCACTGGCTTGTTTAAAACGCTGTTTTGCAAAAGGGTGGTTATGCATTAAGTTGTGACCAACAGTACTGCTAACTTGTTTTTCTCCTTTATCTACCAATAGGATAGTGTCCTGGTAATTTTTAAAATTATCGTGAACAGTATATGGATATTTTATAGCAAAAAGATTGGAGCTTCCTTCAATATTTTCATGTTTTCCCCAAACTATTAAATCCCCTTCTATACTTCGGCAAGCACTACCGGAACCTAAACGTGCTAAAAAGGATGCTTTTTGGTTAAAGTATTCTTGAGTAATTTTTGGGTTTATTTCTTTTTCAATACTCATAAGACATAATGCCAAAGCACTCATTCCGGAAGCAGAAGATGCAATACCAGAGCTATGCGGAAAAGTATTTTCTGTTTCAATAGTAAAGTGATAGTCTTTTAAAAAAGGTAAATATGTTTGAATACGTTTGAAAAAAGTTTCTATTTTTGGTTTAAAATCTTCATTCTTTTTTCCTTCAAATACCACATCAAAAGAAAAGGAATTATCTTTTTCTTTTTTAGCAAAACTTAAACTTGTAGTTGTTTTACAAGCATCTAACGTAAAACTTACAGATGGGTTTTTTGGTATTTGGTTTTCTTTTTTTCCCCAATATTTCACTAATGCAATATTACTAGGTGAAGACCAAGTAAACTTTCCATTATGAGGTGTTGTATTATTTCTTAAAAGTATAAACGAATTGGCTTCCATTATATGCAAATTATTATGCAAATATAGTTTTTTAGATAGCATGTATGTATAGAATATATTTTAAAAAGTGTAATACTAAGTGTATTTCATCGTAAACATTTTTAAAAAAACTAAAGAAATATTTATTTTTTGTAGATTGTAACCAAATGGTTATTCTATATTAATAAGTGGATAAAAAACAGCGTATACTTTTAACAATGCTAGAACTTGTAGTAAAACAAGGGGTACATGCAACACCTATGTCTCAAGTAGCTAGAGAATCTAATGTTGCTATTGGTACTATATATTATTATTTTAAAGATAAAGAAGATATACTTTGCCACATTTATAAAATGATAAGAAAAGACTTTGGTTCTATACTTATAATAAAGTCTGAAAACACAAATCCTGAACAGATTTTTAAAAAATACTGGAAAGACTTATACCATTACTACATTAGCAATCCTGTAGCTTTTCATTTTTACGAACATGTAGCCAAACCTCCAATCATACCATTAGATTTAGTTGAAGAAACTAAAACCTACTATAGAAAACATGCTGCTTTTTTTTGGAATGGTGTAAAAAGCGGTATTTTAAAAAATATACATGTAACTTTATTAGTGCAACTTGCTTACAGTAATGTGGTTGCAGCTGTTGATTTAAAGTTAAATGGTGTTTTACCAATGACTGATGCACAAATTAATGAAGCTGCAAATGCTTCATGGGATGCTGTTAGGCATATTGAAAAGTAACCAATGGATAATACAGCGTATACGATTACCTATGTTAGCGCTTGCTGTTAGAAAAGGTTTTTATGCAACACTTATATCTCAAGTTCCTTACAGCAATGTAGTTGCAGCTGTTAGTTTAAATTTAAATGGTGTTTTACCAATGACTGATGCACAAAATAATGAAGCTGCAAATGCTTCATGGTATGCTATAAAACATTCAAAAAACACATTATTTCACTAAAGACAATAGCTTAACCATGGTATTATAATTTCTTGCTGTAGCTGCAGTTTTAAGTATTCGCTCGAAATAATTCGCATTGAATTTAGATTTCCCATAACCTGCTTCACTATAAAAGTAAATACAGTTATTTATTATTTTAAATGTCTCTGCTTTGTATTCTTTTTTTAAAGCAAGCGTAACCAAATCTTTATTAGGTATTTCTTGAAGTAAAATAAAATAACTTTTTTGTTTTTCTATTTTCTTAAAAGGGCAATTATAAAAAATGTGTGCTAACTCTTCTTTTGTTTTTACTAAAACTGGAACCTCGAATTTAAAATGTGATCGTATTATTTCACTAATAATATTTTCAATAATTTTTGTGTTATTTTCTGAAGACTGCAAAACAATATTTCCACTTTGTATATATGTTTTTACATTTTCGAAACCGGAATTTGTTAGCAGTTCTCGTAAGGTTGCCATTGGCACTTTTTTATGACCTCCAACATTAATTCCTCTTAATAAAGCAATGTACGTTTCCATTTTATTTAGAAATATATTGTGAAGCTATAAACGCTCCTGTCCATGCATTCTGAAAATTAAAACCACCAGTTATAGCATCTACATTAATAACTTCTCCTGCAAAATAAAGATTTGCATGTAGCTTACTTTCAAAAGTCTTAAAATTAATTTCTTTTAAATCAATTCCTCCTGCGGTTACAAATTCATCTTTAAACGTACTTTTTCCATCTACCTTAAAATGCGCTTTTGTTAATTGTGCAGCAAGTGCTTCCAATTGGTTTTTATTTAAATCTGCCCATCGGTTGTCATCCTGTATTACGGAAGCTAAAACTAATTGTTTCCATAAACGTTTTGGCAAATCGAACTGAGGAGCCTTTAAAACAGTTTTTTTAGCCAAACTTAATTTCAAATCTTTTAAAGTAGCTAAACAATCTTGATAATCCATTTTGATAAAATTCACTGCAATAGTAAATTTATAATCTAATTTGGCCAGTTGTAAAGCTCCAAAAGCAGATAGTTTTAAAATAGAAGGAGCACTCATACCAACATGTGTTATTAACAAAGGCCCTTCGGAAAACAACTCGGTACCAACTACCTGAATTTCTACATTTTGAGCAACTACTCCCGGAATATCTTTTATGCGATCATCTTTTATATTAAAAGTAAACAACGAAGGTACAGGTGGAATCACGGAATGATTTAACGTTTCTAACACCTTCCACATTTTAGGACTACTTCCAGTGGCAACCAATATTTTAGGCGCTATAAATACTTCGTCTTGTGTTTTAATATTCCACAAACCTTCTTCTTTAAGAATAGATTTTACGGTTTGACTATATAACACTTCTATTTGATGCTTTTTCGTTTCGTTTAAAAAACAATCTATAATCGTTTGCGATGTATTCGACTCAGGAAACATTCTACCATCTTCTTCTATCTTTAAAGCGACTCCACGTTCTTCAAACCAAGCAATAGTATCTCCTGTCATAAATTGATGAAAAGGACCAAGTAATTCTTTCTCTCCTCTGGGATAATTTAACACCAAATCCTGTGGTATAAATTCTGCATGAGTAACATTACACCTTCCTCCTCCAGAAATTTTCACTTTCTGCAAACCTTCCTTAGCTTTTTCTAATATCGTTATTTTTAATTTTGGGTTTTGAACAGCGATATTGATAGCTGCAAAAAAGCCGGCTGCTCCACCTCCAATAATTAATACGTCTTTTTGTTTCATGTTTTTTATATATTGTTTTTTATAGGTAACATGTAGCATCCATTTAATTATTATCTTTGATTCTCTGGTTTTAGTTATGGATGTTTCCTTATTTTTAAAAACCACGTAAATTTAGCATTAATAAATAATAACTGCTTTGAATAAACTCCTTATCCTAATAATATTTTTATACACAGGCTGTAATACCTCCGAATTTAAATCGGCAGTCGATTTATCTTCCAATTTAAACGAAGTTTCTGGAACAGAAACCACTACAAATTCCAACTTGATTTGGATGGTAAACGACAGCGGAAACAAACCAAGGCTCTTTGGATTAAATGCAAATGGCAAAATAAAAGAAGAATTAAAAATAGATGCCAAAAACCACGATTGGGAGGATCTAACTAGTGATACTGAAGGAAACATTTATATTGGTGATTTTGGAAACAATATAAGTAAGCGTAAAAATTTGGCTATTTTAAAAGTTAGTGCTTCTAGCTTAAAAAGTAAAGAAAAAGTTTCGATTGAACGTATTTCCTTTACCTATCCGGATCAAAAAAAATTTCCACCAAAAAAGAAAAAACTTTACTTTGATTGCGAAGCATTTTTTTATCATAATAACAACTTATACTTATTTACCAAAAGTCGCGTAAAAGGAGATTTTGGAAAAACAAATCTGTATAAAATTCCTGCGAATTCTGGAACGCATGAAGCACAATTTCTAGGAACCTATTCTAACTGCGACGACCTACATTGTTGGATAACTTCTGCAGATATTAGTCCGGATGGCAAGCAGGTAGTTTTACTAAATCAAAAATCTGTTTTACTTTTCACAGACTTTAAAGAAGATGATTTTTTAAATGGTACAATAAGAGAGTTTCCTTTTAATTATGAATCGCAAAAAGAAGGCATTTGTTTTAAAGACAATCAAACGGTTTATATAACAGACGAAAAAGCACATGGAGCTGGAGGAAACTTGTATGAATTTCGTTTAAAATAAACAGAAAGTATTTCTATTCTTTCCGACTAAAAAAGTTGTTTGTTATACATTAATTAAAGTTTAGTATTTTTACTTAAAATCATATTCTTTTATGGATCATATTATTGCCGAAACCGAAAAACATGTTGTTCATCTTTTAAATACAAATTTAGATAATAGCTTTGTTTACCATAATTTGACGCACACACAAAATGTGGTGAAAAAAGCAACAGAACTTGCAGATATAGGCCGTTTAGATCCACAAAGTAAAAAGCTTTTAATTATTAGCGCATGGTTTCATGATGTTGGTTTTATAAAAAGCATTAACGATCACGAAACACATAGTGCAGCTCTTGCAAAAGCCTTTTTACAAAAACACAATTGTACTGTAGATGAAATTAAAACGGTAAATGACTTAATTCTAGCTACAAAAATGGGATATACACCAAAAAATGAGTTAGAAAAATTGATTCGTGATGCAGATTGTGCACATATTGGAAACAAGAATTTTAGTAATGTTACACAACTTTTAAAAAAAGAATTAGAATTAACCAACCAAAAGAAACTAACAAATACAGAATGGCTGGATGAAAACATTACGTTTCTCACCAAAGACCACAAATTTAATAGTGACTTAGCAGTTTCTCTATGGGAAAAAGGAAAAAGTAAAAATCTCGCGAAACTACTTAAAGATCAAAGCAAGCTACAATTAAACAAAGCCAAATTAAAGCAGAAAAAAGAAGAATTAAAATTCAAGAAAAATAAAATTGAAATTCCAGAACGCGGTATAGAAACCATGTTTAGAGTAACACTTAAAAACCATATTACACTAAGTGATATTGCAGATACCAAAGCGAATATTTTATTATCGGTGAATGCTATTATTGTATCTTTAGTAATGGCTAATCTTTTACCTAAATTAGACAACCCATCTAACACCTACCTTATTTACCCTACTGTAGTTTTTGTATTGTTCACTGTAACATCGATGATATTGTCTGTTATAGCTACAAGACCAAATGTAACACGAGGAGAATTTACTAAAGAAGATGTAGCGAACAAAAAAGTAAATCTTTTATTTTTTGGTAATTTTCATAAAATGAAATTAGACGAGTTTGAATGGGCAATGGGAGAAATGATGAAAGACAAAGACTATTTATATTCTGCAATGAAAAAAGATTTATACTTTTTAGGCTTAGTATTAAACAGGAAATACAAAATACTTCGTGTCACCTATACGGTCTTCATGGTTGGCATCATTTGTAGTGTTATTGCTTTTGCAATAGCTTTTCAATATTCTGGCATTTAAGCTTTAATTTCTTTCATTAAATCATCATAAGTATAAAAAGCCTTATCGGTTTTATTTTTATGATATAACACACGCACTCGTATAGCTTTTAAACCTGTTACAGCTTGTAAATCTTGCAACTCCAAAATCTCTACATCAGTATCTAAATAATGCTTGGCTTGTAAAAATTTAATATAACGCAAGTATTCTACTTCATCTTGTTTTTGCGAATACACAATCGTTATTTTTCCTTTTTGGGTAATACGTTCTTCTGTTCCTTTAATATAGGCTTTATCTACACGTTTTTTTACAATTTCATATCTGGCATTATAAGTACCATCTACGTCAAATTGCTTTTCGTCCATTCTAAAACTTATAGATAAAGGCTGGTTAAAAACAAGTATCATGGAAGCCACATCTAATTGTACAGGAAATTTATTTCGCATTTGGTAATATGCATTTTCCATTTCGCACATAACCTGTACTTGCCATAATCTTAAATTATATAAATAAATAGGATTAAAGCTATCCTCTTTAGTTATAGACTCGCCAATATACATGTTATGTTCTACACCATCTGTTTTAAAACGCTCAAAATAATGTGGGTACATTTTTTGTGCTTTCACCTGCTTTTTATCTAAAAGCGAGGCCATGCTTTTATTTATTTTAGACACGGTATCGTCATACTGTTTTCTGTGCTTATAAACTACTTTCACAGTACTATCAATCGTTTTATAATAGTTCTCGACTTTAGATTTTAATGCTTTTACAGAAACCAAATGCTCTAAAACAGGCTCTATATCTTGACTAAAAAAAGAAGCAATATGTTGTTCACTATCTACTTGAAAATGTTCTTTTAAATCGGTTAAATATTCTCTTATTTGAAATATAAACTGATCATAAATAGGAAGTTTCTCTATCTCGGAAGCACTTTTTAAAATAGCTTCTACATTTTTTAATTGTAATATTAAATCTTGTTGTGTTGCCCAATTTCTAGCTTCCGAAGATCCTTTAATATCAATTTGCCCATAAAGCGGATACACATTATCAAAAACTATTTTATTAAAGTTTGGTTCTTCCCCTTTTAATTGGGCATTAATAAAATTTCTAGCTTCTTTTATAAATCGCCAATTTACACTGGAATGAATAGAAGTACATTCTTGTTGTATAACAGCTTCAATTAAATTCTCTTCTTCATTTTTAGAACGTTCGACAGCAGAGACGATAAAAGGCATAATATCTGTAAGCTTATTTGCATTAATGCTGTTAAGTACTTTTGGTTTTTCTGAAACGATTTCAAGAATCCCCATAACCTCATCATCTGTAGCAATAGGTGCAAAAATAGCACTCTGTATTCCTTGTTTATGAAGAATATTTATATGTGGAATCTTCCCTTCTGTTTTTTCAAACATTAGGTTTACATCGGAAACGGAAAAAAACTTTTTTTCATTTAAAAGTCTATTATATGTCCAATTACACAAAGCATCAGAGCATATAGAAGTATCTAAATCATGTAATAAAAAACTACTCATTCCTGCTCCGTACACACGTTCAAAAGTTTGGTCCTCTTTATTATAAATTGAAAAACCTACCCGTATATCTTTTAAACCTAATAACGAGCGAAAAATTTCATGAAATCCTTCCATAAAAGTTTCATCTTTTCGCTTGTTCTCTCCTATTAATTTAGATTTAATATTGGAAATAGATTGATCATTGGTAACATCAAACATATTAGAAATCACAAAACCTTTAAAAGAATAACTATTTGGAGGAAACTTTGCTTTCCATAAATCTATATTTTCAAAATTATCTAATAACTCATTATAATCTTCCTGTGTTATTTTAGGTGTATTTTCATTAGGAATAATCTCTACAAAATCGGCATTATATAATATTTTATAATATCGGATAATTCCTTTTTCGTCTGGTATTTCGTAATAAAAAGGTCTTTTAAAGTCTAACGAATATCCATAATAAAAGTTTAAAATAATTGTACAATAAATAATATACCTATCATCTTCAGGCATATTTTGTATTTTCAAATCAAAATTTTCTCCTGCTGTTTTAATAATAGATTTAAAGCGTTCCGAGGAATTAAAAACTACATCTTCAAAAGGTATAGAAGCCGTTTTAATTTCATTTTTTGTTAAAACTGCACTAAAAGAATCTTGTAATATGATTTGAATTTCATTTTTGTATTTTTCCAGTAATTTAATATCGGTAAATCCTTCACGAAGTATAGGGTAAGGAGCCGCTGTTTTTAAAACACGTTGTGCTTTTCTAGAAATAAACGCATCAGAATTAGTAACTAACTCCTCATAATGCTCTAATAACTTATTAAAGCTAATCTGCAAACACATTGGTGATTCGGACTGGTTAAACACTTCCATGATTATTAAATTTATAGTATAAAAATACAAATATATATTTTAGTCGTTTTAAATCTAATATCCTTAACAGTTCAATTATTTTTTCTCTACATTTTAGTTGTATGTCCTAGCCCAACAAAATCAAGTTTTTAAACAAAAAAAAGTCTCTTCGAATTAGTATTCAAAAGAGACTTTTCTGGGGTTTATATTTAAATAATTAATCCATGTACGTCCAATTAAAACCATCACTAATTACTATTATAGTTCTTAAATTATTTTCGTACATATAAACTTGCGAACTTCCAATTGTGGACCCTTTAGGAAATAATAAACCTGAAGTAGTTGTTAACTGTGCAGTATTTACATTATTAATATTCCTAATAATATAAACTCTCCCTGGAAAACTAATGGGATTTGGAAGCCTAAATTCCTGATCTGTAGCTTGCGGATCTACAGACAAATAAACACCATCATTAATATCTGTAGCTGTCCCGCTACCCGTTAAAGTAAGGTGTTTTACAGAAAGGTTTCCATTAATATCTAAAGTACTTTTAGGATCTATAGTACCAACTCCTACTTGAGCAAAAACAGTAATATTTAAAAAGAAAAAACAGTATAAAAACAAAATATTCTTCATCATTTTACATTTTAATTTATTAATATTTTATACTCCCAAGCTCCTAATGGCATAACTTCTTCATCGATTTCAATGGCTGAATTTGTCATATAATCTAAATACTTTCCTTTTATAGGTAGACTTACTTTTAATTCTTGATTAGAAAGGTTTGCTAAATAAATAACGGTACTTCCATTTTTACTTCTTTTAAATGCTAAAATATTTTTATTCGGAACAGCTATTTTTTCATAAGAAGCAGCATTTTTACCTCCATTTAGTGCAGTACTTGTACTTTTAAGTTTCCCCAGTTTTTCTAACAACTTCCAAGTATTTCCTTTCGTATGCGGGAAACTATCTTTTTCAAAAAACAATAACCTGTGGTCTAAATCATATTCTTGACCAGAATAAATTAATGGCATTCCAGGCATTACATAACTTAAAGCAGTCATTGTTTCAGAAGCATTTCCCATACGTTCCTTAATGGTGCCATTCCAAGAGTTTTCATCGTGATTGGTTACAAAATTCATTAATATATCATCTGCTAGGTAGGTTTCATTTCTCTTCTTCATATAATCTGAAAAAGCGGTTGCATTTTCTTCCCCTTTAGCGATATGATTCATAACATGGTGTCCATCCCAACCATACGCCATATCAAACAAACCGTCTTTCAATAATTCTGGTTCCCAAGCTTCTGCTAGCATAAAAATATCTTTTTTAGCACGTAATTCTGGAATAGCTTGTTCCCAAAAATTAGTTGGTACCGATCCTGCTACGTCACATCTAAAACCATCAACACCTTCATCTGTTAACCAATAGCTCATATCTGCAATCATTTCTTTACGCATTTCTTGATTATCGTAATTTAAATCGGCAACATCTGTCCAATCGGTATCTTCAGGATGTACAACCGCTCCTTTCTCGTTTTGTGTATAATACTCCGGATTGGTTTTTAACCAAGTATGATCCCAACCTGTATGATTTGGCACCCAGTCTAAAATGACATAAATCCCATTGTCATGAGCAGTATTTACTAAATCTCTAAAATTTTCAATAGTCCCAAATTCTGGATTAATTTTAGTAAAATCGGAAACCGCATAGTAACTTCCTAAATATTTACCTTGTTCTGCTTCTGGAAAATCGGTTGCAAACTTGCTGTCCTCTCCTCCTGTTGCTTTTCTTTTGGTTTCTGAAATAGGAAACACTGGCATTAACCAAATCACTTTTACACCTAATTGTTTTAACTGCGGAATGTCTTTTGTAAATTGCTCAAAAGTTCCTTCTGGGGAATATTGTCTAATATTCGCTTCATAAATGACAGCCGTTTCTAAGTCGGAAGCCGAAATAGGTTCTATGCTTATTTTTTCTTCTGAAGCTGTTGCAACTTCTACTTGTTTCTTCTCTTCTTTACATGCTAAAATGCTAAGAAACACTAAGGATAAGATTATTTTTTTCATGCGTATATTTAGTTTAATTCTTCTAATAATAAAATATTTGACTCTACTTCTATTGTGATGTTTCCGTTTACTACTTCTACTGTTTTTCCGGAATAAAAATCTTTCACTGTATCTTCATCGTTAAAAACAGAAGACACGTTAATGGTGTGTTTTCCTTTAGGAATATCGATACCAACAATGACGTCATCTTTAAAATACCCTTTAGTATAGCTTCTACTAAAAAAGTAAAGTGCATTGCTAATCCTAGTATGCTTTCCTGCTCCAATAGAAGGATGATTGCGTCTAAACTGACCCAATTTTTGCCAATGGCTTAGTACATCTTGTTTTTGAGAAAGTTCTTCCCAATTCATGAAACTTCTTAAAGTAGCGTCTCCAACGGTTCCATCTATGGTT
This sequence comes from Oceanihabitans sp. 2_MG-2023, assembly GCF_030547245.1. Taxonomy (GTDB): domain Bacteria; phylum Bacteroidota; class Bacteroidia; order Flavobacteriales; family Flavobacteriaceae; genus Oceanihabitans. Next base: position 189,380 of record NZ_JAUOQT010000001.1, read on the forward strand.
AAATCTCTTGCAGATTCATCTCCATAATATACTTGTGAAGCTCCGGGAGACAACAATAATCGTGTAGCTGTTTCGTAGGTTTTCTCTCTATTTTTATCGAAAGGTTGTCCGTCGTCATGAGACGTTAAATAGTTTAATACACCATAACCTTTAAGGTTGGTATGCAAAAGACTATCGTATTTTTTGAATTGTTCTTCATAGGTTTGCTGAGCAGCATTCCATTTAAATTCAAAATTAATTAGACTATTAAAAGCAGCATCAAAATAGTTCACTTTTTTATCTCCAAAATCAAAAGCTGTTCCTGCTGAAATTCCGTAATTATATACTTCTCCAACCAAGTAAAACGCATTATCGTCTAGAACTTTGTTTGGGTTTTGCTGCTTAAATTCCGCGAAAGCGTTATCACAAACAGCTTTAAACTCTTGCCATACAAAAGCTTCGGTATGTTTTACGGTATCTACTCGGTAACCATCAATACCAAAATCTGTAATGTAATCGCTTAACCATTTCATGATATAAAAACGAGGAGCACGCGGATAACCTGTAGCTTTAAAAAAGGCATCTAATTCTGCAACCTCTTCGTCATAACGACCTTCTGCTTTCCATTTTTCCACCAATTGTGGTGGTAATTCTACAGCTTCGTTACTTTCGGTTTTAATGTCTGGCAGATTTTTTACCAAAGTACACGTTATGGTGTTTTCGTAATTATCGTAACTACATTGTGGGTCTGTTCTTACCCAATCGCTTGGCCAAACAGGATCTTGCTCTGTAACTGGACCTGTATGATTGATAACTGCATCCAATAAAATTCTTATACCTTTTTCATGTGCTGCATCAACCAATTTTTTTAAATCCGCTTTGGTTCCTAAATTAGCATCAATGTTGGTCCAATCTTTTGTCCAATACCCATGAAAACCATAGGTTACACCAGTTCCTTCGTCTGTTCCACCATGAATTTGCTCCACGATTGGCGACATCCAAATGGCATTGATTCCTAAGTTTGTAAAATAACCTTCTTCAATTTTTTGGATAATCCCTTTTAAATCGCCACCTTCAAAACCTCGTAAAACAGCAGTTTCTTGGGTTCTTCCATAGTTTACATCATTGGTTTTGTCTCCATTATTAAAACGATCTGTCAATAAAAAATAGATGTTTGCAGCATCCCAAACAAAAGGGGTTGTAGCCGCTTCTTTTTTCTGATCTTGAGCGATATCTTGATTTACTTTTTTTTCGGTTTTACAACTAAAAGCGAGCAAAGTTAATGCAATTAAAAGTATGTTCTTTTTCATGTTATACTTAGTATGTTATTTGTGTTTTATGGCTACTTGAAGTGTTCCACTTTAGATTAAAACGCAACGTTTTTGAGTTTGCATCGTAATGGAAATCTAATTTCTTACCATTGCTTTTTATACGTTTTGGTGCTTTAGGAAAATGGTGAATTACTACATCTATATTTTTAGTAGTTGTAACGTATTTAGCACCTGTTTCTGCTTCAAACTGCAATTCTAAAAGCTTTGAAGTGGTTTCTGCTTCAAACTCTAAAATCTCATATTGACCGTTTTCAAAAGCGTTTTTTGTTTTACCATCGTCATTATACATTTTACGTTCACTTTTAGCTATAGAAGCATCGTAATAATAATGCAACTCGAAAGTGTTTCCATTATATTCTGCAGTGCTTTGCATGGCTTTTGCAGTTGGAATAAATGCGCCACCACGAACGTACGTTGGAATACTATTTTCTTGCGTTTTAACCGCAAATGCTTGTCCGCCTTCTACTTTTTTATTGGTATAAAAATCAAACCAATTACTGTTTTCAGGAAAGTACACCTCAGCTTCTGTTTGCTTAGCATTCACAATAGGCGTGACTAAAAAATCATTTCCCCAAAGGTATGTTGAAGCCATAGTTTGCAACTTCACATTGTCTTCTTCTTCAAAAAATAAAGCTCGCATTAAAGGCGCACCAGTTTGGTTATTTTCGAAAACTAAATTGTAATTATAAGGTAGTAATTGGTAACGTAATTCGATAGACTCTTTAGCTAAGGCTTTTGCTTTATCGCTTCTAAAAACAGGTTCTGCAGGCACTTCTTCTTGTGCATGTGGTCTGTAAATAGGTTGAAACACACCATACTGTAACCATCGAGCATACAACTCATCATCTAAATTATTACCAGCAAAACCACCTAAATCACTATGCATATAAGCTAATCCTTGCATTCCCATTTGTAATGCAATTTCTGGTTGAGATTGTAATCCTCCCCAAGTTCTGTTGACATCCCCAGACCAAGGTATCATACCAAATCGTTGCGATCCAGAACTTCCTGCACGCATTAAAATAAATGGTCTTGTATTTGGAAAATTTTGGATGTACATATCTTGTACTAATTCCGCCCAATGGTGACCATAAATATTATGTACCTCATCTGCTGTTCCTGTGGCGTGTATTAGATTTTTAGGATGTACTTCTGGTTCTCCTAAATCTCCCCAAACTCCTGAAACCCCTAAATCGGCTAAGTCTTTATAAATATTTTGAAACCATTGTTTTCCTTTTGGATTGAAAATATCTATCAATCCTGTGTTACCAAAATAGAAATCGTAAGTAAACGGATTCCCTAATGAATCTTTAGCCAAAACATCTGCTTTTACCGCTTCGTCCCAACGGTTTGATGTGGTTAATACAAACGGTTCTGTTACTAAAACGGTTTTGACATTATTGTCTTTTAATCCTTTTAGCATTTGTTTTGGGTTTGGAAAAGAATCACGATCAAAAGCAAGGTTTCCCATAGTACCTTGAATGGTTTTTCCGAACCAAAAAATATCGATAATAATAGCATCTAATGGAATATTCTCTTCTCTAAATTTTTCTACTGTAGCAGTTACTTCTTCTTGCGAATGATAACCAAATCGGCTAGAAAAATTACCTAAAGCCCAACGTGGTGGCATGGGTTGTGTACCAGTTAGTTTGGTGTAGTTCTTCGTTACATCTAACCAAGAATCACCAACTACAATTTGATAGGTTTTTCTTCCAGAAATGGTTTCGTATGTTAGTGTGTTATCTGCTTTACTATCTAAATCTAAAAAGCCAATTGGTGCATTGTCAAAATGAATTAAATACTTTTTGGAAGACACCACAATAGGCATGGTATAGTTCATTAACTCACTTCGGTCTTCATAACCATAATGTGCTTTATTGTACAACTCTAAACGATTGCCTCTTCGGTTCATACCTAAAGCTCTTGCTCCTGCACCATACAATACTTCCTCAGGTTTTAGATTAAAACTGATGGTTTCAAAATTGTCTGTTTTTTGAAAACTGTTTTTTACAGAAGTAACTTCTTTTCCGTCTTTCCAATACGAAATATGAAAAGGAGACTTGGTGATTTTCACTGTTAATTTTTCAGATTGAAAAGTAATTTCATTTTCTGTTTCATTAAATTTCACCTCAGAAAGTACTTTATCTATAACAACAGCGTGTGACTCTTTATCAAATGTTTCACCTGTAGGCAAAAATGTAGTTTCGATAATTTCAGGATGGTAAAAATGCATTTTATAATTTCCATCTGAAACCTGAATATGTAATTGATTGTTTTGAAAGGTTGCTGTCTTAAACTCTCTTTTTTTAATAGCATCTGCAAACAACCACGTTATAGCTTCAGCAAAATTGTTTTCCCATAAAGCTTCATTATGTTTGCCTTCAGGAACGACTTTAGACTGTATGTTTTTTTTTGGAAATCCGTTATCTTTTAAAATAGAAATGATACTATTCATATCTGTAACGGTTTGGCTAATCTCGTTATAACCTGCGTTTTCACCTTCTTTTCCTCCAGCTAAAAAGTACATTTTAGTATCCTTAATATTGGCATGAGATTTTGTAAAAGGATGCACTTCTGGAGCAAACCAAAATGCAGGAGAATACACACCAACTTTACCAAAAACTGTTGGATGTTTTAAAGCTGCATAATGCGAAATTAAACCTCCCATAGAACTACCAAAAATGGCTGTATTGTTTCTATCTTTTTTGGTGTTATAATTAGTGTCTATGTAGGGTTTTAAGGTATTGACAATAAAATCGATGTATGCGTCACCTTCTCCTCCACCATACTTGTTGTGTACCCAAGGAGAATATTCATCTAAGCGTTTAGATTCGCCATTATCGACACCAACAACGATAAGTTTTAAGTTCTCTTTAAATAGTTTGTCTAGGGTTTCGTCTACATTCCATTCGCCATAACCCGAAGTACTAGCATCAAAAATATTTTGACCATCATGCATATAAACCACAGGATAATCTTGCTTTGAAGTCTGATAATCTGGTGGTAAATACACCCAAACACGACGTTCTCTGTTGAGTTGTGGTATATGAAATGTTTCAGAAATAATGGAAACATTTTTTGAAGCAGTAGAGACATCTTTATTATCAAACAGGTGACTCCAACCTGCTATTTTTACTTGTATTGTATCGTTTGGTTTTTCAAATTTATGAATACGATTATCTATAGTTTCACCTGTATTGGTACTTTCTGAAGTCTCCCAATTCCCTAAGGTAAACTTGAATAAAATGCGTTGTTCTGTTTTAGGAAGTGTTATTTGGTGCTGACCATTTACAAATTGTAATTGGTAGTCTTTGTGTCCGCCAGACCAACCTTCAAAATCTCCTGAAACAAATATAGAAGCATCTTGTGGAGTGTCTTTTGGAAGTGCTTCAACAATGATGGTTACCTGAGAATAGGTGACTTGAAATAATAAAAAGAATAGTATGTATAATAAATTTCTCATGTTTAATCTTTAAAAGTATATTACGTATCCAGTGCGGAATGACAAATAATTATATTTTTGTGGTTAGCAACAAACTTCCTCTTTCGTTTAAGATAATTTCATCTTCCCAAACAAAAGTTTCATTCGTTACTATATTTTTTAATGTTTTACCTTGTAAACCAACTTCTTCAAAACGTTTTAAATCTAAACTAATTGGTTCATTATTTTTATTAATAATATGTACAACAGTTTCGCCTTCAATAACTCGAAATAAAAAGTACGTTCCCATAAAAGGTGCAAAATGAATGGTTTTTCCATTATGGATGGCAGCACTTGATTTTCTGTAATTCAATACTTTTTTAAGGAATAGCTGCATGTCTTTTTGTGCATCTGTTAAACCTTCACCAGAAAATGTATTGACAGTATCTCCTTGCCAACCTCCTGGGAAATCGGTACGAATTAAACCATGGTCGCCAGGTTTTTCAAAATCGTTCATTAAAATTTCTGTTCCGTAATATAGTTGCGGAATTCTAGGTAAGGTTAATAGATAACTTAAGGCCATTTTGGTATTAGGCACATCTCCTTTTAATTGTGTAAAAATGCGACTCATATCATGATTGTCTGGAAAAACCATAATGTCTTTTGGTGATGCATAGGCAAAATCGTTAGCTAAACCTTCGTATATTTTCACCAATCCTGTGTCCCATTGTTCGGCTTCATTTAAAGCATCCACCGTATTTTTTTGCATGGCAAAATCCATGGTCGATCTTAAATTAGAATCGTAACCATCTTTATTGTCATGACCTTCTTGCCAATAGGCAATTAACAACGGATTGGTACTCCATTCTTCACCAACAATACTAAAGTTAGGATACTCATTCATGATAGCTCCTGCCCAATTAGACATAAAAGTTTTATCAGGATACGGATAGGTATCTTGACGAATTCCGCTAAGGTTTAATGTTTCCACCCACCAAATACTATTTTGTATAATATAATTAGCCATAAACGGATTACGCTGATTTAAATCTGGCATTGCAGACACAAACCAACCTTCTGCCATTTCTTTTTTATCGCGTTTGGAAGCATATAAATCTTGGTTACTCGTACGTCTGTGGTTGGAGTTATTTAATGGTTTATTATTCTCAAAACTTTCTTGCTGATTGACCCAATCTTTAAACGGTAAATCTTCCATCCACCAATGTGCACTTCCGCAATGATTAGCCACTTGATCCATAATTAAACCGATACCTTTTTCTTTCGCTTTTGCAGCTAATTCTTGGTATTCTTCTAAGCTTCCGTAACGTGGATCTACTTGGTAAAAATCGGTCATGGCGTAACCATGATACGACGACCTTGACATGTCGTTAGTCAATAAAGGACACGACCAAATTTGAGTAAACCCCATATCTTCTATATAATCTAAATGCTGAATAATACCTTGTAAATCACCACCATGACGCGCATAATCATCTTCTCTGTTGATGGTTTTTTCCTTTAAACTTTCGTTTATATCATTAGAAGTATCACCATTTGCAAAACGATCTGGAGTGATTAAATAAATGGCATCTGTACTATCAAAACCTTGATAATCGGAAGCCTCTTTTACACGCGCTTTTACTTCGTAGGTTTGAACAAGGTCTTTTTCTTCATTAAATTTAAAATGAATATTGAATTGTCCTGCTTTAGCACTTTCTGAAATATGTAGATCTAAAAACAGATAATTAGGACTATCTGCTTTATGCACTTTTTCAATAGAAACTCCTGCATAATTTATACTAGGTGTTGCTTCCGAAATATTAACATGCTTCACCAATAATTGTACTTGTGTATTATTAAAACCTGTCCACCAATGTGGTGGTTCGATGCGCTCGATATCGTTTATAACTTCGGTTACAACTTCAGAAGGTATTGCTTTTTTGGTTTCCTTTTTACAAGAAAAACTAACACTAATTAAAACGATTAATGATATGTGTATTAATTTTTTCATTCTAATTAGTGTGCTTAATTTAAATTTTTACCAAATTATTTGGTGAAACAGTTATTGGATTATCATTTACAAGAATGTTTAAATCTGTATTTCCTTCTAACTCGAAAGTAGTTTCTGCTTGCGATACATTTACTTTTAAAATTTGATCTCTAAAATTCACTTTAAACGAGTATGCATCCCATTCTTTAGGAATACGAGGTTCAAAATGTAGCATATCCTTTTTAACACGCATACCACCAAAACCTTCCACAATACTCATCCAGGTTCCAGCCATACTTGTAATATGTAGACCTTCTTCAACTTCTTTATTATAGTCATCTAAATCCAAACGAGAAGTACGCAAATAAAATGTATACGCTTGGTCCATTTGATCTAATTTAGCTGCTTGAATACTATGCACACAAGGTGAAAGTGAACTTTCATGCACAGTAAATGGTTCGTAAAAATCGAAATGACGTTTTAATTCTTCGGTAGAAAATTGATCTTCAAAAAAGTACAATCCTTGTAAGGTATCTGCTTGTTTGATGTAAGGCGAACGCAAAATACGATCCCAACTCCACTTTTGGTTTATTGGTCTATCGGCTTTTGGTAAATCTGCTACAGTAATTAATTCTTTATCTAAAAAACCATCTTGTTGTAAGTACACTTGATGTTTTTCCGAATATGGAAAAAACATATTATCTGCTACTTTTTTCCAAGCATGAAGCTCCTGATCTGTAATTTTTGTTTTACCAGAAATACGTAAATAATCGTCGTGATGACCTTCTTTTACTTTCTCGATATTTTCTAATGCGTAATCAATGCACCATTTAGCTAAATAGTTGGTGTAAAAATTATTATTGATGTTGTTTTCATATTCGTTAGGACCAGTAACACCTAAAATAACATACTTGTTTTTATCTGTAGAAAAAGTGGCACGTTGTTGCCAAAATCTAGCAATTCCGATAAGGACTTCTAACCCCATTTCTGGAATATAACTGTAATCTCCTGTGTAGCGATAGTAGTTAAAAATAGCGAAAGCTATGGCTCCATTTCTATGAATTTCTTCGAAAGTAATTTCCCATTCGTTATGGCATTCTTCCCCATTCATGGTTACCATTGGATATAATGCCGCTCCATTTTTGAAGCCTAATTTTTGAGCATTTTCTATCGCTTTTTCTAAATGGTTATAACGGTATTCTAACAAACTTCTTGCAACTTTCTGGTCTTTAGTTGCCATATAAAAAGGGATGCAATATGCTTCGGTATCCCAATAGGTACTTCCTCCATATTTTTCTCCAGTAAATCCTTTTGGACCAATATTTAAAGTCGAGTCTTTTCCTAAATAGGTTTGGTTTAATTGAAAAATATTAAAACGAATACCTTGTTGTGCTTTTACATCACCATCGATGGTAATATCTGACATTTCCCAGATTTTAGACCAAGCTTCTTTTTGATTATTTAAAAGGGCACTGAATCCTAAATTGGAAGCAGTATCTAGAGCTTTTTTAGCAGCTATCACTAATTGATTTTTATTGTGATTTCTATCTACTGTATAACCACCAAATTTTTGAATGCTAGCAGTTTGGTCTGTATTTACAGAAACGACATATGTGAATGCTATAGAATTTTCTTGTTTATCTATTTCTGGAACCTGCTCTTGTTTTGTATTATTTACAAAAACCGAAGACTGCATAAATGTACAGGTATGGAAAGCCGTTTTCATGGTTTTTGCTTCAATAAACGCTTGCTCGTTTTCTGTACTTACGTTTAAAGTATCCCAAAATTGGTCGTCCCAATTGGTATCTTCATTAGTAATTCCGGCATCTAAATACGGTTGAAATCTAATGGTAGCTTCTCCGTTTAAAGGTGTTACTTGGTAATTAATCGCTCCAATTTCGTCTAAATCTAAACTTAAAAAACGAAGCACTTTTACTTCTACTTCTAATTTATTTTGAAGGATTGCAGTAAACGATCTAGATAACCAACCTTCTTTCATGTTAAGCTCTCTTTTAAAATTAGAAACTGAAACACAAGTATTTAAATCTAGTTGTTCGCCATTAATTTCGACATGAATACCAATCCAATTTGGTGCATTTAAAACTTTTGCAAAATACTCTGGATAGCCATTTTTCCACCAACCAACTCTGGTTTTGTCCGGATAATAAACACCTGCAATGTAGCTTCCTTGAAAGGTTGGACCTGAATAATGCTCTTCAAAATTAGCACGTTGTCCCATAGCTCCATTACCTATGCTGAATAAACTTTCAGATGATTTAACGCGATCTGCATCAAAACCTTCTTCAATTATAGACCAATTGTCTGGTTGTATATAATCTTGATTCATTTTATTTTGTTTGAGAATCAAGAATCAAGAATATAGACCACTTACTTTTTGACTACTTCTTTACTTCTTGATTATTTATTTTTTATGGAAAGGATGAAAACAGAAATTGCAATTCTCCTTTCTATTATTTTATCTATTTATTAATTCTTGGATGAAGCTATTTTCAATTTCGGTGAAATCTGAAAAAATATAATCTGCTTCATGCAATACTTCTTTTTTCCCAATACCAATGGATATCATATTTGCTGTATTTGCAGCTTGTACACCTGCTACAGAATCTTCGAATACGATACAGTTTTCTAGTTTTATATTTAAATGTTTTGCAGCAATTAAAAACACTTCAGGGTCTGGTTTTGCGTTGCTAACATCATTTCCATCTACAATAGCATTAAACTTTGAAAGTAAATTCACTTTTTCTAAAATTGGCCTTGCATTTTTACTGGCAGAGCCTAACGAAATTGGTTGTTCTTTTTGTATTAAATAATTTAAAATTTTTGGAACATCTGGTAGAATTTCTTTGTCGTCCATTTTAGCGATATAGCTTAAATATTCTTCATTTTTCTTCAACATTAAAGCTTTGAATTGGGTTTCAGAAATAGTTTTATTTCCCCATGCTAATATTTTTTCTAATGATTTTACACGACTAACTCCTTTAAGTTGTTCATTTTGTTCGTGTGTAAAATCTATATCTATACTTTTAGCTAGCTCTTTCCATGCTAAAAAGTGATATTTTGCGGTATCTACAATAACACCGTCTAAATCGAATATAAATCCTTTTTTATTCATTTTTAAATTTCTTCTGCTTGATATGTAATTGCATTTTTATTTGTGATTAACAAGTTGCAAAGCCCTGCAATTATTAGACTTATTCCTGCAACCGTCATGGCATTAATTGCCTCTTCTCCTAATAATCCGGAAACAAAATTAATTCCGCCTAAGGCTGCAATAATTTGTGGGATAACAATAAACATGTTAAAGATTCCCATAATAACACCCATTTTCTTTGGATCTACCGAACTAGATAACATAGCATAAGGCATAGAAAGAATACTTCCCCAAGCAAAGCCAATTAATACAAAACACCATTTTAAATTTTCTGGTGAAGTGTAGCTCATTAATAAGAAACCTAAACCTCCTAATATTAAAGAGCCTAAATGTACTAGCTTTCGGTTTATGCGTTTTTTGGAAGTATAAAAGGTTAATAAAAGTGCGAAGGCCATGGAAGACAATCCATAGACTCCCATAGCAGAACCTACAGCGTTTGAAGATTCTTGAAATGCTGTATTTGCGACTTTAAAAGCTTCAGCTTGAACAGCATTCGCCATGTTATATGCACTTTCAACTGGAGCTGGCGTATTAAATACATGCTCGGTAAGTGCTGGATTTGCCATACTCCACATCGTAAAAAATGCAAACCAAGAAAAGAATTGAATCACACCTAACTTTTTCATGGTTAGTGGCATGTTTCCAATATTATTTAAAATATCTGGAATGAATTGATTTTTCTTCGCTTTTTCTTTTTCGAATTCTTCCATGTCTTCTGGAGGATACTCGGTAGTAGTAAAAACGGTATATAAAATACTTACTAAAAACACAAAAGCTCCTATAGCAAAGGCTACTTTTACAGACATTGGGACCACACCTGAAGCAGCTTCATTACTAACTCCTAATTGAGAAACAAGCCAAGGTAAGTTACTAGCAACCCAAGTACCAATTCCTATAATAAGGGTTTGCATAACAAATCCGTAAGAACGTTGTGATTCTGGAAGTTTATCAGCAACTAAGGCTCGAAATGGCTCCATAGAAATATTTATGGATGCATCGAGAATCCATAAAAACCCTGCTGCCACCCATAGTGCTGGAGAATGTGGTACGAAAAACAATGCAATAGAACTTAAAATAGCTCCTATTAAAAAATAAGGTCTTCGTCTTCCCCATTTGGCACTCCAAGTTCTATCACTTAGATACCCAATAATTGGTTGTACTAATAAACCGGTTAGAGGTGCTGCAATCCATAATAATGGAATGGCATCTTTTTCTGCTCCTAATGTTTGAAAAATTCGAGACATAAAGCCTCCTTGTAGTGCAAATCCGAATTGAATTCCTAAAAAACCGAAACTCATGTTCCAGATTTCCCAAAAACCTAATGCGCGCTTTTTCATTAATAGTATATTTTAAAATGAATACTATTCTGATAAGCTATTTACTTATCAAAACTTATTGGTGAGAAATGAAAATATAAGTTTTGATTTGGGTGTAAAGATATAAAAGTTTTTAAATATTTTGTATTCTTTTTTTATTTGGTAGATTTTCTTTCTATTAATTCTGTTTCAATTACTACCGTTTCATAGACATCTTCTTCATCTTCTCTTTCTAAATTATTAATCAATAATTCGGCGGCTTTTTCGCCTATTTTTTTACCATGCTGACTTACGGTTGTTAAAGCTGGCACAGCGTGTTTAGACAATACTCCATCTGTAAAACCTACAATTTGTATATCCTCTGGTATTTTAAAACCTAACTTTCTTGCTACTTTCATTGCAGTAATGGCATACAACTCATTTACAGCAAAAACACCATCGATATTTTTATTGTTTTTAAATAAATTTTCTATTTCTATTTCTAAAGAATCTAGGTGGTCTTCGGATAATAATTGATCATGTACTTTTAATATTAAACTAGATTCTGGACTCATTTTATGGTCTTCTAGTGCTTCTAAATAGCCTTGTGTTCTTAATTTTCCTACACTTACATAATCCTTAGTAGTAACAATCGCTATGTTTTTACAACCACATTGAATTAGCTTATTTACTGCAAGCTTTGCACCTTCGGCATCATCTACTATCACTTTATCACATTTTATATCGTTAACCACACGATCAAACATTACAATTGGCATACCTTGATTAATGGTTTCTGTAAAATGATGATAATCTTGCTGTTGTTGCGTTTCTTTGGCTATAGATAATATAAAGCCATCAATACTACCATTGGCTAACATTTCCATATTAATAACCTCTTTAGCAAAAGACTCGTTAGACAAACCTACAATTACATTATAACCTCTTTTATTAGCTACTGCTTCAATACCACTAATCACCTTGGAGAAAAAATGATGCACAATTTCTGGAATAATTATACCAATAGTTTTAGTTTTTCTATTCTTTAAACTAAGTGCTATATTATTAGGTCTGTAATTATATAATTTTGCAAATGCTTGCACTTTTTGACGTGTATCTTCACTAATTTCAATGCTATTTCTTAATGCTTTAGATACTGTCGAAATAGATACATCTAATTCTCTTGCTATCTGTTTTAAGGTGACTTTTCGTTTCATAGAATTTATTAATTGCTCAAAAAAGGGAATATTTAATTACCAATGTAATAATTTTTACTTGTTTTTTATACAAAACCCTCATATTTTAAAAAGTTTTCAACACGAAAACGTTTGCGCTAGTCTTTTCTTTTTTCGATGTTAAATCTTTACATAAAATTTACATAGTTTTAACATCGAGAAGTGAAAATATAACAATTAAATTAATAACTAATTAAAATATTTTATGAAAACAAAACTAAATAGTTTATTGTTTTTTCTACTAATTTTCCCTTTGTGCATGGTAGCACAAAACACAGTAAAAGGAACAGTAACTGAACAATCTTCCTCTTTACCACTTCCTAGTGTGAATGTGATTATAAAAAACACATCTAAAGGAACTGCAACAGATTTTGATGGATTATATGAAGTTAATGTTAATAACGGAGACGTTTTAGTATTTTCTTACATTGGGTTTATTTCGCAAGAGATTGTTTATAACGGACAACAAACCATAAATATTAACTTAATTGAAGATACTTCAAGTTTAGATGAAGTTGTAGTTATTGGTTATGGTACTGTAAAAAAAGAAGACTTAACTGGTACTACAGATTTAGTAACAAGTGATGACTTTAACAAAGGCCCTATTGTATCTGCACAATCCCTTATTAGTGGTAAAGTAGCAGGTGTAAATGTAACTTCTGGAAGTGGAGCTCCTGGTGATGGACAAAACATTACTATTCGTGGAATAGGATCTTTATCTTTAACTTCAGAACCTTTATATGTTATAGATGGTGTGCCAATAGACAACTCTGGTGTTGGTGGATCTAGAAACCCATTAAACTTTATTAACCCAAATGATATTGAAACTTTTGTAGTTTTAAAGGATGCATCATCTGCAGCTATTTATGGTTCTAGAGCAGCTAATGGTGTGATACTTATTACCACAAAAAAAGGAAAAGACAGAGACTTTAAATATAATTTTAGTGCCCAAACAACGGTATATAATCCTGTTGATGACATTGATGTTCTTTCTGCTTCAGAATTTAACGGGTTAATTAATGAGATAGGAAGTCCAACTCAAATTGGGTTACTAGGAAACGCGAATACGGATTGGCAAGATGAAATTTACACAACCGCATTCGGTCAAGACTATAACTTTAATGCATTAGGAAGCGCTTTTGGAATTCCAATGAGAGCTTCAATTGGGCATTCGGATCATGATGGTATACTAAAAGGAGATAACATCCAACGTACAACTGGATCGATTAGTTTAACTCCTTCTTTATTAGATGACCATTTAAAAGTACAGTTAAATGCTAGGGCAGTTTATACCGAAAACACTTTTGCTAATAGAGATGCTATTGGAAGTGCTATTGGTTTCGACCCTACTCAATCTATTTATGATTCAAGTTCTCAATATGCAGGTTACTTTGCATGGTTAGATAATGGTACTGGTAATCAAAATAACTTAGCTCCAACAAATCCTGTTGCATTATTAAACTTAGTAGACGATACATCTGAAGTTAGACGTTTTGTTGGAAATGCAAAATTTGACTATAAGATTCATGGTTTCGAAGACTTAACAGCTACTGTTAATTTAGGATATGATACTTCTAATAGTCATGGTAGAAAAATAACTTCAGAGTTTATTCCAACTTCCGACGCAACTTTTAATGGAGCTAGAACAAGTTATATTCAAAATTCATTTAATAAACTTTTAGATGCTTACTTAACGTACAATAAATCTTTTAAAGAAATACATAATTTAACTGTTGCTGCAGGACATGTTTTCCAATCTTTTGAATATGACAATTACAGTTACGATAGCGAAAACGAAGAAGATGGTGTACAATTCGAATTTGAAGACCCATCTAAAAATGTATTATTATCGTACTTTGGAAGATTAAATTACGATTATGATGGAAAATACTATGTAACTGCTTCGTTAAGAGCAGATGCTTCTTCTAAATTAAACCCAGATGATCAGTGGGGGTACTTTCCTTCTGCAGCTGTAGCTTGGAGTATTCATAAAGAAGATTTCATGGAAAATTCATTTTTTAACGAATTAAAACTTCGTGTTGGTTATGGTGAGATTGGAAATATAAATGGTTTAGGAGATTACGGTTTCTTAACGAGATATTTAGGAAGTACAGATACTGCTAATTATCAATTTGGAAGTACTTTCTACCAAACCTACAGACCAGAACCTATCAATAAAGACTTACGTTGGGAAGTAGGTAAAACCTTTAACTTAGGTTTAGATTATGCTTTTGTTAATAGACGTATTTCTGGTTCTATTAATGCATATAGAAAAGAAACAGAAGATCTAATTGCTAGTTCTTTAGTAGATCCTTTTACCAATTTTGGTAACCGAATAGATGCCAACATTGGTAATATGGTAAATAAAGGTTTAGAATTTAATTTAAATGTAATACCTTTTAGAACAGATGATTTTGAGTGGTCTATTAACTACAACATATCTTTAAATGATAATGAAATCACGAAACTTTCTGTAGACCAACCAACTGGAGGCATTTCTACAGGAGTAGGAAATAATGTTCAGGTGCAAAGAGTAGGTGAAACTGCTAACAGTTTTTACGTATATGAACAAGTATATGACGAAAATGGAACGCCATTAGAAGGTGTATTTGTAGATAGAAATGGAGATGACGTGATTAATGATGAAGATAAGTATATTAAAGAAGATCCTTTTGGAGATATTTTAATGGGATTAAACACCAATGTAAGCTACAAAAACTGGGATTTGTCTATACAATCTAGAGCTAGTCTTGGAAACTACATGTACAATGATGTAGCTGCTAACAGAGGGGTTTTAGCGAATGCTACAAATAACAACATATTATCTAACATACACTCCGATTATTATAATACTGGTTTTACTATAATAGATGGAGACACTGCTTTAAGTGATCATTTTGTAGAAGAAGCGTCTTTCTTTAAATTAGATAATATAACACTTGGTTATACTTTAAACAAAATAAAAAACACCACTTTAAGATTATATGGATCTGTGCAAAACGTTTTTACAATAACAGATTACGACGGTTTAGATCCTGAAATAAATTTAGGTATAGATAATAATTTTTACCCAAGACCAAGATCTTTTGTAATGGGTGTAAACATTGATTTTTAATAAAAAAGAAAAATGAAAAATTTAATTAAACAAATATTCTTCGTAACCATACTATCTACATTATTTGTAGGGTGTCACGACGAATTAGATCAGTCACCGACGGATCCAGACAGTTTTACAGAAGAGGATGTATTTGCAAATGCTACTGAAGCTAAAGGAGCATTAGCTAAACTTTACGCTAGTTTAGCGCTTACAGGTCAAGATGGACCTGCCGGTCAAGCAGATATTTCAGATATTGATGAAGGATTTTCTCAATACTCAAGAATGCTTTTTAACCTTAATGAATTAACTACAGATCATGCTGTTGTTGGTTGGGGAGATGCAGGATTACCGGATCTACATGGTCAATATTGGTCTGGAAGTAACGACTTTACAGAAGCAATGTATTATAGACTAGCACAAGAAGTCTCTTTTTGTAATTCATTTATTGCCAATGCTAGTGTATTATCTGATGAAGAAGTAACTTCTTTTATTGCAGAAGCACGCTTTTTAAGAGCATTCGCTTACTACAACTTAATAGATTTATATGGAAATGTACCTTTAGTAACAGAAGTAACTACAGATTTACCTTTACAAGCATCAAGAGCAGAATTATTTGATTTTGTAGAAACCGAATTATTAGAAATACAAGACAACTTAAAAACTAGTGGTTCTAATGAATACGGTAGAGTAGACCAAGTTGCTGCTTGGGCATTATTATCTAAACTTTATTTAAATGCTGAAGTTTGGACAGGAACTGCACGTTACACAGATTGTGTTACCTATTCTAACAACGTGATTAATTCTTCGTATAGAATAAACACCAATGATGCTAATGGAAACGGAACAGCTTATGATGAATTATTCCTTGCAGATAATGATACTAACGGAGCACAAAACGAATTTATTTTTGCATTAAACTTTGATGGTTTAAGATCACAAACATATGGTGGATCTACTTTTTTAGTACATGCAGCAATAGGAGGGTCTATGGATGCAACAGAATTTGGTGTTAATGGAGGCTGGGGAGGTCTTAGAACTACTAAAAATTTAGTAGAAAAGTTTCCAGTATTAAGTCTTGCAGACTTAAATACCGCTTTAGGTACGCAATCCGACTGGGGAATTGTTGGAGACGGAACACCTAATGGTTGGGGTGGCCCAGATACAGAAATGTACCAAACTGGCACGAATCAATTTGCTTTATATGCAGAATTAACAGATGGTTTCTTAAAATTTAGATTTAACGAAGATTGGGGAAATAATTATGGGGATAATGGAGCAGATGGTTCTTTAGAATCTGGTGGCGAAAATATTGCAGTTACTGCAGGAACTTATTTAATCACTTTAGACTTAGATGCTTTAACATATTCTATTATTTCATTTACTCCTACTAGTGATCAACGCGCTATGTTTTATGCAGATGGTCAAAATTTAGAAATAACAGATATTTCTGAATTTACAGAAGGATATGCAGTAACAAAATTTAAAAACATAGATAGTAATGGAAATCAAGGTGCAGATTCTGCAGGCGATTTTGTAGACACCGATTTACCTTTAATTCGTCTAGCTGAAATTTATTTTAACTATGCCGAAGCTTCGCTTAGAGGTGGTGGTGGTGATTTAAACTTAGCCTCAAATAAAATAAATGAATTATTAGAAAGAGCTACAGGCGGAACAAACGCAAACATTTCGAGTAGCGATATTACATTAGATTATTTATTAGATGAAAGATCTAAAGAGTTATACTGGGAAGGACAAAGACGTACCGATTTAATTCGTTACGATTACTTTACAACAGACACTTATGTATGGCCATTTAAAGGAAACGACCCTTCAGGAACTTCTGTTTCTAGCTATAGAAACTTATTTCCTTTACCTACAAGTATTATAACAGTTAACCCAAACCTTTCTCAAAATGAAGGGTATTAATAACTATTAAAATGAAAAACATAATATATAAATCAATTCTTTCCTTATTTATTACTACACTATTTGTGAGTTGTGATGATAATGAATTAACAGAATTAAACAGTAACGGAATCCCTGAAATATCACTTTCTGATAATACTGTCATTTTAACCGAAGCTAATGCAGACCAAGATGCACTTACTATAACTTGGACAGAACCAGATTATGGTTTTGATGCTGCACCAGAAGCTTACAAAATATTAATCGACACAGTAGATGGTGATTTTACTTCTCCACAAAGTGCAACGGCAAGTATGTCTTTGAAAACATTTACTGCGCAACAATTAAATACCCTTTTAACAGATCTAGAATTACCTCCTAACGAAGAATCTCAAGTTCAGATAAAAGTGGAAGTTGTTCTAAGTTCTATAAATAGTATTTTCTCTGAAGCAGTTAATTTAACGGTAACTCCATATCCTGCTTTATCAGACATTAGTTCTCCTTGGGGAATTGTTGGAAGTGCAACTCCTAATTCTTGGGATGGTCCAGATGTGCCTTTTTACAAAACAGAAAATGATAATGTTTTTGCTGCATATGTATATTTATTAGACGGTGAAATCAAATTTAGAGAGAACAATGATTGGGCTGTTAATTATGGAGATACAGGAGTCGATGGTACCTTAGAAGGTGGAGGAGATAATATTGCAGTAACTGCTGGAACCTATTATATAACCATGAATTTAAACACACTTACTTATACCATGACTGATGCTTCAAGCGAAGACATTTGGGGGTTAGTAGGTAGCTCAACACCAAATGGCTGGGATGGTACAGATTGGCCACTTTATCCTGCTGGAAATGATATTTATATAACGTACGTAACATTACTAGATGGAGAACTAAAATTTAGACTTAATAATGATTGGGGTGTAAATTATGGAGATACTGGAGTCGATGGTACTCTAGATTCTGGAGGAGATAATATAGTGGTAACTGCAGGAAGCTATAAAATTACCATGGACTTGTTTAATCAAACCTACACAATAGAGTTAAATTAATACCATTAAATTCTTTTGTAGAATTAGTCAATATTAAGAAAACAAAAGCCTATTTAATGTAAAATATAAATAGGCTTTTTTCTTAATAAAAAACAACGTCATTTTATTGCAACTTTTAATTTTTTGAAAAAATGAAAAAAATAATTTATTTAATAATGCTGCTAGGTGTATTTAACACTTATGCACAAATATCCTGGCAAGGAGGGAACAATCCCGAAGAAACAGATGCCGCCACTATACTTTTTGATAAAACAGGAACAGGTTTAGAATCTTATTCTGGAACCATATATGCACACACAGGAGTAACTATAGACGATAGTTCAGATTGGCAAAACGTTATTGGTAGTTGGGGAAATAATACAACACAACCTGCTTTAACTCTAGTTTCTGGAAACATATATAAACTAGACTTAACTTCAACAATTAGAAATTTCTATAACTATACTGGTGCTGGAACAGTAACTGCTATTAATATTGTACTTAGAAGTGCGGATGGCACACAACAAACTACAGATTTACAAATAGCTGTCGGTTCTTTTCAAGTTACTATGATAAACCCTAGTGATAGCAATAGCACTATAGCTGTAAATTCAGGAGCTGGCACACAAATTCTAGCACAAAACACTAATGGGAATGCGACATACGAATTAAAAGCAAATGGAGCTACCATAAATACAACAACTACTTCATTTTACAGTTATTTTATATCTGGTATTACGGAGAACCTTAATTGTGAACTAATTGTAACACAAGGCAGTGCTTCCGTATCTAAATATTTTAACATATTAGTAAATAACACCCAAAGTCAAACACTACCAAGTGGTTTAGAAAATGGAATAAATTACACAAGTAATACTTCAGCAACACTTGTTTTAGAAGCTCCTAACAAAGATTTTGTATACGTAGCAGGAAGCTTTAATAACTGGAATCCTGATGCTAATTATGCCATGAAAAAAGATACTGCTTCCGATAAATTCTGGTTAGAAATTACAGGTTTAACAAGTAACCAGATTGAAACGTATCAATATTGGGTAGTAGACCAAACTCCTATTACTAATTCCCCAGCAATGGTAAAAACCGCAGACCCGTTTTCAACCTTAGTATTATCCCCTTTTGATGATCCTTGGATTTCTTCAACAACGTATCCAAATTTACCTGTTTATCCATCTGGACAAGAACGGGAAGTAACAGTTTTACAGACTGGGCAAGTAGATTATCCTTGGGTAGTTACAGATTTTGAAAAACCTAAAAAAGAAGATTTAGTAATCTACGAAGTATTAATTAGAGATTTTGATGAAGACATGAATTATCAAGACCTAATTGACAAAATAGATTATTTTAAAAACTTAAATGTAAACGCAATTGAGTTGATGCCTATCATGGAGTACGAAGGAAATGAAAGCTGGGGATACAACACTTCTTTTCACATGGCGTTAGATAAATTTTATGGTACAGAAAATAAACTTAAAGAGTTTATAGACTTATGTCACCAAAATGGTATCGCTGTAATTTTGGATGTAGCACTAAATCATGCATTTGGTAGAAACCCAATGAATAGAATGTGGATGGAGGATGCAGATGGCGATGGTTGGGGAGAACCAAGTAGCGAAAACCCATATTTTAATCAAGTAGCACAACATAGTTATAGTGTTGGTTCCGATTTTAATCACCAATCTACTCTAACACAATATTATGTAGAACGAGTGGTTAAACATTGGATCGAAGAATTTAAAATTGATGGTTTCCGTTGGGATTTAACTAAAGGATTTACTCAAAATGCCGAAGGAAGTGAAACGAATACCAATGCTTATCAAGCAGATCGTGTTGCTATTTTAAAAGAGTATGCAGATTACTCTTGGTCTTTAGATGAAACACATTATGTTATTTTTGAACATTTAGGTTTTGGAGGAAGCGCACAAGAAGAAACAGAGTGGGCGAACTACAGACTTAATGAAAGCGTATCAAAAGGTATTATGCTTTGGGGGAAATTAACAAATCCTTATAACCAATTAACAATGGGTTATAACTCTGATAATAACTTTGACGGAATGGGCCATGTTAGTAGAGGCTTTAATGCTCCTAGATTAGTTGGTTATGCAGAGAGTCATGACGAAGAACGCTTAATGTACAAAAACGTACAATATGGTAATGCTTCTAATACTTCGCACGATGTAACAGATTTAAATACTGCAATCTCAAGAATGTCTGCTTTAGGTGCTGTAAGTTTAACCATTCCTGGTCCTAAAATGATTTGGCATTTTGGGGAGTTAGCTATGGAAAACTCCATATTCACTTGTAATAATGGAACCGTGAATGATCCAGATTGTAAATTAGACACAAAACCACAACCACAATGGGTAGATAACTGGGATACAGACCCTACACGAAGTCAAGTGTACAACGATTGGTCTAGAATGAATTACTTAAAAATAAACGAACCTGTTTTTGAAGGAGATTACACCATCACTTCAGGAAGTTTAACACCTAGAATCGATATTTTTGATACTTCTATTCCAACTACACAATTAAGAAACGTTATTGTTTTAGCAAACTTTGATGTGGTTGCCCAAACTGTTAATACTAGCTTCCCTTCTAGTGGAACTTGGTACGATTTAATGGATGAAACTGGTAACACTACAATTGAATCAACTGTTGCAACCATTAATATACCAGCAGGACAATTTAGAATTTTTGGTAACCATGCTTCTACTTTAAGTATTGATGACTTGGAAAATGTTTCCGATTTAAAGCTACACCCAAACCCAACAAAAAATTCATTTAAATTAAATAAAGAGGTTACAGATGTTCAAATATTTGATATTTCAGGAAAACTAGTAAAAGAATACAAAGGCGATTTTTCTAAAAACGCATCTTTTAATATATCCGAATTATCAAAAGGCATGTATCTAGTTAAAGTTAAAAACATGTTAGAACAAATAAGCACCACTAAACTAATTAAATTTTAATCCCTAAATAAAATTTAATTTTATATTCTAACATAAAAGCGCAACCAGTTTTCTGGATTGCGCTTTTTTTATTAAATAACTAAAGTCTATAGGTTTACTGCAATTGTTTTTGTACGAAAACTTGTTTTATCTTTACTTTTAATTCTTTCCAATAATAACTTGGCAGCCTCTTTACCAATCTCTTTAGCGTTTTGATTTATTACAATAAGAGATGCATCATATTTTAATTGCATTTCATTACAAAACCCAGCTATAGATATATTACTGTCCTCTTTTTGCAACTTATTAGTTAACAGAATAGCATGTAAAACACTTTTTTCATTTAAACCAAAAACCCCATCAACACTAGTATCTTTTTTTAATAATTCTTTTAGCTTCTGCTTCAACCCTTTAGATCTTTCATCGGTAATAACCGTACATTTCACAATGGACTTATGTTTTTCTATTGCAGCTTCAAATCCTTTTTGTCTTAAATTTAAATGATGTAGATTATTCATTTTTGAAGTGATAACTATATGCTTACAACCTCTATTTTTTATAAGAAATTCTGTTGCATCAAAAGCAGCTTGAAAATCATCAGTTATTACTTTATCACATTCCAACTCATCACATATCCTATCAAACATAACTATAGATGTTCCATTATCTAACAATGTTTTAATATGTTGGTATTTCTTTTTTTGTTCCGCTTCTTTAGAAATACAAATAATTAATCCATCAACAAAACCACTGGACATAACCGATATATTTTTGGTTTCCTTTTCTATTAGATCATTAGAGATCGATGTAATTAGTTTATATCCATTATCATCTAAATACGTTTCTACTCCAACTAAAACCTTTGCATAAAACGGATTTAAAATATTTGGTATAATTAAACCTATCGTACTTGTCGTTCCTTTTCTAAAACTAGATGCAAAACTATTTGGAGTATAATTATTTGCTTTTGCGTATTCTAAAACTCTCTTTTTTGTTTGAACACCAATTTCTGGACTATCGGAAAGTGCTTTAGATACTGTAGAAACCGAAATCTCTAAAGCTTGAGCAATAGAAGCTAATGTTGTTCTGTTTGTTTGCATTTTACTTAGGTTTTAATACTTAAAAAATTTTTTTTAACTAATACTGTCCAATTTTAGTTAGTAAAAATACTTCTTTTATTTCTTTTTATAACAGTATAGCTTTTTCAAAAAGAAAAAACCAAACAGCAAATTATATAAAAAAAAGCCTCTCTGTTTAGAGAAGCTTTTTATTTGTACAGGCGGAGAGACTCGAACTCTCACACCTCGCGGCACTAGATCCTAAGTCTAGCGTGTCTACCAATTCCACCACGCCTGCAACTTTTCCGATAATTTCGGATTGCAAATATAAACAATACTTTGAATATTCATAACATCTAAATAAAGAAAATTATCTCCCTTTTTGTACTTTTACAAAAACCGTTAATTTATTATGCAAAATATTAAAAAATATATCGATCAAAATAAAGATAGATTTCTAAACGAATTAATAGAACTGCTTAAAATACCGTCTATTAGTGCTGATTCCGCTTATAAAAAAGACGTACTTAAAACAGCCGACGAAATTAAATCAAGTCTTGAAAAAGCAGGCTGTGAAAACGTAGAAATTTGTCAAACCAAAGGATATCCTATCGTATTTGGCGAAAAAATTATGGACAAAAACCTGCCTACAGTTCTAGTTTATGGCCATTATGATGTGCAACCACCAGACCCAATTAACCTATGGGATTCTCCTCCATTTGAACCTGTGATTAAAAAAACAGAACTACATCCTGAAGGTGCTATCTTTGCTCGTGGTGCTTGCGATGACAAAGGACAAATGTATATGCACGTTAAAGCCATGGAGCTTATGACGCAAACCAACCAATTACCTTGCAACGTAAAATTCATGATTGAAGGAGAAGAAGAAGTTGGTAGTGCAAGTTTAGCCGATTTTGTAAAAGAAAACCACGAAAAATTAAGTAACGACGTTATTTTAATTTCCGATACAGGAATGATTGCAAAAGAGGTTCCTTCTATAACTACCGGATTACGTGGGTTAAGCTATGTAGAAGTTGAAGTTACAGGACCTAATAGAGACTTACACTCTGGTTTATATGGTGGTGCAGTTGCAAACCCAATAAACATATTAACTAAAATGATTGCTTCCTTACACGATAAAAACAATCACATTACTATTCCTGGTTTTTACGATAAGGTTGAAGAACTCAGTAAAGAAGAAAGAGCAGAAATGGCAAAAGCACCATTCTCTTTAGAAAACTATCAAAAAGCTTTAGATATTGATGCTGTATATGGCGAAGATGGCTACACTACCAACGAAAGAAACTCCATAAGACCAACCCTAGACGTAAACGGAATTTGGGGAGGTTACACTGGCGAAGGCGCAAAAACAGTAATTGCAAGCCAGGCATTTGCTAAAATATCAATGCGTTTAGTACCTAATCAAGATTGGGAAGAAATCACCCAACTCTTTAAAAATCACTTTGAAAGCATTGCTCCTAAAGGCGTTAAAGTAAAAGTAACACCACATCATGGTGGTCAAGGCTACGTGACACCAATAGACAGCATTGGCTACAAAGCTGCAAGTAAAGCCTATGCAGATACTTTTGGAAAAACGCCTATACCACAACGTAGTGGAGGAAGTATTCCTATTGTTTCCCTTTTTGAAAAAGAATTAAAAAGCAAGACTATTTTAATGGGATTTGGTTTAGATAGCGACGCAATTCACTCGCCAAACGAACATTTTGGTGTTTGGAATTATTTTAAAGGCATTGAAACAATTCCTCTTTTTTACAAATATTTCACAGAATTATACAAGTAATATTTGGGTGTTACCACCTTTTACTTTTAAGTAAGTAAAAGGTGGTCGCGCTTTTCATTATATCTTTTTTTGCCATATATGGTAGCAAAAAAAGGATGTCATTACAATCGCTAACACGAGCCAATTAAACATTTATATGAAAAACAATCACATAAATCATTTATTAGAGCTCACCTTTGCAACTTTTCTTATAAGTACTTCTGGTGTTTTAGGCAAATACATCGATATGCCTAGCGAAATACTAGTTTGGTGGCGTAGTGCCTTAGCACTAGTTATCCTTTTTGCTTATTGTAAATACAAAAAGCTAAACCTTCATATAAACTCTAAAAAAGACACATTGCCTTTTTTTATAAGCGCTTTTTTTATGGGTGCACATTGGATCACCTATTTTTATGCCCTCAAATTATCTAATGTAGCTCTAGGAATGCTTTCCCTTTACACATTCCCTATACTTATTGCTCTATTAGAACCTTTATTTATTAAAGTAAAATTCGACCCAGTACATATCGCTTTAGGAATACTCGTGTTATTAGGGATTTATTTTCTAGCACCAAATTTTAATTTACAAAACACGCAGGTTAAAGGTATTTTATTTGGTCTACTATCTGCTTTTTGCTATGCAATTAGAATACTAATATTAAAGCAACATATTTCTAAATATAATGGCACCGTTTTAATGTTGTATCAATTACTCATATTAACAATTATTATGTCGCCAATCTTATTTTTTATGGACACTGATAATATAAAAACAGAATATCCTTATGTTATTTTACTAGCTCTAGTAACTACAGCAATAGGACACACCTTATTTATTAAAACTTTAAAATATTTTAGCGTAAGTACAGCAAGTATAATTAGTAGTATACAACCTGTTTTCGGAATACTTCTAGCCTTCTTGTTTTTAAACGAAACACCTACACTTAATACCTACATTGGTGGCTCTTTAATTATTACTACTGTTATTATAGAAAGTGCTCGTTCAAAACAAAAAAAAGATGTTTAATCTTTTATTATTTTAGAAAGCTGCAACTTATTATTTGTTTTTATTTTCAAGAAATAAACACCATTAGATAATGCACTTAGGTTTAGCGTTGTTTTAATTTTAATAGCACTTTCTTGCAGTATTAGTTTTCCATTAATATCATATAATTCAATTTCTAATTCTTCAAAAGAACCAATGTTTTCAATAACTAGATTCGTCTTAACGGGATTAGGATAAAATGCAATTTCCGTATTCTTAAATGTCTCTAAACTTAAAGAATTAAAATCAAAAGAATTACTTGTTTCTATACAAGAACCCAAAGTAATTTCTACGGCATAACTTCCATTCATTACTGGTGTAAAACTTTGGTTTGTTTCTCCTAAAATAGCAGTACCTGTGTCTATATTTATCCATTGATAAGAAGCGCCATTTTGTAAAGCAGTTAATACATTTCCACTTTGGCTTACCGAATTAGTTACATTTACTAATCCTGCTTTAGTTACCATGTACCCCATAATTAACTTAGACAACGCATGATAATACGGGAAATTTAAGGTATTATACGTGTCACCTGAACTATGATAATATGGTGTTTCATCATCGGTTTCCCATGATTCACCAACTAAAACAGCAGAATAACCTTGGTTCCAAAATCTAGAATGATCACTTGCTGAAGTTCCTGGATTTACAACATTAACCTGTAAAGAGAAACCATATTCTGGAGTATTTAAAATAGAAATAAGATCATCTTTCATTTCTAAAGAGTTAGCAACATCTCTAACATCTATATCAAAATTATTGTCATTATTTCCATCATATCCCATCATATCAATATTTAAAACGCCTAAAATATTGTCGTTGTTAGCGGCTGCTTGATTTGCGTAATATCCTGCTCCTACAAGACCTATTTCTTCTTCATCCCAAAGTGCATAAACAATCGTATTATCTAAACATTGTGTCGATAATATTCTTGCAATTTCTAATACTGTTGCAGTTCCAGATGCATTATCATCGGCACAATAAGCAGCAACCGAATCGTAATGTGCACAAATAATATAAATGTTATCTGGATTTGTTTTTCCTAGTTGTGTTGCTATAATATTTCTCCTTCCTGCTTCTCCATTTATAAACTGATTAACAACATTTAAATGATCTAACTTATCTAATTTTTGAAATAGATAATCTGCAGCAAGTTCATTGTTCGATTGTACTCTGCTAGATATAGTAACTTCGTTACCATTTACTATGGTGGTTTGTTCTCCAGAAAACTCCCTTAAAGTGAGTTGTAAAGAATCTAAATCCATTTGATTAATTACCTCTGTAATTGTTTGACCATATACAAAAGAGCTAAAACACAATGAACAAACAAGAATAAAGTATGCCTTTTTCATAGAATAAATTGCAATAATTTCACGTGTAAAGGTAATGCAATAATTATTATTTCGCCTCTACATTTGTAGAATCAAATTATATTCTCTACATTTGTAGAGAACATTCTAAACATGTAGAGATGCAATTATCAAAAACAGAAGAGGATTTAATGAATTACCTCTGGAAGCTTGAGAAAGCTTTTATGAAAGATTTGCTAGAAGCTTATCCAGATCCTAAACCAGCAAACACCACAGTTGCAACACTATTAAAGCGTATGACAGATAAAGGGTTTATTGATTATACTCTTTTTGGAAATTCACGAGAATATTTTCCGCTAGTAAAGAAAAAAGACTATTTCTCTAAACATGTAAACGGATTAATAAAGAACTTTTTTAACGATAGCAGTTCGCAATTCGCATCGTTTTTCACTAAAGAAACCAATCTATCTAAAAAAGAATTAGAAGATTTAAGAAGCATTATAGATCAAGAAATAAAAAACAAATAGTCATGGAAATCGTACTATTAAAATCCAGTATATGTTTGCTTGCTTTTATTGCTTTCTATAAAGTATTTTTAGAAAGAACAAGTAACCATCAATTTAAGCGTATTTACCTATTAGGTGTTGTATTGGTTTCAATTACCATTCCTTTTATAACTTTTGTAGAATATATAGAACCTCAAAATGCATTAACCAATATTTCAGAAGTAACAGGTTTTTCTGAAAGCCAAAACCCAATCCTAAAAGAGCCAACAAACTATTTACCAATAGTGTTATGGAGTATTTACGGATTAGGAGTTTTATTATTTTTAATACGATTTGTGTACAACTTATCGCAAATAGCCTTAAAAATAAGGAGAAATCCGAAGCAAAAAACAAACAATTTTACACGTGTTTTATTGAAAGATTTAATAATACCACATACCTTTTTTAGTTACATTTTTTTTAATAAAACCAAATTTGAAAATAACGAAATACCAAAAGAAGTTTTACTTCATGAGCAAACACATGCCAAACAAAAACACAGTTTAGACATACTGTTTATAGAGGTCTTACAAATACTATTTTGGTTTCATCCTTTGGTCTATTTAATAAAGAAAGACATCAAACTAAACCATGAATTTTTAGCAGACCAAGCAGTTATTAACAAAGGCATAGAAAGCACTAATTATCAAAAAATATTGCTATCGTTCTCATCAAACCAGCAAACATTAACCTTAGAACACGCTATCAATTATTCATCCATCAAAAAACGATTTACAGTTATGAAAACACAAACATCCAAACAAACCTTTTGGCTTCGTAGTTTATTACTACTGCCATTATTAGCAATCTTAATTTTCAGCTTTAGCACAAAAAAACAGATAGAGAAAGAAGCGGAAACAAAATCACAAATATCCAACGAGGCAATTAATAATTCAG
Source organism: Oceanihabitans sp. 2_MG-2023 (assembly GCF_030547245.1). Lineage (GTDB taxonomy): Bacteria > Bacteroidota > Bacteroidia > Flavobacteriales > Flavobacteriaceae > Oceanihabitans. The sequence continues at coordinate 217,443 of NZ_JAUOQT010000001.1, forward strand.
AAAACTTAGAAATACGAATTACTAAAGACTTAAAAATTTCTGTAAATGACAGAGTGACATCTATTGAGAATTTACAAAACATGCTTAATGAGTTCCATAATCATTTAACTTTTAATGAAAAGCAAAATTTAGTTCTCGTTGAAATTAAATTAGAAGATAATATTGAAATGGGATTTTTTACCGATGTAAAAGAACAGTTAAGAGCTTCTGGGTATTTAAAACTAAATATCACACCTAGACATCCTACAACCCAAAAGCAAGATAAAGCAACACCTAAACAACTTGCAGAATACAACAAACTTGCAAAAAAATACAACAATCAACCAGAAGGCAAAAGATTTATCGAACGTAAAGACGTTGAAAAATTAGAATATATATATAGTTTAATGACTGAAAAGCAAAAGACAGAAGCTGAACCTTTTCCAAACTTTCCTTCTCCACCTCCAGTGCGTAAAGTAAAAAAAGGAGAAGTAAGTAACATTCCACCTCCACCACCTCCAATTCCAGGTGATGCAACGGAAGAAGAAAGAGCGGAATACGAGAAAATTTATGAAGAGTACAATCGGAAATACGAGATTAAAAATGGTCACGTTTCTGAAAGAATGGTTTCTCCTCCACCTCCACCTCCACCTCCAATTCCTGGTAATGCAACAGAAGAAGAAAGAGCAGAATACGAGAGAATTCATGAAGAGTACAATCAGAAATACGAGGTTAAAAATGGTCACGTTTCTGAAAGCATGATTCCACCACCTCCACCTCCAAAATCCCCTCTAGATCATGCTATAGAAATGGCAAAAAAAGATGCCAATTTTTATTTTGAAGGAAAAAAAATTACTTCCGACGAAGCTATTGCGATATTGAAAAAGGACACCGACTTAAGCATCTCTACACAAACAAAAGGTTTACAAAAACCAATGGTAAACATTACAACACAACCTGTTATTACAGATGCTAACGGAAAAGTAATTACTAAAATAGAAACATTACAAGACGTAAAATCAAATCCTAAAAAGGACAGAAATGGCTATGTCGATATACATGGTACCACTTATTTCTATACTGTTAAAAACGAGAAAACAACATACTTTAATAGATATGGAAAAAAAGTAAACGAAAAAGGAGAACTTATCAATTAGTTGCCAACAATATTCATTAAAATCTGTGTGCGATTCGTGTTTGGTGTAATTTTCATCAAAATAAAATATTATGGCTAGACAAAGTATCTCATTTACAAAACCAAATGATGAATGGCTTAAAAATCAAGTTGACAATAAAGAATACTCTAGTAAAAGTGAATTAGTCAACGATTTAAATAGACAAGCTAAAAGCCAACAAGTTCAAATTGACTGGATTAAGGCTAAACTCGAAAGAGCTGAAAATAGCGGATTTACTTCGGATAGTAAAGCCCAAATTCTTAAACAATCCAAGGACTTACTCAATGGCTGAGTTTAGAATAAGTAATACTGCAAAAGAGGACTTAATCAGAATTCATCATTACGGAGTTAAAAAAATTGGAATTACTCAAGCGGATAAATACTTCGACTCTTTTTTTGAGTATTTTGGGATAATTGCTCAAAGACCTTTTTCATTTGAATCGGTTGATTTTCTAAAGAAAGGATATAGACGTTGTGTGTATGTGTGGATCTGATAGTATCTTCTATAAAATAAATGAAGATACCGTAGATATAATGACAATTGTTGGAAAACAAAATTTAGATAATACCCTATAAAAAATACAGTTGCTAACACTGTGTTTTTTTATTGCTTGGTTCTAGCTTACTTAGATACTTAAACACGTAAGAGCGCTCTTAACGTATTTCTTATAACTAGGCCTTATATGTTTTAAAAACATGTAGGGTCTTTTTTTTAAACTCAAACTGTAACAAAAAGCACCTTTTAGCGTTCTAATAACCTAGTCATCAATCAAAATCAATCACATCATGTTAAAACATTTCTTTATTATCTGCTCTGGAGCAGATACCAATATTATAAAAGATTGCTCGAATGGAGAGCAAAACAAATATGCAGGAATTGGAGCAACCGTTTTTTTTACTGCAGTTATGGCTTTTATAGCTTCTAGTTATGCGCTATTTACAGTTTTCGACTCTATATATTCTGCGCTATTTTTTGGTTTAATTTGGGGTTTACTTATTTTTAATTTAGATCGTTTTATTGTTTCTACCATAAAAAAAAGAGACCGTTTTATGGATGAATTTATTCAAGCTTCCCCAAGAATTCTACTAGCAATTATTATAGCAATAGTAATTTCTAAACCTTTAGAATTAAAGATTTTTGAAAAGGAAATCAACCAAGTACTTTTAGAACAAAAAAACGAATTAACACTAGCTAACCAAGATCAAATTGCTTTACAATTTACTCCAGAAATAGCAACTTTAGAAAATAACATTACAGCTTTACAAAGCGAAATAGACACCAAAGAAATCGAAGTAAATGCATTATATGCTGTTTTTATTAACGAAGCCGAAGGAACTGCAGGAACCAAACTTTTGGGGAAAGGTCCTGTGTATAAAGAAAAACGTGACAAACACGATGCTGCTTTGGCAGAATTACAAGAATTAAAAACCACAAACAAAGAGAAAATTGCAACTTCTGAAGCACAAATAACGCAGCTAAAAACAGATTACGAAACACAAGTCGCGACTACACAACCAATTATTGATGGTTTTGATGGTTTAATGGCTAGAGTAAATGCCTTAAACACATTGCCTTGGCTACCAAGTTTATTTATATTTCTACTATTTTTAGCTATTGAAACTTCTCCAATTATCGCTAAACTACTTTCTCCAAAAGGAGAATACGATTTTAAATTTGAAAATCAAGAACATAAGATTAGAACCTGGACAACACAACAAGTAAGTCAAGAAAAAATGATGCTTCAAGCAGATAATGCTATAAACGATAAAGTATATAAGGACATTACAGAAGAGGAAGAATTATACACGTACAAAAAGAAAATGGCTCGCGAACTAATGAAAAAACAACAAGAAGCTTTTTATACAAAGCAAACAAAGATTTTATAGCTTGTGTTTTTTATAATGCGCTTTCACATCTTTGGGTTTATAAACTATAGTTGTAGAAATCGGGTGTTTGTCTAATAGACTTTCTGGTCTAATTGGTCTTGGTGAAAAATTGCCACCACAATTAGGACATATTTTTTTAAAACCTCTTCTGCACATGCTTTACAATACGTACACTCAAAAGTACAAATCATTGCATCTTCGGCATTATGAGGTAATGCTTTGTTACAATGTTCGCAAGTTGGTCTTATTTCTAGCATGTGTATTTTTTAGAATAAAGTTGCGTTAAGGATAGAAACGACATCCTTTTTTTCGTTAGTTATCGAGTTTTGTGAAGCATGAACAAAATATATCGAGAACAAGTAAAAAAGATAAAGTGGATAGCCTGACCTTTAGGTAACGCCATTATATATATACTAAATTTTCTTTACATATTCTGTAATAATAACGATTTGAGTTGGGCCAACTTTACCTTCAATATAAGTTTCGTTTTCGCGATCTAAACGAATATTCCTAACTGCTGTACCCTGTTTTGCAACCATACTAGATCCTTTTACTTTAAGATCTTTTATTAAAACAACAGAATCTCCTGTTTCAAGAATTACACCGTTTACATCTCTGTGTATTAGTTTTCCTTCTTCGTCTTCACCTTCTCCTGTTGCTTTTGCAAACTCTAAAACATCTTCCTCAAGATACATCATATCTAACAAATCTTGTGGCCAACCTTCTTTTCGTAAACGCGATAACATTCGCCATGCTGCAACTTGTACTGCTTGGTGTTCGCTCCACATACTATCGTTTAAACAACGCCAATGATTTGGATCTGTTGTGTCTGGGTTTTCTATTTGACCTTCGCAAATTTTACAAATAGTTAATGTGTCTTTTATGCTTTGGTCTTTTTTTGGCGCTAAAGTATATAATTGTAAATGTTCTTCGTTTTTACATAATTCACACTTACCATCTGCTCTTTTACTCAATTCTCTTTCTAAACTCATAAGTATATTTTAAAAAACAAATGTACATTTATTATAACAGTACAACAAGAAGATGTATACTATCTCTTGTTGAATAATAGAAGAGGCTTATGCGACTTTATTAGAGATTAAAGTATTAGATAATTTATCCTTACCAAAACCAATAATAGATAGTTTTTTGTTTTTTGAAAGTGCTTCGTTGTGTAATTGCGCAATGGCAACTACGCCTTGATTATCAATATTAGTTACCCCTTGCAAGTTTAATATAACATCGTCTTTATGGTTAAAAACGTCTTTTAATTCACTTTTAAAAATTGGGATATTCATTTTTATAAGGTTTCCTTTTACCTTATATATATTGTTGGTATTTGTAATAATAAGTTTCATGGCTTTTTTATTTAATAATAGAATTGGTGCTATAATCGACTATGCATTATTAATTAGGCTGCATCTATAGTTGTAACATGATCGAATATTTCTTTGCTTCCTACACCTGTAATAAAAAAAGGCTTATGAGCTTTTAAAGATTGTTTGTAGATATCCTCGAAGGCAGAAACACCTTCTCGATCAATACTCTTAAGTTCGTTAATATTAATAACTAACTCATTAGTAGTATTAAAAATATTTTTGAAATAAATTTGAAATTTTTTTACGCTTTTTTTATCAAGTACTCCTGTAACTTTAAACGTATTTAGTGAATTTGTGATTTCTAGTGCCATCTTTTTTTAATTAAATTATAAAATGTTAAGCGCTATTAATCGATGTAAATATGTAATTTATTATTAGTTACACCTAAAATGTTCGATGAAATGCGGTATAAATTGTTGAACACAAAAAATCGTAATCTTATTCATGCATTATATTAAAGAATCGCGAAGTTTTTTAGATAACCCTTTAACTACCATATCATAGGAGTGATCCACGAGTTGGATTACAAATGGAGTTTGCAGGTCGTTTTGGTGTAATTGTATGGTATTCCAGTGTTTTTTGCTCATGTGGTAACCTGGTTCTATACTTTGGTATTCTGCACGAAGTTCTTGCGCATAATCGGGATCACACTTTAAATTTACAGATGGAGTTCCTGCTTCCCAACCTTTTAATGAAGTTAAAACAAACATTTTATCTAGTACTTTAAACACTAATGTTGTTTCATCGAAAGGAAAATGTTCTGTAACTCCTTTTTTACGCAAACAATATTCACGAAGCTGTTCTATATGCATGCTTATTCTTCAATTTTCTTTACTGGACTTTCTTCTAATTTTAAAGCAGAATAGTCTAGTTTCCAACCAATGGTCTCAACAATACTTTCCATTAAAGAAATGGTTTGTAATGCTTCTTTTTTTGCCGCTAGCATTAAACCACTTTCTGGGACTTTATCTAAAATATGTTGTTTGGCTTCTTGGTTTAATTCGGTTAAATCGGAAGCTTCAAATTTATTAAAGTAACCATCTTTTTTATCGTAATAATTTAAATTGGTTTCTACAGACAGGACTTCTGGTTGCGGAAAATGCGCTAAAATAATTTTCTTATTTTCGTTATCTGCTTCTAGTTGTATTTTACTTAAATCGTAACCAACATATGCTTTGGCATTAATAACCACTAATGCTTTTTTTCTACTATTGACCATCTTTAAGAAACGTTCTTTTACATCTTCATAGTGGTAAATTTCTGCAAAATCACCTTCAACAGTAATAAATTTACATACGGTTTTTACTTTATCTAACAACAGTAGAGATTGTGAGTTTACCAGTTGTTTATTTTTAAATGATTTAAAATAAGTAACAACTCCTAAACTTGCTAATATTCCTATAATAATTCCTAAAAAGGCTTCCATTAATTTAATTGGTTTTATTCTTTAACAAGCAATTTATGTACCAAAAATCACTCGTTTAAAAGTGCATACAAAATTGGTTTACTTGGTGAAGCATCATTTTCAAAAGGTGCTATTTGTAAATTTAAAAAATAGGTGCCATCGGTTACATTATTTGGCACAAAAATAAGCTCTGTTATGGTTGCTTTTAATCTTAATTTTCCTTTTGTATTCCAAAAAGCATTATGTGCTAAAAGCTTACCATCATCTTTTTCCTTATCTATACTTGGTAAATCTATAAGTAAATGTTCTACTCCTTTTTCTCTTAAATATATTGCAGCATCTTCTAACAAATAAGGTGGATTAGTATGCGAATATTGTGCAGACAACTTCTCTTTAGTATTAGATAAAGTTCGTATTACTACAGCTTTTCTTTTTTTGTTTCCCAAGGCAAATTGGATTTGTTTTTTTGAAATTACAAAATCCTCTCCAAGTTTTTCAGGAGCAACGGTTATTACTTCGGCTAAAAAGAAAAACTTTTTTAAATTCGTATTTACAGAGTGTACTTTTTCTACAATATGACCAACACATTCGGTATGTGTACCATGTGCATGTGGATTAAAACATATATTATTAAAATTAATACTTGCACCTTCTTTTACACTTGCTATCCAACCATTATCTTGAACTGGCTCTATAGTTGGTTCATCTAAATACCAAGCATTTACATTGTTTTTAGATGCTATTAGTGGAATAGAAATGTCTAATGGTTTCGAAAAATCTATCTTATATTTTTTTGAATTGGTTTCTATAGTTGCTATCATACCCAAATATACTAAATCATAAAGAGTTCGGAAGCAATTCCATCGACTAAAAATTTACCTTTTTGAGTTGTTTTTAGGAAAAATTCTTCGACAAGCTCGGAAGGATCGCTTGTAATATTTACTAATCCTTCGGCAATATATTTTTGTGAAGTTTGCAACAAATGCTTTTTATATTCTGTTCCAAAATCGTTTTCTACCTTTTGTAAAGCAACGCCCCAAATGGTTCGTAATCTGGTCATAACGTATTCGTTGTATCGGTCTGAAACACTTAATTCCTCTATGGTATTTGGAAGCATATTATTTTGAATTGCTTCTATGTATTTGCTATTATTTGAAACATTCCAACTACGTTGTGTTTGGTGAAATGAATGTGCCGAAGGACCAATACCTAAGTATTTTTTTCCTTCCCAATAACTTGTATTGTGTTTTGAAAAATAGTTAGGTTTCCCAAAATTAGAAATTTCATAATGTATAAAACCTTGCTTTTGAGTTTCTGCCACCAAACAATTAAAATGCTGTAATGCTAAGTCTTCATCCATTGGTGGATAATTCCCTTTTTTAATAAAAGTAGCTAATGCGGTTTTAGGTTCTACCGTTAAAGCGTAGCTTGAAATGTGATTTATTCCAAACTGAAATGCTTTATTTAAGTTTTTTTGCCACTTATCTATTGACATATTTGGAATTCCATAAATCAAGTCAATTGTAATATTATCGTAATATTGCGTTGCATATTTTAAACACTTTTCTGCTTCTTCTGCATTATGTGCTCTATTCATACTTATTAAGTCATCTTGAAAAAAAGATTGTACACCAATACTCAATCTATTGATTGGTGTTTTAGAGAGTTGGATAATTCTTTCTTTGGTTAAATCGTCTGGATTTGCTTCTAATGTTATTTCTGGATCTTTGGAAACCTTAAAATTTTTATAAATAGATGTTATTAATAAAAGAAGTTCCTCATTGGTAAGTAATGACGGTGTTCCTCCTCCAAAATAAATAGTTTCTACTACTTGATTTTCTAGTTCGTTTTTACGAAGCTGTAACTCTGTAATTAGTGTTTGAATGAGTTCGTCTTTCTTCTTCATAGAAGTAGAAAAATGAAAGTCGCAATAATGACATGCTTGCTTGCAAAATGGTATGTGAATGTAGATGCCGCTCATTTTAGTATTTAGTAGCAGTTATTATATTTAATTAGCATTCTAGAAATAAAAACAAATTAATCTTACGCTTGTAACAGTTTATGGTTAATTTACAATACTATACTTGTAACGATTACTGGCTACTTAATTCGATCTTCATTCTGTTTTACAAAACTGTCCCAGCCAGAATAACTTTTACCGACAGTAATTTTCCCTGAATTATAAAAATGGCAAACCGCTGCTGCCAATCCATCTGTTGCATCTAAGTTTTTAGGTAAAGTTTTTAATCCCAACATACTTTGCAACATTTTAGCTACTTGTTCTTTACTCGCATTACCATTTCCTGTTACTGCCATTTTTATCTTTTTTGGCAAGTACTCTGTAATAGGTATTTCTCGCGAAAGTCCAGCTGCCATTGCAACCCCTTGTGCTCTACCAAGCTTAAGCATACTTTGTACATTCTTACCAAAAAAAGGTGCTTCGATAGCTATTTCGTCTGGATGGTGAGTATCTATTAGCTCGATGGTACGTTCAAAAATAAGTTTCAGTTTTAGATAATGGTCTTTGTATTTTTTTAAATCTAATTCATTTAACTGCAAGAATTCCATTTTTTTATTTCTGACTCTTATAAGGCCGAAACCCATAATTGTAGTTCCTGGATCAATTCCTAAAATAATTCTATCTTCACTCATTATTCACAATAATAACAACCACTTAATGAAATAGAAATACCAACTGTTGCAGTTAAGAGGTTTCCGTTAAAAGTTCCAAATCCGTCAACGACATTATCATAATCGCCACTAAATGCATAAATGTATGATGTGTCTAAGAAAACAGACAATCCTTGTGAAATTCCATAATGAAACTCTAAACCAGCCATGGCATTAAGAAAAGATTCTTTGTTATTGGTATACTCTCCTAAAGGTTTTACAAAAGTAAACCCTGGTCCTGCATGCGCCATTATAGCATAATTTTGAGGCAAACGAATTAAACTTCCTAGGTCGTAAACCACTTGTGCATTTATTCTAGAATAATTAACTTTAAAATCGGGAGAGTTACTAGCATTAGATAATCGATTATAACCAAAATCTAATTTAGTCCCCAAATTTCTACTAAACATACGTTGCAAACCAATGTGTACTGTTGGAAAATTTATAGGTTTTGCTTCGAAAGTCGAAACAAATGCGGTTTGGCTAGGGCTATTAATTCCTACTGCAAATTGTGCTTTCCAAGTGCTGGTTTCACTTTGTGAAAAACCCGAAAAGCAAAAGAAACTTAAAAGCAATACGAATATGAAGGTCTTAAATGTTTTATTTGGTATTATCATAAAGCAATATTGTGTTAATTTGTGCATTTTAGCACAAAATGTATAAGGCACTACCATACAAAACTAAACAATTCTTTTTTGTACTTATTAAATTAAGTATTGTAATTGGTGCTTTTTATTTTATTTACAACAAACTAACGACAAACAACAATTTAGATTTTAGTGAATTTGTTTCTTTTTTAAACAAAAACAACATTTTTTCATTAAAAACCATCTTAATTTTACTGTTTTTAAGCATTTTAAATTGGATTTTAGAAAGTGTAAAATGGCAAATCTTAGTGAACTCTATAAAAAAAACATCTTTTTATGAAGCCTTAAAACAAAGCTTAGGTGCTTTAACAGCATCCATCTTTACACCAAATAGAATTGGTGATTATGGAGCAAAAGCTTTATATTTTACTTCTCTATATAGAAAACGAATTGTGCTTTTAAATCTTATTGGCAACTTAACACAAATGACCATCACTGTGCTTTTTGGTGCTTTTGGCTTGTACTTTTTTGTAACAGAATACCAAATAGAGCTTAACCTTTTAAGAATATCTAGATTTCTCATTATTATTGTTATAGCTTTTGGCTTTACTATTATTGGAGTAAAACAAAAACGCTTTAAAATAAAAGGGTTCGCTATTGAAAAAGTTATAAATTTCATTAAAAACCTAGCATTAAAAACAATAGTCTATAGTTTTATATTGTCACTTTTAAGATACTTAGTTTTTTCGTTTCAATTTTACTTTTTACTTCGTGTTTTTGGTGTTGAAACATCCTATTTTCATGCTATGGTTGCTATAACAAGTATGTATTTAATCGCTTCTGTAATTCCGTCAATATTTATTTTTGACATCCTCATTAAAGGAAGTGTCGCTGTTTATATTTTCACAACTGTTGGCGTAAACGAATTTACCATATTAAGTATTGTACTGCTTATGTGGATTTTAAATTTCGTATTACCAAGCATACTTGGGAGCTTTTATGTGCTTACCTTTAAACTTCCAAAAAACAAAACCACATGATCCTTTTACTTTTTATTGGCATCACACTCGTTTACATATTTTTAATAGGAATTTTGGCCTTTGGTTTTGACAAAGTAAAGCGCTTTGCCATGGAAGACTTGGAAGCTAAGACTAGCTTTTCTGTGGTTATTCCGTTTAGGAATGAAGCTGAAAATTTACCTTCACTTTTAAAATCGTTGGAAGCTTTACAATACCCAAAACATTTGTATGAAATTATTTTAGTTAATGATGCATCGGAAGATAATTCGGTAACTATTATTGAAAAGGTACTCCACACCAATTTACGTAAAGATAAATTCACTAGAAATCCTATAAAAATTATTAATAATTTACGGGAAAGTGATTCGCCAAAAAAAGACGCCATAACATCTGCAATACAAATTGCAAAATACGATTGGATAATTACTACAGATGCCGATTGTATTTTACCAAAGTTTTGGCTAGATACCTTTGATGCTTTTATTCAAAAAAGGGACGCCGATTTTATAGTAGCTCCAGTTACGTATAGCAAGGCAAAAACTTTTCTAGACCGCTTTCAATTACTAGATTTTTTAAGCCTTCAAGGTGCAACTATTGGTGGTTTTGGAATACAGAAACCTTTTTTATGTAACGGCGCAAATTTAGGATATAGAAAAGATTTTTTTAAAACGGTTCAAGGATTTCATGGCAATACCAATATTGCAAGTGGCGACGATATTTTCCTTCTTGAAAAAGCATTAAAACAGGATGCAAAAAAAGTGCATTATTTAAAATCGGAACATGTAATTGTAACCACAGAAGCTGTTAAAAACTTTAAAGATTTGATATCTCAACGTGTACGTTGGGCTTCTAAATCTGCTAGCTATAAAAACAACTTTGCAAAAGCTGTTGGTCTCTTGGTTTTACTTATGAATGCCTCCCTTATTTGTCTATTAACTTTATGCATAACAGGCATATTTAATGTTAAAGTATTATTGTATTTATTTTTAATAAAATGCAGTATCGACTTTTTATTACTCTTTAAAACACTTCGTTTTTATAAACAAGAAACCTTTTTACCTTCTTTTATTTTTAGTTGTTTTCTGTATCCTTTTTTTAGTGTTTACGTCGTTTTTGTTTCGGTTTTTTCTAATTACAAATGGAAAGGTAGAGCCTTTAAAAAATAAGATTTGTACCGTATATATTTTGTAGATTTACCATGATAAATGAAACCATATGCGTTTAGATAAAACATCGAATCCTGCTTTTACAAATTTCTTTTGGAACGACAGAAAATCCTCCTCAGCAAAAATGACAGTTTCTGGTATATTTATGAAATCGCTTTTTTGTATTGCAATTATTGCTGCAATAACGGTATTTATTTGGAAACTATATAGTTCGGGCTGGGATATCGAATGGTTTCTTTATGGCGGAATTATTGCATCTATAATTATAAGTATCACTATCTCTTACAAACACGGTTGGGCACCTTTTCTTGTGCCTTTATACGCTATAGCTAAAGGTTGTTTTCTAGGTGGAATAAGTAGTTTTGCACATGCTAAATTTCCTAATATGCCTTACCAAGCAATTGGTGTTACTATTATAACTTTTTTCACGATACTTTTTCTATATCAAACTAGAATTATTGCAGTTACTCAAAAACTAAAAAGTATTATTATTACTGCTGCATCAAGTATCTTTTTAGTGTATATTATTTCGTGGGTTTTAAGCTTTTTTGGAATTCAATCTTTTATTTGGGGAACTTCATTAATTGCAATTGCATTTAATGTGATTGCTGCTTTTGTTGCATCATTAACGCTGCTTTTAGATTTTCAATATATTGAAAGACAAAAAAACAAAGCGCCTAAAAGTAAAGAATGGCTTGCTACTTGGGGTCTTTTAGTATCTTTAGTCTGGTTGTATGTCGAGATTTTGAGACTAATGAAAAAATTAGCTATTCGGTATTAGTACTCGGCAACTACAGACAAGAAGGTAGAATTAAAAAAAAACTAATCTACCTGAATTTGAATTGGCAAAGTAAACTGTGTTTTTACTTGTTGACCACGTTTAATTGCTGGATATATTTCTGGTAAAAAATCTAAGCTCTCATATAATAAATCTTCAATATTTGGTATTTCAACTAAAGTTATAGAATCGATTTTTGCATCCATAAGATGCAGTTCTCCAGTTTCAGAAATTTGAAAATGCACTAAAATGGTATCTTGAATGTCTTGAGTAACGACTATTTTTTGTGAAGTTAAATTCTTGTAAATAGCTTCTGTTAGCGTATTTTGAAAACAGACTTTCTTACTTTCTTGATTGGAAGAAGTAGAACAAGTTTTAAAAGTTGGGTAAACATCAACATCCCTCCAATTAAACGTTTGTAATTCTTCTTCAAGAATAGCTTCGGAAGATGTTTTCTTCACATTAAAATAGTTACAGGAAGTAACTACTAAGAATAATAAAAAAAGCAGGATTCTTTGCATATATTAAAGAAAACCGAAAAATACAATTTATTATTGAATGTTGTTATTTCTTAACCACAAACATACTAGAATGCGTTTTAGAGCCTTGTTTTATTTTTAAAACATAAACACCATCTTCTAGCTTTTCTACATTAATAGTTTTAATAAGCTGATTTTTTATATGGTAGTTTTTATCATCATAAAAACGTACGCCATTTAAGTTAAAGATTTCAAAATCATAATTTCCTTCGATTGCTGTTTTAAACTCTATGTTTAAATTAACAGATGCCGGATTGGGGTAAACAACAATATTCTCTTCTAAATTAAAAGAATCACAACAAACTTCTTCTTGTACTTTTTTAGAATTTCGATACCCTAATTTAATGTTTTTTGTAAGTGTTCTACCTTCGCTTAAAACTTTAAACTCTAGAGTATCAAAAGGTTTGTGGGAAGCAATTATTTTTTTTGCTTCTACCATTTTATTTACTTCTATGTTATTAATAGATAAGACAACATCTTCAATTAATAATTTGTTTACATCTGCAGCAGTATTTTCTAATACATTTAAAATAATAACACCTTTTTCTGTTTCTCTACCACAAGGGCCTCCAAACTGCACACCTAAATAAGCCTTTTCGTAAACAACTTTATCTATAGTACATGTTTTTTTACAATCTTTTTCTGACTGTGAAAATATTGGTGTTACGCAAAAAAAGAATCCAAATAAGAATAGTAAACTGTTTTTCATATTGCTAAGTAAATAAAAAAAGTTTTCTTATAAATAAAAAACTCCAAATTATTAAGATTTGCTAATTAAATGCAAAAAAACAGGTTTAAATGCCGCTCAATCCATCTAATTGTTTGCGAAGCATTAGAAATACCTCCTAAAAATTTAAAACCGAAGATTAATCTTCGGTTTTAAATTTAAGAAACAAAAATGTTTTAAAAGTGTTTTATCCTTTAATTTGAAACTGTATTGGAAATCCGTAAGGTACTGTAACCGCTTTACCAAGATGCATTCCTGGTTTCATTTTAGGTAATAGATTTACTATACGTATCGCTTCTTTTTCTAATGCTGCATGTGGAGCTCTTGATTTAACATCAATAATATTTCCATTTTCATTTACTTTAAACTGCACACTTATTCTGTGTTTCCCTGGTGCTAAACCTAAACTTTCTGCTAAGTCTACATTAAATTTTTTACCAACAAATTCACCAACTTTTGTTGCCATACATTTTTTTCTTTCCTCATTATTTACCGCATCTTCACAACCTGGAAAAACAGGAACTTGTTCGATTGCTGTGAAAGAAACTTCTTCACTACTAAAACTTGATGCTGTAAAGCTACCAGAACTTGTTTGTCCATTATCTTCTAGGTTTGCTTTAAACGCATCTATAATATATTCTGCTAGCTCTATTCGATCTTGCTTTGAAAAATTGCTGTTTTCTGTTAGTAGTTGGTTTCTAAACTTATTAACAATAGCTTCTAATTCTTGATCGGGTTCTTGTTCTTGTGTTTCGTTAGAACATGAAGAATAGGTTAGCATTACAGCCATAATTGGTACTAATAATGCATATTTTAATAATTGTACTTTTTTTGATTTTGATTTGTTTAACATAACGATTCGTTTTTTGATTAATGATTGTTTATAAAATGGATTGATGAATGATATTCGCTTTGTTTGAAAAACTTTAGCTAATAAATTGTGATAATAACTTGTTTTATCTTGATGCTTTATGGCTTCTATATCTGCCAGATACTCATGTAGATCTGCTATTCTGTTTTGATAAATATAAATGAATGGGTTGAACCAAAAAACAATTCGGAGGATTTCAAAAAGAAGCAAATCGATGGAGTGCTTTTGTTTTACATGTGCCATTTCATGTTTTAAAATAGCTTCTTTATCTTCTGGTTTAATAAGTTCTCCTAGAAATATATAATTGAAAAATGAAAATGCAGAACTACTCTTTTTTAACTTTACTAGTATGATCTTTCCAAAGACCTCCTTTGGGTTGTTATGAATAAGTAATAGCACATTTATTATTTTATAAACAAATAAGATAGAAGCTATAAAAACACCTAAATAAAGGAATATTTGCCATGTAAATATTGTATTTGTAACAACAGGACCATTATCTATTACAACATCATTTAGCATTATTGTTTCTGGATTCCCTAAAATTATTTCTGGAAGTGTAATTATAAATTCTTGTGGTATTACATTTTTAAAACTATCAATTTTTATAAAAGGAATAATAAAGGACACTATGGTAGTTGCCAAGAGGTAAACCCTATTCCAATTAAAAAAGGTTTCTTTTTTTAAAAACAGATCGTAAGCGATTAAAAAGAAACACTGAAATGCTATAGTTTGTATAATATAATGTAGCATATTACTCTTTTTTATTTATTTCCTTTAAAACAGATTCTAATTCGTTTAAACTGATATCATTTTTTTTCATAAAAAAAGAAACCATACTCTTAAACGAACCTTGAAAATAATTATCTACCAATTTATTTATAGATTGATTACTGTAATCTTGTTGTTGCACTAATGGAAAGTATATATGACCTTTTCCTTTTTTTTCATAATCAACAAAACCTTTACTTTCTAAAATTCTAACTATTGTAGATACAGTATTATATGCAGGTTTGGGGTTTGGTAATTGTTCAATTATAGCTTTAACATTTGCTTTTTCAAGCTGCCAAAGTACTTGCATAATATCTTCTTCTGCTTTTGTGAGTTGTTTCATTATTCTTTGATTTAATGCAACTAAAAACTTAGTTTAACATGACAAATATAACTAAAAATTTAGTTTGAACTAATTTTTTAGTTGCAAATTGTAACATTATGAAGTGAATTGCGTCTTATAATAAAAAATACATGGACATTTTTTTAGCCTTTTTGGGCTTCTTATTTATAATTATTGGCGTCATTGGTAGTTTTCTACCTGTGCTTCCAGGACCACCAATGAGTTGGATTGGTTTATTTTTATTGTACCTTACTAAAGCAGTGCCAAATGATACTTGGTTTTTGGCTATTACATTAATTGTAGCACTAATTGTTTTTGCGCTAGATTATATAATACCTGTACTTGGCACCAAAAAATTTGGTGGCAGTAAAATGGGTATGATAGGCACCACTGTTGGTCTATTAATTTCCATATTTTTTCCAGTTTTTGGTTTGTTAGGAATTATTATTTGGCCTTTTATTGGCGCATTGACTGGTGAATTAATTAATAAAGCAGATTCTAAAACTGCTGTAAAAGCAGCTTTTGGTTCCTTTTTAGGGTTTTTAACTGGTACCTTTTTAAAGTTTATTGTAGCTGTAGTTTATCTCGGTTTTTTTATTCTAACTTTTTGGGAATACAAAACGGCTATTTTTAATTTTTAAGACTAAAAAATCGAAAAAGCCTTATAATTTCAAATAAATGAAACCACAAGGCTTAATACATGCTATAATCAACATAATTTTATCTGAGGGGATTAACTAATTATGCGTTGTTGATAATATAAAGATAGGTATAATCTATAAAACTCGCTTACGGTTTTTCCGTAAAACAATTACGGTAAAACCATACTAATCAGTATTTTAGATGCTTTTAAGCGTTAAAAAAAAATACAAAAAGTTTATAAATTAACATTTCAAAAGGTAAATCTTACAAATTTTATAAAAAACCTTTCTTTCTAGCTTCAATTAGTAAAGTCTCATCTTGACTATCTGTAATATAAAACACTTCTTTTAAATTTTTTTTTCTTTTTTCAACCGAGCTTGTAGAAATACCTAAATGCTTGGTTAAACTTTTTGTTTTAATTCCTTGTGATAAAAGGTATAAAATTTTTCTATCTATATCGTCTATTTCAATTTCAGAGTCTAGCGTAGTTTGAAGATATTTAGTAACTGTTGTACTATAAAATGGGGGATTATTAATAACAGCTTGAAATGCACTTGCTAGTTCTCTTGAAGTTAAATCGCTTTTAATAACAAAACCTTCTGGCTTTATTTCTTTAATGATATTATGTATTCTATATGGTTCATTAAACATGGTAAGAATAACAATTTTAGCATTTGGAAGAATAGTTCTAGCGTATTTAGAGAGATCTTCTCCAGAAGTTATAGACCCATCTGCCGATGGTGGCAAACTAATATCCATAAATAAAACAGTATAAGGATTCTCTTCTTCTCTGGATTTTTGCATTAAAGTAATAGATTGATCGCAAGTATTTGCAATATCTATTTGTAATTCTTGGGTTTCTTTTTTTGTAGCTAATAATGTGTTTTGATAACCTTCTATAATTATAGGGTGATCATCTGTCATTAGAATTCTAATTTTTTCGTGCATTATGTTAGGGCGTTTTTACTTGGTAGGAATAGCAATGGTAATACTAGTTCCTACATTTTTTTGTGACTTAATATCTAATTTTCCTTGAATTTCTTTTACTCTAGATGTAATATTTTTAATACCAATTCCTTTTTTGGATTTACTTACTTCAAAACCAGTTCCATCATCTCTTATCGTGATACAAATTACATTATTTTTTATAGTAAAGCTAATTTCTACTTTGGAAGCATTAGCATGCTTGTATATATTTTGAAGAGATTCTTGTAAAATTCTATATATATGAATTTTAGTTTTATTTGTTACATTATCCCAGTGTATAGCATCATCATTAGTTAGTGTATAATCTAATTTGTATGCTTTTGTTTGTGTTTCTAAAAGTGTTTCAATAATGTCTTTAAATCCAGATCCAGAAACAAAATCGGTATTTAACTCATGAGATACTTTTCTAATTTCTTGTTCAATGGCCTGTAATTCATCAATATAGTTTTCTCTAGATTTAATAGCTTCTTCCGTAGTACTCATATTCAAACTATCTAAACTCAACCTAGTTCCAAAAAGTCTTCCTAAAATACCATCATGAAGTTCTTCCGAAATTCTTCTTTTTTCGGTACTTCTTGCTTCATCAATTTTATCTTGTTGAGAAAGCATGAGGTTATAAATCTCTTCATTGGTTTCTTGTTGTTGTTGCACAAACTTTAATTCTTTATTTTTTGCGCGCTGGGTAATGATAACGTATAGTAAAGTAAGTGTAACTAACAAACCAATAGATATTAATAAAAGTAAGAATCTTTCTTTTGAAACTTGTTCTTTTTCTGCTTTTATTTGGTCGGTTTCATAGTCTATTCTAGCAAATTTATTTCTTATAGAACGTTCTGCTTTTTGCAAACTATCACTAAGTTTTATATATGTTTTTAAACTTTTTTGCGCCTTTTCTCCCGTATCAATCTTCGCTTTTAGTAAAAGAGATTCTAGAATGGTTTCATTTGCTACTAATTCTTTACCTATTTTATATGCGTTATTTACATAATATCTAGCACTATCTAGATTTTCTATTTGCAAATAGAACTCCGCCAAATCCATACTAATAGATAACTGTCCGACATCATCATCTTCTTTTTTACTTATTTGAAAAGCGTCATTAAAAAGCTTTTTTATTTCTAATTTATTTGCTGTATTATTTTTAAGTTTTGCATATGCCAATCCTGATAAAATTATAGAATAAGAAGATGGGTCATAGTCTAAAACAGATTCTTCTTTATATAGTTTTTCATAAAGTCTTTCTGCTGTAACATAGTCCCCTTTTCTTCTATACAAGGCAGCTATATTTATATTAGAAAACAATTTGTTTTCATAAGAATCCTCCATTTTATCACAAATAACGAGAGTCTTATCATAATACTCTAATGCTTTTTCATACTGTTCTAATTCTGCTGAAACTACAGCAATTAGACTATTTGCGTTCCATAATGTTTCTAGATTTCCATCAGTTTCTGGTAACTGCTCTAGTAAAGAAATAGATTTAATAGCATTATTTTCGCAGCCAACATAATCTCTTTCTATTTCCTGAATAACGGCCATATTAGATAAGACCTCCCCTTCATGTTGCGCATCTTTTAAAAAATGGTAAAATTTGGAGGATTTATAATAATAGAAATAAGCGCTATCGTGCTTCTCTAAAAGATGATAATAAAAACCTAAATAATAATTCGAATGCGCAATTGAGGTAGTGTCTTTTATTCTTTCTGATACTTTTAAATTATTAAAACTTATAGATTTATAAGTGTCAAAATCTCCAGACTGTAAATATAACATCGATAAGTTACGGCTGCTTTTTAATACAATTGTATCTAGGTTCGTAAGTTTAGATAAAGCTACCGCCTCTTTTGCATAATTAATTTTATCCTCAAAAGAATACTCTTGCTGGTTAGATAAATCTTTTAAATTTTGTATTTCTTTTATTTGACTTTCTAATCCATCCTTATTCTGAGCAAGACAGACATTATAAATCAAAAATGTTATAAAAAAATAATACTGTATTTTCAAGTCTACATAATTTTTGGCTGCCTTTCAAATGTATAACTTTTTATGAAACTCTTAGCATATAGTTACTATAAACTAGCATACCCTTTGCGTATTTACAAAGGGTATAATAGTTAAAAAATAAATAAATTTATGCGTTAGGAACTTTTATTTTAAGTTTTTCCTTTTTAAAAGTAACTTTTACTATTGTTTCTTTGTTTTTCTCTTTTTCTTGAGAAGGTTTGTCTTGTGGAGTTAAAGATGCGAAGATTGCACATACTACTGCTACTAATAATGTAATTTTTAGGGATTTCATTTTATTTGATTTTATGGTTTATAATATTTTATATATACGTATATAAAGCAAATGCCTCTATATAATTGAAATTAAAATTTCTGTAAAAAACACAAAGTAGACATCAGGTCTATTTTGTATTTATTGAGGGAATAAATAAAATGGATTAAAAACCTTAATAAGCTGAAATATAATTTATTGGGACTTAATTAAGAACGGCTAATATATAGCAATCTAAAATTAAGAAAACAAAAAACACGTTTAAATGCTTATTTCATCGTTCAAATGTATCGTTTTTATTTTAATTGTACAAAAAAAGCTTATAAAACAAAAAAGCTTCACAATTTTCTATAAAGAAAAAAGGAAAGCTTTCCATCGGTTTAACTACTTAAACCATTGATAGACTTTAACATCTATCAAACAACACAACTAAATTTTATTGCCAAAAAAAGCTTCTCCTAAGAGAAGCTTTAGCAATTTTTGCGGTCTGGACGGGACTCGAACCCGCGACCCCCTGCGTGACAGGCAGGTATTCTAACCAACTGAACTACCAAACCGTTGCTTAATTGCGATTGCAAATATACATTGCTTATTTAATATCCCAAATGTTTTTTTAAGTTTTTTTTAAAAAAAATTACTTAAACAAAATTTCTGCGCTCTACCATATAGGTTGTCAGTATATTATCGAAATTTTTATTTATATCAGCCTCGACGTATTTTATTCTGTATTGCCCACATTTTAATCGTAATTCTTCAAAATATGTTGAAACTGCTTTTTCATAATTCTCTTTTACGGTTTCAGAATACAAATTAATATACTCTCCAGTTTCTACATCTATAAACCGTTTTGGTTTATTATCAAAATCGAAGGTTAATTCTTTGCTTTTATCGAATACATGAAATAGCACTACTTCATGTTTATTATGTTTTAAATGTCGTAGTGCTTCAAATAGTTTAACTTCATCTTCGCTAGTTTGAAACATATCTGTAAACAGAAATATCAATGATCGTCTATGAATTTTTTCAGCAATAAGGTGTAAATAATTATAGGTTTCTGTTTTTCTATTTAACGTTTTAGCAACTACTGTGTCACTTAATTGATGGAGCAACATTTGGTGATGGCGTTCGCTTCCTTTTTCTGGTGCATAAAAATTGTAAGCATCACTATAGATGCTTAACCCTACGGCATCGCGTTGTTTTTTTAACATGTGCATTAAAGACGCAGCGGCTAATGCAGAAAAAGCAACTTTATTTAAATGATCTATTGAGAAATTTTGCATCTCTGGATAATGCATCGAGCTACTATTATCTACAATAATATGACAGCGTAAATTGGTTTCGTCATCGTATCGTTTGGTGTATAATTTGTCTGTTTTCGCAAATAATTTCCAATCTATATGCCTGGTGCTTTCACCTGGATTGTAAATTTTATGTTCTGCAAATTCTGCCGAAAAACCATGAAACGGACTTTTATGCATCCCAGAAATAAAACCTTCTACTACTTGCTTAGCAAGTAATTCTAGGTTTTTAAAACCTCCCGTTTTGTTTAGTTCGTCTCTTAAATTCATAAGTCTATCTGTCGCTCGCTACATCTTCCCAAAAGGGGAAATTATATTAATTAATATGTTTTTTTAAGCGCGTTATGGATGGTAGAAAAATCTTTTCTTGTCTTTAAAAGCAAAAATCAGTCCATTCGAATCCGCTCAGGGTAAACCCTAGTCTGGTTTTGTTTTGTTTTGCTTTATTTTTGAAAAACAAAAAACGCGCAAATTATAACAGCTCTAAACTAAAAAAGGTTTGCCATTACAGCAAACCTTTTATCTTTTCTTTTACGTTTTATTTTACAAAAGCTTGTCTATTGCTTCCGAATACACAGCTTTAGGAGACACTCCTACTTGACGACCTACAACTTCACCGTTTTGAAAAACTAAAACTGTTGGTATGTTACGTACGCCATATTTTGCTGCAAATTCTTGGTTTGCATCTACATCTACCTTACCAACTACTGCTTTACCTTCGTATTCTGTACTAATTTCATCAATGATTGGTCCAACCATTCTACATGGTCCACACCAAGCTGCCCAAAAGTCAACCATTACTGGTTTGTCACTTTTTAATACTGTTTCTTCAAAGTTTGCATCTGTGATTTCTAATGCCATAATTTTATGTTTTAATTGAATTTTACTTCTTGTTAATATGCAATATTAGTCAAAAATTTTGCCAAAGCTTACAAACTAACAATTTGTTCTGTTTATTAGTCTATTGTTTTAGTCTATATTACTTTTTATTTGGGCGCATAAACCAGGCTTTCCTCTATATCTTTTTTGCTTTTCTTGGCAAAAAAGGATGCCGTATCAATCCTTTGCGCACCAAACAATAATAAGCATCTTAACAACCCTAATTTAGCTTATAAAAAACCTGATTATTGTCTAATTCGCCCAATAATTCTTGGCTTACTTTTATTTTTTGTTTTCTACTTATCATTGGTAGTTTTATTTGTTCAGCATTATCATAAACTACAAAATTTAAAGCTTGATTTCCTGGATGCATATTAAATAATTGCTTCAAAAATTGAATTTTTTCTGTTTCAATCTCTTTAATATTTAACTGTATAGATAATTTTTTAGCGTAGGTATCCATAACATCATGTAGCAATTGAAAACTATTAAATTGCATTCTAGGATCACTCTTTTTTCCGGTATCTTTATTCACCCAACCTTCACGAATAAAAATCTTGGTGTACACAAAATTGTTTTTCATTAAAAAATGTCTAAATTTTAAATATTCTTCGCCAAATATTCGAAATTCAAAACTATCGGTATAGTCTTCCATAGTAAACATTGCCCAACCTTTACCTTGTTTACTTACTCGATGTTGCACATCTGTTACTACACCTCCAAATGTAAGTTCTCTATTTACATAGGTGTTTAAATCATTAAACAAAGCTAAATTGGCGTTGCAAAACGTTTTCATTTCGGTTTTAAAATCGTCTAAAGGATGACCAGAAATATAAACACCAACCACTTCTCTTTCTTGTGCAAGTTTTTCCATGGTTCCCCATTCTTCACAAGGAGGAACAACTGGTTCTGCTATTTGCACATCACTAGCAGCACCAAACAAACTTACTTGTGCAGAATTTTCATTTTCTTGGTGTTTTGCACCATATTTTACTGCTTTCTCTAAAAAGGTTACGCCATCGCCTTCATCATGAAAATATTGTGCTCTGTGAGTATCACCAAAGCCATCAAATCCACCTGCAAGTGCAAGATTTTCGAAGGCTCTTTTATTTGCTGCTCGCAAATCAATTCGTTTTGCTAAATCGAAAATAGATTTATAAGGTGCATCTTTTCTGTGTTCTATAATGGTTTTTACTGCTCCGTGTCCTACTCCTTTAATAGCTCCCATACCAAAACGCACTGCATAATCCTGATTAACAGAAAACTTGTAATAACTTTCATTTACATCTGGGCCTAGAACTTTTAGTTTCATTCGCTTACATTCATCCATAAAGAAGGTAACCGATTTTATATCGTTCATGTTATTAGAAAGAACAGCTGCCATATATTCGGCAGGGTAATGCGCTTTTAAATATGCGGTTTGGTAAGCAATCCAAGCATAGCATGTAGAATGTGATTTATTAAAAGCATAACTCGCAAAGGCTTCCCAGTCTTTCCATACTTTTTCTAAAACTTTAGCATCATGCCCTTTTGCACTTGCTTGTTCTATAAATTTCGGTTTCATTTTATCTAGAACCGCAATTTGCTTTTTACCCATTGCCTTACGCAGTACATCGGCTTCCCCCTTAGTAAAATCTGCAAGCTTTTGCGAAAGCAACATTACTTGCTCTTGGTATACTGTAATTCCGTAGGTTTCTTTTAGGTATTCTTCCATTGCTGGAAGGTCATATTCTATTTCTTCGTCACCATGTTTTCTTCTAACAAAACTTGGAATATACTCCATAGGTCCTGGACGATAGAGTGCATTCATGGCAATTAAATCTTCAAAAACGGTAGGTTTTAAATCTTTAAGGTGTTTTTGCATTCCTGGAGATTCATATTGAAAGACTCCTACAGTTTCCCCTCTTTGGAAAAGCTCGTAGGTTTTTTCATCGTCTAGCGGAAAACTATCTGGATCTAAAATAATATCATGCTTTGCCTTTACAATTTTTACAGTATCTTTTATAAGCGTTAAGGTCTTTAATCCTAAGAAATCCATTTTTAATAATCCAGCATCTTCTACAACTGAGTTATCAAATTGGGTAACATATAAACCAGAATCTTTTGCTACAGAAACGGGAACGAATTTGGTAATATCATCTGGAGTAATAATGACACCACAGGCGTGAATTCCTGTATTACGAACAGAACCTTCTAATGTTCTTGCTAAATTTACAGTTTCTGCTGGTAAATCTTCACCATCTGAAATATTTAAAAGTTCATTAACTTTTTCTAAATCTTCTGCTCTAAACTTTTTACTTAATTCTTTTTCGTCTAAACCAAAAATCTTGTTCAGTTTCGACATGTTTGGAATTAGCTTAGCAATTCTATCTGCATCAAATAACGGTAAATCAAGAACACGTGCAGTATCACGAATAGATGACTTTGCAGCCATGGTACCATAGGTGATAATTTGTGCTACTTGATTGCTTCCATATTTATCGATTACATATTCCATGACGCGACCACGGCCTTCATCATCAAAATCGATATCAATATCTGGCATACTCACACGATCCGGATTTAAAAAACGCTCAAAAAGCAGATTGTATTTTAAAGGATCGATATTGGTAATCTTTAAACAATATGCTGCTACAGAACCTGCTGCCGAACCTCGACCAGGACCAACAGATACATCCATATTTCGAGCTTCACGAATGAAATCTTCTACAATAAGGAAATAACCAGGATATCCTGTTTTTTCAATAACGCTTAGCTCAAAATCTAAACGCTCTACTACTTCTTCCGATAGTTCTTCTCCATAACGTTCTTTGGCTCCTTCGTAAACTAAATGCCTAAGAAATTTATTTTCCCCACGTTTTCCATTATCTTTTTTGTCTTCTTCGAAAACAAATTCTTCTGGTATATCAAATGCTGGTAACAATACATCACGAGCCAATTGAAAAGGTTCTATTTTATCTACAACTTCTTGAATATTGGAAATAGCTTCAGGAACATCTTTGAACAAGGCTTTCATTTCGTCTGGAGACTTAAAATAGTACTCCTGATTTGGCAAACCATATCGGTAACCCCTACCTCTTCCTATTGGAGTCGCTTGTTTTTCTCCATCTTTTACACATAATAAAATATCGTGCGCGTTTGCATCTTTTTTCTTGCAGTAATAAGTATTATTCGTCGCTACCAACTTAATATTGTGTCTTTTAGACAACTCTATTAACACAGGATTTACACGGTTTTCATCTTCTTGATTATGTCGCATAAGCTCCACATACAAGTCATCACTAAATTGTTCTTTCCACCATAAAAGCGATTCTTCTGCTTGGTTTTCTCCTACATTTAAAACCTTACTTGGTACTTCACCATAAAGGTTTCCTGTTAAACAAATTAGGTCTTCTTTATATTCTTGAATTAGTTTTTTATCGATTCTAGGCAAATAATAAAAGCCATTAACAAAAGCATGTGAAGATAATTTAGCCAAATTATGGTAGCCGTTTTTATTCTTCGCTATTAGTACAATTTGATAGCCATTATCTTTTCTTGTTTTATCTAAATGGTTTTCGCACACAAAAAACTCGCAACCAATAATTGGTTTCATTTCGTTTAATGAGGCTGTGTCGCCTCGCTCTAAAGCTTCTTCATTCTTAGCTTTTACACTTTTATTATGATTATTTACTGCTTTTACAAAATGAAAAGCTCCCATCATATTGGCATGATCTGTAAGCGCCACTGCAGTCATATTGTATTCTGCTGCAGATGCTACTAAATTTGGGACACTAATTGTAGATTGTAATACCGAAAATTGGGAATGATTATGTAAATGCACAAAATCTACAGCCTCAAGACTTTCAATATTTTCCTTTATTTCTTGCGAAGAAATATCACTAGCTTGTGCTTTTTGTAATCGTTCATTAATCTTAGCGCTTTCGCTTTTAAGATTAATATGTTTTAAACCAATTAAAGCAATGGTTTGTGGATTCTCTTGTGTAAATTTTTGAAAATAATCCTCCGGAACATCTAACTGTTCATGTGTATATTCTTCTCTACGAATTAACTCGAAAAAACAACGCGTAGTTGCCTCAACATCTGCAGTTGCATTATGCGCTTCTCCAAAAGGAGCATCAAATAAAAACTGATGTAACTCGGTTAAGGTTGGCAGTTTAAATTTACCATATCTACCACCAGGAAGCTGACATAAACTAGCAGTATGTTCGGTACAAGTATCTAAAACAGGAAGTTCTTGTAATGGGTTTGCTACGTCTCCACGAACAAATTCGGCTCCCATAATATTCAGGTCAAACTTTACATTCTGTCCAACTACAAACTTGGTTTTACCTAAAGCTTCATTAAATTTCTCTAGCACCTCAGCTAAAGGCACACCTTGTTCTTGGGCTAATTCTGTTGAAATACCATGAATTTTCTCTGCATCATAAGGTATATTAAACCCTTCTGGCTGCACTAAATAATCTTGACTTTCGATACAGTTCCCCATAGCATCGTGTAATTGCCATGCTATTTGTATACATCGAGGCCAATTATCGGTATCGGTAATTGGAGCATCCCAACGTTTTGGCAAACCGGTAGTTTCTGTATCAAAAATTAAGTACATAAAGGTGTTTTCTTAAGAATAAAAGAGAACGATAAAATTAAGAAAAAATGGCCTTTATATATGGGAAAGTTATAAACAGTTTTAAACAAAAAAAGCACAACCTATTGGTTGTGCTTTTTCATTTATATGTATTATACTTTTAAGACACTAATTCCTCTTGTACTTTAACTGTATTTATTGCAGATTGTATAGCATCTTTTTGCTTATTCAATAAAGTATCAATAGATGGTGGAAATACCATATCTGAATTAATGATTTCATTATATTCATCTAAACTTGCTTTTTCTCCACGTAAGGCTTCTTCTAAAATTGCTTCTTCATTGTTTGAAGTCAATGTAGCCTTTAAAGTCATCCAGTTTCTATGCATCGTTCCTTTAAAACTACCTGAGTTTTCTGGAACTTCTCCATAAAGCTGAATTTCGGTTCTTAATTCTTTAGCAAAATCACTTCGCTCGGAAGCTCTTCGCTTGAAGAACATTTTTAAATTAGCGTCCTCTACATTATCAATAGCATTTAAATACCCTTTTTCGGCATCATAATTTTTTACTAATAACTCATTTAATTGGTTTGAAATTTTTTCTGTGAACTTCATTATATCTTTTACATTTTAAATTCCAATAGCTTTATTTATAGATGCGTATTGTTTCACATCTGCAATAACAACATAACACAAACTAACACTTATGTCAAGTGGTTTAACAGTGTTTATGAGAAATTTAAGAGTATTTAACAAAAAAAGAGCAACCAATTGGCTACTCTTTTTTTGTTTTCGATCTTTTGATTACTAGAATACACTGCTGCTTCCAGGCCTGGAATATACTCTTCAAAAGAAACTACTGTTAAATCTAAATTAGTAACCGAAGCTCAAGTGATCGAGACGTTCATTGTTTATTACATAACAATCATCTCAACATTCGGTATCTAAAAATGAAGTAATGAAACAAGTTTAACATTCTACAGGAACTATTACTACTTTTAGACAGTCCAAACCATAAATAATATCTAGTAGTGCATTACTAGCATCTCCACAATTTTCTATTTGTTGTCCTAATGTATTTAGCAAATTATATAGTAAGAATATCCATTTTAAAGAACTTCATTAAACCTATCCACGAATAGAAATACTATTCTTAGTTACAATCTAAACCATCAATTAAAACTTGTAAATCACCAGTAGTATCTCCACAACTTTCAATCTGCTGCTCTAATGTTAATTTATATTCATTACATACATCAGGATACGCTGTGCTTGATGCATCTGTATTGTCATAAACAACTAAAGCTGCATCCGTATTAGCAGTAGCAACATCACAAGGAAGAACACAATCTAGACCATCAATAATATTTTGTAATGTATTTGTATCATCACCACAACTAGTAATTTGTTGCATTAATGCTGCCTTATATGCATTACAAGCAGGCGGAAAACTAGAACTCATATTATCTACAGCTTCGTAAACCGCTAAAGCAGCTGTTGTAGCAGTAACAGCTTCATCACAAGAAACTATAGTACCTGCATTAAGACCTCCTGATAAAACAACCCTATAAAAAACACCTTGACTAAAATTAACCTTTTGTAATCCATCTTCAGTAAAAGCATTAAACCAGAATGTTCCAGTTACTGCATTACTACCATCTACAGTATCAAAACTTTCTATAACAATTTGTCCATCGGCTGGGTAAATTTGAACACTTGGGTCTGGCGCATATTTTGTTGAAAAAACTACACCTTGAGCATTTACATATCTTGCTTCACTAATATTATTTTCTCCTAACACGTAAGTATCTCGATTATCATTATCTGGCAATAACCATATGGATTCTGAGCCTCTTCGACCACGAACTACAATTGCACCAAAATCAATATCAGCTTCAAAAGCTTCAGCTCGCCATGAACTCCCATCCTTTTCTGCTTGAATAGCGGGTGTATTAAACTGTATATCTTCACCACAACTTAATACTAAGAAAGCTGAAAAAATAAACACAAATATCTTTTTCATAATTTTTATATAATTTGAGAGCCTAAAAATAGCATAAAAAAATGATTAATAATAAAAGTTGAATATAAATAATTTATAGTATCTTTGCACACTTATTAATAACCAGAGGTCGAGAACCTCAATGAATTAATTATTATGCCTGTAAAAATTAGATTACAAAGACACGGTAAAAAAGGAAAACCTTATTACTGGATCGTAGCAGCAGATGCTCGCGCGAAAAGAGATGGTAAATACCTAGAAAAATTAGGTGCTTACAATCCAAACACTAACCCAGCAACCATTGAATTAAATGTTGATGGAGCTGTAACATGGTTAGAAAATGGTGCACAACCAACAGATACAGCAAAAGCTATTTTATCTTACAAAGGTGTTTTGTTAAAAAAACATTTAAAAGGTGGAGTAACTAAAGGTGCTTTAACAGAAGAACAAGCAGAAGCTAAATTTACTGCTTGGTTAGAAGAAAAAGCAAGTAAAATTGGAAACAAAACAGATGGTTTAGCTAAAGCGGAAGCAGAAGCAAAAGCAAAAGCTTTTGAAGCTGAAAAAGCAGCAAACGAAGCTAGAATTGCAGCTGCAGCTCCAGTTGTAGAAGAAACTACAGAAGATGCTCCTGCAGAAGAAGCATCTAACGAAGAAGAATAAAAAATATTTTTTTATACTTTTAAACTCCAATACTACTTGTATTGGAGTTTTTTTATGAAATAATATTATAAAAATCCGTTGCAAAGCAGAAACTTAGTATAACTATAGAGATATTCCTGTTATCTCACAAAAAATAGATTTTTCGATGAAAAAAGAAGATTGTTTTTATTTAGGAAAGATTGTTAAAAAATACAGTTTTAAAGGAGAGGTTCTAGTAAAACTAGATACAGACGAACCAGAAATATATGATGGTTTAGAGTCCGTTTTTGTAGATTTAAGAGGCAATCTTGTTCCTTTTTTTATTGAAAAAGCTCAGTTACACAAATCGGAACTATTACGTATTAAGTTTGAAGATGTAGATACAGATGAAGATGCGGATGCCATTTTAAAAAATGAGCTATATCTACCTTTAGAATTTTTGCCAAAACTGGAAGATGATAAATTTTACTTTCACGAAATCACTGGCTTTACCGTAAAAGATGTAAACTTTGGAGACGTAGGAATTATCACAGGAGTTAACGATACAACTGCACAAGCTCTTTTTGAAATAGACCGAGACGGTATTGAAATATTAATACCAATGAACGATCACTTTATTAAAAAAGTAGATAAAGAAAATAAAGTTATTCTTGTGGATACTCCAGAAGGATTGATTGACTTATATTTAGAGGAATAAGTAAATCCTTATTAAATAGGAAAGACTCTTACTCTTATGAACAAACCATTTAAATTCAAAGAATTTCAGGTACGTCAAGACCAATGTGCTATGAAAGTTGGCACAGATGCAGTTATACTTGGCGCTTGGACTTCTGTAAAACAAAACCCTTTTGCAACGCTAGATATTGGTGCAGGAACTGGTATTTTATCCCTTATGTTAGCCCAACGATCTTCAGCAGAAGTGATAGATGCTATGGAAATTGATGAAAATGCTTATGAGCAATGTGTAGATAATTTTGAAAATGCGCCTTGGGCAGACAGACTTTTTTGCTATCACGCAGCTTTAGAAGAGTTCACCGAAGAAATAGAAGACAAATACGATTTAATTATATCGAATCCTCCTTTTTATTCGGAAGACTTTAAAACGGCAGATACATCACGCGATTTAGCAAGGTTTCAAGATGCGATGCCTTTTTCGCATTTAATAGAAAGTGTTGCATCCTTACTAGTAGAAGATGGCATTTTCTCAGTAGTTATTCCGTTTAAAGAAGAAACTAATCTCATAGACTTAGCATCAAAAGTAAAGTTATTTCCTAATAGAATTTTGCATGTTAAAGGAAGTCCATCTTCAGAAATAAAAAGAAGTCTTTTAGAATTTTCCTTCCGCGAAAGCGAAATACAAAAAGAGGAACTAATTATAGAAACTGCAAGACACCAATACACAGAAGACTACATAAATTTAACGAAAGATTTTTATCTTAAAATGTGATATTTAAATTTGACAATGAAAACGATTTCGTTACTTTTGTTAAACGTATAAAATAACGCCTTCTATTTTAATGAATTCGTAAAAAATAGAAGCATTAAATATCATAATTAGAATGAAAGCCGATTTATTCGAAGCACCAGATTATTATAACCTTGATGAATTACTAACCGAAGAACACAAATTGGTTCGTGATGCAGCAAGAGAATGGGTGAAACGTGATGTTTCTCCTATTATTGAAGACTATGCACAAAAAGCAGAATTCCCAACACAAATTGTAAAGGGTTTGGCTGAAATTGGCGCTTTTGGACCATACATTCCAGAAGAATATGGAGGAGCTGGATTAGACCAAATTTCTTATGGCTTAATCATGCAAGAAATTGAACGTGGAGACTCTGGAGTTCGAAGTACAGCCTCTGTACAATCGTCTTTAGTAATGTACCCAATTTGGAAATACGGAAACGAAGAACAACGCAACAAATACTTACCTAAATTAGCCTCTGGCGAATGGATAGGTTCTTTTGGGCTTACAGAACCAGATCATGGAAGCAACCCTGGTGGAATGGTTACCAATTTTAAAGATATGGGAGACCATTACCTTTTAAATGGTGCAAAAATGTGGATTTCTAATGCACCTTTTTGCAATATCGCTGTGGTTTGGGCAAAAAATGAAGAAGGAAGAATTCATGGTCTCGTTGTTGAACGTGGCATGGAAGGATTTACTACTCCAGAAACACACAATAAATGGTCCCTTAGAGCATCTGCTACTGGTGAGCTAATTTTTGATAATGTGAAAGTGCCAAAAGAAAACTTATTACCAAATAAATCAGGTCTTGGTGCTCCTTTAGGATGTTTAGATTCTGCTCGTTTTGGTATTGCTTGGGGAGCAATTGGAGCTGCAATGGATTGCTACGATACGGCATTATGTTACAGTAAAGAACGTATGCAATTTGGAAAACCTATAGGGCAATTTCAATTACAACAAAAGAAATTAGCTGAGATGATTACAGAAATCACCAAAGCACAATTATTAGCTTGGCGACTTGGTGTGATGCGTGAAAACGGTACAGCTACCTCAGCGCAAATTTCGATGGCAAAAAGAAACAATGTAGAAATGGCAATTAATATTGCTCGTGAAGCTAGGCAAATGCTTGGGGGAATGGGAATTTCTGGAGAATATTCTATAATGAGACATTCTATGAACCTAGAAAGTGTAATTACTTATGAAGGTACTCACGATATTCACTTATTGATTACAGGACTAGACATTACAGGATTAAATGCTTTTAAATAAGCCACTTAACAATATTTTATAATCTTAAATATTATGTCATTTTGAGCGTAGTTGAAAATCTTCTTCAGATTCTTCATTACACTCAGAATGACATTTTTTAGTTACATTTACTATATGTTTTCAGCAAAAAAACGATTAGATAAAGCGTATAATGAAGCAAAAATTTTAGATTTTGATAACGATTCAAAATTTATTCTTTTTAGTGATTGCCATCGTGGAGATAATAGTTTTGCTGATGATTTTGCAAACAATAGAAATATTTATTTTCACGCATTGAAGCATTATTATGCAGAAGGATATAGCTATGCTGAAATTGGAGATGGAGATGAACTATGGGAAAACTTATCGTTCACACCAATCTTAGAAGCTCATAAAAATGTATATCTACTCATGAAACTATTTCATGAGCAAAACAGATTACATATGATTTGGGGAAATCATGATATGGTGTATCGTGATCCGGAATATGTAAAAAGAAATTTATCGACTTATTTTGACCCTAAAATTGGTGAAGATGTAGAGCTTTTTAAAGATATTAAATACTATGAAGGTATTATATTAAAACATACAAAAACGCAACAAGAAGTTTTTTTAACGCATGGACATCAAGCAGATTGGTGGAATTATACCTTTTGGAAATGGAGTCGTTTTTTAGTTAGAGCACTTTGGAAACCTTTAAATGTCATGGGAATTGCAGACCCTACAAGTCCTGCAAAAAACTATAAAGAGCTTATTAAAGTAGAACGCAGAACAAAAAAATGGATTACCGATAACAACAACTTAATTACTATAGTTGGACATACACACAGGCCTCGTTTTCCAGAACCTGGAGATATTGCCTTTTTTAATGATGGAAGCTGTGTACACCCAAGAAGTATTACAGGAATTGAAATTGAAAATGGCGAAATCGCATTAATAAAATGGCAAATTGCTACAACAGAAGATGGTACACTAAAAATTGTACGTGTATTATTAGAAGGACCAAAAAAGCTAATAGACTATAAAACGAATTGAATTATTTGGGCGTTACCTTTAAAAAAAGGTCAGGCTTTTCATTATATCTTTTTTACCTTATACGTTTCACTGCGTGCAACTAGATAAAAAAGGATGCCATTTCAATCCTTAACGCAACCCTTAACTTTCAGGAGCAAGTTCTACTTCAAGACCTTCCATTGCTGGAGTCATTTGAATCTGGCAACCTAATCTAGAGTTCTCTTTAACATCGAATGCTTCACTTAACATGGCCTCTTCATCATCTTGCATTTCTGGTAATTCCGTATTGCTTAACACATAACATTGACAGGAAGCACACATTGCCATGCCTCCACATATTCCAATGGTTCCTTCTGGAGCAAGTTCGTAAGAACGAACTACTTCCATTAGATTCATAGCCATATCTGTTGGAGCTACAATAGCATGTGTTACACCATCTCTATCTGTTATTTTTATATTTATGTCTTGTTCCATCTTTAGTTTCCGCGGAAGCGGGAATCTTTTTAATTTTTAGACGAGACTCTCTGAGTTTATTAAAACTGCTTAGTGAGACTACATACTTATTCTATTTTTTTTACTACTGCTTTTGGCGCTTCTTTTCTTGTTCCATCAAATCCATTTACTCCACTAACGGTTGTGTATTTTAGTACAAATCGTTTACCAGGATTTATAATTTGGTAGGCAGATTGGCACATAAGTGTCGCTTCATGAAATCCGCAAAGAATTAATTTTAATTTCCCAGGATAGGTATTTACATCTCCAATAGCATAAATTCCAGGTATATTAGTTTGATAGTCTAATGCGTTATTTACTTTAATGGCATTTTTTTCTATTTCTAATCCCCAATTTGCAATTGGTCCTAACTTTGGTGAAAGTCCGAAAAGCGGAATAAAATGATCACATTCTAACTCGAACTCTTTTTCTATGTGTTCTGCTTGTTTTACAACAATTCCTTTTAATTTTTTATCTCCTAAAATACCAACAACTTCTGCAGGAGTAATTAGGTTTATTTTACCTGCTGTTTTAAGTTCTTGTACTTTTTCTACAGAATCTAAATGACCTCGAAATTCATTTCTTCTATGTATTAAAGTTACCGAACTTGCAATATCACTTAAAAAGATACTCCAATCTAAGGCAGAATCTCCTCCACCCGCAATAACCACTTTTTTATCGCGATAAAATTCTGGTTCTTTTATCATATACTCAACACCTTTATCTTCAAAGTCTGCGATGTTATGGATTAAAGGTTTTCTAGGCTCAAAACTTCCTAATCCACCAGCAATTGCAACTACTGGGGCTTGGTGTTTTGTACCTTTATTGGTAGTTACAATAAAGGTGCCATCTTCTTGTTTGTCTATGGTTTCTGCACGTTCGCCTAGTGTAAATCCTGGTTCGAATTGTTTGCATTGCTCCATTAACTTATGTGTTAAATCTCCAGCAAGAATTTCTGGATATGCAGGAATATCGTAAATAGGTTTTTTAGGGTATAACTCCGAACACTGTCCACCTTGTTGTGGTAATGCATCTATTAAATGGCATTTCAATTTTAATAATCCTGCTTCAAAAACGGCAAACAATCCTGTTGGCCCTGCTCCTATTATTAGTATATCTGTTTTAATCATTTCATTCCTGAGAAGGCTAGAATTTTAAGCAATACTACCTCCATTTTTTAGTATAAAACCTACAAGATTAGAAAAACGATGTAGGTTAAGTTTCACTCTATTTTATCTGTCAAAATTATGCAATAGGATTACAAAATTTTATGACTTTTATCAGTTTGCGTGAAGGATGGAACGGCTTTTTTGAGCTCCTCGCAGAGAGCGAGTAGTGAAAGCCTGACCCTTGTGGTCACGCCCAACTAAGCTTCGATATTAATAACCTGCTCTATTTGTGGTGCATACTTTTTTATAGTCATTTCTACACCCGACTTAAGTGTCATTTGATTGACACTACAACCTACGCAAGCACCTTGTAATTGTACTTTTACCAGTTTGTCATCTTCGATGGATAGTAATGAAATGTCGCCGCCATCACTTTGTAAAAACGGACGGATTTCATCTAAGGCTTTCTCTATATTTAATCTTAGTTCTTCTGTAGTCATTTATTATTTTTTAACTGCTGAACAGCCAGCCATTGTTGTTATTTTAACTGCTTCGGTTGGAGGCAAATCGTCATTTCTACGCACTACTTCTTGCACTACATTTTGTGTTATTTTTTCGAATGCTTGCTCTAAACTAGTTGCAGTTTGTAATGCTGCTGGACGACCAACATCTCCTGCTTCACGAATACTTTGCACTAGAGGTAATTCTCCTAAAAATGGTACTTGTAAATCTTCGGCAAGATTTTTTGCTCCTTGTTTACCAAATATATAATATTTATTTTCTGGTAATTCAGCTGGTGTAAAATACGCCATATTTTCTATGATTCCTAAAACAGGGACATTAATGCTTTCTTGTTGAAACATTGCCACTCCTTTTTTAGCATCTGCTAAAGCTACATTTTGTGGGGTACTAACTACAACTGCTCCTGTAATTGGTAGCGACTGCATAATGCTTAAATGTATATCTCCTGTTCCTGGAGGTAAGTCTAAAAGCAGAAAATCTAATTCTCCCCAAGCGGCATCAAAAATCATTTGATTTAATGCTTTTGCTGCCATTGGCCCACGCCAAACTACAGCTTGGTCTGGTTTGGTAAAAAAGCCAATAGACAAAACTTTTACGCCGTAATTTTCTACAGGTTTCATCTTAGATTTCCCTTCTACAGTAACTGCTAGAGGTTTTTCGTTTACTACATCAAACATAATTGGAATAGATGGACCGTAGATATCTGCATCTAATATTCCTACTTTAAAGCCCATTTTAGCAAGGGTTACTGCTAAATTTGCTGTAACTGTAGATTTACCAACTCCCCCTTTACCAGAAGCAACTGCAACTATGTTTTGAATGCCAGGAATGGTTTTTCCTTTAATAACATTAGGAGCAGATTTTGTTGGTGCTTCTACTTTTACGTTGACTTTTATTTTTGCTTTTTCATAAACTAATTTATGAATGGTTTGCAGTATTTCAACTTCTGTCTTCTTTTTTGCTTGTAAGCTTGGGTTTGTTATTGTAATATCTACAACAACCTCATCACCAAAAGTAATTACGTTAGTTACTGCACCACTTTCTACCATATTTTGTCCTTCCCCAGGAGCCGAAATGGTTTCTAATGCTTTTAATATGTCTTGTTTGTTGAGTTTCATGTTTTATATCTATTGAAAATATAGTCTGAAAACACAGGCTAAACTTTCAAATTCTATTAAGATTAATTCTAAACAGCAAATATAATTAATAATGCTGTAAGTGAGAAGATTGAAGCTGTAAGTTTTTTATAGTATTATTGATGAAAATTATAGTTTCCAAGAGGTGATTATTTGTGCGTTTTGTTGCAATTAGGAAATAACAAGGTGTTTTAGGACTAAAAATTTACAAATCAAAGTTCCTTTACAGGGTCCCAAAAAAGTGTTTCAAAGTTTTGAATTTGGTTTTCAACAACTACAACACCTTCGTTTTCTAATAACTGCTGCATGAGGTTAGTACCATCAAAGTGCATTTTACCAGTAAGCAATCCTTTTCGATTAACAACTCTATGTGCTGGAACGTCTTTACTGGTAGATCCATTCATAGCATAACCAACCATTCTTGCGCTTTTTGCTGCGCCTAAATATTTGGCAATTGCTCCATAACTTGTAACACGACCATATGGTATTAAGCGAGCAACTTCATAAACCTTATCGAAAAAATTGAGCGTTTTTTGTTGCATTATATATCTTTAAGAATATGAAATAACGTAATAATAGAAATTATTCCTGTTACTGTACCAATAAGATAATTCATACTTTTTTGCGAAGTAAGTGTTTTACTTTTTATTTTATCGAAAAAGAAAATATAAAAATAGAATGCTACAAAACTTCCAGATGTAGCCCCAGCAACATAAGAAAATATACTGGTTTTCTCAAAATCCATCCACCCAAAAGAAGCTAAAGTAATACTCATATAGGCATAGTAGGGAATAGGGAATACGTTTAAAGCAGATAGTAGTATTCCTTGAAAAAACCTACTTTTTTTACTTTTCACTTTTAATTCGGCTTTTGGCTTGGCTTCCTTTTTTGCTACCAATAAAAAATAAATAGTAATCAATACAAACAAAACAAAAGCAACACGTTGTAAAATATCTACAACATCTTGATGATTGCTTAAATATCTTGCAAAAAGAGTCCCTATATAGGTTTGAAAAACAATAATTACACATGCACCTATAGAAAAAGTAATCCCTCTAGAATACCCATCTTTTAGGCTAATTTTAGCAGCTGTCATGTTTAGTAATCCTGGTGGAATTACACCAACCAAAGCCACAAGTAATCCTAAAATAAAGGTAATGGTTATATTCAAAACTATTTTATTTTAAAGCGAATATACGTAATTGCTTTGTCTTCTTTAAGATATTGACTTTCATAAAAGGTTTGAATACTAGTTACTTCTTCAGGACTTCCTTCTTGCTTATAGACATTATGATTTGCATATAACACTTCATGACCTTCACCATGCAATAACCCTAGAGTATACCCGTGCATAAATTCACTATCTGTTTTGAGGTTCATGACTCCATCTGCTTTCAAAATGTTTTTATAACGTTTCAAAAATGTAGAATTCGTCATTCGATGCTTGGTACGTTTATATTTTATTTGCGGATCGGGAAAAGTAATCCAGATTTCGTCAACTTCATTTTCTGCAAAAACATGTTCTACCAATTCAATTTGTGTACGTATAAAAGCTACGTTTGGTATCTTTTCTTCGATTGCAGTTTTTGCTCCTCTCCAAAAACGCGCTCCTTTTATATCAATACCAATAAAATTCTTATTTGGATATTTTTTTGCTAGAGCAACACTATACTCACCTTTACCACAACCTAGTTCTAAAACTAGTGGATTGTTATTTTTAAAAAACGAAGAACGCCAATTCCCTTTTAATTCATATTCTGCATCAACTAACGCTTCTCTAGTTGGTTCGAAAACGTTTTTAAAAGTTTCGTTTTCTTTAAAGCGTTTTAATTTATTTTTACTTCCCACAATTATTTAATGTTTTGGCAAAATTAAGGAAATATAACGAGTCATGATTATGCTTATCTTTGTTTTTTATGAAAGAAAAAAAACGCATATTAGTTGCACCTTTAAATTGGGGGCTTGGTCATGCAACGCGCTGCATACCAATTATTCGTGCGCTATTGAAAAATAATTTTGAAGTTATTCTAGCTAGCGATGGTGTCGCTTTGCAGTTACTAAAAAAAGAATTTCCAAATCTGGAAAGTCTTGAATTACCATCTTACAATATTGAATATGCCAAAAATGCTAAACTATTTAAGTGGAAACTATTAAAAGATTCCCCAAAAGTTTTAAAAGCTATTAAAGCAGAAAAAAAAGCGATCAAAACAATTATTGATACATATCGTATTAATGGCGTTATTAGTGACAACAGGCTTGGCTTACACAATAAAAAAGTGCCTTGTGTTTTTATTAGTCATCAATTACAGGTTTTAAGTGGAAGCACAACGTGGATGAGCACTAAAATGCATCAAAAAATAATGAAGCAATTTGATATTTGTTGGGTTCCAGATAATTTAGGAGATCCCAACTTAAGTGGCAAACTTAGTCATGTTTATATTCCTGAATTGCCAACAAAGTATATAGGTCCTTTAAGTCGATTTCAAAAAAAAGAAATAAAAACTACAATCGATTTATTAGTCTTATTATCTGGTCCAGAACCACAACGAACCTTATTAGAAGAAAAACTTGTGGAGGAGTTAAATGGGTTTAAAGGAACTATTGTTTTTGTAAAAGGGGTTATTGAAAAAGTACAATCAAAAACACAAAAAAACCATATGACTATTTATAATTTTATGACAAGTGATTTGTTAGAACAAACTATAAATGAAAGTGCATTGGTGTTATCGCGTTCGGGGTATACCACAATAATGGATTTAGCAAAGTTAGAAAAGAAAGCTTTTTTTATACCAACACCAGGACAATTTGAACAAGAATATTTAGCAAAAAGATTAGATGATTTAGGCATTGTACCAAGTTGCAAACAAGATAAATTTACATTGAAAAAGTTAGAAAATATAAATACTAGTTCTGGATTAAAGCATTTTGATTATGAAATAAACTACAAACGACTATTCGAACTTTTCTAGGGTAAAAGAAAACTCGCTACCAACTTCAAATTCACTTTCTATATAAATTTTCTCGTCATGGGCTTCAATAATATGCTTAACAATAGCCAAGCCTAAACCAGAGCCTCCTTCTTTACGGGAACCACTTTTATCTACTCTATAAAAACGTTCAAATAATCTTGGTATATGCTTTTTTTCAATGCCTTCTCCATTATCCGTTACTCGAACAATAACTTTATTTTTTATAAGGTTTTCTATACTAACCTCCGTTGTTCCTTGCTGTCTTCCGTATTTAATAGAGTTAACAACAAGATTCGTTAGTACTTGCTGTATACGTTCCTTATCAGCATTTACCATTATGGGTTCTTTGTAATCGATATCGAAAGTTAGTGTAATATTTTTTTTTGTTGCTTTCATTTCAAAGAGTTCAAAAACACTTTGCACGAGTTCAACTATATCAAAAGCCTCTATATTTAAACTTAAATCCCCTATTTCTAATTTGGTAATCATATCTAAATCTCTCACAATATAAATTAGTCTTTCTACACCTTTATTTGCATTACTTAAATATTTATCTCGTACATTTTTATCTTTTACAGCGCCGTCTAATAAAGTAAGAATATAGCCTTGTACTGTAAATAATGGGGTTTTAAGTTCGTGCGACACATTTCCTAGAAATTCTTTTCTGTATTCCTCACGTACTTTAAGCATTTCTATTTCTAGCTTACGATCTTTAGCATACTTATCTATTTCCTTAGTAAGTGTTGCCATGTCTGTAGTAATTCTTTCTTTTTTTAAAGTAGAAGATTCTAATAGTGTAAGCTCGTCGTATACTTTTTTAACACGTTTGTATATAAACTGTTCTACACGATATTGAATAATTATAAAAGAAGAGAGATAACAAGCTAATGCTATATATATAATTTGAACCCAATCTAAAGTATAAAATTTATATAAAAAAACACCCATTAAGAGCGTTAAAAAACAAGTGATATACAATGCTGTTTTAAAAGCAAACTTGTATGTTTTTTTTAATTTTCTTTGCATTATTCTACAAACTTATATCC
Source organism: Oceanihabitans sp. 2_MG-2023 (assembly GCF_030547245.1). Taxonomy (GTDB): domain Bacteria; phylum Bacteroidota; class Bacteroidia; order Flavobacteriales; family Flavobacteriaceae; genus Oceanihabitans. The sequence continues at coordinate 257,052 of NZ_JAUOQT010000001.1, forward strand.
TACCCCTTTAACGGTTTTAAAATAATCATCGCCAATTTTCTCTCTAAGCTTTCTAATGTGCACATCTATGGTTCTTCCTCCAACAACAACTTCGTTTCCCCAAACTTTATCTAGAATATCTTCGCGTTTAAAAACTTTGCCAGGCTTAGATGCTAGTAAAGATAATAATTCAAATTCTTTTCTTGGCAAAATGATTTCCTTTCCTTTAAGCTCAATTTTATATTCGTCTCTATTAATAACAAGATTTCCAATTTTAACAATGTTTTCACTAGCATCTTCATCTTTAAAACGTCTTAATAATGCTTTAACTTTGCTAACCAGAACTTTTGGCTTTATTGGTTTTGTTATATAATCATCGGCTCCAGCATCAAACCCTGCAACTTGTGAATAATCTTCTCCTCTTGCAGTTAAAAAAGTTATAATGGTATTATTTAAACTTTCTATTTTTCTAATTTGTTCACATGCTTCAATACCATCCATTTCTGGCATCATTACATCTAAAATAATTAGTTGTGGTTTTTCTTTCTTAGCCTTTTTAACTGCTTGTAAACCGTTCTCTGCTGTTATAACTTGATACCCTTCAGAGGTTAAGTTATAGCGTACTATTTCTAGTATGTCTGGTTCATCATCAACCAATAATATTTTAATGTCTTTCTTCTTCATTTATTTAAAGTAAAGTTAATGTAAAGATAAAATTAATCATAAAGATGCACATCTTTTTATAGACAAATAACAATATAGTAACATAAGGCATTACTTAACTTGTTTAAATTCTTTAAAATAGATATCTTATATTATAAATCTAGTACCTAAGCACATAGCTAATGTTATATTAGTGTGAATAATTGATTTTTCATATAGTTAAAGTCATTTTTCTAATTATATTTGTAGTCTACAATTTATAAAAAAACACAATTATGAAAAAAATTTACTTTTTATTATTAACAGTATTAATGACCTCTGCCTCTTTTGCACAGGTAATTATTACAGAAATTGCTGATCCTGATAACAATTCAGATGCACGTTATATTGAATTACATAACTTAGGTGCTTCGACTGTAGACTTTACAGAAGGTAACGGGTGGCAAATTGACAAATATACAAATGCAAGTGGTGCTGTTTCGGTTTCTTTAGACTTAACAGGATCAATTCCTGCTGGCGGATTCTATATTATAGCATATGATAATGCAGCTGGAACTTTTGCCACTGTTTATGGAATGACTGCTCACCAACTAGATAGTGTAAATAATGGTGTTGCTGGAAGTAATGGTGATGACGATTTAGTTTTAATTGATGGAACAGATACTATTGTTGATTTCTGGGGAGTTTATGATACAATGACAGCTACAAACACAGACAACTCTGGTACTTGTTCAGAGTATGAAGACGGTAGAGCAGAAAGACTTACTACAGTAACAATGGGATCAACAACTTTTAATGAAGCAGAATGGAATGTTTGGGCTGACTCTGATGTAACAGGTTGTACATCGCATGTAAATGCGCCAAGAACAGCTCCTGGTGATTTTGATCCAGGCGCATGGGGTACACCTACATGTGGTTTTAGTTTCACCAACTCTTCTGCAATTTGTGATGCTATTACTAATGGTGCTGACACATATACTGCTACTATTGATTTTTCTGGTGGTGGAAATTCTTCATTTACAGTAGTTGCTGATGCTGGTTCTATTGATTTAAGCGCAGGAGATCCTGCAATAGACGAAACTGGAACAATTACTATTACAGGACTTACTGAAGGGGTTGACGTTACAATTACTGCTAACGACACAAGCCTTTGTAATGTAATGAGCACAATTACTGCTGCAACATGTGTACCTTCTAATGTATTACCTATTTCTGATGACTTCACTTATGCTGATGGTAGTCTTGTTCCAAACGGATTTTGGTTAAATAATGGAGGTACTGCAGGGGATTTCTTAGTATCTTCTGGACAAGCTGTAGTAGAACACGGAGCACCTAGCGAAGATGTAATTATACCTTTTACACCAGTTTCTGGAAAAATCTATTATGGTTTAGATTTTACTGTTGAGGATCCTGGCGCACCAATTACTGGTTCTGATTTTGAATACTTTGCTCATTTTAAAGACTCTGGATTTGGTTTTAAAGCTCGTCTTGATATCGTTGAAGCTACTTCTGGTGGTGATTTCACTGTTGGTATTTCTACAGGAACAAGTACAGCGGAAGCTACTTGGGCTGCAGATCTTTCTTTTGGAACTACTTATCGTGCAATAGTAATGTATGATCAGGATGCTAATATAGCGCAATTATGGATAGATGCTACAGCTATGGGAGACACTTCTATAGTAGGTGGAGATGATGCTGACCCAGGAAGCGTAATGGAAGCTTTTCAACTTAGACAATCGGATTCATCAACAAATGAAACTGTTCTTGTTGATAATTTAGTGATTTCTCAAAACTTTGCAGATACTACTTTATCTACAAAAGATTATAACAACAATACTTTTGCTGTATACCCTAACCCTGTTACTAATGGGTTCGTAAATATTTCTAGCACATCTAACGAAGTGATTTCTGTTTCAGTTTTTGATATTCTTGGAAAACAAGTAATCAACCAAACAGTAAACAACAACGTTTTAAACGTTGCTACTTTAACAAGTGGTATTTACATTTTAAAATTATCTCAAAACGGAAATGTGACTACAAAAAAATTAGTTATAAAATAACTCCAATATTAAGTTATTGTTAAAAAGGCTGGTGATTTTTTACCAGTCTTTTTTTTGTAATATATTTATCGGAATAAAAAAAAACAGTATTTCCAATAAACTAATTGGTATAATATTTGCATTAAATAAACCCTAAAAAAAAATTAAATTATGAAAAAAATCTACTTATTATTTTTATTTACAATTATTAGCACAGTATCTTTTGCACAAATTCTTTCTGAAACTTTTGATACTTATACGGATGGAACAGGTATACAAGGAATTGATGCTTCTGGAACAATTATGAATGTTGGGGACTATCCTGCAGGTGTTAGCAACTGGACTATTGATGGTTCTCAAGGTGCATTTACAGCAGCTACAGATTGGGCAAAAGTAAGTAATGGCCAATTTGAATTTAGAGATGTAGATGGGGAAGTTGCTTTAAATTTCACTACTATTGATATTACAAACTTAGCTAATGTATACTTCACTATTGATGTTTTAGGACAAGGTAACTTTGAAACCGCAGATTATGTGGATGTTTATTATGCTATTGATGGTGGTGCCTTTACACGAATCCCAAACTGGAATAACTTAGGAGATCCTATACACACAATCATAGGAGAAATAAGTCCTGGAGTAGAATTTACTTCAACAACTATTAACCAAAATATTGGAACGGGTAGCTCTTTAACAATTAAAGTAACCGCAATGAATAATGCTGGTACAGAATATTTAAGATTAGATAATGTTAATATTTATGGAGAAACTCTTTCTGTAGACCAAAATGAAGTTGCAGCGTTTTCTATTTATCCAAATCCTGTAGCAAATGGAATTGTAACCATTAAAACAAGTAACAACGAAGCCGTACAAGTTTCTGTTTTTGATGTTTTAGGAAAACAAGTATTATCTCAAAATGTTACTAACCAGACTTTAGACGTTTCTAATTTAAACGCTGGAATGTACATTTTAAAATTAGTTCAAAACGGAAATAGTACTACTAAAAAATTAGTAATTAACTAATTCCCTTTTATAACATATAAAAAGCGTTACTCTATAGAGTAACGCTTTTTTATTTTACCTACTTTTGTCATCATAAGCTATGATACACACTAAAGACATATTTAGTATTAAAAACCAAACAGAATTTGACACTGTAGCATTACAGGTTTTTAAATTTCAGTTTGAAAATAATGCGGTATATCGTTCTTTTTGTGATTTATTATACATCCACCCAAGTGACATAAAACGTATAGAAGATATTCCGTTTTTGCCAATTTCGTTTTTTAAAAGTCATGAAATTTTAAGTGCTTCGGAAGAAATTGAACAAACATTTTCCAGTAGTGGCACCACCGGAAGCATTACCAGTAAACATCAAGTAACTAATGTTTCTGTTTACGAAGAAAGCTTCAGAAGCGGTTTTAAACACTTTTATGGCAATATAGAAGACTATACCATTTTAGCTTTATTACCTAATTATTTAGAACGTGAAGGGTCTTCATTAGTATATATGTTTAATGATTTGATTAAAAAATCTAAGAAACCACAAAGCGGGTTTTATTTAGATAATCTTTCCGAATTAAAAAGCAAATTACAAACCTTAGATGTACAAGGTGAAAAAGTATTACTTATTGGAGTTTCTTTTGCTTTATTAGATTTGATAGAAAACCACTCTTTTCAATTACAAAACACCATTATCATGGAAACTGGTGGTATGAAAGGAAGGCGAAAAGAACTAATTCGAGAAGAATTACACGACATTTTAAAACAAGGGTTTGGCGTACAAAACATACATAGCGAGTATGGTATGACCGAATTATTAAGCCAAGCCTATTCTACAGGAAATGGTGTTTTTAATTGCCCAAACTGGATGCAAGTCTTAACTCGTGACACAGAAGATGCTTTAACCATACAAAATCCTGGAAAAACTGGAGGGTTAAACATAATAGATTTGGCAAATGTAAATTCCTGCGCTTTTATTGCAACGCAAGATTTAGGAAAAGTTAATAAGGATGGCTCTTTTGAAATTATAGGAAGATTCGATAATAGCGATATACGTGGTTGTAACCTCATGGTCTTATAACTATTACTGTAATTATAGATTGTTTTTACCGACTTATATAAAAACAATTTATGAAAGCACTACCCTTTTTATTGTTTCTAGTACTAGGAACTATTCAAGCACAAAAAATAGATTATAATACGAAAAACGGAACTGCTGTAAAAGGTTATGATGTCGTTGCATATTTTAATAATACCGCTATAGAAGGAAACAAAAAATACGTTACACAATATGATGGTGTTACTTATTTATTCGCTTCTAGCTTACATTTGAAAATGTTTATTGATAATCCAGAAAAATACATTCCACAATATGGAGGTTATTGCGCTTATGCAATTGGTGCGAAATCTAAAAAAGTGTCTATAGATCCTGAAACGTATGAAATACGCGATGGTAAGCTATATCTTTTTTATAATTCATGGGGAACAAATACTCTAGACCTTTGGTTAGCAGAAGAACCAACTAAGCTCCAACAGAAAGCAGATAAGAATTGGGAGAAAATAAAATAGTATAGCTGTAAGTATTTAAAAAAAATTCCGACTAAAAAAGTGCTAGAAAAAGAAAAATTAATTTTTTAGTTAATTGGTTAGTTTTAAAGCCTGATTATTTTCATAATCAGGCTTTTTTTATTTTAAACCGCTTTAATAATATACGTATTACGTTTTCCCTTGTTAATAACTACGTAAGTATCGTTTATTAAATCTAGACTTGTTATTTTATAATCTTCTTTTACTTTTTCTTTATTTACAGAAACGGAGTTTTCTTTTAAAGCTCTTCTAGCTTCACCATTAGATGCTAAAAAATTAGTTTGTGCAGCAAGTGCTGCAATCATGTCTAATCCTGATTCAATCTCTTGCTTTGAAACCTCAGCTTGTGGCACTCCTTCAAAAACATCTAAAAACGTACTTTCGTTCAATGTATTTATATCTTCTTTAAAAGATTTACTAAATAAAATATTAGAAGCTTTTTCAGCATTTTCAAAATCAGATTTAGAATGTACTAAAGTGGTCACCTCTTCAGCTAAACGCTTTTGTAATAAACGAAGATGAGGCATTTCTTTGTGTTCAACAATTAAAGCATCCATAGTAGTTTTATCTAAAAAAGTAAATATTTTAATATACTTTTCGGCATCTTCATCACTTGTATTTAGCCAAAATTGGTAAAATTTGTATACCGAAGTTTTATCTGCATCTAACCAAATATTTCCACCTTCGCTTTTTCCAAATTTAGAACCATCTGCTTTGGTTATTAAAGGACAAGTCATGGCGTAAGCTTTCGCTTCTTCACCAACATGCATACGTCTTACTAATTCTGTACCAGTAGTAATGTTTCCCCATTGATCACTTCCTCCCATTTGCAGCACGCAATTATATTGCTTGTATAAATGGTAAAAATCATACCCTTGAATTAATTGGTAAGTAAACTCTGTAAAAGACATACCAACGTTTCCTTCGTCACCAGACAAACGTTTTTTTACCGAATCTTTTGCCATCATGTAGTTTACTGTAATTCGTTTACCAACATCACGAGCAAAATCTATAAAACTAAAGGTTTTCATCCAATCGTAGTTATTTACTAAAATTGGAGCATTTTTTTCTTCTGAAGAAAAATTAAGAAAACGAGATAAAACACGCTTAATTCCCGCAACATTATGGTTTAAAGTAGCTTCATCTAGCAAATTACGTTCGTCACTTTTACCAGAAGGATCCCCAATCATTCCTGTTGCTCCACCTACCAAAGCAATTGGTTTGTGTCCAGCTTTCTCTAAATGCATTAATAAAATAATAGGAACCAAACTACCAATATGAAGAGAATCGGATGTTGGATCAAAACCAACATAAGCCGTTGTCATCTCTTTATTTAATTGCTCTTCTGTTCCAGGCATGATATCATGTACCATTCCTCTCCACGTTAATTCTTCTACTAAATTATAGTTCATTTCTTGTTTATTATTCTAAAGTCCAGCAAAGATATGTTTATCCGTTAAAAGAGAAAAGCTAATTACAAAATTACTATTTTAGCTTTATGATTTTAGTTACAGGAGGAACAGGCTTAGTTGGCTCGCATTTACTATATGAATTGGTTAAAAATAACCAAAATGTTCGTGCTATTTATAGAAATGAAGAGAAGTTAGAAAGTGTAAAAAAAGTATTTTCTTATTTTACCGAAGATTCTACCTCTGCTTTTAATAAAATTGACTGGATAGAGGCAGATATTTTAAATATTCCTGCTTTAACGGAAGCTTTTAAAGGCATAACTCATGTATATCATTGTGCTGCACTTATTTCTTTTGATCTCAAGGATTATTACGATTTACGAAAAACAAACATAGAAGGCACAGCTAACATTGTTAATTTATCTATAGCAAATACCATTAAAAAGTTATGTTATATAAGTTCTATTGCTACTTTAGGAAACAAGGAAGATAATAGTTTAATTGATGAAGATACTTTTTGGAACCCAGAAACAGACAATAGTGTTTACGGTATAACAAAATATGGTGCAGAAATGGAAGTTTGGCGTGGTACGCAAGAAGGTTTAGATGCTGTAATTGTAAATCCAGGAATTATTTTAGGTGCTGGTTTCTGGAACTCTGGTAGTGGTTTATTATTTAAAAAAGTGCAAAACACAATACCATATTCTGCTACTGGAACTTCTGGATATGTAGACGTTAAAGATGTTGTACAATGTATGTTACAACTAATGAAAAGTGATATACGCAACCAACGTTTTATAGTAGTTTCTGAAAATTTAAGCTTCAAAGATTTCATTGAAATTGCTGCAAAATATTTACAGGTAAAAGCACCTAAAAAACAAGTAACTCCATTTCTACTTCAAATTGGTTGGCGAGCAGATTGGTTAAAAAGTTTTTTAACTGGAAAGCCAAGAAGTTTAACAAAACAGACTGCTGCAACTGCCTTAACACTTGCAAACTATAATAACCAGAAAATTATTGAAGCATTAGATTATGCGTTTATACCAATAGAAAAAAGTATAAAAAAGGTTTCCGAACAGTTTTTAAAAGAACAATAATTTAATTCGACTTTACAGGAGTAAATCTGTTTTTCTTATTTAATGCAGTTTCTAAAGGTGCCTCCATTAAATTATTATTTTTTAATTTAGATTGTTTTATAGAATCGTTTATTTTCTTTTGTTCGCTTTCTATTTTATCTAGAGCAGTGTACTCGGCTTTTAACTTCGTTAAACTATCTCTAACTTGCTTGTATATAACCTCGTAATCTTCTGTATGATAGGTGTAATAATAATTACTATTAGCAAACTGAGCACTATCTATATTATGTTTTTTAAAAATAAGCTCTTGTAATTTAACACCATTATTTTCAAGTATTTTTTTATTAACTCCTTTAGCAGAGCTATACATAGACATGTCTATAATAACAGAAACCATTTTATCTTTAGAAATAAGATTATCTGGTTTATTCGGTTTGTTTTGGTTGTAACATGAAACCAATAATAACACAAGACATGTAAATAAAATATTTTTCATTATCTATTAAATGTTAGTTGTTTAGCTGCTTTAACATCATAAAACTTAAAGTTCTTATATGCCAAAATACCATTAACAAATGTATGAGTAATTCTAGATTTAAAAGTTGTACCTTCAAAAGGAGACCAACCACATTTGTATAAAATATTATCTTTTTTAACTGTCCAAGGACTACTTAAATCTACCATTACTAAATCTGCAAAATAACCTTCTTTTATATAGCCTCTTTTCTCTACTTGAAATAATATAGCAGGATTATGGCACATTTTTTCCACAAGTTTCTCTAAGGTAATTTTACCTTTATGATGCATTTCTAGCATTGCAGGAAGGGCATGCTGTACCAAAGGTCCTCCAGAAGGTGCTTTGGTATATACATTATTTTTTTCTTCTAACGTATGTGGTGCATGATCTGTAGCTATAACGTCTATTCTATCGTCTAACAAAGCTTTCCATAAGCCATCTTTATCTTTTTGTGTTTTCACTGCAGGATTCCACTTTATAAAAGTTCCTTTTGTGTCATAATCTTGGTTAGTAAACCATAAATGATGCACACAAACCTCTGCAGTAATTTTCTTGTCTTTTAAAGGTAATTTATTGGTAAACAAATTTGTTTCTTTTGCAGTAGAAAGATGAAAAACATGCAGTCTAGCACCTGTTTTTTTTGCGAGCTCTATGGCTTTAGATGAAGAAATATAACATGCATCTTCGCTTCTAATATCTGGATGATGCTTTAATGGTATATCTTCACCAAACTGTTCTTTATATGCTGCAAGATTACTTTTTATAGTTCCTTCGTCTTCACAATGCACAGCGATAAGCAGTTTTGTACTAGAAAATATTTTTTCTAAAACTTCTGGGTTATCTACCAGCATATTTCCTGTAGAAGAACCTAAAAAGAGTTTTAAAGCCGCCACTTCTTTTGGGTCTACTTTTAAAATTTCATCTAGATTATCATTTGTACCACCAAACATAAAAGAATAATTAGCAGACGAAGTTTTTGATGCTATTTCAAATTTTTCATTAAGCTTTTCTATGGTTGTAGTTTGCGGATTGGTATTTGGCATTTCAATAAAAGAAGTTATACCACCTGCTATCGCTGCTCTAGATTCTGTTTCAATATTTGCTTTATGTGTTAGACCAGGTTCTCTAAAATGTACTTGATCATCTATAACCCCTGGAAGTAAGTAATTCCCTTCTGCATCAAAAATATGGATATCGGCAGATTTGGCACTTATAGATTCACTAATTTCCTTAATATACTCCCCTTCAATAAGAATATCTCCATGAAATATACTTCCTTCATTTACAATTTTTGCGTTCTTAATAAGTGTTTGTTTGTGTTGCATGTGCTTTATTTTATTTTACAAAAAGACTTTTAAATTTCATAGAGATTACACCAAAAATAGCTTCAGAAATTATACCTGAACTTAATTTAGATTCCCCTTTTGTTCTATCTGTAAAAATAACTGGAATTTCTATTATATTAAATTTTCTACAATATGCTTTAAATTTCATTTCTATTTGAAAGGCATATCCTGTAAATTTTATTTTATTTAAATCTAAGCTTTCTAATACTTCTCTTTTATAACAAATAAATCCAGCTGTTGTATCATGAATTTTCATTCTTGTAATAAAACGCACATATTTTGAAGCTAAGTAAGATAATAAAACTCTACTCATTGGCCAATTTACAACATTTACACCTTTTACATAACGAGAACCGATGGCTACATCTGCTCCATCCACATGACAGGTATTATACAAACGAATTAAATCTTTTGGGTTATGCGAAAAATCTGCATCCATTTCAAAAATGTAACGATACTCCCTTGCTAAGCTCCATTTAAAACCATGTATGTAGGCGGTACCTAATCCCGATTTTTCTTTGCGCACTTCAAGAAATAATCGCTCTTTAAATTGCTCTTGTAATTCTTTAACCTTAAGTGCAGTTAAGTCTGGAGAACTATCATCTACTACCAAAACATCAAAGTTTTTTTCCAAAGAAAATACAGCCTTAATAATAGCCTCAATATTTTCTATTTCATTATATGTTGGTATTATGATAATCGTATCTTGCATAAAAAGCATTAAATTTTAGCAAATGTAAGCTATTTAAAAGTTATTTATTTTTAAATTTTCCTTAAAAAATGGAAGGCAAATAAAATTATTTATAATAATTTTACCAGATGCTTCGTGAAATAATATCTAATGAAATTTTTACAGTATTACTAGTTATTTGTCTGGTTTTAGTTGCCACGGTAAAAGTACTATTTACAAAACGCTTTAACGATTTTATTTATGTATTAGGTAATTTTAGATATTTAAAAATATATTCTAGAGATTCTAAAATCATAGATAGCTTTAATGTATTACTGTTTATAAACTTATTACTTTCAACTTCTATTTTTAGTGTTTTTTTGTATGAAAATTTTGTAGCAGAGATACATGATATTTACTCTTTTTTAATTAAAGTTTTTATTGTCATTGCAATAATTATACTAGCAAAAACATCTCTAGAGCGATTATTAGGTAGCTTATTTGACATAAGTAATACTTTAGATTTTTATGTGTTTCAAAAAACGAGCTATAAAATTTTTTTTGGTCTAGTACTAATACCTGTTAATTTTATTCTGTTGTTTAGCACTTCTCCTTCTCCAATTATACTTCAAATTCTCGTAATTGTTTTTGTTTTAATTAATTGCATAAGCATCGTTGCCACCTATAAGACCTATCAAAATTTAATAAAATCCAATTTGTTTTATTTTATTTTGTATCTTTGCGCACTTGAAATTTCGCCTTATCTAGTATTATTTAAGTTATTTAAAGATTACAGTTAAGGCATTAAAGTTAGCTATTATATGAAAGTCAAAACCATTTTAGTATCTCAACCAGAACCTAAAATAGAAAATTCGCCTTATTTTGATTTGCAAGAAAAGCAAAAAGTGAAGATAGACTTTAGACCTTTTATTCACGTTGAAGGGGTTCCTGCAAAAGAAATAAGACTACAAAAAATAGATTTAAGTCATTATACTGCTATTATTTTAACGAGTAGAAACGCAGTAGATCACTTTTTTAGAGTTGCAGAAGAAATGCGCTTTAAAGTGCCTGATAGCATGAAATATTTTTGCCAGTCTGAAGCTGTAGCTTACTACTTACAAAAATATGTTGTTTATAGAAAACGTAAAATTTATGTTGGTAAGAGAACTTTTTCTGAGTTATCTCCTACCATAAAAAAATATAAAGACGAAACGTTCTTATTACCAACTACAGACAAACTAAAACCGGAAGTACCAACCATATTAAATAATTTAGCTGTAAACTGGAAACAGGCTGTTTTTTACAAAACAGTAATTAGTGATTTATCAGACTTAGAAGATGTGTTTTATGACATCTTAGTGTTTTTTAGCCCTTCTGGAATAGATTCTTTATTTAAAAATTTCCCAGACTTTAAACAAAACGACACTAGAATAGCCGTTTTTGGGAACACTACCATCAAAGCTGTAGAAGCACATGGACTTCGTGTAGATATTGCTGCACCAACGCCAGAAACACCTTCTATGACAATGGCTTTAGAAAAGTACATTAAGAAAACAAACAAAGGAAAGTAGTTTATTCAAAAACTAACCAAAAAAGGCGCAACATATGTTGCGCCTTTTTTGGTTAGTTAATTGTATTCTTTTATTGAATTATTAATTTTTTAGTTACCGATTTCCCTTCCGCTAATATTCTTGTTAAATACACACCAGGAACCATTGCACTAATATTTAATGTGTTTTCTCCAAACTGCATTTGTTTATTTAACACTAACTTTCCTGTTATATCGTAAACTTGAATATAAGATTCTTGCACATTAGATGCAACAAACAATGTGTTTTTAGCTGGATTAGGATAGATATCAAAAGTTAAATCCTTTGCAGTATCCACAGAAAGAGTAGGGCAACCAGAGGCATCATTTACAAATGTACTGGCCCCATCTTTTTGCCAAGGCAATGTTGTTAAATAACTAGCAGTACAATCGTCTACAAAAATATTGACAAGACTTGTATTAAAACGCGAATCAAAAGCTGTAACGCTAGCATTATTTCCGTTACGCATATCTAAGGAAGTTAAACTAGTTTGTCTTGCATCTAATACTGTTAACCCTGTATTACCAGACAAATCTAAAGTTCCAACAGGTGATCCAGGAATAAGCAATTCGCTTAAACTTACATTTGCACCAGTAACTAAAGTCCCTAAAGCAGTACAAGCTTCTGTATTTAATGAAACTAAACTTGAATTAGCAGATACATCTAAACTAGTTACTGCTGCATTATATGTAATAACCAAACCCGAAATACTTGTTAATGCTTCAATACCAGTAAAATCGTCAATAGCATTATAAGGGGCACTATTTCCTAAATTTAATACTCCTGTAACCGCAGCTGCTTCACTATCTAAAATAAAACCATCTAATGGCCCATTAATAGAAGTAAATGTGATTAAAAATTGTTCAAAATCTGCATTAGGAACAGCTGTCGATTGTGCTAGAATTTTAATTTGCATGGCTATAGCAAGAGCCATAAAAAGTAATGTTTTTTTCATAATTAATAGCTTTATAATTTATAGTCATAAAGTTAAGTTATAAATAAATACCTACAAGACTTTTTAACAAATAAAAATGTAGTTCATCAAAAATTTACTTCATGTTTGGTGCACCATCTAATATTTCTTGATTTGCATATGCTTCAAACTGTTTAAAATTAGCTCTAAAAGACGCGGAAAGTTTATAAGCAGTTTCATAGTAACCTTCGTCATTATTCCATGTTTTTCTTGGGTTTAAGACTTCTGTTGGCACTCCTGGAACAACTCTTGGTTGCGCCAAACCAAATACAGAATGTGTATGGAAATTTTCATGATTTTCTGCACCTAAATCATTATTAATAGCTGCACTTATCATTGCTCTAGTATATTTTAACTTCATTCTAGAACCAACTCCATAAGGACCGCCTGTCCATCCTGTATTTATCAACCAAACATTAACTCCTGTTTCTTTCATTTTCGCACTCAACATCTCAGCATATTTTGTTGGATGTAATGGCATAAAAGGTGCTCCAAAACAAGCTGAAAAACTAGGTACTGGCTCTGTAATTCCTGCTTCTGTACCTGCCACCTTAGCTGTATATCCTGAAATAAAATGATATGCTGCTTGACCTGGTGTTAATTTAGATATTGGAGGTAAAACGCCAAATGCATCTGCTGTTAAAAAGAATATATTTTTTGGATTTTTTCCTATGGAAGGCCTTTGTATGTTTTCTATATGATAAATTGGATAGCTAACTCGGGTATTTTGAGTAATAGAAGTATCTTTAAAATCAACTTCCCCTTGCGCATCCATTTTTACATTTTCTAAAATGGCTCCTTTTTTAATTGCTGCGTAAATTTCTGGTTCTTGTTCTTGAGATAAGTTGATTACTTTTGCATAACATCCTCCTTCAAAATTAAAAACCGTGTTTTCTGCAGTCCAACCATGTTCGTCATCCCCAATTAAACTTCTATCTGGATCTGTAGACAAAGTCGTTTTTCCGGTTCCAGAAAGTCCAAAGAAAATCGCAGTATCTCCTTTCTTACCTACATTTGCACTACAATGCATTGGTAAAGTGTTTTTAAACACAGGAAGTATAAAGTTTAATGCAGAAAAAATCCCTTTTTTTATCTCTCCTGTATAACCAGTTCCTCCAATTAATGCAATTTTTCTAGTAAAATCTAGTATTGCAAAATTATGTTGGCGCGTGCCATCAACTTCTGGATCTGCCATAAAACCTGGAGCATTTACAATAGTCCATTCTGGAGAGAAGTCTTTTAATTCTTCTTCAGTAGGACGTAAAAACATGTTATAAGCAAACATATTACTCCAAGGGCATTCATTAATTACTCTAATATTTAATTTATAATCCGTATCAGCACAGGCATAACTATCTCTTACAAAAACTTCTTTTTCAGATAAATAATTTACAACCTTATTGTATAGTTTCTCAAACTTATCCCCATCAAAAGGGATATTAATATTTCCCCACCAAACTCTATCTTTAGTTATATCATCTTTAACAATAAACCTGTCCTTTGGCGACCTACCTGTAAACTCTCCAGTATTAACTGCTAATGCACCAGACGATGCAGTAACACCTTGTTTTTTATCTACAGTAACTGCATGAAGTTCTTCTGGTGAAAGTTGATAATTAATTTTTGCATTTTTGATTCCATATTGTTCTAACGAAATCGTTTTCGTTAATTGAGTATGATTAACCATATTTTAATTGTGTTGTTTAAGCTGCAAAATTAAAACTTTATTTTAAAGTAGCCATCTAAAACCTTAAATATCCTATTTTAATTTTAAAAAGTTTATCAACATGATTATCCAAGCGGTAATTAATAAAACACCTCCTAAAGGAGTAAACATAGCTATCTTGTTAAAATTTATACTAGTTAATGCATTTGTTGATAAACCATAAATAGAGCCAGAAAATAACAAAACACCGACTACTATAAAAGCATAAATTGTTTTTTTAGATTTCTCAGAAATTACAGATTGACTTCCCAAAATTAAAAGCAAAAATGCATGATACATTTGGTATCGCACACCAGTTTCAAAAGATTGTAAAGCGCTTTCAGAAATAATTGTTTTTAATCCATGAGCAGCAAAAGCACCAAGCACTATTGCTATTACACCAAAAATTGCTCCGGTTATTAATAATTTTTTATCCATATATTTAAGCTTTTCATATATTTTACCCTTACTATTTATTACATTCGTAATTACAAAATTACTCAACAATTCTCATTATGCGAAAGATTTTAGTCATAGGTTCTGGAAAATCCTCATCATACCTTATTAAATACTTATTAGACAAATCGAAAACAGAAGATTTACTAATTATAGTCGGCGACATCAGTTTTACTCATGCTAAAAAACTAATTGGAAATCATGAAAATGCACAAGCAATTCTATTAGACGTTTTTGATAAACATTCCCGTCAAGAAGCAATACAAAATGCAGATATTGTGGTGTCTATGCTTCCTGCTAGATATCATATAGAAGTAGCAAAAGACTGTATTACTTTTAATAAAAATATGGTAACCGCATCCTATATCAGTCCAGAAATGCAAATGCTAGATAAGGCAGCAAAAGACAAAGGACTCGTTTTTATGAATGAAATTGGTGTAGACCCTGGAATAGACCATATGAGTGCAATGCAAGTTATCGATAAGATTAGAGAAAAAGGTGGAGAAATCATCTTATTCGAATCTTTTACAGGAGGACTTGTTGCTCCAGAAAGTGACAACAACTTATGGAACTATAAATTTACTTGGAACCCAAGAAATGTAGTTTTAGCAGGGCAAGGAGGCGCTGGAAAATTTTTACAAGAAGACACCTACAAATACATCCCCTACAATCGACTTTTTAGACGTACCGAATTTTTAGAAGTAGATGGCTATGGGAGATTTGAAGGTTATGCAAATAGAGACTCCCTAAAATACCAAAGTGTTTATGGTCTAGATACCATTAAAACACTATACAGAGGTACCATTAGACGCGTAGGTTTTTCTAGAGCTTGGAATGTTTTTGTGCAACTCGGTATGACAGACGATAGCTACAGCATAGACGATAGCGAAAACATGAGTTATCGTGATTTTGTAAACGCATTTTTACCATATAGCCCAACAGATTCTGTAGAACTTAAGTTTAGACATGCTCTTAAAATAGACCAAGACGATATCGTTTGGGATAAATTTTTAGAACTAGACATTTTTAGTAAAACAAAAATGGTAGAATTAAAAAATGCAACTCCAGCACAAATTTTACAAAAGATTTTAATGGACAGTTGGACATTAGATCCAGAAGATAAAGACATGATTGTTATGTACCATAAATTTGGCTACGAATTAGATGGAAAAAAACATCAAATTGATGCAACCATGGTAACCATTGGCGAAGACCAAACCTATACTGCAATGGCAAAAACAGTAGGTTTACCGGTTGCAATAGCAACACTAGCCATTTTAAACGAAAAAATAACAACCCCTGGTGTACAAATGCCAATAAACAAAGAAGTGTACACGCCAATTTTAAAAGAGTTAGAAGACTACGGAATTAACTTTAACGAAAAAGAAGTGCCATATCTTGGCTACAACCCGTTACACGTTTAAAAGTATTATAGCGTTTCCTAACTTCTCCTTTTAAGGCCAAGTTAGGTCAGGCTTTCACTACTCGCTCTCTGCGAGGAGCTCAAACAAACCGTTCAATCCTTAACGCAGTATATAGTTTCAATTTAAAATCAATTTACTATTTTTAGGTTTTAAATAGAAACCTTTATACATGAAAACCATAAACAATAACATATTAATAGATGGTATAGATAAAAAAATACTACGCGCTTTAATGGAGGACGCAAGAACACCCATTCTTGAAATTGCTAGAGGTGTTGGTATTTCTGGAGCAGCAATACACCAAAGACTACGAAAACTGGAAAAATCTGGATTAATTGCAGGTTCTAAATTTGTTGTAAACCCTAAAGTATTAGGCTATACAACGATGGCTTATATTGGTATTTATCTAGATAAAGCCATGAGTAATCCAGAAGCTGTAAAACAATTAAAACGTATTCCCGAAGTTTTAGAATGCCATTACACTACAGGTAATTGGAGTATCTTTATTAAAATACTTTGTAAAGACAATGAACATCTTATGCAGGTTTTAAATAAAGACATTCAATCTATTTCTGGAGTTTCTAGAACAGAAACTTTTATTTCATTAGACCAGCAAATAGAACGACAAATTAAAATATAAAAAAAGCTCCTAAATTACTTTAGGAGCTTTTTAGTGATATTATTAATTAACTATTCCTTAATAATACGTATTGTTTTGGTTACATTATCTACAGTTACTTTTACAAAATAAGCACCAGATTGTAAACTAGACATGTCTAATACACTGTTCATTGTATTTGGTTTTTCAAGTATTACTTCTTGACCTAACATGTTATAAACAGACAACCCGTTAATGCTATTTTGCGCTTTAATAGTTAAACTACTAGTTACTGGATTAGGATAATACGTAAACAAATTTTTAGTGTCCACATCTGAAATGGATAGAGTTCCATTTACAGAGATTTCAAATTCACCTTCAACTCTTCTAGATGTTCCAGATGCTACTCCATCACTCCACACTCTAACATAATAAGTTCCTGCGGCTAGGGTACCTAATGCTAAAGATTCTCCCGATGCATTACCTGAAGAACAAGCAATACTGTTTACATCTAAGAAGTCGCAAATTGGTGCAGGATAAACCGCTACACTAGCTTCAGTAGAATTACCTAAAACGGATGTTAAAACGGTTAAACCATTATATGTACCATCTAAAGTA
The DNA here is from genome assembly GCF_030547245.1 of Oceanihabitans sp. 2_MG-2023. GTDB lineage: Bacteria > Bacteroidota > Bacteroidia > Flavobacteriales > Flavobacteriaceae > Oceanihabitans. Next base: position 274,703 of record NZ_JAUOQT010000001.1, read on the forward strand.
AAAGCATACCAAACATCTGCATGAAATTCATAACTGTTACAAACGGTGTCGTCATCCTCTCCTGTAGTTTGGTCTGATGCACCTGCAGTTGTACCTGTTATTGCAGCCGCATTAATAACTAAAGTTTCTGGATTAGAGCAGTCATCGTTAGCAGGTATAGAAATAGTGTTGTCGATACAAGTTATCGTCATCGTAAAGTCTCCATTTTCGGTATAAGTCCCATCACTTGTTGCATATCCTTCCACTAAAATATAATATGTTGTATTAGCTGTTGCTGTAAAAACTCCTTCAGATTGTACACCACAAAAATCGTCTACAAACATTACTTGTGTTGACGCTGAGCAGTCTGAATACACTCTTAAAGCGGTATCATATAACGACCCACAAAGACTAACGGTTACATCTTGATCTACTATACCAGCTGTAAAAGCATACCACACATCTGTACTTGCATTTCCTGCAGTATCTGTTGCATTACTTGTAGAACCTGTTACCGTTTCTCCACATGTTACATCTATAGCTCCCGTACATTCATCATTACTAGGCAATAAAGGACAAGTATCCGATATTGTTCCCAAATCTACATCGCAGGCAGCATCACTACCATGCTGTAGCGTAAAACTTACTGGTATTCCTGTAGGGTAAGGCCCGAAACTCATTGCGCCAGTTGCTGTAATTGCTGTACTAGTCGTTCCGTCAAATACTGCTGTACTTCCATTACCTAAAGCGGTAACATTCACTTCAACAAAAAACTCATTTGTAACACAATCTTCACTTAAAAAAACAGCCGTTGCTTCTCCAGCTGCACAAGTATCTATAATATCTACTTTAATATTATGAAACCCAAAGTCATGTAAATCATCCGAATCCGTAGGTAGAATATTAAAACTTGAAATATCTGTTGCATTTACCGTATTGGTAATAACGATAGCTCCAGTTCCTAACGCATAAGATGTTGGACTAGAAATCTCCGCATCATCTTGATTTGTAATCGCTATTGTACCTGCCTCAAAGGTATCATAATCCATTCCTTTAAATGTAAAATTGGTATCAAAACCATTTCTAGTGATAGATAAAATATAAGGATCTAAAGGGTTTGTCGCACTATGATAAAACACTAAATCTCCACCTCCTAAATCATCCAATTCTTCATTTCCAGAATGTGCAACGGTTAACACATAAGTGTCTCCATCTTTTACTATTGTTTCTGTAATACTCGTTCCATTATCTACTGCGTCATCTATGGTAAAAATAATTTCATCACAGGTATCTACTATTTCTCCTAAATCTAAATCACAACTACTATCAGAACCATGTTGTAAGGTAAAAGCAACTGGTGTTCCTGCAGGATAGGGTCCATAACTAGATGCTCCAGTTTCAGTAATAGGATAGGTGGTTGTTCCATCGAAAAGCATTGGGGTTCCACTTCCTAAATCTGTTACAACTAAACTTACCGTAAAATCTTCTAAAGTACAATCCTGACTTAATAAACTAATTTCTGCAGCAGGCCCCATACAAGGTGGCGGACAGGTATCGGAAATAGATCCTAAATCTACATCACATCCTGTATCACTACCATGTTGTAAGGTGAAGTTAATTGGTGTTCCCGCTGGGTAAGGCCCAAAACTCATTACTCCTGTTGCTGTAACAGCCGTTGTTGTTGTACCATCAAAAATGGATGGGGTCCCTCCTCCTAAATCTGTCACATTTACTTCCGCCATAAATGTTCCTGCGCCACAATCTTGACTCACAAAAGATGCTGTACCTGCTGGTGCTACACAAGGGGTGGTCATAGTAACATCAATATTATGAAACCCAATATCATTTAAATCATCGATATCTGTAGGAATTATATTAAAACTAGAGATATTTACAGCATTGGAAGCGTTTGTAATAGTTATGGCTCCTCCTCCAAATGGATAATTTGTAGGACTAGATATTTCTGCATTATCTTGATTGGTTACCGATATGGTTCCTGCTTCTAATGTGTCATAGTCTAATCCATTTAACGTGAAATTTGTTGGAATACCATTTCTGGTTATAGATAACACATGTGGCGTAAGCGGATCTATTGCACTGAGATAAAAGATAAGATCTCCTCCTCCTAAATCATCGAGTTCCTCATTTCCGGAATGCGCAATAGTTAACACATACGTATCCCCTCCGTTTACAATAGTTTCTGTAATAGTTACTTCATTATCTGTTGCAGTATCAATAGTAAAGTTTAAGTTTTGAGCGATACTGGTATAACTCATTAGGATTGCTAGACATACAAACAGCATGTTTAACAACCTTCTTTTTTTTAAAATGTAATTTTTTGTCATGACTAATAGCTTTATAGTTAAGATAACAAGGTACTATTAAAAATAATAGCACCTTGATTTTGTATTGAAAGTTTAACTTCTAGAAGGAAAAGTACCAACTAAAGCAATAATATAATTAACACTTTGAAAAGGCTGCATATTACTAACATCTTGGCCACCTCCTGTAGCCCCAACAGCTACAGAATCTGATGCCATTGCTACATTTTTTCCTGTAGAGTATACACCACCTTCTGCAGGATACGCACCATCAGGACTAGCAGTTCCTTCACCACGCGTAATAGGATTAGCAGCCTGTATGTGTGCAGCATGAGTATGTGAAGGCAATTGGTTTGCATTTAACTTATAAGAAGCTAAACCTCCTTTTTGCCCTAAACTTACTGATGGTAAGCCAGGTCCATTACCAGCGTGAACTGGCACTCTACCTCTTAGGTCTGGCAATCCAAAAGTCGTTCTACCATCACCGCCATAAGTTGTTCCTAATAAAGAAAACAAAGCTGTGTTTTGAGAAATATCTAATAGTTGGCCGTTACATAACGCCCATCCTCTTGGTGCAAAATTTCCACCAAACATAATAATTTGTGCAATAAATGGATCCATAATTTTAAAAATTTAATTGATTAATAGATACCAAATATACTGACTACCAATCGGTTACAGCCAAGAAGATATACTCGATATGAAAACCGAGTAAAAACACCTGTTTTTTTATTTTTATATGTTATAATAAAAATAACTCGTAGATTTAAAGTCTATTAATCAATTAAACCTTAAATTATGAGTACAAATTCAATACCAGTTCAAACAGCTATTGATAGGGTAGCTAAATGGCAATCAGAAAATAGTGATAAAAATGTAAATGGTGATTTAATTCACGCAAAAGCATTTTTAATATCTGCAGAGGATCTTATATCCTGTTTAATAGAAATGAATGTATTAGTAGACACATCTTGTATTAACACTAATCTTGTAGGTGCTGCTAGTGTAAGAGCTTATATGGCTATTGACAGACCTGATGGCACTATAGCAAGTGCAGATACAGAAAGATTAGTATTAGTATCTACAGTAAAAGAAGTAGAAAATAATAAAATAATTCATAGAGATATTATAGAAGGATACACCCTTAAAAACCCACCTCCTTATAAATTAGTTGGCACTGGAACTTTTGATTTCACAAAACCTTGTCCAAATAATTGTGATACAGAAAGCCCTTTATATAATCCGTAAAAAAGATGAATGAAGTTAATAGATAGTGTTTTTCAAAACCTTAGTACATTATTACTTTTTATTAACGCAATACTATACACGTATAGTGCAATAAAAGATAAAAAAAATAAAGCGCTTAAATATTTTGCTATTTATTTATCACTTACATTTATTGTATTAACTTTAAGTATAATTATAGTTGAATTTTATAGAGAGCTAAATATTAAACAAGACAATCTTTTTTTGTCTCATTTTTATTTTATTTTTCAGTTTGTTTTTTTGTCTCTTTTTTATAAAATAAATTTTACAAGAAAACAGAAAATATGGGTGAATCTAATTTTCGTAATAGTTGCTTTAGTTTTAGGTATTCAATATTCTAATAACCTATCATTATTTAATCAATTCAACTTGTTAGAAATTCTTATAACCTCATTTCCTTTGGTAGTATATTCTATTATTCACCTATATAATTCCTTAGGAAAAAAAGGGAAATACATGTATATAAATGCTGCTGTATTGATTTATTTATCGGTAAGTACGCTCATTTTTATTTTAGGAAACCTAATAATTTCTGCAGTTGCTAAATCGGTATCTACTGATGTATGGTTGCTAAACAAAGTGTTTTATGGAGGTTATTTGGCTCTAATATTAATTGAATGGAGAAAGAGTTTATGGAGAACGAAAAATTAATAATACAAGCCTTAGTGTATGGAATTATATTCTTGGTTTTAATAACCACAGGATTAATCTTGTTTTTTCATTACTCGAGACAAAAAATAGTACAAAAAGAGCTTGAAAAAGCGGCTTTAAAACTAGAGAATCAACAAAAAATATTACAAACATCTATAGCTATTCAAGAAACCGAACGTAAACGTATAGCGCAAGATTTACATGATGCTATTAGCTCGAAGCTTAATATTGTTAGTTTATCTACCAATGTACTTTTAACCGACAAATCTATTAATGAAAAACAAAGAGCTTCGTTAAATCAAATACTTGAAATTACTTCAACAACACTAGAAAGTTCTAGGAAAATTGCGCATGACTTAATGCCTCCAATTTTAGATGAATTTGGACTTAAAGTTGCTTTAGAAGAATTATTTGATGACTTTTCAGCAAATACTAGCTTAGAAATAGAGCATAATATTGAAAATTTAAGTAAATTATCAAGAACCAATCAATTACACGTATTTAGAATTATTCAAGAATTAATGAATAATTCTATAAGGCATGGAAAAGCTAATGAATTAGCTATATATATGGAGGAAAATCTAACAGGTTTTAAATTAAGATACCAAGACAATGGTACTGGTTTTAATGTTAAAGAAGTTTCTAAAAAAAACGGAATCGGTTTACAAAATATAAATAGTCGTGTTAAAATTTTAAATGGAACTCTAAAAATGGAAAGCACAAAAAATAATGGAAGCCTTTTTATTATAAAATGCAAATATCATGAGTAAAATAAAGATCGCATTAGCTGATGATGAACTTTTATTCCTACAAGGGTTAAAAGCTATTTTAGGTAACGAAGAAAATATTAATATTCTTTTTGATGCAGAAGATGGTGAAGATCTAGTACAGCAATTACGTGAAACAAAAAACCTACCAGACATTGTTATAACCGATCTTAAAATGCCTAATTTAAATGGTGTTGAAGTCACCAAAATTATTCATAAAGAATTTCCAAACATAAAAGTAATTGCACTTACTAGTTACTTTAGTAAACCTTTTATTTTAAACATGATTTCTATAGGAGCTGTAGCTTATTTAGCAAAAAACAGCACTCCTGCTTTAATGATAAAAACCATTCAAGAAGTCTACGAAAAAGGCTTTTACTATGATGAGCAAGTAATGAAATTTGTTCATCATAGTATTACTAACCCGAAGGATAAAAACACAAAATCCACATTTGATAGTAGTTATTTCACCAAACGTGAAATTGAAGTTTTAGATCTAATCTGTAAACAATTTACAACAAATGATATTGGAGAAAAACTTTTTATCAGTCCAAGAACAGTAGAAGGGCACCGTAATAATTTACTACTAAAAACCGAATCTAAAAATGTAGCAGGATTGGTTATTTATGCATTAAAAAACAAACTAGTATCTTTAGACAACAACAGTTTTTAAATAAAAAAAGCTCCTACAGAAGGAGCTTTTAATTTATGTTTACTGTTATTAGTCTCGACCACCAAAAACTTGAAGTGCCCAATACAACAAAGATGCTAATGCACCAATAGCTGCGACTAAATAGGTTCTAGCAGCCCATTTTAAAGCATCCTCAGAACCAGCATACTCTTCTTGCGTAACCATATTTTTATTCTTTAGCCAAGCTAATGCTCTATTACTCGCATCATACTCTACAGGTAAAGTAATAAAGCTAAACAATGTAGCAAAACCCATAAATACTAAACCAGCAATAGCAACCCAATACCCCATTCCTACACCTGCTGCTGCACCAAGTACTAAACCTCCTATAACTAGCCATTGCGACATACCAGAGGTTACACTAACTATTGGTACCAAAGCAGAACGCATGCCTAAAGCACTATACGCTTGTGCATGTTGTACAGCATGACCTACCTCATGAGCAGAGACAGCAGCAGCAGCAGCATTTGCGTGATTATAAACTACTTCACTTAGATTTACTGTTTTATTTTTTGGATTATAGTGATCTGTTAATTGTCCTGCGGTTGAAATAACCTCAACATCTGTAATACCATGATCTGCAAGCATTTTCTCGGCAATTTCTTTACCTGTCATTCCATTTCGTAAATGAACTTGCGAGTATTTCTTAAACTTTTTCTTTAATTGATTACTTACTAACCAACTTACTAGCGATATTGCTCCTATTAATATATAATATCCAATCATTCTTTTTGTTTTTATTTTTTTTAAATATACTATAAGTATAGCAAAAAGCAAGCCAATTTATTTGTGAGAAAATTTGTCAGTATACCTGTTTTATTAAGTGGGCTTTTTGAATACCACCAATAGGATATGAAATCACAGGTATAGCATCTTTGCCTTCGGTACCTGAGCTTGTTTTTTGTTTGGTATTGCTAAATGTAATTTCAAAATCCATACTATCTTTATAAAAACGCTCTGTAGTTGTTATAATGTTATTTTGTACTTCAAACATAAAATACAAGGTGTTATCTAACAGCTTTGCATCTAATAGAATGCCATTATTTTCATCTACAATATACTCGCCTTTAGCAGAATTTTTTTCTATCAAATTATATTTGCGTTCCTGACGTTTTCCATCAAAAACATAGACTAACATATATTCATACTTACCAATAGAATCGGTTTTATTTAAATGAAACTCCATACCAATAATCTGTTTTCCATTCGCATTATTTATCTGTAAGTCGCCTTTATAAATGCCGTAAAAATCTTGCGGAAATTGTAAGGAGTCGTTTTGCGCTTTCACGGAAAAGTTAAGTACTGCGATAAGGATACAGAAAAAATATTTCATGTTTAATTTTTTATTAAAAATAAGAAATATAATCTTCTTCTTTTTGATTCCCCACCTAAACAAAGTCTATTTTACTTTTAAAGAACAATAAAAAGACACCAATTTACTCTTCCAAATGTAGCACTTGGATCACGTAATCATGCTCAAAAATAACAACTAAAGTTTCTTTCTTTGTCTCAAAAAAACTTGGTGGTTTACCTAACGAATACACCAAGTGATCTCTTCCGGTTAGTGTTGAAGGCTCTCCCTTTCCTAATAGTTCTACAACCGCATCTTTTGATTTTCCAATTAATACATTGCTTTCTTTAATATCCTTAGACATTTTATATCGTGAAAGCGGATTTGTATGCCATGAAACAGCATCAAATTGTTTCTCATTTAGTTGAATTACAAAATAGCTAATAACAGTTGCCAAAACAAAAACACCAACTATTATTTTGATTTTTTTTATCATCTTAAGACTCCCCTTTCTTGGGAATTAGCCAACTATGTTGACTATTTTACCTGGAACTACAATTACTTTTTTAGGAGTTCGGCCATCTAATTGTGCCATCGTTTTTTCATGAGACATAACTGCTTTTTCAATTTCATCTTTACTCAAATCCATTGGCAACTCTAATGTAAAACGCATTTTACCATTAAATGAAATAGGGTAATTTTTAGAGCTTTCCACCAAATGACTTGCTTCAAACTTAGGAAAATCTGCTGTAGATATAGATCCTACATTTCCTAATTGGCTATATAATTCTTCTGCAATATGTGGTGCATAAGGAGAAATTAAAACCAATAAAGGTTCTAGCACTTCTTTACTTGTACATTTTTGAGCAGTAAACTCATTAACTGCAATCATAAAGGTAGAAACCGAAGTATTAAAAGAAAAATTCTCGATATCCTCTTCTACTTTCTTTATGGTTTTATGTAATGTTTTAAGGTTGTCTTTTGTTGGTGCAACATTAGTAACGTTTAAACCATTTTCACCAATATACAATTTCCATAGTTTTTTAAGAAAACCATGCACTCCTGTAATACCAGAAGTATTCCAAGGTTTTGCTTGCTCTAAAGGGCCAAGAAACATTTCGTATAAACGAAGACTATCGGCTCCATATTGCTCGCAAATTGCGTCAGGGTTTACCACATTATATTTGGATTTAGACATTTTTTCGACTTCGCGTCCTACTTTATACACGCCATCTTCTAAAAGGAATTCTGCATCTTTAAAATCTTCTCCAAATTCACCATCCTTTTTTAACCCTACAATATCTAACTCATCGGAAGCATTCACGTATTGTACCTTTACATGAATAGGAAACACCTTTTTATCTTCAATTAAACCTTGAGAAAAATATGTATTTGTTCCGTCTTCACGATATACAAATGCACTAGTCCCCAAAATCATCCCTTGGTTAATTAGCTTTTTAAACGGTTCTTCTACACCTACAAACCCTCTATCTTTTAAAAACTTCACCCAAAATCTAGAGTATAATAAATGCCCTGTTGCATGCTCGCTTCCTCCAATATACAAGTCTACATTTTCCCAGTAGTTAAGTGCATCTTTGCTTGCAAAGTCTTCACCTCTTTTGGCTTTTTCTTCCATGTAACTAAAAAAGTACCATGAGCTCCCTGCCCAACCTGGCATGGTATTTAGTTCTAAAGGATGTATCGTTATGTTGTCAATCTTATCGTTATTAACAACTGTGTTTGTATTGGTATCCCAAGCCCAAACATTTGCACGACCTAAAGGTGGCTCTCCTGTTTCGGTTGGTAAATATTTTTCAACATCTGGTAATGTAATTGGTAAATGTTCTTTGCCAATCATTTGTGGCATTCCATTAACATAATACACAGGAAACGGTTCTCCCCAATATCGTTGTCTGCTAAAAACCGCATCGCGAAGCCTGTAGTTTGTTTTCCCTTTACCTTGACCTAATTTCTCTAATTCGTAAATTGCTAATTTGGTAGCTTTCTTATAGTTTAAACCATTAAGAAAATTGGAGTTCGCAATTTTCACATTATCTTTAGATGCATATGCTTCTTCAGAAATATCAACACCTTCAAAAATATTTGGAATGCTAATATTAAAATGTTTTGCAAAATCGTAATCCCTTTGATCTCCACATGGTACAGACATAACTGCTCCTGTTCCGTAACCTGCCAACACGTAATCTCCAATCCAGATAGGAATTGGTTCTTTACTAAAAGGGTGTTCAGCATAAGCCCCTGTAAATGCACCAGAAATGGTTTTTACATCTGCCATACGATCGCGTTCACTACGTTTTGCTGTTGCTAGAATATAAGCGTCAACTTCGGCTTTTTGTTCTGGAGTTGTAATTTTTTGTACTAAATCGTGTTCTGGTGCAAGAGTCATAAAACTAACACCAAAAATAGTATCTGGTCTTGTTGTAAAAACATCAATAACTTGTTCTAGATCTTTTACATTAAAAGTAACAGATGCACCTACCGATTTTCCAATCCAGTTACGTTGACTTTCTTTAAGAGAGTCTGTCCAATCTATAGTATTTAAACCTTGTAACAAACGCTCTGCATAGGCAGAAATTCGCATGGACCATTGTGTCATTTTTTTACGCACAACAGGGTGGCCACCACGTTCGGAAACGCCATTTACAATTTCATCATTTGCTAAAACTGTTCCTAAAGCGGGACACCAGTTTACTTCTGTTTCGGCTAAATAGGTTAGTCTGTATTTTAGTAAAATTTCTTCTTTTTCTTTTTCTGAAAAAAGATTCCATTCTGCGGCAGTAAATTCTTCTACACTATCATCGCAAACGGCATCTACAGCAGCATTTCCTTCGGCTTGAAAAACTTTTACTAATTCGGTTATAGGGAAAGCTTTATCTCCATGTCTACAGTACCAAGATTCAAAAAGCTGAATAAATATCCATTGTGTCCATTTGTAATATTCAGGACTAGAAGTACGTACTTCACGAGACCAATCGAATGAAAAACCAATTTGATCTAATTGTCTTCTATAGGTTTTTATATTGGTTTCTGTAGTAACTGCAGGATGCTGACCAGTTTGAATAGCATACTGTTCTGCAGGTAAACCAAAACTATCATAACCTTGTGGATGCAAGACATTAAAGCCTTTATGACGTTTATAACGTGCATATATATCACTTGCTATATAACCTAATGGATGACCAACATGTAATCCCGCTCCAGATGGATAAGGAAACATATCCAAAACATAATATTTTGGTTTATCACTAGTATTTGAGGCTTTAAACGTTTGGTTTTCTGCCCAATATTTTTGCCATTTGGCTTCAATCGTGTTGAAATGGTATTGCATTTTATATTTCTTTATTAACCTATTTAAGTACCAATTACTGCGACCGAACACAGTATATTATATACTTAATAAGGCGCAAATTTACGGTTTATTATAAGATTGTAAAAGGAAGAACTATCAAAATACTGGTTGCATGATTTTTCCAGAGTATAATACCCAAATCATAGATAAAATTGCGAATACATTCATAGCTAATCCGAATAATTTCATCTGTGAGAGGGAATATGGTTTTTCTTTAAAAAAAAGAAACGTATCTAAAATTAGCCATAAGGAAAAAACCGCTAAAAAGCCAGCGAGTACATAATCTTGAAACCAATACGAAAGAATAAAAGTTTCTAAAAATAACAGAAACAGCATGATTAGTTTTGTGCTTTTACGACCAATAACTGTGGCCGTAGTTTTTTTACCAGCTTTCAAATCTGGCTCAATATCCATGATTTCTCCTGCAATATGTGCTTGAAAGGCAAATAAGGTTAAATATAGAACAGTTTGCCAAGGCAAATCTTGTAAGTCATTAAGTTGTACACTAAAAAAAGCCGTAAAAACATAACCCATTTGTATACAAATTTCAAAAGGAGGACGTTCTTTAATTCGGAAAGGCTTAAAATTATAAACGATGTTTATTACTATCATAAACAGTAATAATAGTAACATTTTAAATCCGGAAACTAATGTGAAATAAATAATAAAAGGAGTAACAATCAACACTACCTTTTTAACTATTGTAGATAGCTGCTTTTTTGTGGATCGTGCTCCAAAAAGAAAGTTTCCTTTTCTTTCATTTATTTCATCTGAAAGATAATCGTTATAATCATTCAACCCATAAACTAAATAATTTAAAGGAAAAGTAACAAATAGTAAACCAATCCAGAAATTAGTATCGTACAAAAAACCCGATTCCAAACTAAAAGGAACTAAATAAATCCAGATTGTTGGAAACCATAAACCTGGACGAGAAATTTTTAAATCGTGAATCAAATACGTGTAAATTATTAAATTACTAGTACCTCAAAGTTAAAGGTATTGCAACACTATTAAAAGTTTAAACGTTATAAACACTAAGTAAACATTTTCTTTATTATTTTTACAACATTAACAAACCCTTTTTATGAGCGCATCTTTTGAAAAATACCAGAAACGTAAATTAATATCCTCTTACTTTTCGGTAGTATTAAGTATTGCTTTAGTCTTGTTTCTATTAGGCTTATTAGGTATGCTGATACTTAATGCAAAAAAAGTTTCCGATCACTTTAAAGAGCAAGTAGTGGTAACTATCTATTTAAAAGATAATGCAAAAGACGTTGAAACAAAACAATTAGAAAAGAGTTTAGCTTTGGCAGATTACGTAAAATCTACCAATTATGTTACCAAAGAACAAGCTGCAGCAGCTATGAAAGCCGAAAACGGAGAAGATTTTATGGAGTTTTTAGGATACAATCCGCTACAAAATTCTATTGATGTGCACTTAAAAGCAGATTATGTCACCTCTGAACATTTAGAAGAAATAGCAAAAGAAGCATTAAATAAAAATTTTGTAGACGAAGTTCGTTATGATAATGACTTAGTAACATTAATGAATAACAACGTAAAAAAAATTAGCTTTTGGGTTTTAATTCTTAGTGGAATTTTCACTCTAATTGCGGTATTACTTATTAATAGCTCCATACGTTTGGCTGTTTATGCCAAACGATTCACTATTAAAACCATGCAAATGGTTGGTGCGACAAAACGATTTATCCGTAAACCTTTTGTATTTAAAAGTGTACAATTAGGAATTATTGGAGCCATTATAGCCATGTTAGGAATGGCAGTTGTATTGTATTATTTAAACCTTACTTTTCCAGAACTGGACTTATTGAGAAACCCAGTTTTAGTAGCTGTTTTATTTATTGGTATTTTCCTTTTAGGAATTATAATTACTTGGATTTCAACATTTTTTGCAACGCAACGTTTCTTAAACTTAAAAACAGACCAGCTATATTAATTAGCAATAAACGGGGTTTTTTTTCGTTGGTTTTAAACAACCAACACCTAAAAACCATGAGAAAATTAATTCCTTTTATACTTTTCATTTTTCTATGTACTTCTTGTGTCGTTCAAAATACAACACCAGAAAACACTGTGAAACTTAATATTACTGTTACCAAAATTACAGAAGGAGGCGTTAAAGATATTGTCTTTCACGATAGTGGTTCGGATTACTACTATATAAATCGTGGTTTAGAAAACGGATTAAATTTAGATTCTCTTAACGCTAAAGTTTTAAATAAAACCGTTACTTTGCATCTAGCAAAATTAATTGGAGGAGTTACTTCAGAGCATATATCGCAATTGGCACTAGGTGACGAAATTATTTATACAGAATTCAAATAAAATGGGAGAACAAAAACGAAAAGAACAAACACAAAGCGAATTTATTTTTGGAAAGAAAAACTATAAATTCATGTTTATTGGTTTAGCTTGTATCGCTTTAGGTTTTATACTAATGTCTGGAGGAGGAAGCGATGATCCTGCTGTTTTTAATCCTGAAATATTTAGCTGGAGAAGAATTAGATTAGCACCAACTTTAGTGCTTATTGGTTTTGGAATTCAGATTTACGCGATTCTTTTAAATCCGAATAAAAAATAAAATTTCCTCTAAAACGCATTAAATTACAAGCATAAAATAACATTTGGTAATAGTATTTTAATACTTTTGCCAACATGAATGTTATAGACTCCATCATTTTAGGAATAATACAAGGATTAACAGAATTTCTCCCTGTATCTTCAAGTGGCCATTTAGAGCTTGGTAAAGCTATTCTAGGCGACAACTCTGTTCCAGAAGAAAGCTTACTTTTTACTGTTGTTTTACACTTTGCAACCGCTTTAAGCACCATTGTTGTTTTTAGAAAAGACATCCTTAGCTTACTTAAAGGAGTCTTTAAATTTCAGTGGAACGAAGATTTACAGTTTGTATCTAAAATTGCGCTTTCCATGGTTCCTGCTGTTATTGTTGGTTTGTTTTTTGAAGAACAGTTAGAAGCCTTATTTGGAGGCAACATACTATTAGTTGGTTGCATGTTACTAGTTACAGCTATTCTATTATTTTTAGCAGATAAAGCCAAAGACACAGACAAAAAAGTATCTTTTAAAAACGCATTTATTATTGGTGTTTCGCAAGCCATTGCAATGCTTCCTGGAATTTCGCGTTCGGGAGCTACTATTTCTACTTCGGTTTTATTAGGAAACGATAAAACGAAGGCTGCACGTTTTTCGTTTTTAATGGTGATTCCTTTAATCTTCGGAAAGATTGCAAAAGATATTTTAAGTGGCGATTTAACTTACGACGCTCAAAACTTCACTTCCCTTTCTATAGGATTTGTTGCTGCTTTTGTAGCTGGACTTTTTGCTTGTACCTGGATGATTTCATTGGTAAAGAAAAGCAAACTTTCTTATTTTGCTTACTATTGTGCTATTGTTGGTTTAATAGCTATAATTTATTCCGCTTTAAGCTAAAATGTTAACCGAAGAAGACTACAAAACAGGACAGGTTTTATTAATAGACAAACCATTAAACTGGACCTCTTTTCAGGTGGTAAATAAGCTACGTTGGGAAATTCGACAAAAGTTTAATATAAAAAAAATAAAGGTTGGCCATGCTGGAACTTTAGACCCTTTAGCTACAGGCTTATTAATTATTTGTACTGGTAAAATGACCAAGCAAATAAACACCTTTCAAGGGCAAATTAAAGAATATACTGGAACTATTGTATTAGGTAGCACAACACCTTCGTACGATTTAGAGTCGGAAATAAACAAAACTTTTTCTACAGACCATATTACAAATGAATTGGTAGAAGAAACGACCAAACAATTTATTGGTGAGATAGATCAATTTCCCCCTATTTTTTCTGCTTTAAAAAAAGATGGAAAACGTTTATATGAATATGCAAGAGCAGGTGAAGAAGTAGAAATAAAATCTAGAAGAATTACTATTGAAGCTTTTGAAATTACACGTTTTGAAAATAACGAGGTCGATTTTAGAGTAGTTTGTAGTAAAGGTACTTATATTCGTTCTTTAGCGCATGACTTTGGAAAAGCATTACAATCTGGAGGGCACCTTTCGGTTTTAAGACGCACAAAAATTGGCGATTATCATATAAATAACGCGACTAGCATTGAAGCTTTTATAGAAGCATTAGATACTTAAAAATCTTTTTTGGCTTTTTTAACGTATCTTTAAGTGTTGCTCACAATCTTAATACGTTATTAACTTACATGCTATTTAACAATAAACATAAAGCTATGTGCATTACGTTTCTAATTACAGGAACGATAGTTTTGAGCATGTTTAACTTTCATATTTTAAAAGATCAAGAAGAAATTATCGAAACTTTCTACGAAATTGAACCTGCAAATGAAATCATAAAAGAACAACGAACTGCACAAGAAAAAGTTACCAAAGCCGAAACAAATAAAGCATATAATCAAAATCAAGAAAGTAAACATTTTGCTTATGCGCAAAAAAGAATTGCTCCACCTAAAGATTATGTAAGACCAGAATTAAGTAATTCGGATTATGGTTTTTCTAATAAAAATAAGCATTTAAAAAAAGAATCAAGAATTGAAAAAGAAGAATTTAATTCCTTTAGCAAAGCAAACGATGTTTTAAAAAAACAACGAAAAGAAAGTAATAATGCGAAAAGCTCGGTTGGTTATTCTTTAGTAAACAGAAAACATAAATATTTACCAACACCAATATATTTGTGTGAAGCAAGTGGAAAAATAGTAGTAAATATTACCGTTAATACTTCTGGAAAAGTTACTGAAGCATCTTATAATAACGCTTCTAATTCTTCAAATAATTGTTTAATAGAACACGCTATTGAATATGCTAAAAAAGCAAAATTTAATAGTAATACAACCCAAGAATCCCAAATAGGTACTATTACTTTTTATTTTGAAGGGAAATAAGAAAGACAAATTACTCCCTTAAACACAGCTTCCTTTATTTAAAGAAAGCTATTATTAGTTTTGTAACAGTTTTAACAAATCATCTACAGCATTTTGACCTTTATCTTTATTGTACCAACGTTGTAAATCTTCTTTAAACTCTGGAGTTAACTTACCATGTTCTTCTTTATAATCATTTACAAGTTGTGTTGCAGCGCTAGGTCTTGGCCCAAATGTATTAACTACTTCTCCAGAAACGTCATCTACCATAATTAGTTTAGGTATAGATTTTCCTCCATTGGTTAAAAAATTATTCATTAGCGCTTCGTTTTCATCACGTAATACAACTTGAAGCTTAATATTATCATTAAGCTCTGCAACCTTTTGCATTGCTGGCATTACATGTGCAGCATCACCACACCAACTTTCGGTAAGCACTAACCAAGTCACTTTTTTATCTAATTTTTCTATTTGTTCTTTAACAACTTCGTTAACTTTTAAGGTTTTATCCCAACGTTTCATACGTCTTGCATTAAGCATTGTGTATTCTACAAGGTTTTCAGATTTATCTGTTCCAGTAGTATCTTTATTTTCGGCTAATTCTTTTACTAAAGTTACATATTCTGGATATGTAATACTTTTATCTAAACTCTCTTTAATTATATTTTGCATATACTTTATTTCTAACAGTAAAAATAATTTTATATCTATTTTTAATTTATGACTTTTATCATATCTATGTCTATCTTTATAACAAAAACTTACAGGTACTAATAAATTGAAATTATGAAAAAGCATAAATGTGGATGGTGTGTTGGAGATGAATTATATGAAGCATATCATGACCAAGAATGGGGAGTTCCTGTTTTTGATGATGAAACTCTTTTTGAATTCTTAGTTTTAGAAACCTTTCAAGCTGGTTTAAGTTGGATTACAATTTTAAGAAAACGCAATAACTTTTTTGATGCTTTTGATCAATTTGATTATAAAAAAATAGCAAAATACAAACAAGACAAAATAGATTCCCTATTAGAAAACGCAGGAATTATTAGAAATAGATTGAAGATAAAAGCGACAATTACCAATGCGCAAGCATTTATGGAAATTCAAGAAGAGTTTGAGAGTTTCTCCAAATACATATGGGCTTTTGTAGATGAAAAACCATTAAAAAATAAAGTCGAAAATTATAAAGATGCTCCTGCAAATACAGCAATTAGCGATGCTTTGAGTAAAGATTTAAAAAAACGAGGTTTTAAATTTGTTGGTTCCACCGTTATGTACGCCTTTATGCAAGCAACAGGAATGGTAAATGATCATGAAGTTGGTTGTTTTAGATATGAAGAAGTATAATTAAATGCACGACACTTGACAAAAATTAACATTACATACACACTTATACTAGCAATATTGTTTCACTGTAGTTTATTTTCACAAGCTAAAAATGAAGTAGAAATACGTGTTACTGCAGCCCAATTTCCGGATATTGCATTAACCTATTTAAAAGGCCTTCCTGAAAACACAAAACCAATAAAACTATTTAAAGAAACAAATAATGAAAAAAGTAGTTTTGAAGCTAAATTTAAGCTTCGCAAAAAGCACTATAGTATTGAATTTAATAAAGAAGGTATACTAGAAGACATTGAGATTTATATTAAAAAGCGCCATATTAATAAACAAACATTTCATAAAATCGATTCGTATTTAACTAAAAACTACAGTAAATATCGTTTTATTAAAATTCAGAAACAATACAGAAACACCACTAATACAAATACATTTTCGGTTTTAAACGAGGCTATCAAGAATACAGATGTGTCTAATATTTTTTATGAAACAATTACAGAAATCACAATTGAAGGAAAAAGAGAAATCCTAGAAATCACTTTTACTAAAGATGGTGTATTTTCAACTTCACAACCTGTAAATTTAGAATCTTACGAACATGTATTATATTAAAAAACTAATATATATAGGTTTGTTTTTTTGTGCTTCAAAAAGTATTGCACAAGAATCTTTTGAGTCTTTAAGTGAATCTGCATTTTCTGTAAATCATAAATTTTCATCTGTTTACAAAGCAAATTTTGCAATAAAATCTAGGGCATATATTTATCAAAATGATAACTTAAGATATAAACAAAGACAAGTAGATATCGTTCACTTCTCTACATATTCTTTAAACCACAATAATAGTTTGAGTTTAGGTATTCAATATAGAAATAGAGATCTATTTGAAGACAAAAGCAATGAACTAAGACTTACACAACAATACAATTTCACTAAAAAAAGATTAAGCAAGCGTTTTGGACATCGATTTAGAGTAGAACAACGGTTTTTAGAAGCTGTTACTGTACATCGAATACGTTATCGTTTTGCATTAGACTTTCCGTTAAAAGGAGACCAACTAGATATTAATGAAGCATATTTTATATCTTCTATGGAATTATTAAATAGCATGAATGCATTATCTGCACCCGAAATAGACCATAGAACAACAGTACAAATAGGCTGGTTACTTAGTGAAAAAATAAACTTACAAGCAGGATTAGAATATAGATTTGAAGCCTTTAATATAATTACAGAACAAAAGCTTTTTATATTAACATCTGCTATTTTAAAAATTTAAGAAAAGCATCTCTAGTTATCTCTTCTGCACCAAGGCTTTCTAGGTGTTTGGTGTATACTTGGCAATCTATAAGTTTGTAATTGGTATTTTGTATAAAGCTTATAAAAGCAACTTTACTCGCATTACTTACTTTAGTAAACATACTTTCTCCACAAAAAACACCATTATTTAAGTCTAAACCATATAATCCAGCAACAAGTATATCCTTTTGCCAAACCTCAACAGATTTTGCATAACCTAATTGATGTAATTTCAAGTATGCTTGCACCATAGTATCAGTAATCCATGTACCAGATTGTCCTTCTCGCTTTGCTATTGCACATGCCTTAATAACCCCTAAAAAATCTTCATTTATAGTAACCGTAAAATCTGCTTTTCTAAGTACTTGTTTCATACTTTTTGAAACCTTCAATTTTCCTGGAAACAATACAAATCTAGGATCAGGAGACCACCATAAAATTGGATCATTTTCATTAAACCAAGGAAAAACCCCCTTTTTATAAGCAAGTAAGAGCCTTTCAGGACTTAAATCGCCACCAATAGCAAGCAAACCATCTTTATCTGCATCTTCTACATTTGGAAATATTATATTTTGATCTAATAGATACATCTGGTAAAAATAAAAAAACCTCGATACCAATATGGTAATCGAGGTTTTTTTTATAAAATTTTCGCTTTTGCGGAAATTAAAAAAGATATTTAGAACGGTAAATCGTCATGATCTTCTTCTTTTACATCTGTTGCTGGCTCAAAAGCTTCTGCTGGTGGTACTGGTGGCATATCTCCAGATGCACTTCCTGCTTGTAAAGCTTCAATTCTCCATCCTTGTACCGAATTAAAATATTTAGTTTCTCCTTGTGGATTAACCCATTCTCTTCCTCTTAAATTGATATTTACTTTTACAGCTTGTCCTTCTTTATAGTTATTTAAAAGGTCTGTTTTATCTTGCACAAACTCTACTAGTATATGTTGCGGATATTGCTCTTCTGTTGTAACTACTAATTCTCTTTTTCTAAACCCATTACTTCCAAAAGTTTGAGTTTCTCCAATCATTTTTACTTTTCCTTGTACTTCCATTTTCTATATAATTATTAAATATTCGTCTGATTTGATATCGCAAATTTACGATAATAACATTTTCCAAGCACTTTCTAAATCATTAAAACTTAAAAAATCTTTTGCTTTTTTGTGTTTTATTTCGGTGGATAAAGAACTTAAATTATGTTCGTTTTTAAAAGCCTTAATGCTTTTTTCTTCTGGCAAGTTTTCAACATTAGCCAACATACCTAAATCGTTTCCTGTTAAGATAGCACTATTTTTTATTTCTTCGGGCAAACTATCTACACCGATTCCTAATGTAGAAAGCGGCTTTGGTATTTCGAAAAAACCTTCTTTTGCACGACTATAATAACTTCCTCCTGCCCTAGCTACTAGATCTAGTAACTCTTGATTAATAGATTGGTCTTGGTTTAATACGCCTTCTTCAATATGTAGTTTTACAACTTCGCAAACCACTAAATTTCCCGCTCCTCCTTCTGTACCTAGTTTTACTACTTGATTCACCTTGCATTCTAATTGAATAGGTGATTCTGCTACTCGAAAAGGTTTTACAATATCGGATGATAACATCGTTAAACCAGCTTTTTCAAACTCGTTTACACCTTCGGGATATTCTGTACTACTTAAAGACATTTGGTGCACTAAATCATAATTTACCACATTAATTACTACCTCTTTTACAGCTTCCACATTTTCAAGCGTATGCTTTATAGTGTTATCTCGTACACGACGAGCTGGAGAAAATATTAAAATTGGCGGATTGGCACTAAATACATTAAAAAAACTAAATGGCGACAAATTAGGATTCCCATTTGCATCTATAGTACTAGCAAAAGCAATAGGTCTTGGTGCGACTGCGCTTAATAAATACCCATGTAATTTTGGTGTTGTAAGCTCTTGTGGTGTAAATGATAGCATGTACAAAATAATTTATTCAAAAATAAGCCTTTTAACGCGCAACAAAAAACGATTTCCAAAAAGCTAGCACAATATTATTAACAGATTTGCATTGTATACTTAAAACAAATATTTTATTGATTTTTATACTTGCTCTTTTTTACTTTCTGTTCGTAAAAAATTTTAACTATAGTTACTACTATTCTAAAAATGGTTGCCTGCATAAAATAAAAAATATCTAATCCTAAATTACCAAAAACTACTAGCTTTAAGTATATTACAAGCTCTAAATATAATGTATGGTTTTTTCAAAAAACAGAAATCTTATTCGATGGATTATAGTAATAGCCTCTTTTGCTATTATTTCGTTAATTTTATGGAATACCTATGTTTTCTTTCAAAAGTTTAAAGCAGAAGAACGCATTAAAATGGAAAACTGGTCTTTTGCGCAAAATGAGTTCTTAAAGGTAGTAAGCGAACTCTCTACAGACGAAAATGCTTCTTCAAATTTAGATTTAACTTTAAAAATACTTAGTAGTAATAATACAACACCAATGCTTGTTGTAGATAAAGATTCTTCGCTGGTTACTTTTAATAATATTGGTGAAGGAACAAAAAAGGATTCTCTTTTTGCAGTTAAAAATACAAAGATATTAATTAAACAATTTAGTAGTGAAAACGTACCTGTAAGCGTAAACTACGACGGTCAAGTTCTTTATTATGGTAATTCGCCGCTATTAAACAAACTAAAATATTATCCGCTAGCACTATTGTTAATCATTATTTTATTTGCTGCTGTAGTTTACTTTTTCTACAGAAGTAATAAAACTGCTATAGAAAACAAATTATGGTCTGGTATGGCAAAAGAAACTGCGCATCAAATTGGCACACCTTTGTCTTCTTTAATTGGCTGGGCAGAGATATTAAAAACAGAAAATGTAAACCCAGATTATATTAAAGAAATTGAAAAAGATATTAGTAGATTACAAACCATTACAGAACGTTTTAGTAAGATAGGCTCTTTACCAAAATTAGAAAAAACAGATATCGTCGAAGAAACCTTAGCTACTTATGATTATCTTAAAACCAGACTCTCTAAACTAATTGATTTTGAGATCATTGTGCCAGAAAACAAAATTTTTGTAAATTTAAACAAACAGTTATATAGTTGGACTATCGAGAACCTTGTAAAAAATGGTATTGATGCTATGAAAGGAAAAGGGACTCTTAAAATTGAAATCAAACAATTAGAAAACAATATAAGTATTAACATTTCAGATTCTGGAAAAGGTTTATCAAAAAAACAATTTAAAGCTATTTTCGAACCTGGTTTTACTACAAAAAAGAGAGGTTGGGGTTTAGGGCTATCGCTTGCAAAACGTATTATTGAAGAATTTCATGATGGAAAAATTAAAGTATTACATTCTGAAATTAATAAAGGCACTACCATGCAGATTGCATTAAAAAGCATTTAATTATGGACAAAAAATGGATTACAATAAAAGAAGTGACCTTAAATAATAATTGTCCAGAATGCTATAACACAAATGGATTACAATTAACGTTTAAACAAAAATTTATAGAAAACTCTCTTTACAGATCGATAACCAACGAAACTACGCAAGCAATATATTGTAAAACTTGTAATACTGCTATTTTTCCTGTAATGTGGACCGAAGACATAGAGCGTGTATTTGCCTATCAACAAAAAGCATTTACACCTAAAAAAGCTTCCATAAAACTAAAAAAGAAAGCTTGGCTATTTATTACGCTATTTAGCGTTTTAATTCTTTGTGGAATTTTACTTGCAATTCTTTATAAATAAGACTGAATAGCTTTTGCTATTTCTTGAAACTCTTGAGTATTTAATTTTGTTTTCTGCATAAAACTTGCATCTTTCATTGTATTTAACGGAATTAAATGTACATGTACATGCGGCACCTCTAATCCTATAACAGAAACACCAACACGATTACAAACAATTGCTTTTTCTATAGCAATAGCTACTTTTCGTGAAAACTGCATCAAACCAATATAGGTTTCTTCGTCTAGATCAAAGATTTTATCTACTTCCTTTTTAGGTATACAAAGCGTGTGTCCTTTAGCATTTGGATTTACATCTAAAAATGCTAAAAACGCATCGGTTTCTGCAACTTTATAACAAGGTATTTCGCCTTTAACAATTTTCGTGAATATAGAAGCCATAAGATAAAAAGGTTTATTTGTAAATATAAAAATTCCTATTTATAACCGAATCGTTTTACGTTAAAAATAGGAATGAAAATTATTGTACCTTAATAAGGTTGCTGTAATGGCAAGAATAAATTATCTAGAAATCTCTACAATATCAAACTTAATAATACCACTTGGCACTTGTATTTCGGCAACATCACCAACACTTTTACCTAATAAACCTTTACCTATTGGTGAATTAACAGATATTTTACCTGTAGCCAAATCTGCTTCACCATCCGCCACCAAAGTATATAACATTTCCATGCCGTTGGTTTGGTTTTTTATTTTCACTTTAGAAAGTACTAAAATTTTAGAGTTATCCATTTGACTTTCGTCGATAACGCGAGCACCTGCTAGTTGATCTTCTAATTTAGAAATACGCATTTCAAGCATTCCTTGTGCTTCTTTAGCAGCATCGTATTCGGCGTTCTCACTTAAATCTCCTTTATCTCTTGCTTCTGCAATTGCCTTAGAGGCTTTTACGCGTTCTATGTCTTTAAGCTGTTTAAGCTCTTCTCTTAATTTTTTTAAGCCTTCTGCTGTATAATAAGATACTTTACTCATAACTTTATCGTTTATATAAAAGATGCTGAAACCTCCTTAGACAAATGCTCTGAGTAAGAGTTCAGCATAAAAAAATCTCGCATACACGAGATTGTATAACAAAAATACAAAATTTTTATATACTTAGTAAAAAATCTAAACAAAAGTACTTTATCTCAAGGTTTTATTTATGAACAAATGTTCCTTTAGTAAAAGTATTAAACACAGCATTGAAAGTACATTTTTTGTACATTGCCAAACAAAAAAAAGAATGAAAAAGTTATTTCTAATAACTATAAGTAGCTTTATAATGCTAGCTTGTAGTAAAAATGATAATAGTAACGACAACGAATTTCTAACCGATATAAATTTTGACACAGGAACGACTATAAACACAAGTTTTCCGCAGTACAATGATTTACTATTTCCTGGAAACCATGTGGTTTTATATACCTATGGTTTAAGTGGTATTGTAGTGTATTACTCAGGAAGCTCCTATATCGCTTTTGAGTTAAGTGATCCTAATCACTATTATCAAAACTGCTCTGCTTTAACTGTAGATGGTGTTATAGCAACCTGTAGTTGTGATGATGACAATTCTTATGATATATTAACAGGGCAACCTAATGGAACTACCACAGGACCCTATGGGTTAAAACCTTATTTTGTGGAAGTAAGCGGAAGTATCATCAGAGTATACAACAACTAAAGCGCAGAAATTCAACACTATAGAATTAAAATAATTTCGTTTTATAGAAAATATTCTATATGTTTTTCATATCTTAGTAGTGGGAATAAATTTTTAATGTATTAATTGATTAAAAAAAAAGCCATTCTATTTTTTAGAATGGCTTTTACTTTAAGGTATAAACTATGTGAATCTCTACTTTAAAATAACACGAGTTAAATTAAAATTTTAATGTAGCTCCTACTAAGAAATTTCTAGTTGCTTGGGGAAAATACCCAGCGCCTTCAATAGTTGTAGTTTCATCAGGTACAGACCATGTATCATCATAGGTATAATAATAACCGTTTGAAATATACTCTTCATTAAAAATGTTATTCACTAATGCAGTAAATGTAATAGACTTTACAAATGCATTGGTTTCTAATTGATAAGAAACATTAAAATCATTTACAAAATAACTATCTAATTTAGATGCTTCACTATCTGTGTTTCCCATATATTGCTCTCCTACATGTTTAGTTAGCAGTGCTAAATCTAGGCCTTTAACTGGATTAAAAACTAAGGCATTAGACAACACAAACTCTGGTGAAAAAGAAATATTTGTTTTACCTAAATCTGTTAAAGCGCCATCTCTATTTACAACAGTACTTTTATTTTTGTTAGAACTAACAGTTATAGCAGGTTGTATGGTTAACCATTTTAAAGGTTTTACTGCTGCTTCTACTTCTAAACCTAATCGATAACTTTCACCACTATTAGTTCGTACTGGATTACCTACATTGTCTCTTTCTCCGGTAAGCACTAATTGTTCATTATACAACATGAAGTACAAATTGGTATTAATACTAAATATTTCTGATTGATGTCTGTAACCTAATTCAAAATCATTTAATTGTTCTGGGTTAACAGTTTCATTGTTTTCAAAATCATCTCTATTTGGTTCTCTATTCGCTCTTGCATAAGAGAAGTATACGTTATCGTTAGTATTTAATGCATAGGTAATTCCTACTTTAGGATTGAAAAAACTATAATTTTCATCAATTAATAATGGAACTCTATCGGAGGTTAAACCTGTTGTTTTATAATCTACAAATCGCAATTGCAAATCTCCAAAAAGGGAAATTTTTTCATTTAATTTAACGGTTGCTTTAGTAAAAAAACTGGCATCTTTTTTCTTTCCATTTCCGTCGTAATAGGTATCGTTTATTTCACTAGAGCTTGCATTTCTTGCCCAAATAATTTCGCCAAAATGATCTCCATCATAAGCACTATAACTTCCGCCAAAAAGCATATCTAACTTATTTTTCTTAAAATTTGCATTGGCATTTACTACATAAAAATCGTTATCTAACCAACGTCTTCGTATTAAATCTGTCGTATTAATGGTTTCGCCTCCTAGAGTTACTTCATCTAAATCATAATCGGCAAAATCTTCATCTTCTTTATACTGCTCAAAGTATCCTTTACCATGCGTATAATTTAAACTTAAATTTGTTGACCAATAATTATTTATACGTTCTGTGTAATGTAACTGATAATGGTCTTGCTTGTAGTTATCTTCTTCATTTTCGTGAAAACGTGTATTGCCATTTTCATCGGTGTACATTCCTGCAACATTGAATGTTCTGTCGTCTTTTAAAACATCTAAATCTTCCAAACCATACCAAGATTGATACGTTACTTCGTGACCACTAAATGTAATTGCTTTAATTAAGCGATTATCGTCAACATAAGCACCTTGTAAGAAATAAGATTTAAGATCTGAAGTAGCTCTATCTATATAACCATCTGATTTTATTTGCGATAAGCGACCTGCAATTTCAAAATGATTATTTAATTTCCCTGTACTAAACTTCACGTTGTGTTTCCTGGTATTGTAACTACCAAAAGAATTAGAAATTTCACCATTAGCAACTTCGGAAACAGCATCTGTTAACACATTAATACTTGCTCCAAAAGCACCAGAGCCATTGGTAGATGTACCAACACCACGTTGTAGCTGCAAACTTTCTACCGAGGAAGCAAAATCTCCTAGATTTACCCAAAAAGTCCCTAACGATTCTGCATCGTTATAAGGTATACCATTAAGTGTAATATTAGTAGATTGTGCATTAATACCACGAACACGAATATACGTGTAACCAACTCCTGCTCCAGCATCTGTTGTGGTAACTACAGATGGTAAAAAATTAAGTAACACAGGAATATCTTGCCCTAAATTTCGCTTAGCAAGGTCTTCTTTACTAACATTTGTATGTGTAATTGGAGAAGTAGCATTTACACGAACGGCTTTTACTAGAACTTCATCTAGCTGCTCTGTTTTAGTAGAGTCTTGTTTTTTTTCTTGTGCATTAGCACGGACTGTTAACACTAAAAGTGTTAAAAAAAGAAATAGGTTTTTCATTACGATTATGTTTTATAATCGAATAAAAAGAGGTAATTATTCTTTTGTTATTAATTGATTTTGTTTGAGCGTATAAACGAATACGATATTAAAATGTTTCTTTTATTTTAAATCATTACATGCATAATTGTATACATAGTCAAATTTAGAATTAAAATTAACATGGTTAACTTTATCATACTCGCTAAAAATATCTTTAAGACATTTTCTTAACGCTCGCATTCCTAAACAGCATTACCTGTTCTAGGTTCAATGGGTATGATCTCAGCCAAAAAGATTTTTGAATTTTGAATTTTTGATTTATGATTTTTTGAATTTATGAATTCAACAATCTCCAATCCTTTAAGCACCCCTTTTTTGAGAACGATGCAAATGTAATGACGAATTATGAATTAATAAAGACTTCTTGTTACAATTTTATAAAAAAAAGAAAGTATTTAATCTAGGTTTGGTTTTTTTCTGTTTGCTTTCTTTTCAGAATTTACGCGTTTAGATTTTAAGCGTTTTATTTTTACTGCTTTAGGGATCTTAGTTGGTTTTCTTCTTTTAGGAACCACTAATCCTTCTTTAATTATTTGAAGGAATCTTTTTATGGCTATTTGTTTGTTTTTATGCTGACTTCTACTTTCTCCACATTGAAAAAGAAGTACATTTTCTTTTGTAAGTCTAGCATGTAGTTTTATTTTTAAACGTTGCTTTTGGTCTTCATTTAATACCTGAGAATCCTCTAAATTAAATGTAAGTTCTATTTTTGAAGAGACTTTATTTACATGTTGTCCTCCAGCACCAGAACTCCGTATTGCTTTAAACCTTAATTCGTGTATTAACTGTTGTTCATGAAACATTAGTCGTTTATTTGATGTGCCGCTTTTAACAAGTCTGTTACAGTTTTTACTGGATTAAAAGTAATTAGTGGTACTTCTACAAAAATGGTATTCCAATATGCCATAGCGCCATTCCAAAGTCCAGGAAGCTCTAAAGCTTTTAAGTCTTTTCCTGTTTTGGTTTTCATAGTAATAAACCCTGTTTTGGGGTCTACAAATTTATTCAAATCAAATTTTTCGCCTTTATAGTTTTTAATACCACAAACAAGGTCTACAGGATTAAAATGGGTTGCATTTTTTAATATTCTTTTTTGTGTTTTATTCTTTTTATCAATTTGTGCAGACTCTACAATTTGAAGGGAGATATTGCCACTTTCATCTTTGATCCAAAATGGTCCTCCTCCTGGTTCTCCTTCATTTTTCACCATACCACAAATTCGAATTGGACGATTTAATTTTTCCTTTAGATATTCAATTTGATAGGTTTCAGAATATTTTTCAAACTCTATATTAATTACAACATGTAGTTTATTCTTTAAAAATTCTGCTATACTAATTAGCTCTTTTTCCGAAAGGGTATTGCATTCTAATTTTTCTAAATAAGCAAATGCTTGTTCTTGTAATTCTATTAATAAACCACCAAGCATTTTCTTATATTCTGCGACTTCATTTTCATATTTAGAAACTACTATATTATCTATATTTTTAATAAAAATAACATCGGCATCTAGTTTATTTAAGTTATTTAAAAGTGCGCCATGACCAGAAGGTCTAAACAGCAAATCGCCATTATCTTCTCTAAAAGCATCATTTTTTGGTGTTACAGCAACGGTGTCTGTAGATTGGCATTGGTATGAAAATGATATATTAAATTTAGTCTTCGTTTTTGCTTTTACAATTTCTTCTACTCGTTTAAACTCAGCATCAAAAATATTTTTATGTTTTTCCGAAATGGTAAAATGTAAGTCTGCTTCATTATTTGAAGAAGCATAAAGTGCGGATTCAAATAAATGTTCTTCAAAAGCTGTAGATACATGATCTTTATATTGATGAAAAGGTAGTAATCCTTTAGGATAAAAACCATAATTAAGCTTTTCTGGTTCTAACATGGTTTTAATAAATTCTAACTTTTTTTCATCTTGCGTAAGGGAGTTAAAATTTGAGATAAGCGATTTAACTTTGTCAAGAACTTGTCCGTAAAAAGGAAACTTTTCTACACCTACCAAAAACAAAGATAACTCTGTAGCTTTATTTCTATTAATGTATGAATTAACACTTTCTTTATTTACATCATATTCTTTTATAAATTGAAACAAGAATTTAAACATTCTTGTTGCAGCTCCAGAAGCAGGAACAAATTTAAGAATAGATTTCTGGTTTCTTTTATCTTCGAAAAATTGAATTGCTTTCTTTTTTTCTGTTTCCGATAACTTTAAAATACCATTACCAATATTTGCAGCATCTTTTAAATTTACAAATGGAATTCCATTTTTAAAAAGTTGTATTTGAGCATTAACTTTTTCTAAAGTAAGGTTTTTAGATGCTATTTGTAGTTTATCTTTTTCTGTAAATTTCACTTCTTTCTATTTAATAATTCATCAATATGTTTTACTGCCATATCTAAACGAGTTTTCTTATCTCCTTTTAGCAAAACATAGGGTCTATTATATTTTATTAATGTTTCTTGAAATGCATTGAACATACTTAAACGTTCTTCTGGTTTATCTCTTAAATCATCTGCTTCCCAAGGAGTGTCAATATACGTTAAAAAGTATAAATCATATTTATTTTCTAGTGCATATTTTTCAAGAATAGGATCACAAATCCCTGAATAATAAGTTTCTGAATACACTTTAGTTTCCAGTAAATCGGTATCGCAAATTAATACAGAATCTGTTTTTTTAGCTAAAGCATTTTCTAATTTAATTTGCCCAATAGCAATTGGCAGCAAATCTTTAGGCTCGCAAGTTTTACGTTCATTATTCCATTTATCTTGCAGGTATTCTCTAGCATATTCGGGTGTCCAGACCGAATTGTAATATCTTGCTAATTGTCTTGAAAGTGTTGTTTTTCCAGTCGATTCCGGTCCAAACAAAACTACTTTTATACAGTTACTTGCTTCTTGTTTAAGCTTTTCTTCCATGCTAAATATCCTAAAATTGCTATAATTGTAAATCCAAAATACTGAAAACTGGTAAAGGTAAATCCTTTATAAAAATACAAAGGAATAGAAATAATATCACCAATAATCCAGTAGATCCAGTTTTCTATTTTACGTTTTGCCATAAGCCACATTCCTACAAAAAACACAGCTGTTGTAACGGTATCTATGTATGCTACCCAACCATTCCATTTATCAAACGTTTTATAAATAATAAATACAAAAACTAATGTTGCGAAAAAGATAGCTACACTTATTTTTTTTTCTTTATTGGTCGTTCTAGAAATTGGAGTAACATGACTAGCATCTACTTTTCGTGTCCAAATATACCAACCATATACACTCATAATAAAGTAATATGCATTAATCATCATGTCGCCTAAAAGTTGCCATTTTAATAATAAATACACGAATATACAGGTGCTTACCATTCCTGTTGGAAATACTAAAATATTGTTTTTTCTAGAAAACCAAACCGATAGAAATCCAAAAACAACTGCAACAATTTCTAATACAATATCTAGTGTTTGGTAATCGGCATACTGCCCAAAAAGGAAATCAAAAATGTGGTTCATAATCACTTCTATTGGTTTTAACTACCTTCATGGTTAGTACCGAAATATCTACTTCTTGAAAAGAACGTTTTATCTCTTGTGTTAAGAAAGGCATCAAGGTATCGTAATCTCCAAAAATTTGTGTGCTTAACGGATTTTCTAAAACCTTAAATTCAGAATCTCGTAAAGCTTTAATAAATTGAATTACATGTTTTTCATAATCATCCTGTAAAGGAGAAAGAGTAAGATCTACAGATATTTCCATATGTTTTTTATTTTTTTAATTGATTAAAGAAGGATTCATCTTCTTCAAAAGCTGTACCAATAACTACCAAATCGGCTCCTGCTTGGTATGCTGCATCTAATTGTTCTTTACTACGTATTCCTCCTCCAACAATTATTGGAATTCCCAATTCTTCTTTTACTGCGCTAATAATAGAAGAAGGAATCGCTTTTTTAGCGCCACTTCCTGCTTCCAAATAAATAAGTCGCATACCAAGTAACTCGCCTGCTTTTGCTGTATCTACAATAGCTTGTTCATTATTAATTGGCATTGGTGCTGTTTGCGTAACTCGCTGTACAGCTGTTTCTTTTCCGTTTTCTATTAGCAAATAACCTGTTGGTATTACTTCTAAATTGGTATTTCTTAATTTAGAAACTGAGGCTATATGTTTTCCTATTAAATATTCCGGATTTCTTCCAGACAACAAAGACAAGTACAATATAGAATTAGCTTCATTGGTAATTTGCGATATATCTCCAGGGAATAAAACGATTGGTAAATTGCTATGCTTTTTTAATGCTATAACAAGGTTTTCGGTTGCAAATTCTTCCACAGTACTACCTCCAACAAAAATATGTGTCGCAATCGAATTGTTTAATTTTTGCATAAAACCATCTAAGCTTTCTGGTTTTGCTTTATCTGGATCCATTAAAACAGCTAGCAGTTTTTCACGCTTCTCAACAGCAGATAATATGTTTGGGTATAACTTCATTTAGGCAGGCAATACATAAGCACAAGTAAAACCTTCAAACTCAAAAAAAGTAGTTTGGTATCTGTGTTTTGTTTCTTCATAATCAATCCAAGCAATTGTGGCAGCTTCTTCTACAGTAAATGGAATTACTAGAGTATGCTTCAAAAAACTTAAACCTGGAGTAGCAAACAATTTATATAAAGATTCTTTTATACACCAAATAACAGTTAGTTTATTAATGTAATTATCTGCCTTCTTATCTAAATAAATGTTTTCATAATCTAAAAACTTATGCGCGATAACTCCAATTTTCTCGCGTTGTTTTTCAATATCAATACCAACAACAGCATCACTTACTACAACTGCCGAAAACGTAAAAGAATGCGTTATAGAAATATGCTTACCATCTTTTAAATGCGGCTTACCATTTTCGTCATACATTAAATCTTGATCGGTATAACCAAAAGCTGCAAGTAAATGGCGAACACTTAGAAAACCGCGTCTATGCAGTTCACTTTTCATACTCAAAACGCGTTTCATATTCTCTGGTTTTAAAGTAATAGGATCCAGCAAATCTGTATAAGATTCTGTAATCTTCCAGATTTTAACAGTAGTTTGTGAGTTTGGTGTAAGAGTTTTATAAATAGGCATTTAATATTCTAAAAGTTATTAGTTATCTTTGCATCGCCTTAGGCGAATTTGGCATTTAATGATATAGCGAATTTAGTTATTTAAGCCATAAACCCAAAGGCAAGTACAATTTTAAAACAAGATAAAAAATAATATGAGTACAAAAACTGTTGCTTACGTACCTAATAAGGTAAAAGATATGTCGCTTGCGGCTTGGGGAAGAAAAGAAATTAATTTAGCCGAAGCAGAGATGCCAGGCTTAATGAGTTTACGTGAAGAATATAAAAACGAGCAACCTTTAAAAGGTGCACGTATTGCAGGATGTTTACACATGACGATTCAAACTGCTGTTTTAATTGAAACTTTACAAGCTTTAGGAGCAGAAGTTACTTGGAGTTCTTGTAACATTTTCTCTACACAAGATCAAGCTGCTGCTGCTATTGCAGATGCAGGAACTGCTGTATATGCATGGAAAGACATGACCGAAGAAGAGTTTGATTGGTGTATCGAACAAACCCTTTTCTTTGGGGAAGACAGAAAACCATTAAACATGATTTTAGATGATGGTGGTGATTTAACCAATATGGTTTTAGATAAATACCCAGAATTAGCTGCTGGAATTAACGGTTTATCGGAAGAAACAACAACAGGAGTTCACAGACTTTACGAAAGAGTAAAGAACGGAACATTACCTATGCCAGCAATTAATGTTAACGATTCGGTTACAAAATCGAAGTTCGATAACAAATATGGTTGTAAAGAATCTGCAGTAGACGCTATTCGTCGTGCAACAGATATTATGTTAGCTGGAAAACGTGTAACCGTTTGTGGTTATGGTGATGTTGGTAAAGGTACAGCTGCTTCATTTAAAGGTGCCGGGTCTATTGTTACCGTAACAGAAATCGATCCTATTTGCGCATTACAAGCTGCAATGGATGGTTTTGAAGTAAAAAAACTAGAAACAGTTGTTGGAAATAGCGACATCGTGATTACAACAACTGGAAATAAAGATATTGTACGTTCAGAGCACTTTGAAGCTATGAAAGACAAAACAATTGTTTGTAACATTGGGCATTTTGATAACGAAATCCAAATGGGTTGGTTAAACGAAACACATGGAGCAACAAAAGACACGATCAAGCCTCAAGTAGATAAATATACAGTAAACGGAAAAGAAATTATTATTCTTGCCGAAGGTCGTTTAGTAAACTTAGGTTGTGCAACAGGACATCCAAGTTTTGTAATGTCTAACTCGTTTACAAACCAAACGTTAGCACAAATTGAACTTTGGAATAACAAAGAAGCTTACGGAAACGATGTATATATGCTACCAAAAGCTTTAGATGAA
Organism: Oceanihabitans sp. 2_MG-2023; assembly: GCF_030547245.1. GTDB lineage: Bacteria > Bacteroidota > Bacteroidia > Flavobacteriales > Flavobacteriaceae > Oceanihabitans. The sequence continues at coordinate 306,893 of NZ_JAUOQT010000001.1, forward strand.
AAAGTAGCAAAATTACACCTAGCAAAAATTGGTGTAGAGCTTACAGAACTTAAACCTTACCAAGCAGAATATATTGGTGTAACGGTTGAAGGCCCATACAAACCAGAACATTACAGATATTAATCTGTTATTTCCGCGAAAGTGGGAATCTCATTAATTGAAACTAAATTATATTTAAATCCCAAGCATTCATGTTTGGGATTTTTTTATTGTCACTTCGAGTGCCCTGATTTTTATTGGGATGTATCGAGAAGTTGGGCAATCTGTTTTTGGTAGAAAAAACCAAAAACAACCAGGCTTTACACTATATCTTTTTTTCGTACCTCAAAAAAGGATGCCGTTGCAATCCTTATTGCGGACTACCCTTATACAGCCATTGCTAGAAGTAACAAAGTACAATCTGTTGGTTTTATTTTTCGTTTTTAAATAAGTACCTTCACACTTTAAATATAAAAAACATGAGTTTAAAAAAGGCAACACTAGTACTTAACACCTTAGAATCGCATATAGAAAACCATAATATTTCTAATACTAAAGTATCTAAAAGCGATATTGCCTGGCATATAGACCACAGCCTTAAAGTAATTAATAGCGTTGTTATTTCACTACAAAAATCAGATCCAGATACCTTTAAAAACAATTTTAGCTTTTTAGGGAAAATATTTTTTACACTTGGTTTTTTTCCTAGAGGAAAAGCAAAAGCGCCAAAATATGTAAAACCACCAGAAGTCATCTTAAAAGAAGATCTTTTAACTCAAGTACAACAAGCCAAAACGAATATAGAAACAATAGCTAATTTAAACGAGAATGCTTATTTCAAGCATCCACTATTTGGACATATTAATAAAAAAAGAGTTACTAAGTTTTTAGTGCTACATACCACACATCATTTAAAAATTATAGAGGATATATTGACAAAATAGTAATATTACAAAATACACTTTGCTTATTTTAATACTATAATAAAACTCGTCTTCCTTTTACGATATAAAAGGAAAAGGAACGATTATAAACAAAAAAATGCCTTTCTGTTTCCAGAAAAGCATTTTTAAAAACTAAAACAAAAATTACTGTGCACTCCAACCTCCATCTAATACAAAGGAAGAACCAGTCATGGTTGTAGCGCTGTCTTTTGCTAGAAGTATTGCCATATCTGCAATAGCTTCTAGAGGAACAAATTGTTTTACCGCTTGTTTTTTAAGCATTACTTTTTCTACAACCTCATCTTCGGTCATGTTATGCGCTTTCGCTTGATCTTTTATTTGCCCTACCACTAATGGTGTTTTTACATAACCAGGACAAATAGCGTTACAGGTTATATTAAATGGAGCACCTTCTAAGGCCAATACTTTGGTCATACCAATAACACCATGTTTTGCGGTTACGTAAGCCGATTTAAATTCGGAGGCACGAATACCGTGCACAGAAGACACATTAATAATTCTTCCAAAATTTTGTTTTTTCATCTGTTTCCAAACCGCTTTAGAAGCATAAAAAACAGCATTCATATTAATCGCTATAATATTTTCATATTTGTTATTTGGAAAATCTTCAATGGGAGACACATATTGAATTCCTGCATTATTGACCAGCACATGTAATTCTCCAAATGTTTTTATGGTTTCTGCTATTAAATCTTCAATAGCTTCCGATTGCAATAAATTAGCGTTAGAAAAGGCTACTTTCACTTTATACTTATCGCCTACTTCATTAGCAATTTCAGCTCCATTAGGCTCTAACCCATGAAACATAATATGGTAACCTTCTTTAGCAAATTGTTTCGCAATTCCTAAACCAATTCCGCTAGTACTTCCAGTAATGAGAACGGTTTTATTCATTTTTTAAAAATTTTTGAAGTGTTGTGTTAAAAATATCAGGCTGATCTATAACAACGCCATGTCTAGAATTATTAATTACAACTAAAGAAGCATTTTGTAATTTATTTACATACTTTTCTTTAAAAGAAACTGGCGTATAATCCATGTCAGAAGCAACGACTAACGTTCTAATCGTAATATTTTTTATTCTATCACCTAACCCCCAATCCATTAAGGTTACAAAAGTTTTATAGTACGCATTGTAATCATTTTTTTTGCATCGTTCTTCAAACTTGTTTCGCATATCTATTTGATGTGCTTCTGGAAACATATTAAACGAGATTTCTTTGGCTAATAGCGCTATTCCTTTTGTCTCCAGAAATGCTGTTCTATTTTTTAAAAGATCTTCTCCTATTTTACCCATGTCATTAAAATCTGGACCACTATTTACGATTACTAGATTTTCTATGTACTCTGGAAGTTTGGAAGCCATTTCAAAAGCCACAGCTCCACCCATAGAAAAACCAACAACAGTTGCTTTTTTTATATGTAACCGATCTAAAAACTGCTTTACATCTTCTGTCATTAAAGCTACACTATAAGCGTCTAATGGTTTTGTAGAATCACCATGACCTCTTAAGTCTACAGTAATAACACGATGTGTTTTAGAAAAGAAAGGGACTTGGGCGTCCCAATCTTTTTTTGTGGATCCTAAACCATGAAGAAATAGAATAACGTTTCCTTTTCCAGTATCTTCATAGTCAAGTTCTATATCATTAACTTGTATTTTTGACATGGTTTGGAAGCTTAATTAATAGTTTCAGGTTTCTTTTTAAAGAAGTTTATTTTGTATTTTAATTCGAAAGAAACAAGTGTTTCAATGACAGGAGAAGCTACAAACTCTCTATTTTTAGCGTTAAATAAGTTTGTTATACTTAAACCTAAAGATAGATTATCATTAAAGTTATAACCTGCATTTGCATCTACAGAGAAACCACCTAATTGTCCATAGTTCCAGGTTCTTCCTACTTGTGCATTCTCAACTATTTCATTAACACCATCTCCATCTTGATCTTGTGTTTCTGCAGCTACGTTTATACCAGAGAAGAAATCGTATTTTTCAACAAATCTTCCAAAAAGGGCTCCATAAAATTTACCTTTGCCATAATGAAGACCGACACTAAATTTATGATTAGGAGTATTGATTGGTAATTCACTTTCTAATACTTGACCATCTAAATTTCCATCATTATCTAAATCATCTTTATCTAGGCTTCTATCAAAATAAGAATAGTTTAAAGAAGTTCTAAAGTTATCATTAAAGTAATAGTTTAATCCTATATCTAATCCATAGGTATCTACATGACCAAAGTTTAAATAGGTTAAAATGAACGAACCATCTGAACCTTCAACAACATCTCCAATTGGTTGGTCTCCAATATGTGTTACGTTATTTCCATTTGCTGCATCTGCAATATTACGCAATGGACTAATAAAGTTATCGGATTGGTTATAATAAGCGTTAGTATCTATAAATAATTTATCTGATAATTTTCCTTTATACCCTATTTCGTAAGAATTAATTGTTTCTACTTCTAGCCTTCCTATTTTAGTACCATCTGTAAGTGTAAATCCTTCTCCATTTCCTAACACTAAACCTCCAAATAAGTTTCCTTTAAGATTTAAAATAGATGGAACAGCGATTCCTTTTCCGTAGGTAATTCTAAAAGTTCCGCTTTTTACTTTTTTAGTAATTGCAGCTTTAGGTATAAAATTAGAACCATATAATTCATGATTATCTATTCTTCCTCCCAACAAAAAGCCCCATCCAGAATCTGGTAATTTATACTCTAATTGTGTATAAATACCTGTTTGATCTAAATTTATTCCGTCTTCATCTAAAAGATATGTACCATCAGAATCTGCCATATCTAATTGGTATTGCGCTCCTAATGTTAGATAAAATTTGTTCCAATTATTATTGTATTGCGCTTCTGCATTAAAACGTCTAGACGCATCTTTAAAAAGGGCACCACGCTGTAATGCTAAACCATCTCCTTGATTAGGCCCCGTTTGAAACCATTGTTCTGTAAGCGAACGATCTAGAGCCTCAGCTTCTGTAAAACCATTTTCAATAAAAGAAACATAATTTTGTGTACGTTGGTTTATTGCATAAGTATCGTCTGTTTTACTCCACGTATAGTAGGTATTAGCAAAAAAGTTTTTGGACACGAATTTTAACTGCGCAACATCTATACTCCAATCTTTAATTTGATTACGTCCTGCATTTGTGATACCTAAATTATTACTATTACTATGCCCATAATATCCTGAAAGTTCCGAGCTTTTAGTTGGTTTATAAAATAATGAAGCTCCATATTTTTGACTATCAAAATCACGATCTAGATTCAACTCTTTATACGCAGTTGTTCCTACATATACGCTATCGGAATAGTTAAACTCTTTTCCTTGAGATCTTTCAAAGTGGAATTTATAAGCAAATTTATCATTAAGTACCTGTGCATGTCTTAATCGCATAGTAACTACATTTTGATTCCCAGCACCTACTGCAAAAGTAGTACCTTCTGAACCTCTTGGGTTTTTAGTAATCGTACTTACTAATCCGTTATGCGCATTTGGCCCATATAATGTTCCGTTAGGTCCTAATAATATTTCAACACGTGATATATCGTCTTTGGTTACCGTAGAAAAAGATCCCATTGGCAATCCTGTTGCTATTAATGTAGATAATCTATCGTCTGTTACTTGTAAATTTTTAGAGTTAAACGCAGAGTTAAAACCTCTAATATTAATTCCTGTTCCTAAAACACCACTTCTTACAAAATCTACCCCTTTTTGCCTTGCTGCCAATTCACCAATATTAAAACTAGGAAATTCTTCAATATCTTTTGCAGTAATAACATTTACTGTAGCTGGTACATCTGTAATTTTTTGTGGTTTTTTACCTGCAGTTATAATAACTTCATCTAAAACGCTATTAGATTCGTTTAATGTCGCATTTAATTTTGTTGTGCTATTAGCCGTAACTGAAACACTTTGCGTTGCCGTTTGAAAACCAATATAAGAGATAGACACATCATGAGTACCTTCGGTTACATTTTCAATGGTAAAATTTCCATCAAAATCTGTTACACCACCCTTGTCTATACTTTGAATGTACACAGCCGCTCCTGCTAAAGGCATACCACTAGCATCTGTAATTGTTCCTGCTACGCTTCCAGTATCTTGCGCATTAATAACCAAAGAACTAATTATGGTTAGTAAGAAAAGTAGTTTTTTCATAATTAAGAATATTGTTTTAAGTTAGATTATGATGGCAATCTATTGTGAAAAAGAAAATAAACAAACAACAAAAACACAAATGACAAGTGTGACTTTTAAATTAAAAATACGATTAAATCCAATATAATTTTTAAAGAAAAGGACTATTGCGGCTTAAAACTAGATGTGTGACTTTAGTTTTAAAAAAGCCTCAGGTAGATTGTTTGAGAGTGTATCTATAACCTTTATCATGAGTTGTTTTTGATTTTTTGTTGGCTTAATTCCTTTAAGTGGTGCTTTAATTTCATCTAACAAACGAGAAGAATTTATTTTTCCTTCCATGTACCTAGAAAGCGATATACTCCATGAAATATTAGGAACATAATTACTTTGTTTTTGTCGCTCGCTTTCTTTTTCTATAAGATTAAATTTAGTAGAAAGCTTAAGTACTTCTTCATACTTTTCTTGTATTACCAAAACATTTATATACGATGTAAAGAAGTGATGCCAACGATGTTTAATCACCTCTTTTTTATATTTCATTAAAAACGTTTTAGCTGTAGCTTCGGCAAGTTTATTGTTTTTAAGCTCCGACAAAACACGAATTTGATACGAACAATAACCTATCTTTTGATGATAATTATGTGTTTCTTTATACAATTCTTGATAGGTTTTTAATAAGGCAAATGCTTTTTTTGGACTATTATTTCGCAATAGTATAGCCGATAAATTATTTAAATACATGAGCGTATCATTGTTATTTTGCCTAATAGACAAATAACCATAGAATTCGGCTTCCTTAAATTCATCTTGCTTAGAGTGCAACAAAACGCGACTCGCGTAATAATTAGAAAGAATGCGCCTAGAGTACATTTCACCTTGACTAAAATAATAATCAATCTGGTCAAAAATACTTTTTAACTTATTATTTTCGTTATAATTCGTATAAATAAAAGCAAGTAAAACAAAGGCTTGGTACCTGTTTTTACCGTCCATATTTTTATTATTAAACACATCCAGCAACCACGTTTCTAAATGCTTGGTCTCGTTATTATTTAACGTATATTGATTGGTAATTTCTGTTGTGGCAGTATATAGTTTTTCGTTAATCTCTTTAACTTCCATATAATTCACTTTATATGTCTCTATAAAATCTGCAATTATTTGATGGTCTTTATAGCGCATTCGCACCAATAAATATGATTTATATTCTTTGGCTAAATCGTATAAATTTTGAAAATTAAATTCAATATTCTTATAAGAAGAAATGTAATGAAGAAATTCTTTTTCTTCGCTAGATGCAATAGCATCCGTTAGTATTTTTTGTTTAAGAGACATTAGCCACCCAATGGTTGCATCGACATCGATACTTGCTAATTTTTTTTCAACCCAATCTTTAAGGTAGGAGTATTTTCGTTTATTAATAGAAGTATCAAACGCAATAAACTCTTCTTGAGATAACGCATTAGTTATTAATAACTGAATTATTTGAAGTTTTTCAGGATCCGTAAATTGATACCTATTTTGAAGGTACTTCGCTTCATTTGGCAGAATGGTTTTACTAAATTCAGTGAACTTCTTAAGCTTTGTTTTCATCATATACCAAATGAAATTTATATATTAAATACGGATTCCTTTTTAATTAGCAATAAATTGATCAAAAAGCTTATTAACTTCGGCTGCTTTTTCAAATTGCACAAAATGACCAGCATCTTCAACAAATGACACGTTTACGTTTTCTATTTTTTCGGAAGCTATTTTACCAACATCCGCTATAGTTAGTGTAGGATTTAAATAGCGATTAGGGATAAGCATATCTTTATTTCCAAAAACAACTAATGTCTTTTGCTTTATATGTTCTAAATCGTTAAAAACAGGATCATTTAGCATGCCTGAAATGCTGTTTACAATTGCAGTACAATGTGCATTAAAATCGGAAGCCAATTTAATTCGTTTTCGATCTTCAATCATCTTTGAAGTATCTTCTGGTAACGCATAAAAGTTTAAGGCATAGTTTTTTTCAATTTGTGCATCTGTAGTGTTTTTTACCATATCAACTGTAAAAAAGCTTTTTAGCATATTTGCTCCAGCTTCCGAAAACTGTTCTAAACCAGCAGGAGCAACAAGAATTAATTTTTGAACATCTGTTTTATAAGTTGTAGCTAACTTAACACTTGCTTGTCCTCCCATAGAATGCCCAATAAGAATCACATTTTTTAATTCTAATTCATCAATAAATTGGTGTAAAATTTCAGCGAAATAACTCGGTGTATAAGTTGCTTCTGGTTTTGCCGATTTACCATAACCCGGCAAATCTAAAGCAATACATGTGTATTTTTCTTTTAGCGAAGCAATGTTTTTAGACCATGCGTCCGAATTACTACTCAATCCATGCACAAACAAAACTGTTTTTTCTCCATTACCTTCTTTAATGTAGCTTATTTCGGTACTGTCTATCATTACTGTATGCGATTTAAAATCATATTGAGAAATTATTTCTTTCATAAGTTTGTCTGATTTTTGCGAGAATATAGTTGTGATAAATAAAGTAAAAACAAAGAATAACATCAATTTTTTCATGATTGTGATTTAACGGTATTAAAATATTTAAATAATTTTTTTCTAGACACCTTCCCTATACTTGTTAAGGGTATCTCTTCTAGAATAAAGAGGTACTTAGGATGTTTAAAAGCCACTAGGTTTGCTTTTAAACTTTCTCTAATCTCCATAACAGAAAGCTGTTTGTTTGCTGTAGTTACAAACGCTATGCCACACTCTCCCCACTTCGCATCTCTAACACTTAAGACCACGGCTTTTTTTATATCTTTTATACGCTCTAATTGCACCTCTATTTCTTGTGGATAAATATTTTCACCTCCAGAAATATACATGTCATTTTTACGTCCTTTCATATATAAAAAACCCTCCGCATCACTATACGCAAAATCTCCTGTAAACAACCAGCCTTTTTTAATTTTACTATTTGTTTTTACCGAATTATTCCAATAGCCAGGAGTTACAATATTGCCTTTTATACAAAGTTCTCCTACCTCATTTGCTTTGACTTTGTTCCCGTTTTTATCTACGATTTTTAAATCTAAATAAAAATTTGGCTTCCCAATCGAGTTTGGCTTAAGTTCTGCCATTTCATGATGTAGAGATGTTATACTGGGCCCAGCTTCTGTTAAACCATAACCAGGTCTGATATGAATGTTTTTTTTTGTTTTCCAAAAACGCACTAGCTCTGAAGCCACTTTCTCTCCACCAGAAATAATATATCGTAATTTCTTTAGATTGACATCTTTAAAAACGGATGTTTTCTGCATCATTAATAACATCGTAGGTAAGGCCATAAATAAAGTGGTTTTATTAAGCTCTAAAAGGCACAGTATTTTTTCGGCATCAAACTTTTCAAGCATTCCAATATGTGCACCTTTGTGTAATAAAGGCGTAATAAAAACATTCCAACCAGATGTGTGATATGGAGGCAAGGTATTTAATGTAGAATCTCTAAACGTTATACCTAATTGCATAGAGGTGTTTAGGCTATTCCAGAAAAGCATTTTATTAGTATAAATAACACCTTTTGGATCTCCAGTAGTTCCTGAAGTATAAAAAATAAATAAAGGATTATCTTCTTTTATTGAATATGTTTTTTCTTGGGTATTATCTAAGGTATTAACTGTAGCTTGAAAATACGATTCTAATTTATTAAAAGGTATATTTTTAATATTTTGAATTGGTAATTGCGCTGCTTTATCTTGATGATTATCATTATAAATAAATAAACTTGGTGTACAGTCTACAATTAACTTTGCTATTTGATTAATTGGTTGGCGATAATTTAAAGGAACTAGTATAACTCCCATACGTTGACAAGCTACAAAAAGCACAATATACTCTAGGCTGTGCTCGGCTAAAACAGCTATTCTATCTCCTTCTTCTAAATCTAATTCTATTAATTTATTAATTAACCTATTGGCATACCTATGCAAATCCTTATACGAGTAACTTTTATTTGCATCGTAGGATGTTATAGCAATTTTTTCTGGGGTATAATCGGCCCATTTGGCTGTCCAATCTAATGTGTCCACTTTTTATTTTTTAAATCTAATTTATAAAATATATAACCTACTAATACAGAAACTACAATACCAATTGCAGCAGAAACACCTGGGTTATTTACCGGCTCTTGCATGTATGGAGTAATTCTTCCGTAGTAAATACCAAAATGAACAACAATTGCTGTTATACTAGCAATAAAAACAGATCTAGTAGAAACGTTATTTAAAAATGTTCCAAAAAGAACTGGAACAAATGCAGCAGCAAAGTATGCATACACACCATTTTGAGCAAAAATTGCCACACTTACATTTGGGTTTTTAATTTGTTGCCAACTAAGCAAAAAGCTTACAACACCAAGAACAATAATAACTACTTTATTAATAGAAATTGTTTTATCGGTAAACCTATTTTTAAACAAAGGGTTAATAATATCTGAAGTAATTGTTATAGATAAAGATTGTATTAAACTTTCTAAAGTAGATAGTCCTGCAGAAATTAAACCTACAACAATAACTAGCCCAACACCTATGGAAAACTTGGTAACTACATAGGTTGGTATAATTTCGTCCATTCTAAGTTTTTCTCCATTAACCATAAAATCTGGAAAACTAATTCTTGCATACAAACCTACCACAACCACTAAAAAGAAAACAATCATAAAAGCAATACCACTAAACAGATAGCTATTAATCTTACTAGCATCTTTTAATAATAAAGATTTTGTTATGATGTGTGGCTGACAAACAACAGCAACCCCTATAACGATTTGCGTTGCAATGATTTCAAAATAATCTCGAAAAAGAAAACTGGAAGCGTTTGTTGGTTTTGTTAAATTTGGATCAATAGTATCTAATTTGTTAAAAAATCCAGTAATACCATCCGAGAAATATTCAGAACCAGAACTAATCAAAATAATCGCAACTATAAACATAATTATTGCCTGTATGGTATTGGTGTATACCATAGAATTAGCTCCACCATACATCATATACCCAAAAACAAACACGGTAATACCTAAAAGAACATAAAAAGGATCTGCATTTAATGATTTGGAAATAACCTGAGTAAGCCCAACATTAATAAGAACAATAAAAGTAATAAGTAAGAGCGCAATAATGCCAAAGAAAAATGCATAGTTTTTACTTTTATAACGTTTACCAATCCATTGTGCCATCGTTGTAGCTTTTACTGCATTACCTTGTTTAACAAATCCTTTTGTAAACACAATTAGAGAAACAAAAGCAGCAATTGGTAGTACTACTGCAAAAGAAATCACACCGGAAAGACCATAGAGAGCTATAAATCCTGGATTAATAATAAAAGTAGCAGCACTTGTCATTGAAGCTGCCAAAGATAGACCAACAACCCAAGAAGGGAAGCCAATATTACCTACAGCATAATCTTTAATACTTGTATTTTTCCTTGCACCTCGTACAACGAAAAACAATATTACAGCAGCATACACTGCTAATAAAATCCACATATAGGTCACTAACTTATCTGATGCTATCATTTATATTTTTGTCTTTAAAAACAAATAACAAACTTTATATTATTTTGATTTTAAATATTTATCTTAATAAAGGTATGACTTTTACAAATTAAAACACAAAAATAATCAAACACATTGTTTTATTAGTAAAAACAGATTATGTGACTTTTACATCAACAACTATTATTACAGGAATATTATTCGTAATCCATTTTATCTTTTTTAATTATAGCGCATAAAAAAACACCTTTACTTAAAAAGTAAAGGTGTTTTAGTGTGTTTATAAAATAAAATTCCTAAGCCTCAAAAGGCTCAATAGAAACATAAGATCTGTTATCTTTTTTCTTTGTGAATTTTACTAAACCATCAACTTTAGCATGTAAAGTATGATCTTTTCCTTGGTATACATTTTCACCAACGTGGTGTGTATTACCTCTTTGTCTTAATATGATATTTCCAGCAATAGCAGCTTGTCCACCAAATATCTTAACACCTAAGCGTTTTGATTCTGATTCTCTACCATTCTTCGAACTACCAACTCCTTTTTTATGAGCCATTGTCTTAAGGTTTTATTTGTTATACTTAAAGTAGTTAGCGATTAAGCTTTACCACCATCTAATTCATCTTGCCATTTCTTTAACTCATCCCACTTACCATCAGCAGCCATTTGAGCTTGCGCTGGCCAAGTATCTGTTACGTGGTTACCACGAACATCTGCAATGATTTCAGAAATTTTTGCTGCATCCGTTTTAGCTAATTCAGCAAAAGTTGCAATTCCTGCTTCTACTAAAGTAGATGCAATTTTTGGTCCAATACCTTCAACTTTCTTTAAATCATCAGCTTTACCTGTTGCTTTTTTAGCAGCTGGTTTTGCTTTAACTTCTGTTTTTGGAGCAGCTTTTTTAGCTGGAGCAGCTTTTTCAGCCTTAGCTGGTTTAGCTCCTGAAGCTACAATGCTTTCAATTACGATTTCAGATAAAGCTTGTCTGTGTCCATTTTTAACACGGTAACCTTTTCTTCTTTTCTTTTTGAAAACAATAACTTTATCACCTTGAAGGTGCTTTAAGACTTTTGCACTTACTTGTGCTCCGCCTATAGCTGGGGCGCCTACAGTTACATTGCTACCATCTGCAATTAAAAGAACATTGTCGAAAGATATACTCTTTCCTTCTTCTGTTGCTAAACGGTTAACAAAAACTTTTTGGTCTTTTTCAACTTTAAATTGATGCCCTGCTATCTCTACAATTGCGTACATAGCGTAACGTTTTTATTAATTAATTTATATAAAATAATCTCATTTTCCTTAGAAAACGGATGCAAATATACTTCTAATTTATTAAACCACAAACGTTTTATTAGTTTTGAATGATATAATTTTAATTTTCTGAATTTGTTAACAAATACCATTTCGTGATTGATTACTTTTGAATACCTGTAACTTTTAATTAAAGATACAGACAAACTATTAAATCTTTAAACAAACACACAATGAAAAAACGCATTTTGGCTTTAACTTCTTTATGCATCGCTGGTTTTACAGCAACTGCTCAAGAAGTTAAGTATGAAGAGTACGATTTAGATAACGGCATGCATGTTATCTTACACAAAGACAACTCTGCACCTGTAGTAACAACTTCTGTAATGTATCATGTTGGAGCAAAAGACGAAAATCCTGAAAGAACTGGTTTTGCTCACTTTTTCGAACACCTTTTATTTGAAGGAACAGAAAACATTGCACGTGGAGAATGGTTTACTATTGTTAGCTCTAACGGAGGAAGCAACAATGCCAACACCACTGACGACAGAACATACTACTACGAAGTGTTCCCTTCAAACAGTGTAGAGACTGGCTTATGGATGGAATCGGAAAGATTAATGCACCCTATTATTAATCAAATTGGAGTAGATACACAAAACGAAGTAGTTAAAGAAGAAAAACGTTTACGAGTAGACAATTCACCTTATGGTAAGTTTTTTGAAAACGTTAAGAAAAACATGTTTAAAAAGCATCCTTATCGTTGGACAACCATAGGAGAAATGGCTCATTTAGACGCTGCAACTTTAGAAGAATTTCAAGCATTTAACAAAAAATTCTATGTACCAAATAACGCTGTTTTAGTGGTCGCAGGAGATATAGACGTTCCTTCGGTAAAAAAAATGATCCAAGACTACTTTGGACCAATTCCTAGAGGTGAAGAAATTATTAGAAACTTTCCAAAAGAAGACCCAATTACAGCTCCAATTACAGCTACTGCTTACGATAGCAATATTCAAATCCCTGCTATTGTAGCTGCTTACAGAACTCCTTCTATGAAAGAAAGAGATGCCTATGTTTTAGATATGCTTTCTAGCTATTTAAGTGACGGAAAATCTTCAAAACTTTACAAAAAACTAGTTGACGAAAAGAAAATGGCTTTACAAGTTGGCGCATTTAATAGTAGTCAAGAAGATTATGGTACGTATATTTTATACGGATTACCTTTAGGTGATGTAAAACTTGAAGACGTTTTAAAAGAAATTGATGAAGAGATTTTAAAAGTACAAAATGAGTTAATCTCAGAAAGAGATCACCAAAAACTTCAAAACAAATTTGAGAATCAATTTGTAAATTCTAATTCTAGCGTAGAAGGTATTGCAGGTTCTTTAGCAACATATTACATGCTATACGGTGACACCTCTTTAATCAATAAAGAAATCGACATCTACAGATCTATTACGAGAGAAGATATTCAAGCGGTTGCTAAAAAATACTTAAATGCAAATCAGCGATTAGTAATGGAATACTTACCAAAAGAAAAAGATCAATAAAATAAAAACATATAAAATGAAGACTAAAATACTTACCATATTAACATTGTTTTTAATGTCTCTTGGCGCAGAAGCACAAGTAGACAGATCTAAACAACCAAAAGCAGGTCCTGCTCCTAAAATTGCATTAGAAGTTCCTGGAGAATTCGAGCTACCAAACGGATTAAAAGTCTTAGTAGTAGAAAACCATAAATTACCTCGTGTTTCTTACAGTTTAACCATAGACAACAAACCCGTAAAAGAAGGAGATATTGCAGGAGTTTCTGGATTACTAGGAAGCATGCTTGGAAATGGAACTACAACAATCACTAAAGATGCATTTAATGAAGAAATAGACTTTTTAGGTGCAAGAATGAGCTTTAGATACAATGGAGGTTACGCTAGTTCTCTATCTAAATATTCGGATAGAATTTTAAAACTAATGGCAGATGCTGTTAAAAACCCTTTACTAACAGAAGAAGAGTTTCAAAAGGAAAAAGAAAAAGCTATTGAAGGTTTAAAGTCTAATAAAAAAAGTGTAGATGCAGTAGCTTCAAGAGTAGGAAGCGCATTAGCTTATGGAACACATCATCCTTATGGAGAATTTGTAACCGAAGAAACTATCAGTAAAGCAACACTTAATGATGTTAAAACTTTTTATGACAGATATTACACGCCTTCTAATGCATATTTAGTTGTTGTTGGCGATGTAGATTACACAACCATAGAAAGGCAAATCAAAAACTACTTCTCTTCTTGGGAAAGCAATTTAAATGTAGTTTCGACAGTCCCAGAAGCAATGCCAAATGTTAAGTATACACAAATTAGTTTTGTAGATATGCCAAATGCCGTTCAATCTAACATTTCTTTAACTAGCAATGTAGATTTAAAAATGAACGACCCAGATTATCATGCACTTTTAATTGCAAACAAAATCTTAGGTGGTGGATTTAATAGTTACTTAAACATGAATCTTCGTGAGGCTCATGGTTATACTTATGGAGCTCGATCTAGTATTGGAGCAGATAAATACGCATCTCGTTTTAAAGCTGGAGCAGCAGTAAGAAATGCGGTAACAGATAGTGCCGTTGTTGAAACTTTAAAAGAAATAAAAAGAATTAAAGAAGAACCTGTTTCTGCACAAGCACTAGAAAACGCAAAAGCAAAATATCTAGGAGACTTCGTTTTAGCCCTAGAAAACCCTCAAAACATTGCTCGCTATGCATTAAACATTAAGACAAACGACCTACCTAAAGACTTCTACACAACGTATTTATCAAAAATAAAAGCTGTAACTATTGAAGACGTAACTAGAGTCGCAAATAAATATTTTGGTACAGATAGCGCAAGAATTGTTGTGGTTGGAAAAGGTAGCGAAGTATTAGAGAATTTAGAAAAAATCACCTTTAACGGAAACAATGTACCAATTAAATATTATGATGCTTACGCCAATCCTGTAGAAAAACCAAACTACAACATAGAAATGCCTAGTGACATAGATGCAAATACGGTATTAAACAAATATATTAATGCTATTGGAGGAAAAGCAAATCTAGATAAAGTAAATTCTGTTTTTATTACTGCTGAAGCGGAATTACAACCAGGAATGATGATGAACCTTGAGCTGAAAAAAACGGCTAAAAACCAATTTGCTCAAGAAGTAATAGCAATGGGACAATCTATGATGAAAACCGTTATTGATGGAGAAACTGGATACTCTATTATGCAAGGACAACGTACCGATATGAATGCTGATGACGTTAAAAAAACTCAAGTAGAAGGATCTCCTTTTCCTGAAGTAAACTATTTAAATGGTGGCGTTACTTTAGAAAAAATAGAAGATGTAGATGGTGAAAAAGCATACAGAATTAAAATCTCTGAAGAGCAAACAAACTTTTATAGCGTAGAAACTGGATTAAAAATAAAAGAAGAAAAAGCTACTCCTATGGGAGCTTCTTCAATAACTTTTACAGAATACCAAGAGGTATCTGGAGTAAAGTTTCCTTTTAAAATGAATCAAACTATGGGACCTCGTAAATTTGATTTTATTGTAAAAGAAATTAAAGTTAACGAAGGTGTTACTGATGCTGATTTTGACTAGTCAAAATCTTTAAACAAAATAAAACCGAAGGTAACGCTTCGGTTTTTTTATGCTCTTTTTTGAGATAAATAAACACCAATTAATATAACACCAGAAGCAAAAGCTTGCAACAAACTAAACCCTTCTCCGTCTAAAATCCCCCAACCTAATGCCACAATTGGCATTACATACGTTACCGATGAAGCAAAGACAGGAGTAGACATTTGCACTAATTTATTAAAAAGTACTTTAGCTAAAGCTGTACCAAAAAAAGACAATAAAGAAACATACCATATAGACATGCCAAGTTCTGGCTTACTAAACGTCTCTTTGGTGAAAAACCCGGCACACAACAAAACCAATATTGCTGGAATAAAAATAACTACATAATTTCCTGTTGCAATAGCTAAAGGTTTAACCTCTTGCAAATACTTTTTAATAACATTTACATTTACGGCATACATTAAAGTGGAAGCAATAACAAAACCCGCATACATATAGTTTTGATGCGGATTCAATGCTGCTCCTTGTAAAATTAAAATTGCAGTACCTATAAAACCTATAACAACACCTAAAACCTGTTTTCTTGTAGAAGCTATTTTAAACACTGCAAAACCAAATAAAATAGTATTTAAAGGAACTAGTGAATTTAAAACAGAAACAACAGCACTATCGATTTCCGTTTCGGCAATAGCAAAGAAAAAAGCAGGAATAAAAGAACCAAAAAAACCTGAAATAGCAATCCATTTCCAATCTTTCTTTTTTATAGTTTTCACTGTTTTATACCCTGATATAAACAAAAACAACCCAGTTATTATTGTTCTTAAAGCACCTAATTGATATGGATTTAAACCTATAAGCGCTTTTTTAATAAGTATAAATGAAGTTCCCCAAATTAGAGATAAAACAATAAGATAAACCCATTTTTTATTATTCTGAAACATGCATTACTTTTTAATAGCACAAAAGTGATACTTTTTAACACAATTTACAGCAAATAATTATTAGATTTGTAAACATTAGGATAACAAAAACTTATACAATGAAACAAATAAAAAAAATATTAGTTATTGCCGTAATTGCAATAATTACTTTTAGCTGTAAAAAAGAGACTAAAGCAGAAGTAGTAACGGTTGAAACAGAAACTGCGGTTAAAACTACAAAAGCAGCCTTAGACCCAAATGCAACATATGCAAAAGCTGAATTTACCATTGAAGGTATGACTTGTGCCATTGGTTGTGCAAGAACTATTGAAAAGAAATTAGCTAAAATGGAAGGCGTAAAATCTGCAAAAGTAGATTACGACAAAAAACTAGCAATGGTGGAGTACGATAATGCTAAAGTAACTACAACTTCTCTAGAAGAAACGGTATCTAAAGTTGGTGACACTTACACTGTTAAAGAAATGAAAACTGTAGAATCGTTTACTGCTAAAAAGGCATGTAGTGCAGATTGCAAAAAAGCATGTTGTGCTAAAGAAGGCGTGTCTTCAGATAAGAAAATGGCTTGTGCTGCAGATTGCAAAGAAGCATGTTGTGCCGATAAGACTAAAGCTTAAAACAATAAATAAATTGTTTAAAAAAAAGCTTCTCATTGAGAAGCTTTTTTTTATTTCCAGGTAACAGTTTCCATGATTCGTTGTATATCTTTTTGTAGATAATTTGCAGCTGGAAGTATAGAGTCGAAATTTGGTTTTGTATAAAAATATAAGGAGCCTGTTAAAAAATGATCTGTACTATCTGTTACATAAAATTGGGATTGCGATGCAGCATTACCACCTACTTCATAAAACATTCCGTAAACTTTACGATCTTTATTTTCATAAGGTCTTTCTGCAATTTCATCTGCCTTTTGCGTGTGTTCTTGCGTAAAATTTTGGGCGTCTCGCAAATAAGAAACTAATTTTTCTTCGCTTTTGTTTATTGCTTTGTATGTTAAATAAATAGTTCCTTTTAAAGCTGGATATTCTAAATTAACACCATAACTATCAACACCACTTAGTTTCCTAGTCTTAACCTTTGTTGCCAATTCGTTTTTTTCAAAAGCAAACGGCATATTAAAGCTTGTTTCTTTATACTTAGGCTCGGGATATTCCAAACGTAGTTTTGCTGCTGGCTTAGGCGTTGTTTCTTTTCCGCAGGAAATTATTAAGAAACATAGCATAAAAGAGAAACGTATTAATATGCTATAATTTTTTATGTTATATTTCATAAAGTATTCTGTTTGCAATATCAGTTTACAATTTAAATCGAGATATTAAGGTAGGGTAACTTTTACACGAATAATTCGTTTTTTATCTAATGCTTCTATAGTAAAAACGTAGTCTTCAAAAACTATTTTACTATTCGTTTTCGGAAAACTTTTAGAGGTTTCCAATATAAAACCCGCAATAGTTTCGGCCTCTCCTTTATTGTTTTCAAATATATCTTGTTCTTCTAGTTTTATAATTTTATAAAAGTCTTTTAAGGCTGTTTTACCTTCAAGAACATAGTTTTTATCATCCAGTTTAGAATAGATTAATCCTTCGTCATCAAACTCATCACTAATATCTCCTACAATTTCTTCAATAATATCTTCTAAAGAAATCAGCCCAGAGGTTCCTCCATATTCATCAACAACAACTGCTAAATGCACTTTCTTTTCTTGAAACTCTGCCATTAAATCATCCAGTTTTTTATTTTCTGGCACAAAAAACGGCTCCCGAAGTAAGCTTTTCCAGTCCATCTGCTTTCTATCGATATAAGGCAGCAAATCTTTAACGTATAAAACACCAATTACAGTATCTATATTATCTTTATAAACTGGAATTCTAGAATAGCCATTTTTAATAATCTCTGGAATTATTTCTGCATACTTTTGCTCAACATTTAATGCGAAAATATCTATTCGCGGTCGCATAACTTGCTTGGTATCAGTATTCCCAAAAGAAACAATACCTTGCAGTATTTTTTGCTCTTCTTTAGTTGTGTCTTCATCACTAGCAAGTTCTAATGCTTGTGAAAGCTGATCGACACTAAGGTTCGATTTTTGTTTACCAAATTTATTATTTATAGCAAGGGTTATGCTTCGCATTGGCAAACTAATAGGAGAAAAAATTACATCTAAAAAACGTAGTGGATAAGCCATAAATGTGGCAAACTTCAATTTATTTCTAATTGCATATACTTTGGGTAAAATTTCACCAAATAGTAATATTAAAAAGGTAACTAAAACAACTTCTAAAATAAATTTTATAATAGAAGAGCTAATACTTTCAAACATAAAATTCCCTAAATATGCAAACAGAATTACAATTGCTATATTTATAAAATTGTTTGCTACTAGTATGGTTGCAAGTAGTTTTTTTGGTCTTTCTAATAAATAGGAAATAATTTCCGTAGGTTTTGTATTTTGTTCTAAACCTTCTTCGATATCAGCGTCTGTTAATGAAAAAAAGGCTACTTCAGCACCAGAAATTAGTGCAGAACAAAGCAATAGTACAAATAAGAGCACAAAACCAATTACAATTGAAAAATCAATTGCTAAACTTATTAATAAAAAACTCGAGGGCTCGGGATCCAAGGATTATAATTTTAATTAAACTTTAAAAAGGAAGGTCATCATTATCATCTTCTATAACTGGAGCGCTTGCTTTTGGTTGTGAAGCTTGCGGCTTAGGTTGTTGTTGTTGTGCAGTATTATTTGCATT
This sequence comes from Oceanihabitans sp. 2_MG-2023, assembly GCF_030547245.1. Classification (GTDB taxonomy): domain Bacteria; phylum Bacteroidota; class Bacteroidia; order Flavobacteriales; family Flavobacteriaceae; genus Oceanihabitans. The sequence goes on from NZ_JAUOQT010000001.1 coordinate 326,104, forward strand.
TCCGCTTTCATTTTTAGTTGTTAAAAAGGTAAAATCATTACATTGAATTTCAGTAGAGAAACGATCATTTCCACTTTCATCCTGCCATTTTCTGGTTTTAATTCTTCCTTCTATATATACTTTATCGCCTTTACTTAAATATTTTTCGCAAATTTCTGCTCCTTTATTACGTACAACTATATTATGCCATTCGGTATTTGTAACGCGTTCGTTAGTTTGTTTATTCGTATAGGTTTCATTCGTTGCAATAGGAAAACGACCTACACAACCACCTCCTTCAAAATAATGCATTTTTACTTCATCTCCTAAATGCCCAATTAGCATTACCTTATTTAGTGTACCTGACATAATATCTTTTTTTTACAATGAATTCTTCTTTAATTTTTAATTTAAAAACGAAAAAAGAGGAATAGACAAAATTACGCTTTTGCAATTGATAAACTTAAAATTAATAAAAAAAAATGAAACTTCCATACCAAGCTTAATATACCTAAAAAACTATAAATTATGCTAGCTCCTTATTTAACTATAAAAGACTAATCAGAAACTCTAAAGCTTTAAAAATTAAAAGCATCTATAAAATTAGAAACTAAAATAGGAACTGGATATTTTTTTATTTCATTTATCGAAATACCCTTTAAAGCTAGTCGGTCTATCTCAATAATCCAGAATTTAGTATATAAATGTTGATGCGATAATTTATGAATAATTTCTTCTTCATTATATAAGGACAAATTAAATATAGTATCTCTTGTTAAATCATGATTTTTTAATTGTGCAGTCATAGAATTAAAAGTCATACTTTGTTCACTTTCAATTAAAGGGAACTGAAAGAGGTTTTGCCAAATACCTTTACCTTCTCTTTTTTCTAAAATGGTATCCCCTTCTCTAGAAACAAAAACTAAAAAATTAAAATGTTTCTTTTTGGGTTTTAGGCTTTTCTTTTTTACCGGTAACGCTGTAATTAGGTTTTTCTGCAAAGCAACACAACTGTTTTGCAATGGACAAATAGTACAATCTGGATTTTTGGGTTTACATTGTCTAGCACCAAATTCCATAATAGCTTGGTTAAATGTAGCAGGATCTTCCTTATTTATTAATTTTTGTGCTAATATTTTAAATTCTTTTTGACCCTGAGTACTATTTATAGGAGTGGAAATACCAAAATATCTAGAAAATGCTCTATATACATTACCATCTACCACAGCACAAACCTCATTAAAGCAAATAGAAGCAATGGCACTAGCAGTATAATCACCAACGCCTTTAAGTTTTATTAAATCTTTATAATTATCTGGAAATTTACCATTAAGCGCATTAACTATATGTTTAGCCGTTGCATGTAAATTTCTAGCTCTAGAGTAGTAGCCTAAACCTTGCCACAATTTTAAAACCTCTTCCTCTTCTGCCTCTGCAAGTCTAAAAATGGTTGGAAAATTAGTAACAAAAGCTTCATAATATGGTAACCCTTGGTCTACTTTTGTTTGTTGTAAAATAATTTCAGACAGCCATATAAAGTAAGGATTGGTAGTTCTTCGCCATGGCAAATCCCTCTTATTTACTGAATACCAGCGTGTTAAAGTTTTATTTATTATCATTTAATATATATAGTAACTGCAAAAATAAACGTTTATTAGGTTAAATTTTAGTGAATTAGGTTTGAAATATTGAAATTTAAATTCCTATATTTGCATCCCTTAATAACTGATTACAATAATTAAAAATAATAGAAAATGACTAAGGCTGATTTAGTAGCAAAAATTTCTGAGAAATTAGGAATTGAAAAAGGAGATGTTCAAGCAACTGTTGAAACCTTTATGGATGAAGTAAAAACATCTTTAGAAGGAGGAGACAATGTATACTTAAGAGGTTTTGGAAGCTTTATAATTAAAACTAGAGCTGAAAAAACTGGTAGAAACATTTCTAAGAATACAACAATAAAAATACCTGCTCATAATATTCCAGCATTTAAACCTGCTAAAGTATTTGTAGAAGGAGTGAAAACAAATGTAGACGTTAAGTAAGACGCTAAAATAATATTAATTTAAAAAACAATCAACTTATGCCAAGTGGTAAAAAACGCAAAAGACACAAGGTTGCTACGCATAAGCGTAAAAAAAGAAGACGCGCTAATCGTCACAAAAAGAAGAAATAGATTAAAAAAGTAGTTAATAGCTACTTTTTTAGTTTATAGCAAACGTTCTTTGAAATGAGTTCTACAAAAACACGTATTACCTTGCGTAGTTTGAACTCCACGGATTTAAAAAATCCTGTGATTTCTAATCATAGTTAATATTAACTATGATTAGAATAAATAATGTATAATCCATCTGTACAATTTAGTTACTGGTCAATAGTTACTAGTTATTAGTTGAAAGCTTTAATGCTTTTTACTTTCTTAACGCTTTAACTCTTCAACCTAGTAACTTTAAAGTATGGATAAAAATTAACAAAATGGATAAAGAATTGATCATTAGATCTAGTTCCAACCACGTTGATTTTGCCTTATTAAAAGATGGAAAACTTATTGAATTACAAAAAGATGAAGATGGTAACAACTTTTCTGTTGGCGATGTGTTTATTGCCAAAATACGAAAAGCTGTTCCTGGTCTAAATGCTGCATTTGTTAATGTAGGCTATGAAAAAGATGCATTTTTGCATTATCATGATTTAGGACCAAAACTACCTTCCCTTTTAAAATTCACAAAAAGTGTAAGCACAGGTAAACTAAATGATTTTTCATTAAAGAATTTCCCATTTGAAAAAGATATTGATAAAAACGGAAGCATTGCTAACGTTATAAAATCAAATCAATCGTTACTAGTACAAATAGTAAAAGAACCAATATCTACAAAAGGCCCTAGAATAAGCTCTGAGCTTTCTATTGCTGGTAGATATATTGTTTTAGTACCATTTTCTGATCGAATTTCTATTTCTCAAAAAATAGAAAGCAAAGAAGAAAAAGAAAGACTAAAACGTTTGGTTAAAAGCATTACTCCAAAAGGTTTTGGTGTAATTATTCGTACAGTAGCAGAAGGCAAAAAAGTAGCTGAACTAGATAAAGATTTACAAAATTTGTTAGGTCGTTGGACCGCAATGTGTAAAAAGCTACATAAAGCACACCATCCAAGTAAAGTATTAGGCGAGATGAATAAAGCTTCCTCTATTTTACGAGACATTTTTAATGATTCCTTTACAGGAATTCATGTCGATGATGAAGCGCTTTACATTCAAATTAAAGAATATGTGCAACAAATTGCACCTAAAAAAGAATCGATAGTTAAATTGTATCAGTCTAACGTTCCAATATTTGAAAAATTTGGAATAGAAAGACAAATTAAAACCTCTTTTGGAAAAACAGTTTCCATGGCAAAAGGAGCATATTTGGTAATAGAACATACCGAAGCGCTTCATGTTGTAGATGTAAATAGCGGAAACCGTTCTAACAAATCCAACTCGCAAGAGGATACAGCACTTGAAGTTAATTTAATTGCTGCAACAGAAATGGCCAGACAATTGCGTTTACGTGATATGGGTGGAATTATTGTTGTAGATTTTATTGACTTAAATACTGCTGAACATAGAAAAAAGCTTTTTAATCATCTACGTGATGAAATGAAAGATGATAGAGCTAAACATAAAATACTACCTCCAAGTAAATTTGGATTGATACAAATTACTAGACAAAGAGTAAGACCAGAAATGAACATTAAAACCAGAGAAGAAAACCCTAATGGTTTAAATGGTTCTGAAGTTGAAGCTCCAATAAATATTGTTCCAAAGATTAAACATGATATGGAACAGATATTTAAAAAAGACTACAAAAAGGTGACCCTAAACACACATCCTTTTATAGCAGCCTTTTTAACTAAAGGTTTTCCATCGATACGTTCAAAATGGTTTTTTGAACATAAGAAATGGGTGAAAATTTTACCAAGAGATGCTTACACGTATTTAGAATATCATTTTTTCGACAAAGATGATAACCAAATTAAATAACTTAAAAAGCCTTACTTTAAAAAAGTAAGGCTTTTTTGTTTTTATACCTAATTAGAACTGTTCCAATAAAAAACCACCTCAATAGAGGTGGTTTTTAAACTTATTTAAGAGGCCTTTTTATTAAGGATTATTTGGACCTCCGCTAACAATAATAAACTCACTACGTCTATTAAGTTGGTGTTCTTCTTCTGTACAGTTAGAAGCACAGTTTACAGCTGGCTCATTTTCTCCTTTACCAATACCAGATATTCTAGCAGCATCGATACCTTTAGATATTACATATTGTACAGTAGTTTTAGCTCTACGATCGGATAATCTTTCGTTGTATGAACTAGAACCTCTACTATCTGTATGTGATTTTGCATTAATAACCATATTAGGATACCTATTCATTACTTGTACCAGTTTGTCTAACTCGAACGCAGCTTTTGCTGTAACGTTAGATTTATCGTACTCAAAGTAAATAGGATTTAATTCTACACGATCTGCTTTTACTATCTCTTCTATTGGATCTAAAGCAATAGCTACTGCTATTTCTTCTTCATCTGTACCTTCAATAGATATTTTATTGCTTTCGTAACCATCCATAGTAACTTCTAAATCAGTGTCTGTATCACATTCTACAATAAATTCAGCAATACCCTCTGCACTTGTAGGTTTAGATGCTAATTTGTTTCCTTTATCATCATATAAAGTTGCCATAGCTCCAACTAAAGGTGCTCCAGTTACTTTATCTGTTACTGTTGAAGTAATTTCTACATCACATAAAGGTTGTAATTTTTTAATACTATAAATATCATCGCTTCCTTTACCTCCTTCTCTGTTAGAAGAAATAAAACCTTCTCCAGATTCTTCGTCAATACTAAATGCAAAATCGTCTCCATTACTATTCACAGGAATACCAACATTACGTATTTTAGACATTTTACCATCTATTTCTTTAGTGTAAAACACATCTAGAGCTCCAAGACCTAAATGTCCATCTGAAGATAAGTACAACGTTCCGTTATCGCTTATAAAAGGAAACATTTCACGTCCTTCTGTATTAATTTTTTGTCCAAGATTTTTAGCTTCTCCAAAAGTACCATCGCTGTTAATAGTCGTTTTATAAATATCTCCTTGACCAAATCCTCCAGGCATATCGGAAGTAAAGTAAAGTGTTTTACCATCTGCACTTACAGAAGGATGATCTGTATTATAGTTATTACTATTAAATGGTAATGGCTCTATGTTAGACCAACCGCTTCCTGACTTAGTAGCTTTAAATAAATTTAAAACACTAAATTTAGTATTTGATAAAGAATCTTTTTGGTATTGTTTTTCGTAGAAACTCTCTCTAGAAAAATACATAGTGTTTCCATCTGGGCTAAAAGCTACAACTCCTTCATGATATTTTGTATTGATATCACTTCCTAATAAGCTTTCGTTTTGGTAAGTACCATCTTCTTCAACTGTAAACTCATAAAGATCTAAGAAAGGTTGTTCGTTCCAACCATATTCTCTTCTTGCTTTATTTCTAGCTGAAGTGATATACAGTTTTCCATTTTTAAGAGCACCTCCAAAATCGGAAACTTCAGAATTGATTTCTAAATTTTGAACATTAAACTTTTTTCCTTTTTCTAAAATTTTAGGTAAATAATCTGGATTTTCTTTAAAAGCAATAGCTCTTACATCTGCTGGTCTCATACTAGCAAATTTTGTCATCCACTCGTTAGACTCTTCATACTTTCCATTAGCTTTAAGCATCTGTACATAGTTGATCATTGTTTCTGGATCTTGAGACGTTTCTAATGCTTTAGCATACCATTTTTCGGCATCTACTGTATTAAAAATATTGAAGTTTGCTTCCGCTAAACGTTTGTACACATACTCATCTGCGTTACCCTTTTCAACTAATTTCTCATAAGATTCTATAGCCTTATTAAAATCAAATCTTGAAAAGTGCTTATCTGCAGTACTAGTATTTTTGTTTTGAGCAGTTAAACTTAAGCTACTCAATAATAGTAATGTTATAAATATTTTTATGTTTTTCATAATATCTTTAGCTTAAGGGATTAGAAGTAACGAGGTGAACGAGATACACGTTTTGGAAACGCAATATCAAAATTAATAAATACCTCGTGTGATGAACTTGTAGTATAATTTAAATCGGATTGAATAGCATCATAAGCATAGCCAATTCTTAAACGTGGCGTTACCATAAAGTTTACCATACCACTAAAAGAATCTTCTAAACGATACCCTACTCCTACCTCTACAATATCATACATAAAAAGATTGGCATTTACATCAAAACTTGAAGGTGCATCAAATGCAGTTTTAAACAAAGCGTGTGGTTTAAGTTTAAAATTTTCTGATAAACTAAATACATAACCAGCTGCTGCAAATAAGTGTTGTGTTTCTGAACCTATATTTAAACCATTTGCATCTAAGTGCGTAGCATTTAAGATATTTGGCATAGAAGCAGAAATATAATATTTATTCGGTTTATAAAAATACACACCTGCACCAATATTAGGTGTCACTTCACTTATATCTTGAAAAAGATCGTCATCGGCATCGGTTAATTCTAAATCACTTAAACCAATATCATGAAATGTAGCACCTGCTTTTAAACCAAAAGCTAGTTTATTATCTGCTCCCAAAGGAAGTGTATAAGAAAAATCTGCGTAAGCATTTGTTTCTCTTACTGGACCAATTTCGTCACTTATAAAAGAAAGACCTAAACCAACTTTTTTACCTACTGGAGAATGAATTGCAAATGTTCCTGTTTTTGGAGCGCCTTGTAATCCAACCCATTGGCTTCTATAAAGCATACCAATAGCAACTCCTTCATAAGAACCTGCATATGCTGGATTAACAACATTCATGTTATACATATACTGTGTGTACTGCGGATCTTGTTGTGCATGCATTTGAACAGCAAACAAGAAAGCGAGAATAATATATAATTTTTTCATTTTCATTAATTAGTTAGTTAATTAGTTTTCTCTATTTAAATATATCCAAGATGTTCTTGTTTTATTCCCTTGGTATTCCATTTTATAGAAATAGGTTCCTACAGGAAGTTCATCTCCAGCGTCCGACTGTCCATACCATTCATTAGTATAACTTCTTTTTGAATATACTTTTATACCATGTCTATTAAAAATTTCTAGTCTACTTACGTCATATCCTGTTAAATCAAAACTATCATTTTTACCATCATTATTAGGAGAAATACCTTGCGGTATAATACAATTAATACTTTCTACTAGAACTTCATTACTTTCTACACAACCACTATCAGAAGTAACCTCAACAACATAGTTGTATGAACTACCTGACATAGGAGGAGTAAAGAGACTTCCATCAATTATAAATACATTATCTCCTATTACATTTGTTTGTAATAGTGAATTCATATCGTCGTACAATGCAAAAGTTGCTGTAGAAGGGTTAAAGCTATTACCTATAGGTTCTACGGTTAGCTCATAAATAGCTCCATTACAGTCACCAATTATTGTAAAGTCAAATACATCCGTCAATAAAGTTAAATTTTGTATACTTGAATTCGGGCAAATACCAGAAGTTGTATACTCTATAGCATATGTTTCTCCAACAGTGCCTCCTGTTACTTCACCAGTAAAAGAATCAATCATTGCACCATCTATTGGTAAAGGATTGAAAGCAAATGTTCCTCCAGTAACTTGAACTGTTTCTACATAACCACCATCACATGTTGCAGTCATTGTGAATGCCGCATCATCTAACATTAATGTAGTTACTGATTGAGAACTTGTTGTTGGGCAAGTACCTGAAGTGGTATATTCTACTGTATATGTAGTTTCATTATCTCCTCCAGTAATTTCTCCCGTAGCACTATCAATTATTGCACTATCTGTTGGTAATGGGTTAAAAGCAAATGTTCCTCCTGTATCTCCATCTATTATTGCTGTTGCTCCATCACAGGTTGCAGTTAAAGTAAAAGCAGCATCATCTGCAGGTAGCGTTGTAACCATTTGTGAACTAGTTTCTGGACAAGCTCCTGAAGTGGTATATTCTACTGTATATGTAGTTTCATAATCTCCTCCAGTAATTTCTCCTGTAACACTATCAATTATTGCATCGTCTGTAGGTACTGGGTTTAAAGCAAATGTTCCTCCAGTATCCCCATCTATTGTTGCTATTCCACCATCACAGGTAGCAGTCATTGTAAATGTAGCATCTTCTGCTGTTAAAACTGTTACCATTTGAGTGCTTGATTCAAAACAAGGTCCAGCAGTAGTATATTCTATCGTATATGCTACTTCAGGAGTTCCTCCTGTTACCGTACCAGTTGTTGCATCTATTACTGCGCCATCTGTTGGTAAAGGGTTAAGTGCAAATGTTCCTCCTATATCTCCATCTATTGTTGCTGTACCTCCATCACATGTTGCAATCATTGTAAAAGAAGCATCCTCTAAAGGAGATACCGTTACAGTTTGTGAGGTCATAGAAGAACATGTACCAGTTACTGAGTATTCAACAGTATACATAGTACTAGGGGTTCCTCCAGTTATTTCACCAGTTGTTGCATCTATTACTGTACCATCTGTTGGTAAAGGATTAAATATAAACACTCCTCCAGAATCGCCAGTTACATTAGCCGTTGCTCCATCACAAGTTGGAGTCATCGTAAACGAGGAATTACCACCAGGTAATACATTTAGTATTTGAGTACTAACAGTATCACAAGTTCCAGGTGTTGTATATTCAATTGTATATACAGCACCAGAAGTTCCTCCTGTTACTTCACCAGTCGTTGCATCTATTATTGCACCATCTGTTGGCAGAGGGTTAAATGTAAATGTTCCTCCTGTATCTCCAGTTATTGTAGCTGTACCTCCATCACAGGTTGCTGTCATAGTAAACGAAGCATCTCCTGTAGGTATTGTTATAGTTTGCATACTTGATGAAGTACAAATATTAGTAACAGAATACTCTATAGTATACATTGTTCCAGGAATTCCTGCTGTTACTTCACCTGTTGTTGCGTCTATAACCGCACCATCTGTTGGTTCTGGGTTAAAAGTAAACACTCCGCCAGTATCTCCGTCTATTGTCGCTGTAGCTCCATCACAAGTCTCTGTCATTGTAAAAGAAGTATCAACATTATCTTCAACCACTTCTATTGTTACTTCATCTGTTAAAGTGGATGTACCACCTGTACAAAGTTCATAAGTTACAGTAGCTGTATAGGTAGTCGTTTCTGTTGGTGAAACAGTAATATTCTCTACATTTCCTAAAGAAGTTGCTCCATCAAACCATTCAAAAGTATAGTTTGGTACTCCTTCAGAAGGAGCAAATCTCCATGATTCGTTTGTAGCTGTCCATGCTCCTGTATTTCTTCCTGGAGGAGTAAATGCTACAGTACCTGGTATATTTTGTACACCAATTACAGCACGACCACTATTCCATGTGGAACATAAAGGCTTATCAAATACATTAACATCAATATTATTTGATGATTCATAAAGTATTATTTGAGAACTAGACAATAAATTATTACATGCACCACTAAAATGAGCTACATCAGTATAATTAACAACAAACTGTCTGTATGGTGCTGAACCAATAACTAGATAATTAATATCTCCAGTTACCGAAGGGTCAATATCATGCCCTACACCAAAAATATTTGCTTCAGCTAGTGTTGCATTAGTATTATTAGGTAATGTATCACCTGCACCCATTGCCCATCCATTTCCGGTATTAGCGTTTTCTAATTCAAAGGATAAAACACCATTAGAACCTACTAATATCTGATCGTAAACTTGTCCGAAGAAACAGAATTCAAAACCAATATCTAAAACATCAGACCAAGTATCATCAATATCAAGACTAGTTGGTGTACCTCCAACAGTTGAAGGTAATGGACAAGTATCTAAACCGTTAATTATATATGTATTAGTATCTTGACCAAATAAATGAAAATTAGCTTCTAAATCTGTTGAAGTATCATCACAATTCACTGTAGCGTCTTCACCAGCATATATTATAGAACACGGATTTGGTGGTGGTGGACAAATAAATGTTATTGGACTACTAATAACGTCACAGGTATCATCATCAGACTTAATAGTAGTTATTGTTACTACCGTATTAGCTGGGTATGGACCCATTGTAATAACACCTACTGCTGTAGCAGTTTGTACCGGACTACCTTGATCATCTGATATCAAGATAGAAGCAGAACCACTTAAATCTGTAATATTAACTTCTAATACAAAATCTGGGTTATTAGGATCTGTATCACAATCACCAACAGCATTAAAGCTAACTTCATGTGGTATACATATTGTTTTAAAGCTTTGCTCTATACAACCTACTGCAGGTCCGTTATCATTATATGGTACTATTGTAACAAAATATTCTGTTGCATTAGTTAATACTCCAGGGTCATAAGTTAAAACATCTCCAATATCTATATTATTTGCTATATCTGTAGCTCCAGGTGATGTCCCCATAGAAATGGTATAACCTGTAACAAATATAGAAGCTGGTGTCCATGAGATATCCGTATCAATAGCAACATCAATGTCTCCATTTACTGGCGCTGTCATTTCAGCATTACAGTTAGGGACTGCATTTGCATCAAAACACGCTACATCAAAATCCCATTGGGCATTATTTGCATTTCCACCACAATTAATAGAACCATCAGAATTTACTGCAATTGTGATACTATTACCCGATGAAACAAATATTAATCCAGATAAATCTCCTCCATTATTATCGTTATACAGTTCTGTTCCATCCGAATCTGTTACAATCAATTCATCACAACAACTCTCCATATATCCTGCATTAAAGAATACTACTAATTGAGAACCATCACTACTTGCAAATACAAATTCTGTTGTGTCATTATCTGTGTAACAATACGTTGTATTTAACAACTCTCCAGTTGCACAATCTACAGATGCTGGTGTGGTAAAGTCAACCGGTCCTTCCCAATCACTTAAGTCGTCTGTTCCACAAACAGCTCTTACATAAATTTCATAATCTACTCCAGATGTTAAACCTTCATATAAATAAGGATTAGCTGTTGTTTGAATAATTTCAGGTTCTGTACCGTCAGGATAACCTGTACCTAGAGGTTGTACTATAACCTCCCAGGTTGTTGCTACTCCTGTTTCTGTCCATCCTATTTCAACAGAATCTGGATTTAAAGTAACAATAGTTAAATCATCTGGTCTAGGACAAGTTGGAGGTGTACAATTAACAATATCAGAAAAGATTTGTGTTCCTTGTATTCCACCACTACCACTTGGCATGGTGAAAACCTCATCATCAAATGCGTTAAGAACTGAAATAGTAACTTCGTTTGCAAAAGCACCACCTGTATTCCAAAACAACTCAAAAGGTACACCATCACAAAGTGGAACTTGAATTTCAAGTGGTCCACTTCCGGTAGGTAGTTCTAAAATTTCTAATTCAATATTATTTTGAGATACTGTCATCGTATTACCATTCCATCCATCACCAAAAGTATCTTCTAGAACAAAAGTGTAAACACATTGATCAATAGCGTCACAAATTGTAGTATCAAAATTAAGAGGTCCTTCCCAATCACTTAGGTCATCTGTACCACAGATTGCTCGCACATATATTTCATATTGTGTTGCAGGGTCTAAATTTTCATAAATATAAGGATTATCTGTTGTTTGAATAATTTCTGGTTCTGTACCAGCTGGGTAACCAGTACCTAAAGGTTGAACTATAACCTCCCATGAAGTAGCTGTTCCGGTTTCTGTCCAGCTAAATTCAACATTAGTCATGTTAACTTCTACTAAAGCTAAATCTGTTGGTCGTGGACATGAAGGAGGCGTACAATTAACAATATCTGAAAAAATTTGCGTCCCTTGTATTCCACCACTACCACTAGGCATGGCAAAAATTTCATCATCAAATGCATTTGAAACGGAAATAACGACTTCGTTAGCAAAAGCACCACCAGTGTTCCAAAACAATTCGAACGGAATTCCATCACATAATGGTATTTGAACCTCTAAAGGCCCTGAGCCTGTAGCCAATTCTAAAATCTCTATTTCTAAACCATTTTGAGAAACTGTCATGGTATTACCATTCCAACCGTCTCCAAAAGTATCTTCTAGTGTAAAAGTAAAAACACATTGATCCACTGCGTCGCATTGGTATGGATTTAATTCTGTAATAAAACTATTCTCACTACAATTCACTGCAGAACCATTATCATTATATGGTGTAATAGTTACATAAATTGTAGTTTCATATGGCAATAAGTTTGCTGGCGTGTAAGAAAGAGCATTTCCAAGATCTTCATTATCAAGTATATCTGTTCCTCCTGGAGTAGTACCAATAGACACTACATAACCTGTAACAACTACAGATGCTGGAGACCATGTAATCACAGTAGCTACATCTACATTTGTTGCTCCATTTGTTGGAGCTGTTAAAGATGCATTACAGTTTGGAACTGCAGCTGTATCTACACAGCTAACATCAAAATCTAAGGGTACATAATTATTAGCAGAACAACTACCTGAGCCATCACTATCTATCTCTATAAACACGAATCCTGAATCAGCGATTACAGAAACACCTGCCATATCACCACCGTTACTATCGTCATACAATACTGTTCCTGTATTATCTATACCATCATATATAGTTACTTGATCAAAGTTATTTGCTTCCATTTGACCTGCGTTAAAAAACACATTCAATGGAGCACCATCGGAACTTTCAAAATTCCAAGTCTGAGTATCATTATCAGTATAGCAATACACTGTATTAATAGGCGTTCCTGTTGCACAATCTACAGGTGCACTTGGATCTGCGCCTGTCGTAAATGTGTATTCAGTACATCCTACTGCGTTTCCACTTGCGTTGAAAGGAATAACACTTACATAATATGTAGTTGAATATTCTAAAGTAGGTAGATCGTAAGTAGTAGATAAACCTGTAAATTCATTATCTACAACATCCACTCCTCCAGATGTTGTACCAACAGTTAAAATATACCCTGAAGGTATTCCAGTTGCCGAAGACCATTCTAGATCTGTATTCACGGAAACTCCAGTACTTCCATCTGTTGGTGTAATTAAATTAACACAAGATGGTGGATCTGGCACTACTTGACTTACAGAAATATTATCTAAATAAACATAATATGTTCCTGCTGCCCAGTTGGTATTTATACGTAATTTAAAATCGGAACCATTAGGTACATCGGCAGATGGAACAGATGTCGTCCAATTAAAACAAGTAGCTGCAGTAGTATGATTTATATCATTAATGGTATCTATAGTTGTCCATAGAGCTCCATTATTAATAGAATACTGAACCAAGATTTCACCCCAACCAGGAGCGGTTGCTTCAATAGCTCCAGCCCAATCTACTATTTTATAGTCAAAAGCAATTGTTAAATCAGTTCCATTTGACTGTCCAACTATGTTTGGTGAAGTAAGGTGTGCTTCTAAATTAGAATCATCTAAATTTGCTCTAACAGATCTACCATCACAATTTTCAACAAATGCTACACTATAATCTTCTGCATCACTTGTCCAACCTGCTGGTAACGTAAATCCGGAATCAAAATTTTCTACTAAACCTACTTGGGAAAATCCTATTAAAGACATAAACCCAAATAATAGGGAGAGGGTAATTTTTTTCATTTTATGGTTAAGGTTAGTTACTAAAATATTAAACATCTAATTTGCTGTTAAACAAACCGTTATATTTAATTGAAATTTATTTAACAAAACATCTAATAAAAATTGATGTTTCAATTAAATACCTAAAGTATAAAAAAAGATTAGCCCTAATAAATTAACTTTACTTTAATAGATTAAATACCTTTATTTACGATAAAAGGATAAAAATGTTAACAAGTAAGTGGTTTTTGCAAACCCACTATGCACTTGGATTAGGTATTGCTTCGTGTACCTTCTTTATTTGACTCAAAATCTCACTAGTAAGCTCCAAATTTATACTATTTATATTTTCTACTAATTGCGTCATTGTGCTGGCTCCAATGATATTACTTGTAACAAAAGGCTGTTGTGTTACAAATGCTAAAGACATTTGTGCCAAACTCATCTTATTAGCTTCTGCAATTTGTAAATATCTTTTGGTTGCTTCCGAACAAGAATCACTACTATACCTTTTAAATCTTGGAAATAATTTTAATCGCGAATCTGCTGGTGCTGTTCCGTTAATATACTTACCAGAAAGCACACCGAAAGCCATGGGCGAATATGCAAGTAAACCTATATTTTCTCGCATAGCGATTTCTGCCATGTCTCCTTCAAAAACTCGATTAAGCAAAGAATATGCATTTTGAACCGTTATCATTCTAGGCAAATCATACTTTTTAGATTCTTCTAAATAGCGCATTGTTCCCCAAGCTTTTTCGTTAGAAATTCCTACTTGACGAATTTTTCCTTCCTTTACAATTTTATCTAAGGTATGTAAAATCTCATTAAAATTATCTTGCCACTTATCCTCAGAGTTGTGTTTATAATCTCTAGTATCGAAAGTATTTGTTTGCCTTTCTGGCCAATGCAATTGATATAAATCTATATAATCGGTTTGCAGTCGTTCTAAACTTTTATTAACAGCATCATTTAGTGCTTCTGGCTTAAAACCGTTGGTTCTAATATGCGCTGTATAATCTCCAGGTCCTGCAATTTTGGAAGCCAAAACCACTTTTTCTCTATTTCCTGACTTTTTAAACCAGTTTCCTATGATGCGTTCCGTTTCGGCATATGTATCTGCCGTTGCAGGTACAGGGTACAATTCTGCAGTATCAAAAAAATTAACACCTTGATCTAATGCATAATCCATTTGTTCAAATCCTTCTTCTTGGGTATTTTGATTACCCCAAGTCATGGTTCCTAAACAAATTTTACTTACTTTAATATCTGTATTTGGCAGTGTTGTGTACTTCATGGTTTTCGCGTTTCAGTTTAAAAAATCTTGAGAAGCTATTAGATTTCATTTAGTAGCTTAGTAACCTCATCTAATTTAGGAGTTAAAATAACTTCAATCCTTCTGTTTTTTGCTTTTCCTTCTGCGGTTTCATTACTCGCAATTGGAGCAAATTCTCCTCTTCCTGCAGCTGTTAAGTTTTCTGGTACTATTGCATTATTTTCTCTTAAAATATTCACAATTGCTGTTGCTCTTTTTGTAGACAAATCCCAATTACCAGAAATCTGACCTGTACCTTTATAAGGATCGTCATCTGTATGCCCTTCGATTAAAACTGCAATTTCTGGGTTTTCGCCTAAAACATTTCCTAATTGTTGTACTGCTTTCTTACCTTGTGCACCAACTGCCCAGCTACCAGATTCGAAAAGCAATTTATTTTCCATAGAAACATAAACCTTACCATCTCTTTGTTCTACTGTTAATCCTTTTCCATCAAAGTCTGTTAATGCTTTTGAAATGGCATTTTTTAATTGAGTCATTGCTGCATCTTTAGATGCGATCATATTCTCTAGCTCTGTAACTCTATTAGAACGTTGTTCTAGTTCGCTTTTAATATTTTCAAGTCTAATATTTTCTGCTTCTAAAGCTTGTTCTTTAGCCTCTAATTGCGCCAAAAGCTCTCTGTTTTTCTTTGAGTTTTCAGCCAAAGAAGCAGAACTGTTTTTTTCTAAAGCATCGTAAGAAGCCTTTAAGTTTTCTAGATTTGTTTTAGACGCATTATAATCTGCTTGTAATTTATCGCGGTTTGCAATAGCAGTATCATAATCCTTTTTAAGGGTAGCATAGTCATTTTCTGTTTTATTATTTGCCCCTAAAAGAGATTCATTTTCTTCTGAGAGTTTTTTGTTTTCCTTTTTAAGACTCGCATACTTACTCTCTAAGTCTTTATATACTTTTGGAGAAACGCAGGAGGAAACTAAAATTGTAGCTATTACAAGAATTACTATTTTATTTTTCATATTGTATTGGGGTTTTATTTTAGTATTTAGTATTGAAAAATAGTTACTAACTACTATTTCCTTTAATTTTCTATTTCTACCAAAACTGGACAATGATCACTATGCACAGCTTCTTGAAGTATAACGCTTCTTTTTATTTTTTCTTTCAATGGATTAGACACCATGGTATAATCTAAACGCCAACCTTTATTATTTGCTCTTGAGTTTGCACGATAGCTCCACCAACTATACTCTTGTTTTTCTGGATGTATAAAGCGAAAAGCATCTACAAAACCACTATCTATAAAACTACCAATCCATTCTCTTTCAATAGGAAGAAAACCAGAAACGCCTTTCATTTTTGGATTATGAATATCTATTTCTTCATGACATATATTATAATCACCGCAGATAACTAGATTTGGAATCTCTTTTTTTAGGTTATTAATATATTCTTGAAACATATCCATGTACTCCAATTTATGATCTAATCTTGCCGCATTAGTTCCTGAAGGCAAGTATAAACTCATTACCGAAATACCATCAAAATCTGCTCGAATATTTCTTCCTTCAAAATCCATAGATTCTATTCCTGTACCAAATTCTACATGATTGGGTTTGGTTTTACTTAAAATAGCAACACCACTATATCCTTTCTTTTGTGCAGAAAACCAATAATTATATGTGTAACCAGCTTCTATAAAAAGATCTACATCTAATTGCTCTTCTATTGCTTTTATTTCTTGTAAACAAATCACATCTGGATTTGCAGCTTCAAGCCATTTAATAAAATCTTTTTTAAGAGCTGCGCGAATTCCGTTTACGTTATAAGATATAATTTTCAATGGTATATTATTTTAAAATGGTTATGTTTTAGCTAAAATAAATAATGCTTTACATTTACACTAAAATTTTAAAGCCCTTTTAACAAAAAACTATCAACAAAATATTTTAGGTTTTTTGTAGTTTTAGTAACGCATGAAGTGTACATACTTTCTTATTATCTTTTTCATTGGTTTTGCGGCAGTTGCCCAAAGTCAAGAATCTAATTACAAAACGAAAACAGTTCTTGTACAAGATAGTATTGCTATAGATAGCGTTAGTATTAATTCGAGTTACTTTCAAATTAAAAGAAAAGACAACTCGATAATTGACTCTACCTATTACTCTGTAGATTTTAAAAAAGCAATATTGCGCTTTAAAAAACCTATACAAACAGATTCCATACAAATAAATTACTTAAAATATCCAGCGTTTTTAACCAAAACCTATAAACAGTTAGACGATAAAGTTATTGTAGAAAACACCGATAATCAGCAAATTTTATACAAAATTAAGCAACCTAGCGAATCGAATACATTTACGCCTTTTGATGGTTTAACTACTTCAGGAAGCATTTCACGAGGTGTTATTATTGGAAACAATCAAAACTCGGTTTTAAATAGCGAATTAGATTTACAAATTACAGGAAAACTTAACGATAAAGTTTCACTAAGAGCCTCTATTCAAGATGCAAACATTCCATTACAAGAAAGTGGTTACTCGCAACGCTTAGACGAATTCGACCAAGTATTCATAGAACTGTTTAGTGACCATTGGAAAATAAGAGCTGGTGATGTAGACTTACAAAATACAAATAGTGCTTTTGCTAATTTTTCTAAACGCGTACAAGGGCTTTCGCTTGGTGCAACTTTAAACCACTCCAATTCTAAAACCAATATTTTTGCAGCTGGAGCCATTGTTAGAGGGCAATTTACCTCTAGTCAATTCACAGCACAAGAAGGAAATCAAGGCCCTTACAAACTCCGCGGACCAAGTGGCGAATTATTTGTACTTGTAGTTTCTGGTAGCGAAATTGTTTATGTAAACGGAATTGCTTTAGAACGAGGAGAAAACAAAGACTACATTATTAATTATAATGCAGGAGAAATAATTTTTAACGCCACCTTCCCGATTACAAGCGAAATGCGTATTACTGTAGACTACCAATACAGTGAACGAAACTATTCTAGACTAGTTGTTTATGGCGGAAGTAATTACGAAAGCGAAAAACTAAAGCTTGGGGTTTCTGTATACAGTGAAAATGATGCAAAAAATAACCCGCTGCAACAAAACTTATCTAGTGAGCAAGTCGAAATTTTAGCAAATGCAGGAGATGACGAAACTCTAATGACTGCACCTTCAGCAACAGCAGAAGCCTATAATGAAAATAGAATATTATATAAAAAGGAAATAATAAATGGAGTAGAAGCTTTTGTGTTTTCTAACAATGAAGAGGATGAATTATTTAGTGTAAATTTTTCATTGGTTGGCGATAATCAAGGAGATTATATAGTGAGTAGTATTAATGCAATCAGTACTATTTACGAATATAATGGAGCAGGACAAGGAAACTACCAACCTATCACACAACTCGTTGCTCCAAATAAATTACAGATTGCTGTTTTAAACGGAAACTATGCACCAACCAAAAAAACAAATATTGGTTTTGAAGTTGCTGGTAGTAAAAACGATTTGAACTTATTTTCTAACATAGACGATAACAACAACGATGGTTTTGCAGCAAAAATAGAACTAGAACAAGCTATTACTAAAAACGATAGTTTATGGAATATCCATGCATTTGCCGATGCAAATTACATTCAAGAAAATTTTAGAACTATTGAACGATTATACAATGCTGAGTTTATTCGCGATTGGAACATTGAGCAATCTACAACCAATCAAAACGTGATTAATAATGGCAACCAAACCCTTTTTGCTTCTGGCGTTGAAGCTTCTCATCATAAAAAAGGATTTGCTAAGTACCAATTTGAGTACCTAAATTATTCAGAAAATTTTAACGGAAGCAGACACATTTTTTTAGGGGATTTAAATTTAAAAAAATGGCAAATACTTTCCAATTCTAGCTTATTAAATGCAGAATCAAACCTAAACAATTCTACTTTTACAAGAACCTATAACAGGATTACCTACAGCCTAAAGAATGCTTGGGTTGGCACAAGGCTATCATTAGAAAACAATGAGCAAAAAAACAAAGAAACAGATAGTTTCACAGCATTAAGTCAGCGCTATAAATCGTATGAAGTTTTCACAGGGATTGGAGATAGTACCAAAATTTTTGCCGAAATAGGTTACAAACACAGAGTAAATGATAGTTTAATGGCTGGTAACCTTCAAAAAGTAAACACATCTAACACCTACTATGTAGATTCTAAAATTATTCAAAATAACAATACAAATTTATCGCTTTATGTAAATTATAGAACTTTAAAAAATGTGGATGCAAACCTAGATAATGAAGAGTCTTTAAATTCTAGAATGCAGTTCAGTCAAAAATTATTTAAAAACATAATTCATTGGAACACGGTTTACGAAACCAATTCGGGAACCCTAGCACAACAAGAATTCACTTATGTAGAAGTTGAAGCAGGACAAGGTGCTTATACTTGGATCGATTATAACAATAACAATATTCAAGAATTAGAAGAATTTGAAATTGCACAATTCTCAGACCAAGGTACTTACATAAGGGTTTTATTACCAAATCAAGTATTTGTAAAAACACATCAAAATAGATTTAGCCAAACACTAACACTAAATCCACAACAATGGTCTTCGAGTGAAAATGGTTTTAAAAAAATAGTATCGAAATTTTACAATCAGACTTCCTATTTAATCGATAGAAAACAAAAAAGAGAAGGTACTTCTTTTAACCTCAACCCATTTAAAGATGACAAAGAAAAACAACTTGGTTTACAGTCTAACTTTAGAAATGTTTTCTTTTTCAACAGAGGCAAACAGCACTACACAACATCGTATACTTTTTTAACTAACAGTTCAAGAAATCTTTTAACTATAGGTTCGCTAGAAGCAAACGCTAAAAGCCACCAAATTCTTTTTAATCATAAATTTGCAAACAGTTGGTTGGCAAATTTATTAACTAGCTTTAACACCAATGAAAGCAAAAGTGAAAATTACATAAGTAAGAATTACAATATTGAAGAAACGCAATTAAACCCCAAAATCTCTTACTTATTAAATGACAATACTCGTTTTGATATATTTTACCAATACAGCAACAAAGCGAACACCATAAATGACTTAGAAGCATTAAAACAACAAAAATATGGCGCTTCCTTTGCTTTTTCCAGCAAACAACAAATGGCAATTTCTGGAGAATTTAATTATTTTTCTAACGCCTTTACAGGAAATGCAAATTCACCAGTTGCATACCAAATGCTAGAAGGCTTACAACCAGGAAAAAACTTTACATGGACCTTTTTAGCACAAAAAAAACTAACAAAATACTTAGATTTAAACCTTAGTTATTTTGGCAGAAATACAGAAACTAGCAAAACTATTCATACTGGAAACATACAATTAAAGGCTTATTTTTAAGACAATTGTAACTTTTGTTACCTCATAAAGATTACTAATTTTGTAATTTAGCAATCGTTATGAGTAAAGTATTAGCAATTACATATTCATTTTTGATTCTTATACAGAGTTTCAATATTAATCTAGAAGATATTTCTAAGGTTAAAGCATTGCTGGATCATGCTCAATTTCACAAAGAAGTATATGGTGACACTTTTTTTGAGTTTTTAACAGAACATTATGGTGAAGTTAAAGATGACCACAAAAATGACCATAAAGAGCATAAAGACTTGCCTTTTAAAGATAGTCATCACATGTGCACGCATATAAATACTTCTTTTATAAATATTCACAATACTTTCGATTTAAACTATCATGAGTTTATTGAAATTCCTTTTAATTTCCATTACACCGAAACCATAACAGATTCTGAAAAACCTTCTATTTTTCAGCCTCCCAAAATAGCATAATTCATTATAGATTTTTATTCCTGTAAATAAAAACAGGTATTTATTATTTCTTAATTAATATGAATTATGTTAGAAAACATCATCAAATTCAGCTTAAAAAACAAGCTGATTACTTTCCTTTTTACTGCTTTTATAATCGGTTTCGGAATTTTTTCTTTAACCCAAATACCAATAGGAGCCGTACCAGATATTACCAATAACCAAGTACAAGTTATTACTACATCTCGCAACTTATCTACACAGGATGTAGAGCAATTTATAACATATCCTATAGAGCTTGAAATGGCAAATTTACCTGGAGTAGAAGAAATTCGTTCTGTTTCAAAATTTGGTTTATCGGTAGTTACCATTGTATTTAATGACGATTTAGGAACTTTTTTACCAAGACAACTAATTGCTGAAAAAATAACATCTGCTTCAGAGCAAATTCCAGATGGCTTTGGCACACCAGAAATGGGACCAATTACAACAGGTTTGGGTGAAATCTACCAATATATTTTAGATGTAAAACCGGAATTTAAAGACAAATATACCACAACCGATTTGCGAACTATTCAAGATTGGATTGTAAAGCGTCAACTTTCTGGAATTCCTGGTGTAGTTGAAGTGAATACTTGGGGAGGATTTTTAAAACAATATGAAGTATCTATAAATCCAAACAAGTTAGCTGCTATGCAAATTTCTATTGCTGACATTTATAATGCTTTAGAGAAAAACAACAGCGTTTCTGGCGGTGGTTATATTGAAAAAAATAGTCAAGCCTTTTTTATTCGAGGAGAAGGTTTAGTTAGTTCATTACAAGACATTGAAAATATTGTTGTTAAAAATGATGGTACTCCAATATACATTAAAGATGTTGCGAATGTTGGTTTTGGTAGCGCAACTCGTTTTGGTGCTATTACAGGAAATGGTGAAGGTGAAAAAGTTCTAGGACAAATCATGATGCTTAAAGATGGTAACTCTAAAGCAGTGATTGATGCTGTTAAAAAACGCGTAGCATCTATACAAAGCACGCTACCTAAAGGCGTGTATATTAATGGTTTTTTAGAACGAAGCGAGCTCATTGGTAAAACCACATTTACAGTTGCCGAAAACTTAATACTAGGTTCTTTAATCGTGGTTTTTGTTGTGGTTTTATTGCTTGGTAATTGGCGGTCTGGTTTGGTAGTAGCTTCTGTAATTCCGTTAAGTTTATTATTTGCTATTATATTAATGCGTCAATTTGGTGTAGATGCTAACTTAATGAGTTTAGGTGCAATCGATTTTGGGATTATCATTGATGGAGCAGTTATTATTGTAGAGTTTATTGCTTTTCAAATCATGTCTAAATCAGCGCATCTTTCCGAAATCAGTAAAAACGAAAAACAATCTGAAATTGATCAAATAACATTAAAAAGCGCCTCAAAAATGATGAATTCAGCCATTTTTGGTCAATTAATTATCTTAATTGTATTTATTCCAATTCTCTCTTTAAACGGTATTGAAGGCAAAATGTTTAAGCCAATGGCAATGACATTTAGTTTTGCATTAATTGGAGCAATGATTTTATGTTTAACCTATGTTCCTGTGGTTTCCTCTTTGTTTTTAAAACCTAGTAAACAATCTAGCAAAAACATTTCGGTTAGACTAATGAATTTTCTAAATAAAGCATACCAACCAGTTATAAATTGGGCTTTGAGTAACAAAAAAATAGTAGTGTTATTATCAGCTGTTTTATTAGCTTCAAGTGTTTGGATTTTTAGTAAAATGGGAGGCGAATTTGTACCTACTTTAGATGAAGGTGATTTTGTAATTCAACCTGTTTTAAAAACAGGAACATCACTCAGCAAAACCATAGAGATTACCACCAGAATTGAGCAAGTTTTATTAGATAATTTTCCTGAAGTAGAACAAGTAGTTACACGTATTGGAGCTGCTGAAGTACCAACAGATCCAATGTCTATGGAAGAAAGTGACGTCATTATTAAACTAAAACCTAAAAAAGAATGGACTTCTGCAAAAAGTAAAGACGAATTAGCAGATAAGTTTAAAGAAGCATTAACCGTTATTCCAGGAATGGAAGTCGAGTTTACACAACCCATTGAAATGCGATTTAACGAGCTAGTAACTGGTGTTAGAGCAGATGTTGCTATTAAAATTTTTGGTGAAGACTTAAGCGTTTTAGCAAACAAAGCAGATGAAATAAAATCTTTAATTGAAAATGTAGAAGGAGCTGCAGATATTTCGGTTGAAAAAGTAGCGGGTTTACCTCAAATGAGTATCCAATTCAACCGAAGTAAAATTGCACGTTACGGATTAAACATTCATGATTTAAACAAAATTATTTCTATGGGTTTTGCAGGTACATCTATTGGAAGTGTTTATGAAGGAGAAAAACGTTTTGACTTAGTGCTTCGTTTGCAAGAAAACAATAGAAAAAACCTGGGAAGTCTTCAAAATCTATATGTAGACACTCCTAATGGGAATAAAATTCCGCTTCGCGAATTAGCAGCAATTAGTTATACTTCTGGTCCTGCGCAAATTTCTAGAGATGACACCAAACGCCGTATTGTTGTTGGTATTAATGTTAGAAACAGAGACTTACAATCGGTTGTAAATGATGTACAACAAATTATTGAAAGCAAGTTAAAATTACCTGTTGGTTATAGCATAACCTATGGAGGACAGTTTGAAAACCTACAAAGTGCAAAAGACAGATTATTAGTAGCAGTTCCTGTAGCTTTAATACTTATTTTTATCATGCTTTACTTTGCATTTAACTCTATAAAAGAAGCCTTAATTGTGTATTCTGCAATTCCGCTTTCTGCAGTTGGAGGTGTATTATTATTATGGTTAAGAGATTTACCTTTTAGTATTTCTGCAGGAGTTGGTTTTATTGCATTATTTGGTATTGCAGTACTTAACGGAATTGTTTTAATAGAACATTTTAAAGAACTAAAAGCGGAAGGTTTTAACAATATTGAAGAACGAATTAAGAAAGGAACATCAGAACGTTTACGACCTGTTTTATTAACAGCAGCAGCAGCAGCTTTAGGGTTTTTACCTATGGCAATTTCAACAAATGCAGGAGCAGAAGTACAGCGGCCTTTAGCTACTGTAGTTATTGGTGGCTTAGTTACCGCAACCTTTTTAACCTTAATTTTTTTGCCAGTTTTATATGCTTGGTTTGAAGAAAAAAAGGAACTCAAAATAAATAAACAAACAATTACATCTGTAGTTATTTTGTTATTAACTTTTAGTACTCAAGCACAAAACAAACCACTAACTATACAGCAAACTTTAGAATTAGCAATTGAAAATAATGCGAATTTAAAAGCAGAAAAATTAAAAATTGAACAAGAAAATGCACTCGTTGGTTCTGCCTTTACTTTTGATAAAACGGATCTGTATTATAATTACGACGAAAGTAATTTGGCTATAAACAATAAGCCTTTAAAAATTTTTGGTGTTTCTCAAGACTTTAAATTTCCAACGGTTTATTTTGCTGAAAAAAAACGAAATCAGTCTAAAGTTGATCTGCAAGAAGCTAATTATAGTTTGCAATTATTGCAAGTTAAAAAACAGGTTTATACTAATTATTATCAATTAAGTTATGCTAAGAATAAAGCGGAAAATTATAAATATTTGGATAGTTTATATACCGATTTTGCAAGAAAAGCAGAGCGTCGCTTTGAGTTAGGCGAAACCAATTATCTAGAAATGATTACTGCTAAATCTAAACAAAAACAGCTAGAAACGCTTTATAAACAGTCCCTTTTAGAGGTTCGTTTATATAAGGAACAACTTAAAAAAGTAGTACAAGTAGATTCTATTACTATTGATGATGGATTACTTAAAAAACTACAGGTAGAAAGTTTAATTGCAAATCAAGATGCTGGATTATCGGTTTTTTATGCTTCTATAAATTACCAGAAAGCACAAGTAAAATTAGAAAAGCAAAGTCTGTTACCTGATTTAAATGCGGCATATTTTCAAGGAACTAACAACGAATTAAATGATAACATTAAAGGCTATCAATTAGGAGTTAAAATTCCAATTTTATTTGGTGGTCAACGCTCCAAAATTAAAGCTTCAAAAATTGCTCAAGATGTCATTTTAGAACAAAAACAAGATTATCAAACCAAATTAAATGCAGAATATCATTCGTTATTGGCAAAGCTTCAGCAGTATGAAGAAGCTATTCAATATTATGAAACACAAGGAAAAATACTTTCTGAACAAATTATAAAAACTGCAATTCGAACTTTTAAAGAAGGGGAAATCGACTTCTTTCAATACATTCAAAGTTTAGAAACTGCAAAAGATATTCAACTGGATTATTTAGTGCAGTTAAACCAATACAACCAAACTGTAATCACCATTAACCACTTAACATTATAAAAAATGAAGAACATATACATCCTATTATTTTCCATGGTTTTTGTAGCCTGCGGAAATTCAGAAAAAAAAGAAAAGCTAGTTTTAGGTAATCAAGTACAATCTGATAAAATCACCATTACAAAAGCACAATTTGAAGGTGAAAAAATGGCATTTGGCACATTAGCCGAATACGATTTTAATGAAACCGTAAATGTAAACGGAATGATTGATGTGCCACCAAACAACAAGTCAAGCATTACTACTTTAATAGGAGGTTTTATTACTAAAACACCTTTATTAATTGGAGATCGCGTAAAAAAAGGACAACTTTTAGTAACCTTAAAAAACACAGAATTTGTTGAAATTCAACAAAACTATTTAGAAGTTGTCGAAAAATTAAATTATTTAAAATCAGAATTCAATAGACAAAAAACCTTGTTTAATGAAAAAATCACTTCAGAAAAGAACTATTTAAAAGCCGAAAGTGATTACAAAAGTAACCTTGCACATTATAATGGTTTGCGTAAAAAATTACAAATGATGAACATCAATCCAGATCATGTAGAACAAGGTCAAATATCTTCTACTATAAACTTATATGCACCAATAGCTGGGAATGTTACAAAAGTTAATGTTAGTAACGGAACTTACATTTCACCGAGTGATGTAATTATGGAAATTATGGATATAAATCATATACATTTAGAATTATCTGTCTTTGAAAAAGACGTAATGAAAGTTAAAAAAGACCAGAAAATATGGTTTAAAATTCCTGAAGCATCAGATAAAACTTATG
Organism: Oceanihabitans sp. 2_MG-2023; assembly: GCF_030547245.1. Lineage (GTDB taxonomy): Bacteria > Bacteroidota > Bacteroidia > Flavobacteriales > Flavobacteriaceae > Oceanihabitans. The sequence continues at coordinate 352,041 of NZ_JAUOQT010000001.1, forward strand.
AAGCAGAAGTACATTTAGTTGGCACTACCATTGATGAGCAAACTAGACGAATAAAAGTACATGCACATGTAGATGAGGATAAAGAAAATTTTATTGTTGGTATGTTTGTAGATGCAGCAATTATTGTGGAAACTAATAAAGGAAAAGGTTTACCAAAAGAAGCAATAATGAAAGTTGATAATGATTTTTTTGTTTTAATTTTAGAAGAAAAAAAGGACAAAGAATATCATTTAGAGAAAGTAAAATTAAACATAGGAAAACAAACAGAAACAAACATTGAGGTTTTAAATACCGAAGCTTTAAAAGACAAACAAATAGTTATTAAAGGCACAACTATGCTACTAAATAATAGCGAAAGTGAATAAAGTCTCAAAGCTAAAAAGCTATAATAATTAAATGAATAACATTAAAATCGACTCACACAACCACAGCCAAAATTTAATTTTTGGTAAAAAAACAGAACTTTATTTTGCAATTCTTTGTGGTACTTTTTTGGTTATTGGGTTTGGTATTGAAAAGTTAGCAGATTTACCTTTCACAATTTCTTTAATTAACTATCTAATAGCTTATCTATTTGGAGGTTATTTCCTTACTATTGAAGCCTATAAAAAAATAATTAAAGCTGGTTTTGATATTGATTTTTTAATGATAGCTGCAGCCATTGGAGCTGCATACATTGGTAGTTGGACTGAAGGCGCTTTATTATTATTTTTATTTAGTTTAGGTCATGCTTTAGAGCATTATGCTATGAATAAAGCTAAAAAGTCTATCGAAGCTTTAAGCGATTTATCTCCCAAAAAAGCACTTATAAAAAAAGGAAATCAAATTATTGAAATACCAATTGAAGACTTAAAAATTGGTGACATTATTGTGGTTAAACCAAACACCAAAATTGCTGCAGATGGTGTTATTCTTTCCGGAAACAGCAGCATTAATCAAGCTCCAATTACAGGAGAGAGCATGCCTGTTGATAAAACTGCAATTGCTTCAACAAAGAACTTACCCGAGTTTAAACATATTAACAAAAAACACATTGTATTTACAGGCACTATAAATGGCGATAATAATATTGAAGTACGGGTTTTAAAACTAAGTCAAGACTCTACAGTTGCGCGATTAATTAAAATGGTGAGTGAGGTAGAAACTCAAAAATCACCAACACAAAGATTAACCAAAAAGTTTGAAAAATGGTATGTTCCAATAGTGATAATTGTAGTCACACTTTTATGTTTTGCTTATTTAATTATAGACGAATCTTTTAACCAAAGTCTATACAGAGCAATAACTGTTTTAGTAGCAGCAAGTCCTTGTGCTTTGGCAATTTCTACACCAAGCGCTGTACTTAGTGGTATTGCTAGAGCTGCTCAAAAAGGCGTTTTAATAAAAGGTGGAAAAGCTTTAGAAGACTTAGGAAGTATTAGTACCATTGCATTTGATAAAACAGGAACTTTAACCGAAGGTAAACCAAAACTAACCCATGTAATTGCATTAAACAATTTTGAAGAAAAAGAGTTTTTACAAATAGTTTTAGAGGTAGAGAGTCTGAGTAATCATCCATTAGCAAAAGCAATTGCTAAAGACATTAAAAAACTACATAATTTAAGTTTTAAAGGTATTGCAAAAAACATGGAAGCCATTCAAGGAAAAGGAATTTCTGCATTATATAACAACACAAATGCTTTTATTGGTAATTTAAAGTTACTACAAGACAAAGAAATTGAAGTAAAGGATACTATAAAAACCAAAATGGAAACGCTGTTAGAAAATGGAAACACAGTAATGCTTGTCGCTTTTAAAAAGGAAGTTATTGGTATAATTAGCGTTATGGATACACCAAGAGAAACAGCAGCAAACACACTTAAAAAGTTAAAGAGCATTGGAATAAAACGCATGATTATGTTAACTGGAGACCATCAAAATGTTGGAAATGCTATTGCAAAACAAATAGGTTTAACAGAAGCAAAAGGAAACCTATTGCCAGAAGATAAAGTGAGTGCTATTAAAAATTTAATGACAACAGATGGCAAAATAGCAATGGTTGGAGATGGTGTAAATGATGCTCCTGCAATGGCTTTAAGCACTGTAAGTATTGCAATGGGAGCTGCAGGAAGTGATGTCGCTTTAGAAACTGCAGATGTTGCCTTAATGTCGGATAAAATCGAAAACTTACCCTTTGTAATTGGTTTAAGCAGAGCGTCTAAAAAAATCATTAAAGAAAACATTTTTATAAGTTTAGGTGTCGTTGCAATACTTGTTCCTGTAACCATTTTAGGACTAACTAATATTGGGGTCGCCGTTTTATTTCATGAAGGATCAACTGTTGTTGTTGTTTTAAATGCTTTAAGATTATTAGCATATAGAGAGGATTAAAAATAAATGAATTTCACGCAACCTTTTCATACTTTTACCATCTACTAATGGTATGACTTTTGATTAGATTAAAAAGAATTTTAAAAAACAAACAAATGAAAAATGCCCTTTTAGGATTAATACTATTTTGCTCCTTTGCCACTTTTGCGCAACAGGATATGCAAAAAGAAAAAGTAAAACACAGTGAAATTAAAGTAAATGCATTTAACCTTATAGTCTTTAAAGCTGTAGATTTTTCTTATGAATATTTAATTGATTCTGAATCTTCAGTAGGAGCTTCTGTTCTTTTTAATTTACAAAATAGAGAAGACAGAGAATTTGAAGACGGACCTATTTACAACGAAAAATTTGCATTTACTCCATATTATAGACGTTACTTTTCTAGCAAGTACGCATGGGGATTTTTCTTAGAAGCCTTTGGAATGTATAGCATACAAGAAGATACGGATGAAGATTATATTTACAACTCCTTTAATGATGACTACGAATATATTTACACCGATGAAACATCTAACAACCTAGCATTTGGTATGGCAGTTGGCGGAAAATTCGTAAGCAAAAAAGGCTTCTTATTTGAAGTATTTGGTGGTGTTGGTAGAAACATATCTACTTCTAACAACGATGTTGGTTCAGAATTTGTACCAAGACTAGGTACAACACTTGGTTGGAGGTTTTAACATAAAAAATACTTGTAAAATTTAAAAAGCCCAAGTTTTAAAACTTGGGCTTTTGTTTTATAAGATTATTGCTTTCACAAGAATTTATTACATCTTCTGTAGCCAATGTTTTACATCTACCTCAGCTTTAATTAAATCTTTTAAATCTTCAATCTTTACACGTTTTTGTTCCATAGTATCTCTGTGTCTTATGGTTACTGTGTTATCCTTTAAAGTATCATGATCTACAGTAATACAAAATGGTGTTCCGTTTGCATCTTGACGTCTGTAACGTTTTCCTACAGCATCTTTTTCGTCATAAAACACATTAAAATCCCATTTTAAATCCTCTACAATTTGTTTTGCTACTTCTGGTAAACCATCCTTTTTCACCAAAGGAAAAACGGCTGCTTTTACAGGAGCTAAAACTGCTGGTAATTTTAAAACGGTTCTTGTAGTATTATTTTCTAATTCTTCTTCCATTAAAGAATTTGAAAATACTGCTAAAAACATTCTATCTAAACCAATAGATGTTTCTAAGACGTAAGGTGTATAACTTGCATTTTCTTCATGATCGAAATACTGTAATTTTTTTCCTGAAAATTCTTCGTGCTGTTTTAAATCGAAATCGGTACGAGAATGTATACCTTCTAACTCTTTAAAACCGAAAGGGAATTTAAATTCAATATCTGTAGCAGCATCTGCATAATGAGCTAATTTTTCATGATCATGAAAACGATAGTTATCTGCTCCCATCCCTAAAGAAAGATGCCATTTCAATCTAGTATCTTTCCAGGTATCAAACCATTCCTTTTGTGTTCCTGGTTTAATAAAGAATTGCATTTCCATTTGCTCAAACTCACGCATTCTAAAAATAAATTGCCTTGCAACAATCTCATTTCTAAATGCTTTTCCTGTTTGTGCGATACCAAACGGAATTTTCATTCTCCCTGTTTTTTGTACATTTAAGAAGTTTACAAAAATACCTTGTGCAGTTTCTGGTCGTAAATACAAATCCATTGCTGTTTCTGCAGAAGCACCAAGTTTGGTACCAAACATAAGGTTAAACTGTTTCACATCTGTCCAATTTCTTGAACCACTTAAAGGACAAGCTATCTCTAATTCTTCAATTAAAGCTTTTACATCTGCTAAATCTTCTGCTTCTAAAGATTTTCCTAAGCGCTTTAAAATAGTATCTATCTTTTCTTGATATCCTAAAACTCTTCCGTTAGTTGCAAGAAATTCTTCTTTATTAAAAGCTTCTCCAAAACGTTTTTCAGCTTTTTTAACTTCCTTTTCAATTTTTGTTTCAATTTTTGCACAATAATCTTCCACTAAAACATCTGCACGATATCTTTTTTTAGAATCTTTGTTATCTATTAAAGGATCGCTAAAAGCATCTACGTGACCAGAAGCTTTCCATGTTGTTGGATGCATAAAAATTGCCGCATCTATACCAACTATATTATCATGCATTTGCACCATGGCTTTCCACCAATAGTCTCGAATGTTCTTTTTAAGCTCTGCTCCATTTTGAGCATAGTCGTATACTGCACTTAATCCATCGTAAATTTCACTACTCTGGAAAACGTAACCATACTCTTTTGCGTGAGAGATTACTTTTTTAAATTGATCGTCTTGATTTGCCATAGATTGCAAAAGTAAAAAACCACTCCATATTAATGGAATGGTTTTTAAAAAATTATGAGTTATTTTTTAAATTAATTGAATGGAACTACTTCCTATTAAAGTTGCATTTTGAAATACATCTATATTATAAATCCCAGGGTTTAGTTTTTCTTTGTTTTTAATACTTATTTTTAGGCAAGCAGTAATTTGTTCCGAAATGTTTTTTATAGTTGTTTTTCCGCTATATCTAATTTTTAATCCTTCATGGTTTAAAATCCCTCTTTCGGACACAATTTGATCTTTAGCGTCTAAAATCTGAACATAAATATTTTTATTTCCTTTATCTGCTGCTGTATTACCATCGAGTACGACACATACTTCAAATTGATCTACTTCACTTAATTTATGGGTTTCGTAAACTTTAGAGTAGCGAATTGTTAACGCCTTCACTTTTATATTATTCGCTTTAAGCTTTCCTGTTTTGTTAATAATAGTATTTAACTTTTCATTTTTTTTGAATAAACTAGCTATTTCTAGTTTTTGATTTTCAAATTGTTTTGAAACAGAGTCTACCTTTAAATTTAATATTTTATTATCGCGAACAAGGGAATCGATTTGGTCAAAAATAACTTCTCTCTCGTTTTTAAGAGTGTTTATTTGACTTCTGTATTTAGATATTAATGATAAATTGGTTTTCTTTTCTTCTATATCACTTAAAATAGTTTCCACCTTAGATTTAGATACTTCTAATTTTGTTTTTACAAATTCGTTTTCAATAGAAACATCATTATAAAGTGAAATCATTTCCGTTAATTCATGCTGTACAAGTTTTGTTTCTTGTGCTAAAAATTCTTTTTGATTTTTAAATGAATTAAAACTGGAAATACTATAAGATCCTAAAATAGCAATTGCTATTACCAATGTACCAATAATTAATCTGTAGTTAAAAGTTTGAGGGAAAACTAGCATATTATTTATTTTACAAATACTAAGCTAAATATTTAGTTTAATATATTTTATTTTAATCGTTAAAGTATCTAAAATAATTGTTGAAGCAATTTCTTTAGTCTTTTAGTATTAATTTTTGTAAGTTTAATATTATGTTTAAAGCGGTTCTTGATTTATTTTTTCCAAAAGTATGTTATGCTTGTTATATGCATTTACAAGATTCTGAAATGTATGTTTGCACTTCCTGTAGACATAATTTACCAATTACTAATTATCATTTTAATGCAAACAATACTGTTGAAAAAATATTTTATGGACGTGCAAAAGTAGAACAAGCAACTGCTTTACTTCGCTATGAAAAAAAAGGTATTGTACAACAGCTAATTCACAATTTAAAATATAGAGGTCATGAAGAAATAGGTGTATTTTTAGGCCAATGGCTTAGTAACGAATTAAAGGATATACCTGCATACAAGAATGTAGATGTCGTTATTCCTGTTCCTTTGCATAAAAAGAAACTAAAAAAAAGAGGATATAATCAGGTAGCAAAATTTGGTCAAGAAATGGCTAAAGGTTTACAAATAGAATATAATGACTCCTCTTTAATAAAAATAACAAATACTAAATCTCAAGTAACCAAAAAACGATTTGCGCGTTGGCAAACAAATCATGAACTCTTTGCTATAGAAAATATCGCACTAATAGAAAACAAACATATTTTGCTTGTAGATGATATTATTACAACGGGAGCAACCTTAGAATCCTGTATACAAGTGTTAAATAGAGCTAAAAATGTTAAAATAAGCATAGCAAGTATAGCAATCGTGTAATAGCTATTTTGTTAATGGTAAATATGTTGTTACTTTGTACAAAATCATGAAATTTATAATGCGTAAAAAGCTTTCCAATTTAATTTTTAGTATAACAATAGGTTTAATTATAATTAGTTGTGCTAACAGAGGAAACCCTTCTGGAGGGCCTAAAGATATTACTCCTCCAAAAATAGTTAAATCTACTCCAGAAAATTATGTTACAAATTTTAATGGAAAAGAAATTAAAATTTATTTTGATGAGTATGTAAAAATTAAAAACCTGTCTAAACAGCTTATTATTTCTCCACCAATGGATCCTGCCCCAGAAGTAACTCCTCTTGGTACAGCAAGCAAATACATTACTATTAAAATTAATGACACTTTATTAGAAAACACAACGTATGCCTTTAACTTTGGAAATAGCATAACAGATAACAACGAAGAAAACCCGTATTCGTATTATAAATATATATTATCTACTGGAAGTTATATTGATTCGCTTTCGGTTAAAGGTGAAATTTTAGATGCTGCTTTACGTAAACCTGAAGATTTTGTATCTGTACGTTTATATGAAATAGACAGTACTTTTAATGATTCTATAGTTTATAATAAACTACCTAAATACGTAACAAACACTTTAGATAGCACTACTACTTTTAGTATAGACAACATTAAAGCTGGAAAGTATATGCTTGTTGCTTTAAAAGACACTAATGAAGACAATAAATTTCAACAATTAACAGATAAGATCGGCTTTGTAAAAGACTATATTACAGTACCTACAGACACTACATTTACTATAAAATTATTTAAAGAAGAACCAGATTTTACTGTCATTAGACCACGATTAGTGGCTGGTGAAAAAATAGCTTTTGGTTATCAAGGAGATTATAAAAACACAGAAATTAAAATTACTTCTGTTGTACCTGAAGATTTTAAATATACCATTACAAAAGACCCTAAAACAGATTCATTAAATTATTGGTACACTCCTAGATTTAAGGACACAGACTCTTTACTTTTTACAGTGAAAAACAAAAAATACACAGAAAATTTTACAGTAAAAATAAGCGAACAACCAAAAGACACTTTAATAATTGGGGCACTTTCAAAAGGAAGCATAAATTTTGAGGATGACTTTAAGATTACTGCAAACACACCACTTATTGAATTTGATGAAAAAAAACTTACTATTTTAGATAAAGACTCTATTAAAATAGCATACAAAACAACATTAGATACACTCGCAAATACCTACGCTTTAGCTTTTGATAAAACGGAAGACAACAAATATAGTATACAAATTCTACCAGAAGCATTTACCGATTTTTTCAACAATAAAAATGATACGTTAAACTACAAGGTAAACACAAAAAACTTTGCAGATTATGGAAATGTGAGAGTAACCTTATATAATGCGAAATACCCAATAATAGCGCAACTAACAAACGATAAAGGCGAAGTGAAATTTGAAGTATATAGCACAAAACCAGAACCTTTAGATTTTAGATATTTAGATCCTGCTAAATATTATTTACGAGTAGTTTTTGACGCAAATAAAAATAAAAAATACGACTCTGGTAACTATCTAAAAAAGCAACAAGCGGAACGTATTAGTCATTTTAACGAAGTTATTGAAGTTCGCGCTAATTGGGATCCAATAATAGATTTTACACTTTTAGATTAAAATGATCTTTATCTCCTAAAAACTGTAATTTATCTCTATGCTTTTTAATGTGATTTTTATCTAGAGTTACAACTTCAGTCTGCTCCATTCCTAAAACGATATTAGAGACTTTTTCTCCTAGCACATTATACACTGCTGAACTACCAGAGTATTCATACCTATTAATATCGAAACCAACTCTATTTACACCAACACAATACGTCATATTTTCAATTGCTCTAGCTTTTAGTAAAGCATCCCAAGCTGTAATTCTTGGTTTTGGCCAATTCGCAACATATAATAATAAATCATAATTTTCGGTGTTTCTAGCCCAAACTGGGAAACGCAAATCGTAACAAATTAAAGGACAAATTTTCCAACCTTTATAATCTACTATTACTTTTATATTTCCAGCTTGATATACTTTATCTTCGCCAGCAAGTGTAAATGTATGTCGTTTATCATATATTATTACTTTAGCATCAGGCTGCACAAATAAAAGTCGATTATAGTATTTATTCTCTTCTGCTATAATAAGACTTCCAACAATAGCAGTATTATTTGTTTTTGCCATTTCTAACATCCAACTTACCGATTCTCCTTGCATTGTTTCTGCATAAGTAGATGCATGCATTGTAAAGCCTGTAGTAAACATTTCTGGAAGGATAATAAGATCAACTTGCGTTTCTAAAGCTTTTATTTTATTAGTAAAATGCAATCTGTTTTCTTTTGGGTTTTCCCAAATTAAATCCGACTGAACTAGTGCTATTTTTAGTTTTTCTTGCATACCTTAAAAGTACTTCATTTTTACTAATTTTAAAATTATGAATGTAACTTTTACAAGATGTACTACAAAGCATTTGAGTTTGATATCACAAATATCAAGAAAGACATTTATTGATGCTTTTAAAAAGACAACAATCCGGAAGACTTTAAAAACTATTTAGATTTAGCTTTTAGTAAAAAACAGATGTGATTCGAATTAAAAAAACCCAGACATATCTTTTTACCTTATACATCTGGGTTTGAATTTTGTTCGCTATTTTAAATTAAATCTTTCTTAATTTTTTATCCGCTTTATCAATATCCTTATGAAGATCATCTAGTTTTTTAAGCCATTTTGTTTCCTCTTGAGGAGAAAGTTTTCCTTTATATTTAAGTTTGTCGTATTTTTTTTGAGCACTTTCTAATTTCTTATTTGCACTATCAAAAGATTTTTGAGCTTTTTCTTTTTTCTTTAAAGCCTTTTCTGCTTGTTTTTGTTTCTTTTCGGCCTTTTTTAATTCTTTTTCATTCTTTTTTAGCTCTTTTTCTCGTTTTTCTTCTTCTTTTTGAGCTTTTTTGATTTTCTCTTCTTTTGCTTCTTTTTCAGCTTTATCTGCTTTTTCTATTGCTTTTTTAGCGGCTTCTTCGACACGTATTCCAGCAGCAGCAGCATTAATTTCTTGAATAATTTCTTCACTTAATGTATTCGTAACATCTTTACCTCCTGCATAAATTTCATCTCCTTTAACGGTATATGCTTGTTCGTTAATTTTTACTTCTTGAGCAGTAATAGAAATGCTTATACTGAATAGGAATACTAATGCTAATATTTTTTTCATGGTTTTATTTTATTATTTAATTTAGGATTGCAAAGATATTGCCAAATTAAACAGAATTTCTAAATTTTATTTAAAATTGCTGCAGCTTGCTTTAAAGTATCCTTTGTTTTTGCGAAACAAAAACGCAAAACTTTATCATCTTTATTATTATCGTTAAAAACCGATAATGGAATTGAGGCTAGACCATTTTCAACCGTTAAGCGTTTCGCAAAATCGATATCATATTCACTAGTAATTTCAGAAAAATCTAAAACCTGAAAATAGGTTCCTTTCGCTGGTTTATATTTAAACCGAGAATCTTTTATACAACTTAAAAACAAATCTCGCTTTTCTTGAAAAAAACTAGAAAGCTCTAAATAATTATTTGGTTCTTTTAAATAATCTGCCAAACCTTTTTGCATCGGATGATTTACCGAAAACACATTAAACTGATGCACTTTTCTAAACTCAGCCATAAGTTCTTTAGGTGCGCAACAATATCCCATTTTCCAACCCGTATTATGAAAGGTTTTCCCAAAGGAAGCAGTTATAAAACTTCTAGCTTTTAAAGCTGGAAATAAACATACACTTTGGTGTTTTTCTTCATCAAAAATAATGTGTTCATACACTTCATCACTCAATACTATAATATTGGTGTCTTTAGTTAATTCTTGAAGTTGTAACAAATCGGCTTCAGCAAGAACACTTCCACTAGGATTATGTGGTGTATTAATAATAATCATTTTAGTTTTACTAGTAATTTGCTCCTTTACAGTATTCCAATCTATTTTATAATTGGGTGCATTTAATTGTATTGAAATAGTTTTTGCTCCTTGCAATTCGATTGCAGGTTGATAACAATCGTAAGCTGGTTTAAAAATAATAACTTCGTCTTCAGGCTTAATAAAAGCCGAAATTATGGTAAAAATTGCCTGTGTTGCTCCAGCAGTAACCGTTATTTCTGTTTCTGGATGATAGCTTGAATTGTAAAGCAAAGCAAACTTATTTGCAATGGCTTTAGTTAACTCTAAATTTCCTGGCATTGGTGCATATTGATTGTAACCAGAACGCATCGCTTGATTAACAAAATCCATTAATTGTGGATCACTATGAAAGTTTGGAAATCCTTGCGATAAATTAATAGCGCCATGTTGGTTTGCTAAAGCACTCATTACCGTAAAAATAGTAGTACCAACATTAGGGAGCTTAGATATATGTTTCATAAGGATAAAGATAGTTAGTTTAAGCTATATTATTTTTAAGATTTAACAACTTTTTACTCCTTGGTTTTTTATCTTTGGAAGCATTCAAAAAACTATACATATGAAATTTTTTAAATTCTTATTACTTTTTATTACGCTGAATATTTCGGCACAACAAGGTGGTATGTGGATTCCTTCGTTATTAGAAGGTATGAACGAAACCGAAATGACAAATCTTGGTAGCAAGCTTACAGCACAAGATATTTACGATGTAAACAACTCTAGTCTTAAAGATGCTATTGGTCATTTTAATGGTGGTTGTACAAGCGAAGTTATTAGTGATAAAGGTTTAATTTTAACAAATCATCATTGTGGTTTTAGTCAAATACAATCGCATTCTTCTTTAGAAAACGACTATTTAAAAGATGGCTTTTGGGCTATGTCTTTAGAAGAAGAATTACCTAACGAAGGTTTATTCATCGAGTTTATTGTTAGCATTACAGACATTACAGAAGAAGTACTTGCTGTGGTTAATGAGAACTTAACCGAAAAAGAAAAACAATCGGTTATCGACAAAAACAGTAATGGTTTAATGAAAAATTGGCCTAGAGAAGCTTGGCAAGATGTAAAAGTGAAATCTTTTTACAATGGGAACCAATACTTTTTATTTGTTACCGAACGTTTTGAAGATATTCGTTTGGTTGGTGCTCCTCCGTCAAGTATAGGTAAATTTGGAAGCGATACAGACAATTGGGTTTTCCCAAGACATACGGGAGATTTTTCTATGTTTCGTATTTATGCAGATGCAAATAATAGACCTGCTAAATATAGTAAAGACAATAAACCCTACAAACCAAAACATTTTTTACCAGTTTCTTTAGATGGCGTTGCCGAAGGAGATTTCACCATGGTATTTGGTTTTCCTGGAACAACCAATGAATATTTACCCGCTGTAGCAATAGAGCATATTACCGAAGAATTTAACCCTACTAATATTGCAATTCGCGAAGCCGCTCTAAAAGTTATTGATGCTAAAATGAAAACTAATGATGCCGTTAGAATTAAATATGCATCTAAACAGGCACGTATTGCAAATGCTTGGAAAAAATGGATAGGTGAAAATTTAGGTATTGAAAAAAGTGATGCTGTTGCAAAACGTCGAGCTTTTGAAGCTACTTTTACCAAAGCATTAAACGAAAAAGATCTTAATGACAAATACGGAAATATTTTACCTCAGTTTGATAAACTATATAGTGACTTTGGACCAATAAATATTAAAAGAAGAAACTTTATTGAAGTATTTTTAGTAACCAATGAGTTAATGCAAATGACCTTTAGAGCATACCAAATGGAAGAAGCTATTACTGCGAATCCAGAAATTTTCGATAAAGCGAAAGCGCGTTTATCGGGTACTTTAAAAAGCATCCATAAAAATTATGATGTAGATGTAGACAAAGGAGTATTTAGTAATGTCATGCCTTTTTACAACAAAAATGTAGATGCTTCTATTTATGACAAAACTGCTTTTACTAATCTAGAAGATGCTTTAAAGCTTTTAGATGGTGACGCTAAAGATGTACTTAAAAAGCTAAACAAAGATGCTGCATACCAGTATGCAAAGCCTATGATTGCAGAGTTTTACAATACTATTAATAAAGAATTTGAAGAAAAAAACCAACCAATAACAGCTTTACAAACGAAGTACATGACTGCTTTAATGAAAGCATTACCAGAAGCTCGTTATTTTCCGGACGCAAATAGTACGCTTCGTGTAACTTACGGACAAGTTCGAGGTTACTCGCCTAGAGATGCTGTTTATTACAACCCTGTAAGCTATTTAGATGGTGTTGTAGAAAAATATGTTCCAGGAGATTATGAGTTTGATGTTCCAGAAAAACTATTAGAATTACATAAAAACAAAGATTACGGACAATATGCAGATAGCAACGGAAAAGTACCTGTTTGCTTCTTAGGAACCAACCACACTACTGGAGGAAACTCTGGAAGCCCTGCTATTGATGCACATGGAAACCTTGTTGGTTTAAACTTTGATCGTGTTTGGGAAGGTACCATGAGTGACATGAATTACGATCCAGAAATTTGCCGAAACATTATGGTAGATTTACGTTATGTACTTTTTATAGTAGATAAATATGCAGGAGCTACACACCTAATTGACGAAATGCAATTAGTGCATCCTAAAACAGATAAGCAATAAAATAGTATTCTGTTTACAGTCACAAATATCAGACCTGTCGGTTTTTAAAAAAATCTGACAGGTCTTTTTTTTGTTTTAAGAAATATTTAATTTAGATAACAATGCTTGCTTATAGGTTCTTCCAATAGGAATTCTACTTCCTTGCACATAAATTTCATTACCAGAAATTTTATCTACATACTTTCTATTTATAATAAACGATTTATGTACTTGTATAAAGGTTTCTTCGGAAAGTTTTTCGTTCCAATTTTTAAGCGAATCTATAAAAGACAACTTCTTATTTTTAGTAGTAATGGTAACATAATTTCTATCGGATTCTAAATACAAAATATCATGAACTACAATTTTATGAAGCGTTTTATCTACATTTAAAAACAAGGCTTCTTGCTTATTTTCTTCAGTAAGATACATTGGCTTATCTACTCTCTCTTTTGCTTTATTAATTGCTTTCAAAAAACGATCAAAGCCAAATGGTTTTACTAAATAATCTACAATAGTATCTAATTCAAAACTACGAACCGCATAATCTGGATATGCAGTAGTCATAATAATTGCTGGAGGGTTTTTAACCGTTTTAATAAAATCAATTCCAGAAATATCTGGTAAATTAATATCTAAAAAAACAACATCTACTGCTGTTTTATTTAAAAACATATTCGCCTCTATTGCTGCATTAAAAGTTCCTTGTAATTCTATATTAGGAAGTTTACTCAAATAATTCTTCAAGATTTTTTGAGCAGGAATTTCGTCTTCTATTATAATACAAGTCATATGTTATGGGATTACTTTCCTTCTAATGGTATTGTTTTTTTTCTAATTATATCGAGAAGCTGATGCAAATATTCTCGATACAGAATTGCAAAAAAGCAATTTCACTCGAATGAACAATTTTAACTTAAATTCAATTTTAAATGCACTTTATATACTTCATCTTTAAAAACTTCTAATTTATAATCTTCTTTATAAATAAGTTTCAAGCGCTTTTCTAAGTTTTGCAATCCAATTTTAAAATCTTCGGTGCTTCCTTTTTCCATATCATAGTTATTACTACATACGCATTCTAGAATACCATTTGCTTCAGTAATAGAAACAGAAACAGCACTATGCAAAGTGCTATGTTTAAAAGCATTTTCTATAAGACAGATTAATAATAATGGTGCAATTTGTTTGTTTGAAGATGTTATAGATGTATAGTAATTTACCTGCTTTACACCTTCTGTTCTTATGCTTTGAAAAGTCATATAGTTATCTATAAACTGTATTTCTTTATCTAGAGAAATAGTTTTCGAATTACTTTCGTATAATACATGCTTCAAATTATCGGATAGCATTAAAATAAGTTCTGGAGTTTCGGTTGGTTTTTCTAAAGCATAGGAATAAATAGTATTCAAATTATTGAATAACACATGCGGATTTATTTGCGATTTTAAAAACTTTAACTCCATTTCTAAATGTTCTTTTTTCACCTGTTCTACTTCCTCTTGTTTGTCTAAAAAACGATACAACATCCAGATAAAAGAGAAAAATATTAATGGAACCAAGGTTTGCCATAAATAGTCACTTAAACATTTCATTATAGAACAACCACATTGCGCAAACACGTTGCAATATAATTGTGTTGCAAAAAAGGAGATTCCTGCAAAAACAAAAACATACAAAATGTACAATCGTTTTTTTATAAAAAACGGAAGCAATACAAAATGGTTAGCATATACAATAACTATTAGTATAGATAAATACTGTAAAAAAGGATTTTCATGCCAATAAAAACGTGAAAAAACAGAAAGCGACACAAATACAAAAAGCATCCAAAATAAGATGTGTACCAATATTTGTGAGGTATGTTTTTTAAGTGTAATCATAAGTTTTGCTGAAAGTAATCAGAAATGATGTCATCCTCAAAAATTATGTACAAAAACCTGTTTTAAAGTTACAAACTACCAAAATAAATGCTGTTTGTTGTTTTAAGTGTGCAGTTGGTAACAATAATTAGTTGTTTTTTAAAAACCATATTATGTTTGGTTCCCTAACACATCAAATCAAAAAAAATGAAACGAACAGTCTTTTTATTAATCGCAATTTTAAGTTTTTCTATTGCATTTTCGCAAACTCTAAATCAAGAAATCAATTATGGAGAAAACAAAAAAATGCTCCTTGGTCCTATCAACAAACAAGGGCTTGAAAAAGCACCATATAATGAATGGTTTACAAAAAGTCAGGACACTTATGAAGTGAATGAAAAAATAACAGAAAAACTTAAAGACTCTTTAAAGAACTATACCATTAAAGTTTTTTTAGGTACTTGGTGTGGAGATAGCAAAAAAGAAGTACCTAGGTTTTACAGCATTTTAGAAAAAGTAAATTTTTCAGAAAACCAATTAGAAGTTATTGCATTAGATAGAAGTGATGAAGCTTATAAACAAGGACCAAATGGTGAAGAGAAAGGCATGAATATTCATCGTGTGCCCACTTTTATTTTTTATAAAAATGGAGAAGAAGTAAATAGAATTGTAGAACATCCAAAAGAAACACTAGAACGCGATATGCTTAAAATAGTGAATGGAGATCGCTATTCTTCAAATTATATAGCCGCAAACTATGTGCAAAACTTATTAGAATCTAAATCCATTGATAGTTTAAAAACAGAAGAATCTAACCTGGTTTCAATGCTATCGGAATACGTAAAAGGAAGTAGAGAATTAAACACTTTAGGCTATGTTTATTTAAGAGCAAAAGAAATAGATAAGGCCATGTATGTTTTTGATTTAAACACGAAAATTTTCCCATATAAATACAATGTTTATGATAGCTTAGCGGAAGCGTATTTTGAAACAAAAAATCACACAGAAGCTTTAAAAAACTACTACAAAGTATTAAGTCTAAATCCCGAGGATAAAAATGCTCCAGAAATGATTGAGAAAATTAAACCCAAAATGAAAAAATAGCAAAGTGCCTTTTTTGTAAAAAAATACCATGCAGCATTTAAACTATTTTTAAAAACAGCAGTCTAATTAAAAAAGTGAAATTTTAATTAGTAAATGAATTTATTAATCCCAAAAAACTCAATATATATTGTTTTATTTCTTCTTTTAAGTTTTAGCTGCAAAGAAAAAAAAAATACTACTAAAGTAACTTCAAAAACAAACGAGATTAATATAGACAATATCAACATACCGGTCTATAATTTCAATGCTTTAGAACCTTTATTATACACAGATTCGAACAAAACCTATATTGTCAATTTTTGGGCTATGTGGTGTGCTCCTTGTGTAAAAGAACTACCATATATTCAGGAATATGCGGACAAAAATCCGGATATTGAAGTTTTATTGGTAAGTATGGACTTTATTAAAGATATAGAAACCAAACTCAAGCCTTTTCTAAAAGAAAGAAATATCACTTCTAAAGTGGTTTTATTAGATGATCCAGATGCGAATACTTGGATTGACAAAATTGATCCCAATTGGTCTGGAGCAATTCCATTTACCATAATTTTCAACAATAAAACCCGTAAGTTTTACGAGCGTTCTTTTGAAAGCTTAAAGGACCTTGAACAACAAATAACAGAACATTTTTAACACCAAAACAAATTTAATTTAACGATGAAAAAGATTAGTATTCTAATTGCAATTATCTGCTTATCTGCAGGTATTTTAACGTCTTGTAAAAGCGATAAAAACAAAAAAAAGGAAGAAACCACAGAACACCATAAGGATGAAAAAGGACGTCATTTACATGGAGAAAACAAAGAACACCCAGAACATGGAGATAGAAAAGGACCTCCACCACATGGTGAAAAAGGACAACATGGAGAACGTAAAGGACCACCTCGTGGAGGTTTACCAGAAGAGACAAGGACTTTAGAAGAAATTGGAGGTTACTTAATTGGGGATACAGCAGAAGATTTTTTACTTAAAAACGTGGATGGATCTATGGTTTCTTTAGCAAGTATTAAAAATGCAAAAGGATACATAGTAACATTTACTTGTAACGAATGCCCGTTTTCTAAATTATATGAAGATCGACTAATTGCTTTAAATAACACCTATGCAACAAAAGGATATCCTGTAGTTGCTATTAATAGTAATAATCCTAGTAATGAAAAAGAAGGGTACGAAGCTATGCAAACGCGTGCTAAAGAAAAAGGGTTTACATTTCCTTATTTAGTAGATGAAGGACAAAAATTATATCCAAAATATGGCGCAGTAAGAACACCGCATATATTTTTATTAGATAAAGATTTAACAGTACAATATATTGGTACTATTGATGATAATGCAAAATCCCCAGAAAACGTAAAAACAAAATATGTGGAAGATGCTATTGCTGCTTTAGAAAAAGGAGAAAAACCAAATCCTAGCACAACAAAAGCTATTGGGTGCCCAATAAAATAATTTCTATTTTTTTAGAATGAAATAAAATGCAAGAGCTAATACTATTAGTTCTTGCATTTTTTTGTTTATACTATCTCCATTTTCTTCAACAAGAAACTAGCATTCATATTTTGACAAATACCTTGTTTTAGTTTGTAGTCAAAATACAATTCGTCATTTACAATTTCTGCATCAAAATAGTAGTTTTTAACTTCGGCTAACTCTTTTTCAATTTCGCATAAACTTAAATCGTGCGTTGCAATAATTCCTATGGCATTATTAGATACTAATTTTTCTACAAATTTTCTAGAACCAATGGCTTTATCTGTAGAGTTTGTACCTTTTAGAATCTCATCAAGAATGATAAAATATCTATCCGCTACTAACGTGTCTACAATAAACTTTAAGCGTGTTAATTCGCTAAAGAAATAAGAACTATCATCTGTAAGCGAATCTGTAGTTCGCATACTTGTAATTAGTTTTATAGGATTGTATTTACTTGCTGTTGCACATACTGGCAAACCAACATTTGCCATAACAATATGTAAAGAAACGGTACGTAAAAAAGTACTTTTTCCTGCCATATTTGCCCCTGTAACAATAAAGAATTGTTGATCATTAATCGTTAAATCACTATTTACTCTTTTGGTAGCATCTAGTAAAGGGTGTCCTAAATTTTTAGCTTGAATAACAATTTCGTTATCTACAATTTCGGAAAACACAAAGTCTGGATGGTTAAATGTGTAATTTCCAAAAGTATTGTAAGCATCAAAAAAAGAAACCACTTCAAACCAATGTGCAACTGTAGTTTTGTATTGAGCAATCCATTGTTCAATATGATACGCATTTTTTAAATCGATTAATAAAAAACCGTTTCCAAAAATGGCTGAAACAAGATTATGTCTATTGTCTAGAGCATCTAAATACTTTGAAAACTGAGAGAAAATTAACGAAGCTTCTTTTTGTTCTTGTTTTATTTGCTCTTGCTTTTCTTTTAATAAAGGGGTTAAAAACGTCTCACTTTCTATTTGTTCTAACAAGGAAGCGTATTGTTTAAATGTATCTTTAACTTGATCTGTATTTGCTGCAAGTACATTTATTTTTTTTAAATAGACTCCAGATACCCCTAAGCCCAAGAGCATCCAAAAAACTAAAAATAAAAAGGAGATTACTTTAAAGATTGCTAATAGTAAAATAACTACAGATCCAATGGTAAAAACAAAAGGTAAAACACGAAAGACATTTGGTAAAAATGCATGGTGTTCTTTTAGCCAATTAATAATTTTTATTGCTGGAGTTTCTATTTCTATTAAGCTTGCTACTGCCGAAAAATGTTGTCGCCACTTTGGTTTATTAGCTAATTCCTTAATCGCTTCTTGACGCGATTTTATCCCTTCAATATTATTTGCAGTAAGCGCGTTTACTAAAGTATTTGTTCCTTCTTCTGTTGCTGTTCTATTTATAAATTGAAAGAAAGATCCTTTTCCAAATAAATCTACATCCAAACTAAATGCATGATTTGGATTTTGGTATTGTAGCCCTTCTTCTCTATCTTTAAAATCTCCTGATGCAATTTTTAGTTCTTCTTCATTAATAGCAACAAGTGCTTTTTTTAAATTATGCTGGTATTTTAAATCGGTATATTTAGATAGTAAATAGATAAAAGCAACAATACCAACAAGTGCAATCCCTATGGCTACTGGGTAATTGTTAAAAGTAAAATAAATACCAAAAGCGGTAGCTAAAAACACTATTAGCCTTGCAAAACTTAAACTAGTTAGTTTCTTATATAAGCTTTTAACCTCTATTTGATATTGTTCTAATTCTTGTTGGTAAAATGTAGTTGAGTTTTGCATTTTGTTTATAATTCTGTGCTATCTAATGTCTTAAAAACAGTAATAATTGTGGTTACTGCATTTTGATAAAAATTAGGATGAATATTCTCGTAATCGTCTGTTGGTTTATGGTAATCTTTATGATCTTCTACACCAAAATAAATAAATGGAATTTTGAATTTATGAAACGATGCATGGTCTGAAGCATTAGTCCAGTCCTCTAAAGAATCACTACCGTCATGACCAATAAGAAGTTTTAAATTTTCTGAAGATGCTATATTTTTAACTGCTGGTTCTAAATGTTTATAATAGCGTGTTCCTATGGCAAATAATTCGTTTTTTATACTTCTACTAATCATATCCATATTGATATTTAGCTTTATACTTTCTTGCGGAATGACGCTATTTTCTACAAAATATTTTGAACCTATTAAACCTAATTCTTCTGCATCTACAGCAGCCAAAATAACAGAATGCTTTGGTGGATTTTTCTGGAAATATTCCGCGAAAGCGAACAATGCCGAAATACCCGAAGCATCATCATCGGCGCCATTAAAAATCTTACCACCTTGAATACCTTCGTGATCGTAATGAGCAGAAAGCACGATAAACTCTTCTGGTTTTTGTGTCCCTTTAATTAATCCGAGAACATTAATCCCTTTATACGCTTTACTTCTTCGTGTAAAGTTAAAATGCTGTTCAAAACTTTCTGTAAGTGGGAGCACTTGTAAATTTTGAAATTTATTTACGATATAGTTTTTTGCTTTTTCTGCTCCAGCAGTTCCTGTTCGTCTTCCTTGAAAAGCATCAGAAGATAAAACTTGAACGTGATGTAATAAGGAGTCTGCATGAAACCAATCTTGCGCTATTATTTCAACTGCTACTTTTGGTGTTTCGGTTTGACTCTTGCAATTGGTAAAGGATATAAACAATAACAATAAGCTGGCAAATGTTCTATAATTCATATTAAAAAATTAAAGGATAAAGCTAAACAAAAAATCTCAAGATTGCTCTTGAGATTTTAATTTATAATGAGACCCTAAAACTACACTCCAACAAGCGTTGTGGACTGTTTAGGGAACAAATATTATCCTTTTAAACTTGCTGCTAAATACTCACGATTCATACGTGCAATATTTTCTAATGAAATTCCTTTAGGACATTCCACCTCGCAAGCTCCAGTATTGGTACAGTTACCAAAACCTTCTTCGTCCATTTGCTTCACCATGTTTAAAACACGATCTGTAGCTTCTACCTGACCTTGTGGCAACAATGCAAATTGAGATACTTTTGCTCCTACAAATAACATTGCAGATGAGTTTTTACAAGAAGCAACACAAGCACCACAACCAATACATGTAGCAGCTTCAAAAGCGGTATCTGCATCGTGTTTATTAACAGGAATAGCATTTGCATCAATAGTATTACCTGAAGTATTTACAGAAATAAATCCTCCAGCGTGCTGAATTCTATCGAAAGAACTTCTATCTACAATTAAATCTTTTACTACAGGAAATGCAGTTGCTCTAAAAGGCTCAATAGTAATTGTATCTCCATCTTTAAACATACGCATGTGTAACTGACAAGTAGTGACACCACGATCTGGACCATGAGCTTCCCCATTAATATACAAAGAACACATTCCGCAAATTCCTTCACGACAATCGTGATCGAATGCTACTGGCTCTTCATTATTATTAATTAATTGTTCATTTAAAACGTCTAACATTTCAAGGAAAGACATATCTGGAGAAATATCGCTGACTTTATAATCAACCATACTCCCTTTATCACTTGCGTTTTTTTGACGCCAAATCTTAAGTGTTAAATTCATATTCATAGCTTTCCTTATTTATAAGATCTTTGTTTTAATTCAATATCCTTAAACTCTAATTGTTCTTTATGAAGAACTGCATCACTTGGCTCTCCTTTGTATTCCCATGCAGCAACATAAGCGAAGTCTTTATCGTTACGTAATGCTTCTCCTTTTTGCTCACCATCTAACTCTACAGAGTCTTCTCTAAAGTGTCCTCCACAAGATTCTTCTCTATTAAGAGCATCTTTAGCGAATAATTCTCCAAGTTCTAAGAAATCTGCAACACGACCAGCTTTTGCCAATTCTTCATTGTATTCTTCGTTAGTTCCAGGCACTTTTACTTCTTTCCAAAATTGTGCTCTAAGTTCTTTTATTTCGGCAATTGCTTCGGTTAAACCTTTTACATTTCTAGACATTCCAACTTTATTCCACATGATTTTCCCTAATTTCTTATGGAAATAATCTACAGAGTGTTTACCTTCATTAGTAACAAAGAAATTTAATTTCTCTTTTACTTCTTTTTCAGCTTCTTCAAACTCTTTGGTATCTGTTGCAATTGGTCCTGTACGAATATCATCCGATAAATAATCACCAATAGTATATGGTAATACAAAATAACCATCTGCTAAACCTTGCATTAATGCAGAAGCTCCAAGTCTGTTTGCACCATGATCAGAGAAATTTGCTTCTCCAATACAGTATAAACCAGGAACGGTTGTCATTAAGTTATAATCTACCCAAACACCTCCCATGGTATAGTGTACTGCTGGATAAATCATCATTGGTGTGTTGTATGGATCTTGATCTACAATCTTCTCATACATTTGGAATAAGTTTCCGTATTTATTTTTAATTACTTCTTGTCCTAATTTTTTAACAAGAGCAGCATCATTTTCGTTTAATCCTTTAACGTGAGCAGTTTCTTTTCCATAACGTTGAATTGCTGAAGCAAAATCTAAAAACACAGCTTCACCAGTTGCATTTACACCAAAACCTGCATCACAACGCTCTTTTGCTGCACGAGAGGCAACATCACGAGGTACTAAGTTTCCGAATGCTGGATAACGACGCTCTAAGTAGTAATCTCTATCTTCTTCTGCTAAATCTTTAGGTTTTAATGTTCCAGCTTTAATAGCCTCTACATCTTTCATGTGTTTTGGCACCCAAATACGCCCATCATTACGTAAAGACTCCGACATTAACGTTAGTTTAGACTGATGATCTCCAGAAACAGGAATACAAGTTGGGTGAATTTGCGTGTAACAAGGGTTTGCAAAGTAAGCACCTCGTTTGTGGGCTTTCCAAGCTGCTGTTACATTAGATCCCATCGCGTTAGTAGATAAGAAAAACACATTACCATAGCCACCAGTTCCTAAAACTACAGCATGTGCCGAGTGTCTTTCGATTTCTCCAGTAATTAAGTTACGTGTTATAATTCCACGAGCTTTTCCATCCACCTTTACAACGTCTAACATTTCATGACGGTTGTACATTTTAATTTTACCACGACCTATTTGACGGTTCATGGCAGAATATGCTCCTAATAATAATTGTTGTCCTGTTTGTCCTGCAGCATAAAATGTTCTTGAAACAAGAACTCCACCAAAGGAACGGTTATCTAATAACCCACCATATTCACGTGCAAAAGGAACTCCTTGAGCCACACATTGGTCAATGATATTTGCTGAAACTTCAGCCAAACGATAAACGTTTGCTTCACGAGAACGGTAATCTCCACCTTTTACAGTATCGTAAAACAATCTGTAAGTAGAATCCCCATCTCCTTGGTAATTTTTTGCTGCGTTTATTCCTCCTTGTGCTGCAATAGAGTGTGCACGTCTTGGAGAATCTTGAAAGCAAAATGCTTTAACGTTATATCCTAGCTCTGCTAAAGTAGCAGCAGCAGATCCACCAGCTAAACCTGTACCAACAACAATAACATCTATGTTACGTTTGTTAGCAGGATTCACTAAGTCGATATGATTTTTATAGTCTGTCCATTTATCTTTAATTGGACCTTGAGGTACTTTTGAATCTAAACTCATAGTAACTATTCTTTATTAGTGATTAAAATGGTGAAACAATGCAATAAAAATGAATCCTAGTGGAATGATGATTGCATATGCTTTTCCGAATCCTTTTAATCCTTTAGTGTATTTATTATTTGCTCCAGCAGATTGAAATGCGGAGTTAAAACCGTGTAATAAATGTAGTGCTAAGAAAACAAAAGCAATACAGTATAATGCAACTCTCCAAATATCTACAAATTTATGTTGTAGTTCTTCAAAGTATCGATACTCTCCATTAGCTAGCAAACCAGTCATATCCCCTTGAATATACTTGGTATTGATTTCTGGCAACCAAAAATCATAAAAGTGTAAACAGATAAAAGCTAAAATTGCTAGTCCGCTGTAAATCATATTACGACTCATCCAGCTAGAATTGGCAGCACCATTGTTTTTCGCATAGCTAATTGTACGTGCTTTTTTGTTTTTAATTTCTAGTACAAATCCCATTACAAAATGGAAGATAACACCAAAAATTAATACGGGTTGCATCACATATTGAATCACCCAAAAGGTCCCCATAAAATGAGAAACATCATTAAAAGCATCTGCACTAAATACAGACAATAGGTTAATTGCAAAATGTTGTAATAAGAAAACCATTAGGAAGAGTGCCGAAAGTGCCATGGCAAACTTTCTTCCAATCGAAGAATTTAAAATTCCGCTCATTATTTTGTGTAGTTAGATTATAATATACACAAAGATAATAAGCAACACGAACGCAAACAAGCTAAAATGGATTTTAAAATTTATTTAGAATGGATTTAATTAATCGACCATAGGAATCAGGCCACGAAGCCCCATATCTACAACTTGTTCTCCTGCACTTGGCTCATATTTTCCATCTATATTCACTTCTGTCCACTCGAAACTATTATTAGTCGAAAATGATAAAGTAACTATTACATCCTCGGTTTCGTCTCCAGAAATAGTGAAGCCATTTTCAAATTCTCCGGTTACCACACAAGAACCTTGTGGAATTGGTGAAGAATCAAACAATGGATTTGGAACTGTTGTTGCTCCTTCTGGCGCTTGACCTTGTGTGGTAAAACCTAAAGTTTCAAAAGCCCAAAAACCTTGTAGTTTATTTTCATTTACTGCTATTTCATTTCCATTTAAATTAAAAGATGTGATGTAATTATTATAACCAACAAAACTGGCTAATGTTCCTGTATATTCATTTCCGTTTTCGGCTAAAAAATCGATGTTCCCTTCTTGATAAGCTAACGAAACACGAACCCACTCATAATCTCCTGCATTTATTTCACTTATTGGCAGGGTTATAAAAGTTTCATTATTTCCAGCAAATTCTGCATTTTGAAAATTTATCGCTTTTTCGCCTCCTGATGTTGTTTCATCACCAGAAAAAATAATTTCTCCTGCCCCTAATGCTGTTAAACCATTTGGGGCAAACTCAATATAATTCGCACTCATTTTACTAATAGTTGGCGATTGTGCTGCATTTCCTGTAGCAACAGCTACCGGTTGTCCTGTATTACCTAATCGCTCTTGTGTTGGATTGAATTTTAATTGGATAATTAAGTTTGCTTCGGAAGTATTCTCAGGTTCGTTATTGGCATCTTCTGTACATGAAGAAGACAAAATAAGGAAACAACTTAAAAAGAAAATGGATACAGCTTTCATATTAATTAGTTTTTATTAATAACTGAAAAAGTTGAAAAATAGTATGTTAGGTCTTTCTTTGATTTTCGCTAAGGGAATTAAATGCAGCTGTTTTTTCGAATGCTTTGCGAAGCATGAACAAATGGTATCGAGAACTATTATTACAATAAAGTTCATATTTCTCGACACAAATCTTACTCGTTTTCAATCGTAAAATTTACTTGAATTACCGAATTATAGATTCTATTATTTAATTTCGAAAGCCATTTTCTCGGAATCTATTTGAACAAAATATTTTCCTCTTGGCAAATAATACTTTCCGTTTTTAGCTTCATTAATATCGATACTTGTATTTTCTTTTAGTAATATTTTCCTTCCGTTTTCTGGTATAGAAAAATCATAATCTACATAGTTAAACCCTTTATCGGCTTCTACCGAAATGGTTTTTAAAGCAGCTCCTCTTTCCGAAAGGATTTTAATTTCTTTTTTACCAGAAATACGCACATAAAACGAAATTGTTTCTTGTGGTTCCAAAGCATCAAACCATTTACTCCAAGAACTTCCCCAACGTGAGGAATAAGAAATCTCTTCTATAGGAAAAAGCGTTGTTTTTTTACTTAATAAATTCGCATTCATTTTCTGCAAAGGCGCAATATTTGTTTTGTAAATACTTCTTCCGTGGGTACCTAACAACAAATCTTTTGCTTCTGGCTGAATCACCAAATCATGAATAGCAACTGCTGGTAAATCTTTAACAAATGCTTCCCATTTCTCCCCTTTATTAAAAGTGACATATGCACCATTATCGGTTCCTAGATAAAGAATATTCTCATTTTCAGGATCTTCTTTTATCACATTTACAGGAGACATTGGAAGGTTCGATTTTATGCTTTTCCAGGTATTTCCGTAGTCTTCGGAAACATATACGTAGGTATTAAAATCGTCCCAACGATACCCATTTAAAGTAATATACACACGTTCTTTTTTATGTTGCGAAGCGATAACGCGAGTAACCCAAAGATCTTTTGGTAAGTTTGTTGAAATGTTTTGCCAGCTTCCTCCTGCATTTTTGGTAACATGTACAACACCGTCGTCGCTTCCTGTGTAAATAATTCCGAACGCAAAAGGCGATTCACTAATAGATGTTAAGGTTCCATATGCAACATTTCCTTTTTTTCCTCCTTGGGTTAAATCTTCACTAATGGCTTTCCAATCGTCACCTTGATTCATAGAACGCATCAATTTATTCCCTCCCAAATACAGAATGTCTTGATTATGAGAGGATAATAATATTGGTGTTTGCCAATTAAATCGATACGGTCTTTCGCCCAACTCATGCTTTGGCTGGATGTATTTATTTTCTCGTGTTTCGGGATTTATTCGATAATAATTCCCAAACTGATACCCTGTGTACACCACATTTGCATCTCTACTATCAATTTGAATTTGCATACCATCCCCTCCCATAATACTTTCCCAAGGGTTCTGTCCGCTTTGTTGCCAAGCTTTATTTTGTGATGCATTATTGGCACCAAACCAAACACCATTGTCTTGCAAACCACCGTATACATTGTATGGCTTCTCATTATCTACATTAATAGTATAAAACTGGCCTACCGCATTTACATTTAGCTTTTCCCAGCTTTCTCCATCGTCGTAACTCATATTTAAACCGCCATCATTTCCATTTATTAAATGCCCTGCTCTATTAGGGTTTACCCAAAGCGCTTGATGGTCTGCATGTACATTTTCTTTACTAATAGAAGTAAATGTTTTACCACCATCTTTAGATTTTAAAATTGGAACACCCATTACATAAATACCATTTTCATCCTGAGGATCTACACGAATTTCACCAAAATAATACCCATAACTATAATACAAATCGTCTAGAAAATCTTCGTGTGTTTTACTCCAAGTTTCACCGCCATCTATACTTTTATAGACTTCAGCTCCTATTACAGGAGTATCAAAAAGCATGGAATTAGCATCTTCTAAATATGCAGCTACATCTATAGGTTTTACATTGCCACTTCGTACCATTTGCTTTACATTTTCGGCACGATATTTTTCTTGAAATCCATTCCTTTTTAAAAAAGTATTCAATTTTTTATCTGCTAACTTTAAGAAACTTTCGGTAGTCATGGTTTTAAAATCTTCTTTTGTTAAACCACTTTTTCCTGTTTTTTTAGCTTTATTTTCTCTTCGGAATTGATTATCATGCAAAGCATAAATAGTACTATCATCGTAAACTGACAATCCAATTCTACCCACACCATTCCCCGTTGGAAACCCACTAGATTCTGTAGAGATCTTTTTCCAAGTTTCGCCAGCATCTACACTTTTATATATAGCAGAGTTGCTTCCGCTGCCTTCAAAATGCCAAGCTTTTCTATCTCTAGTCCACGAAGCTGCAAACATGATATTGTAATTATTTGGCGCATGTTGTATGTCTATTATTCCGCTTGACGCATCTACAAAAAGAGTTTGTTTCCATGTTTCCCCACCATCAGTAGTTTTATATATTCCTCGTTCTGTATTAGGAGAATACAAATGACCAATTACACCAACCGTTACTTCTTGAGGGTTTTTAGAATTTATTAAAATGCGACCAATATGATGCGAATCGGGAAGCCCTACATTCGTCCATGTTTTTCCATTGTCACTCGATTTTAAAATACCTATTCCAGAATACGAGGAACGCGAAGAATTATTTTCACCAGTACCAACCCAAAGTGTTTTGTTTTCCCAATCGACTGCTATATCACCAATATTTTGAGTTTGCGATGTATCTAAAACAGGAACAAAAGTCGACCCATTATTTTTGGTATACCATAATCCTCCAGAAGCGTAAGCAACATAAAACTCAATCGTATTTTTTGGATTCACCGCAAGATCTACGACACGACCACTCATAATGGTTGGGCCTATATTTTTAAAAGACACATTTTTTACCAATGAGCTTTCCATAAGTAATTGTTTCTCTTTTAACGCATCTTGAACCAAACTAGAAGAAGTTGCTGGTTGTTGCGCTTGCATATTAAAAAAAGCCACTAACGCTAAAGTACATGTGAAAATCGTTTTCATAAAAAATTAAAATTTAATTCTTGAATATAAACAAACTAGGGATAGCCTCAAAACTTCAGTTGTTTTTTAAAATTGTAAGGAATTATTATTTACAAATAAATTTAACAAAATACCCGCTAAAACACCATTAGAACAATAACCACTTTACGAATACCGTAATAATTTTAGTGATTTTCACACCAACTAGCTAATTAAATTCTAATAAAACGGAAAAGTATTTACCATGCATTATTTCACTTGCTCCTCAAGCTGTTAACGGAAACGTAGCAGAAGGTGCTACTCGTGGTATTGTTATTGTTGCTATTGCTCTTATAAAGAAAGCCATGAATAAAGAACAATAAAATTCCTACTACGATTCTTAAAAGAAGCCTAAATTTTGAGGTTCTTTTTCATTTCAACACTTTTAAATTGTTATTTTTACAAAAGAATAAACAACCAATTTTCACTTTCGTGGAAATGAAAAAATATTTTCGATGAAATACCACCAAATAGACAATTCGCTTTTCATAAAAAACAGAAAAAACTTTGCAGCACAAATGAAACCAAATAGTTTGGCTGTATTTAACTCAAACGATATTTATCCAATAAGTGCAGATAGCACCATGCCTTTTCAGCAACACAGAGATATCTTTTATTTAAGTGGTGTAGATCAAGAAGAAAGCATACTGGTACTTTTTCCAGATTGCCCAAATCCAAAACATAGAGAACTTTTATTTTTAAAAGAAACGAACGATCATATTGCGGTTTGGGAAGGTGAAAAACTCACCAAAGAAGCTGCCTTAAAAACTAGTGGAATAAAAACCGTGTATTGGTTACAAGACTTAGAAAAAGTCTTATTTGAAATCATGACACAAGCAGATACAGTTTATATAAACACCAACGAACATTACAGAGCTAATGTAGAAACAGAAACTAGAGAAGACCGTTTTACCAAATGGTTAAAAAACAAATATCCTGCGCATACTGTTGCAAAAAGCAACCCTATTTTACAACGTTTACGTTCTGTAAAAGACCAAATAGAATTAGACTTAATGCAAACCGCTTGCGATATTACCAACAAAGGTTTTAGACGTGTTTTAGCATTTACAAAACCAGGCGTTTGGGAATACAATATTGAAGCAGAATTTATGCACGAATTTTTAAATAATCGTTCTAAAGGTTTTGCATACACACCAATTATTGGTTCTGGAAACAACGCAAATGTGTTACATTATATCGAAAACAACCAAGAATGTAA
Organism: Oceanihabitans sp. 2_MG-2023; assembly: GCF_030547245.1. Lineage (GTDB taxonomy): Bacteria > Bacteroidota > Bacteroidia > Flavobacteriales > Flavobacteriaceae > Oceanihabitans. The sequence goes on from NZ_JAUOQT010000001.1 coordinate 381,162, forward strand.
AGCTGGTGATTTAATATTAATTGATGCTGCTGCAGAATACGCAAATTACGCGAGCGACATGACGCGAACCATTCCTGTTTCTGGAAAATATAACGACAGACAAAAAGCAGTATACAACGCGGTTTTAAGAGTAAAAAACGCTGCTACAAAAATGCTAGTTCCTGGAACACTTTGGGCAGAATACCATGTAGAAGTTGGTAAATTAATGACCAGCGAATTATTAGGTTTAGGTTTAATAGACCAAGCAGATGTTAAAAACGAAAACCCAGATTGGCCAGCATACAAAAAATACTTTATGCATGGAACTTCACATCATATGGGATTAGACACTCATGATTATGGTTTACTACACGAACCAATGCAAGAAAACATGGTGTTTACCGTAGAACCTGGAATTTATATTCCAGAGGAAGGTTTTGGAATTCGTTTAGAAGATGATGTAGTGATTCAAAAAACGGGAGAACCTTTTAATTTAATGCGAAACATACCAATTGAAATAGAAGAAATTGAAGATTTAATGAACAAATAAACCTTTCTTTTTAAATAAAAAAAAGCGAGCTATATGGTTCGCTTTTTTTATGAAAAAAAATTCTTTTTTTTAAACGTTAGGAAGTCGATAACAAATCGTCTGAACACTTTTAAAAACAAGCGAATTAATGTAAATTACCAACCTATTAAAGGTAAAATTATGGAAGCGAATACAATGCTAAATTATATTACAGAAGTCTTAAAAAATATGCCAACAGATTGGTTGCAACTTACAACCCATAGACTAGATATTTATAACGAAAAATTAGCGAAAAGTGAATTTTTAGAACAGTTTGAAATCTTATTTAATAACCATAACGCAAAAACGGAGGCATTAAATAATTTACCTACTGCTTACGACTATATTCGTTTAGGACATCCATTATCTTGTGTATTAGAATGGACGATTGCAAACTTGCAAAACCTAAAACCAGAAAACGCAATCAGTTTTTCATCGAAAACCACTCCTGTCTTAGCTATTCTTAGAAAAAACCTATTAGACAATAAAAACACCCAGATTAATTATACCGGCGAATTACCTGCGTTTTTAGATTCCGAAATACTAAAAAGTGTGTATGGCTATGCATTCGACTTAAAAAAAGTTGAAAGTAGTGAAGCTGTTTCAAACTTTAACGGAAGCACTATTTTTATAGCACAACAAGATGAAATTAGCGCTAGTAAGCTTAACACAAATATTGATTTTTATATAAATAGCTACGCGAATCTAGGAAGTATTTTATTAGTACATGGTGAAGAAAATGAAAGTTACATTTCGGAAATACAACACGTACGACGAAGAGAAACCATTGCCATGACACCTAGTAACTGCCTTATTGTTTTAAAAGCACTACTGGAAAAAACCGCTTTTAATACAAATACTAGCGAAATACAAGCCAACAAAACCAGCACCTTAAAATCGATAACCTCTATTACAGGAACCACAACAAAACCATTGGTAGGTTCTAGCGGATTATCGATTCAATATGCTATTATGATGGGTTTAATTCATGATGCACAAGAAAACCACAAAGGAAAAGCGATTAAATTTATTGTACCTCCAAATTGTTATGGAGGCACCAACGATCAAGCACGACGTGTTGCAGCATGTATAGACAATGTAGCAGTAGTAGATTTACCAGTAGATGGCGACAACGACATGGTAAAAAGTATCGATACGGTTTTAACGAACATTGCGAACCAAGATGCGATTCCATATATTATTGCCGAAATACCAACAAACCCAAGAGTAGAAGTTCCAGACCTTATACAATTAAAAAATGTCTTGCACCAAGAACGCAAAACAGCAACTGGCAATCTTGCAATAGCTCCTGTTTTTATATTAGACCAAACTTTTTGTCCGAATGTGCTATTTTTAGGTGAAGACAAAATACTAGGAAGCGTTAAAACCATTTCGTATGCTAGTGGTTCTAAATTCCCAAGTGGTGGAAAATGTACCGCAGGATATTGTGTTGGCAATACAAAAACCGAAGCTTTATTAGAAAAAATAGAATTGCACCTCAACCTTTGCGATAACGAAGCAACAGCTCAACAATATGCTATATTAGCCAAGCAATTACCTTCTATGAATACTAGAATTAAAGACGCGTACACCAATACACGAGCTTTTGTAAACTTTATTGAAGAAACCTTACCAGCAGCGAAAATTAATTTTGTTTCTGAGGAATTAGCAGCACAAGGATTTACACCTTCTGTTTTTTCTTTAGATTTACCAACCAAAGGGAGCACTGCCCAAGAAAAAGAAAGCTATAAAAGAGCTTTAAACCACAAGTTAATTAACCTAATGATTACTAAAATACCTAACGAAAGTAAGTATTGTGTAAGTTACGGACAATTAAAAGGTTGCTACTGGACCATTCCTGCGACCTCTACACAGGGCACTACCAAAGAAGGAGATAAAGATTATATTGCACGTGTGGCACTTTCGCCTAACATGGATTTAGAAAGACATAAAAAAGTGTTTTTAGAATTTGTTGCAAGTATTTAACACACCTAATTACATAAAATTAAAAGCCTCTTATTAGAGGTTTTTTTTATGCTTATTTTTAACAGTGTGACACCCAAAAAACATAAAGAACACAATTTTTTAGGTTGTCTTTATAGAAGAAAAATACGTAGTACTACGTATTTTATTTGATTGTAAGAAAGTTTAGATTTGAGGAGATGCTTTTTATTTGATATTATTAATAAAAAGTTGGGATATAACACTTTGTGTGTCATTTAAAACATCATATGAAAAAATATCAATTCGACCAGAAGCCTAATACAGTATTTTCAGAAAATGCTATAAAAATGATAGAAAAAATCAAAGGTTCTGATTATTCCGTCTTGGTAGGTAGAAATAATTGTGGTAAGTCCTTTCTTTTAAAAACAATAACACAGAGTTTAGGTAAACAAGCGTCTTATATCGGACCAGCGAGATACAATAACTTTAATACTTTAGGTCACTACACACCTAACCGAAATAAAAAAGATGATAGATTCAGGCATTTCTTGCAACAATGGCAGAGAGAAAATCAAAATTTTGACAACTCACCAATAAACCTTCAACAAGCTATTGCCCAATTAAATGATAATCAACGAATACAACTATTTCAAATAATTGAAGATTTATTAGGCTCAAAACTTAATATTGAATATATAGTTCCTGAAAATACAATGTCACAAAAATATGTTAGTTGTGACGGGCACAACATATCCTATACAAGCAGTGGTTTAAGATTAATAACAACTTTGGTAACTTGCTTAATTGATGACGATTATGACACATATTTAATTGATGAACCTGAACTAGGAATAAGTCCAGAGGCTCAAGGCATATTGGCGGACTTTCTTTTTAACAGAGATACTAGAAAAAAATATTTCCCACATATCAAAAGATTAATACTAGCTACTCATTCCACAATTTTTTTAGACAGACTTAATCTAGCGAATAATTATTCCTTAATAAAAGAAGGTGACATTATTGATATAAAGCAAACTCAAACTATTTCGGACTTTAATAATATTCATTTTTTCTTACTTGGTAATAGATTAGAAGCTCTATACCTTCCTTCTTCAATAATTTTAACGGAAGGAAAATGTGACCAGCATTTTATTTCAAAAGTACTTGAAACAAAATATCCCGATTTACAATTCAGCGTAATTAATGCAAATTCAGATAGTAGAATTAAAGAAATTGTAAATATTGCAGGTAGTTTATTTAAAGACTTACAAAAAAGCCCATATCGCACAAGAATCATTGCTGTTTTGGATAAAGTGCACGACACGTCTGTTGAGCAAACTTTAATTAAAGCAGGAATACCAAAGGAAAATATAATTATTTGGAATGAAAATGGGATTGAATATGTATATCCTGAATCCATAATTAATGTGATTTATGGAAGTGGGAATACTATAGAAATAAAAGAAGATTTAGTATCAAAAAATGGTATTGATTACAAAAAATGGGAACTATGCCAAAACGTTGTTAGTAAAATTAATTCAGATACTAAATTCAGTCAGGAAATGAAAAGCAAATTCTTTGATACAATTGAAAGAATTGCAAATATGAAATAAAAAACGAACGCACAACAATGGCTATAAGTAATTGCTTGTTCTCGCCTACTTTGGAAATTCCGTATGAATTTCCAACTTGGTGTGTACTTATAAAGTTAAGTGCTAAACCACGCAACTACTCATAGCCGAGACCGTTACCCACAAGCTAAACCAAAATCACGAATGAAATTAGAAAAGTTAGAAATTAGAGGATTTAGAAAGTGTAGTATTATTGATATCCAACTTGGAGATGCAACTTTTTTAATTGGAGAAAACAATGTCGGAAAGTCATCAATTTTAAGGACTATTGAATTATTGTTAACCACAAACACACCAACAGCTGATGACTACTCTAAAATCTTCAATGTAGACACAAATTGTATCGAAAATTTCAGTACAGAAATAGTGCTTGTCGGAACTTTTACTGATGTACCAGTAGAAGCTGATAGATGGATTGGTTTTAAAGGCAGAGTTTTTATTGAAAATGAAAAACGAAAAATAAAATATAAAAAAACTTTTTCGACAAATAAACCTAAATATGAAATTTGGGAGCAAGATAAAGAATTGAAACCAGCAGTATATGATGGAAATAAAATAACGATTGACTCAATAATTGCAAGTGGAATTGAAGAAAATATAGTCAAAGAACATTTTATTGAAATTGCGAACACTCAAAACTTAACAGTTACTAAACATAAAGGACTTCTTGACGCGTTCACTTTTGTATGGGATTATCAAGATACTTTCAATTGGATTAATAACCCAGGCGGTATTCCTCAAAATATAATATCCAAGTTGCCAAAATTCATCCTAATACCAGCTGAACATAAAGCAAATGAAATAGACAGTGATAAGAAAACTGCATTAGGAGAAGTTATGTCTACAATTTTTGACGATGTTGTAGAAAGTTCAGAAAATTTTGACAAAGTAAAGGAGTACTTTGGAGAATTAGAAAAAGAAATTGATACCGAAAACACCGATACAATTTTTGGTAAATTAATGGTAAGAGTTAATACGACTATAAAATCGATTTTTCCAGATTCAGAAATACAAGCTAAAGTAAACTTATCAGACCCAAGTAGTTTTTTAAAACCCAAATATGACATCAAGTTAGGCTCAAATATTATGACAGACGTTTCGTATCAAGGAACAGGTATGATTCGTTCAACAGCATTTTCATTACTTAAATTTAGAGAGGATTGGAAAAAGGAACGTGATGGAGATTTAAGAAATTTAGTAATTTGTTTTGAAGAACCAGAACTGTTTTTACATCCCAATGCTTCAAATCAAATGCGTGATACAATTTATGAATTAGCTGGTTCGAGTAACCAAATAGTTTGTACATCTCATTCCCCATATATGATTGACCTTTCAAGAGAGAAAGAAAATCAAGTAATAAATAACATATCTATACAAGGTGATTCTTTTGTGAAATCTACAGCTTTTTCGGTTACTAAAAAATTTCTTGAACTTCAAGGTAATGACAGAGATTACGTAAAAATGCTTGTGAAAATTGATGATTACTTTGCAAGAGCATTTTTTGCCAAAAAAATTATCATAGTTGAAGGAGATACAGAAGATGTTGTTTTACGAAAAACAATTAGTGTCCTTCCGAAAAACACCAAAGACAGAATTGTTTCTGATTATCAATTCATTAAAGCAAGAGGGAAAGCAACTATACCACCACTATTAAGGTATTTCAGCTCATTGGGAATAACTGAATATTTTGTTATTCACGATAGAGACCAAGGAACACCTAGAGCCGAAGACGTTAACCCAAGAATCCTAACAGCATTAGAGGAATCTGAAGATAAACGTGTAATGTTAGAAGAAAATATTGAAGATACTTTAGGTTATGATGCACCATCAAAAGACAAACCTTTTAAAGCTCATTTAGAAACGAAAGATTGGGAGAAATTTGAAGATATACCTGAAAATTGGCAATCAGTAATAAATAAAGTATTTGAAAATTATATATAGAAAGCCTGCAGCTAACACCGTATAAAAAAAATGCTTATTTTAGTATAAACAAAAGCGCATTGCTTTATTTAATTTCTGAATTTCCCATTGGGAATGCTTCATTAAAAAAACGCCCCTTTTCTTAGACAAAACCGTTACTAATAATTAATACTCAAATTATGAATAGGTGGCATTTTAATTCTAAAGAAAATTTCAAATCATATAATGAATTGATTGAGAGGAGTGCATTATCTGAAACAGATAAAATCTTATTTACAGTTAGTTGGCTCAATTATTTAAAATATCTTGACAAGATCGCCATAAAAGACAGCTTGTTTTTTAATGTTTTGCAAATACTCATTCTTGTGGTTGGCATCTTAATTCCAATTATTGAACAAACCGAACTAAATTCTAAAATTGGAAATTCTTCGATAACAGTAATTAGTGTTTTAGGGATTACCATAGCTATAGCAACAGCGTTAATTCGACATTTTAGATTTGAAGAACGATGGAAACACTACAGAAAAAATGCAGAAATTATTAGAAATGAAGGGGAAGACTTCTTAGCACTAACTGGAAATTATGAAAGCTCTAAAAACATCCATCACGCATTTAAAAAGTTTATTGAAAACATAACGGTTATTAAAAGACAAGAAGTGGATTCCTATATTATTAAAGTTAGAAAAAAAGAATAAACTACACCCCAACAACAGAGCTTTCAAAAACATAACGCTGTAGTTTTTTCAAGGTTTCAAGTTTATCGCTAGTATTAATAAGCAATGAAATATTATTATTGCTTCCTCCATACGAAATCATACGTACATTTACATCTTGTAAAACCTGGAATAAGTTTGGTGTATCTGCATGGTAAATAATGGCATTACCTACCAAACAAACAATACTCATAAAATCGTCTACTTCTACTAAAGCAAAACGCTCCAATTCTTCTACAATCGATTGTAAATGTGTAGTATCATCTATAGTTAACGATACTGCAATTTCGGAAGTAGTAATCATATCGATAGCCGTTTCGTAACGCTCAAAAATTTCGAAAACTTTCTTTAAAAAACCATGAGCTAGTAACATTCTAGCCGATTTAATCTTTATTGCTGTAATGCCATCTTTTGCAGCAATTGCTTTTATACCTTCGCCATGCACTTGATTGGTAATTAAGGTACCATAAGAAGCTGGCGACATGGTGTTTTTTAATCGCACAGGAATATCTAATGCACGAACAGGCATCACGGTTTGTGGATGTAAAATTTTTGCTCCAAAATAGGCAAGCTCTGCAGATTCATCAAAAGACAAATTAGAAATAGCTTTGGTATTTTCTACAAAACGAGGATCGTTATTATGAAAACCGTCAATATCTGTCCAAATTTGTACTTCTTCCGCTTTCACTACAGATCCTATAATAGTTGCTGTATAATCGCTTCCACCACGTTGTAAATTACTAATTTCACCTTCGGCATCTCGGCTTATAAAACCTTGCGTAATGTAAATATCTGCATCTGGAGTTTCGGCAATAATTCGGTTTAAATTCTGCTGAATATAATAATTATCTGGCTCGTTGGTTTTATCAATTCGCATAAAATCTAAAGCAGGTAATAAGGCTACATTTATATTTTCTTGTTGTAAATAATGACTAAAAATAAAGGTAGATAGCAATTCGCCTTGCGCAACAATTTGGTTATACAATAATATATCGTGCTTTGTATTTACCAAACTATTTAAGGTATCAAACACATGGTTTACATAATCTAAAACCGTTGCATGTAATGCCACATTTGTAATTAAGGTTTTTACGGTTTTTTGATAGTTCTTTTTAAGCGCGTCAATAACAATTAATGCTTCGTCAACATTACCATTTTTAATGTAATCTGAAATTTTCACAAGCGCATTTGTAGTTCCAGACATGGCAGACAAAACCACCACTTTTTTTTGTCCGTCGTTTATAATGTTTTTTACATGAATCATATTCTCAATAGACCCAACCGATGTACCTCCAAACTTTAATACTAACATATTACTTTACATTTTATAATGCTAAACTACTTTGTATGCTACTAATAGCCATGAAAATGAAAAAATTATACTATTTTTACACAGATTGTTAAATAATTAACAAATAAGGTTTTTCATTCTGCATCCAATATAGAAGGACAGAAGCAATAAACAAAGTGAACAAACAAGCTCTCGACGGCGTTCGAGGAGCCCAAGAAAAGAAACAGAAATATGAAAACCATAGCCTCTTGTGTAGAAGACATATTAATAACACAACCTTTTTTAGAAGAAGCACTATCTAGAAGTATTATTAATTATTCTGCTTTAGCCGAAGAATTGAAAGTTCCAATTAGCGATATGTTACGAAAGCCTGTAAAATCTGGAGCGATTATGATGGCATTACGCAGATACAATACACCTAATACTTTGCGACACTCGTTAAAACTAAAAAGCACTTTACAAAAATTAGGAGACATTACAGTGCGCTCGAATTTGAGTGATTTTACGTTTCAAAATTCGGAAACCCTAATTCAAAGTCATACTAAGATTTTAGAGCAAGTAGAAAATAATAAAGATATATTTTACGCTTTTACTAGAGGTATTTATGAAAGTAATATTATTATTTCGAGTTCGGAAAAGAAAGCTATTATAAAATGTTTTGCTACCGAAAACCAAATAGGTGTTCAAGAAGGTTTATCGGCAATTAGCGTACGTTTACCAAAAGACAATTCGAAGATATCTGGTTTATACTATCAAATTTTTAAGCGATTGGCTTGGGAAAACATTCCGATTTACGAGGTGGTTTCTACAACCAACGAATTTACCGTTTTGGTTGAAGATCATGTGGTAGACAAAGCGTTTTCGGTAATTAAAAATCTAAAGAATTAATACTCGGTTTTTACTAATTCTCCGGAAGCTATTGCGGCTTCGTAGCTTGCTTTAACACTTGTTAAAAAACCAAAAAACTTCGTTCCGTTTTCCTTTTTTAAAACTACATAAGTTTTATTATTATCTTTTGTAATCACCTCATCTACTAAAACCTTATTATGTATTACAGACGAATAACTAGCCAGCTTACCACGTTTTACTAATATATTTAATTGTGGAAACGAAATATGATTATAAAATTTTCCTGAAGGTGCTTTAACAATTAATGTATCGCCTACTTTTGGCTGATTATTAGCAAAAGAGATAAAAAAAACACAAATAAAAGATATGGTACATAGTAATTTTTTCATGGTATAAATTTTTAAATTAATATAAGAAAATCTAAAAAAATAAACAAAAAAAAGCGAGCTTTTCACAGCTCGCTTTTACACTAAAAACTATTAATAAAACCACTACTCTACAGTTAGCGTATATTGTGGTGTTTTGTTAAAAGGGCAAAAATATTGGTACGTTCCTTTAGCAAGGGTTACTTCTTTTGAAGATTCTGTTTTACCATGTTTAACCATTTGCGAAACATAAGCATCTGCAATATGATTTTTAGGATCTGATGCATCTTTTCCAGCTTCAATTAATACCAATCCAACTTCTGGAGCTGCATTATTATTAGTTACTTGAAACACATATGTTCCTTCTTTAAGCGTTAATTCTTTTTGTGTAAATTCTCCTAATGTTTGCTCTAAAGCTACTGTTGTTACAGCTTTGTTTTTAGTCATTTGGTCTTGTGCTGTAGCGGTAATTGAAAATGCTACTAAAAAGAATGCGATAAATAAATTTTTCATGATTTTGTATTTTAAATGTTTGTAAATTATTAATGAATTAATTGTTGGTTACAGTAAACTTTCCAGCTTCTACACTTGGGAAATCTACTTCTGTTTCTGCAATATGATTTACATAGTTGGTTAGTGTATTAGAAACTACATTTAACACGATTTCTAAAATATCACCATCATTATATCCTGCAGCTTTTACTTCTTGAATGGCTTGCGTAGATACTTGACCTCTGTTTTTTGTTACAGCTTGTGCAAATTGTAAACCTGCTTGTGTTTTTGCATCTGCAGCAATTGCTTGTCGGCTTAATTCTGTTTGCTCCTCTGTTAAACCATTCATTTTACCTATTGCTGTATGTGCAGACAAACAATAATTACATGCGTTTTCTTCGGCTATTGCTAATGCTAATTGCTCTCTAAATTTGTTATTAAAGTTTCCGCTAGCTGTTAATTCGCCTAAACTTAAATAGGTTTGTAAGGTTGCTGGAGAGTTACCAAATACTTTAATTAGGTTGGGTATAAAACCTAATTTACTTTGTACTGCATGGAATAATTCTTTAGATTTTCCTGTGGTAGTTTCTGGGTTTAATGTTTCGATTCTTGTGCTCATACTATTTGTTTTTGTATTCCTGCGAAGGCAGAAATCTTATTATTATTTATTTAAATTTTATTGTATTATTTACTCTTGACTATTACAATCGCAAATTTTGTTATCTGGTTGTGCTTCGTCGTATTCTTGAAATCCCCAACAATTTGGACATTGTGTGCTTTGTATTTTTTTCATAATTTTTGTTTTGTTGTTAATTACAATGCAAAGATGCAACGAGAATACACTTGAAAAAATGGACAAAAGTTCCTTATGCTTGGACTTCCATGTTTTTTAAGCTTTTATAGAGAGTGGAACCGGTAATTATTGCGTGAAGGATGGAAATGGCATCCTTTTTTTGCTGCCATAAATGGCAAAAAAAGATACAATGTACAGCCTGACCTTTAGGGTCACGCCCAAAAAATTAATGTTCTTTTTTAAACTGAAGAGGTGATTTTAAGGTTCCTTTTTTAAAGAATCTTGTAAAATAGGCGGCGTCATTAAAACCTAAACTGTAGGCAATTTGTTTCACGGAATCGTTGGAATAAATGAGTTGTCGCTTGGCTTCGAGGATAATTCTGTTTTTAATAAAATCGCTAGGTGTTTGTGTTCCTATCTTATTAAAATGTTTGGTTAAAGATTTTGGGGAGAGTCCTAACCTATTTGCATATTCTGTTACCGTATGTAGTGTTTTAAAGTTTTGCTCTACTAGTATGCTAAAGTCTTTAAAGAGTTTGGTTTCTTCATCTTTCTTAATGGTATGATGTTCTTTTTGTACGCGAACCGCATGAATAATAAATTGTTTTAAATAGGTTTGCAGCATATCGTATTGTGCTGCTTCGTTGGTTTTAAACTCTTCGATTAAGCCTTCTAATATAAACTGTAGTTTTTGGGTATCCCTTTCGCAAGGTTTCACAAAAGGAGTTTCGTACACATTATTAAATAGAATACCATTGCAAGCAACTTCTTTATCGTGCGTTTGAATACAGTAGAAATCACGAATAAAAGAAATTTTGTAGGCTTCTTGGATTTGTTCGGAATCTATAGAAAAAACCTGCCCTGGAGATAAAAAAAAGAGTACGTTATCTTGAAAATCATAGCTTTCAAAATCAATATTATATATCCCGTTTCCTTTTTTAATCCAATAGATATTATAAGCATCTACCTGTTCTGGCTTATTAAAAACACAGGCTTTTTCAAATTGAACAACGCGCAATGAAAATATATTTTTATAGGAATATTTTGTAATGTCCTGCTCTGCCATAGGGTAAATATTAATTAGGTAAAGCTTTAGTCGTAAAAGTTTTAAAATTTAACAAAACAAACCCAATAAAAGCTGGCAAAACCCAACCTAAACTATGTTTTGCAAGCGGAATAAGATTAACGACTTTACGTAATCCATCTGACGGACTTAAAAAGCCTAGCACGTCTGGAATACTAAAGACAAAGGTTAGTAAAACAACAACGCGAAACACCAATTTTGTTGCATATTTATTAGGAATTGCGTTTAGTAAAATGAGTACAATAGTTATTGGATAAATAAATAATAAAACCGGTAATGCAATTACAATAATGGAGTTAAAATCTAACTGACCCACTACTACACCAAACACACAAGCAATAATTGCAGTAATTACATATACCGTTTGCGAGTTTTTAATTATGCCTTTAAAATAATCTGCTGTTCCTGTTACTATACCAACCGCTGTAGTAAAACAAGCTAATGCAATTAATATACTTAAAACGGTATTACCAAAAGTACCTAATGCCTGTTTCGTGATTCCTGTTAATAAATTTGCACGTTGCATATCGCTACTTAATTCGTTATTAATACTTATCTCAGACCCATAAAATGCACCAACAGCTATTAATCCTGCGTAAATAATAAACAAACCAAATCCTGCGATGATTCCTGATTTTTTAATGAGCTCTTTTTTAGCATCAAAAGACTCTTTATTTTTTAAATTTATAGATATAATAATTACTGCTCCAACAACTACAGCCCCAATTGCATCGAAAGTTTGATAACCTTCTAAAATTCCGTTTACAATAGGAGTTTCAAATTGTGATGGGTTGGTAATCATTTGTGTCGAAAACAAACCAATACCAATTACCAAAAGCAGCATTATTACTATAAAAGGAGTAAGATATTTACCTATAACATTTAATATTTTTGAACGATTTAATGCAAATAATAACACGAAAAGAAAATACACACTACTAGTTAATAATGGGGAGCTACCAAAGTTTGGGTGAATGGCAATTTCATGAGTAGCTGCTGCGGTACGCGGCGACGGAATTGCAATAGCAATACCATAAATTAGAACACAATATACCAAACTAAAAGTAGGCGATACTTTTTTACCGAAATCGTATAAAGTACCTTGTAATTTAGCATGTGCATAAATACCTATAATAGGAATTACAACGGCAGTTATTATAAAACCTAAAATAACCCAAAACCAATTTTCACCAGCATTATATCCTAAAAGAGGAGGTAACAATAAATTTCCTGCTCCAAAAAACAACGAGAATAAGGCAAAACTTATTATTAATAATTCTTTAGTTTTATTCATATTAATAGATTCAAAAAAAAGGAAAATTTTAATTTAAATTTCAGAGTTGTGTTTTATTAAAACCCTTAATTATCTTTGCACAATATAGTTTAAATATGATTTTAGAACACAAAGGCATTAATCTTTTTTATACAGATCAAGGGGAAGGTACTGCAATAATTTTATTACATGGCTTTCTTGAGAACAACACAATGTGGCATGCGCTTTTACCAAGCCTAACCAAAAAACACCGTGTTATTTGTATCGATTTATTAGGACATGGAAAAACACCATGTCTAGGCTATGTTCATACTATGGAAGAAATGGCGGAAGCTGTTCTAACCGTTTTAAAACATTTAAGATTAAGAAGATATTATATGATTGGTCATTCTATGGGTGGTTATGTTGCTTTGGCTTTCGCCGAAAAAAGCCCAGAAACTTTAAAAGGTTTATGTTTAATGAACTCTACTTATCAAGCTGATGGAAACGAGATGAAACAACTAAGATCTAGAGCTAATAAGATGGTACAAACTAATTTTAATAATATGGTGCGCATGTCGTTCGCTAATTTATTTAGCGAAAAAAGCAAAACGATATACAAAACAGCATTTGACACAGCTTTAAAAGAAGCTTTAAAAACACCAGTTCAAGGATACATCGCTTGTCAAGAAGGAATGCGTTTAAGACCAGATAGACAAGAGGTTTTTAAATCACTAAACTGCAAAAAGCTTATTATTATAGGAGAAAATGATCCTGTAGTAGATGGTGAAAAACTAGTAGAAGAAACAAAAAACACAAACATTGAAACGGCTATTTTTAGTGAAGGTCACATGAGTCATATAGAAAATCACAATTCACTTTTGAATGCAATAATGCATTTCATCGAATAAATAATACTTTTTATCGTTTATTTGATTTTTTTTTATTAGGTTTACTACAACCAAACGCTAATAAAATGAAAAAACCTACTAACAAACCTGCTTTTATTCCAAATTTAGTTTGTTCTGTTTTTGGACACAAATTTGAAGTTTCAAAAAAAGTAACTTACCATGTAAAGGAATACAAATGCTGCAATTGCCATAAACAAATGACCACGAATAGTAATGGTAATTTAATTCCGCTAACTCCTAAATTTGAACAAATAAATTCTGTTTTAGAGCGTATTTACAACAACAAAGCAACACGTTTACAGGAAAAATCTTACGCTTCATCGATTAGTTAGACAAGCCTTCTAAAGAATTCACAAAAAAAAGTTAGCTTAGTTATCTCTAAAAGAACTAATTAACTATATGAATCCAATTCACTGTAGCGTATTTGGTCATGATTTTAAGGTTACAAAAGATATCACAGCACATGTGAAGGAATATCAATGTAAACATTGTAAAAAACAAATGACTACTAGTGGTAATGGCAATTTAATTCCGTTAACTCCTAAATTTAAGGAAATCAATTTGGTATTAAAAAGCATGCATTACAAAAAAAAGAAACGAAAAGCGCTTATTCTTGATCGTTAAATGAATTCCAACCTTGTGCTTGCAGAGGTATTTTAGTTTCTGCTCTAGTAACTAAATGCATTCCTACATTTGGCTCTGTCATAAAACCAATTACTGTAAAATTAGGATTGGCTTTTATTTTAGGATAATCTTCTTGAGATATTGTAAAAAGCAATTCATAATCTTCACCTCCACTTAAAGCTACTGTTGTACTATCTAAGTTAAACTCTTCACAAGTAGATATAACTTGAGGATCTAAGGGTAATTTATTTTCATATAAATCACAACCAACCTTACTGTGCTTACATAAATGCATAATCTCGGAAGACAACCCATCACTAACATCAATCATTGCAGAAGGTTTAACCTTTAAATCTTTAAAAAGCTTTACAACATCTCTTCTTGCTTCCGGTTTTAATTGTCTTTCTATAATATACGCGTAAGGCTCCATATCTGGTTGACTATTTGGGTTTACCAAAAACACTTGTTTTTCGCGTTCTAAAACCTGTAATCCCATATATGCTCCACCAATATCACCAGTAACTACTAATAAATCATTAGGTTTTGCACCACTTCTATACACCACATTTTCTTTTTCAACTTCTCCAATTGCTGTTACAGAGATTAGTAATCCTGAAGTAGAGGAAGTCGTATCTCCTCCAACAACATCTACACCATAAATTCCTGCAGCTGTTTCAATTCCTGCGTATAATTCTTCTAATGCTTCTAAAGGAAAACGATTAGAAACAGCAATAGAAACGGTAATTTGAGTTGCGTTCGCATTCATTGCAAACACATCCGACAAGTTAACAACAACAGATTTATACCCTAAGTGTTTTAAAGGCATATAACTTAAATCGAAATGCACACCTTCGACCAATAAGTCTGTAGTAACTACAATTTGCTTTTTCTTAAATTCTAAAACAGCTGCATCATCTCCAATACTTTTAATGGTAGATTTTTGTGACACTTTAAAATGCGAAGTTAAATGGTCTATCAATCCAAATTCTCCTAAATCACTTAATGAGGTACGTTGTTGGTTTTTATCTTCTATCATGTTGCAAAAATAAGAAGCTTATTATTAAAAATATGCCATATTATTAAATAAAAAAGAAGAAGTGATTATACCAAAATGAAAAAGAAGCAGTTTTAACAGTGTGGATAAGAATATTTTAGATAATTCTTCTAATTTTGCTTAAATACATTGAGCTTTTTTTAGCAAATAAAGAAGTTTTTTAAATTTAATAGTATG
Organism: Oceanihabitans sp. 2_MG-2023; assembly: GCF_030547245.1. Classification (GTDB taxonomy): domain Bacteria; phylum Bacteroidota; class Bacteroidia; order Flavobacteriales; family Flavobacteriaceae; genus Oceanihabitans. The sequence continues at coordinate 396,809 of NZ_JAUOQT010000001.1, forward strand.
TCAAAATTCTTGAAAAAGAAATATTTATTACAAAGATTGGTTTTTATCACTCTATTAGTACCATTAATTTATTCCTGTGATAATGAGCCCGTAAATATAATTATCACTCAAGATTCTGATATTGATGGAGATGGAATTACAGACAATATAGATAACTGTGTAGAAATAGCAAATCCAGACCAAGCGGATACAGATAATGATGGTGTTGGAGATGCATGTGATCTTGTAGCAGATGCAGATACAGATGAAGATGGAATACCTGATAATATAGATAACTGTATAGATATGGCTAATCCAGAGCAAACAGATGCAGATAATGATGGTATTGGTGATGTATGCGATCCTGTTTTAGATATACCTTTATTTGAATGTATTGATGGAATGGCAGGACCATACCCTTGTGACGGCTATAATTTAATGTCCCATGTTCCTGTTTCCGTTTTAGCTAATACAATGGGAAATCCTGAAGGAAGTGATATTTGGGGATGGACTGACTCTTTAACTGGTAATGAATATGCTATAATAGCCATGACCAATAGTACTGCTTTTGTAGATATCACAAACCCAATTGAACCTATTTTTTTAGGAAGATTAGATACTGCCGAAGGCGCCAATTTTTGGCGTGATGTAAAAGTGTATAATAATCACGCTTATATAGTAGCAGATGGAAACCAAAACTTAAATCATGGTATGCAAGTATTTGATTTAAAAAAATTAAGAAACGTAACAAATCCTCCAGCAAACTTCACATCAGACGCACATTATACAGAGTTTGGAAAAGCGCATAATATTGTTATAAATGAAGATTCTGGATATGCATACGCAGTAGGCTCTAATACATTTGGTGGTGGAGCGCATTTTATTAATATTCAAAACCCAACAAACCCAATAGCAGAAGGTGGTTTTAATGGTTATTCGCATGATGCACAAGTAGTAACTTATAATGGTCCAGATTCGGACTATACTGGACATGAAATTTTAATAGGAAGTAATGAAAATGAAATTGTAATTGCAGACATATCAGACAAAGCAAATCCTATTACTATTTCAACAATCGCATACAATAATATTGGTTATACACATCAAGGATGGTTTACAGAAGATAAACAATATTTCATTCTTGGAGACGAAACAGATGAATTAGGCTTTGGTAATAATACTAGAACCATTATATTTGACTTCAATGATTTAGACAATCCTCTTTTTCATGCAGATTATTTTGGCCCAACTGCAGCCATAGATCATAATGGTTATGTAAAAGGAAATACTTATTTTCAAGCTTGTTATTCTGCTGGATTAAGAATGATTGATATTACAAATATTGCTTCTGGTACATTGATAGAGTCTGGTTTTTTTGATACACATCCAGAAAATAATAATACAAGTTTTAATGGCGCTTGGAGTGTATATCCATATTTCGCAAGTGGCAACATTATTATTAGTGATATAGAAAGAGGTCTTTTAATAGTAAGAAAAAGTGAATAATAAATTAAACATTCTTTCCACCTTAATTGTAAGCCTTACCGTTATTTTTTTAAATAGCTGTAAGTCAGATGACAATGCAACATCTTCCGGAAATGCTTTTTTAGGTGAAATTGAAGCTATTTCTACATTTGGTGGTACAAAAAATGAAAGCGCACAATCAATTGTAAGCACACAAGATGGTGGTTATGTAATTCTTGGTCATACACAAAGTAAGGATTTTGATATAACAGATAAAACAAATGAAAGTTATGATTATTGGGTTTTAAAATTTGACGAAAATAACCAACTGCAATGGAACAAAACTTTTGGTGGTTCTGGAGATGATAGAGGGAAATCTATAGTACAAACATTAGATGGTGGATATGCTATATTAGGACAAACTAATAGTGCGAATCAAGATGTTACTCAAAACTCAGGCTATTACGATTTTTGGCTGGCAAAACTGGACAATGCAGGCAACCTAATTTGGGAGAAATCTTTTGGATATTCTGGTTTAGACATTGGGGTTTCCGTTATTCAAACTACAGACAATGGATTCCTACTCACTGGAGTTTTAGATGTAACAGCTTCTGGTGGAGAAGGTAACACGAAACAATCACACGCAAGACATGCAGGTGGCGATTATTGGGCTATTAAAACAAACGCATCTGGTGATATTGAATGGAGTAAATATTATGGAGGATCTTATTCTGAAGTCCCTAATGATGTTATTGAAACCAATGATGGCTATATTATTGTTGGCTCTTCAGATAGTGATGATATAGATATAAGCAATAACAAAGGGGATTATGATTTTTGGGTTGTAAAAATAAATACCACAGGAAGTATTGTTTGGGAAAAATCTTTTGGCGGATCAGAAATTGATGAAGCTTGGTCTATTACAAACACACAAGATGGAAATTATATTATAGTTGGAGACGCAAGAAGTAACGATCAAGATATTAGCAATCCGTATGGAGCTTCCGATTTATGGCTTATTAAAATAAACCCTCTCGGAGCTATAATTTGGGAAAAATCTTTTGGAGGCTCTAGTTTCGATTCGGGTAGATCTATATCTAATGCACAAGACAATGGCTTTATAATTTCTGGGAGTACCAGAAGTATCGATGGTGATTTAAGTGCTAACAACGGACAAAATGATGCATGGGTATTAAAAATAGATGCCAATGCCAACATAGAATGGCAAAAAACAATTGGAGGCTCTACTATTGATTACCTTTACGACGCTATAGAATTGCCAAATAAAAATATAATTGCTGTTGGAGAATCTAGTAGTAACGATTTCGATTTAACAAATAACAACGGTTTTACAGACCTATTAAAAATAAAAATAAAATAAAAAATGAAAAAAATTTTAGCCTTAGCTTTACTTACTTTTTTAAGCTTTTCTTGTTCAGAAGACAATGGTAATAATTCAAATGAAGATGTTTCTGCTACTTTTAGTTTCTCGCATAATTGGGATGGAGCAGAAGTGAATAATACCGAGTTCAACACCATTCAATTCACTAATGCAAATGGAGAGCAAATGAGTATCGAGAAATTAAGGTACTTAATCTCTAACATTAGATTAGAAAAAGCAGACGGAGAAACGCTATACACAAGCGGGCATTTTCTAGTAGATGTAACCAATGATGTTAATTTAGTGTTTCAACCATATACAGCAATTCCAAAAGGAGATTATACTAATGTAATTTTCACTTTTGGTTTTAACACCGAAGATAATTATAGCCAAACCTATACCGATTTAAATGCAGCTTCGTGGAATGTTCCAGATATGCTTGGTGGTGGTTATCACTACATGCAATTAGAAGGTAAATTTATAGATAATACAGATACCGAAACAGGTTATGCATATCACGCAATTCGAGCAGTGGACAACTCAGATCCTATCGGCCTATTATTTCAAGATACTTTTATCGATGTAGAATTAGGACCAGTCTCTATATCTAAAGACCTAACTTTTAATATAGATATGAATATTGCAGAATGGTTTAAAAACCCAAACCTATGGGATTTAAACACATTACACAATATGATGATGCCAAATTTTAATGCACAAATAACGATGTTTCAAAACGGGCAAAATGTATTTTCTTTAAATGAAATTACAGAATAAAAATGAGGCATTGGTTAGTATATAGTATTCTGTTTATTATCTGCTTGTCTTGTTCTAACGAACCCTCAGGCTCAAATACATATGTACCAACTCCAAGCCCATTACAAATACCTCAAGTTTTTGAAGACAATATATTAGCTCCTATAATTCCAGTAAATAACATACAAACAGAAGAAGGAATAATTTTAGGAAAAAAACTTTTTTTCGATACTATTTTATCCGAAAATAACACGCAAGCTTGTGCTTCTTGTCATAATCCAGGAAACGCCTTTACAGATCCAGCCAGATTTAGTGTTGGTATAGACGGAAGCATTGGCACGCGAAACTCCATGCCTTTATTTAATATGGCTTGGAACTATGATAAAAAATTCTTTTGGGATGGTCGTGTATTTAGTCTAGAACATCAAGCACTAGAACCTGTTACAAACCCAATAGAAATGAATAACTCATGGGAAACAGTTATAACCAGATTACAAAATCACTCAGAATACCCGAAACTTTTTGAAGAAGCATTTGGCACTACACCCATAACAAAAGAACTAGTCACAAAAGCACTTGCGCAATTTGAGCGAATCTTAATTTCAGCAAACTCGAAATTCGACAGATATTTACTAGAAGAAGCAACACTAACGCCTCAAGAAGAAAACGGATTAAACGTTTTCATGGACGAAACCAAAGGAGATTGTTTTCACTGTCACGGGAACCCAAACAATCCTTTATGGACAGACAACTTATTTCATAACAACGGTTTAGACGCAGTATTTACAGATATTGGCTTAGGAGAAATTACAGGAGATCCAGCAGATAATGGTAAATTTAAATCTCCTTCTTTACGTAATCTTATTTTCACTGCTCCTTATATGCATGATGGTCGTTTCAACTCTCTAGAAGAAGTAATAAATCATTACAGCGAAGGTTTACAAGACTCACCAACCATAGATCCATTAATGAAAAAAGTGGATGAAGGTGGTGTGCATCTTTCCGATTCAGACAAAGCAGATCTAAAAGCTTTCCTCTTATCGCTTTCAGACCCATCATTTATTAACAATCCTGCTTTTAACAACCAATAGATTTTTCTTATTAAAACATCACTAATATAATGTAAGCTTATATGGAAATCCATGACTTATATTGTATATTTGCACTCTATTTAGATAAATCAATTTAATAATATGATAAAAGTTTCAGAAACAGCTAAAAGAAAAGTTATAGAACTTATGACTGATGATGGCTATAATGCAGCAACAGACTATGTTCGTGTTGGTGTAAAAAGTGGAGGTTGCTCCGGTTTATCTTATGATTTAAAGTTTGATAAAGAAAAGCAAGAAGAAGATAAAGTGTTTGTAGACAACGATGTAAAAATTATTGTAGACAAAAAAAGCTTTTTGTACCTAATAGGAACAACACTAGAATATTCTGGAGGATTAAACGGAACCGGATTTGTTTTTAACAATCCAAACGCTAACAGAACTTGTGGTTGTGGTGAATCTTTTTCACTATAAACCAATGTAAATCTTTCTATTCATAAGAAAGAATTTAAAATTAAAATCGAGATATGAGTAAATATACAGAAGACGATCTAAGAGAAGAACTTAAAACCAAAGAATACGAATATGGTTTTTACACAGATATTGAATCTGACACTTTTCCTATTGGATTAAATGAAGACATTGTACGTGCTATTTCTAAAAAGAAAGATGAGCCAGAATGGATGACACAATGGAGACTAGAAGCTTTTAAGGTTTGGAAAGAAATGAAAGAACCAGATTGGGCTAATGTACATTATACCAAACCAGATTTTCAAGCAATTGCATATTACTCTGCGCCAACTTCTGTAGACCCAAATAAAACATTAGATGATGTAGATCCAGATTTACTAGCAATGTACAAAAAGCTAGGTATTTCTGTAGATGAGCAGAAAAAAATGAACAATATTGCCATGGATATCGTGGTAGATTCGGTTTCTGTTGCTACAACTTTCAAGAAAACACTAGCAGAAAAAGGAATTATATTCATGCCTATTTCGGAAGCCATTCAAGAGCATCCAGAATTAGTGAAAAAATACTTAGGGACCATTGTACCTACAAAAGACAACTTTTATGCAGCTTTAAACTCTGCAGTTTTTAGTGATGGCTCTTTTTGCTACATTCCAAAAGGTGTAAAATGCCCTATGGAATTATCTACATACTTTAGAATAAATCAAGCTGGAACAGGACAGTTTGAAAGAACACTTGTTATAGCAGACGAAGGTAGTTATGTATCGTACTTAGAAGGTTGTACTGCACCAAGTCGTGACGAAAACCAATTACATGCTGCAGTTGTAGAGCTAATTGCACTTGATGATGCAGAAATTAAATACTCTACAGTACAAAACTGGTACCCAGGGAATGCAGAAGGAAAAGGTGGTGTTTACAACTTTGTAACCAAACGTGGTTTGTGTGAAAAGAATGCAAAAATTTCATGGACGCAAGTAGAAACAGGTTCTGCTGTAACCTGGAAATATCCTTCTTGTGTACTAAAAGGAGATAATTCTGTTGGTGAATTTTATTCTATTGCAGTAACTAACAATTTTCAGCAAGCAGATACTGGAACCAAAATGATTCATTTAGGTAAAAACACAAAATCTACTATTATTTCGAAAGGAATTTCAGCAGGAAAATCACAAAACTCCTACAGAGGTTTAGTACAAGTAAGCTCTCGTGCTGAAAACGCTCGTAATTTTAGTCAATGTGACAGTTTACTAATGGGTAATGAATGTGGAGCACACACATTTCCATACATAGAAGCAAAAAACAAAACAGCTCAAATAGAACACGAAGCAACAACGAGTAAAATTGGGGAAGACCAAATATTTTACTGTAACCAACGTGGTATAGATACCGAAAAAGCTATTGCATTAATTGTAAATGGTTTTAGTAAAGACGTATTAAATAAACTACCTATGGAATTTGCTGTAGAAGCTCAAAAATTACTAGAAATTTCGTTAGAAGGAAGTGTAGGATAATATAATAGACCTAGACAGGTCTGCAACGAAATATAATCAAAGTTTAATTAAATTAATTTTTTAAGTACCAATGAAAAAATTAGTATTCTTATTAGTATTAGCAGTAACTTTTACAAGTTGTAAAAACGAATCAAAAAAGGAAAACACTGAAGAAACTACGGAAACAAAAGACGGTAGAACAGCAAAACAAAGTGATGGATTAACCTTACTAAAAGGTGAGTTCGTTTATTATGCAGACGCAGCGGTTTTACAAACACACAACCAAATTTACGGCGTGATCCTAGACGATAAGGTTACCGAATTAAACAAACAGGCAAAACCATTTAAAAAGGAAGACACCGATTTTGTAATGGTAGAAGTACGAGCAAAAATCCAACAGAAACCCGAAGGAGAAGAAGGCTGGGATAATCAAATTGAAATTAAAGAAATATTAAATATATCTGCTATTAAATCAGAAGCAGAAAATGTTGTAAAATTAGGCACAAAATAATTATGTTAAAAATAAACAACTTGCACGCAAGTGTAGAAGAAAAGTCTATTTTAAAAGGAATTAATCTAGAAGTAAAAGCAGGCGAAGTACATGCAATCATGGGACCTAATGGTTCTGGTAAAAGTACTTTAGCGTCTGTAATTGCAGGAAAAGAAGAATATGAAGTTACAGCTGGAAACATTTTATTAGAAAATGAAGATATCGAAGAACTTGCTGCAGAAGAACGCGCACACAAAGGTGTGTTTTTATCGTTTCAATATCCTGTAGAAATTCCTGGAGTTTCTGTTACTAACTTTATAAAAACTGCTATTAACGCAAACCGTAAAGCAAAAGGATTAGAAGATATGCCTGCCAACGAAATGTTGAAGCTTATTCGTTCTAAATCGGAAATGTTAGAAATAGATAGAAAGTTTTTATCTCGTTCTTTAAACCAAGGTTTTTCTGGTGGAGAAAAGAAACGTAATGAAATCTTTCAAATGGCAATGCTGGAACCAAAATTAGCGATTCTTGACGAAACAGATTCTGGTTTAGATATCGATGCTCTTCGTATTGTAGCAAATGGTGTTAACAAATTAAAAAGCAAAGACAATGCAGTCATTTTAATTACACACTACCAACGTTTACTAGACTATATCAAACCCGATTTTGTTCACGTTTTATACAATGGAAAAATTGTAAAATCTGGAACTGCTGCTCTAGCACATGAGTTAGAGGAAAAAGGATACGACTGGATTAAAGAAGAAGTAAACGCATAAATAGTAATTAGTTGCTAGTTGTATAAAAACTAGTTAAATAATTACTTAAGTTAAATTAGTTTATAGCTTGATGTCGATAGTGAGAGCTAGCGATCATTAACTAATAACTAACAACGAAACAAAAATGGATTTAAAAGAAAAATTAGTTTCCTCATTTTTAGCTTTCGAAAATCATGTAGACATCGACTGTCAAATACATGATATTCGTACAGAAGCGATAAAAACTTTTGAAACAGAAGGTTTTCCTTCTAAAAAAGATGAAGCTTGGAAATACACATCATTAAACAGTATTTTAAAACAAGACTATAGTGTTTTTCCTAAACAAGAAAACGCCATAGAATATAGCGACGTTAAAAAGTATTTCATTCATGATATAGACACCTATAATATTGTGTTTATTGATGGTAAATTTGCTTCGCATTTATCTCAAACTACGCATGATGGTATCGATGTTTGCTTAATGTCTTCGGCTTTAAATAAACCAAAATATCGTTTAATTATTGAAAACTATTTTAATAAAGTAGCTACAAAAGACAGCTTAACTTCATTAAATACTGCGTTTGCTCAAGAAGGTGCTTACATACATATTCCAAAAAACAAATTGGTAAATAAACCAATTCAAATTTTACATTTTTCTACAGGAAGCGAAGTTGCATTAATGCAACAACCACGGAACTTAATTGTTGTAGACGAAAACTCGCATGTACAAATTATTGAACGCCACCAAAGTTTATCTAACAACCCTGTTTTAACCAATAGTGTTACAGAAATATTTGGAAACAAACGTGCTATAATTGATTACTATAAAATTCAAAACGATAATGTAAATGCATCGTTAATTGATAACACCTTTGTAAATCAAAAACGCGAAAGTCATGTATCTGTACATACCTTTAGTTTTGGAGGAAAGTTAACACGTAACAACCTTAACTTTTACCAAAATGGTGAGCACATGGACTCTACATTAAATGGTGTAACCATTATTGGCGACAAACAACATGTAGACCACAACACTTTAGTACACCATATAGAACCTAATTGCGAAAGCCACCAAGATTATAAAGGTATCTTTAACGACAGTGCTACAGGGGTTTTTAATGGTAAAGTAATTGTAAATAAAGAAGCGCAAAAAACCAATGCGTTTCAATCTAACAATAATATTTTACTAAGTGATAAAGCAACCATAAACTCGAAACCGCAACTAGAAATTTTTGCAGACGATGTAAAATGTTCGCATGGTTGTACGATTGGTCAGTTAGATGATAGTGCCATGTTTTACTTACGCTCTAGAGGTATTCCAGAAAAAGAAGCAAAAGCTTTATTAATGTATGCTTTTGCGAATAATGTACTAGAATCTGTGAAAATTCCAGAACTAAAAAAGCGTATTAACGGACTTATAGCAAACAAGTTAGGTGTGAATATTGGTTTCGATTTATAATTTTTTTTTAAGCTATTTCCAGCTTTTGGCAGTCGCTCTCTTTGAGGAGCTCCAACAATGCCGCAATCTGGGCTAAAAAACAAAAAACGGCAAACATTCATATGTTTGCCGTTTTTTGTTTCAAGTCATAGATAAGACTCAACTTTTGACCTGCTGATACTTCTGATAAAAATACATGGGTATCAATCCAAAGTTTAAAAGTAAGAATCCTATAAACACAACTATTCCTCGATAAGGCCAAGTTAAAAATTCAAACATCGCTCCAATTCCAAGCGCAAAAAAGGTAAAGAAGCCCACTACGTAAAATGATTTTTTCATAATTATTATTTTAAGAAAATTTATAGTTTAATCTTTTATATCTAGCATAAAATAGCACCGGAAGTACTCCTAGAATAAAAGTAATAATTGCTCCTAAAAGCATAGAACTTGCATAAGGCCAGTGCATAATTTTAAACAACATTCCCAACACCAGTAATGCTAGCATAGTAAAACCTAAACCTATTTTTAGTTTATTAAGTAGCACGCTCTCTTTATGAAACTTCTGTAAATTGGTTTCTAATTGTAAATTTTGAAAACTAGCATAGCCTCCAAATTTTTGTAATGCTTCTTGATATAAAGCATCAAAATCTTCACCGTCTCTACTTTCAATATACGTGCAAATATGGTCTATTAAATCCTCCCTTAAGCGATCTTCTTTAACTCCATAAAACTTCAAACTATTTTCTATAAAATCAATATGTTTTTCTTCTATTCGCATTATATAATAGGTTTTGGGTTAAAAATTAAATGCAACGTTTCCATAAAATTATTTATTTCCTGCGTCACTTCTTCTACTGCTTTTGTTCCTTCACTGGTAACTTTGTAATATTTCCTTACTCGTTTACCAATGTATACTTTCTCTGTCTCTAAGATACCTTTAGCTTCCAACTTATGAAGTATAGGATACAAAGCTCCTTCTGATATATCAATCTTACCAAGCGTAAGTTTCTTTACTTCTTGCGTTATCTCATAACCATACATTTTTTCCCTTTGACTAATAAGCTTTAAAATGATAGGTTGTAACGTTCCTTTTGTTAATTCTTTGCTATACATAGTACAAATATACATTTTATTTAAATGCATTTGTATAAAATTTAAATAAAATGTATCATTTATCTTTTTCTTTACACTTCTTTTAGTAACAAACCGTAAATTTGTAGCATGTTAGATTTGAAGAAAATAAGAGCAGATTTCCCAATACTTAAAAGAGAAGTAAACGGAAAACCTTTGGTGTATTTTGATAATGCAGCAACATCACAAACACCACAACAAGTAATCGATGTTATAATAGATTATTACAGTAATTACAACGCAAATATTCATCGTGGTGTACATGCACTAAGTCAAGAGGCTACAGATAAATACGAAGCAGCAAGACATACCATTCAAAAACATTTTAATGCCAAACACGCACACGAAATAATATATACCTCTGGTACTACACATAGTATAAATTTAATTGCAAATGGTTTTGCTTCCTTACTAAAAAAAGGGGATGAAATCATTGTTTCGGCTTTAGAGCACCATAGTAATATTGTGCCTTGGCAAATGTTATGCGAAAAAACAGGCGCAATTTTAAAAGTCATACCAATGAACCAAGATGGGGAATTGGTAATGCATGAATATGACAATTTACTAAATGAAAACACAAAATTAGTATTTACTAATCATATTTCAAATGCCCTAGGAACCATTAACCCTATTGAAGAAATCATTAATAAAGCACATCAAGTTGGCGCGGCAGTATTAATTGATGGCGCACAAGCTTGTCCACATGTAAAACCTGATGTACAAGATTTAGATGTTGATTTTTATGTAGCATCTGCACATAAAATGTGTGGGCCAACAGGAGTAGGTATGTTGTACGGAAAAGAAGAATGGTTAAACAAACTCCCTCCTTATCAAGGTGGTGGAGAAATGATTGCCGAAGTAAGTTTTACAAAAACAACCTATGCAGGATTACCACATAAATTCGAAGCAGGAACACCCAATATTTGTGGTGGCATTGCATTTGGTGCAGCCATAGATTATATGAATACCATTGGTTTTGATGCTATTGCAAAATACGAACACGAACTTTTAGAGTATGCAACCAAAGCACTTATAGAAATTGAAGGTTTAAAAATTTACGGAACCGCTAATAATAAAACCTCGGTAGTATCTTTTAACCTAGAAGGGATTCATCCATACGATGTTGGAACTATTTTAGATAAATTAGGAATTGCTGTTAGAACAGGTCATCACTGCGCACAACCTATTATGGACTTTTTTAAAATTCCAGGTACGGTTCGTGCTTCTTTTGCTTTCTATAACACCAAAGAAGAAATTGATGCTTTAGTTTCTGGTGTAAAAAAAGCTAAAATGATGCTATCTTAAAGTTTGGCGTCTTTTTTGTATATTATATTTAAATTTTAACAAATGAAAATCATGAAATTTATTACCATACTTATAACTGTTTTTGCACTTAAGTCTTGTGGAAACGCTAAAGCAACTACAAATATGCAAGACAATACAGATGCTAAACAAACTATTATTCTATCTGGAAAATATCTTATATCTTCCTTTATGGATAATACAGACCTCCCAAAAGATATGCATATAAATTTTGATGAAGCAACAAACAGAGTTTCTGGATTTGCAGGTTGCAATAGATTTTCTGGTGAATATACTATTACCAATAATACCTTAAAAATAGGCCCATTAGTTTCTACAAAAATGCATTGTAAACGTTTTATGGATGTAGAGAACCAACTATTAAAAGCATTAGAAAAAACGACTTCTTATTCCATAGCTAACAACACACTAACATTAAAAAACGAAAAAGAAAATTTAATTTCGGCAACGAATAACAATATATCTAAAATAGCGCAAATTGATAATTACTCAATAGAATACAGCGCTATTACAAGAGGCAGTTACTTAAACATAAAAATTAAAAAGGATAGTATAATTTCTCAAAACCAAAGAGGTGTACAACCAAAAGCAAGAAAGTTTAGTCAAAAAGAAACGACAGATATATTTAAAAAAGTAGCGGTTTTAAACCTTGAAGAATTAGAAAATCTCGAACCACCATCTACTGCACATCAATATGATGGCGCTGCTGGAGCAACATTTACCATTACTAAAAATGGAAAAACTTATCGTTCTAAAACTTTTGATCATGGCAATCCTAATGCTAAAATTGCAGATTTAGTAAATACAATTTTAAATATTGAGGAAAAGCAATAAATATAATAATGAACATAATACTTAATTGTATTTTTGTAAAAAATAGAAAACCGTGAATATTCAAGAAATTCAAAACGAAATAATAGAAGAGTTTTCCATGTTTGAAGATTGGGAAGAACGCTATCAATACATGATAGATCTAGGAAAAACATTACCACTCATTGAAGCGCAATACAAAACTGAAGATAATATTATTAAAGGTTGCCAAAGTAAAGTTTGGGTGCATGCAGAACTAAAAGAAGACAAAATAGCTTTTACTGCTGATAGCGATGCCATAATTACAAAAGGAATTATTGCTATTTTAATTCGTGTTTTTTCTAACCAACATCCAGCAGCTATTTTAGAAGCAAATACTGATTTTATTGATCAAATTGGACTAAAAGAACATTTGTCTCCTACAAGAGCAAACGGCCTGGTAAGCATGATTAAGCAATTAAAATTATATGCTATTGCATACCAAACGCAACTTAATTAGCACATTTCTGCGTAGGCAGGAATCTTAAAAACAATAGATTACCTTTTTTAAGGAAACTAAAAATAAATTTTTCATGAGCGAAACAATAGACACTGCAGTATTAGGAGAAAAGATTGTAAAAGTTTTAAAAACTATTTTCGATCCAGAAATCCCTGTAGATATATATGAATTAGGATTAATCTACGACGTTTTTGTAAACGAAGATTATGATGTAAAAATCTTAATGACACTAACAACACCAAACTGTCCTGTGGCAGAAACGCTACCACTTGAAGTAGAGGAAAAAGTAAAATCTCTAAACGAGGTTAAAGATGCAGAAGTAGAAATTACATTCGATCCTCCTTGGTCTCAAGATTTAATGAGTGAAGAAGCGAAATTAGAACTTGGCATGCTTTAAATAGAAAACATTAATGCCAAGACAAGCACCTAAATCTCTTAAAGATGGCAAAAAAACTAGCTTAAAAGAATCTTTTAGTGCGCTAGTTTTTATTCCTAGATTTTTTAAAGAAATCTGGAAAACCAATAAAAAACTCTTTTTACTATCTGCTTTTTGTAGGCTTATTGGAGCCGTTTTACCAGTTGTAATTCTTTGGATTGGCAAAATAATAATTGATGAAATTATTCTTCAAACGAAAACAGAGGTTGCCGATTTATCGTTACTTTGGACCTATGTTGCCATAGAGTTTGGTCTTATTATTATTTCCGATTTAGTGAGTAGAGCCATTTCTTTAACAGACGGTTTGCTTGGTGATTCTTATTCTATCGATTCGTCCGTAAGAATCATAAAAAAAACAAATCAAATAAATATCAGCCTTCTTGAAGATTCTGAGTTTTATGACAAACTAGAACGCGCAAGAACCCAAACAACCAGCCGTGTAGGTCTTATGTCTAATGCATTAGGCGAAGTACAAAGTTTAATATCTATACTTACACTAATCGCTGGTTTAATTTATTTTGAACCTTACTTAATCATCCTTTTAGTATTAAGTATTATTCCTTCGTTTATAAACGAAATTTGGTTTAGCCAACAACAATACTCTTTAGCTAGAGGTTGGACTGCAGAACGCAGAGAACTAGACTACTTGCGTTTTATTGGTGCAAATGACAAAACAGCAAAAGAAATAAAACTCTTTGGATTAACAGATTTTGTTGTTGATCGATTTAAAAACCTCTCACAAGAATATTACGATTTAAATAAAAAACTAGCAGTAAAACGTTCTGCTTTAGGATTTGTATTTAATGTTTTAGGCACATTAAGTTATTACGGCGCTTATATATTTATAATTTATAGAGTAATTTCAGGAATGATTACTCTAGGAGAATTAACCTTTTTATCTGGAACATTTAATAGACTTACCAAAAATTTACAGGACTTCTTTTCTAAATTTACTCGTATTACAGAAAGTGCTTTATACTTAAAAGATTACTTTGATTTTTTAGATATCTCTATTGCACCATCGCACAAAGAAGACATGCCTCTTCCGGAAGTTATTAAGGAAGGATTTGAATTCAAAAATGTACATTTTGCATATCCAGGATCTGAAAACGAAATACTAAAAGGAATTAGTTTCACTATGAAAGCGGGTGAAAAATTAGCGTTTGTAGGTCAAAATGGAGCAGGAAAAACGACATTAACCAAATTGGTATTGCGCTTTTACGAACCTACTTCTGGTGAAATATTATTAGACGGAATTAACATAAACAGATTTAATAAAGCTGCATACCAAGCGTATTTTGGTGTTATTTTTCAAGACTTTTTTAAATATGAATTTACCGTAAGAGAAAATATAGCTATTGGAGATATTGATGAAATAGATAACCAATTAAAAATTGAAAATGCTGCAGCACTTAGTTTAGCTAATGAAGTAGTGCAAGATTTAAAATTTGGTTACGACCAACAGCTTGGTAAACGTTTTTCGAAAGGGCAAGAACTTTCTGGAGGACAATGGCAAAAAGTTGCATTAGCTAGAGCATATATGAAAGACGCCAAAGTAATGATTTTAGATGAACCAACTTCGGCATTAGACGCTAAAGCTGAAAGCGAAGTTTTCGATCGTTTTATAGGCTTAACAAAAGATAAAACAAGTGTTATTATTTCACATAGATTTAGCACTGTACGGCAAGCAGATAGAATTTTAGTTTTAGAAGAAGGACGCGTTTTAGAGATTGGCACACATGAAGAACTCATGAAAAACAAATCTCTTTATGCAGATTTATTTACACTACAAGCTGAGGGTTACCAATAGTTACTCTTGTAAATTCTGTTAAGAATTTCACTCGAATTCCCATTTAACAAATAATTTAAAACACCTATCTTCGTATTATGGCAGAAGAAATTATAAATCGCGTTGCAAATAGCAAATTAGAAGTCTTTGATCTTGAAGATTATTATCCACAAGGCAAGCGTATACTTTTTGACATTAAAGACTGGCTTTATGAAGGCTTTGTTTTACGCGAAAAAGACTTTAGAGCATTAGTAAAAGATCATGATTGGTCACAGTATCAAGATACTTTTGTTGCACTTACTTGTACAACAGATGCGATTGTACCAGATTGGGCATATATGCTTTTAAGTATTCACCTAGAACCTTATACAAATACTACCGTTTTAGGAAACTTAGAAACTTTAGAAACTTCACTATACCAAGAAATTATCCAAAATCTAGATATTACTAGTTATAAGGACAAACCAATTATCATTAAAGGTTGCTCGAAAAAACCAGTACCTTCGAGCGCTTACCTAATGATTACCAACAAGTTAAAACCTATTGCTAAATCTATCATGTTTGGCGAGGCGTGTTCTGCTGTCCCACTATTTAAAAACACTTTATCGTCAAAATAGATCACTTTATCTATTTTAAGAAGAATAAACCAATATTAGTATAAAGTATTGTAGTCTTAATACTTATTTTTGCGCGTTCAAAAAACAAAACAAATGAAAAAAATATTTTTATTAGTTGCATTATTTATTGGAGTAGCTTCAGTAAATGCACAGACAGATGAAAACACTTTAACTAAAGAAGAATTAGCAGCTCAAAAAGCAGAAAAGCAAGCTATAGCTGATGCTGCTCAAGCAGAAGCAAATGCGCTACAAGCTCAAATTGATGCTTTACCAGGATGGAGAAAAGGTGGTAATGTTTTAGTAACTTTTAACCAATCTGCATTCAACAATGAATGGACTGGTGGAGGAATAGGTAACTTAGCTGCTAACCTATTAATTAACTACGATGCGAACTTAATTAAAGGAGATTACATTTGGGACAATAAACTTATTGTTGACTATGGTGTGAATAAAACTAAAGGAGCTGACGATTTCACTAAGTCTAATGACAGAATTGAATTTAACTCTATTGGTGGTAAAAAAGCAAGTGGTAACTGGTATTACTCAGCTTATTTTAACTTTAAAACACAAATGGACAAAGGGTTTTTATATGACACTAATGGTAATACTATTGCTACTACGTCACATTTCTTCTCACCTGCTTATTTTCAAGCTGGACCTGGAATGTTATGGAAAAAATCGGATAACTTAAATGTTATGATTTCTCCTGCTGCTGCTAAATTAATTATAGTGCATGATGAATTTGCTGGAAGTTTTGGTACTGATCCTGGTGACACTACTCGTTTTGAGTTAGGCGCTGCATTAAGAGGGTATTATAAATTAAACTTAGGTAAAAACATTTCTATGGAAAACATCTTAGCTTTATATACTAACTATTTAGAAGATCCTCAAAATGTAGATATCGATTACACTATGAATCTTTCTATGGCTGTAAACAAATACATTTCTGCGAACTTAGTATTTCAAGCGATTTACGATGACAACGCAAACCCAAATGGTTTTCAAATTAGAGAAGCTTTTGGTGTAGGTTTTAACTATGGTTTCTAATTATTAGAAAATAAAAATTATATTTTTAAAAACGCGCTTCTATGAAGCGCGTTTTTTGTTTGTAAATATGTTGTTCATGTACTGCTTCCTTTATCTAAAAATAGAGAGCACAGATTATCTTACTGCTATTCTTTGCTAGAACCATAATAGTCAGCCCGCAATAACGATTGCAACGGCATCCTTTATGCAAAGAATAATTATGCTATGGTTTTTTTAAAATATTTTTTGTCTATGAATAAGGACTTGATACAAATGCTATACTACTTTGCAGAAAGATATAGTGTAAAGCGTGGTTGCTTTTGGCTATTTCTACCAAAAGCAAATTGCCAAACTTTTTAAAACAAATAC
The DNA here is from genome assembly GCF_030547245.1 of Oceanihabitans sp. 2_MG-2023. GTDB lineage: Bacteria > Bacteroidota > Bacteroidia > Flavobacteriales > Flavobacteriaceae > Oceanihabitans. Next base: position 414,076 of record NZ_JAUOQT010000001.1, read on the forward strand.
TTATACTTCGAAAGTACTTGAAGTGACGTTGTAATAGAATTCTACTCTTCTTCGGTATAATCTGGATATAAAAAATGATTATAAGGAAAACGGGTTACATGAATTTCACGAACTTCATCATACACACGTTTTTTAAAGTCTACCAAATTTTGTTTGTTTAAAGCAGAAATAAATAAGGCATTGTTTTTACCAACCCTGTGCATCCAAGTTTTTTTCCATTCTTCTAAAGAATAGTGCTCTTCGGTACGTTCTGCTATTAAATCGGTTTCATCGTAAGGTTCTGCTTCATAAGCATCAATTTTATTAAAAACCATGATCATTGGTTTGTCGGAACTGTCTATTTCTCCTAAAATTTTGTTTACAGATTCTATATGTTCTTCAAAATTAGGATGCGAAATATCTACCACATGTAATAGTAAATCTGCTTCTCGAACCTCGTCTAAGGTACTTTTAAAACTCTCTACTAATTGGGTTGGTAGCTTACGTATAAAACCAACTGTATCGCTCAATAAAAAAGGCAAATTTTGAATAACAACTTTTCGAACAGTAGTATCTAAAGTTGCAAAGAGTTTGTTTTCGGCAAATACTTTACTTTTACTAATTACATTCATTAAGGTAGATTTACCAACATTGGTGTAACCTACAAGCGCTACTCTTACCATTTTACCTCGATTACCTCGTTGTACAGACATTTGTTTGTCTATGGTCTTTATTTTGTTTTTTAGTAGTGTAATTCTATCTCTTACAATACGTCTATCGGTTTCAATTTCTGTTTCTCCAGGTCCACGCATTCCAATACCACCTTTTTGTCGTTCTAGATGCGTCCACATACCTTTTAATCTTGGTAGTAAATATTCGCATTGTGCCAATTCTACTTGCGTTCTTGCATAACTGGTTTGTGCTCTTTGCGCAAAAATATCGAGAATAAGATTGGTTCTATCTAGTACTTTACATTCTAGAATTTTACTTATGTTACGTTCTTGAGCTGCAGAAAGTTCGTCGTCAAAAATCGCTGTACCGATATTATTTTTTTCAATAAACTTACGTACATCTTCCATCTTCCCAGTTCCAATAAATGTTTTAGGGTTTGGTGTATCTAGTTTTTGGGTAAATCGCTTTAATACTTCTCCTCCAGCTGTAAATGTTAAAAACTCTAACTCATCTAAATACTCTTGAGATTTATCTTCGTCTTGATTTTTAGTAATTACTCCTATTAAAACTGCTCTTTCAAGGGCTATATCTTTCTTTTCTATCATAAATTCAATTAAAGTACAAAGTTAATCAATTGTTAGCAGTTTAATTTTTATATTTTTGAAGAATAACAAAAGGCTGTTTTGTTGTTAGAATCTTTATTCTAAACTAGCGAACTTATTATAAATAAACGATATTAATGATTGATTATTCTGACATTCCTGAAGATGTAAATGTACATACCATAGCTTTTTATAATACCGAAAACTTGTTCGATATTTTTGATGATGAAAAAAAGCATGATAATGATTTTTTACCAAGAGCAGATAAACGTTGGACTGCAAAGCGTTACAAGAATAAGTTACGCAAGTTAGGATATACCATCTCTAATATAGGAAGAAAAGAAAACGGAAAACATCCAGCAATTATTGGTTTAGCAGAAGTGGAAAACGCTAAGGTTTTACAAGATTTAATTACATCTAAACATTTAGAAAATTGTAATTATAATTATGTGCATTACAATTCTAAAGACGAACGCGGTATTGATGTAGCTTTGCTTTATGATGCTACTGTTTTTACTGTAGAAACTTCAGAAAAATTCGCTTTAGAGCTTTATAACGATGCAGGCTTGCCAGATTACACTAGAGATATTTTACTAGTTTCTGGTGAATTAGCTGGCAATAAAATACATGTTATTGTTAATCATTGGTCTTCAAGACGTGAAGGAGAACGAGAAACAGAACACAAAAGAATGGCTGGATCTAATAAAGTTGGAGAAATAATTTCGAACTTAAAACTTAATGATCCTGATGCTAAAATTTTAATTATTGGTGATTTTAATGATGATCCTTCTAGTACTAGTATTAAGCGTCTAGTAAGTGGTTTTGATTTGTTTAACCCTATGGGAAACTTACGCTCTTTTACTAGAGGAACTAGTAAACATAAAAGACAGTGGTTTTTATTTGATCAAATATTTGTTACTAAGAATTTTTTAGAAACCTCCGAAAAATCATTACACCTGGAAAAAATCAATATTTTTGATGCCGATTTTTTAAAAGTCGCTAACGGAAAATATAAAGGTTCTCCTTTTAGAACCTATGTTGGTAAAAGATATCAAGGTGGTTATAGTGATCATTTTCCTGTATATGCGGTTTTAAGAAATAGGGATTAGAGGAAATGGCGGATGACTGTAACTCATGTCATTTCGAGCTTGTCGATAAATCTTTCTGGTTTAATTACACAAACCTTTTAAACCGCTTGATAAATAACGACTGCTAAACCAATACAAGCAATTGGGAGTAACCAAAGCATAAAAATACTATAGCCAACCGATTTTTTTTTAAGCATTTTAGCATTTAGTACTTTTCTTTTTCTTCCTGCGTATTGCATCCAGTTTTTAAAAAATATAAATATACCTGCTAGAATGAATAATACTATGGCTTTATCTTGCGACATGGTTGTCATATTCATTTGTTTAAAAAATCCAGCAAAAAACACACCAAAAAGCAATAATAAAGCACATTGTAATACAGAAATGTAGATTGTAGCAAGTTGGTTTGCTTTTTTATTTTTAGCATCTTTATAATGCTTAAAAACGCTGAAGAATAAAGTATCGAAAAGTGTCATTTATTAGGAAGTCTAGTTAAAAAATAAAACCTGCTAAAGGGAATTAGCAGGTTTTAAAAGATATTATATTATGAAGATTAGTTTTCTGCTAATACTTTATAGTTATCAATTTCGAAAGTACCATCAATATTGTCGGAACCATCATCTCCTCCAATGTATTTAAAAGCAACATAAGCAGTTCCAGAATAAGAACTTAAATCTACTAAACCAGAATCTATCCAGTCTTGGTAATACTCACTAGCATCAACTACAGTAGCATCCGAAAGTGTAGTCCAAGTTGCAGTTGTAATATTTGCTTCAGTACCATCCCAATCTGTAGAAATTAGTACTTGTAATTCACTAGCATCCGAAAAACTATTTGAAGATTGAAAGTTAACAAATTCGTATTCTTGTGCATCTAAATCTATAGATGGGCTAATTAACCAAGCAATATTACTAGGAGAATTAGAATTATAAGCTCCCATAGAAGCAATTACATTTCCAGGTCCAGGATTACCACTATCTGTAGTAGTTAATGCTCTCCAGTTGTATGATCCTTCTTCTGCATAAGCTGTCCATCCATTTCCAGAAACCGTTGAAAAAGTACTCATAGATTCAAAATCTTCAAAAAAGATTTCGCTAAAATCGCTTTCATCTAATGTAGAACAACGAGCTCCATCTAAAGCTACATCCTCTACAGTATTTAAAGCTAAAATACGTGTACTACCATCAAAAGTTTTATTAACAATTGCTTTAATTGATCCATTTCCTGTTGGTAATAAATGTTCTTTAAAAGTAGCAAAAGAACTTGTTTCTAAAGACATGTTAGAATAAGTGAATCCGCTACAAGCTTGTAAAGTTCTTTGTGTATCGTAAACTTGAACTGCATCAAAATAACGTTCACCATCTAAATTATCAGCAAACTCTACGCCATCAATTTCAACAAATACTCCTACATGAGCATCTGTAAGTTCAGAAAAAGTTACTGCTAAAGGAATAATTTCTTCAGTTACATCAGAACGTAAAATGTTATCTCTAATTTGGTTTTCGTTTACTCTAGTAACCACACCACCGTATTGGTCGAACTCTGTTCCTCCACCAATAGTAACGATTCCATTTCCAACTCTTTCTTCTCCAATTTGAAGTCCTTTTAAGCTAATATATACTTCACGACCTTTATTGTATTGGTTGTATGTATCTACTTGGTCTATAATAATTTTTAAAGCTCCTGTTGGATTAGAAGGTGCATCTTGAAGATAAAATTCTTTAAAGAAGTTTCCATCTTTATCACTTGAAGATACATATCCTTTTACATAAATATCGTTTTCAACATAAAAAGGCACAGTTTCTGCTCCATCTTCAATATATAATGCTTTTACATAAGCAAGATCTACTTCAGTTGCAGATGCTAACATGGCAGTTAAAGCTTCATTTTCATCATCACCTAAACTACTAGGGATTGTGTAATCGTCATCTTGTACACAAGACGTTATTGCTATACAAGCAACAAAAGCTAATATTAGGGTTAAAAATTTACTAGTTTTCATAATTCGTAATGTTTTTATTAATTTTTCTTTTTTTTTTAAAATCTAAAGTACACATTTACAAAGTAATTAGCACCACGACCGTACCAATATTTTGGTCCAAATACACGAGATGGATTGGCATTATCGTCTCTTAATTCTCTATAGTTTGCATTTCTACCTTGTTCAAAACCACCAGTTTTGTACTCTTTATCTAGTACATTACCTACACTAGCAAAAAAGCCAATATAGTACTGATCTATTTTCCAAGACTTACCACCAACAAGATTTACAACCATATAATCGTCAAATTCTTCTTGTTTTAATAATTCTGTAGCTATTTCTTCATCATAATCATTAAATGGTAAACCATCTGCATCTAAATAAAAGTTTTCGGTTCTAGTTAATGCATTAACATCTACATAAGCGTTAGAGAAAAAGTTAGCTGTTGCACCAAACCACCAGTATTTAGGATCTCTATATTCAAAACCTATAGAAGCTGCACGTTGTGGCCCTCCTGCGACTTTATAATCTTTAAGATTTGCTTGTCCGTAAGATATAGAACCATCTTCCGATTCGAAACTTGCTGAAGTTAGATATAAGTCTGGGTTGTTATCATAAACATAGTCACCAAAGGAACCTGCCGCTTTTAACTTAATCGTAGGAGTTACTTGAGCTTCAATACCAAACTCTACACCAATATTTCTTTTATCTATTCCTGTTAAAACTTCTTGTACAAATGCAGAAGTTTCGTTTTCTGCAATAGCATCACCACTTAATCCGTCTGCGTAGTAAAAACCAACTTCGTTAGCATCTTTAATAGTAGAATAGAATCCTGTTAATCTTGCTTTAACGATAGGAGATCTAAAAATATAACTAGCATCGAAAGAAGTTACTTTTTCTTCTTCAATACCTCTTACTATATTATGATTTTCTCTAGAGTTAGAAAATGTATTACGTAAAGAAGGAGCTCTTTCAATATAACCAGCATTTGCATCGAATAAATGTTTACCCGTTATTTTATAGGTAAATCCAGCTTTAGCTCCAAGGCCATTAAAGCTAAGTTCTTTTCCTTTTCCGTAAGAATCATCTCCTGAAAACTTACTATGCTCCCATAAACCTTCTCTTTGGTATGTAGTGTTTGATAAGCTTCCAGAAACAAAAAAGTCTATTTTATTATATTTAAATTGTGCTTGCGCATACCCAGAAAGTACATCTGCATATAAGTTATAGTTATATCTAAACTTATCGCCTTCTCCAACTAATCTATCTGGGTTTTGGGCATCGTATTGAAAATTATCAAAAGAATCTACATTTAAAGCTCCTACTGTAGAACCTAATAAATCAATAACTTCTCCAAAGTTTTCCGATTTTAATGTCTTATAGTTAAGAGAAGCATTAATTAAAATGTTTTCATTAATTTCAGAACTTAATATAGAGTTTAGAGTAAGTTGCTTATCGTCTGCACGATCTTCGTATAACACATAAGCTGCTGGCTCACTACCATTAGTATCTATATTATTATTTTGGTTTGCTGTAAGAATGTATTCCCAATCTATTTGGCCACCATTTAAAAAGTTTTGTTCTGCTATATATGCTCCTGCATTATCAGGACCATCATCATCTGCTGTATAATAACTAGGTAAATCTTGGTAGTATGCTGGACTTGGGTTTGAACCTCCAGAATAATCTAAACGACTGTTTCCTAATTTACCAAATTGGTAACCAACATTAGTATTTAAAGTTGTTTTAGGTGAAATATCCCAATAATGATTTAACATTACAATTGGTTCTTCTACCTCTTTAATACGTGAATTTCTTTTTTCACCATCTAACCAACCCCAATATTCGTTATACTGAATACCTTTTAGATCGTATACTTCTTGTGTATTTGGTGAAGATTTACCTCTTCTATTTGGTGCGTATATAGATGTGAAATTTAAGCTATGCTTATCTCCAAATTGTTTTTCAACAGATGCAAAAAACGAATTAGAATCATATAATGAAGCATCTTGATATCCTTCATTTCCCCAACGTCTACCTGCCATAACCGTATAAGCCCAACCTCCTTTTAAAGCTCCAGAAGCGTAACTAGCCATTAAACGGTTTGTATAACTTCTATTAGAAGACGAATACGTTACACGACCTCCTTCTCTATAAGAAGAAGCTCTTGTATTGATATTAGTTGTTCCTAAAATACCACCAAAATTGTACGCTGAAGGTGTTAAACCTGTAGTAAGTTCTTGGTTACGAACAACATCATTAAGTCCACCCCAATTGTTCCATTGTGGTCTACCATTATATAGCTTGTTCATTTCAATTCCATTAATTAAAACAGAACCATTATCGGAATCTAAACCTCTTACTTTAAAGAAAGAAGAGCTAAACTCGAAAGCAGCTGTACGTTGAAATATGTCTTGTGAAGAAGATAATAAACCAGAAATATTATCTGCTCCAGTAGTATCATCATTTAACTCATCATCAGAAAGTGTAATGGTAAATAAGTCATTACCTGATAAGTCTTTTTCCATAACCATATCATTTATGGTTAATGTTTCACCTTCATTAACTACAATTGGGTAACGTTGTATTACGAAACCATCTTTAGTTAATCTTAAAACTTGTTCGCCTAAAGGCAAATCACTGCTAAACGTAAACACTCCTAACTCATTGGTGAGTGTAGACTGGTTTGTTTCTTCAATAGTAACAGTAACATCTGAAATAGGCTCGAGAGAAATTGGTTGTTTCACACTTCCTGTTACCATGGTTTGCTGTGCAAGCGTGGTAAAGCCTGATAAAATTCCGAAGAAAAGAATTAGAAATCTTTTTTGCATACTTAAATTTATAGTTAGTAAACTCTTTTTACATTAAATAATTATTATTTAAAGCACGCAAATTTACATTTTTTATAATAAATATTTACATTTGGCAGGAGTTTTGTATTAACATAACTATAACATAACATTCACATTCATGAAAAATTTAAAATTCTGGCTTGCAGCACTGTGTTTAACAGTAGTTTTCACTGTAGAAGCTCAAGAAAAAAAGAAATTCAAAGTCCATACTGTTGGGTTTTACAATCTTGAAAATTTATTTGACACTATTAATGACACAAGTAAGTTCGATGAAAGAAGTCCTATAATGGAAATGAAAACCAAACAGTTTGAAGTGTACCAGAAAAAAGTTAAAAATATGGCTCGTGTTATTTCTGAAATAGGAAAAGACGTTACCAATAATTCGCCAGTACTTTTAGGTGTTTGTGAGGTTGAAAACAGAGAAGTACTAGAAGACGTAGTAAATGATCCTGCTTTAATAGAACACGATTATGGAATTGTACATTATAATTCGCCAGATGTAAGAAGTATTGATGTTGCTCTTTTATACCAAAAGAAATTTTTTACTCCTTTATCTACCAGTAGTCATACCTTAAAAATTTATGATGACAAAACCAAAGAGCGTAAACACACTAGAGATCAATTATTAGTAAGTGGTAAATTAGACGGTGAAATGATTCATCTTATTGTAAATCACTGGCCTTCTCGTAGTGGTGGAGAAGCTCGTAGTAGACCGAAACGTGTTGCTGCAGCCAAACTATCTAAGAAAATTTTAGATTCTTTACAATCTATAGATCCATATGCTAAAGTTTTTATCATGGGAGATTTAAATGATGACCCAACCAATGAAAGCGTTAAAGATGTATTAAAAGCGCAAAGCAACAAAGACAAAGTTGGTTTTAAAGGACTTTATAATCCATACACTAACATGTTTAAAAAAGAAGGTTTAGGTACAACTGCTTATAGAGATGCTTGGAGTTTATTTGATCAAATTATGGTAACAAAACCATTACTAGAAAAAGATTATTCTACTTTTTCATTATATAAAGCTGGGATTTTCAATAAAAACTACTTAGTAAATAAAAAAGGAAGATATAAAGGCTATCCAAAACGTAGTTTTGCTGATGGTGGTTTTACAGATGGCTTTAGTGATCACTTTCCTGTTTACACGTATCTTATTAAAGAGGTCACAGAATAAAACTGAACTACTTATAACAATAAAAAAGGCTTCCTAAATTTAGGAAGCCTTTTTTATTGTTATATCACTAGGAATACAATTAGAATACTAGTTAATTTCTCGAATTTAACCTAATTAACCATCTTGTTTTTAAGGTAGTTTTCGTTTGTTAAACTCTTTTTAGCCTAACCAAACACTCCACGGAATTCTAGATAACACTAACAGTAAAGCTATCGTATAAAATATAGCAATCGTTTTGTGCTTTGGCTTAGAGGTTAGCTTCTTTTTATGTTTAGAATACCCTATAGTAATAAAAGTGACTGCAAGAATACCAACAAAAGGGTGCTCTACAGCTAAAAGTCTAGCAAAAGGAGATAAGCCTCCCATTCCATTTGTAGTTATATTGCTTAATCCGTTTGGAGAAGTAAAGTATAACACCAAGCCAATTAATAATTGAATATGAGAAACAATAAGCGTAAACAAAGCAATTCTAAAATCTTTTGGTTCATATTCTTTACTTGCAAAAGTTTTAATTAAGCTATTTACTACTGCTAATATTAAAATAATAAGAACTAAATAAGCCCAATAGGAATGAAGGTTTTTTACTATACTGTACATGAAATTTAAGTTTGAATTAGTATGACAACAAATGTAGTAATTATTAGGCATAAAAAAACCTCTTCAAATAAATGAAGAGGTTTTTTATATTTTAAACTTTTAGATAATTAGAAATTATATTTAAGAGAACCGTTAAATGTCATTCCATTTGTGTTGTAATATCCAAAGTTGTCAGATTGTTGAATTCTTACTTCATCAAACACGTTAAATACGTTTCCAACAAAAGTTAATTTATTATCACCGATATTAAAGTCATAACTTAACCCTAAATCTGTTAATGAATAAGGCTTAATTCTACCAACATTTTCTGTTTGAACAGAATTACCATCATTTTCAAATAATCTATCGTAATAGTTAATGTTTCCATAAATAGTTAATCCGTCGATTAGACTTGCTCTAGCACCAAAACCAGCTGTAAATTGAGGAGCATTAGTAATTTTAACACCATCTCTATCTGTTCCTGCAGATTCTGAAACTAAAGCTCCAGTTTCATCATTGTAAATAGACACATCTGATGTACCTTCATATTCCCAACTACCACCAGAAATATAACCAGTTAAACTTACACGATTAGTTACATTATATTGCATATCTAACTCAACACCTTTATGAATTTGACGAACACCTCTATCAAAAATATTTAATTCAATATCATCAGAGTCATCACTAGGAGTTCCATTTTCATCAATATCCGTTCCTAAAATCACACGATTATCCCAATCTGTATGATAGAAGTTAAAGTTAGCTCTAAATTTATTAACTTGAAATTTATATCCTAATTCAAAACTTGTAATATCTTCATTGTCTACTTCTGGATTTTCAAATATATCATTAGAACTTCTAATATCTTTAAATATATTATCTAAGAAAGGCTGTCTAGAATATTTACCTGCATTGAAGTATATTTTACTCGTTTCGTCCATTGCATAAGCAACACCACCTTTTAAGTTATAACCTACTTTATTTATTTTATCTGATTTCCCTAAACCTTCATTTTCAAAACGACCTTCTCTTTGGTAAGATTGGTTAGATATTGCTCCTTGAAAAAAGATTGAAAAAGCATCTTTAGCATATTCAGCTTGACCAAAAACACCTTGATAATTAATATTTTCAGAATAGTCATAATCAATACGTTGCCCTTCATCTGCAAAGTTAAATAATGCAGCCCAAGGATTTGGTGCAAAGTTATCTGTAACTACTTCACCATCTGGTCTGTCATTAGCCCAACCTGTAAGACCATAAAAATCGGATACCTGTCTAAAGTGATCCCCTCTATAAAAACGAACATCTGCACCAACATTAAGGTTTATGTTTTCGTTTAAATCAAATCCAAGGTTAGATACTAAACCATACCATGAGTGGTTATTTACAGAAGATCTTCTTATGTACCCAGCTCCTAAAGGAGCTCCATAATCACCTCCAACACCAATAAGTTCGTTTTGAGCTTCAATAGCAAAGTAATCTATTTGTCCGTCATCAGTTCTAATTCTTCCGTTTCCTCTATCACCAGTTCCTCCACCACGTCCCCATGATGCATAAGCTACTGTTGATAAATCTGTTTTTTCTGAAATATTCCAATCCCAGTTAAAGTTAAATACTGGCTTGTGGTAATAGTTTGTTCTTTCTGATTCTATTTCTGAATTATAATATCCAGTTCCTCCACCTGAAGTATATCCCCAATGTTGGTTAAATTTCGGGTCATCTCTAAGAGTTTCTTTACTTTGAGACCAACGTTGTCCATGTTGTTGTGGTGCTCCAGTTAACAATAAATTGAATGCATGCTTATCGTTTGGCTTATATCCTGCAGAGAAAAAATACGTTTGACCAGAACCAAAAGTACCTTCTGCCCATTTTCTATGTGCTTGCCAATGGTCTAATAATACTGAAAAAGACCATCCTTTTTCGTTTAAGCCAGTATCATAAGATGCTGTAGCTTTCATATAACTATCGTTACCACTTAAAAATCTAACAAATCCTCCTTTTGTTCTATCAGTAGATTTCATTACTAAGTTCATAGTACCACCAACAGATGAGATAGCTAATTTAGAAGAACCTAAACCACGTTGTAATTGCACTCCATTTGCAACGTCTGCAATACCAGCCCAGTTAGACCAATAAACTCGACCATCTTCCATTCCATTAACAGGTTGCCCGTTTAATAAAACTGCAATGTTAGTTTGGTCAAATCCACGCAAAAACATTTGAGAATCACCAAAACCTGTTTGACCAGATACATAAACAGAAGGTGTGTTTTTAATAATTTCTGAAACCTCTACGTTACCAATAGCACGTTGTTGAATTTCTACTTTTTTAACCGTAGATACTGCAATTGGCGTAGCTCTGTCTTCTGCTAAATCAATAACTCCAGATCCAATAATAACTACTTCTTCTAAAGAATTATCACTAGCTAAAGTAATGTTTCCTAAGTCTGTGTTACCATTAAAGGCTAGCGTTATAGGAGTATAACCCACATAAGAAACAACAACTTCTCCTGAGTTTGCTTGTGTTGTAATTGTGAAATTACCATCAAAGTCTGAAGACACACCGTTTGCTGTACCTTTTTCTATAACGTTCGCTGCCGGAAGTGGCGCGTTCATTTCGGCATCAATAATAGTACCTGTAACTGTACTTTGTGCCATAGTTCCTGTAGTAAACACAAGTGCTACTACTAAAAATAAAAATCTTGTAATTTTTTTCATTTTATTAAAATTGGTTTAAATTTTTTTGCAAAATTACATCTAATTAATGGTTAAACATTAACTTAACGTTAACAATTCATTCTGTCTCGAATTTAATAAAAATTAACAGAGTATGTTTTACTCTGTTTTAAAAACTATAAACAGACTTTTCAACAATTAATCTGTTAATTTTTTAAAATGCTTCAATAAATTTAAGGTAGATGCATCATGATTAGCAAAAGTGTTATTTTCAAATTCTTTTAAAATTTTTCCCGCCAATTGTTTACCAAGCTCTACTCCAAATTGATCATAGCTAAAAATATTCCATACTATTCCTTGAACAAATATTTTATGTTCGTACATAGCGATAAGTTTTCCTAAGCTTTCTGGAGTAAGGCTATCTATAAAAATAGTATTGGTTGGTTTATTACCTTGAAATACTTTAAAAGGTATTAATGTTTCTTCTGTTCCTTCTGCAATAACTTCATCCTTATCTTTTCCGTTTAAAAGCGCTTCCGTTTGTGCGAAAAAATTAGACATTAATTTGTCTTGATGGTCTTTATTACCATGTAAAGATTTAGCAAACCCAATAAAATCTGCTGGTATAAGTTTTGTTCCTTGGTGTATTAGCTGAAAAAAGGCGTGTTGCGAATTCGTTCCTGGTTCTCCCCAAATGATTGTTCCTGTTTGGTACTTTACCAATTCTCCATTTCTATCTACACTTTTACCATTACTTTCCATAATACCTTGCTGTAAATAAGTAGCAAATTGATTTAGGTATTGTGAATATGGAATTATCGCTTCGCTTTCTGCTTTAAAAAAATTATTATACCAAATGCTAATTAAAGCTAGTACAACTGGAATATTGGTTTTAAAATCTTGAGTCTTAAAATGATTATCCATTTTATTTGCTCCTAGAAGTAGCTTTTCAAAATTTTGATTTCCTACTGCCAAGCTAATGGTTAATCCCACTGCGCTCCAAAGAGAAAAACGGCCACCAACCCAATTCCACATGGGGAAGATATTATTTTCATCTACACCAAAATCTTTAACTTTTTCAATATTAGTAGAAACCGCTACAAAATGTTTTGCGATATCTTCTTGTTTTGCACTTTTTAAAAACCAGTTTTTTAATGTTGTTGCATTAGATAAGGTTTCTTGTGTTGTAAATGTTTTAGAAACAATAACGAATAGTGTCGTTTCTGGATCTAGCTTTTTTATCACTTCATTTACATGGTCTCCATCTACATTGCTTACAAATTGTGTAGTTAAATGATTTTTATAGTACTGAAGAGAATCTACAACCATTGCTGGTCCTAGATCTGAGCCACCAATACCAATATTTACAACATGTGTAAAAGCTTTGTTTGTATATCCTTTTTGATTTCCTGAGATTATAGCTTCAGAAAATTGTTTTATTTTTTGTTTTACCGAAAATATTTCTGGCATTACATTAACACCTTCCACTTTTATATTGGCATCTTTAGAAGCTCTTAAAGCAGTATGTAATACTTCTCTTTTTTCAGTTTCATTAATTACTTCACCAGAAAAATACGCTTGCATTGCCTCCTTTAACTTCACCTCTTCTGCTAATTGTAAAAGCAGTGAAAAAGTTTCATCAGTGATTCGATTTTTGGAAAAGTCTACGTAAAAATCTTCCCAAGAAATGGTGAATTTTTCTGCTCTTTTGTCTTCTTGAGCAAATAATTTTTTCATTTCAACATCTTGTATTTTGTTGAAATGTGTTTCAAGGTTTTTCCAAGCTTTTGTTGTAGTTGGGTTAATTTTTGGTATTGCCATTTTTTAGTGGTTTACATGTGTAATTAGGTTCGCATCTAATAACTCTTCTTCGATTAGCTCTTCTTCTAGTTCTTGGCTTTGATATTGAATATTATCTAATTGAAGCTTTAGTGGTTTAATAAAGTCTAAATATTTTATTTTTAAACTATCTGAAATAGGTTCTGCTTCTGGAAGTTTTTGTTTGAATGGATCTACTTCTTTTCCATTTTTCCAGAAACGATAGCATACATGAGGCCCTCCTGTATTTCCAGTCATGCCAATCCATCCAATAACATCTCCTTGTTTAACAAACTGTCCTTTTTTAACGTTTTGCGCTTTCATATGAAGGTATTGCGTTTCGTAAGTTGCGTTATGTCTTATTTTAACAAATTTACCGTTACCACCTCTTCTGGTAGATTCTATTACAGTACCGTTAGCAGTTGCAAGAATTGGTGTTCCTTTTGGCGCTGCAAAATCGGTACCTCTATGCGGACGTATTTTGTTACCATAATAAGCAATACGTCTTTTTAAATTATAGCGAGATGAAATTCGGCTAAACTTAACAGGTGCTTTTAAGAAAGCCCGACGAAGATTTTTGGCTTCTTCATTAAAATAATCGGAAATCCCTTTGATGCTATCTGTTTCAAATTCGAAAGCATAAAAAGGTTCGTTATTATGTTCAAAAAAAGCAGCTTTTACATCTGCAACTCCAGCATAAATACTATCATCTATATATTTATCGGTGTAGATTACTTTAAAACGATCTCCTTTTTGCAAGCGTCTAAAATCTATAGTCCAAGGATAAATTTCGTCTGCTAATTTATACGCTAAACGCACACTTACATTTTGATTATCTAATGCTTCTGAAATATTAGAAGTAATGATACCTGCCACTTCTTTTTCTACATATTTTATAGGTTTTCTACTGGTATATGCATGAATAGAATCTTGAAAATTAATTACTACATATTCTTCTTTATTTGGTTGGTATATGAAGCAATTTGGTTTTTCTAGTGAATCCCCTTTAGTACATAACAGGGTGTATGGCTTACCTACTTGTAGTTTTCTGATATCGAAAGTATCTTTTGATTTTTCGGCAATTTTAAAAATATTAGCAAAACTGATACTGTTACGTTGTAATATTTCGCCAAAGCTATCCCCTTTTTGAATAGTATCTCTTTTTACTATATAATCATTGAGGTTAAAGCCAAACTCTAAAACCTCTTCTGGTTCTACAATTGCTATTTCTTCGGAAATAATTTCTTTTGGTTCTTGTTTACAGCTATAAAACAAACATATAGTCGCTATTGCAATTACACATCTGTTCCCCAATCTTTTAATTCTTGCTCGCTCCATAGTTCTGGAAAAAATATTCTTTTTTGGTATTTAGGATGCATGTATTTTACCCATTCACTTCCTCCTGTAGCTTCAGCAGTTTTACCTCCAATATTTAAGTAATGGTTTGCTGTATTATAATGGGCCATAACCCATTTAATATTAACAGTATGGTCATAATGACGCATCGCATTTATTAATTCTTTATTTTCTCTAACACCTTGTGGTAATGCTTTAAATTTAGTATAAAGATTATGCGTGTTATAAAATTTTGTAAATCTAATAAATTCGTCTTTATATCTATCCTCAAAAACTGTTAATAAATAGCTTTTCTCACCTGTTTTGTAGTCTTTTCCTGCAGCTTGCCAATATAAATGATCGAAAGCATGCTCATAAGGTGTGTTTCTATCGATAGTATCTCTAAATCTATTATCAATTAAATTGATGAGTTCTGTGGAAGCAAACTCTATTTTTCTGTATTGTGCACTTTGAAAACCACTCGCTGGCGTTAAGGTATTTCTAAACTTGTTGTATTGTTCTACATCCATGCCATCTTTCATAATGGTGAATGAAGAGGTAAGCATATCGAAATAGCGACTAATACGCATTATTTTTTCAGTAAAAAAAGGAGCTTCAATTTCTTCTTTTTTAGCTACTTGATCGATTTCCCAAAGTATCATTTTAAACAACAATTCGTTAATTTGATGATACATGATAAAGACCATTTCGTCTGGTAAAACAGTGCGTTGTGTTTGAAGATCTAACAATGCGTCTGTTTGTATATAATCCCAATAATTTATTGGTTTACTATATAATAAGCCTTGTAAATGTACATCTAAATCTTGGCCTATATTATCGAATTTTTCTTTGAGTTGATTGGTTATATCTTTATCCATTAATTATCTGCAATAATTTTAAAAGGGTGTTTTAAGCCTTTAAAAGCATCTAAATCTGCTCTAAGAGAACCTACAGCTAAATCTGCCTTTATACGTAAAGGTAATTTATTTTTGTCTTTTGAAACCCAAAGCGTCAAACTTTCTTCTTCTTTAAAGACGCGTCCTGCTAAAACATATGGTCTAAATTTTAGTGTTCTTACATCTCCAAATTCTGTTTCTATAATTTCTTCACCTAAGTACTTAATTTTAAAACCATAATTTTCTTCATCAAAAAACATGTCTGTTTTAATTTCATCACCTATTTTAAGAGTAGAAATATTTATTTTGTTTCTTAAGTAATAATACATAGAAACCATGTCTTGTACATTTGGTTTGGTATCTACAACAAGTTTTTTCTTTTTCTTTTTATTGTTGATATGTGCTTTTCTATTTTCTTGATCAAAGTCTATTTCTATATCTTTGGTATGACCACCTTCATCAATGTTTCTAATGAATCTATATGGCAATAGCGTAGTTTTATCAAAATAGCTTTCGTATCTATCTTTTACTTTAAAGAACCACTTAATTGCACCTGTTGTCCAGCCTTTACCTACAACATGATATACTGGTTTTCCATCTATTTCATCATCTTTTACAGTTAAGGTTGCATTTCCTGCTTTTAAGAAGCCACTGTAGCTCATTTCGAAACGAAACCATTCTCCAGCTTGAAAAGCTTCTGCCTCTTGTGCTTGTGTAGAACTCATCGTAGCTAATGCTAGTAATAATATTAATAATTTGCTCATATTGCTATAGGTTGTAAATGTAACTCACTATCTTACATTATATTGTTATTATGTAATAATTACAATTACTATTCCAAAAGTAAAAAACAAAAAAACTCTAACCTTATAATTGTTAGAGTTTTTAAGTAGTAAGGTGTTAAATATTTGTTATAAGGTTCCTCTTTTAGCTTGTTCTCTTTCAATAGATTCAAAAAGTGCTTTAAAATTACCTGCTCCAAATCCTTTTGCTCCCATTCTTTGAATGATTTCAAAAAACAAAGTTGGCCTATCTTCTACTGGTTTGGTAAAAATTTGCAGAAGATACCCTTCTTCATCTGCATCAATCATGATACCTAAGCCTTTTAATTTTTCAATATCTTCTCGTAATTCATGGCTAAACTCTTCTAATCTTCCAGGAACAGCTCTATAATATTCTTCTGGAGGTGTAGAAAGAAACTCTACTCCATTGGCTCTTAATTGCGAAACAGTTTTAATAATATCATCTGTTGCTACAGCAATATGCTGGACACCAGCTCCTTCGTAAAAATCTAAATATTCTTCAATTTGTGAGCGTTTCTTTCCTTCTGCTGGTTCGTTAATTGGGAATTTTATTCTTCCGTTTCCATTAGACATTACTTTACTCATTAGTGCGGAATACTCTGTGTGAATTTGTTTATCATCAAACGATAAGAAATTTTCGAATCCCATTACATCTTCATACCATTTCACCCAAACATCCATTTGGTTCCAACCTACATTTCCAACCATATGATCGATGTATTTTAATCCTGCGGTTGGTGGGTTATAATCGGATTCCCATTTCTGAAATCCTGGTAAAAATGCGCCATTGTAATTTTTACGTTCTACAAACATGTGCACCGTTTCCCCGTAGGTATAGATTCCTGCTCGAACCACTTCTCCATGTTCGTCTGTTTCTACTGTTGGCTCCATGTATGATTTTGCGCCTCTTGCAGTGGTTTCTTTATAAGCCTGTCTTGCATCTTCTACCCAAAGCGCCACTACTTTTACACCATCTCCATGTTTTACAATATGGTTGTTTATTGGTGATTTGCTATTTAAGGGCGTGGTTAGCATCAACTTAATCTTGTCTTGTGTTAACACATAACTTACGGAGTCTTTAGATCCTGTTTCTAAACCCTTGTATGCATGTGATTGAAACCCAAATGCTGTTTTATAAAAGTGGGCTGCTTGTTTTGCGTTACCAACATAAAACTCTACATAATCTGTTCCTAAAAGTGGAAGAAAGTCTTGCGCTCCTTCGAATATTTTTTCTAAACCGTAGTTTACTGATTTAATTTCTTTTGCCATCTTTAGATGATTTTAATGTTTGTTAAAGCTATTTGTTTGCAAAAATACCTAGCCCTGATTGAGGCTTTGTTGGAGCTCCTTGAAAAGAGCGACTGCCGAAAGCAGGAAATAGCTTCTAATAATTAATAATTTAATGTTCTAACCAAGATTTAAGGTACTCTTCGTCTGCAATTTTCATTGCTTCCTCGGTAACCATTAATGGTTTAAAGGTATCTACCATAACAGCTAACTCATCGGTTTTTGTTTGCCCAATACTACGTTCTGTAGCTCCTGGGTGTGGACCATGTGGTATTCCTGCTGGGTGTAAACTTATGTGTCCTGCCGCTATGTCGTTTCTACTCATAAAATCGCCATCTACATAATAGAGCACCTCATCACTATCAATATTACTATGGTTGTAAGGTGCTGGTATGGAGTCTGGGTGGTAATCGTATAATCTTGGTACAAAACTACAAACTACAAATGCATCGGTTTCGAAAGTTTGGTGCACTGGAGGTGGTTGATGAATGCGCCCTGTTATTGGTTCGAAATCGTGAATAGAAAATGCATAAGGATAATTGTAACCATCGTATCCTACCACATCGAAAGGGTGTGATGCGTAGACCATTTCGAAAATATCGTCTTGTTTTTTTACTTTAATGGTAAAGTCGCCTTTTTCGTTATTAGTTTCTAACTCATATGGCTGACGAATATCGCGTTCGCAAAAAGGGGAATGTTCTAGTAATTGCCCAAACCAGTTTCTGTATCTTTTTGGCGTATATATGGGTCTTTTAGATTCTACAATAAAGAGTCTATTATCTTCGGTATCGAAGTCTATTTTGTAAATAACGCCTCTAGGTACTAAAAGATAGTCACCATATTTAAAGTCTAGGTTGCCAAGATGTGTACGAAGTTTTCCTGTTCCTTTATGGATAAAAATTAATTCGTCTGCATCTGTATTTTTATAAAAATAATCTTGTGTTGCTTGTTTTGGAGCTGCAAGAATTATAGTACAATCACTATTAGTAAGTACTGCTTTTCTGCTTTCTAAATAATCGTTTTCTGGTTTGACTTGAAAACCTCTAAAACGATACGATTGTATATGGTTTGCTTTAGCAATTTTTGGTGCTACACTATATTGTTTTTTTATTTCTTTTACTTGTGTTGGTCTTTGCTCGTGATAAGAATTTGTAGACATTCCATCGAAGCCTATGGTACCAAATAATTGTTCGGCATACAGAGAACCATCCGGTTTTCTAAATTGTGTGTGTCTTTTGGGTGGAATTTTCCCGAGTTTATGATAAAATGGCATTCTTTTAAATTTAAAGTTAATAGGTACTTTTTTAAATGGTATAATGCATTATCATTCAGGGTTTCTTTTAATAAGAAACTTTAAAAAGATTAATATGTCTTGCCAAAATGGTTTCATCTGGATACTTTAAATTATTAAACTAATCCGATGTTAATAGTTAATAAACAAGTTATTAGCTACAACTTAATTCGTACACCTTATTTGATGTCTTACAAATATCGTGAAAATTTTTGAGACTATTTTAAAACCAAAAACCTACATTAAAAAACCACATTCCTTCTTTAGTTTCTGGCGACCAAGAGTATTTTGCTTCTATTGGACCAAAAAAGGTGTCTAGAGAGTAACCAACTGCATAACCAGAATAATCTGGAGCAGAAAACCAGTCGCCAGAATCGAAGATATTATCATCTATATTGGCATAGTTTGCAGCGAAGTTGACATGATTCTTTTTAAAAATTTCGTAGTCAAAATTTATGGTTCCTTTTACAAAACTATTTCCAACTAAAGATAAAAAGTCATAACCATAAAACGATTTATAATTATTTATAAAATTATTACCATACCCCCCTATTACGAAATCTAAAGATCTATTAGAGTTTTCGCCAATTTTAAAGCCTCCATCTGCGGTAATGTTTGCGGTAAAATTTTTATTAAAACTCTTTGTATAACCGATGGTTGCCTTAGCAATTGAAAATTCTGAAAAATCTTTATTAAAGTCTGATGAATAGAGATACAAATGAAAATCGCCATCAAAATAAACACCTTCATTTGGAAAATATTTATTATCGAAAGTATCTAGTTTTAATTTTCCGAAAAGACTGAAATAACTACTATTATCGAAAGTAGTTTCCTCTTGATTTGCATTGGTAAGTATGGTTTCGGTTTTTATTTTTAAGTGTTTATGTTCTGCTCCTAATGTTAATGAAAAATCTTTTCGAAATAAGGATTGCAGGTAAAATTGATTGGTAAAGTCTATAAGTTTCACATCTAATTTATTCACATTTACTGCTAGCAATTGATCTGGAGTTAAAATCGTTTGTGCTTCTACATTTTGTTTAAATTGATTGTATCTAGAATGCACACCAATACTCCAATAAAAACCTTTATCTATATAGTAGTCTAGATTATACCTAATATTATCTCCTACTATAAAATCTAAGGAAGCTACATCACTATTAAATAGTATTTTTTTTTGTGTTACATTTACTAAAACACCACTCTTATACAAATCATCATAATGAATACCTAACTTAAGCAAAGTATTTTGCCTACTTTCTTTAAGGTTAATATTCATTACATACGTTATATCATCTACAGAAGGTGTTAATTTATAACTTACATTTTCAAAGTTATTTGTTGCTGCAAGATTGTTTACACCATCTTGAAAAGTATTATAACTTATTTTTTCGTCGGATTTAAATTTTAATTTACCAAGTACATAAGCTCTGGTATATTTATCTAATCCATTAACACTAATACCTTTAATTGTAAGACTATCTATAGGTTTTATTTTTGTAATTTTAGGTTTCTTTTTTATTTGATTAGCTACAATGTCTTTAAGTTCTTTTAAGTGCTTATTGGTTTCTAATACACCATTATCTATTATAGTTCGGCCTTCACTAAAAGACACTACATTAAAGTTCGTGATATCTGGTTTAATATAAATATCGGTCTTTTTAGACTTGATTTTCATATCGTTTATCGTTCTATAATTATTTATTTGTAGCAGAATTTTAGTTGCTGATTGTAGTCGATCTCTCGTTTCTAAATCGTCCTGTACATCTACACCAATAATGATATCTACACCTTTTGCTCTAAGCTCATCTATTGGATAGTTATTTACAACACCTCCATCTATTAAAACCTGATTCTTTATTCTAACGGGCTGAAACAACGAAGGAAAAGCACCACTAGCCAAAATAGATTGTGGCAAACTTCCAGACTCTAAATACACAGCCTCTCCATTTTCAATATTGGTTGCCACACAAAAAAACGGAATTGGGAGTTTACTAAAATCGTCTATATCACTTACATGCAATGTTAATTTAGTTAGTAAACTTAATGTGTTTTGACCTCTAGATAATGCTCGTGGTAGTTTTACTTTAAATTTTTTGAACGGAAGTGTTACTGCATATTTTTCAGAATTATCTCGTTCATAAAAAGTTTTTGCTTTTCGAGGTAAGTTGTCACTAATAATATCATCGAAATTTACATCTTTAAAAATAGAATCTATTTCTTTACCCGAATAACCTGATGCATATAAAGAACCTATAATAGCACCCATACTTGTACCAGCAATATAATCTACGCGAATCCCCAAACTATCAATAACCTTAAGCGTACCAATATGCGCAAGCCCTTTTGCTCCACCACCGCTCAAGACCAAACCTACTTTTAAGTCCTCTTGTTCTAGCTCTTGAGAGAAACTTAAAAGACTAAAAAGAAGCAATATTAACGTTAGTAATTTATTCATTTATTGTGATAGTAATTATATATTTTATTTGCTCTAGATACACCAACTACAGCTTCCAGTTCGTCTAGTTTTGCATTGCTAATTCGTTTTACAGATTTAAAAGTTTTTAGTAATTCTATAATGGTTTTATCACCAATTCCAGGAATACTTTCCAGTTCTGTATTTAATGCTGTTTTGCTTCTTTTATTTCTATGATGCTCGATACCAAAACGATGCGCCTCGTTACGTAATTGTTGTATTATTTTAAGGGTTTCACTTTTTTTATCTAAATATAGTGGAATTGGATCATTTGGATAAAATAATTCTTCCAAACGTTTCGCAATTCCGATAATCGCAATTTTCCCTCTTAATTCTAATGCATCTAAACTTTTTAAAGCAGAAGAAAGCTGTCCTTTCCCTCCATCAATGATAATTAATTGTGGTAAAGGTTGTTTTTCATCTAACAAACGCTTGTATCTTCTATATACAACTTCTTCCATAGAAGCAAAATCGTCTGGACCAACTACTGTTTTAATATTAAAATGCCTATAATCTTTTTTGCTAGGTTTTCCATTTTTAAAAACTACACAAGCAGCAACAGGATGTGTACCTTGAATGTTAGAGTTGTCGAAACACTCAATATGTCTTGGGGCTTCCCCTAAACGTAAATCGGCTTTCATTTGCGCCATGATTCGTTTAACATGCCTATCTGGATCTGTAATTTTTATTTGCTTAAAGCGATCCATTCTAAAATACTTTGCATTTCGAATAGAAAGGTCTAAGATATGTTTTTTATCACCTAACTGTGGTATTGTTATTTTAAGATTTTCACCAACGTTTACCTTAAAAGGAACATAAATTTCTTTAGAATTAGAATTGAAACGCTGTCTAATTTCTGTAATAGCAAGCTCAAGAAGTTCTTGGTCGGTTTCGTCTAATTTTTTTTTAATCTCTAATGTATGCGAACGAATGATAGAACCATAAGAAATTTGCAAGAAATTTACATAACCAAAACTTTCATCGCTAACAATGCTAAACACATCTACATTACTAATTTTAGGGTTTATAATGGTAGATTTTGCTTGGTAATTTTCAAGCACTTGGATTTTTTCTTTTATTTTTTGCGCTTCTTCAAATTGCATTTCTTCTGCAAATTGCTTCATTTGTTGTTTAAATTGCGATAACGAATCTTTAAAGTTTCCTTTTAAAATTTCTCTAATCGCAATTATATTTTCTTCGTAAGCCTGCGCTGTTTGCAACCCTTCGCAGGCTCCTTTACAGTTCCCTAAATGATATTCTAAACAAACTTTATATTTTCCTGCTGCAATTTTTTCTGGGGACAAATCGTAATTACATGTGCGTAATTGGTATAAACCTTTAATTAAATCTAAAAGCGTAGAAACCGTTTTCATACTTGTGTATGGTCCAAAATATTCGCTTCCATCTTTAAAAACTCTTCTGGTAGAAAACACTCTAGGAAAACGTTCTTTTTTTAAACAAATCCAAGGATAGGATTTATCGTCTTTAAGTAGCACATTATACCTTGGCTTGTTTTTTTTAATCAGGTTGTTTTCTAGTAATAAAGCATCTGTTTCTGTTTCTACAACAATATGTTTTACACTAGCAATTTTTCTCACTAATACTCTTGTTTTACCATTTTCATGTGTTTTGGTAAAATAAGAGCTCACACGTTTTTTTATATTTTTA
The DNA here is from genome assembly GCF_030547245.1 of Oceanihabitans sp. 2_MG-2023. Taxonomy (GTDB): domain Bacteria; phylum Bacteroidota; class Bacteroidia; order Flavobacteriales; family Flavobacteriaceae; genus Oceanihabitans. The sequence goes on from NZ_JAUOQT010000001.1 coordinate 437,252, forward strand.
GCTTTACCTACATAAATAAGCGTACCTTCTTCGTCAAAGTACTGGTATACTCCGGGAGCACTCGGTAAGGTTTTAAGTTGTATTTTTAAAGCAGGTTCACTCATCTTGTAAATGTACTTATTTTAATTTTTTTTAAAGAAAAAACACACTGCTTTTAACGTTTAATTTTTTAATAAAAAAGAAGCTTTTTACAAATACTTAATTATTACATTGCGCCACTTTTTGAAATATAGTAAATGACTAAAAAAACAATAGGAAGAGTAGATAAAATAGACTTCCCGAAACTAGATTTGTACACCATAGATGTTAAAATAGATACAGGTGCGTATACCTCTGCTATACACTGTTCTCAGATACAAGTAGATGGTGAAAATTTAATATGCACTTTTTATAGTAAGGGCCACCCTAATTTTAGTGGCAAAGAAGTAATTTTTGAAAACTTTACTAAAACAAATATTAAAAGTAGCAATGGTTTTAAAGAAAATAGGTTTAAAGTAAAATCTGAAGTCATTATTTTTGGAAAAACATATAAGATTAACTTAACTTTAAGCACCAGAGAAGACATGAAATTTCCTGTACTTATTGGCAGGCAATTTTTAAAACGAAAATTCTTGGTTGATGTAGACCAAGAAAACATATCACACAACTTCAAAACATTATGAACATAGTTATTTTATCGCGTAACGCTAATTTATATTCCACTAGTAGACTAGTTAAAGAAGGCGAAAGGCGTGGTCACCAAATAGAGGTAATAGATCCTTTAAAGTGTGATATTATTATTGAACAACAAAAACCAACTATTTATTATAAAGATAGATATCTAAATTATGTAGATGCAATCATACCTCGTATTGGTGCATCGATAACTTTTTACGGTTGTGCTGTGGTACGTCAATTTGAAGAAATGGGTGTTTTTACTATTGTTACTAGTGATGCCATTCAAAGATCTAGAGACAAACTTCGAAGTTTACAGCGTTTAAGTAAAGCAGGAATTGGTATGCCAAAAACCGTTTTCACTAATTACAGTAGAGATGTTGAAGAGGTTATAGAACACGTTGGAGGAGTTCCTGTAATTATAAAACTATTGGAAGGAACCCAAGGTTTAGGAGTTGTTTTAGCCGAAACCAAAAATGCAGCAGAATCTGTATTAGAGGCTTTTAATGGTTTAGAAGCAAGAGTAATTGTACAAGAATTTATTGGCGAAGCAAAAGGGGCCGATTTACGTGCTTTAATTGTAAATGGACAAGTAGTTGGCGCTATGAAACGCCAAGGTAAAGAGGGTGAATTTCGTTCTAATTTACACAGAGGAGGAAGTGCAAATGTTATAAAACTAAGCGAACCAGAGTTAAAATTAGCCATTCAATCTGCAAAAGCACTAAAACTTCCTGTTTGTGGTGTAGATATGTTGCAATCTAGCAGAGGACCATTAATTTTAGAGGTTAATTCTACTCCTGGTTTAGAAGGCATTGAACATGCTACTGGAAAAAATATAGCTAAAAGCATTATTACTTATATTGAAAAAAATCGATAATTAATGTATGACAGACCATAAAGAAGCAATTACCATTCTTGGGGAAACCATTAAACTAGGAGAGAGCAAAGAAATCTCTTTTGAAGTTGCAAAACTACACACCTCAAACTCTGTTGAAGTCCCTGTATTTATTGAGCGCGCTAAAAAACCAGGGCCAACGGTTTTATTAACCGCAGGAATTCATGGTGACGAAGTAAATGGTGTTGAAATTATTCGTCAAATAATAGCCAAAGGGATCTTCAAACCTAAAAAAGGAACCATTATTTGTATTCCAGTAATTAACGTATTTGGATTTATAAATCTATCCAGGGATTTTCCGGATGGTAGAGATTTAAATCGTGTTTTTCCTGGAACTTTAAAAGGTTCTTTAGCAAGTAGAGTTGCCTATAAATTAATACATGAAATTGTAACAGAAGTAGATTTTATTATGGATTTCCATACTGGTGGCGCTGGACGTTTTAATGCACCTCAAATTAGAATTATTAAAGGCAGTAAAACTTTAGATCAATTGGCTCAAGAATTTGGAGCTCCCTTTATACTCTATTCCAAAAACCTCAATAAATCCTTTAGAAACACTTGTCATAAATTAGGAAAACCAATGCTTCTTTTTGAAGGTGGAAAATCTTTTCATATAGACAATAATGTTACTAACCATGGTGTAAATGGTATTAAACGTGTACTACATAGTTTGGGTATGCTATCTAGTAAATTTAAAGTTTCTACACCTAAAACAGATTGTGTTTTTATAAACGATAGCAAATGGATTAGAGCAAAATACTCCGGCATGTTTAAAGCCACTATAGAAATAAGTAGCTTTGTTGAAAAGGGGGATGTTATTGGAAACATTACAGATCCCTATGGTAAGTTTAACCATTTTGTAAAAGCAGACAACTCGGGATACCTTATTAATATTAACGAATTACCAATTGTATATCAAGGAGATGCTTTGTTTCATATTTCTAAAGAATTATTATGACAAAAGCCGAATTACGAATTGCATACCTATTAAAACGTAAAGAGTTAACCGAAACGCAATTAGACGATTTTAGTTTACAAATTGCCAACCAACTTTTGCAATTAGATATTTGGAACTTTTCTTTTTACCATATTTTTTTAAGTATTACCGAACAACACGAAGTAAATACAGACTATATTTTAAATATACTATCTGGAAAAGATAAAAACATTGTGCTCTCTAAAAGTGATTTTAAAACCGGTTTGTTGAATAATTTTCTGCTTACAGATAATACCACCATTAAAAAAAACAAATATAACATTCCAGAACCAGTGGATGGAATACCAATTCCTGCAGAAAATATAGAGCTTGTTTTTGTGCCTCTTTTAGCTTTTGATACCAACGGAAACCGAGTAGGTTATGGTAAAGGCTTTTACGATAAATTTCTAGCTTCTTGCAAACCTGAAACTATAAAAATTGGACTTTCTTTTTTTGAAGCAGAAAACAAAATTAAAGATGTTTTTGAAAGTGATATTGCTCTTGATTATTGTATTACTCCAGAGCAGGTTTATAGGTTTTAATTTTTTAATGTCTTGTAAATAATATATCCTGAAATTATTAAGTAAATACTTGTTGTAATAACAAAAAAATTGTCTTGATTAATTCTATTACAAAAATCTTCATTGATATACATCTTATAAAGTAAAATATAAGTCAACAAATAACCTAGTACTACATAAAGTGACTTTTTTTTTGCCCTAGAAAACAAAATTAGAATTATACAAATAATAGTTAAATAAGGTATTATCAAATTAACAATTTCTGCAGAAAAAATATATAAAAAGTTCATTACTGCAGTTAAAAGCATTAAGCCAATAGGAACACATAATTTATCAGTACAAGATGTAATTATTAAAATATAATTACTGATGCTATTTTTAGAGATTCTATTTTATTCTGTTTCACAAATAGTTTTTGATTTTTTATAAGTTGAATAAATTAATATCAACCACAGAGTTGAGTATGGAATCATAGAATAAAAAACGTGACTACTTTTTAGTATTCTATCAATATTATTATTTATTAAACAATAAGTGAAAAACAAAAAAATGAAAATAAATGGAATAAATATACTTAATGCTTTAGGTGTTCTTTTTTTTATTAAAAAAAGAATGGAAAAATGTGATATTAATAATAATAAATAAAATAAATAATTGTTAAATTCACCAATAAAACCATGCATTATTGTTTCTATAGGTAGTCCAATTTCAATTAAAATATATGGAATTGGTAAATATTTTTCATTTGTTGAACACAATAAATAAGCGCTAAAAAATAATAATAAAATTAATAGATTTCTTTTATCACTAAAGTTAAATAATTTATGTTTTTTCATGTTAATTGCAATTAGATGTAGATGTTTTGGGTTTATCTCCATCATTATTAATAATTGTTGTATATGAAGGAACATTAGCTGTATGATTTTCGCTAAACAAATCTTGACCATATTGTCCAGGACTAATACCTACTACAGGAGTTAAAATTACAAACCATTTATAAAATGAAAGATTTGGTTCTAATGTAAAACCTAGATTATCAACTGCCAAATCGTGACCTACTGTTGTACAGTTATAATCATTTAAATCATAATTTGAATTTTCAATAATAATCAGATCATTAATTATGTTATTAAATTGACTATTTGTTAAATCATTAAATGTGACACTAACATCGTAATCATGTTCATCATTTTCGATTCCGTTATCTTGAAAAATACCAGGACCATCTAAATCACTATTATTAAGGTATTCACTACCAGAAGGATAAAACCCTAAAGTTTTAGTAACATTAGTTCCATCTGTATTATTCTTTATTAAAGAGAAAAATGTGTGACCTACACTCATAGTAATTGCATTTGCTACAGCGTCACTACCTTTAACAGGTTGATCAACATAAAGTATAAATTTATAATTATCAGCGACTTTGCCATCATTGAAACAATCTAAATACACTGCCATATCTTCAATTGGGTAATCTTCATTTCCTCCATCATATTGAAACATTTCCATAAAAACTTCTGGGTTTTCATCAAAGTATTGTTCTAAAGCTTCTAGGAATGTTAAAGTATCATCTTCCATCATATTAGCAAGAAGTGAGTCACCAATATTTTGAGTAGTTTCACTACAACCATTAGTTTCTAGAAACATACTTAAATTTCTCATGTTAAAAAAGTTTTCTGAATCTTGTAACCATAATTGTGTGTCAAAGTTTAAGTTTCCTAAACAATCTGTTATTTCTTGGGTGTAGTTTCTTGTTTTAACTGGTGCAGAATATCCTCCAGGATTATTGAAATTAACTCCATTTCCTCCAGAACCATCATTACTTGGGTTGTCATTACCTGGACCATCTGATGATGTATCTCCAGAAGTGCTACTTCCTCCAGAATTACATGTTATGGTTATTATTACATCGACAGAACCATCCATCCAGACCCATGTATGTACATCCCAAGTACAAGCATCTTCTACTTCAGTTCTTAAATTTATATTATCATATTCAATTGGAAAATAATTTATTGTTCTAGTTAAATTTGATGTGTTTTCTAAATTTTCATATTCTTCTTTTGATATATTATAATCTACAATAAAAGCATTATAATCGTTATTTGAATTTGAGACTAATAATAGATTTTCTACTGTATTTGTTTGATAAGGTCTATTTATTGAAAATGAATAAGAATGATTTCCATTTTCGTATTCTACATAGTTTGCTACTTCATTATTTATTGTAAAATCTAATAATGAATCATTATCTTCTCTTGCATAAAGAGATTTATTTTCTTTTAATGTTTCTAATTTTTGTGCTAATTTGTTGTTTTGATTTAGTTCATCAAAATATACTTTTTTAAATATTAATTCTTGTTTTGGTTCTTCAAAACTGTCATCCTCTTTCTGGCAATTTACCATTGCTAAAGCTAGAATAAATAATACTAATAATTTAAAAACTTGTTGTTTCATGTTTGTTGGATTATATGGTTTATGAAACAATAGTACTATAGATTAAAAGTTTGAATGTGTTGTATTTATAGAAAGTTACAGATTTCGGACATCTTTTTTAAATTCGCTTGGTGTTTTATTTGTAAACTTTTTAAATGCTGTGTAAAAACTTGTTTTAGAGTTAAAACCACATTCTAAACCAATTGTAACAATAGTATAGTTGTCAAATTCTGAATTGACTAACATTTGTTTTGCGTCTTTTATACGCAAAGTATTTACATAGTCATTAAAATTTAATTTAGAATTTGCATTTAATGTTTGTGAAATATATCCTTCACTTAAATTTAAAGTGTTAGAAAGATATTTTAAATTTAGTTTAGGGTTTAAGTATAATCTATCTTGCTTTATTAGTTTTTCAATTTTATTAAATGATTTTGAATCACTTTTATTTATACTTTTCTCTTCTTTAACTCTAAACTCTAGTATTCTTTTTTGGCGTAATTCTATCCTGTTTCGTAATTGAGTAGATTTGTTTAAACCTGAATAACCTATCCAATATACTAAAACGGAAATACAAATCCACATTGGATAAAAGAACATTGTTTTATTTAAATTAAAAACTACAACAATTATAATTGCTATTAGCCAACAAATACAAACTAGCAATCCTGAAAAAATTAATTTTTTTAGCCAATTGGTTTCAGAAGTAATCCATTTAATATTATAGGTTTTATCTTTTTCATAATCTGTTATCATTTTATACGTAAAATACATAACTAGCACATTAAATATAAAAGAAGCAAACTCTAAATAAACAAATATTCCTCTTTTAAAATGAGAAGGTATTATATATTCATTATTTATAAAAAATTTATAGAGTAATTGTAATAGATGAATACTTAAAACAATAAAAAAAGGGCTTAATAATAATCTCCTTTTTAAACCAATAGTTTTATTTCCTAAAAATTTATACACATACAAATAGAACATTGGCAACACCAACCAATGCCAAGGAATGTAGATGTATTTAAAAACAGCATGACTATTAATTAAGGATGTATCTAATAACCAATATTGTAAATTACTAAACGAAAGAAAAAGTACTACAAGACCAAGATATAAAGTGTTATTTGTAATATACTTTTTTTGAGAAAATACTATGATGCTAAATATAACACCATGTAGAACACCTAGAATTATTAAAAGATTAAAAATGTTGAAGTTTAATTCGTTCACTAAAAAAATGTAATATATTTAACTCAAAACTACAATTTTATAAAACATTGTAAAAACTTTAGTGTTACGGTTTTTCCGTAAATTTAATCCTTAGAAAAAGCTCTTTTATTAAAAACAATTAGCATAATAAAACCAGCACTTATGGCCATATCTGCAACATTAAAAACGGGCTCGAAAAAAGTAAAGTATTTACCACCATAAAACGGTAACCATTCTGGTAAATAGCCTTTCCACAAAGGAAAATAAAGCATATCTACCACTTTACCTTCTAAAATATGTCCATTAATACCACTTTCTGGTAAAAAGGAAGCAACTTGGTGATAACTATCACTAAACAAAATGCCATAAAATGTGGAATCAATAATATTACCTAAAGCGCCAGCAAAAATTAAAGTAATGGCAAGAATAAGTACCTTTGGGTTATGTTTTTTAATTGCAGTTACTAACCAATACCCAATACCTATTATAGCTACAATTCTAAAAATCGTTAAAGATATCTTAGCTGTTCTATCACTAATAAAAGTAACAAAATCGCTTATTTTAGTTCCCCAAGCCATACCATCATTTTCTATAAAATAAATTTTAAACCAATCGAAAACCTCTACGCTTTCACCAAGTAAAAAATGTGTTTTTATGTATATTTTACTAACCTGATCTATTAGTAATATAATAAGGATGAGTACTATTGATTTTTTTAATGACATAAATTTGTCTTCTAGTTTCTAAATAAACACACTTCGACAAACGGAATGTGACAAAATCTTAACAGGCGATTTTTAGCAAAAATAGGAATATTATTGACTTTTAGTTATACTTACGTTTCCGTTTATGGTTTTAATTTCTATTTGGTGGAAACCAGTATTTATTTCCTCGGTTTTAATTAAACCATTTTTAGAAGTTGCAACAATATTTGCATCCTTTGTTTGCAATGCAATATTTCCGTTTCTAGTATAAATTTTTGCATTACCGAGAAAAGTATTTAAAAAGCAATTCCCATAATTAGAATTCACTACAACATTTCTATATCGTCCTTTCACGATAAAATCACTATTATAAATATTTGCCAATACTTTTAAGTTTTCTGGAATAACTAAACGAATGGCAACAGAAATCACTTTGTGTGCACTTAATTTATCGTTAGCATCTTTAAATAAAGGCTGTTGTTTTACAGAAACATGTAGATTATTGTTTTTAGTTTCTGTAACCAAAATAAAGTCTTGGTTATTTTCGCCTTCTACTCTTGAATAAATTGTAATAGCATCTACTGGTTTGGTTTCTACAGTAATTTGAAATATATTTTCGCCATTAATATTTATACTTGTAACTGTAGTTGCAGGAAAAGTTTTTTCTGTGATATTTTGCGCTTCTACCAAGCCTGTAAAACAAAAAAATAGTATGTAAATAATGATTTTCATTTTATTCAAATTGCGCTACTATTCTGGGAATGACAAAAGGTTAAAAAGCAAACGCCTCAATAAAATTGAAGCGTTTGTGTTGTAGTTATAAAGTCTCTTAATTCTAAGGAGATTCTATTTTTAAATTTTATTGCAAGTTTTTAGCTTCAATACTTAAAGTAGCATGTGGCACTAATTTTAAACGCTCTTTAGCGATAAGCTTTTTAGTAACACGACAAATACCATAGGTTTTATTTTCGATACGAATAAGTGCATTTTTTAAATCACGAATAAACTTTTCTTGTCTAATTGCTAATTGCGAATTCGCTTCCTTACTCATGGTTTCACTACCTTCTTCAAAAGCTTTAAACGTTGGTGATGTATCATCTGTACCATTATTATGGTCATTCATATACGCACTTTTAATAAGCTCTAAATCGTGTTGTGCTTTTTGAATTTTTTCTTGTATTAACTCTTTAAATTCGGCTAAATCTTTATCTGCATATCTTACATTTATATCTGTTGCCATAGTTTTAATGTTTTGTAATAAATAATTTGGTATTTATAGCATCAAAAGCAATTTCTATACCATTATCTATTTGTTCTACAATTTCTAACGTTTCGGTTAAGGTTTCGGTTTTAATATACTCTATATTAGTCTCTACTGCCTTTACAATTTGGTCTTCTTTTTGAAGCTTCACATCTATTCTATCTGTAACTTCAAATCCAGAATCTTTACGTAAATTTTGAATACGGTTTACGAGCTCACGAGCAATCCCTTCTTTACGTAATTCTTCGGTTATAGTAACATCTAGAGCAACGGTTAAATTACCTTCATTTGCTACCAACCAACCTTCAATGTCTTGTGATGTAATTTCTACATCACTGAGTTCCAAAGTAATACTTTTTCCGTTAACTTCCACATCTAAAACACCATTTTGCTCGATTTTTTTTATGTCTTCAGCGGTAAATTTCTGAATTTCTCCAGCAATCGCTTTCATATCCTTTCCAAAACGAGGTCCTAAAGCTTTAAAATTAGGTTTTATTTGTTTCACTAATATATCGGAAGCATCATCTAAAAGCTCTACTTCTTTAATATTTACTTCGTGTTTTATTAAATTAGCAACTGCTAAAATCTCTTCCTTTTGTTGGGTTGAATCTACAGGAATCATAATTTTTTGCAATGGCTGACGCACTTTAATTTTTTCTTTAGCACGTAACGATAAGACTAAAGAAGAGATTGTTTGTGCTGCTTCCATTTTACGCTCTAAAGATTTATCGATATAAGCAGTATCACTTTTTGGAAACTCCGCCAAATGTACACTTTCAAAACTCTCTGTGTGTGTAGTTTTTGTTAAGTCTAAGTAAAGTCTATCCATAAAAAATGGTGCAATTGGCGCTCCAAGTTTCGCTATGGTTAACATACAAGTATATAAGGTTTGATATGCCGAAATTTTATCGGTTTGGTAATCGCCTTTCCAGAAACGTCTTCTACTTAAACGCACATACCAATTACTTAAATACTCTTGTGTAAATTCTGAAATTGCTCTTGCTGCCTTTGTTGGTTCATATGCTGCATAGTAATCGTCTACTTTTTGAATTAATGTATGCAATTCGGAAAGAATCCAACGATCAATCTCTGGTCTTTCTTCTAAAGGAATATCTGTTTCTGCATAACTAAACTTATCAATATTGGTATATAATGTGAAGAATGAATAGGTGTTATATAGTGTTCCGAAGAATTTACGCTTCACTTCTTCAATACCATCGACATCAAATTTTAGATTATCCCAAGGGTTTGCATTAGCAATCATGTACCAACGTGTTGCATCTGCTCCATAGGTCGATAAGGTTTCAAAAGGATCTGTAGCGTTACCTAAACGCTTCGACATTTTTTGTCCGTTTTTATCTAAAACCAATCCGTTGGAAACTACATTTTTATACGCTACCGAATCGAAAACCATTGTTCCAATAGCATGTAAAGTATAAAACCATCCACGTGTTTGATCTACTCCTTCTGCTATAAAATCTGCTGGAAAGGATTTATTTTCGTCAATTAATTCTTTATTTTCAAAAGGATAATGCCATTGTGCATAAGGCATAGAACCAGAATCGAACCAAACATCTATTAGATCGCTTTCGCGTTTCATAGGTTGTCCGCTTTCAGAAACTAATACAATTTCATCTACTATATTTTTATGTAAATCTATTTTCGCATAGTTTTCTTCGGAATTGTTTCCTACTTCAAAATCTGCATAGATATCTTTTGCTAAAACTCCTGCGGAAACTGCTTTTGCCATTTCTGCTTTTAGTTCTTCTACAGAACCAATACAAATTTCCTCTTTACCATCTTCTGTTCTCCAGATTGGTAGTGGAATTCCCCAATAACGAGAACGAGATAAATTCCAATCGTTTGCATTCGCTATCCAATTACCAAAACGACCTTCTCCTGTCGATTTTGGTTTCCAGTTAATACTTGTATTAAGCTCATGCATACGACCTTTAACATCTGTAATTTTTATAAACCAAGAGTCTAATGGATAGTATAATATCGGCTTATCTGTACGCCAGCAATGTGGATAACTGTGTTTGTATTTCTCAACCTTAAAGGCTTTATTTTCTTCTTTTAACTTAATAGCAATTTCTACATCTATAGAACGCTCTGGAGCTTCACCATCTTTATAGTACTCGTTTTTAACGTACTTACCTCCAAACTCTTTCATTTCTGGTCTAAAACGACCTTGTAAATCTACAAGAGGCACTAAGTTATCATTATCGTCTTTTACCAATAATGGTGGTATTTCTGGTGTGGCTTGCTTAGCAACTAATGCATCATCTGCTCCAAAGGTTGGTGCTGTATGTACGATACCTGTACCATCTTCTGTAGTTACAAAATCTCCAGAGATTACACGAAAAGCATCTTGGGGATTATCATTTGGCAAAGCGTACGGTAGAAGTTGTTCGTATTTAATACCAACAAGATCCTTTCCTTTAAAATCTTTTACTACGTAATAAGGTATTTTTTTATCGCCATTTTTATATTCTAAAAGCGCTGCTTTTTCTTCAACTCTTTTAAACTTACCATCAAACTGTTTGTTTACTAGAGCTTTTGCCAAAATCACATTCATAGGTTGAAATGTGTATTGGTTATAGGTTTCCACTAAAACATAATCTATTTTTGGTCCAACCGTTAATGCGGTATTACTTGGAAGTGTCCAAGGTGTTGTAGTCCAAGCTATAAAATGAATATCTCCTTCGTTTTGTAAAAAGTCGGGCAAGGTATTTTCTATGGCTTTAAATTGCGCAACAATAGTGGTATCTGTAACATCTTGATATGCTCCCGGTTGGTTTACCTCATGCGAGCTTAAACCTGTTCCTGCTTTAGGTGAATATGGCTGAATGGTATAGCCTTTATACATTAAATTTTTAGAATAAATCTCTTTTAGTAACCACCAAACCGTTTCCATGTATTTAGGTTCGTAGGTAATATAGGGATCGTCCATATTTACCCAGTATCCCATTTTATTGGTAAGATCATGCCAGATATCGGTATAACGCATTACTGCTTTACGGCAAGCAGCGTTGTAATCTTCGACAGAAATAGTTTTACCAATATCTTCTTTCGTAATACCTAGTTCTTTTTCTACACCAAGTTCTATAGGTAAACCATGTGTATCCCAACCAGCTTTACGCTTTACTTGGTAGCCTTTCATGGTTTTATATCGCGGAAAAATATCTTTAATAGCACGAGCTAATACGTGGTGTACACCAGGTAATCCGTTTGCTGAAGGAGGTCCTTCGAAAAACACATACGGTTTTGCACCTTCTCTAGTGGTTACACTTTTTTCGAAGATGTTATTCTCTTCCCAATAGTTTAAGATTTCGTCTGCAACATTTGGTAAGTTAAGTCCTTTATATTCAGGAAAAGTCGTGCTCATTTTATCATTTTCTTTTAAGAGTTGCGAAATTAATGAATTTGTATGAATTTGTTAAGTTTATAAAAAAGAAAAGCCTCTGAAATTTCAGAGGCTTTTCTTTTTATTATATAAAACGACTTATATTTTAATAAGTTTTTTTGAAATTAAAGTCTTATTTCCTTCTGTAATTCGCATAAAATAAGCACCATTACTTAGCTTTTCTAATCCATTAAAATGTATTTCACTTTGGGAATTAGTAACCGATTTGTTACGAATAATTCTACCTTGTAAATCAAGTAACGTGATGTTTAATTCTTGATAATTAAATGCGGAAGGCAATTTAACTACTACATTCTCTTTCATTGGATTTGGATAAACAGAAACAGCAGATAAAGTAATATCTGAAGTAGATAATGTATTATTGATAATATTTACGGTATAATCTTCTACTTCACCATCGGAAGCGTTATTAATCCTATTTCCACAAGATTCATGACCATTACAATAAATTAATATAAAAAAATAATTTGTCAATTAAACGCAAAAAATTCGTTAAAATGTAAAAATGAATTTACTAAATAAAATAGGATTTTTTCTTTAATCCCATGTAACTTCTAAAATCACTACCTGATTTATAGGCATAAAAAAAGCCAAAACTTACGTTTAGGCTTTTTCAACTAAAAACTAATAGCTAATTATTCGATAATTATCTTTTTATCTAAGATTTGATTATCCTTCGTTTTAATACTTACAACATAAATTCCAGTTGCTAATTGACTAATTGGCATTCCATTTTCTAGCACATTGTTAGATAGGTTTGTTTTTTTATAAACTGTTTGACCTAACATATTCATTAAACTTAGGTTGCTTACTTCTGCATTTAATCCTTTTACATATAATAAGTCACTGTTGTTATTATAATAAATTACGCTATTGTTATTTGCTATCACTTCTTCTGTACTTAATCTTTGATTTTCTTCAAAAACTATTTCGAATCTTTCATTGAATTGTCCAGCTTCTGATGTGAAAGTATATGCAACATCTTGGCGTAAATTAAAATATATATCTGTAAGATTATCTTTTAAGTAAATTTCTTGACTTTCTTCTATATTATCTAATGCAGTTAACTTAATACTATAACTATTATTTCCAGATGTTTTTAATGCTAATGGCACTACTTTATCCGCTGTTATTTCAGCATAAGATTGTATAGTCATATATTCACCATCTAATAACAGATTTAAATCGTCATGATTACTATCTGTATTTCTTGCTTCGTATCCATAATCGTAAGCATCTGTAGTGATATTACTAAATCCTAATAACAATTCTCTTCTTGTAGCCTGACCGTCTAATGCTTTAAATTCTAATCTTAGTTTTCGCATGGTTGGCCCATAAGAAATTACATCTGCACTATTCGTTTCATTGGTTTCTCTAAAAAACACAGAACCGTTATTTAAAGATCCATCTGCATCTGCTTCTTTAATAAAAACACGCTGTCCATTATTAAACTCTACGGATCCTGTGTTTTTTATTTCTGCCATAAAACTCTGTCCTACTGGTACATATTTTGTTGGCGTTTTAGTACCATCTTGTGATCCATTATTTAAGCCTTCTGCACCAACAAATTGATATGCTCTTACTGCTCCCGTTTTATTTACTTGTGCATAACCACCTTCGTATTCTGTAGTAACATGTGAAATTCCTGACCACTGTTGCCATAGTTGAATACTACCATCTAAAACAGCTTCATTATCATCTAAAAACTTATGTATATCTATTGCTGATGCATAAGGGTTACCTAGAAGATATTCCGTTTTAGATACTGCAGGTACAGACCCAGATCCTCCAGCATCAGCTACGCTTATTTTTATAGTTCCATTGTTTGGTTTACCTTCAAAAATATATTGTTGCTCTACACCTGTTCCTTTATGAATATAACCAACACCCGGGTTAATATTTGTACTTGGTGTTACGGTTCCCCAATCATAATAAGTCACACCATTTTCGTAAGTATACATCCATCTAGTACTTAATTTGTTTATTTGATGGTTTGCACTTGTAAAAGTCATATTATCCCCATCACTATCTTTTAACATACTAAGACTAAAGGCTGTATTATTACCATTATGTTCAGAATTATTATCTATAAAGGCCGAAACACCCGTTACACCTACTGGAGAACTCCAATAGTTATACCAGTAATAGCTTGATGCACCTTCTTGTCGTCTTAATATTTTTCCTTCGGAAGAAGTTACTAAATCACTATTTTCTGTTTGTATTAATTGCGAATCATTTTGTAAATCAATAATTCCGTCTAGCTCTAAATACCAACTATTCGCTACTTGGTTATTATTTTTTATTTCTAAAGTTTTATTGGCATCTACAAACAATCCAATATTCTTTAATTCATGCGTTGCGTTTACATTATTTTTAACATGAACAATACTCCAATCTTTATTACTTGCAACATCTTCTATATCCCAAACATCTCCATGTAACCATGTACTTTCTTCTGTCCAAGCTCCATTAGCATTAGAAACATAAGGCATAGGTGCTGTTTGCTCCTGAAGAGAAGTTATATTATGAAGCTTCAGATTATTTTCATTTGATGAATAATCTGAAGTTGCGCTATTATTAATATTAGACATTGGGTAATATCCTTTTAAATTATTCCAAGATACTTTTGATGAGGTATTTAAATCTTCGATATCTTTTGGTATGATAGTACCTCTTAAAACTCCTGAGTTATTTTTAATTTCCTGATATACCATTTGTTGGATTTGCTCGTCTGATAATGCAGCATCAAAAATTCTTACTTCATCAATATCTCCATTAAAATGCCCAAAACCAGCGACACTTGTGTTTGTAGGATATCTTCCAATAGTAAATTCTCTTTGAGAATAAATATGTGGAGTACCATTATAATTTTCTGTTAATAATTCGGAGTCTAATTTTGTATCTGTTGTTGTACCTACTAATTCTCCATTTAAATATAATTTAACTGTTTTATCTTCAGAATTAAACACACCAGCTATATGGTACCATAAATGATTTTCTAGTTTAACATCTAATAATGGATCTGGTTGTACTTGAATATTATTTGAAGGATAATTACTAGAAGCTGTAATTTGGTCTTGAGTTAAAACATAAAAGGATGGTGTTCTACCTCTAGTTATGTACAATCTCATGTTTTCTTGTCCAGCAATACTATATAGATTTGGAAGACTACCCTCTGAATTGTATTCGATTTTAACCCAGCTCATTATTGTACCATTTGTCCAATTAGTAATAAAAGGGTTTGTATCTAAATAATCATCTACTCCATCAAAATCTAAAGTAGCATTTTCTAAATAAACATCTACATTATCTCTATAATCTAAATCACCACCATTAAATAAATCGCCATCGGTATCCGGTAAAACAGATAAGTCTGTAGGTTCATTTATTTCATCGTTAACATCATAGTAGTCATTTGTATTACTACCTTCAAATGTATTATCTAAACCATCAGTATCTGTATCATTGTTTGATATAGTATTTGCCATACCATTTTCTTGAATATCTGGAATACCATCATTGTCTGAATCTAAATCTAAATAATCAGGTAAATCTGTACCATCTGTATTAACTGGAATTATACCTGTCCCGTAATTATTCCATAAACCAGGATATGCCCCAGTAGTATTTACTGTCCCGCTTGGTGCGATATAACCAATAGTTGTTTGCGCTTCAATATTATCTGGAATACCATCATTATCATCGTCTAAATCTATTTGACTACCACATAAAAAACTATAAGCAAAGGTGTCAAATCCATGAGGATCATGAGTAGACGTTGCTAAACCTCCTGCAATAACAATATGTCTTACCGAAACTTTACTTACTAAGTTTTCTGTTACAAATCCTATTGTATTCTCAATATTCTGCCCTGCTCTTAAAGATCCTTTTAAAACACCATCTGCATCAAAAATATCTATATTTCCAGTTGCATCATTTCCAAAATAAGTATCACTAAAATAAGCAACTAACTCATCGTCGGCATATACTTCATAATTAACTGTAGCAGAATCGGAATTCGTGTCATAAATATCTACCATATCAAAACTAAAAGAAGCTACGGGTTCTGAGAAATTTATATTTACGGTATAATAATCTCCTGTTTGATTTCCAACTTCAGGATAAATATAAACTCCTGTTCCTACATTACCAGAAACAAAACCTCCCGATGTAGTTGTTCTAAATTGATCAATATCCCAAGATCTGTGTGCGTAATTATCTTCAAAAGACAATACACCGTTAGCAAAAGTACCAACACTAGCTCCCCCAGAACCAGGTGTAGAAGAAGTTAAAGGAAAAGAATATTCACTTAAACCGTTTAACACCGTTAACGCTTGTCCTTTATCATAAACCTCTTGCTGAAAACCAGATTCTTGGTAACCTAAACCATTCGTATTATTCCCTATAACGAACATATCATATTCGTTTTTAGACCAGGTTATTGCGTCTGATTTTGGCGAAGCTGCTCCAGAAACTGCAGGACACTCAATGATATCTAGAATACCATCATTATCATCATCAACATCGATACTGTTTAAGACACCATCATTATCGATATCTTTTATGTTTTGAGAATATGAAAGGAAACTAAACGCAAAAAGGCTTAAAAAAAGCACGCAGAATTGTAATTGTTTAATCATAACTTGTAGGTTTCATTTTAAATACAACAGCATAAAATCAATTTATATGCCAAGTATTTAATTTGGGTTTATAGTTTGTAATAGTTTGGGACTATTTAATTTTAAATATTAAAATCTTGAGGGAAGATTGCTAATCAACACATGCTAAATAGTTTTAAACTAGTAGCAAAATTATTGTAACAGGAGTCAAATTTGATCTTTTAGTTTCTACTAAATAAATTTAATCGTTGATCTGTAGAAATAACCTACAAACGGTTGATTTACAATTAAATCATTACAATTAAACCACTTAAAAACAGAAAATGAATATTTTTAATAGAACAAAAAAAGCTTCATTTTATTGATAATGAAGCTTTTAATTTGAAAATTAAATTCGTATTACTCAATAACTATCTTTTTATCAATAGCTTTATTTTCTTTTGTTTTAATACTTACTATATATATTCCGGTTGCTAATTTGTTTATTGACATTCCGTTTTCTAAGCTTTGGTTAGATACGTTTGTTTTTCTATAAACGTTTTGTCCTAACATATTTGTTAAACTAACATTGCTTGCTGTATTTTGTAATCCTTTTGCATATAATAATCCATTTGTATTGTTATAATAGATCACTGTATTATTTAGTGCTGTTACTTCTTCTATACTTAATCTTTCTTCTTGTTGAAATACAATCTCAAATCTTTCATTAAACACACCTGCTTCTGATGTAAATGTATATGCTAATTCTTGACGTAAATCAAAATAGGTTCCTGTAAGATTATCTTTTAAGTACACCTCTTGATCTTCGTCTAGGTTTTCTATTTGTGTTAATTGTATGGTATAACTATTATTTCCTGTTGTTTTTAATGCTAGTGGCACTACTTTTTCATTGGTAATTGCTGCATAAGATTGAATCGTCATATACTCTCCATCTAACATTAGGTTTAAATCATCATGATTATCATCTGTATTGATGGCTTCGTATCCATAATCATAGCCATCTGTTGTGAATGTACTAAATCCTAATAACAATTCTCTTCTTGTTGCTTGTCCATCTAATGCTTGAAATTCTAATCGTAATTTTTGAAGCAAATGTTCTTCTCTCTCGTTATTGGAAGCTGATGTTCTAAAAAATACAGAACCATTAGTTTCTGATCCATCTGCATCTGCTTCTTTTACAAAAACACGTTGGCTATTTTTAAATACTACAGAACCTGTGTTTTTTATTTCTGCTATAAAACTTTGTCCTACTGGTAGGTATTGTGTTGGCATTTTTGTTCCATCTTGTGAACCATTATTTGCGCCTAAGCCTCCCACAAACTGGTAAGCGCGTACACTTCCTGTTTTGTTTACTTGTGCATAACCACCTTCATACTCGGTTGTGGTATGTGAGGTACCTGACCATTGTTGCCACAGTTGAATACTTCCTCCTAATACGGATGCATTATCGTCTAAGAATTTATGAATATCTAATGCGGATGCATATGGATTTCCTAATAGGTATTCTGTTTTTGAAACCCCTGGTACAGACCCAGATCCTCCTGCGTCGGAAACACTATGCGTTATGGTTCCATTATTTGGCTTCCCTTCAAAAATATATTGTTGCGCTGCTCCTGTTCCTTTATGAATATAACCAATTCCTGGATTTATTTCTGTGCTTGGCGTTACTGTACCCCAATCATAATAGGTTACGCCATTCTCATAAGTGTACATCCACCGAGTACTCAACCTATTCATTTGATGGTTGGCACTAGTAAACCTTACTAAATCTCCGTTTCCTTCTTTTAGCATGTTTAATTGAAACGATGTATTATTGGTGTTGTTTGATGTTGTATTGTTATTTGTAAATACTGTGGAATTAGTACTTCCTACTGGAGAACTCCAGTAATTATACCAATAAAAACTAGATGCTCCTTCTTGACGTCTTAATATTTTTCCATTTGCTGAGGTTACCAAATCGCTATACATCCCTTGAACTAATTGTGAATCGGCTTGTAAATCTAGTGTACCATTTAATTCTAAATACCAACTATTAGAAACTAAGTTGTCACCATTCATTGTTAACGTTTTATTTGCATCAATAAATAAACCTAAACTTTTTGCTTCATGTGCTGCGGTAATGTTGTGTTTTACTTCAACAACACTCCAATCTTTATTCTTGTCTGTGTCTGTAATATCCCAAACGTCACCATGCAACCAAGTGTTTTCATCTCCCCATGCACCATTGCTTGAAGAAACATAAGGCATTGGTGCTGTTTGCTCTTGAATAGTATTAATATTATGAAGTTTTAAATCATTAGAATTTGAAGAAAAATCTGAAGTAGTACTATTTACAATATTTGTCATTGGGTAGTACCCTTTTAAATTACTCCAAGAAACTTTTTGAGACGTATTTAAATCTTCAATGTCTTTAGGAATAATAGTACCTCTTAAAACACCTCCGTTATTTTCAATTTCTTGATAAACCATTTGTTGAATTTGTTCATCCGTTAAAGCGGCATCAAAAACTCTTACTTCATCAATATCTCCATGAAAGTGACCAAAACCAGCTGTACTTGTGTTTGTTGGATATCTTCCAATAGTAAATTCTCTTTGGGAGTAAATATGAGCTGTGCCGTTATAGTTTTGGGTTAATAATTCAGAATTTAAATTTGGGTCAGAGGTTTCTCCAACTAATTTTCCGTTTAAGTATAATTTTACCGTTTGATCTGATGAGTTAAAAACACCTGCTAAATGATACCATAAGTGATTTTCTAATTTAATATTTAGTAATGGATCTGGTTGTACTTGAATGTTGTTAGAAGGATAATTACTAGATGCCGTTACTTGATTTTGAGTGATTACATAAAATGAAGGTGTTCTACCATTAGTAATATATAACCTCATGTTCTCTTGACCAGCAATACTGTATAAGTTTGGAAGGTTTCCATCGGATGTATGTTCAATTTTTACCCAACTCATAATAGTACCACTGGTCCAATTTGTAATGTATGGATTGGTATCTAAATAATCATCTACACCATCAAAATCTAATGTCGCTTTAGGGATACGAACATCTATTAAGTCTCTATAATCTAAATCACCACCATCACTTAAATCTCCATCGGTATCTGGCAAAACAGATAAATCTGTTGGGTCTTCAATTGCTTCATTTACATCCCAAATTAAATCAAGTATTGTTGTTGTTTCAAAAGCATTATCTAAACCATCATTATCTGCATCCATATTAAGAACAACATCAGCCATACCATTTTCTTCAACATCCGGTATTTCATCATTATCTGAATCGGTATCTATATAATCTGGAACACCATCTAGATCTGTATCTTCTGGTATGATACCATTTGGATAAGCCGAGTTGACTCCATTAAAAGAATCTATAGTACCACTAGGGCTAACATAACCTACAGTAGGTTGCGCTTCTATATTATCTGGAATACCATCATTATCTGCATCAATATCTAAAAAATCAAAACCATTAGAATACTCTGTGTTTATCGGTGTATTCCCTGAACCAGCAGAACTAGGAACACCTATAGTATTTGGCGCTAATCCAACAGATCCATCTGCTTTCCCATCATAATTAGTATCTAGACCTTCAGACTCAACAACATCAAAAATCCCATCATTATCACTATCCGCATCAAAATGATTAGGAACACCATCGGTATCAAAATCTAGATTTTCACAAATTCCAAAACTATTTAAAGTACAAAAATCTGGATCTTGATAATTTGGAATTCCGTCGGTATCATGATCTGCTGAAGGGTCAATACCGTTAGATTCTGTAGAATCTAAAATCCCATCGTTTTCATCATCCAAATCATCAACATCACTAAGTCCATCTTTATCGTGATCTGGAAGCGTTAAAATAAACAACTTTCCATCTCCATGATCTGAAGATGCTGCTGTTAAAACAGCTTTAGTAATTGTAGAACCTGTTGGAGCAATATCATTAAGATAAAACAAAGCAATACCAATTGTACCGCCAGTTTCAACAACACGATCACTTAACCAATAATCTGAAGATGCACTAGGCGCATTTATAGTACCTATAGTACCAAAGTTATTAACACCTCCTGTTCCACCATGCCCGTAACTTGTCACGCCATCTGTATTAACAAATGTTTCCCCTAGGCTTTGTTCTGTCCCGCCATTAACTGGAATTCCAAAAAACTCAATATGATAGCAATTATTTGCGTTACGTTCTGTAATTGCAATTACACCACTTGAACTTGCTGCTATACCAGATCCGTAAGATAAAGTTTGTCTTTGTGCAACAGTTGTTTGTTCTGCAGTATAATCATCACAAATATTTTGTCCATTACCATTATTTTCAAAATAATGGTTCAAGTTTAAAGATTGATACGCAGCTAAAGCGGAAGAATTCCAAGTAGCACTAGCACTTGTATTTTCTATTTTTGGTCCATTTAATCGAATCCCATTACTAGCATGACCATTTGGTCCAACTTGTGTTAACTCATAAGCATTAGGAACTCCAAATTGAAAATACACATTACCATTTACGGCAATTGCCTGAATTGTAGCAGGATCTGTTTTTGTCGTTTGAGAATCATTCCATTGAAAAGTTACTCCAGATGTTATGCTTGTTGCATTCGTTTGAGAGAACACATATATATGCGTAAAAAATAATACGCAAAAGAATAAGCCTTTAGAATAAACTTTAGATAAACTGTTTAAAGTGCACAAGTGTGCCTTTAAGTAGGTGATTATTTTCATGATGTCTATAGATTTGGGATCTAACAGTCCAAAAATAAATAGACACGAAGTAAAAGCTTCATTTTTCAATCAAATATTCGTTGAAAAAACCTACTTTATCGGTCATCTGTTTTTTTTTCAAAAAAAACAGATGAAATACAAAGAGCTATTAATCAACACAATACCAAAATGCTTTTTTTATAAAATAAAGTCTACCAAATCTTCAATTTTAGAGATACATTGAATTTTTATAGATGTATTTTTAAGTGTTATAGTGTTATACTTAGAAACAAATATTGTAGAAAACCCTAATTTTTCTGCTTCTAAAATTCGCTGTTCTACCCGTTGCACAGGCCTAATTTCGCCAGACAAACCAACTTCTGCGGCAAAGCAATAATCTTTTGGTAGTGCTTCGTCTTCATTTGAAGATAAAATTGCAGCAACAACAGCTAAATCTATTGCTGGATCATCTACAGATATACCTCCTGTTATGTTTAAGAATACATCTTTTGCGCCAAGACGAAAACCTGCTCTTTTTTCTAAAACTGCCAAAAGCATATTTAATCTTTTTGCATTAAACCCTGTAGCGCTTCGTTGTGGCGTACCGTAAACAGCTGTACTTACTAATGCTTGAACTTCAATCATTAGCGGTCTTAAACCTTCAATAGTAGAAGCTACCGCATTACCCGATAATTCTTCGTCTTTTTTAGAGATTAAAATAGCACTTGGGTTAGACACTTCTTTTAAGCCAGAACCTTGCATTTCATAAATACCTATCTCATTGGTAGATCCAAAACGATTTTTATTAGCTCGTAAAATTCTAAAGATATGATTTCTGTCACCTTCAAATTGCAAAACAGTATCTACCATGTGTTCTAAAATTTTTGGCCCTGCTATATTTCCATCTTTTGTAATATGACCAATTAAGATAACTGGTGTTGCTGTTTCTTTAGCAAATTTAATAAGCTCTGTAGTACACTCTTTAATTTGTGAAATACTACCAGAGGAAGATTCTATATAATCACTATGCAGTGTTTGAATAGAGTCTACAACCACAATATCGGGCTCTAGTGCTTCTATTTGCTTAAAGATGTTTTGCGTTTTTGTTTCGGTAAGAATAAAACAAGTATCGTTGTTTGCATGAATACGTTCTGCTCGCATTTTTATTTGTTTCTGACTTTCTTCACCAGAAACATACAAAGTTTTAAATGGTAGTTTTAATGCTATTTGAAGTAATAACGTACTCTTACCAATTCCTGGTTCTCCTCCTAATAAAATTAATGAACCTGGAACAATACCACCACCAAGCACGCGATTAAACTCATTATCAAAAGTATTTAATCGTGCATCTTCGGAGGCATCAATTGCATTGATGGTTAAAGGTTTTGAAATACGATTTTTAGTAGATGTAGGTGTTTTCCAATCGTTTTTTTCTGGTTTTTGAATTACTTCTTCTACAATAGTATTCCATTCTTTACAAGAAGTACATTGTCCTTGCCATTTAGCGTATTGTGATCCGCAATTTTGACAAAAAAAAGTTGTTTTTACTTTAGCCATGTTTACTTTCCTAGAAAACGGAAACTTTATTAATTACTTATAAATTATTATTACTAAAAACGCTCCCTATTTTTAATACCCAAAATCTGCTTTTATCTCGTCGGATTTCTCAAGCATAAAATCTTTTGTAAGACCCGCTATTTCTTCTAACATAAATGCAGACTGATACGTTTTCATAGCTTTTTTAGGCTCATTTGTTTCTTCGTAAAAACGTGCTAAATAATAATTCCCTAGCATAGTTTCAGGGTACTGCTTACGTGCAATTTTTCCTAATTCTTCGTAGTATTCATACTTTTCGTTTTTATTAATTGCTGCAGATATTGCTTTAAAGTCATTCACTAATATTTGTTTTTTTATTCCGAATAAATCTTCAATAGTTTGATATTTATCTAACAAATATCCTACTGGTGAGCTCTCTAACTTCAGTATGGTTTCTTTATATTCTTTTTTACTTATTGGCTGAAACACTAAGAAAATACTTTCTAATGCTTTTGGTATTGCATGCGCTGGTAATGCGTAATGAGAAGGTCCTTCAAAAGTATTAAAATTGTAAAGCACATTTTTATTATCTACTGCTGCTATGCTTGTGTTTAATGTTTCGGTTTTAGCTTTAATAGATTTGACATCATTGGTAGATGTCGCTAAATAGTAAAACAATTTAGTTTCAAAACTTTTTAATCTTTCTGGGATGTAGGTAGACATGTCTGGTGCTAAATCTGGACTTATACTAATATAAGCTTGAAATAACGGCAGTGGCTTTAGCATAAAATAATTAATAAAGTTAGCTGTTTCTCCATGACCTATTGCTACTTTAAAGTTTTCTGTTCTATAGTTTTTTTCTATATGAGGAACAAGTTCCATACCTACAAATTCAAAAAAATCTGCACCAGAATCTAATGGTAATGAACTTTGCTCCGAATAATTGGAGTCGTCTCTACGGGTATCTATTTGATTAACACCAACTACTATTGCTTCTGGCATATCTTCCCAATAGGAATAATAATCAACGTTTCCTGCAACTATTTCAAACATATAATCGCCATCAAAAACAACAATTAATGGATAATTTTTGCTTGTATTATCATCATAACCTCTTGGTAGTTGAATTTTTATTTCGCGAGTATCGTTCAATTTTTGCGAATCGAAAGTTTCATATTGCACTTGAGCGCTAGCAAATTGAAATGTAAAAAAGAAAACTATGACGTAGGTTAATACCTTCATTTTTTTATGTGTTTGAGAATTGAAAATGCAAGTTACAAATTATTTTCTTCAGTTTAATAGATCGAAAAACAATAAAAAAGCCCCCTATATATAGAGAGCTTACTTTTAATATTATGGTTAGTTTCCTTTATTTTAAAAGGTTCGTTGCTTCATCTGGAAATACTAAGGACGGTTTAAATGTTTTTGCTTTTTTTAACTTCATAAAAGCATAAGTAATTAGTATGAGTACATCTCCAGGAGACACTAATCTAGCGGCAGCACCATTTAATGTGATTTCGCCAGAATTTCTTGGTCCAGGAATAGCATAAGTTTCTAAACGAGCTCCATTATTATTATTTACAATTTGAACTTTTTCGCCTTGAACAATGTTTGCTGCATCCATTAAATCTTCATCAATAGTAATACTACCAATATAATTTAGGTCTGCTCCTGTAACTTTTACTCTGTGAATTTTAGATTTTACTACTTGTATTTGCATGTGGCAAAGATAATTAATTTAGTGCGATATTGTCTATTAATCTTATATCGTCTGCATAGACTGCAATAAACGCTCTATAGTTTTTTTTGTTTGATTTTCTTTTTACTGTTTTCAGGGTTTTCACATCTGCTATTATAAAATACTCTAACTCTAATAACTGCTGTTTAGCAAACTCTTTAGAAACCCATTCTGTAACTTTATTAGCACTTTTTGTGCCAAACTTTATTTTGGCAGATTGTAATGTTTTATAAATAAAAGGTGCCACTTTTTTATATTCTGGCTTTAGTCTTGTGTTTCTAGAACTCATGGCTAAACCACTTGCTTCTCGATGTATCTTACATCCCGTAATTTTAACAGGAATAGAATACTTTTCTACAAGCTTTTTTATAATTGCTAGTTGCTGAAAATCTTTTTCACCAAAATAAGCATTATTTGGAGTTACTATTTCAAAAAATCGCTTTACAATGGTACCAACACCATCGAAATGCCCATCTCTAAACTTACCTTCCATTTCGTGCTCTAAACCATCAAAACTAAAATGTTGTGCTACCACTTTATTTTGATAAATAGCATCTACAGAAGGTGCATAAACGATAATATCTTTAGACAAGGTTTGTAATAATTCTGCATCTGCCTCTAAAGTTCTTGGGTATTTTTTTAAATCTTCTGCATTATCAAACTGCGTAGGATTAACAAAAATACTAACTACCGCTACATTATTTTCACTTAATGCTTGAGCCACTAAAGATAAATGTCCTTGGTGTAATGCTCCCATAGTTGGCACAAAACCAATAGTTTGATTTTTAAGCTTTATTTGGGTAATAAAATTTTGAATTTGTTTTATTTCTGAAAAAATCTTCACTTTTAATAAAAAATTAACGTGTGCAAACTTAATATTTTTACTGGCAAAGTGCATAAAATTTTGTACTTTTGCGTGTTTTTTATTTTGAAATTTTTCAAAAAAACAAGTATATATTACAGCATAAGACTATTTATATAACTATAAAAAGTCTGTTACTAATCACATATTATACAAAAAACATTAAAAATAGCTATATGAAAGATAAGAGGATATTGTATGTATCATCTGAGGTAGTACCTTATTTACCAGAAACCGAAATTTCTTCAATGTCGTTTGAAACACCTCGAATGGTAAACCAACAAGGTGGTCAGATTAGAATATTCATGCCCAGATATGGAAACATTAATGAAAGAAGACATCAGTTACACGAAGTAATTAGACTTTCGGGAATCAACTTAGTTATTAATGATTTAGATATGCCACTAATTATTAAAGTTGCCTCTATACCTAAAGAGCGTATTCAGGTTTACTTTATAGATAATGACGAATATTTTAAACGTAAAGCGACATTAACAGACGAAGATGGAAAATTGTTTCCAGACAATGATGAACGAGCAATTTTCTTTGCAAAAGGGGTAATAGAAACAGTAAAAAAATTAAACTGGTCGCCAGACATTATTCATGTACATGGTTGGCTAGCCTCTTTACTGCCTTTGTATCTTAAAGAATACTATAAAGACGAACCTTTATTTAACGAAAGTAAAATAGTTACATCGATATACAATCAAAGCTTTGAAGGAACGTTAAACAAAGACATGTCTAACAAAGTGAAATTTGATAACGTAGAAGGTAATGCAATTGAAACACTTAAAAAACCAAGTTTTGTAAACTTAATGAAAGTAGCTATTGATTATTCGGATGCATTAATCGTTGGATCTGAAGAACTACCTAAAGATATTGAAACCCATTTAGAAGCATCTAAAAAACCAGTATTAGCATATAAAAACAAAGATGAGTTTAGCGAAGCTTACACCAATTTTTACAACACAGAAGTTTTAAGCTAACAGCATCCATTACTATGAAAAATAAAATTAAAGCCCTTAAATTAATAGGTCTATTCGCACTAATCGCATTGGCTTTTGTAGCTTGTGATAAAGATTTTACATCCTTAGAAAGTGATATTGAAGGATCCCAAAACTTTAATACGGACTCCGCTTATCAATTTGTTCTAACCTATAATAAAAAGATAAACCCTGTACAAACTAACGGTTTATCCGCTAATTTACTAGGTGTTTATAAAGATGACATATATGGTAAAACAACAGCAAGTGTGGTCTCTCAAGTTACATTAAATTCGTATGACCCAGATTTTGGAACCTCACCAGAACTTGTTTCTGTTATTTTATCCATACCTTATTTTTCTACCCTAGAAGAAACCGTTGATGGTGTTTCTACGTATTCTATGACTGAAAAAGATTCTTTATACGGCAGTGAAGATGCTCCAATAAAACTTACAATTAATAGAAACGGATATTTTTTAAGGGATTTTGACCCAGATAATATAGAGGAGTTTCAAAAATATTATTCTAATGCGAATAGTACTATAAACTTTGACAATTATATTGTAGAAACTTTGTATGAAACAGACGGGTCGTTAGAAAAACCTCACTTCTATCCAAGTATCGAAGAAATAATAATAAATGAAGACACAGATGATGAAGAAACATTAACTCCTAGATTTAGACAAGAGCTAGACATGCCAGAAGGTTATTGGGAAAACTTGTTTTTCGAAAAACAAGACATGGCTGAGTTAAGTAATGAAAACAACTTCCAAAACTATTTTAGAGGACTATACATTAAAGCAGAAGCTGTTAATGATAAAGGTAGCTTACTATTACTTGATTTTAGTAACGCGATGATAGAACTTAATTATACAAAACACCAAGTAGTAAATAGTGTCGTTGTTACAGACGATGATGGTAACATTGTTAAAGAAGAGGAAACACTTCAAATAAACTTATCAGGAAATATATTGAATATTTTAGAAAGTGATGATCCAGATAACACAATTACTACAGCTGCCGAAGGAGCAAATCTAGTAGATGGTGACGAGAGTTTATATCTAAAAGGAGGAGAAGGAGCAATGGCTGTTATCGACTTGTTTGGCGGACCAGACTCTGACAATGATGGTTTTTCAGATGCATATGATGATTTTATAGATACCTATAAAGACCAAAGACTTATTAATGAAGCTAATTTAGTATTTTACGTAGACGAAACTGCTACAGCTAGCCTAAGTGACATGCAAAAACCTAGTAGAGTTATTATATACGACTTAAAAAATAATGTTCCTATTGTGGATTATTTTTTAGACATTACAAATACAACTACCCCTGAAGAATCTAAAACATTCCATTCTACTCCTTTAGATAAAGAAAGTGAAGATAATGGAAAATATAAGATCCGTTTAACAGAACACTTAAATAATATCCTTTTAAGAGACTCCACGAATCTACAATTAGGATTAATGGTAACTACAAATATAAATGAGGTTTTTCAATTCACTACTTCCGATAGTGAAGACATTATAACATCTGGAACAGTAATGTCTCCAAAAGGAACAGTTTTACATGGTGGTAATGAAAATGTACCATTAGAAAAAAGAGTACAATTAGAAATATTTTATACAGAACCAAAAAACTAAATATTTATGTGTGGTATCGTAGGTTACATAGGTCATAGAGAAGCATATCCAATCATATTAGAAGGGCTTAAGCGTCTAGAGTATAGAGGATATGATAGTGCTGGAATAGCACTTTTTGATGGCGAAAATCTTAAATCATCTAAAACGAAAGGCAAAGTAGCCGATTTACAAAAAAGGTTAGAAAAAGAAATTTCTACTAATGGTAAAGTAGGTATTGGCCACACTCGTTGGGCTACTCATGGAGTGCCAAACGATGTTAACTCTCACCCGCACTACTCCAACTCTGGAGACTTAGTAATTATACATAATGGTATTATTGAAAACTATGCTGCCCTTAAAACAGAACTTACTAAAAGAGGCTATACCTTCAAATCAGATACAGATACAGAAGTTTTAATAAATCTAATAGAAGACGTAAAACTAAAACAAAAAGTAAAACTAGGTAAAGCAGTACAAATAGCATTAAACCAAGTAGTAGGAGCTTATGCAATTGCTGTTTTTGATAGAAATAAACCCGATGAAATAGTTATAGCTCGTTTAGGAAGTCCCTTAGCTATTGGAGTTGGTGAAGGTGAATTTTTTATAGCTAGTGATGCATCTCCTTTTTTAGAATACACTAAAAATGCCATTTATTTAGAAGATGAAGAAATGGCTATTATTAGAATAAAAAAAGATGTTAAAATTAGAAAAATTAAAGACGATTCTATAGTAGCACCTTACGTTCAAGAGCTTCAAATGAATTTAGAACAAATTGAAAAAGGAGGCTATGAACACTTTATGCTTAAAGAAATTCATGAACAACCAGATGCGATAAGAGATACATACAGAGGTCGTCTTCTAGCTAATGAAGGCATAATCAAAATGGCTGGTATTGATGACAATATTGAAAAATTTATTAATGCCGATAAAATAACTATTGTAGCTTGTGGTACCTCTTGGCATGCAGGATTAGTAGCAGAATACATTTTTGAAGACCTAGCTAGAATTCCAGTAGAAGTAGAATATGCTTCCGAATTTAGATATAGAAATCCTGTAATTACAGACAAAGATATAGTGATTGCTATTTCTCAATCTGGAGAAACAGCAGATACTTTAGCTGCAATTAAACTTGCAAAACAAAACGGGGCTTTTGTTTTTGGTGTTTGTAATGTTGTTGGATCTTCTATAGCTAGAGAAACACATGCAGGAGCTTACACACACGCAGGACCAGAAATAGGTGTAGCATCTACAAAAGCTTTTACTACTCAAATTACAGTATTAACTTTAATCGCTTTAAAATTAGCTAAAGCGAAAGGAAAAATATCTAACTCGAATTACCATTATCATTTACAAGAATTAGAGCTTATTCCAGAAAAAGTTGCTAAAGCCTTAGAATCAGACTTACATATTCAAACAGTAGCAAACACATATAAAGACGCAAAAAACTGTTTATATTTAGGAAGAGGATATAACTTTCCAGTAGCACTTGAAGGCGCCTTAAAATTAAAAGAAATTTCTTACATACATGCCGAAGGATATCCTGCAGCAGAAATGAAACATGGCCCAATTGCACTAATTGATGAACAAATGCCTGTTTTTGTTATAGCAACAAAAAAAGGACATTATGAAAAAGTGGTAAGTAACATTGAAGAAATTAAATCTAGAGCAGGAAAAATAATAGGTATAGTAACTGAAGGAGATACCAATGTAAAAAACATAGCAGATCATATTATTGAAGTGCCTGAAACTTTAGAGTCATTAACTCCTTTGCTTACAACTATTCCACTTCAATTACTTTCTTATCATATTGCTGTAATGTTAGATAAAAACGTAGATCAACCAAGAAATCTAGCCAAATCTGTTACTGTAGAATAACCAACACACATTTTACACATACCATATTTTGACCCCTTATTTTTGTGAATTTATTAAAATTTAGTCACAAGAATTGAGAAAATAATATTATGCGCGCATAATTTTCAAAAAACTTCTTAAAGTTTTCATAATATTTAATTATATTGGCTCAAATAATTTAACTAAAACTAAAAAATGAGAACAATTCTTTCAACTTTATTGTTGTTTTTTTGTGCATCAACATTTGCACAAACAACAATAACAGGTACAGTAGTTGATGACAATAACCTACCTGTCCCAAGTGCAAACATTATTGTTGTAGGTGCCTCTGTTGGTACTGTTACCGATTTTGATGGTAATTTCACATTAACAGTAAATCAAAACCCTCCTTTTACACTACAAGCTAGTAGTATTGGTTTTGAGCCTCAATCGCAAGAAGTAACTGCAAACAACCAAACACTTAATTTTATTTTAGCTGAAGGTACTTCCTTAGACGAAGTAGTAATCTCAGCTTCTAGAACTCCAGAACGTATTTTCGAGTCTCCTGTAACAGTAGAACGTTTCGGTTTAAAAGAAATTAAAAATACAGCTTCGGCAGATTTTTATGGTGGTCTAGAAAACTTAAAAGGTGTCGATGTGAATACTAACAGTTTAACATTTAAATCAGTAAACACAAGAGGGTTTGCCACATTTGCTAACACAAGATTTATGCAATTGGTAGATGGAATGGATAATTCTACTCCTGCGTTAAACTTCCCTATTGGTAACCTTGTAGGTATGATTGAAACAGATGTTCAAAGTGTAGAATTGCTACCAGGAGCTTCTTCTGCTTTATATGGTGCAAATGCATTTAATGGTATTCTTTTTATGCGTAGTAAAAGCCCTTTTGACCACCAAGGTATTAGTGCTTTTGTTAAACAAGGTATCACTTCTCAAGAAGCTTCAGGAGACAACCCTTACACAGATTTAGGTGTTAGAATGGCTTATAAATTCAGTGATAAATTTGCTGCAAAAGTAAACTTTGGTTACCTACATGGTACAGACTGGGCTGCTACTAGTGAAGTAGATAGTGATGTATTTGGTGGGACTAGAACAACCAACAAAAACTATAATGGTATTAATGTTTATGGAGATGAAGTATCTGCAAACATTAATGACTTATCGGGAGGTACAGGTCTGGTGCCAGATGTATTTGTAAGTAGAACTGGATATAATGAGCGTGATTTAACAGAACATAAAGCAGAAAGTATTAAAGCAGATTGGGGTTTATATTATAGACCTATTACAGATAGTAATTTCGAAGTATCTTATGTAGGTAAAGTTGGTACTGGAACTACAATCTATCAAGGTACAAACAGATACAACATCGATAACTTTTTCCAACAACAACATAAATTAGAATTAAAAAACGATAATTACTTTGTAAGAGGTTATGTCGTTGCTGATAAAGCTGGTGATTCTTATGATATGGTGTTTACAGGAATTAACATTAACAGAGCTTGGAAAAGTGATGCTGAGTGGTTTGGTGACTACATCAACACCTATGTAGCTGCAACACTAGGTTCTGGTGCTGATGACGAAACTGCGCATGCTGCCGCAAGAGCTGCTGCTGAAAACGGTAGATACGAACCAGGTTCTACAGAATTTAAAAATGCTTTTAATAGAGTTATAAATGATCCTGATTTAGCTTCTGGATCTAAATTTCAAGATGCATCTAAATATTATCATGCAGATGGTAACTATAACTTTAGCCACTTAATAGATTTCGCAGATATACAAGTTGGTGGTTCTTTTAGACAATATGCCTTAAACTCTTTTGGCTCTATCTATACCGATTATGATGGACAAATAGATTACAGCGAATTTGGTGTTTATACACAAATTCAAAAAGATGTAGAATTAAATGAGGATATGGAATTGAAAATAACTGCATCTGCTCGTTATGATAAATCTGAATTTTTTGACGGGTTTATTTCTCCTAGATTATCTTTAGGTTTAACCTTAAACCAAAATCATAATATTAGAGGTTCTATTCAAACTGGTTTTAGAAACCCTACAACACAAGATTTATTTATTGGTTTAGATGCAGGTCGTGCTATTTTAGTTGGTTCTGCTCCAGACAATTTAGAAAGATACTCAAGAGATTTTACAGCAAGTGACGGAACAGTATATACACAAACCGGAGCTGCTGCTTATAACAATTCTTACTCTTCTTCTTCTGTTACTGCATTTGCTGCAACTGGAGATCCTACAGCTTTAAGAACTGCTAACCCTAACCTTGTAAAACCAGAAAAAGTAACTTCTGCTGAAATAGGATATAGAGGTAAATTCAATAAACTTATTGTAGATTTTAGTACGTATTATAACAGATACAAAGATTTTATTTCTCAAGAAGTTGTTATCGCTCCATATTATGGCTCTGTTGCTGATGGTTCTGCAGCTGCTGCAATTGCTAATAGTGATTTTCAAGCCTATAGCGCATATACAAACTCGGATGTAGATGTAAACTCTTATGGTGCATCTATTGGACTTTCAACTAAAGTATTTGGAAATTATGATTTAAGCGGAAGTTATACCTTTACAAAACAAGACTTTGATAGAGATGCAAACCCAGATTTCGAAACAAATTTCAATACGCCAGAACATAAATTCAAAGCCGCTTTTGGAAACACCGAGTTATTTAAAAACTTTGGATTCAATATAGCATATAGATTTAGTGATGATTATTTTTGGGAAGCAACTTTTGGAGATGGTGTAGTACCTGAATTTCATACTGTCGATGCGCAAATAAACTATAAAATTCCTTACTTAAAATCTTTAATTAAACTTGGAGGAACAAACATTGGTGGTAACGAATACTTTACAGCCTTTGGATCTGGATTTATTGGTTCTATGTACTATGTTTCATGGACTATTAATAACTTATAAAAATTAGCAAAATGAAAAATATAAAATATATACTACTATCTGCTGTCCTTATTGGATTCACAGCATGTAATGATGAAGAAGATTTCGAAGAATTCTTAGACAATCCTACAGAAGAAGTAGTACTTCCAACCTTAACCGCTGGATCTGCAAACTTTTCTAATTATGTGTCTATAGGTAATTCATTAACTGCTGGTTATACAGACAACGCTTTATTTATAGCAGGACAACAAAACTCTATGCCTAATATGTTATCGCAAAAATTTGCGTTAGTTGGTGGTGGTGCTTTTACACAACCATTAATGGAGGATAATATTGGTGGTTTATTATTTGGAGGAATGCAAAATGTAGACGGAAGCTTTGGGCCTAGATTATATTTTAATGGTGCAGGACCTGCTGTTTTACCAGCAACTTCAACTACCGAAGCATTTGCACCTACATTAGGAAGCCATAATAATATGGGAGTTCCTGGCGCTGCAAGTTTTCATTTATTATATGATGGTTATGGAAACCCTGGAAACCTTTTAACTACTCCAGCAACAGCAAACCCTTACTATGTAAGAATAGCATCTGCTCCAAATGCAACAGTACTAGGAGATGCTTTAGCACAACAACCTACATTTGTTTCCTTATGGATTGGTAATAACGATGTATTAGGATATGCTACTTCTGGTGGCGATACTACTTTAGGAGCTATTACACCACAAGCAACTTTTGATGCTTCTATTGGCGCTATAGTTGGTGCTTTACAAACTTCTGGTGCACAAGGTGTAATGGCTAACATTCCATATGTAACAACAATACCACATTTTACAACGGTGCCTCATAATCCAGTTCCTCTAGATGCTGCTACAGCTGGAGCTGTAAATAATGCTTATGCTGCGTATAATGCAGGATTACAAGGTTTAGTAGGTATTCCTCCTGTAATGTTAACTCAAGAAGAAGCAGATAGGAGAATGATTAATTTTGTTGCAGGACAAAACGCTGTAGTAATTATGGATGAAAGCTTGTCTGACATGACTATATATAGTGCTGCATTAGTAAACATGCGTCAGGCTACTGCTGATGATTTATTAGTATTACCGAGTTCTAATTTTATTGGAACTGAAGCAGTACCAGGTAACCCACTTACAGTAAATGGTGTTGCAGTTCCTTTAGCAGACAAATGGGTTTTAACACCTGAAGAACAAGATGAAATTAAAATTGCTACAGATGCATTTAATGCAACTTTACAATCTGCTGCATCTTCTGCAGGATTTGCTTTTGTTGATGCAAATGCTTTAATGCAACAATTAGATAATGGTGGTTATCCTGAAGGTGGTTTTAATTTAACATCAAGCCTAGTTACAGGTGGTGCTTTCTCTTTAGATGGTGTACACCCAACTGCAAGAGGTTATGCTTTATTAGCTAATCAATTCATGAAAGCAATAGATACAACTTATGGTTCTAACTTTGAAGCTTCAGGTAATTTATTAGATATAGGAGAGTACCCAACAAACTATCCTACTACACTTCAATAATTTATCTTAAATTTATATAAAAAACACCTTCAAATTGAAGGTGTTTTTTTATGCTTAAAAATCTACAAATTTTGATATATTTTTTAAATTAAAACCACTATATTTGCAGCGCGAAAAACCTTATACGCATTAAAATTGCGTAAACCGTTTTTCGTATTAATAATATACCAAAACATTAAATATAAAAGTAATGTCAAAAGTTACAGGTAAAGTTGCACAAATAGTAGGTCCAGTTATCGATGTAGAATTCGCTGCTGGTGCCGAACTTCCAAAGATTTATGATTCATTAGAAATCAAAAAAGCAGATGGTTCGCTTTTAGTATTAGAAGTACAATCTCACATTGGTGAAGATACGGTACGTACTATTGCAATGGACTCATCCGATGGTTTAAGTAGAGGAACAGAAGTTAACGCTACTGGTGCTCCTATACAAATGCCTGTTGGAGATGACGTTTATGGTCGTTTATTTAATGTAATTGGAGATGCTATTGACGGTCTTGGAGATTTACCTAAAGCTGGTGAAGCTGGGTTACCAATACACAGACAAGCACCTAAATTTGAAGATTTATCAACTTCTACTGAAGTTTTATTTACAGGTATTAAAGTAATCGATTTAATTGAGCCTTATGCAAAAGGTGGTAAAATTGGTTTATTTGGTGGTGCTGGAGTAGGTAAAACAGTATTAATTCAAGAGTTGATTAACAATATTGCAAAAGGACACGGTGGACTTTCTGTATTCGCAGGAGTAGGTGAAAGAACACGTGAAGGAAACGATTTACTTCGTGAAATGTTAGAGTCTGGAATTATCAAGTATGGTGACGACTTTATGCATTCTATGGAAGAAGGTGGTTGGGATCTTCAAAAAGTGGACAAAAATATAATGAAAGAGTCTAAGGCTACTTTCGTATTCGGACAAATGAACGAACCACCTGGAGCACGTGCACGTGTTGCATTATCTGGTTTAACAATTGCTGAATATTTCCGTGATGGAGCAGGTGAAGGACAAGGGAAAGATGTACTTTTCTTCGTAGATAACATCTTCCGTTTTACACAAGCTGGTTCAGAGGTATCTGCATTATTAGGTCGTATGCCTTCTGCGGTAGGTTACCAACCAACATTAGCAACAGAAATGGGAGCAATGCAAGAACGTATTACTTCAACAAAAAGAGGATCTATTACATCGGTACAAGCGGTTTATGTACCTGCAGATGATTTAACAGATCCAGCACCAGCAACAACTTTTGCGCACTTAGATGCAACAACCGTATTATCTCGTAAAATTGCTGAGTTAGGTATTTATCCTGCTGTAGATCCTTTAGATTCTACTTCAAGAATTCTTACTGCTGATATTTTAGGAGACGAACACTATAACTGTGCACAACGTGTAAAAGAGTTATTACAACGTTATAAAGAATTACAAGATATTATTGCTATTCTTGGTATGGAAGAATTATCGGAAGAAGATAAAATGGCTGTAGGTAGAGCTAGACGTGTACAACGTTTCTTATCGCAACCTTTCCACGTAGCGGAGCAATTTACAGGTCTTAAAGGTGTTTTAGTAGATATTAAAGAAACTATTAAAGGATTCAACATGATTATGGATGGGGAGTTAGATCACTTACCAGAAGCTGCTTTTAACCTTAAAGGTACTATTGAAGAAGCTATCGAATCTGGAGAAAAAATGCTTGCAGAGGCATAAGCCGAAGCAAGTGCTGAATTTATTTCAGCATCTATTTAATATAAATTAGACTTCCGTTTTCACGGAAGCTTTTAAATAAAATTTAAAAGATGTATTTAGAAATTGTATCACCAGAAGCAACGTTATTTAAAGGAGATGTAACTAGTATTACTGTTCCTGGATTAAATGGAGAGTTTGAACTACTAAAAGATCACGCACCTATCGTTTCTCTTTTAAAAGAAGGAAATGTTAAGATTTATGGCGATATTTCTTTAGAAGAGGAAGTTCAAGATAAATTTACTAAAGGTAGTGATAAAGGAACTTGGCTAGCGATTAACTCTGGTACTTTAGAAATCAATAACAATAAAGTGATTGTGTTAGCAGACTAATATCACAAACAATGTATATAAAAAACGCTTCAGATAATCTGAAGCGTTTTTTTGTTTAAAACTCAAATCTATAATTCATCTTAAAGGCAACTCCCCAATTTTGTCGCGATATTTCTTCATTATAATTATCAGAAACTACTAAATACACATACGATAACGGTTTGTACTCCCATTGTAACCTACTATTAATATTAAAGTTATCCCTTTGCGTATTATGCTGCACATAGGTAGTCCAATTTAATCTATTGTTAAAGAAAACTTCTCCTGTAAAACGGGTTAGATGAAAAGTTTCTTTGCCTAATTGGTTTAAATCAATTGTATTCACATCATAAGACAATTCAAAATTTGCAAAAGGAAGCATCTGATAATTTAAAAATACACCTCCCGAAGTTCTTTTACCACTATAGTAATTACCTTTTTGAACATGTACACTATATCTAAGTTTTTGATTATTTGCTGAGTTATAACCTACTTTTACTAATCCAAAATTATAGGTGTCTGGTTGAAGCGCGTTTCCGTTATTTAAAGGATCAAACCCATAAGCAAGATCTATAAAATCATAATAAACATTTGCATAAATAGCAGACAGATCTTTAAAAAACAATGCTGTATTAAAGTAATGTGAAGATTGTGACAGATTTCCTTTTTCATTAAAATAACTATTGTTACTATAATTTAGAATTCTATACGAATTCAGGTTTTTAGAATTTTCATAAAATTTCTCATACTCTACTCCTACTGTACTTTGCGTATACCCTTCTCTTACAACAACATCATTAATAGCATCATAATTAGATAGCCTTGGTGTAAAACCAACATCTGTGATATAATTTTTGCCAATATTTTTTATTGCTGCATTCCAGGCTAACCCTCTTTTATTATACCAAATTCCAGCATGGTAAAAACTATTATTTTTGGAAACCTCATCATTAAAACTCTTTCCAAAATTGGCTAAACCTATCCATTTATTGTTATTCGATTTATAATTAAGGTTTAACCCTGTAACACGATTATAATCGTTTACTAACATAAAACCATCCGTTTCTTGTCTATTTACTATATATCCTGTAGTGGTAAAGTTATTGGTTAATTGTTGCTGAACAACCAATACTCCAAAGTTTTGAGAAGCAATATCATTTTCCTTATCTGTTTGCACATTTAAAACACCTAGCCTTATTTTAGGAGCTATGTTACCAGATAGTTTCAGTCCAAATTGTATATCACTATTGGCACCTATTTTTCTAGAATAAAATGGATTTACACTCTCTACTCCTAGATTAGAAAACAAATCGGAATTTTCTAAAAAGAAATTTCTTTGTTCCGGGAAATTTACTGCAAATCGGGTTAGGTTGGTTACTTGTTGATCTACATCTATTTGAGAAAAATCTGGATGTATTGTAGCATCTAGTTTTAAAGAAGAGGTTACATTGTATTGCGCATCTAAACTTGGCTTAAAGGTTGTTTCATCTTCTTTTGCAATCACATCATTTTGATAATTTGCAGTGATAGATGGTGTAACTGTAAAACGAGATGCGGCCTTATTTGGAAGGTTTTCAACCATAAATTTTTCGGTGAATCGTAAATCTAAATTCGCGAAGTTGCGTTTCACATTCTTAAAAATAGTCCAAGAATTATTTTTTATATCTCTTACATAAAACTGAATACCAAAAGTTGCATTGTCTTTATTAAAATTTAAGGATTTTAACGGAATAGCAATTTCATACTGCTTGTTACTGCCTACTAATTTTACTTTTGCTTGCCAAACGGTATTCCAGCTAAAACTTAAATTATAACCGCTATTACTTCTACCAACTAAACCATCTGTTTGGTTGCCTAAAGCATTCACTGCAAAAAAGTAACCGTTTTGCTCTTGGTTTTGTGTATCTAAAACCATAACAAAAGCATCACTATAAGCTATAGACACGTCCCGCTTTAAAGTGCTTACTTGACTTCTATAAGTACTATCCTTGTAAATAGCACGCACAAATAAATGCTCTCCATTATGAAATAGTTTTACAGAGGTTTGGTTTTCTGCTAAACCAATATCAGTAGGTAAATAGTTATAAAAACCGGTATGTTCTGGTAATTCTTGCCAAACAGATTCATAAAATGTACCATCTATATCTATTTTAGCGTCTTTGTATTGTATCGTAAATTCTTGAGCAGAAACACGAAACCCAACGGTTAGGAATAGTAAAATGAAAATATGTTTCATATTAATCCTTCTTTGAACTATAAAATCGTTCTAAAATTTTTGATTCATAATTCCCATGATTATCCCCTCTTTCCATTGTTCCATATCGTATTGCATTAGGAAACATAAAAACATCATTTATAAAATCAGATATATGAGAAAAGCTAATTCGTTTAACAGCTTCATTAATATCTAACCATAAAACTTCTTCTATAATTTCTGGTAATAATACATCTATAGCATCTGTTTTCATTACAAAAATATTTCTTGTGGAATAATGGTTTTTAGATCGTGTTTTAAGTCCATACATTCCTCGTAACTTAATATCAAACACTTTAATACCATAAGTAGATGCAATACTATCTATGCCTTGATTTATCGTTTGTTTACTATTTTGATAGAGCCCTGGTGTTACCCAAATATCTTTGTTTTTAATTTTTACAACCAACAACTTATTCTCTTTATTAAGAATAAGCATTCTATGAAAAGTGGTTACTTTACTTTCTTGCGCCTTTACAGTTATACATATAAAGGCAAGGGATAAGACTAATAGTGCTTTTTTCATTATCCTGATTTTTAATTACTGTCTACTCTAGTTGCAGTTTTACTTATAATCTTCCATTCCTCATCAAATTTCTTAAGCAAGAATAAATCGATATAAACCCATTTTCTTTCTGGGCCTGCAATTTCAACCTTAGCGGTTGCTATATCTTTTACTACTTCTATTGCCAAAACTTTTGCATCGCGTCCATTAAAAGTGCCATTTTCAGCATCCTTAAAAAAAGCGGCATATTCTTTAGGTGTATACAATTTAAAACCATCTTTTCCAGTTAAATACAAAGTAGCATTTTCTGTAAACGCATCTTCTAATAGTTCTGGCTTGTTATACGAACTGCCTTCCATATAGTTTTGAAGTGTTTTTTCTACATTAGCACATGCCGATTGTGCTATAGCATATTGAAATGTGAATACTGCAGTAAATAATAAAATGTAATTTTTCATGATGAATTTTTTTATGTGTTTGATTGAAATACAAACATCAGAAAACGATTCAAAA
The DNA here is from genome assembly GCF_030547245.1 of Oceanihabitans sp. 2_MG-2023. Taxonomy (GTDB): domain Bacteria; phylum Bacteroidota; class Bacteroidia; order Flavobacteriales; family Flavobacteriaceae; genus Oceanihabitans. Next base: position 477,037 of record NZ_JAUOQT010000001.1, read on the forward strand.
ATGTCGTGTTAGGTTATAATGGAATTGTCCAGAATTATAAATTTGGATAAAATACTACGAAAATTGTTTTTTAAATTCGGCTGGAGTTTGCCCAATAATTTTCTTGAAAGTAGCGTAAAATGTAGATTTCGAAGAGAATCCAGCTTCAAAGCCAATAGCCTCTAAAGTGAATTGGTTATTTTCTAATAATAAACGTTTTGCTTCTTCTGTTCTAAACGTATTAATATATTGTGCGAAGGATTTACCAAGGTTATCATTTAATAATTGAGATAAATAGTGCTTAGAAATGTTTAATTCGTCGGCTAAATCCTTCAGTTTTACATCTGGATTTTTAAACAATTCTTTCCTTTGCATTAATGAAGTTAATTGCTGAGTTAATTTTTCTGCTTCCGTTTTATCTATCTTTTTTGCAGCATACTTTTCCGGAATATCTTGAAACACACTTTCTCTATTCTTTTTGAATAATAATAAAATTAACAATACATAAAACACTACCGAAAAAGTAATGGTTCCTATTAAATAGAGATAGAAATAACCAATTATATATGCAGCATAAATTAATATGTTTCCTATAAAAACAGCAACTAACCAGATTTCGGATGTGGTGCATTTTGTGTTTTTACTAATAATTTTCTTAAAAATATCTTTTAAAAGGAATGCTGAAAGCAACAAGTATATTCCCCAAACTGCATAAATAAAATGAATAAAATAATGATTCCAAAAATCTACATAAAGTTTATATGGCTTTATAATTCCTACTAACAAAACAATGAAAACGAGAATACTATAGTGTATTTTCCAGGACTTCGGAATTGTTTTTCTATTATCGACTGAAGATTTTAAATAATAAAACAAAGAAATTCCTATTAAAAAACAAGCTGATAAACCAATTTGAGAGAGTAACAAATCACGATGTTCTCTTGCTGTAAATAATATATATACAGACTTACCAATTCTAAGACTAAGCATCAAAAGTAATAGTCCAAAGAATCGATTTTGAACACGTTTTTGTTTGCTAAAAAAAAGAAAATAAGAGCTGGCAATAAAACCATTGAAAACACCTATAGAGCATATAAAAAACAGTAAAGGATTATCAAAAGACATAATTCTACACCTTTTTAATCACATTGGTAACGATTCCCCAAATAACAAAATCGTTCTCATCTGTAATTCTAATCATAGGGTAATTGGGGTTTTCTGGTTGCAACCAAAGCCCTTCTGTATCTACTTTTAAGCGTTTTACGGTAAACTCACCATCTAAAAAACATACTGCAATTTTATTGTGTGCAGGTTCTATACTTCTATCTATTACTAATAAATCTTTATCGTCTAATCCTGCTCCAATCATAGATTGCCCACTTACTTTTGCAAAAAAAGTAGCTTCTTTATTTTTTATAAGCTCACGATCTAAACTTATTCTTTGCTCTTTAAAATCTTCGGCTGGAGAAGGAAATCCTGCAGATATTCCTGTATCAAAAAATCTAGCGCCAGAATTTTCTAAAAGTTCTGGTGTAAAAAACGTGAGGGCTTCCGATTTATGTAGTAGCATTGGATTTTTATTTTATTTCTTAAATATACACATTAAAAAGATTTTTTGTCTTTACAAGAATACATTATTTCACTTTTATAATATCATTAATGTTCGTAGTATATTTTGGGGTTAATCGTTCTTGGCGCATTTTCCAAGTACGTTTTAAATCTTGATTGCCCAATTTTATCTTATAACTACCATATTTACTATTGACACCATCTATAGCTCGCATTAAATATTTATGCTTTGGATTTTCGTGTTCAAATAAATGTAATTGGTAATTATCTATTGGTACTAATCCTGAAACAATAACGCCTGCCCTTTTGTATTTAATGCCTTTTTTAAAAATAGAGGTTACCGCAATTACCGCTTGGGTACTAATAATTAAAGAGGAATTTGTTGGGTAAGGAAGACTTACCATACGACTTACTCGATGTTGTTCTGCATCTTTTTTATGTCTATCACTACTTAATTGTACAATAATAACATGACAGCTAGAACCTTGTTTTCGTAGTTTTTCGGCACAACTGGTTGCAAAAGTAGAAATGCGTTCTTTAATATTATCTAAATCCGAATATGTATATTCAAAACTACGTGTAGTAGCTATCATTTTCTTAGTGGTACTATTTTCTTCTAATTGCAGTGTTGGCATTCCTTCTAAATCGCGTTTTAAACGAGACTCAATTACAGAAAAATTACGTTTCACCCAAGCATCTGGTAGTTGTGTAAAATCGTAAGCAGTATTACATCCTTTGTCTTTTAAACGTTTGCTTAATTTTCTGCCAATGCCCCAAACATCCTTTATTTTAGTCCATTTTAATGCTTTTATTCGTTTTTCTTCGGTATCTATAACATAAGTACCTTTGGTTTCTTTTGGATATTTTCTAGCAATCTTATTCGCAACCTTACTTAAAGCTTTAGTTGGTGCAATACCAACTGAAGTTGGTATACCTGTCCATTTTAAAATGCGTTTTCGTATTTGTAATCCATAACTATGAAAATCATAATTTTCAAAACCTTTAAATTCTAAAAAGGATTCGTCAATACTATACACCTCAACATCTGGAGTAAACTGTTTTAGTATTTCCATAACGCGCGAACTCATATCGCCATACAAAGAATAGTTAGAAGAAAGCACGTGAATATGGTTGGCCTTACAGAAAGCTTCCCATTTAAAAATAGGCGCTCCCATTGGTAAGTCCAACGCTTTAGCTTCGTCACTTCGTGAGATAACACAACCATCGTTATTACTTAGAATAGCGACTGGTTTTCCTTGTAAATTAGGGTTAAAAACACGTTCGCAAGAAGCATAGAAATTATTACAATCTACTAGTGCAAACATAGTTTACAAAGATAGAGGAAAAGGGCTTTTCTTTTATCTGAAGAAAAAAATCTTATTAACTAAAATTAAAAAAACCACTCTTTAAATAATTATATTTGAAACAATGAAAGAAAATATTCTTTGCGTCTCAGAATCTCCTAAACCTTTATGGGAAACCATTATTGCTGCATTCGCTTTTACAGCTGCTTTTGGTATTATTGTAGCCTCTTTATTATATAAGTTTTTCAACTTAAGCAATTTTAAAGCGGTTGGCGCCATGACAGAAGGTGTTATTTATTTAGTAGGAATTGGCGTAGGATTTAGTAGATACAAAAAAATATATGTAGATTTAAAAAACTCTAAGTTTAGAGCAACTACAGAAGTTGGCCCCATTAAAAATTACGAATACGTTTCCATTTTCCTGCAATTATTAGCAGATGGAAGCTATATTTTTGAAGTAAATTTATGGTATAATAAAAACAAACATTTTAAACTCTACGAAAAAAACAACTTCGAAGATGCACTTGCAGTTGCTTATGATTTATCGGAAGAATTAAACATCGATTTACTAGACGCTACTATTGCAAACGATTATAAATGGATTGATAAAGAAGCTTTAAAACAAAAGGCTGTATAAATAGAAAAACGTAACTTTAATAACACATTTACTAACTAAAAAATTCCCAATTTAGTGGGGAAATTATGAGCGACACCTTTAAAACTATAGCAAAGTTTCAATATTCTACCGAAGCGCAAATAATAAAAGGGCGTTTAGAGTCGGAAGGTATTCCTGTGTTTTTAAGTGATAATTTTACCATAGACACAGATCCTTTGGTTAGCAACGCAATTGGAGGAGTAAAATTAAAAGTATATGTCGAAGATGCGCTTAAAGCACAACATATTCTAGACACTATAGAAAAATATTCGGTAGACGATGAAGGCAATGCCATTACATGCGCAAACTGTAATAGCAAACATGTAGCTATGTTTTCTACTATTACCGATTTTAAATCTTTTTTTTCATTTGTAGTAGGTTTTATTTCTGGTACACTTCCGTTTTACGCAAAAGAAAAATACCGATGCGAAACCTGCCATACAGAATTTGATATTAAATAATAAACGAAACATACCTTATTATGCATTACATTATTAAAGTCTTTACCTTATTGATATTATCGAGTAGTTTTTCTGCTACCGCACAACAAGACCCTGAGATTTTCGAAAAATTTACATCTAAATTCTACACCATTGATGGGTATAAAATTAATGTGGAAGTTTTAGGTTCTGGAGATCCTATTTTCTTTCTTCCAGGAGGTCCTGGGAATTCTCATGATTATATGCAAGGTAATTTTGGGCACTATTACAAAACCAATACAGTGGTGTTTTTCGACTGGCTAGGTCGCGGTAAAAGTGATGATGCAAAAAATACTTCCGAATATTCGGTAGAAGCAGATGTAGCACTAATAGAAAAGCTTCGTAAACTATTAAATTTCGATAAAATCTCCCTTGTTGGACATTCTTATGGAACCGTTCCTGCGCAAGCATACGCTATAAAATACAAAGACCATGTAGACAAAATGGTATTGATAAACGGTTTTCATTCTGGCGCCATGTGGCAAGCAAATTGTGATAGCTACAACCATTATGCAAAAACACATTTTCCTGAAAAATGGAAACAAGTAGACTCCCTTCGTGCTTTAGGATATATCTCTAGTCAAGAACCTTTAAAAACGGTGTATGGCAACTTTCCTACCAAATACATTTATTATCACAATACTAGCTTGAAACAAAATGCACCAAAAGAAAAGTATAGAGGCTGGGCAAATGCCGTGTATACCACAATTATTGGTAGAGATGGCGATTTTGATGTTTCGGGTAGCATGATTAATCAAGATTACAGACAACAATTAAAAGATGTAAAAGCAAAAACGCTAATTGTTGCTGGACGTTATGATGGAGTTTCTACACCAGAATTTGCTGTACAATACAAAACTTTTATGCCACAAGCACAATTTGAAATGTTTGAACAAAGTGGTCATAATCCGTATTTAGAAGAACCTGAAAAATTCTATTCTATATTAGATACCTTTTTAAAAGAATAAAGTTATTTACTGTAATACTTCTTCAAAAGATTGTTTTAATAAAGTAACAACATCTTCTATTTCTGTTTCGTTTAAATGCCCAAAACCAAAACGAATTGCACAAGTGTTTTTATCTTGAAACAATATAGTTTTTGGTAAAAATAGATTGTTATTTTTTGCTTTTTCGGCAAGTTGTATAAGAGATATACTAGGCACAAAACACAACCAAACCGCTAATCCACCTGCAGGAACTTGCCAAGTTGCATATGCTTTAAAGTGCTTGTGTAAACAAGCGCATAAATAATCCCGTCTTTGCTTATATACGGTAATATTCTTTTTTATTAGTCGATGTATTTCACCTTCCTCAATAAGCTCAGTGAGTATTTGTTTCTGAATTAAATCTCCTTGCTTATCTAATATTTGCAAATAGTTTTTGGCTTCGTTAATAATATTTTCTGGAGCAACTACAAATCCTATTTGAAAACTAGGAAAAAAAGACTGCCCTAACCTACCTAAGTAAATAACAACACCTTGACCATCTGCACTTGCCATAGGCACCATTGCAGAACCATCCAATTGAAAATCGTAATCAAAATCGTCTTCTATTATCGCAAATTGATATGCTTTTGCTAATTGTAATAATTGCAATCGCCTTTCGGCAGTAAGGGTTACTGCAGTTGGATATTGTCTATGTGCACAAACATACACGCAACGAATACTCTTTTTGGTAAAATTCTTTTCAATAAAATCGACATCTATACCATAAGCATCTACAGGAATGGTTTTCAAATTTGCTCCTGCTTGCTGAAAAATCATATTCGATTTATAATGGCTTAATTCGCCAACTAGAACCACATCATTTTTTTGAATTAAAAGCTGCGATACAATATATAAACTCATTTCGGTACTTCGTGTGCTTACAATATTATTTGGTTTTATATGAAACCCACGTGTGGCATTTAAATAATTACATAATTGTTTACTAAAAGTAGTATCCGATTGGTCTTGAGTTTGATTCCATTTTGAAATTAAAGAAGCTCGTTTCATCGAGGCACTATACCATCGTGAAAATTGATGTATAGGATGTAATCTTAAATCGGGTTTCCCATCATTTATCACATACTTCTGTATAGAAAATTCTTCAGTAGATGCTAAATGAAAAGAGGATTGAAACGGAAATCCTGCAGTTTTGGGGTATGCATTTAAATTTTCTAAACTTTGTAATGTGCCTTTAATTGCTACTGTTTTCTTTTCTGGCATTAACACAAACGTTCCTTTATTTGCTAGAATTGCAACCCAACCTTGCGATGCTAACTCTTCATATACTGCAACAGCTGTATTTCTGTTTATAGAAAATAATGCACTAAATTTCCTAGTTCCTGGTAATACAGTGCCTTCTGGCAAATAGCCACGTTGTATCGCATTAATCATTTGTTGTGCAATTTGAATATATATAGAAGTACTTAGCGACTTATCTATAGATATTAACGATTTTAACATGGCATGAACCGGACTACTCATATTTTTAAAACTGGACTAGTTTAATGATCCGGAAAGTTACTAATTTTGCAGCGTTAAAAATCACGAATATTTTTTATTATGAAATTATACCATATACTGGTTTTACTTGTTCTTTTTTCTACAACATCTCAAGCACAAAATTTAGAAAACGAACAGCAATTAGATTCTGTAATTATTACTTCTACACGAATTGATTTACCTTTTAAAGAAAATTCTAGAACGATAACCGTAATCTCCCAAGAAGACATTAAAAAAAGTGCAACTACTAATGTTGCCGATTTATTACAACAAGTCGCTGGAGTAGATATTAGACGTCGTGGAACAGCTGGTATGCAAGCCGATTTATATATTCGTGGTGGTGGTTTCGATCAAACTTTATTACTTATTGATGGCATAAAAATGGACGATGCACAAACGGGACATCACACCATGAACATGGCTTTACCTATGGAAGTTATAGAGCGTATCGAAATTATTAAAGGTCCTGCCGCCAGAATTTTTGGGCAAAATGCATTTACAGGAGCTATAAATATAGTAACTAAAAAAAATACCGAAAATAGCGTTTCTTTAAATGCACAAGCAGGTTCTTTTGGGCAACTTAATGGTTCGGTGATGGTTGGAAGTACCCTTAAAAATTCTTCCCATATTATTCAGGTTTCCCGAATTACTTCCGATGGTTATAGATATAATACCGATTATGATAATCAGAATTATTTCATTAAAAGTAGCTTCAACACCAGCAAAACACCAATAGACTTGATAGCTTCTTTTCAAGAAAGAAAATTTGGTGCAAATGGTTTTTATGCTAGCCCATCAGCCATTAATCAATACGAAGAAACTCAGGCAAGTTTAATTGGTATTTCTTCCGAAATCAAAAAAGAAAAACTAACACTTAAACCAAAATTATACTGGAAACGAAACCAAGATATGTATGTTTTTGTAAGACAAGACCCTTCCATTTACAGAAATTTACACCAAACCAATAAAATTGGAGCTGCAATAGATGCTTCGTATACATCTAAAATTGGAGTCACTGGTTTTGGGGTAGATGTAGCAAAAGTGTATTTATCTAGTAATAATTTAGGCGCTAGAAATCGTTTTATGACTACTATGTTTTTAGAACATCGTTTTTTATTAGCTAATAATAAATTAGATATTACGCCTGGAGTTGCTATAAATTATTTTTCCGATTTTAAATTCCACGCCTTTCCTGGTTTAGATATTGGATACAAGATTAATAATGATTTAAAAATCTATGGAAACATTGGTTACACTTACAGAATACCAACATATACCGATTTATTTTATAGCGATCCTACCACTTTAGGAAACGAAGATTTAGATCCTGAAGAAGCAATAGCAGAAGAAATAGGAATAAAATACCGCAACGGAAACTTTAATATTTCTTTTGCTGCCTTTAATAGAGATTCTAAAAAACTAATAGACTTTGTAAAAGAAAATGAGAGCGATTTATGGCAAGCAACAAACATTAGAGATTTAAACACTCAAGGTATAGAGCTTAACGCTTCCTATGGTTTCAAGCTTGGAGATTTTAAACAAGCAATCACAACAGGGTATACCTTTTTAGAAGACGATTTAAAAGCTGTGTCCAGTAATTTTTCTAGATACTCCATTAACTCGTTAAAACATCATGCAACTGCAAGTTTACAAACACAATTTATAAAAAATCTATCGCAAAGCATTATTTATAAATACGCCGAAAGAACTTCTGGTGCAAGTTATGCGGTTATCGATGCAAGTGTACAATACACAATAAAAAATGCTTTTGAAATTTCTATACTAGCAAATAATATTTTCAATACCGAATACACGGAAACGAACTTAGTGCCAATGCCAAAAGGAAATGTACTATTTGGTATAAAATATCATTTTAAATAAAAATCTCACGAAATACTAAAAACGGCATCTAGAATAAGAGGATTCTAGATGCCGTTTTTTTATTAGCACAACCAATATTGGTTTAACGCTTTTGTTTGCTTAGGTTTTAGTAACTTTGGGCTTTTAAATCTTTTGTATTGAAACTCCATCTTCAAGATATTCCTAGAGTAAAAAACATTACGAAAAAGGAATTTTTAACCAACTACTACAAACCACAAAAACCTGTGGTAATAGAGCGTTGTATAGAAGATTGGCCTGCATTTAACAAATGGAATTTAGACTACATGAAACAGGTTGCTGGCGACAAAATAGTACCGCTTTACGATGACAGACCTGTGCATTATAAAGACGGTTTTAATCAAGCACATGCCACTATGAAAATGCAGGATTATGTCGATTTACTAAAAAGCGAACCAACAAAATACAGGATTTTTCTTTGGAATATTTTAAAAGAAGTACCACAGCTTCAAAAAGATTTTCGCTTTCCCGATCTAGGTTTAAAATTCATGAAAGGATTACCAATGCTTTTTTTTGGCGGAAAAGATTCGCATACATTTATGCATTACGATATCGATTTGGCTAATATTTTTCACTTTCATTTTGAAGGGACAAAACAAATTATTTTGTTTGACCAAAAACAGAGTAAATATTTATATAAAATTCCGCATTCTTTAATCGTAAGAGAAGATATCGATTTTTCTAATCCAGACTTTAAAAAATGGCCCGCTTTACAACATGCCAAAGGCCATAGTACCAATTTAAAACATGGTGAAGTTTTATATATGCCAGAAGGCTATTGGCATTACATGAAATATAAAACACCAGGTTTTTCCATGAGTTTACGATCTATTTCTAAAAACCCTAGAAACGTAGCAAAAGCAATATATAACATTATAATTATGCGTCATTTTGATAATATGATGCGAAAAATAAAAGGGCAAAACTGGATAGATTACAAAAACAAACAAGCAATACTTAGAACTAATCAAAAAAATAGCTAATTTTGCATTCTTTTTTAATTTAAATTTTTACAAATGAAAAATATAATATTATTTATAACACTACTAAGTGTTAGCTTTTTACAAGCACAATCCTTTTCGGGAAGTGGAGATAAAAAAATACAAGTTGGTGCTAATTTTCAAGACAATGCTACTGGTATTTTTGCTAGTTTCGATTATGGTTTAGGTGAAAATATTTCGGTAGGAATATCTTCTAGCTACGCACTAGGAATTAATACAGATAATGTAGGTAAAGCATTTGCAAAAAGATTTGATATTAAAGCAAGAGTGAACGCTAATATTGGAAACGTTATTAACATAGACGATGCCTTCGACCTATATCCTGGTTTACACCTTGGGTTAAAAAACTTTGGTACACATTTAGGAGCGCGTTATTTCTTTACTGATGGTTTAGGGGTTTTTGCGGAACTTAATGTGCCACTAGCAAAATATGACACAGGAAAATTAGACGCTTCCGAAAAACTACACAATCAATTTACAGTAAATGCCGGAGTAGTTTTTAATATGTAAAAAACATTTTTAGAAAAAAAGAGCATATATGTATATGCTCTTTTTTTTGTCTTATTTTAAAAAAAGGGATAAAAAAAGTGTCCATTTTAAAGAATACCAAAAAAACGAATGCATTTAAACAAAAAAATCGAGCACTTTATAGATTATTTGAAAATTTTTTAGAAATTAGCGTAATATTTAATCCCAAAACGCTATTACATGAAAACAAACCTACTTTGTTTTTTTGTTGCTACTTTATTTTCTTTGTCATCCTATGCAAAGCACAATAAATCGAGTAACAATTTAACTAAAAAAAACGCACTGCTCTATGCAGACCTACCAAACTTTTCTTATGAATTAAACAACGGTCCATCAGACAATGAAAGTTTCACAATTAATGATGGTCTCTTTCTAACAAGACCCTACACAGTTACTGCTCCTGCTGGATATGAAGTTTATGTAACAGGATCTCCTGGATTTGCAGATCAAATTGTAATTTCTGGAGCCTTTATATCTTTAGGCCCTGTTCCTGTTTACGTTCGCTTAAAAGCAGGACTTGACACTGGTACTTATAATGGAAACGTAAGTATTACCGCTCCTGCTAAAACCATATTAAGCGTTACACATCCTGCCATAAGCTACACCATATCGGTTACAGGAGCTGTAACCCGAAAAGAAACCATTTGGAATAGTGGCTCTTGGAGTAATGGCCTACCAGAAACGGAAACCATAGCAATAATTAATGACGATTACACCACGGAAACCAACGGAAATCTTATTTCATATAACATAGAAATTGCATCCGGAAAAACGGTTATCGTATCCAACAACAGTTATATTCAAGTAAAAAATGATGCAACTATTGATGGAACACTAATCGTAGAATCTACTGGATCTTTTGTACAAGTTAACAACCTTGGAACGTTTACAGTAAATCCAGGAGGAATATCTAAAGTAAATAAACTTACTACCAATTTAAACCATTGGTACGACTACACCTATTGGAGCTCACCAGTAAGCAATACCACTGTAAATAGCGCCTTTGCTTCGTCGAACACAAATATGCGCTTTTGGTTTAATGCTGCAAACTTTCTAGATGTACTTGCCGAAGTTGGAAACACTGGAACCTATATCGCTGGACATGATGATATTGACGACAACGGAAACGACTGGGCGCTATTAAATGGAAACACCATACTACAACCAGGTGTTGGCTATGCTGCAACACATTCGGGATCTGGATTTACCGTAGGAAACAAATATCCGTATATTTTTACAGGAACTTTTAACACTGGAACCATCACTACTCCTATTTTTTATAATGGCGATAATGGTGATTTAGATTGGAATTTTATTGGAAATCCATATCCTTCTGCTATCAATGTAGATAGTTTTTTTGCTGCAAACACAGGCGTTATTGCTAGCGCGATTTATTTATGGTCGCATGCTACACCTCCTAGTTCTGGAAGTAGCGGAAATCAAGTCTATAATTTTAATACCAACGACTATGCTATTATAAATGGTGCCGGAGAAGTTGCTGGTGGTTCTGGGTTAATTCCTAGTAGAAATATACCTTCCGGACAAGGGTTCTTTATTCAAGGTTTAACCAATGGTAATGCTACTTTTACAAATGCAATGCGAGTAGCAGAAAACGATGCAAATGCACAATTTTTCAAAAATGTAACAACTACAGATGCTAATAAAATTTGGTTAAACTTGAGCTCTAACAATGGCGTATTTAATCAAGCTTTAATTGCATATATGGATGGTGCTACTAATGGAGACGACGGAAGTTATTACGACGCACTAAGAAACATGTCTGGAGAATGCGCCTCTATGCTATACACTACCATTGCTGGTGTTCCTAATAAAAAATATGCCATTCAAGCAAAAAACGCAACAGCACTAAACAGTAACGAAATAATTCCTTTAGAGTTTTACAATAGTGATGCTTTAACCTCGCAATTCACCATTGCATTAGATAAAGAAGAAGGAGACTTTTTAGAAAACAATCCAATATACTTAAAAGATAACCACCTAAACATGCTTCACGACTTGCGTATTTCTAGTTACAACTTTACTGCATCTACGGGTGAATTTAGCGATCGTTTTGAAGTTGTTTTTACCGACGAAACACTTGCTATAAACACAAACGATTTAGCAAATCAACTTTCTATTATCGAGCTAAATCCTAGCGAAATACAGTTTAAAACAAACCTTGAAAACCCAATAGAATCAATACATCTTTACAATACTGCAGGACAGTTAGTACAACAAGTAAAGGCCAACAAAGCAAGTGCTTTAAAAATAAATAGTAGCACCATTGCTACAGGAACTTACATAGCAAAAGTGTATTTAGAAAACGATATTTTACTTACCAAAAAACTAGTAAAACAACTTTAGTAGATTTTTTTTTAAATAAGCCTTAAAGCACTATCGTTTTAAGGCTTATTTTTATTGTATTAAAGCATTTACTTTATCGTACACTAACGCACTTTCCCAACCGCGATACAGCAGGTAATCTGCCAGCTTCTTTTTTTTCTTATAACTATTGCTTTCTCTAATAGTTTCTAATTTTTTTTCGGCTAAAGCATGAAAAGTTTCTAAATAATCGGCTTCTTCAATTTCTTGAAGCGCAATACCTATAATAGTCTTGCTAATATCTTTTCTTTTTAGCTCTAATTGCAGTCTATTTTTTCCCCATTTTTTAATTCTAAACTTACCAAGAACAAAAGCTTTTGCAAAACGTTCCTCGTTTAAAAAGTTATTTTGAATTAAATGCACCACAATTACATCTATTGCATCGGGAATCATGCGCATCGTTGTTAATTTATTAACAACTTCTTTATGACACCTTTCTTGGTATGCACAGTAAAACTCTAACTTTTTTTGCGCTTCGTCGAGAGAATATGTCTTTTGTGGATTCATGGTTTTTTTTTAACATTTCATCTGGCATATTATTAACACACACATAACTTTAAGTACTTGAAATTTAAGTTCTTTAACGTATATTTACGTGCTTGTTTTTTTAGCAGAAAAACAAAAATAAAATATTATCCCTATGAAAAAGAATTACGCACTAATATTAATTGCATGTTTATACGCTTTTGTGTCTGGTTTTGCGCAGGTAACTATTGGAATACAAGATTTTGAAACTTCTCCTGCAACACCAACAATGACATATACTGGGGGTTCAATTGCTACAGGAACTGGCCCTTTCCCTGCTGGAGATAATAATTTTGTAAGTGGTACACGCGCAATTGAAGAAAGTAATGGTACTTCGACCGTTATTTTTGCAAATGTAGATGCTTCGGCCTATACAAATATTTATTTCACATGTAGATTAGCTTCTTTTTCTGGAAGTTCGGGTAATGGTGCTGATGGTGCCGATGACGTTTTCGTGGATATTAGTAACGATGGAGGAACCACTTGGCTACGCCAATTACAAGTTCGAGGTTATAGTAATGCTAGATGGTCGTTTGACAGTGGAACAGGAACAGCATCTACAACTTACGACAATAATAATACCCCTACTATTTTTGCTCCTACTGCTGGAGGTAATAGAACTACTGATGGTTATAGTACAATTATTGTTGATGGTTTACCAAGTGTAAATAATCTAAAAGTAAGGCTAGTAATGGACAACAATAGTAGTAATGAATATTGGATTGTAGATGACGCCGAAATAATTGGTACCAATTCTACCCCAACAACAAACATCACCGCAACACCAACCACAATTCCAGATTTAGATTACGTTTTTGGTACAGGACCATCTGCTCCACAAAGCTTTGATGTTACTGGAACTTTATTAACAGATCCTTCTGGAACAACAATTACATCAACTTCAACAGATTTTGAAGTTTCTTTAACAGCTGTTGGCGGTTATGGTGCTTCTGTGAATATACCTTTAATTGATGCCAATAGTACAATACCTATATACACCCGTTTAGTAGCTGGTTTAGCGGTTAATACCTATAGCAATACGATTACCATTGCGAATGCCACATCTGGCCTAGGCACTACACCAACCATTAATGTAAGTGGAGAAGTAACACCTGCACCACCTACAAATGATGATTGTTTAAACGCTACAATACTACCTGTTGCTACAGGTACTTCTTGTACTCCTACAACTTATACTACTGTAAATGCTACAAATAGTGGTGCAACTACAACCTGTAATGGATATAGTACTTCCGCTGATATATGGTTTGAAATCACTGTACCTGCTTCAGGGGAATTAAACATAGAAACTACAGCAGGAGTTTTAACCGATGGTGTAATGGCTCTTTATAGTGGAACATGTGGATCTCTAACGCAAATAGATTGTGATGACGATACAAATGGGACAATGCCAGAATTAAATGTAACTGGATTAACACCAGGAGATACGCTGTATCTACTTTTTTGGGAATATGGAGGTAATAATGATGGTGATTTTGGAATTTGCGCTTGGTCACCAGCTCCATTAGCTCCATGTGCTGCTCCATCAACACAACCAACCAGTTTAAGTTTAAGTAATATAACTGGATCTTCCATAGATGGTTCTTTTACAGCAACTACTGCAGACGATTATCTTGTGGTTGTAAGTACTTCTGCTACATTAGGTGCAAACCCTGTAGATAACACAAGCTATACCACTGGAGATACTATTGGTAGTGGTACTGTAGTACAAAGCAGTAACGCAACGACATTTACAGCAACTGGTTTATCGCAAACAACCCAATATTACTTTTTTGTTTTTGCATTAAACGATTCGAGTTGTACTGGTGGACCAATCTACAATACAACAGCACCATTAACCAATGATGCAACTACTATTAGTGGACCATGTATTGGTTTAGACGACTTTGACGCTTCTTTACCTTCTGGATATACTTTAGATGGAACATATAGAAATACCGGAAGTGCTTATTCTGGAACATATAAAATAGGTTTTAACGATCCAGGTGATGATTTAGAATTACCAACTACAAGCAACCCTGCATCTCTTTCTTTCTGGGCTAGACTATCTAGTGGTTCAGGAAGTCAAATAAAAGTACAATATGACAATGGAGGTACTTGGACGGATATTGGAACTACTCAAACAGTTACTGGAACTACTTATACGCAATACACTTTTGATTTATCTTTAATTACAGCTTTAAGTAATGTGGATATACGTATCAATATGGTCACAGAAAATAATTCGGTGTATCTGGATGATTTAGAAGTTTACTGTGGTACTCCATGTACACCACCATCCGATCCAACAGGAGTAATTTCTAGTATAGATGCTCCAGATTTTTGTGAAACTGCAGAATTGGATTTTTCAGGTACTGCGCCTACAGATATTATTTACTACTGGCAAACGGATGCCGCTGGTGTAGATACCACAAATAATACCACTAGCGCTTTAAACGTTACAACAGATGGTGATTATTATGTAAGAGCATTTAATACAACTACTTCATGTTGGTCCTCTGGAGTCGTTGGTCCATATACAGTTACCATAAGTAACCTTCCTGTAATTACAGACCAACCAGATAATATTAATGTAACTAATGGCAGCAATGCTACTTTTACAGCAACTGCTACAGGAGCTACTAGCTACCAATGGGAAGTAAGTACCGATGGAGGTACTAGCTGGACAAATACGGGTACAAACGCGAATACACTTACCGTATTAAGCGCTAGTATTAGTATGCATGGATATGTTTATAGAATAACTGCAACAAATTCTTGTGGAGATTCCTTATCCGACGAGGCTGTTTTATTTGTACATAGTGGTTCGCCTTGTATTGATGAAGACTTTGTTGGTTTTCCAAATACAGGATGGACCAATAGTGGAACAATAAACGAAACTTCTGGTGCACATGCTGGGGTTGCACAACCTTGTAGAGTATTTGGTACAAACGATGCTATTATTACCGAAGCTACTGATTACCCTACCATATTAGAGTTTTATCAAGATTCCTCTGTTACTGCACACGGAAGTATTGCTACAGTAGATTATCGTATTGGTGCTGGAGCTTGGACTATTTTGCATACGTTTAGTGTTACAGAAGATGGTAAAACGGAATTAGTAGACTTAACCGATGTTTCGGGAATAAACTTAGCTTCTAATGCGGATGTAAGTTTTAGATTTAACTCCACTTTTAACACTTGGTATCTGGATGATGTAAAGGTATATTGTACTCCTTGTACACCGCCAACTACAACAACAACCATCAATTTATCTTCTGGGCCTATTGGTGCTTATGTAACTATTTCTGGTAGTCAATTAGGTTCGGCTACCATAAGTTTTAATGGAACAACACTTACTCCAGTTTCTCAAGACAGTAATGAAGTCGTGATACAAATTCCAGCGAATGCTGTAGACGGTAGTATTATTATTGAAACGAATTCTATTATTTGTGATTCTGCTTTCCCTTTTAATGTAATAAATGAAGAGTTTAATTGTGAGACTAATATAGTACCTGCTGCTACCGATTTATTTATTTATGAATTGTTTGATGAAGATCAAGATATAGATGGCTCTGGTGGTGCTTGGGGTAATGGTGGTATGATTACTGTTTATAACGCTACTTTAGAAACGAAAGACTTAAGCGAATACAGACTGTATAGAACAACAGATCACACAGACACTGTTGGAAGCCCGTATGCTGTATGGCATTCTCTTACAGGAACATTAGCACCTGGAGAAATATACCGTATTAGGATAGATGGAAGTAATTGTACTGATTATCCAACTCCTTATGAAACCGCTTTTATTGGTTTTAATGCAAATGATGGTGTAGAACTAAGAAAAAATAACGGCTCAGGTAGTTATACTACTATTGACCAATTACATACTGGAAACCTTTTAGGATATCGTTACCTAAGAGACTTAACTGTTGCAAAACCTGTAGCAACTTATAATGCTGCCGATTGGGCTTTTACAGATGTTTACCCTTCCTCTCCTTATTGTGTTGGCGCAGGACAAGCTCCAGATTTTGAAGGAGGTACTCCAACAATATCTTTAGACACTCCAATTACTTCATGTACTACTTTTGAAATTACAGCAAATGCGACAGAAGGATATACTGGTATTTATGCTGCAGATTCTTATGATTTAACTTTTCAATGGTATTATTACGATGGTGTAAACGACCTATGGAATCCTATAAGTACAGGAGGAGACTATACGATAACAAACACTGCTACTCAAAGCACCCTAATTGTAGATAATATCATTTCTAAAACAGATTATCAATTCTATTGCGAAGTATCTGAAGGTGCTGGCTGTTACACTACTAGCGAAGCAATAAAACCAGAATTAAATACTTTAACCTGGGATGGTACCAGCTGGACAGGTATTTTGCCTCCAAATAATACTCCAGATAGTGATAAACTAATTATAATTGATGGAGATTATAATACAACAACTAATGGTAGCTTTAGTGCTTGTCAATTAGTGGTAAATGCAGGAAACAAATTAATAATTACCAGCGGCCATTATGTAGAAGTTATTACAAATGTAGATATATATGGTAACGGTCTTGGTTTAGACGGTGTTCTTATAGAAGACAAAGGAAGTTTTGTACAACATGGTGATGGCATAAATGCAGGAACTTACACTTTACACCCAGATGCACTAACACAAGTAAATAAACGCACTGCGCCTTTAAATAATTATTATGAATACACCTATTGGAGTTCTCCTGTTGTAGGTGAAACTATTGGAAACGGATTACAAGAAGCACATAATTCTAGACGTTTTTGGTATGATGCTACTAATTATTTGGATGCAACCGCAGAAACGAATAATAATAACGGAACTGTAAATGGCCAAGATGATATAGATGATAACGGAGACGACTGGCAGTTCACTTCGAATAGCGATATCATGCAACCAGGAGTTGGTTATGCAGCAATGCACAATCAAATAGGATTTGGTATACCAGGAGCAAACTACGAATACACGTTTGAAGGAGCACTAAATACTGGGGATTATACGGTACCGCTTTATAGAAATGATTCGGAAACGAATGATAATAACTGGAACTTTATTGGTAATCCGTATGCCTCTGCTATCGATGCCGATATTTTTCTTACTGCAAATACAGCAATAGACACTAATGTATCGGAAACGACAACAGGTGTTACAGATGGTGCTATCTTTTTATGGTCTCAAGATTCGCCGTATTCGGATACCAATAATGGAAATCAAGTTTTAAACTTTGCACAAAGTGATTATGCCGTTATTAATGGAACTGGACAAACTGCTGGTGGTGATGGTATTGAACCAGATCGATTTATTCCATCTGGACAAGGATTTTTTATATCTATGTCTGATGCTGTTAGTACAACAACAGTTTCTGCAGATATAGAAACTGCCGATGTTCTTTTTAACAATACGATGCGTGTAACCGGAAATAACAGTCAGTTTTTTAGAAGTTCTAGTAGCGATCAAGCAAATAAGTTATGGTTGAATTTAACTACAGATAGTGGTGTATTTAACCAAATATTAATAGGTTATGTACCAGGTGCAACAAATGATTATGATGGTATGTATTATGATGCTCCTAAAAACTTAGCAACAGACGCATACGCTTCCTTATATTCTATAATTGAAGAGGTAAATGGTAAAGACAAACTAGCAATTCAAGGAAAATCTCCGGAAAGTTTACATGCGGAGGAAGTAATTCCTATTGGATTTAACACAAGCATAGAAGAAGCAACTATTTATACTTTTTCTATTCCGAAGTTGGAAGGTGAGTTTTTAACAAACAATAGCATTTATGTACATGATAAATTAATGCAAGTTTATCACGATTTAAAAGCTAGTGATTATAACTTTACTTCGGATTCTGGTTCATTTACGAATAGATTTGATATTGTATTTAACACGACTTCTTTATCTGTTAACGAAAATGAATATACCAATGCGCTTACCATAATAGAACAAGCAGATGGTAGTGTGCAATTTAATACATCGAATGCCTTAGAAATTAAAAACGTTAAGATTTACGATGTTTTAGGAAGATTGCTTTACAACTTAAATGGAAACAGTAGTACCGAAATATACCACTTAGATAATTTAAGCCAGGCGACTTATGTTGCTAAAGTGACTTTATCTAACGATGTGGTTATTACAAAAAAGGCTGTGAAGAGAAACTAATAGATTGTTTTTAGTAAAAACAAAAAGCCTGCTCTTTTGGAGCAGGCTTTTTGTTTGCGTTAAGGATAGAAATGGCATCCTTTTTATGTGACATAAGACCTTTGTTATAGCTAGCTTAAAAATTAGATTGCTCTTTATATACCATTAAAAGTAACCTACATAAAAAGATATAATGGATAGCCTGGTACTACGTAGCTTTTTTTTTGCGAAGTAGTAAACGCCCAAATTAAAACACTTACTAAAAAACTATAAACTATAACTTAATGCGATAATTAGATTTCTTCCAGGCGCAGCAATACCCGAAGAATAGGTTTTGTAACGTTGGTCTGTTATGTTTTCTAAACTTGCTGTTACTGTTGTATTTTTATACACTTCCATTTGCGCACTAAAGTTTAGCGTATACCAAGATGGAGCATACGGATTTCCGTCGCTATCTAAGGCGTAGATATAATCTTTCTCGATTTCGGAAGGTGCTATATCTAGAAAAGAAAGCTCGTTATTATATTCGGCAAAAGCATCGAATTTTAATTTTTCAGATTGCCAAGTAAGGTGTGTATTACCAAAGTTTGGTGCAATGTGTCTTACTGGAACTTCGATATCGTCGTCTTCTTCTGTACCACCAATTACATTGTATTGGGAGGTACATTGTAGTTTTTTAGACAGATTAATTTTCATACCAACCTCGAAACCATAGATCCAAGCTTTCGATGCGTTTTGCATGGCTTGTACTTGGCTTAACTCGCCATTATATAGAATTTCGCTTTCGCCATTTAAAGTGTAATCGCGTCGTACTAATGCATTATCTAAATACGTGTAGTAGGTTGCTAAATCTAAAACAAACACGTTATCGAAGTCTAATTTTAGGCCTAATTCTCCGCTATAAGCATATTCTGGTTTTAAATTTTCGTTGGGTACTACCACCGATCCTGGCTCACTATCGAACACTTTACCTACATCGTCAATATTTGGTGCTCTAAAAGCGGTAGATGCATTTAATTTCCATTGTATTGTTTTATTTGGTATCCAACTTATTCCAGCGGTTCCTGTTAATGCTCCAGCATCACTTTTTGTGGTATTAAATGGGAGATCTAAAAACACGTTGTTTTCGGTAAAATCTGCTTGGTATGCAACATGGTTGTAGCGTATACCAGACTGTAATACAAACCTAGTGTTTGGTTTGTATTTTAAACTGGCATATGCTGCTGCAGATTGCCAACTAGAATTATCTGGATATCGAGTTACAATAGCTGCTGTTTCGTTAGTGGTTATATCTCTAGCAAATGCTTTAGAATGCACTTTATTATACACATATTCTAGACCATAAAACAGTTCGGTTTTTGGACTAATTAATTTCTCGAAATCTAGGTTTGCAGAATATGCGTCTACACTTTCTTCGGTATTATCCTGGTTTGTAGATTGATAATCTCTATCGATTCTACTTTCTTGAAAGTTTTGGTAAGCGGTTATAAATTTAATTTTATCGTAAAGGTTAGAACCACTACTTAGCTTTGTTAACCCAAAGTTTGACATAAACCATTTTTGAGGTCCATAATCCCATTGTGCAGAACGTAAATCGCCGTCTCTATAGCGAATTAAACGATCGTATCTTGGATAATCGGAAGTTGCAGAATAGTATAAACCTAGATCGAAACTTAAATTATCTTGTGGTTCGAACCGTACTTTTTGAATTAGGTTTATTTGATCGTAGCCTGTAAATTTTTGGATTTTCGGATTGCTGTTTTGTACAATTACATCTTCGCCATCTATAGTTTCTATGTATTCTGGTCTTAAGTAATCGTCTGGGCCGTGGGAACCCATTCTTAAATCGTCGAAATAGGTATAACTAGCATTGGTAAGAAAAGCCCATTTTTTAAGTCCGATATTAAAATCTAAATGTCCAGTCTTTTCATTTGTTGCAGTTGCATATCGAACTGCAGCATTAGCATTAAATTTAAGAGAATCTCTGTACGATAGTTTTGGGGTTTTAGTATAAAAACTCATCACACCACCAATGGCATCACTACCATAAATAATAGAACCAGCACCAAGAGTTACTTCGGTGTTTTGAATACTAAAAGGATCCACCGAGATTACATTTTGAAGGTTTCCTCCTCTAAAAATGGCATTATTCATTCGCACACCATCTACGGTTAGCAGTAATCTGTTAGTCGAGAAACCTCTAATCATTGGGCTACCTCCACCTAATTGGCTTTTTTGAATGTATACTTGTCCGGATTGCTCAAGTAAATCGGCACTTGTTTGAGGATTTGAAAACTGAATATCTTTAGCACTTATATTGGTTATTTTTTGCGGAATATCTCTTTTACTTTGTTTAAATTTTGAAGCAGAAATGACCACCTCATCTAAACCTTGTGCATTTGCTTCTAATGAAATTGTTGCGTCTTGAATTTTAGATTTTAGGATAGAAAATTCTTGGAAAGATAGATGCTGAAAATATAAACGTTCTGTATTATTAAAAGTGCTTAAATTAGCTTGACCATCAAAATTTGTGGTGGTACTTTTCGTCTTACTATGATTATATATAGCAACACTTGGTATGGTTTCTCCTGTAACTTTATTTAATACTGTAATTTGTTGTGCTTGTGTAAAAATGCTTATAAAAAGAAAAAGGATACTAATATACTTCATGTTAGGTATTAAAAACTTGATTAAATATTTCTAGCGAATTGGGTTTTTTAAAACTTCCCAAATGTAAATCAAAATACAGCAATAACATAGTTAAAAAAGACTGCCTTTGAATTGCATTAATTTTGATTTGAGATAAGTCATCAAAAATTGTGCCTAGTAGTGTTTTTAATAGTGTTAAATTTTCTCCTGAAACGCTATAAAAATCGGTTGGTTTTTCTTCAAATTTTCCATCTTTTAAATTAAAAAAGCTTGTGTTTTTAAGGTTTTTTTCGGGATAAAAACCAAGATGTTTCGTGAGTTTCAACAAGAATAACAAATGAAAGTTGGAACAGCGATCTTGCATATCTAGCCATTGCAAAGTTGCCTCCAAATACTGGTAAAGAGATTCATTTTTTTCTTCTTCTTGAAGGGAAGTCGATAATACTTCGGATAGAAACATAACAATAGTACTTTTTAAAATATCGTTATGTAATGTAGTATATATGTAATTTGGTTTAACTTCTTTTATATATTGAATAGACCGATTATCTTGAAAATTAATTTCTAATTGTAATTGTGATAACAATTGGAAATATGCCTTTTTTACTTTTCCTTTTTTAGATTTTAAGATGCCTTTTTGTAAAAAAGTTACAACACCAAATTGTTTGGTATAGCATTTAATAATTAAGTCATGTTCCCCATACTTTATTTTTGATAAAACAATAGCATTGGTTTTAGTGATCATTATCTCACAACCATTATTTTTAGTACTTTAGTATCAAAAGTATCTAAGTCTGAAAGCATAATTAAATAAACACCAGATGCTACGGTATTATTAGCAAGGTTTTTACCGTTCCAAAAAGCTGTTCCTCCATCAATTTCTAAATTATAGCCTTGATATCTTGCATTTGTACCCGATTCTGCTTCAGCCACAAGATTCCCTTCAATATCTGTAATTTTAATGTTTACATTATCTGGAATTTCTTTAATTTTCACTTTGTCTTGAGTGATATTAAATGTTGGTCTAACTGGGTTCGGATAGACATAAGCGTCTTCTAAGTTTTGAGATACAGAAGAACCACCTGCTTTAAAAGATACCAATCCATTTTCGGTAGCTATATAAACGGTTCCATTAGAAGAATCTATAGATAAATCTACAATATTATTTGTTGGTAAAGGTGAATTGTCTTTTGTAAAATGGTAAATGGTTTCTTGACCATCTGAAGAGAAATAAAACACTCCAGAAGACAGGGTTGCTATCCATTTATTATTAGATCCATCTACTTCAATATCGGTTATAAATTGCTGAAATAAGAGTTCTTGTGGAATACCATCCTCTAAAATAATAACCTCATCAATATCAGGACTTTCCTCAGTAAAAAAGGATGAAGAATTATATAAGACTCTTAATCCTTTGTCTGTACCAACCCAAATTTGATTTCTATCATCTGCTGCAAGAGCAGTAACTATTGTAGAAGGCATATTTTGTTCTTCAGAAAAAATAGCATTTAATTTAACACCACTGTTATTTTCATTATACCCCATAAGTCCGAAAATATAACCACCAAACCATTTGTTGCCATTACTATCTATCACTAAATCTCCATACCCCCATTCGTCGTTTAATCCATCTTGAATTAATGCTGAGAAATCATAACTTTGCCATTGGTCGGTAGATGGGTCATAGGATTTTAAAGGTCTTTCGGTTCTTGCCGTCATGGTCCATAAAATACCGTTACTATCAAAATCGGAAGCTCCCTGCCTTATACCAATTACACTTGGTGCTCCAGGAACGATTAAGGACTCTAAACCACTATTAGTTTGGTCATACAGGGTAGTTGGAACATCATTTTCGACTTCTAGTACTCCATCTTGAAAAGAACTAATAAACACATTATTTTCTACAAATGGGTTTATAGAAATGGTATTCAAATTTCTAGCGGTTAATACACTATCGAATGGGATATTTTTCCATTCCTCACCTTTAAGGTGGCTTATTCCGCTTTCTCTAAATGGTGTAGGAACATAATATATGGTGTAATCCCCAAAGGTTACCCAAAGGTTGTTAGCAGAGGCTTTTATAGAGAATGCATCATTAAAAAGTGGCCCATTTGGTACAATTGGTTCAAATTCTACAGGGTTTAAAAGTGGGGTTTTTATTAGACCATTTGCGGTTCCTATATAAATGTATTCGCCATCTATGGTTGCTGATGAAAATTGAGTATCTAATTCTTCGCTTACAGACACCTGTGTTACTAGTGTAAAATCTCCGTCGTAAATAAAAACATCATTTATTGTCGTTACAATTAAGTAATCGTTAATGCTTCTAACATCTAAGGGTAGATCATCATATCTAATTAATTGTGTTAATGTACTACCATCTAAATCATAAAAAGCTCTCCAAGTTCTACAAACATATAGATTATCGCTATTTGCTTCAATCACTACAAAATCTCCAGAAACGACACTTTGCCATTCTTCATAATCTATTAAACTAGTACTACTTAAAGGGGCTTTTCTTATTCCTCTTCCATTTTTACATGCTGCATAGATGAAGTCTTGGAAAACTACTGTTTGTTCAACAATAACTTGACCTCCTAAATCTCCAATATAATAAGTATCACCAAACTCTAAACGACTTAAATCGTATACAGAAATTCCATAATCTGTAGAAATATACACTAAGCCTTCGTGTTCATTAAAATGGTTTATACCTTTATCTGTAGGTGGTATCGTTGGTTTGTCAACAATATCTATAATGGTTAAAACATTTTCTTCGGGATCATCGAAAGCGATATCCATTAAACCATTATCGTAACCAATAACTAACAATTCATAAGCTTCACTATAATGAATAGCTGTAATTGTTTCGCCAGAAAGACCATTTATAGTTGTAATCGTTTGTATTTCTTTGGTTTCAATGTCATAACTAAATATCGCATTTTCGGCTGCAGCGTATATTTTATTATTCCCTTGCGATACATCTTTAATATTATAAAAAGAAAAATGCCCTTGCCATTGTGCAGAATAGTCTTGTGCAAATGAAACTATTGGTATTACAAAAATTAGAAATAGTGCAATTTTTTTAATCATAGCTAAAATCTTCAACTTCAAATATATTTATAACTAACGAGTTTTATGTTAAAATAATATATTAAAAACGAAAAAAGCTTCCTAAAGAGGAAGCTTTTTTTCGCTATGCATAAAATGTTAGACAACTCCTTGTGCTAACATAGCATCTGCAACTTTTACAAATCCCGCAATGTTTGCTCCTTTTACATAATCGACATACCCATCTTTTTGTGTACCATACGTAACACAAGACTCGTGAATATCGTTCATAATTTGCTTTAATTTTGCATCTACTTCTTCTCTTGTCCAGTTAAAACGTAAAGAGTTTTGGCTCATTTCTAAACCAGAAGTTGCAACACCTCCAGCATTCGACGCTTTTCCAGGCGAGAATAATACTTTCGCTTTTTGTAAAGCTTCAATAGCTTCTGGTGTTGTTGGCATGTTTGCTCCTTCAGCAACAGCGATTACATTGTTATTAATTAATGCTTTTGCTTCCTCAAGATTTAATTCATTTTGTGTTGCACATGGTAATGCAATATCACAGTTTACACCCCAAGGTCTTTCTCCTTTATGAAAAGTTGCAGAAGTATATTTTTCTGTGTATTCGTTTATTCTTCCTCGTTTTACATTTTTAATTTCCATGATATATGCTAATTTTTCAGCATTAATACCATCTGCATCATGAATATAACCTGAAGAATCTGACATAGTAACCACTTTACCTCCAAATTCTGTTGCTTTTTCGCAAGCATATTGAGCAACATTACCAGAACCTGAAATTACTATTGTTTTACCATCTATAGAATCTCCTTTGGTAGCTAACATATTTTTTGCAAAATAAACGCAACCATAACCAGTAGCTTCTGGACGAATTAAAGAACCTCCATAAGAAATTCCTTTTCCAGTTAGCACACCAGTAAATTCGTTTCGCAATCTTTTGTATTGACCAAACATGTAACCAATTTCACGACCACCAACACCAATATCGCCTGCTGGTACATCTGTATTTGCTCCTATATGTCTAAACAATTCACTCATAAAAGATTGGCAAAAACGCATTACTTCGTTATCACTTTTACCTTTTGGGTTAAAATCACTCCCTCCTTTTCCTCCTCCCATTGGCAAGGTGGTTAATGAGTTTTTAAACACTTGTTCAAAACCTAAAAATTTTAAAATACTTAAGTTTACAGATGGGTGAAAACGCAGCCCTCCTTTATATGGTCCAATTGCAGAGTTAAATTCGACTCTAAAAGCTCTATTTACTTGTGTATTACCTTTATCGTCAATCCATGGTACTCTAAATATTATCGTACGTTCTGGTTCTACCATACGCTCTAATAACATTTTATTTTGATACTGAGGATTTTCCTCTATAAACGGAATCACGGTTTCCGCAACCTCATGAACAGCTTGCATGAACTCAGGCTCATGACTATTCTTTTCTTTCACTGTATTTAAAAAAGCTTCAATTTTATTTTCCATTTTATGAAATTTTGAGAAATAGTATATATCTAATTTTACGTATGCAAATATACATTATCTTTAAAAATTACATGCTTTTTTTTTCTTTTTAGCAATACCGGTTATATAATAATTTATTAGATTTGATTGCTATCTCTTTTACACTTACAATAAACCATCCTTTTATCTGTTATATTTGCAGGTTTGTTGGGAATTTATATATTTGTTATATGTATTTTGCTCTAATCTTGAAATCATACCATGTTTAATTTGAAACAATTAACCTTCATTTTGTTCTTTATTATAGGAACACACGCTGCAGTTTCTCAACTAGGATTTTCACATGAAATAGGTGTTATTGCTGGCCCTGTAGCTTTTCAGTCGGATTTTGGCGTTAGAAATAACTTTGAAACGGACGCAGGAAATACTGGAATTGGAATTGGAATTGTACACTATATAAACTTTTCTTATAGAGCAGATTGTAATTGTTATTCTACAGACACCTACTTTAATGATCATTTTAAATTAAGAAGTGAGCTTTCCTGGAATAAAACTAGATTAGATCATTTTGGAGAATGGGTAGATAACCCTAGTTCTAGCTATGATCAACTTAGAACACACCATGGAGAAGCCAATAATTTTGATATTGGTATGCAATTAGAATACTTTCCTTTAAGTATTCGATCTTTTCAAGGATTTGCTTATAGATTTGCACCTTTTATTAGTTTTGGTGTACATTATACATCTTATAACCCAAAAGTATATACCGATGAACCTGGTGGAAATATTCTGGATCCAAACAACTTTTTTGGTCCATGGGTAAATGGTCAATCTTCGGTTTCAAATGTCATTAGTGATGCTTCTGGAAGCACCTGGTCTACAGTAGCTAGTGTTGGTGTACGATACAAACTTAATGTGGTTTCCGATTTAATGCTGGATTTGAGATCGCAATATTTTTATAGTAATTGGGTAGATGGTTTAAATCATACATTAGAGTCTAATAAAGCGAATGATTGGTTATTATGGCTAAACTTTGGTTACATTTACTATTTAGACTAAAATTAAAAACATAAAACAAAAAACGCAAGCTTAGGCTTGCGTTTTTTGTTTACAATATTATAGAATTATTATACCTTATATCTATCCTAAAGCCTGTTGTAAATCGGCAATTAAATCAGTTTCATCCTCAATACCAACACTTAAACGAATAAGCGAATCGACAACGCCTGTTTTCTCTCGGTCCTCTTTTGGAATACTTGCGTGTGTCATACTTGCAGGATGACCAGCAAGAGATTCAACGCCACCAAGGGATTCTGCTAAAGTAAATACCTTTAATTTTTCTACTAATTGAATCGCTTCCGCATAATTATTCCCTTTTGTAGTAAAGGAAACCATACCTCCAAAATCACGCATTTGTGCTTTTGCTATTGCATGATTTGGATGCTCCTTAAATCCTGGCCAATACACCTTTTCCACTTTTGGGTGCGTAGCTAAATATGTTGCTATAGCTTTGCCATTTTCGCAATGACGTTGCATTCTTACATGTAAGGTTTTTATTCCTCTTAAAACTAAAAAGCTGTCTTGAGGACCACAGATTGCCCCACTAGCATTTTGTATAAAATATAATTTATTTGCTAAATCTTTATCTTTTACTACTAAGGCTCCCATAACCACATCACTATGTCCACCAAGGTATTTTGTTGCTGAGTGCATAATTATATCCGCTCCTAAATCTAATGGCTGTTGCAGGTAAGGGGTTGCAAATGTGTTATCTACAGCTAATAAAACACCATGCTTTTTTGCGATATTGGCAGCAGCTTTAATATCTATAATATTTAACATAGGGTTTGTTGGTGTTTCCACCCAAATAAGTTTTGTATTTGCATTTACATAATTTTCAATATTGCTAGCGTTTTTCATACCAACAAAATGAAAGGTAATACCAAAATCTTCAAAAATCTGGGTAAACAATCTATAAGTACCACCATACAAATCGTTAGTAGAAATCACCTCATCACCAGGTTTTAAAAGTTTTAGAATAGCATCTATTGCTGCAAGACCAGAACCAAAAGCGAAACCAAAATTCCCGTTTTCTATACTCGCCAAAGCATTTTCTAAAGCATTTCTTGTTGGGTTATGTGACCTGGAATACGCATAACCTTTATGTCCTCCAGGAGTGCTTTGCGCATAGGTTGTTGTTTGGTATATTGGTGGCATTACAGCTCCATAAGCAGGATCTGGTTTTTGTCCCCCATGAATAGTCTTCGTATTAAACTTCATTTGTATATGTATTTATAACAAAAATACTTTTTAACTCGTTCTATTCAAATCTATACTATATCTTTAATCTATCTTTAACTTTTAATACACATATACATTGAAATTTGTTCCTCTATTTTTTTTTATCCTTCTTTTTTCTTCATGTAAAAAAGAGAGCGCAACACTTCCTTTTGCTGAAATCAATATTTTAAAAGAAACCACAACTACTATTGAAATTAACATGCCTAAAGCAGTAGGGGAAAGTCTGGCTGCAGAAAAAATAAATACAACTCTCAACCAATTTACATGTCAAGCTTTACATATAGATGCTGCAGCAGAAAAAAAAGAAAATCTTGAAGAAAGCATGCAAGATTTCAATAATGCATATGCTAATTTTAATACTTTAATTTCTTCAGAATTAAAAGAAGAACTACCCAAATGGGAAGCTTTAATTGATGGTGAAGTTATTTTTAAAAAAACCAATTTTGCTTGTATAGTAATGAATTCTAGTATAAATACTGGAGCGGCAAACAGTAATTTAGTATTACGCTTTTTTAATTTTGATACGAGTACAGGAGACCTTTTAACCACAAATGATTTAATCAATAATGTAGAAGAGTTTACCACATTAATCGAAAAATATTACAACAAAGAGGTAAATTCTACCTTTACAGATGCAGATAACCTATTAAACAATAACCAATTTAAATTACCAGAAACCTTAGGATTTAGTGATGAAGGTGTAATTATTTTATACGACAATTTTAGTGTTGGTGCTTTTGAAAAAGAGATTGTAGAATTTACAATTCCTTACCAAGTAGCAAATACGTATTTAAAAATATAACTATATAGATTTTTTAAGAGCTAGTATATAACCTAGATGAATACCTTCATGAAAATTATTAAAACCAATAGCTTCTTCTACATTGGTTAATGTGCTTTTGGTAGAAACCGTATATGCATTATAATTTTTAAATAGTTTATTGTTATAATCTTCTTTTGTTTTTTCAATAGTAGAAAACAACAATCCCTTAATTTCATCTACTTCAGCTTGCGTTACATCGCGCTCTGTTTTTGTACCTTTTCTATATGTTTCTATCATTTCATCCGATAAAACAGAAGGCAAACCAGATAATTTATAGACTAATAGCTGTTGGGTTACAATAGTATGCGCAATATTCCATATCATGTTGTTATTAAAACCTTCCGGAACTTTATTAAGCGCTTCAAGGCTATAACTCTCTATAAAAGATTCTAATAATTTTCTGTTTTTTAAAGTAATCTCAAAAGCCCAATTCATGTTTCAAATTTTTGTTTAAAAGTAATTATTTTTTTAGTTAAAATGAACGTTCTTTGTAGTAATAAAATTTAATTGTTTTAAACAAAAATATTTCCGTTTTCACGGAAAATAAATATGAAAAAAGTATACTATCTAAAAACCTGTAGTACTTGTATTAGAATTTTAAAAGAATTAAATCTTTCTTCAGAATTCATACTACAAGACATTAAAAAAGAAGAAATCACTACTAAGCAATTAGAACAGATGAAAGATTTAGCTGGTAGTTATGAAGCGCTTTTTAGTAAGCGATCTAAGCTTTACAAAGAAATGGATTTAAAAAACCAGAACTTAACCGAAAAAGATTACAAACACTATATTTTAGATCATTACACTTTTTTAAGTCGTCCAGTTTTTATTATTGAAGATGCCATTTTTATAGGAAACTCTAAAACAAATGTTGCAGCTGTAAAACAAGTTATAAATGAATAAAAGAACCTTTGCATTGATTGCTGTTTTTTTAGTACAACTACTTTATGGTTTAAACTTTACTTTTGCAAAACTTGTAATGAATGAAGGGTACATAAAGCCTTTTGGTTTTGTATTGTTGCGAGTAATTGGAGCTGCAATCTTATTCTGGATTTTAGATTGTTTTATGCCAAAAGAAAAGATTGATAGAAAAGATTTTAAAACCTTTTTTTTAGCTGCTGTTTTTGGTGTTGCTACAAACATGTTGCTTTTTTTAGGAGGTCTAGAACTTACTACTCCAATTCATGCTTCTGTAATAATGATTACTACACCAATAATAATACTCGTGTTTTCTGCCTTGTTTTTAAAAGAACGAATTACAGGCTTAAAAATAATAGGGATATTATTAGGTTTTGCTGGAGCAATAGTACTTTCGGTATACGGGAAATCTACACGTACTGGAGACCATATTCTTTTAGGAAACTTGATGGTTTTTGCAAACGCTATTTCTTATAGTATATATATAATAATAATAAAAAAATTAACTCAAAAATACCATCCTTTTACTTTTATTAAATGGTTGTTTTTATTCGGTATTTTTATGGTGCTTCCTTTTGGATATCAGGATGTATTAGAAATTAAACTAGAAACTTTTACTCCTTACGTTTATTTCTCCATAGGT
Source organism: Oceanihabitans sp. 2_MG-2023 (assembly GCF_030547245.1). Taxonomy (GTDB): domain Bacteria; phylum Bacteroidota; class Bacteroidia; order Flavobacteriales; family Flavobacteriaceae; genus Oceanihabitans. Next base: position 507,889 of record NZ_JAUOQT010000001.1, read on the forward strand.
TTTGTCATTATTGGCGCAACCTTTTTTACATACACACTAAATCCTTTGGCTTTAAGAAACTTAAAAGCATCTACTGTTGGTACTTTTATTTATTTACAACCTGTAATAGCAGGAACCTTTGCGATAGCAATGGGAGTAGACACAATAAACATAGTAAAAGTAGTAGCTATGCTTCTAATTTTTTCTGGCGTATATCTTGTAAGTAAAACACCTAAATTAAAAGGCTAAAAATTACAGTACGATGTTTTTTGGAGCTCTTCCATTTGCTCTAGTATCTTCTTTTGTAAGGACTTTGTAATCTTCCGATTTTGGGAAAGCATTAGCTAAATCTAATAATACTTGAGGTAAATCTGTCATTTTTCTTGCTTTTAAATCAATCCAAGCTCCCATCATTTCGCAAAACGCAATATTTTCACCTTTATGGTTATAAAAATTATGATCGAATTTAAAAAACTTACCATCTTCACTTAATCCAGAAACTTCTAAGCTAACAGTAATAGGTTGCCCCATAAATGCTTCTTTAAAATAATGCATGTGTTCATAAAAAACCACTGGACCAATATTGTGTATTGCTAGCTCCTTCATAGTAAAGCCATGCTCCATCAAAAAAGCCATTCTTGTATGACTCATAAAATTAGTATATGCAGAATTTGCTAAATGCCTATTGGCATCTACATCACTCCAACGTATTTCAAATTGTTTTGTGTACATCGTTTAAATTTTGAATAAACAAATCTACACAAATATAGTATGCGTGCATAGTTTAAATGGTGTTTTCTCATAACATTTATTATTTAAAATGAATCCTAAAAAATAAAGGATAGTAATTAGTTAGGGTTCTTTTTTTATGAAGAAGAAAGAAAATAAAGGAGCTGTATTACAGTAATTTCAAATGGTAAATGGTATAAACCTATACTTTTCGTTACCTTTGTAAAACTTAAATAAAATCTTATGATTCATTCCATGACAGGTTACGGTAAATCTGTTTTACAATTACCAACAAAAAAAATTACTTTAGAAATTAAATCTCTTAATAGTAAAAACCTGGATTTAAATGCTAGAATGCCTTCTATTTACAGAGAAAAAGAGTTAAGCTTAAGAAAATTAATAGGTAAGCAACTAGAACGCGGTAAAATAGACTTTTCTATTTATGTTGAAATGACAGGTGAAGAAACCACTACACAACTAAATAAGCCTGTTGTAAAACAATATATAAATCAGCTAAGAGAAATGGTGAATGGGGATGAAACCGAATTATTAAAAATGGCTGTTCGTTTTCCAGACGCTCTTAATACCGAAAAAGCCGAAATAGATGAAAACGAATGGAATACTATTTTAGCCGAAATAAAAGTAGCTTTAAGCAGAATTGAAACGTATCGATTAGATGAAGGAAAAGTACTGGAGGCTGATTTTAACAATAGAATAACAACTATTTCAGATCTATTAGAACAGGTAATAAAAATGGATCCAGATCGTATAGAAGGAGTTCGAGAACGCTTACGTAAAGGTGTAGATGAATTAAAAGAAAAAGTAGATGAAAACCGCTTTGAACAAGAACTTGTTTATTACATTGAAAAATTTGATATTACCGAAGAAAAAGTGCGTTTAAAAAACCACTTAGAATATTTTCTTTCTGCTTTAAATTCTGAAGACTCTAACGGTAAAAAACTAGGATTTATTGGTCAAGAAATTGGAAGAGAAATAAACACAATTGGTTCTAAAAGTAATTACGCACCAATGCAAAAATTGGTAGTACAGATGAAAGACGAACTAGAAAAAATAAAGGAACAGCTATTAAACGTTCTTTAAAAATTAGAAACTAAATGTCACTGAGCTAGTCGAAGTGTCTACATATTAAAAAATATTTTGTGACTAAAAAGAACAACACACAACAAGGCAAATTAATTGTATTTTCTGCTCCTTCTGGTTCTGGTAAAACAACCATTGTTAGACACTTATTAAAACAGGAAAAACTTAATCTAGCATTTTCTATTTCGGCAACTTCGCGAGAAAAAAGAGGAATAGAAAAACATGCAGAAGACTACTATTTTTTATCTGCAAGTCAATTTAAACAACATATAAAAAACGACGATTTTTTAGAGTGGGAAGAAGTATATAGAGATAATTTTTATGGCACTTTAAAAACCGAAGTAGAACGCCTTTGGGCCTTGGGCAAAAATGTGATTTTTGATATTGATGTTTCTGGAGGTTTACGGATTAAGCGAAAATTCCCCAAAGAAACACTAGCCATTTTTGTAAAACCACCTAGTATTGACGAATTAAAAATTAGATTAAAAAAACGCAAAACCGAAAGTGACGATAAAATTAATATGCGCGTAGCGAAAGCAAGTGCAGAATTAGCGACAGCACCTTTATTTGATGTTATTATTGAAAATGATAATCTAGAAAAAGCATTGCTAGAAGCAGAAACCTTAGTTGCTACTTTTTTAAACCCTAAAAAAAAGGCATAAAATGAAAGTAGGCTTATACTTTGGTTCTTTTAACCCTATTCATATTGGTCATCTAATTATTGCAAATCACCTTGCAGAACATAGTGATTTAGACCAAATATGGTTTGTAGTAACACCACACAATCCATTTAAAAAGAAAAGTACTTTGCTCGATAATCACCAACGTTTAGAAATGGTATATCAAGCAACAAAAGACTACATAAAACTAAAGCCTTGCGATATTGAGTTTGGCCTACCACAACCAAATTACACCATAAACACATTAACACATCTTCAAGAAAAACATCCAGATTACGACTTTAGTTTAATTATGGGTGAAGACAATTTGAAAAGCTTTCATAAGTGGAAAAACTACGAAATTATTTTAGAAAATCATGACATCTATGTATATCCAAGAATTTCAGAAGGAAAAGTAGAAACACAATTTGATAATCACAAACGTATTCATACTGTAGATGCACCAATAATACAGCTTTCTTCAACTTTTATACGCAAATCTATTCAAGCAGGAAAAAACATTAAACCAATGCTACCGCAACATGTTTGGGAGTATTTGGATGAAATGAATTTTTATAAATAAGGAATTCATTTTATTTCCGAAAAATTCTTAGTAAATTTAAATACCTGATTTTAAGTTTATTACAGAATGAATAAAATATCCACACACAATTTTAAACATACACTTAAAGATATTCATAAAAATACAGAATCCCGAAAATTCTGTTTTATTATAGGTGCTGGAGCAAGTAGTAAAAGTGGCATTCCCACTGGATCAGAACTAGCAAAAAAATGGTTTCATGAAATTAAAGAAAGAATTGGGGAAGAAGAGCTAAAAGCATGGGTTTCTGAAAATAAAATAAATGAAGAGGAGCTTAGTTCCTCTTATGGTATTATATACAGAAAACGGTTTCACGCAGATAAAACTTCGGGATACGAATTTTTAGTACAAGCGATGAAAATGGCTAAACCTAGTTTTGGACACATTGTATTAAGTCAAATATTAAGCAGAACAAAAGGACATTGTGTACTTACAACAAATTTTGATAGTTTGATTGAATCTTCAGTATATCAATTTACGAATAAAACCCCTTTAGTTTGCGGACATGAATCTTTAAGTGGTTATGCAAGACCTTCACAGATACATCCACTAATAATTAAAATCCATAGAGATTTATTATTAGATCCAAAAAGTGATCCAAACGAAATAGATTGTCTAGATCCAAAATGGAAAGAACCATTAGATAACATCTTTAGTTCTCATATACCAATAATTATTGGTTATGGCGGAAATGATGGAAGCTTAATGACTTATTTTGAAACCATGAATCGCCCAAGTAACTTTTTTTGGTGTACTACAAATCCAGATAATCGTTCTGAGAGAGTAAAAAAATTAATAAAAAAACACGAAGGGAATTTTGTACAAATTGATGGTTTCGACGAACTAATGCACGAACTTCTTTGGGTCTTTGATGAGATAAAACCCATAAAAGAAGTATTAAAAGATATTACCGAAAATCGAACAAAAACGGCAACCAAACAACAAGAAGAAATTATTGATAAATCTAACGCTAAAACTGTTAACATAGAATTATCAGCTCTGGAATATTCTAACCTTGCAGACAAAGAATCTAATCTTGAAAAACGTAAAAAAATATATGAAGAAGCTATTAAAAAGTACCCAACTACCGGTTGGCTATGGTGGCACTACACCTACTTTTTACACTTTATAAAAAAGGACTTTGAAAACTTAGAAAGCAATTATATAGAAGCATTAAAATACAATGAAAATGAAGCCGGTTTAATTGGAAACTATGCCATCTACTTAGATCGCATAAAAAATGATTACCCTAAAGCTGATGCATATTTTTTAAAATCCCTTGCTTTAGAACCAGAAAATGCAGCTATTAATGTGGAATATGCAGACTTCGTTAAGTTTATAATGAACGATTTAGAAAGAGCAAAAGTATTTTACTTAAAAGCATTAGCCATTGATCCCGAAAACGCATTAGCTTTAGGAGGATATGCTCAGTATTTATATCATAAAAAAGAATATGAAAAAGCAGAAGAATATTATATAGAAGCATTAAAAATTGAAGAAGACAATAGCGTTAACAATGCGAACTATGCAAATTATTTAAAAAATATAACCAAAGAATATGAAAAAGCTGAAAAGCATTATTTAAAAGCAATAAGCCTCAATTCTAAAGACGATGCTATAAGTGCCAACTATGCACAATTATTATTGTTAACCAATAGAAAAAAGGAAGCTGAAATTTTTATAGACAAAGCATTTAAATTAGCTAATGGAAAAGTATATGATGCTACAATTGAATTATGGTTTTATCGCTTTGCACACTTCCCAAAATATTATGATGAAGCAGAAAAGAAAATCGAAGATTTACTTGCTAAAGGAATAAGAAGTCTAGGTTGGGACCTTAGCGAAAACATAAAAATTGCAGAAAAAGAAAACCATCCAAACACAGAAAAACTAAAAGAGTTTGCAACTAGAATTAGTACAAAATAAAAAAAGCCAACGCAGTGCGTTGGCTTTTTAATATAATAGTATTTAAAACTTAATCTAAAGCAGGAATACGTAAAACTTGACCTACATAAATTTTATCAGGGTGCTCTAACATTGGTTTGTTAGCTTCAAAAATTACAGGGTATTTCATTGCATTACCATAATAAGTTTTAGCAATTTTACCTAAAGTATCTCCACTTACAACTGCGTGAAATTGCGCTTCTGGTTCTACATTCTCTACAGTCATTTGATCATCTACTGTTGCAATACCAGCGCTGTTACCAACTACTAATATTACTTTTTCTCTAGTTGCTTGATCATAAGCCATACCAGAAATAGTCGCTGCATCGTCGTCGATAAATACCGATAAATCTTCTACTTGAAGGTCTAAATCTCTAACTGTTCCTTCTAATCTTCTAGCTACTAATGCTTCTTCTTTTAATTCTTCGGCATTTGCTGCTGCTAATTTTTCAGCAGCCTCTTCTTCCGTAGTTTTTCCAATTCCGAAAACTTTTGCTCCTGCATTTTTAATAAATGAAAATAATCCCATAATGTGTTTTGTGTTTAATTTTTTGTTAATAATTGTAAAGTTAAAAAAATAGTTCCTAACTACTATTAATGTTTACAACTAATGTGCCAAATTCTTATAAAAAGTGAAACCGCTTAAAGATTTCTCTTTAAACGGTTTCTTAATTAACTAACCAACCAAAATTTTTATTTCGTTCGTGTATTTACACGTATATTTTCTTTTTTATCAGCACGTTGTACACGTTTCTTTTCTGTACTAGATTTTGTTTTATCTGTTGTTGTTCCAGTTTTTAAATACTGTATATAACCGCTACCTTTAAACTCATACAAAGTACCAGATGCATTATGAAACAGTTCTATAGTACGATCATTAATAACGCTTAATTCAAAAAATTCATTGTCAAAATAATCATAATCTAATGTTAATGTTTTTTGGTATATGTTTCCGCTAACATCTCCAATTCCATAAATTCCAGAATAATCCCAATATAAATTGTTTGGGTTGGTGCCTGTAGCATCTTGTGAGCTTCTAAAAGTTGCACCATTTCCTCCTGCTAAAAACTGCATAAAGTTTTCATTATCAAACTCATTTAAAGCTCCATAATTACTTGTATACGTTTTTTCCCAAGCTTCATATTCTTGCATGAAATAATGTATGTTATCGTAAAAAACAAAGTCATAATCAAAATTAGATCGTTGGTAACCATGTAAAAAATACGACGTATCTTTATAAGGATTATATAATTCTATAGTGTTATAATCTATTTGAAAAACATCAAAAGTTTCATAACCATCTACATCATGATCTACATCTAAAATCATATCATAAGCATCATAATAACCTACAGTAATACCAAACCCGTTACCTTGACTTCCAATTCCTACTAGGTTATTGTTCGCGTACATCAATCCATTTCTAAAAGATACTGTAAATGCAGTTTGTAAAAAACGTGTTTCGCCATATCCTAAAGTTTGATTAATATCTACGTACCACAACTCATAAGAACCTAATAATTGGTTTAATGAAATTGTTGGAGTTGGGTTATTATTGTAATCGTCTACATAAACATCTTCATGATAACATGAGGTGAATACTAATGCTATTATAGCAAATACTGAAAGTAATTTTGTCGTCTTCATAATCTAGCGTTTTAAAGTTAATACTTTTAGGTATTCAAAACGTATGCCAAAAAACACAAACACCTAATTAACAGCGCGTTACAATGAGTAATATTTTGCTTATTTTTGAAATTCTAATAATTACGTTTTCCGTAGTCACGGAAATTAAAAAGAAATATTTTTAATGAGTACACCTTTAAAATATGCTGTTTTTGGTAGCGGAAGTTGGGCAACTGCAATTGTAAAAATGCTATGTGAAAACCAACAAGAAGTTGGCTGGTACATGCGAAGCGTTTATATAAAAGAACACCTATTAAAAGAAAAACATAACCCAAGCTATTTAAGCTCTGTGGAGTTTCATTTAGAGCAGTTAAAACTTAGTAATGATATAAATGAAATGGCTGCTTATGCAGATGTTCTTATTTTTGTAATTCCTTCTGCTTTTATGCATTCGGAATTAGAAAAACTAACCCATACTATTAAAGATAAAATAATAGTATCTGCTGTTAAAGGTATTATACCAGAAACCGGAAAACTAGTTGGCGAGCATTTTCATGACGTATATAAAGTACCTTTTGAAAACATAGGGGTTATTGCAGGACCGTGTCATGCCGAAGAGGTTGCGCTAGAGCGTTTGTCTTACTTAACCATTTCTTGTGCAGACCAAGAAAAAGCACAAAACATAGCAAATGCGCTGTCTAGCGATTATATTAAAACCAAAATTAGCGATGATGTAATTGGTATAGAGTATGCTGTAATGCTTAAAAATATTTACGCTATTGCAGCAGGAATTGCTCATGGATTAGGTTATGGTGATAATTTTCAGAGTGTACTTATGAGTAATGCTATTCGTGAAATGAAACGTTTTATGAAAAAAATGCACAAAATGAAACGTAACATTAACAACTCTGCATATTTAGGCGATTTATTAGTAACTGGCTACTCTGTTTTTTCAAGAAATCGCATGTTTGGAAATATGATAGGTAAAGGGTACACTGTAAAATCTGCACAAATGGAAATGAATATGATTGCCGAAGGTTATTATGCTACGAAATCTGCTCATTTACTAAATCAAAAAAATAAAAAGAAAACGCAACTACCAATAATAAATGCAGTTTATGAAATTTTATATGAAGGTAAAGACGCTAAAAAAGTGTTTAAAAAACTAACAGATAAGTTAAACTAAGTCTTAATAAAAAACGTTTACTTTTTAAAATTTATTACTATTTGGGCGTTACCTAAAGGTCGCGCTTTTCGTTATATCTTTTGCCAAAAGCAAAAGGATGCCACTACAATCGCTAACGCACTTAACGTAGCACCTTTATTTTACTAAAATCCCTTTTACCTGCATTAATGGTATCGCTTGTAAAGCCTTTAAGTTAATGGTGTTTTTTCTAAACGTGTAGATTTTATCAAACATGGTATTACCTTCAAAAAAAGACACTTTAAACTGGTTGTTTATAGCAAATAATTCTTCTTGCATTAACTCTATTTTTGCATAACTTTTTCGAGGGAGCTTGTCAAGTTTTTTTCTAAAAATGGAGGTCATTTTATCTTCCGAATACCCACTAGTAACAATAAGTATCATTTCTAGATCGACATCTTTATCATTAATAATGTATGCGTTCCAATCTTGGGTTTTATATACATCATTGTATTCATTTACAACGGCAAGGTAAACACCTTCTACTTTTGGAATATCAATATCTTTTTTCATAGTACAAAAATAGGAAACTATACCAAATAAGAATTAGAATAAGTACTCGTAATTATTCCTTTTAAATTATAAATTACTAAATGCTTAAAAAGGGCTTCCTTAGTGTATAATTCAAATAAATTATTGTTTTTAAAAAGAAGTGTATCCAATCTAAAAAAGTAAGCCTTTATCATTAATTCTAGATTTACCTCCTGTTTTATAGCTCCAGCTCTTTGTGCTTTCTGGAGTAGATTAAATACGAGGATAGTAGATACTTCTTCTGTAAAATCATCAAAAACCTTACCTGCTTTCGGATAATATTTTTGTAAATCAAAAAGAAAAGAGGGTGTAAAGTATTTTAAATACGTAAACCCTCTTTTATAAATTAACACTACACACAAAATAGGATCGTTGGTATTGCTACTAATAATCCTATTTATATCTTCTTTATACGTATTTAATAAACGCTCTAAACTAGAAGTTACTAGCGCTTCTTTAGTCTCAAAAAACGTATAAATTGTTTTTTTAGATATACCAAGCGCATTTGCTATTTCGTCTAAAGTTACATGCTTGCTACCTAGTTGTGTAAACTTTGCAATCGAGCATTCTAACAATTATGCTTTAGTAATCATTTTAATTTATTTTATCTCCATCCACCACCAAGTGCTTCATACAAATCTACAATAGACACTAATTGCTGTAATTGACTATCTATAATATTAAGTTCTGCACTTAAAGCGCTTTGTCTTGCTGTTAATAAATCTAAATAGTTAGCATATCCATTTTTAAGTAGTTCTTCCGAGTTTGCTTCGGCAGTACGCAAAGCTTCCACTTCATTTTTTCGAAATACAAACTTTTTAGTTTCGGCTTCATAAGAAAATAATGCATTAGACACTTCGTTTCCTGCAACTAATAATGTCTTTTTAAACTGAAGCAAAGCTTGTTCCTGTTGTGCAATTGCAACTTCTTTTTGTGTTTTAAGTGCTCTTTGATTTAGAATGGGTTGTGTTAATCCTCCTACAACCGTTGCAAATAAAGAGTTAACATTAAGTAACTTATCCAACTCTAGGCTTTGTAATCCACCAGAAGCTGTTAATGTTAACGAAGGATATAAGTTACTATTTGCTACATTAGTTAACTCAAAAGATTGTATTAAACCATATTCGGCAGCCATTACATCTGGTCTATTACTAAGTAATACTGCTGGCAAACCAAGTGTAATATCTTGATCTATTTTTTGAATATCTAAACGGCTTCTTTCATAATTTTGTGGCCCTTTACCTAGTAGAATACTTAAAGTGTTTTCTGTTGTAAAAATAGCAGTTTCAATATCCACTTGTAATGCTCTAGCACTATTATATTGCGCTATGTTTTGATCTACAGCAACTTGCGTTACTTGACCTGCTTCTTTTAATGCTTTAATAGTGGCTACACCGCTTTCTCTTGTTGCAATGGTTTGCTTTGTTATTTCTAACTGTGCATCTAATGCTAATAAACTATAATAGGTATTAGCAATACTTGAAATTAATTGTGTTTTTACTAATTGATGTCCTGCTACACTTTGTAAGTAAGCCGCTTGTGTTGCTCTTTTATTACTACGTACTTTCCCCCAAAGATCTGCTTCCCAAGATAGGTTTGCTGTAATATCGTAGGTATCTGTTCCTCCACTAAATAAAGATCCAAATTGACTATTTTCTGAAAACTCTTGACGTGTATAGTTTGGCCCAGCACTTAAAGTTGGTAAATAACCTGCTTTCCCTTGTTTTGCATATGCTTCAGCAGCTATTATTTGCTGAAGTGCAATTCGAACATCCATATTATTCTGTAAACCTTCTTCAATATACTGTTGAAGGTATTGGTCTGTAAACAAGTTTCTCCAGGACACATCTGCAATAGAAATACTGTCTGTTGGTAAATTATCGGTTCTATAAAGCGCTTCCGTTTCGGTATTCAATTCTGGTCTCACGTAATCTTGAGCTACAAAACAGCTTTGAAGTGTTAACACAACAACTAATAATAAAGCACCTGTACTAAAATTTTTATGGTTTATAATGGTTTTCATCGTTTTATTCTTCAATAGTTTGTACTGCTGGTTTACTAGAAATTTTTTCTTGTAACCACTGAAATAGTATAAATAAAATAGGAATTACAAAAACTCCTAAAAGTGTTCCAATTAACATGCCTCCTGCTGCTCCTGTACCAATGGAGTTGTTTCCTTCAGAACCAACACCTTTTGCTAATACTAATGGCATTAAACCTAGAATAAAGGCAAACGATGTCATTAAAATTGGACGTAAACGGGATTTTGCTCCATGGATTGCAGCATCTACAATGCTCTCCCCATTTTTTCTTCGCTGCAAAGCAAACTCAACAATAAGTATGGCATTTTTAGCTAACAGACCAATAAGCATGATTAAAGCAATTTGGAAATAAATGTTGTTTTCTAACCCGAAAAACTTTGTACTTATATAGGCTCCAAATACACCAAATGGCAAGGATAAAACCACTGCAAATGGGAGTAAGTAACTTTCGTATTGTGCACTTAATAAGAAATACACAAATAGAATACTTAAAATAAAGATAAAGGTCGTTTGGCTTCCTGCATTTACCTCTTCACGTGTTAAACCAGAATAAGCAACGGTATAATTACTTGGTAGTTTTGCTACTTCTTCTTCAATAACTCGAATCGCATCCCCTGTACTGTAACCATCATTTGTTGCTCCTGTTATGCTTGTTGAATTAAATAAGTTAAAACGCGTTACCGATTGCGGACCATACACACGTTTTAAAGTTACAAACTGTGTAATCGGTGTCATTTCGCCACTATCGGTTCTTACATACATGCTGTTTAACGCACTTTTATCTGCTCTATCTTCTGGTAATGCTTGAATATATACTCTAAATTGTTTTCCAAATCTTGAAAAATCCGAAGCATAAATCCCTCCAATATATCCTTGTAAAGTTGAAAAAATACTAGTTACCGAAACTCCTTTTTCTTTTGCTAATGGTACATTAACTTCCATTTCGTATTGTGGATAATTTGTACTAAAAGAAGAGGTTGCGTATTTAATTTCTGGATGACTCATTAAAGCCATAGAGAATTCTTTATTCGCTTTGTCTAAATCGGCAAACTCGCCACCAAATTTATCTAATAGATTAATTTCGAAACCTGAAGCATTTCCAAAACCACGTATACTTGGTGGTGAAAAAAATATAATTTTGGCTTCTGGAATAGTAGCTGCAATACCAAATAACTTACCCGTTAAAGCTTGTACAGAAAGTGAGGGGTCTTCACGTTCGCTCCAATCTTCCAATTTAATAATACCAAAACCATAATTACTACCAGCTCCAGAAATTAAACTTCTACCTTTAATAAAATTAACACCTACAATACCTTCTAGTCCTTCAATTTTATTATATAAATCTTTAGATACCGCATTGGTTCTATCTAATGAAGCTCCTGGTGGTAATTCAATATTTGCAAAAATAATTCCTCTATCTTCATTAGGTACAAAACCTGTTGGTGTTGTTGTAGACGCCCAGTAAATTCCAACTCCGGCAATAATTAATAATAATACCGAAACAAATTTTCTTTTGTATAAAAACTGAAGTGATTTACCGTAACGCTCGACTGTAGCATTAAATCCACGATTGAATAACGTATAAAAGCGTTTTAATGGGCTCTTACCTTTTAGTTCTTCATCTTCTTTATGTTCTTTTAATAATAGAGCACATAATGCTGGACTTAATGTTAAAGCATTTACTGCCGAAATTAGAATTGCAATAATTAAAGTAACGCCAAACTGTTCATAAAAAACTCCCGTTGGACCAGTTACAAAAGTCACCGGAATAAATACGGCCGCCATAACTAAAGTAATCGAGATGATGGCTCCAGAAATCTCATTCATGGCTGTTAGTGTTGCTTTTTTAGGATTGTGTTCCCCTTCGTCCATTTTAGCATGCACAGCTTCCACAACCACAATAGCATCATCTACCACAATACCAATAGCGAGTACTAACGCAAATAGTGTTAAAAGATTAATAGAATATCCAAAAACATTCAAGAAAAAGAAAGTACCAATAATAGAAACAGGCACTGCAATTGCCGGAATTAAGGTCGAACGGAAATCTTGCAAGAAAATAAATACAACTAAAAACACCAGTAAGAAGGCTTCTAATAACGTGCTTATTACTTTCTCAATAGAAGCATTTAAAAATAAACTCGTATCGTATGGCACAAAAATATCTAAACCTTCTGGAAGATCTACTTTTACCTGCTCTAAAGTTATCTTTATGTTTTCAATAATCTCTTGTGCATTTGAACCTTTCGTTTGAAAAATCCCCATAAACACTGCAGGATTACCTAAACTCATTGCATTAGATGCGTAAGACTGTGCATCTAACTCAATAGTAGCGATATCCTTTAAGCGTAAAAACTCACCGTTCCCTAAAGCTTTAATAACAATGTCACTATATTGACTTTCATTTTTAAAACGACCGCTATAGGTTAATGTATATGAAAAAGACTCTCCATTATTTTGCCCTAAAGAACCCGCTGCAGCTTCTAAATTTTGTTCTGCTAAAGCTGCCGAAACATCGGAAGGAATTAAGTTATATGCTGCTAATTTTTCTGGATTTAACCAAATACGCATGGCATAATCTTGTTGTGAGAATAAACTAACATCACCAACACCACTAATACGCTGCATAGCAGGAATAACGTTAATATTTAAGTAATTCTGAATAAAAGTAGCGTCGTAATTATCGCTTTCCGAATACATGGCAATAAACATTAATGCACTGGTTTCTTGCTTTTGTGTTACAACTCCCGTTTGCGTTACTTCTGTTGGCAATAATGGCGCAGCTCTTGCTACACGGTTTTGTACATTTACAGCTGCAATATCTGCATCCATTTCTTGGTCAAAATAAACTGTAATTTCTGCTGTACCTGTATTAGAAGCAGTAGAGGTAATGTACGTCATTCCTTCTACACCATTAATTTGCTCTTCGATAGGAATGATAACACTTTCTAAAACGGTTTCTGCGTTTGCTCCTGTATAATTTGCGGTCACCTTAATAGTTGGTGGTGCAATATCTGGATACTCCTCTATAGGTAAACTAGTGATACTGATAACACCTAGCATAACTATTATAATAGAGATTACTGTTGAAAGCACTGGTCTTTCAATAAATGTTTTTAACATGATTAAATATGTTTGTGGTTAACTAGTTTTTAAATAAAGTGGCTATAGGTTTAATAGCTTCATCAAAAGAGGTTTCTTGAGGAGAAATTTCCATTCCGTTTTTTAATTTACCAACACCAGATATTACAATTTTATCGTTAGCTGTTAAACCAGATTCTACAACGTATAGGTTATCTACTGTTCCTTTTATTTTTATAATGGAAGTGGCAATTTTATTATCTTCTACTAGTTTAAAAATCATAATATTTCCTTGTTGTTCAAAAGTAGCAGATTGTGGTACTACAATAGCATCTTTATACTCAATAGGAAGTCTAATTTTTCCGCTGTTTCCATTGGTTAAAATTTCGTTAGGATTATTAAAAGCAGCTCTAATTTGAATGGTTCCTGTACTTTGATTTATTTGTCCTGTACTGGTTTGAATGCGTCCTTTTTCAGAATAAATTTTACCATTAGCTAAAACCAGGCTTAGGTCTGGCGAGTTTTTAATACGCTCTGCTTTATTTTGACCTTCTGATCTTTGTAAATGGTCTATGTATTGTGCTTCATTAAAACTAAAAAAGGCGTATACTTGATCTATTTCGCTAACCGTTGTTAAAGCTGTTGCATCGCTTGGGCTAATTAAAGCGCCTTCTCTAAAGTTTATAGACCCTACATAACCATCTATTGGACTTTTAATAGTGGCATAACCAATATTTGCAGAAACACCACTTAAAGCAGCCTTTGCTTGTGCTAAATTTGCTTTAGCAGTTTCTAATTGCACAGGGCTAATTATATTTTTTTCGACAAGTGGAATCAATTTATCTACCTCCACTTGTGCAACATTAACTTGTGCTTTTGCTGCACCAGCATCTTGACTTAAAGATTGTGTTTCTAATTTAAATAAGACTTGTCCTTTGCGTACTTTTTGACCCTCGTCTACATATACTTTTTCGATATATCCAGATGTTTTCGCTCTTACATCAATGTTTACAATACCCTCTATAGTTGCTGGATAATCGGTAAATCCTGTAACAGTTTTCACTTCTAATTGAGATACTGGAAAAGGTGCAGGCGAAGTCTCGGCTGCTGATGGTTTTTGTTCTGCATTTCCACAGCTTACAATAACTAAGAATAAACCTAGTGTTAGTATGGTATATAAATTATTTTTTTTCATTTTGGATAGGACTTTAAATATGGAATTTCTTGTTTATTAATTTTTCTCTCAATTCTTTAACTGAAACTGTAGCTTCATCTACAAATTTGACGTAATCGTTATGAAAAGTTAAATCAAACTTCTCATCGTTATTGTCAATTTTTATTTCGTTTTGTATTTCTTTATAAGCTTTAATTTCTAAATGGATAGCACGTTCTTCATCCCAATGACTTATCATTCTATCAACATGTTGAATAATGGTGTTTTTATTGATTATAAAGTACTTTTTACGATCACCTGTTTTGGTGAAGTATTCAATTTTATTTAAATCTTGTAAATGATTTAGATGTGTTGAAATAGTACTTTTACTAGCACAAAGGGCAGTTACCATATCTTCAAAAGTAGCACCTCTTTTACCAGTTAGAATAATATAGGATAGAATGCGTGAAGCAACAGGAGCCAACTGTTCTCTTCCTTCCAAGTGCACTCCTAGTTTTTCTACTAGATTCATTTTTTCTTGACAGAGATTTTTCTTCATTTTTAAAAATTTTGATACTGTTTTTTAGAGATAAAAAACCCATTACAGTAAAATACGCTGCAAAGATACATTGCTAGTTCGGAACAAACCGAACTAATCGAAGTTAAATAATTGTTAAATAAAAAAGCCGACTGTTAACAGTCGGCTTAAAAGATATAATGTATTGTAATTACAATGCGGATTTAAACTGTTCTAGAAAGCGTATATCGTTTTCGCTAAGCAATCTAATATCACTAATTTGATTAAGTAGCATAGCTATTCTGTCGATTCCCATTCCGAAAGCGAAACCAGAATATTCTTTAGAATCGATACCACAGTTTTCTAAAACATTAGGGTCTACCATACCACAACCCATAATTTCTAACCAACCTGTACCTTTGGTAATTTTATAATCCGTTTCTGTCTCAAGTCCCCAATATACATCAACTTCTGCACTTGGTTCTGTAAACGGAAAATAGGATGGGCGTAAACGGATCTTAGATTTACCGAACATTTCTGTTGTAAAATATTGTAGTGTTTGTTTTAAGTCTGCAAAACTTACATCTTTATCTATATATAAACCTTCTACTTGATGGAAGAAACAGTGGGAACGAGCAGAAATAGCTTCGTTTCTAAATACTCTTCCAGGAGATATGGTTCGAATTGGTGGTTTATTGTTTTCCATATAACGTACTTGTACAGAACTTGTGTGCGTACGTAGTAAAATATCTGGATCTGTTTGAATGAAGAACGTATCTTGCATATCACGAGCTGGGTGATATTCTGGCAAATTTAATGCCGTAAAGTTGTGCCAATCGTCTTCAATTTCTGGACCTTCACTTACATTAAAACCAATTCGAGAAAAAATATCGATAATTTGATTTTTAACAATAGATATTGGGTGACGTGCCCCTATTTCTATTGGCTCACCTGGACGGGATAAATCGTCATAAACACCTTTATCTTCTTCTTTACTTTCTAACTCTTCTCTTAAGGAGTTTACTTTGTCTTCAGCAGTTTGCTTTAATTTATTAATGGTTTGACCAAATTCTTTTTTTTGGTCGTTTGCTACATTTTTAAACTCTGCAAAATACTGTTTTAATAACCCTTTAGATCCTAGGTATTTTATTCTGTAAGCTTCAACCTCATCTTTGGTTTGTGCATTAAATGCTTCGGCTTCTGCTATAAGTTCTTTTATCTTGTCTATCATGATATCGTTAAAATGATTGCAAATTTAGTGAATTAAGATTTTATAAACACAAATTGAATGTGAATACCTTCCGGTTCATTTTGAGATGCTGGTATAAATGCGTTAAGATACAGGTAGGTATCATCATAATCCATATCAAATACAATATCATCATCTGTTAATTGAACTGTATTATAGTCTATTTGTTCCCAAGTACCTTCGGCTGGAGGAATAGGAACACAATTAATAAATTCATCTGCAAGAGCATAGGCGACCCAAGCATAGGTATTATCTTCATAAAAAGAAATATTTTCTAAATGACCACATTCTCCCCAATTTCCATGTAAACCATTATAGGTTATTTGTTGTATAATCCAGTTACCTACTATAGTGTTTTCATTATTATTTGAAGAGTCACTGCTACATGATATTAATATAAAACAAAAGCTAAAAAAGAGTATTATCTTTTTCATACAAATTATTTAATAAACTGGGTTTCTACAAAATAGTTTACAATGGCTTCTTTCATTAAAATACTTTGTTCTCCTGCCTTTAAATGTGGTAGTTCTTCAATGGTTTTATAATGAGGCCAGCCTTCTTCGTCTACAAAATCGAATTCGTAATAACCATAAGGTGTTAAAACTCTACATATAGCAATATGCATAAGGTCTAGTTTTTGGTCTTTTTTAAAAGTTCGGTTTAATTGCCCAAGCTCCTGCAAGCCAATTAAATATATAATTGCGTCTAAGTCTAAGGTGTCTCCATCTGCAAATTGATTGGATAGTTTTTCTACTACCAAATCCCAACGTTCTTTTAATTCTTGATCTCTTGACATTTATTTGGTATAAAGTTTAAAAGTTTGAAAGTTGTAAAGTTAGTTTATATTTGTTAAAATTATAATATTATGGCAGTAATTGATATTGTTTTAGGTGCTTTACTTTTATTTGGATTAGTTAGAGGTTTTATGAAAGGTCTTTTTGTAGAAGTGGCATCTCTTGTTGCATTAATAGCTGGGGTTTATGGAGCTATTCATTTTAGTGGTTTTGCTGCTACGTTTTTAGAAAGTAGAGTAGGATGGGAAGAGAAATACGTTAATATTCTTGCTTTTGCTATTACATTTTTCGTGATTATATTAGTAATATCACTTGCGGGAAAAGCATTAACTAAACTGGCAGATTTTGCTGCTTTAGGTATTATAAACAAGCTTTTAGGTGGTGTTTTTGGCGCTCTTAAGATAGGATTAATTTTAAGTATTCTACTTGTGGTTTTTAGCAGAATGAATAACACGATCCCTTTTGTTGGCGAAGAAGATTTAAAGGAATCTGTTTTATACGAACCCGTAAAATCTATTGCGCCTTTACTTTTTCCTACTATTATTAAAGCAGAAGAAAAAGAGAACGAGATTCCAGATGCTGAGGTTTAGTAACAATCTGTTTTTATTTGATTTACAAAATCTGTAATTGGTAGATTTAGCTGTTCTGTAGTTATTGTATTTAAAACCTCTAAAACATCCTTTTGCATCGCTAAAGAACCACAGATCATAATAATGGCATTGTTTTTTAAACTCTGCGAAACAAACAAAGCATCTCTTTTTAGAAAATCTTGCACATAATATTTAGGTATTTCTTGTGAAAATGCAAGATGTAATTTGCTTAATTTTTTTTCACTTAAATACGCTTGTATAGCTTTTTCATACAAGTAAAACGAAGTCTCTTTTCTTACGCCATAATACAAATGTGTTTCTAGTTTCTTATTGTTTTGGTCTAGCATTCCTAGAAAAGGAGCTATTCCTGTTCCATTAGCAATTAAAAGTACTTTAGATGCATTTTTAGGAAAATGAAAACCTGTATTTTTAATGATTCTAGCTTTAAAAGAACTGTTTGTATTTACGCTATTTAAAAAACCAGAACCTAATCCGTTTTCATGTAATTTCACACTTAATTGCACCTCATTATTTACTTTACCAATAGAATACAAACGCTCTCTATAATTGTTTTCTGGGTAGATTGCTAGTAAATCTCCAGAAGCAAATTTCTTGGTATTTACTTTCAGGCGAATTAAAAAAGTCTGATCTGGCTGTATTGCTACATTCGTTTTTTCTAAAACGCTAAGCTTCACATTTTGTTTTGGTTGTATTGCTAATTTTTCTTTTAAAATTTTAATAGGAAGCTTTCGTTTTCTATTCCAAAGATTTACCCATTCTTCAAAAGCGGTTAGCGATTTATCATGAATACTAAAAACTGGAAGTTCTTGTTGCATCTGAAGCTGTAATGCTACATCTACATCTATAGCAAATTGGCAAAAATTAGGATAAGCTAAAGAGCCAAAACCAACAACCGAAAAAGTGATCTTTTGTTCTTGTTTTATGGTTTGCAAACGTTCTAAAAATCTATTCGCGTTAGTTGGTGCTTCACCTTCACCATACGTAGCAGTCATTACAACAATATGTGCTGCTTTTTTAAAAGTAGTATACTTATTAAGCTCTGTTATGTAAACGGTTTCCCCTGCTTTTAATAATTGCTCTTGCAATTGGTTAGCAAAAAGTAAGGTGTTTCCGTTTTCTGAACCAACTAAAATAATATACTTTGCATCGTCTTTTTTATACTTGTTTTTCAGTGTTGTTTTTCTTCGTTTTAGCGTCATTGCAAAACCAGAATAGATAAAAAACAAAATATTTAAGGTTGCTATAGCTAAAATAACAGACCAAAGCACACTTCCTTTTCCGGTATGTAAAAACATACTTAGATTAGAAAAAATAGTCGCTAAAGGATAATCTATTTCACTTAAAACTTCTCCTGTAAATTGGTTTACAACCATTTCTTTGTCTTTAAGTGAAATGGTAAAATAGTCTTCTACGTCTTCAGAAAAAGGGAATTCTATGGTTTTAACTTCGGAAAGTTTTGTGTTTTTAAAAACAGGGAAATTAGAAATACTTTGTTTAGGTGCTTCCGAAAGATTTTCAAAATCTACAGAATGATTTAGATGTTGTTTTGGAAGTACATTGAATTTTTCGGCAGATAAATAAACTCCAGTAATTGTAATAATCAAGATAGGAATTAAAGTCAGTCTTCCTAAAACGACATGCCAATATTGATAAAAATTTTCATTAATAATTGCAGAAAAAATCTTTTGTAAACCACCTTGTCTTTTTAGAATTAAAACCGTTCCTGAAACTGCAATTAGAAAGAGCAAAAACGAAGACAAACCAACAAAAAAGCGACCAATACTTTTTAAAAATAACGATCTATGAAAATTAGTTACCCATTTAAAAAAGGGAGAAACCTCTATTTTATCTCCTAGAAATGCAGCCGTTTTTGGGTTAATGTATCCATTTAAACTTTCTCCATCATTTGTTATAACAGAAGCTAAAACAAAGGCATTAGCATCTACTTGAAGATCTAATACTTCGGGATACTTTTCTTTTAAAAGCCCTAAGGTTTCTGCAACAGTAACGCTTTCAAAATCAGAAATTTTGTACGGTTGCACCTGTTCTGATATAGGTTGAAATGCTAAGATAATTCCTGTAATAGAAGCTAGTAAAATAAAAATAAAAGAAGATACAGCTAAAGTAAGGTGGCTGTATCTCCATATAGAAATAGTCATGTTTATTCCTTTTTTAAAGCTTTTAATTAGGCATCATACGCACATAACGTATAAATCCTGTACCTTCTTTTTTGCTTTTTACATTTTCAGAAGTAAGTTCAAATTCTACATCTTTGGTATAGTATTCTTGGTCTTCCACAGCAGTTTCAAAACGAATACTGTAACCAGCATCTATTTTAGCATCTTCAATAGCTATCACATTAATACTTCGTGCTCCTCCTGCAATAGTTGCTCCAGTAATAGCATCAATATTAGATCGTTTTTTTCCGTAGAATTTCCACCATTCTGAAATATCGTGATACCACTCATCATCATCTCCTTGCACATATAGTGTTTTTTCATATGCACCTTCCGGATTGATTAGTGAAATAACCACGTAGGCATTCTCACCAGAGTAATTTATCATTTGAATCATACATTTATAAGAGGTAGACTCTGTTATTGTTGTAAAAGATAGCGTTGCAATAGCTAAAAAACAAAGTGCTATTATGGATTTAAGTTTCATATGTTATACTATTTTAAAAAATCTAAATGTATTTTTTTTGCTTTTAAAATTTCGTTTTCTACTGCTAAATCATGAGCTGTTTCGCCAAAATCTGTAGTAGCATCTTTTTTTGCTCCTATAGAAATTAAATATTCTAAAATCGCTGTGTTTTTGGCTTGTAAAGCAGCTACATGTAAAGGAGTGTTTCCTTCTTTATTTTTAGCATTAACATCTACATCAAATTGCTTTATTAATTTTAATAAATCCAAATTGTTTTTTGCTAAAGCTAAATGATATAAAGTGTTTCCGTTTTGCTGTGTTTTTGCAATATCTAAACCATTTTCTGCTAAAACATCTAACTTTTGCTTAAAAACGTCTTCTTTTTTAGTAGAATAAAAATCTATTAAATAAGGAATTAAATTGTTTTTATTAGCATCTAAAACAGTAACATCTGCTTTGTTTTCAATTAAAAAACGAACCACTTCTGGTGTATTATGAGCAACTGCTAATATTAAAGCAGATGCTCCTTTTTTGTTTACTTGGTTTATAGCTTTTACCTGTTGAAAAAGTAGTGTAACTATTTCTATATTATTTCTACTTGCTGCATTTAAAAAAGGAGTGTTTCTGTTAGCATCCATTGCATTTACATCTAATCCTCTTTCTAAAAAATATTGAACAACTGCTACATCTTTACTTTTTGCAGCTACAATATGCAAAGGTGTTTCTTTTTTTATGGAAGCATTTTTGGGGTTTAAACCAACACTTTCTAAATAGGTGTAAAAATCGACAGTATTTGTTTTTCCTCTAGTTGCTTGTGCTGCAAAAATAAAAGCATTAGCATTTCCTGTAACGCCTTTTTTTAACAATTGATTTAACAATGCTACATTTCCTGTTTTTGCAACATAATTAAACACACCATTACCATCTGCATCTACACTTTTTAAATCTAATCCTTTGGAAGTGAAGTAATTTATAAGCGTAAAATCATTATCGTAAGGTGCAGATAATAGCAATGCATTAGCGCCTTTTGGAGTTATATCTGTTTGTAGGTTGGCACCATTAGCAAGACACAGGTCATATACTTTGGTGTTTTGTTGTCCTGTTCCTGCTGCAAAATTTAAAATAGTATTTCCTTTATCGTCTTTGATATCTGTTTTTGCTCCTTTGCTTAACAGGTATTCCATAAATGCTACATTACCTTTATATGCAGCCCAAAAGATATAGGTTCTACCATCATGTGTTAACTTGTTGACGGCATTTCCTTTTTTAGATTGAATATATTTTAAAGACTCTAAAGAAGCCTCTTCTAAAATAGCATATACAACAGCATCAAAATTATTACTATTGGCTGCTGCTATATTATTTCCTTCAATAATTTTAGCATCTATACTTTCGATACTAGGATTCGTTTTCCAAAAATCACGACTTAAAAATACATTGTCTTGTGCAAAACTAAATGTGCAACAGAAAATGGTTACTACGATTATTATTTTATTTAAATACTTCATTTTATTTTTTTACAAAAGATTCAATTAAGGGGTTAATTTCTTCAGCTGTTTGGTATTTTTCTTTATCAAATAAGTACTTAAACAGTACCTTATTATCTACTTTTTCTTCTAAAACTAAATCTTTATTTCTAGCAAAAACTTCCTCCCATTTTGTTCTAACTAAAGCCCATTTTGCTTCATTTTTTTTCCAATATTCTTGTGCTGCACTACATTTGCTATCTTCCACTCTCTTATACACATTATGTCCTTTTTCTTCTGCAATCAGCTCATAAACACCTTCTTCACTAAGTATTTTTTCATTGTCTTGATCATGAATCCATCCTGTAGCTATAATTTCATGTCTGTTTGTTCTACCTGTAACATTATAATCACTACGCTTTGTGTATTCACGTCTTGGTAAAGGTGCATTAGTTGTGTTTTCCCAATAGTGTTTTCCGTCAACATGTACCCAAGTTGCAGAACCTTCGTAACGCGGACTATCATCTACCTGAAATACCTTTTGAGACCATTGTCCTTTAACTTGTTTTTTATCTAATTTTGTGTATTTCCACTGGTTATTTCTAAAATATGCATATAAATCGGTGTTTTCATATTCCCAATCTTGCCTCCAATGTTTTACTATATATGGCTTTTCTTTAGAACCAACAATAAGCAAGTGCTGCATGGAGATTTTATCTTTAGTATCTTCTACCAATTGTACCCATTCTAATCCTTTATCGTGTTTTGTTTTAGAAGCAACGTATGTAGAATCTTCTGAATATTGAAATGTTTCTGCAAAATTGAAGCTTACCTCATAACAACCACACATAGCTTTAATGGCTTTTTGATCTTGTTCTTTTTTGTTTTGTGCTTTTGTTGTGTTTATAAAAGCAAAAATTACGGTTACTAATACTAGTAAATGTTTCATTTTAAAAAGGTTAAATTTTGATATTAAAAAAAATTAAAAAAACACTATTCTTATTTAGATTGAATTAAAATAAGATTCTATATTTGCAGCAAATATAAAATAGAATGAGTCTAAATAAAAATAAAATATGCATTTATTTTTTATTTTTTTTGAGTTACACGATTAGTGCTCAAGAGAAAGAAAGAGACACTACTAGTATTGAAAAATTAGACGAAGTAGTTATCCTAGGAGAAAGCAATGTCATGTCTGTAAGTAAGAAATTATTTACCGTTGGAACTATTAAAAGAAAAGACATTGAAAATGTTGCAGGAAACAATTTAGCAGATGTTTTACAAAACAATTTAAACATAACAATCAACCCAGATGCCTCAGATGGGCGTTCTACCATAAGCTTATTTGGTTTAGATGGTCAGTATGTAAAAATTTTAGTAGATGGTATTCCAATTATTAGTGATAATGGTGTAGGAAACAACATTGATATTACACAACTAAATATAGATGACGTAGAACGTATAGAGGTTGTAGAAGGTTCTATGGGCGTATTATATGGTGATAATGCTGTTGCAGGAGTTGTTAATATAATTACCAAAAGAGGTTTAAAAGATAGCGGATGGCAACTGCAATTATCACTGCAAGAAGAAACCGTAGGAAACGAGTTTGAATTATTTGATAAAGGAAGACATATTCAAAACATTAGAGCTACCAACCAAGTAAATGAAAAACTATCCTATTCTATTGGAGCTTCAAGAAATGATTTTGCTGGTTTTTACAATGGTTATCAAGGAGAAAACTATGTAAATATTGAAGATGGAGTAGTTGTAAACGATAGTTTACGAGGCACCGAATGGAATCCTAAAGAACAAATTACTGTATCTGGAAACATGAATGTAAACCTTGGAAAACACAATATATTTTACAAGCTTCAATATTTTAATGAAGACTTAGATATATACAATAGAGCTGTTAATGGTAGATATGAAAACGGTGCGCTTAACCCAACTGCTGTAGATCAAAATTACCAAACAGATAGATGGGTAAATAACGTAAATGTTTCTGGGCCATTACATGGAGCTACCAACTATAATTTTTCGTTTTCTTATCAAAATCAAAAAAGAAACTATAAAGAATATGTATATAACATATTAGAAGAGCGAACACAGTCTTTGAATACAGACACGGTAAGCCAATCTAGTGAAGTTTGGTATTCTAAAGCGTTTGTAAATAACATTGTACGAAAGTCTGATTTTTTCGACCTTCAACTAGGTTACGAGTTTACCAATCAAAAAGGTTTTGATGCTATTGCTACAGGAAATTATTCTAGCGATGTAGTAGAAAACACAATTACGAATTACGAATTATTTGGCATTACAGAGTTTCAACTTTTAAAAAAAGTATCTATTCATCCTGGCATTCGTTTTACACATAGTTCGCAATTTAACAACCACCTTATTTGGTCCTTATCTTCAACTTATGACTTTACAGAAAAGCTAAAACTAAAAGCAGTGGTTGGTTCTGCCTATAGAGCACCAAATTTCGAAGAACTTTTTTACTCTTTTGTAGATACAAACCACAACATACAAGGGAATCCAGATTTACAACCAGAAGATGGTATTTCTGTTTTCACCAACCTAAAAAACAATTATAGAATTGCTAAAGAAGGCTTTTTAAACCAGAAACTCACATTCTTTTATATAGATCTTAAAGATGCTATAGCTAGTATAACTACAGAAGATGGGGATGGTAAAACTCTATTTACGCAAGCAAATATAGATTACAGCAAAAGATTAGGTTTCAATTTAGAAAACAATTTTATCTATAACAACTGGAATATTGGTTTAGGTGCTACATATTTAGGAGTAACTAGTACAATTAATGAATCAATAGAAAATGATTCCGATTATTTATGGAGCTTAAATGTTCAAGCATCTTTAGGGTATTCCATAGAAAAATGGAATACTACCCTTAACAGTCAATTAAAACATACAGGTAAAACACAAGGCGTATTTACAGATACAAATGGCGAATTATTTATTGGCGAAACCGATGCATTTACCTGGTTAAACGCCTCGATAAGAACAGATATTACACCAAGAATAAACGCAACATTAGGAGCTAGAAACCTATTAGATGTTGTAAACATAAATACAAATGCTTCAGCTGGAGCACATACTGCAGCAACATCAAGTTCAAGACTAATTGGTAATGGACGATCTTATTTTTTAAAACTATCCTATTATTTAAATTTTTAAAACTAATAATTATGACAAACAAATTTTTAACATTGATATTAATGGCTACCACTGTACTTATTACAAGTTGTAGTAGTGATGACAACGGTGAAAGCACAGAAGTAACTACACCACCTTCTACTGGAGGAATTATAGATCCTGATGTAGGTGGATTTAATCAACCAAACCGTGTTTTTGTAGACTTAAGTACAGGTAACCAAGTAGCTGTAACTCGTGATGCATGGGAAATAGCTGTGTATAACGGTTCGGATAACAGAGTATTTCTTAACAATACCTTATTAGTATCTGCTGCAGAACTAGATGGTATTACGGATATAACAGCGGTTACAGAAACAACAGTGTTAACCTCTCCACTAACTTTAAACGCATTAGACCAAACTTTTACGCCAACAACAGTAACTGTAAATACTGTTGCTGAATTAATAGAAGGTTTACCAGTAAATTACTACCAATATGGTGATTTAGATGCAGGTATTGCTTTTACAGATAGTAAAGAAGGGGAATTATCTGGTACTGCATTTGATGAAATATCAACAACAGATAGTGAGAACAATGTATATATTGTAAACTTAGGAAACGAAATACCTACAACAAACAATGGAACTATAAACACTACTGGAGACGCTAGAGGATATCTAAAAGTTAGAGTATTAACAAATGGTAATACATATACCATTCAGTATGCTGCGTTAAGTAACACTACAGATTATTCTGAACTTACTGTAACTAAAGATAGTAACTATAATCTAACTTATATAAGTTTAACAGATGAACAAGTTGCTACTTTAGAGCCAACTTCTTCGAATTGGGATATTGACTTTGGTGGTGTGTTTTCTTATTACGGTCTACAAGGTACTTTAGCAGCAGGTTTGACGTATTCGGATTACACGTTACACAATACTCTTGGTGGTGTTGGTTTATATCAAATCACTGTTGAAGATGATACCACTCCAAGTTACACTAACTTTAGCTATGCAGATATTACCGAAGCAAGTTTTGTTTATAATGATCGTGCTTTAGTAGGAAGTAGCTGGAGAAGTGTTGACTTTATGACAGGAGAAACCTCTGTAACAGAAGGCAGATACTACATTGTAAAAGATACTGACAATAATTACTACAAATTAAGATTTACAGCTGTAGAAAGCGAAAATGGAGAAAGAGGTTATCCGCAATTTCAATATGAATTATTGCAGTAAAAAATCATTAATATTTTATAATATTAGTCTATTATAATAACTAAAAAGCCACTCTTAAAAGAGTGGCTTTTATTTATAGTTATGCTTATAATTAATCTAAATGATAGATTTCTCTAATATCATTTAAGATACTTTCAAAATCTATTTTTAAATCGATCAGTTTTCCTGTGTGAATATCAAATACCCAACCATGTACCACTAAACCTCTTCCGCGAGCTGCTTTTTGAACAGCTGCAGTTTTAATAAGATTTACACATTGCTCTTGTACATTTAATTCTACTAAACGTTCATACTTTTTCTCTTCATTTTCAATAACATTTAATTCTTCGTTATGAATACGATATACGTCACGAATATTTCGCAACCAAGGATTTAACAAACCTAAATCTTCAGATTGCATAGCAGCTTTTACTCCTCCACAACCGTAATGTCCACAAACAACAACATGATTTACTTTTAAATGTGCTACGGCATATTCTACTACAGACATCGCGTTTAAATCGGTACCAATTACCATATTAGCAATGTTACGGTGTACAAAAACATCTCCAGGGCCTAATCCCATTAATTCTTCGGCGGTAACTCTACTGTCACTACAACCAATAAATAACAATTCTGGGTTTTGCCCTTCGCCTAACTTATCAAAGTATTTGCTATCTTCTTGAAGCTTGTATTTAATCCAATCCTTATTATTTTCAAATACTTTTTTTAAGTTCATAACATATTTTTTAGAATATATTAATATTCATCTTTTATATTTTCTTTAATCCATTTGGTACAAGACTTAAAATTATTAAAAATATGTTCATTGGGAATAAAATCTGGGATGATATCAATACGTTCCATCATATATCTTGGTTGTTTTAAAAGTCCAACAAAGAGTACTTCAACATCTTTCTTTTTTAGATCTAGAAGCATATCTTCCATAGCATATAAACCAGATTGATCCATATATTGCATACGGCCTAAACGTAGAATAACAGTTTTTGCTGTTTCAGGAATTTGCTCTGTTAATGCTTGAAAATCGCTAGTAGAACCAAAAAACAAAGGGCCTTTAATGTGTTTAATAAACACTTCTTCTTTTAGGTTTTCAGGAAAACCACTTTCATCTGCCCATGATTCTTCTTTTAAAGATTTTACATCCGAACGTTCTGCAGTTAAATCTCCAATTTTTTTCATAAACATTAAAGATGCGATTACAAGTCCTATTCCAACAGCATAAATTAAATCCCAAAAAGTAGAAAGTAATAATACAATAAGCATAATTAAAACTTCTGAACTTAATTTTATTGGACCAAACTTAATATCTCTTGGTAAGCTTGGTATTGCTTTAAGTCCTTTATAATCCATAACACCAATACCAACTGTTATTAAAATACCAGCTAATACTGCTGCAGGGATTTTAGATGCTACTGGAGCTAAAACTAACATAATGAGTAATAACATAATACCAGCAATCATACCAGATAATTTTGTTTTACCACCAGCATTAATATTTACAACAGTTCTAATAGTAGCACCTGCTCCAGGTATACCTCCAAATAATGCAGCAATACTATTACCAATACCTTGACCTATTAGTTCTTTATTAGGTTTGTGTTTGGTTTTTGTCATATTATCTGCAACGACACTTGTTAACAAAGAATCAATTGCGCCTAAAAGAGATAAAGTAAGCGCTGTAAAAATATAAGGTGTAATACTACCTAAATTAAAACTAGTAAACATTTCAAGTCTTGGAATTGGAATACCTCCTGGTATTTCTGAAATAGGTCTGTAGCCTAAATTAAAGCCGTAAGCGATTCCAGACATTACAATTAAGGCTACCAATGTACTAGGTATTGCCGTTGTTATTCGTTTAAAACCATAAATAATAAGTATGGTTCCTAAAGCCAAAATAAGTTCTAACCAATTAATGTTTTTTAAAGCTCTTGGTAAAACTTTAATTGCTCCAACAGTTCCAGAAGCTTCTTTAGCTGCTAGTGTTTGCGATTCGTTTAAAATCTGTTCTGGAGTAATTTGGTGTGCACGATCTATTGTTTCTTTAAAATCTTCCAGAACTAAAATACCTTCTCCAGCTTCATCTTTTAAAATGTTTTCTAGAATAACTTCTTCTGCTTGCGGTTTAAATTGTTCTACAAATGCTGTGTCTTCTTTTGGGTAGTAACCAATGGATGGTAAAATTTGCGTTAGCAAAATAATAACTCCAATAGCTGTCATAAATCCAGAAACAACTGGATATGGTATATATCTTATGTACTTACCTAAACCTAAAAAACCAAGACCTATTTGCATGACTCCTGCTAATAAGAATACGGTTAAAATTGCAGGTAGTGCTTTTTCTACACTACCATCATTTGCAGCTACAATTCCAGCAATAATAACCATACTAACGGCTGTCATAGGTGCTGTAGGTCCAGAGATTTGTGTAGATGTACCACCAAAAAGTGCAGCAAAAAAACTAATAAAAATTGCTCCATATAGACCAGCTTCTGGCCCTAATCCTGAAGAAACACCAAAAGCTAGTGCTAAAGGTAAAGCTACAATACCTGCAGTAATACCACCAAAAGCATCGCCTTTAATGTTTGAAAATAAATTTTTCATATTTAATAGTTTTAGTTTGTTTGTTCTACAAAATACCTTTTTTCTACTGACTTTAAAAGGAATTTATATTAGAAGTTAACAAATGCTATTAAATTTATTTGATCACGTCCTGAGTTTTCAAAAAACTGATTCATATAACCTAATTCTAATTTTAAGTTTTCAGAAAACTTATATCCTAAACCACCATATACTCGATTTCTATCGAAAACATCTGATTCTGTATTAAGAAAGACTTCATTATAAGCGGAGAGGTATAAAGGATTTTTACCTTCTTCTTTATTTTGAAGCGGATAATTAAATCCTAAAAAGTATCGGACTCTCATTTTAAAATCGTCTTCTACAAAACGTTGTTCGAAACGATAACGATGGTTTAATTTTAGCTTTCCTATATTTTGTTTAGATGTAAACTGTTGAAAAATTCGATGTTCATTCACAGTGACTTTTTCGTCGGTTTCTCCAATATAGTTTTCAGATAAAATATAACCATATCCTAAAAGGATGTTATTCTTACTCTCGTTAAAAGTATATCCTAAACCAGTTCTTAGTAATAGTTGTTCTAAATCACCTATAGCATCATAATTTCTATATTGCACTTCGTGATGAATATTCCATGTATTGTTTAATTTTTTGTTTCCAATATAAATTAACCAATTCCCTAAATTACTCTCTTGACTTGAAGCAACAAAAGGCAACACCAATATAAATATTAGTGTTGCCATAAAAGTTTTCTTTTTCATAAAAGCCTTTACTGGTTTTATTAATAAAAGTTTACTGCACCAGTATTAATATCATACATTGCTCCAACGATTTTAATTTCACCGTTTTTTTCCATTTCTGTAAGTATTGGACTTTCGGCATGTATTCTATCGATAGTTAATTCTACATTTTTCTTAGATACTTCATCTACAAATGCTAAATTTTTAGAATTTCTTAAGCTTTCATCTTTAGGTTCTGTAACCGCTTTAACTGCTGGATCAATTTTTTCAATTAGTTTCGTAAGGTTCCCCATTTTTGCATGGTCGCATGCTCCTTTTACTGCACCACAACTCGTATGACCTAAAACTACAATTAATTTAGTTCCTGCTAGTTTACATGCAAATTCCATGCTTCCTAGAATATCTTCGTTTACAAAGTTACCTGCAATACGTACACTAAAAACATCTCCTAATCCTTGGTCGAAAACAAGTTCTGCAGAAACTCTTGAATCTATACAGCTTAAAATGGTTGCAAATGGAAATTGCCCTTCACTAGTGTCGTTAACTTGTTCTAAAAGATTACGATTGGCTTTTAAATTATCTTGAAATCTTTGATTTCCTTCTTTTAAATATTGTAATGACTTATCTGGAGTCATTGTAGACTGTGTTTCTTTTGTATGTGCTTTCATGTGTGTTTTGTTTTTATTTATTAAAATAATATTTATTTATGCTTCGGAAACTAATAATGAAACATTTAACTTATTCACCACTTCTTTTAATGGTGTTTTCGTTTCGTTTTCAGCTCTATCTACACATAATAAATTAATGTTGTTTTTAAGTAGGTAGGAAGATAGTGTAGTCATGGAATTGGCATTTTTGTCAAAGACATATTCTACCATTTTTTCTTCGTTTAAACTTAAAACATCTGATTGTTCTTTTTGACTATTAAGGATTCTAAAAGATTTTACCGGTGTTTTGGTATGTGTAATTAAATCTTTAGTAAACTCTGTTTCAAAAACTTTATTAGAAGTGTTTAAAACTCCTAATGTCATTTTTTCGTTTGGCTCTAACGCGTTTTCGTTAGAAGCAATCATAATAATGCCTTTAAAATTTTTTAATATAAATCGCGTAATACTATCTCCAATAAATTTAAAAGGGGTTGTATCTCGTTGCCCTAAAACTATAATATCTGGATTATACGATTTTATTTGCTTTTGGATTTCTTCTTTTATTTTTCCGAAGGCATAATTGCTTTTAATGTTTACATTATACTCTTTAGAAAAACGATTAACTAAAGCATCCATATTCTTTTTGGTATTATTATGCTCTTCATTTAAAGTTCTCATTGCAGTAAATTGGTTATCTCTATCTACAATGTCAATGTGTTTTTTAACATGAAATAATGCTATTTCGGCATCTATCATTTTTGCTAAACTCACACTACTTTTTAAGGTTGTACTAACCGATTTCTTTAAGTCTGAAAGTACTAATATTTTATATTTATTATTTTTCATAATATACTAACTTAAACTTAAATTTGATTTAGGTCTTAATTGAAAAAACTCAATAAAACTAGGTGGATTTTCAACAACGCCACGTTTTGAAATTAATTTAATATCGATGTTTCTTTCCTTTGCTTTAAAAGCAAAATCTTCAAGAATCTCAATAATATCATAATCTAGATATCTTGTTTTTCTAACATCAAACTCTAAATAAGTATCTCTTGGCAAACTGTCTAGTTCTTTTAAAATAGCTCCTTTATTAAAGAAGGTTACTTCTTCAGCAAGTTCCATTTTAATTTTATGTTTCCCATTACTATTATCTTCAATATGAAGAAAGTGAGAGTTTTGGTAACTTTTTAATAGTATAACAACAATACCAACAGCTAAACCTAAACCAATACCTACTAATAAGTCTGTAAATACAATTCCTATAACCGTTACAAAAAATGGAACAGATTGTTTCCAACCTAGTTTGTACATCTTCATAAATAAAGACGGTTTTGCTAGTTTATAACCTACTATTAATAAGATTGCTGCTAAAACAGATAAAGGAATTTTATTAAGTAATGTAGGTATTAATACTACAGAAATTAATAATAAAAAACCGTGAATAATGGTCGATAATTTACTTTTTCCACCAGATTGAATATTAGCAGAACTTCTAACAATTACTTGAGTTACTGGAAGACCTCCAACTAATCCAGATAATATATTTCCTGCACCTTGCGCTAATAATTCTCTGTTTGTAGGTGTTACATTTTTATCTGGATCTAATTTATCTGTTGCTTCTACACATAATAATGTTTCTAAACTTGCCACTAGAGCAATTGTGAAAGCTATAACCCAGACTTCTGGGTTTGTAATTGCAGAAAAGTTAGGAAAACTAAATTGACCAATAAAAGAATCAAAACCATCTGGAACAGGTACACTTACTAAGTGTGATTTTGAAATAGCTAATGTCTCATTAGATTGTGTTAATATGTAAAAAATAATTCCTACTACAACTGCTACTAATGGTCCTTGAATAATTTGAAAAAACTTTCCTTTTTTAGCTAAAACGTTACTCCATAATAAAAGAATACCTAATGCTATAAATCCAGCTACCATTGAGCCTAGTATCAAGTTATCAAAAATATTCCAGATTGCTGAAAAAGTGTTTTCTCCTGATGTTTCTAAAAAACTATCAGCTCCTTCAGGTTCTGCATCATAACCAAAAAAGTGAGGTATTTGTTTTAAAATAATTATAATACCAATTCCTGTAAGCATTCCTTTAATTACAGATGAAGGAAAATAGTAACCAATAATTCCGGCTTTTAAAAAGCCAAAAATCAATTGAATAACACCTCCTAAAACAACAGCTACTAAAAAGTTTTCATAACCTCCTAAAGTACCTATTGCAGTTAATACAATTGCTGCAAGTCCTGCAGCAGGACCACTTACTCCAATTTTAGAACCACTTAAAGCTCCTACTACAATTCCTCCTATAATTCCTGCTATAACTCCTGAAAAAAGTGGTGCTCCACTTGCTAAT
Source organism: Oceanihabitans sp. 2_MG-2023 (assembly GCF_030547245.1). GTDB lineage: Bacteria > Bacteroidota > Bacteroidia > Flavobacteriales > Flavobacteriaceae > Oceanihabitans. The sequence goes on from NZ_JAUOQT010000001.1 coordinate 540,542, forward strand.
GCAATACCTAAACATAAAGGTAAAGCAACAAAAAATACAACGACACTTGCAGGCAAGTCGTTTTTTAATGTTTTAAACATATAAACTGATTTTTTACTATTGATTCTTTATTTTATCAATAGTTATTTTTAATATTTTCTTGGGGACAATAAATGTCTAACGAATAAAATATTAAATAAAATCGGGGGGTGGAGAAATAATATTTCTATGCGGGTTTACGTAGTTTTTAAAGAAATAATCTAAATCATTACTTTTAAATAAATCGCAAAATGGGTGGAATTCATTATCAATTTCAGAAAAAACTAATTGGAAATTATTGTTTTCTTCCTCTTCAGAAAGACTATAAAAAACAGACACATCTATAGAACTATCCATTGCTATAATTATAGATGGCGTAGTAATTATTGCCATAAATAATACAGTAAAAAATATAGAAATGTTTCTTTTTAGCATCCTTTAAATGAAATGAAGCTGCAAATATATAACTATAGAATTGTTTTAATGTTAAGGAAAATTTAAATTTCGCTTAAAGCTTTAATATCTTCATTAGAAATCCAACCTATTTTACCATCGGTAAGTTTAATTTTTTTCCAATTATTTACAGTATCTAGAATTAAAACTTTAGTTCCTTCGTGTAATCTAAAAGATTCTTCGCTTCTTAAATTTGGTTCGCTTTTTACTAATGCTTCTTGCGAAAACACAATTGCTGGATTGTTATTTTTGTCTATATCGAATTTATGAAATGCAAAAAACAGCATAATAAAACTTAAAAACAAAAAACTGGAACTACCAATAAAAGCCAGTCTTTTTCTTCCTGTAGAATAACTAAAATAATACCATAAAGACATAAGCACAAATAATACCATTGCAGCAACAGAAAGGTAAGCCCAAGCGTCAAAACTAAACGCATTGGTTAGATTTTTAAAAAGTTTAGAAAAACCAACCTCTGGAACCACATCTATTGCATCTACCGTCATATTTCTTGCAAAAGCGATATTGTTTTGTATTTCTTTATCGTTTGGCGAAAGCTGCAATGCTTTTTCAAAATAGTAAATACTTGGTGCAATATTATTTAATTTATAATGTGCATTACCAAGATTAAAATATAAGGACGCAGCATGTTTTTTGGTGTCTAAAATGGATTCGTACTTGGTAATTGCTTCCGTAAATTTCCCTTCGTTATACAATGCATTTCCTTCTTCAAAAAGCGTATTGTTTTGTGCTACTGATATTGTAGATAGTATACAGGTTAGTATGTAAATTATCTTTTTCATATTAACGAATTTGTTTATCTATTTCAGAAATTGTTCGAGATGCTTTTTCATAATCTTGTTCCATTTCCACTTGCGTAATTGGCGTATAACGTGCTAGCTCACAGTTTTGAAGAATACTTACAAATTCGGAAACCGTTGTGTTTTCTACTTCTCTTTCATTTAATGTTTCTGTAATCTTGTCTTTACTAAAATCACTTGTTTCTATTTGTAACTTGGCTTTTAAGTAATTATGTAATGCTTTTTCTAGAGCCACATAAAAAGCTTCTTTTTGCCCAAGTGCTCGTTTTGCTTCGCTTAAATACCTTTTTGCTAATCTATCTGCTTTTCTAATTTTATTACCAGTTACATCTGCAAGGCGTTCATCGCGTTTGTTTCTAAATACAATAGCTAATGGTATTGCTAAAAGAGGTCCTAATAAAGCTGTCCAAAAACCTGTAGTTTTAAAGAAATTTTTCTTTTTTATAGAAACAAAATTAGCGTTGGTTTTAATGAATGCAAATTGATCGTTACTTAAAACGGGCTGTTTGTTGCTACCATTTGCTATAGCATTATTAGCAGACTCGTTGTTTGTAGGCCCTTCTAACACATCGATAACCAATTCGCTTGAGGATAGTGTTTTATAACTTTCTGTTTGTAAATCGAAATAAGAAAAGGAAATACTTGGCAAAGGGTATTTTCCTTTAAATTGCGGAACAACAGTATAGCTCTCACTACGAGTTCCTTGCATACCATTAATGTTTGTTCTTACTTTGTCTTTGTTTTCTGGCTCATAAACCTCTAAGGAACTTGGAAGGCTTAGTTTAGGTAATTCGAATAATTTCAAATTACCATTACCAGAAACGGAAACAGTTGCTTGTAGGGATTCTGAAGCGTTTAATTCGGTTTTAGATGTTGCGACTTTAAAATTAAAATCTCCAACCGCACCAGTAAAGTTTGCTGGTTTATTATTTTCAGGTAACGGTTTTACGTTAATATTTCTACTTCCTGCAGAAATAGATTTATGTGCTTGAGTCATTAAACGCTCACCAAAAATATTACGTCTATTTGTTGGTACATCTACTGTAATGTCTAAACTTAAAGGTTCAATTTCTAATTTCCCAGTTTTTTGTGGATATAGTACTGTTTTACGTAAAACTACATATCTATAATCTTCTCCTTTATAGGTTCCTTTTAATATTTTTAAGCCTTTAATATCTATATTTTGAGACCAAAAATCGTTGTATCTGGGGCTTGATGTTTCTCTCCAATTACTTACTCCTGTATTTGGTGAAACGTATAATTTATAAACAACCGTTATACCTTCGTTTAAATAAGGGCTAGTTTTAGATACCTCAGCAACTAAGTGAATATTGTCGTCTATGTCTATTGCAGGATTATTAGGATCGTTTGGTTTATCTACTGCTTTAGAAACAACCACAGTTATTGGTGTTGTTTTATAGATTTCTCCTTTAATTTCTATTGTTGCCTGATTAATTGTAAATTTACCTTGCTTTTTTGGTGCTAAAAAGTAACTATACGTTTTATTAAAAGACTTTTTTCCATTCACCCATGAATGGCTAACCGATTGGTTTGGTCCTGCAACTACATTAAAATTTTGAAAGCTTGGTGGATTAAAATTATCGCCATCTTCATTCATTTCAAAATCAATACGCAAACGTTCATTAACACCTAGTTTCTTCTTACTAACTTTTGCTTCAAATTTCACTTGTGCTGAAGCAATACTTGTTACAAGTACGATGAATAATATGGTTATGTGTTTAATTGTTTTCATAAGCTCTTTTGTCCTTTGGACATCTTTCCCTAATGGAAAGTAAAGATTTTGTTTTATTTTTTTGTTTATAAATACAAGGTTTTAAAACCCTTTAAGGCAACCAAAAGGCACTTGGGTTGCAAACATTTTACCAATCTTTTTCGGTTTGTACACGCTCTCCTTTTGCCTTTTGAGCATTCATTTTATCTTGTACTTTTTGTTCTTGATCATTCATTGCTTCTAATAAGTTTTTAACTTGTTGAGGCGATAATTGTCCTGGTTGTGGTTTTGGTTGTTCTTTTTTCTGATCTTCACCTTCTTTCCCTTGATCTTCATTTTCATCTTTAGGATCGCCTTCTTCGTCTTTCTTATCTTCGCCTTCTTTTTTATCTTGATCTCCTTCGTCTTCTGGGTTTTCTTTGTTTTCTTCGTCTTGATCTTTTTGATCTTCCTTGTCTTGCTCTTTATCTTGATCTTCTTTATCCTGCTCTTGGTCTTTTTGATCTTCTTTATTTTCGTCTTGTTTGTCTTCTTGGTCTTGTTGGTCTTGTTGTTGCTCTGCACATTCTTTTGCTAAAGCATAATTATATCGGGTTTCGTTATCTGTAGGGTTATTTCGCAATGCATTTTTAAAGGCTTCTGCCGCTTCTTTGCATTGTTTATCTTCCATTAAAACATTACCAATATTATGGAATGCCCTGTATTTTTCGTCTTTTGTTGTTGCGTATTTAGCAGTTTGTTTTAACCTGTATAAAGCTTCATCAAAAATTCCTTTTTTGTAATATGAGTTGCCTAGATTATAGGCACCCACAGCATAGTTTGGTTGTTCTGATATCGCTTTTCTATATTCCATTTCCGCAGATACATAGTCTTCATTATCTGCTAATATGTTAGCATCATAAACGAAATCATTCGCTTTATTTTGCGCAAGTAATTGTTGTGCTTCTTTTTCATTGTCTTGTGCAAAAGAAGAAATGCTAAAAATTGCGAATATGATTATTACTAAGTGTTTCATTTTAATTTTTACTAAATTATAAAACTACTGGTTTGCTTATAGTTAAAGATTTTATAAAATTATTTAAAGGTTTTCGTTAAATAGGTTTAGTTTTTTTAACCATGCTGTTTTTCGTTCTAATAAAAAGATATCGACTAACAACAAAAATATTGCTAATGCTAAAAACCATTGGAATTGATCTTTAAAATCTGCAAATTCTTTGGCTTCAAATTCTGTTTTATCCATTTTATTTAAAATGTCTCTAATAGTATCTACAACTTCATTGGTGTTTCTACCATTAATATAAACACCGTTTGCCTCAGCTGCAATGCTTTTTAAATTTTCATCGTTTAAACGTGTTATTACAGTTTCTCCTTGTCTGTCTTTTTTATAATTTAAAACAACACCATTTCTTTTAATAGGTATTGGTCCTCCTTTTATATCTCCAACTCCAATAGTGAAAATTCTAATTCCATGTTCTTTCGCTTCTTCGGCTGCTCGAATTGCAGATTCACCAAAATGATCTTCACCATCTGAAATGATTATTAATACTCTATTGGTTTGCTCTTCGTTATCAAAATAGGTTTCGGCTAATTGTATTGCTCCATTTATAGCTGTTCCTTGTGAAGACAGCATATCGGTGTTCATGTTTTGCAAAAACATTTTGGCTGCTGCATAATCTGTGGTGATTGGTAATTGTGGAAATGCTTTTGCTGCGTATGCAATTATACCAACACGATCGCTTGCTAGATTATTTATAATTTGGGTAACTAATTGTTTCGATTTGTCTAACCTGTTTGGCGCAATATCTTCAGCCAACATACTTTTAGAAACATCTACCGCAAATACAATATCTACTCCTTGTCGTTTTACCGTTTCAAGTTTTGTTCCAACTTTTGGATTTACCAAAGCGATTGCTAAACATGCAAATGACAAGCATAATACAATGACTTTTAATATACTTTTAAATACGGATTGGTTTGGGCTTAATTTTTTTAATATTGCTTTATTGGCAAAGTTTTTTTGCGCTTTATGTTTCCAAAATTGAAGCAATAAAAAGAGTAGGATTATTACTGGAATAATCACTAAAACCCAAAACCATATTTTTTCTTCTAGTTGATACATGTTAACTTTCCGCAAAAGCGGAAATCTTTTAATTATTATTAATATTTTTAAAAATCTACAAGGTTTTTAAAATCTTGCAGAAGATTCTATAAACCTATACAAAACTTCTAAAAATGGTGAAACGCAATAACAATTCTATTGCTAATAAAAGTCCTGCCAATAATACTAACGGGCGATATTTTTCTTCGTAATTATAAAACTTAAATTCTTCTATTTCTGTTTTTTCTAGTTTGTTTATTTCGTCATAAATTTCGGCAAGCTTCTTATTATTAGTTGCTCTAAAGTATTTTCCTCCTGTAGCATCTGCGATTTCTTTAAGTAACGTTTCATCAATTTCTACTTGCACTCTTGCGTATTGAAAAGTACCATTAGGATTTACAGCATAAGGAGATAATGCCATACCGTTGGTACCTAAACCTATGGTGTACACTTTAATACCATATTCTACTGCTAATTCGCTAGCAATTTTTGGATCTATAAAACCTGAGTTATTTACACCATCTGTAAGTAAAATTATTACTTTACTTTTAGCCTTGCTGTCTTTTAAACGGTTTACAGATGTTGCTAATCCCATTCCAATTGCAGTTCCTCCTTCAATAATAGTATTGTATTTTATTTCGTTTAAAGAACGTAACACAATGGCTTTATCGCTTGTAATTGGTGTTTTTGTATAGCTTTCTCCTGCGTATTCTACTAGACCAATTCTGTCATTTGGTCGTCCTGCAATAAACTCGGATGCAACATCTTTTAAGGCTTCTAAACGGTTTGGTCTTAAATCTTTTGCTAACATACTTGCCGAAACATCTATTGCCATAACAATATCTATTCCTCGAGTTGTTTTTGTTTTTGTGGAAACATCTACTGTTCTTGGTCTTGCTAACGCTGTTATTAATGCTGCTAGTGCTGCTAAACGTAAAACAAAAAGCAAGTGTCTAAATTTTGGCAACCAAGAATTGGTTATTTTAAAACCTTTTAAACTTGATATTTTTAATTCTGCTGTTTGCTTTTTGTGTTTAAAAATATACCATAGCACAGCCAATGGAAGTAATAAAAACAACCAGAAAAATTCTTTATTTAAAAATTCTATTCCTTCAAACATGGTTTACTTTTCTTCTTGTTCTTTTTTAGCTTTTTCTTCTTTTACTAGTTCTACAGAATTAATTATTCTATCGGCTATTTCTTTAGCATACACATCACCTTTTCTATAAGTAATTGCAATTTCTTGTATTACATTTTCTGCGGTAAAATGAAGTAAGATATATTCGCCGTCATAAAAATTATTTGTATTAGCAACTGGAAGACTAGCAGTTCCTTGTGTTTTTAATCCTTCTGCATTATTAGGAGTAACAAACTTTTCTTTAGTTACTAACATATTAGTAACTCCTTGTTTTTCTAGTTGCTTAATAGCTTGTTCGGACGTCTGATTTAAATCTATTTTTTCCTGACTTTCTTGTTGGTTAAGCTTTAAAGTAGAAAGGGTTACACTTAGAGGCTCAGAAACGTTACCAAAACTAAAAACCGTCATTTGTAGTTTGGCTTTTATTTCTTCAGGAATTGGTGGGTTTGCTCTTTTTAAAACTTTTGGTGTAGAGATTGTAATAGGTGGAAAACCATAATCACTAGTTACCCAATTTCCTTCCAGCAACTCTTTACTTTCATGACCAATAATAGTGTCTTTTACATAACCAAATCCGTATTTTAAACCAAAACCAATAAACGTTGCTATACATAACCCAACAACTACAAATATTGTTATTATCGTTTTTTTACGTTTTTGTTTTCTCTCTTTTTCTTCTTGATATTTTTGATCTAGCGCTTTCTCTTCTTCTGTTGGTTCTGGTAAAGCTTCTTTTACCTGATCTATTTCTACATCAATCGTATTTCTATCTAGTTTTGCAAGCTCAATATCTGGAGCAGACTTTGCGAATTTTACTAAATCGGCACGCTTTAAAATCGTTTCAATATTTTTAATATCGTCTTTACTAATATCTATTTGATTTGCATCTTTTAATATGTTTAATCGATCTATTAACTCATCTGTGGTACTTTCTAAAGCACGGTCGTATACTTTTTCGTCTAGATATTTTCTAATAATAAAAGTTAATTCGGAATAGTAATCTTTTAATTCGGCATTTTCTAAATAGCTACTTTCATCTAAGGTTTTTAGTGCTAGTTTTGCTCTATCATAAGGTGGAAGTAATGCTATTTTCTCTTCTTTGGTAAGCGGTTTTTTACGCCAAATAAACCAGTATAATAAGAAACCTATTAAAGATAAAACCAATAAAGTTAAAAGAACATATTGAAACCATTTACTTGGTGTTTTATCTACTTCAATTATTGGTTTAATATCATACAAGCCTTGTTTTGTAGTATCTACCACAATATTTTTCACTTGCACTTGTAAAGAATCGGTATGAAATACCTTAGTACCAATTACAATTTTTTGTCTTGGAATTGTAAATGCTCCAGAGTCAAATTGCGTTAATCCATATTTTTTAATTAGTTTATATTTTGCGTCTTCTTTTGTGGTGTCTATTGCGTAGGACTCTATTACTTCTAGAGGAAGAAATGATTGTCCTTCAGGAAAAACCACAACATTGGTTGTATCTGTTTCTACTTGTACTTTATAAGTAATTTGTTCTCCTATTTTTATGGAAGTAGAGTCTATAGAAGAGGTTACTTGCGCATGAGAAAGGAAAGAGAATAGAACAAACAATAAAGACATAGCTAATACTCTAGTATGCTTTATTTTATCATTCAAAAATCTAAAATCGTAATTCATAAATCGTTAGTCTTTTTACCCTCTTCTTTTAAAATAACCTAAAAGCTTTTTCACATAACTTTCATCTACTCTACAATCTATGGCACCTGCTCCAGATTTCGCAAAACTATCTGTATAATATGCTACTTTCTCTTGGTAGAATTTAGCGTAATTTTTTCGTACAGATTTAGATTGTGTATTCACTAAAAGTAATTCTCCTGTTTCTTCATCCTGCATTTGCACCATGCCAATATTAGGCATTTCTTCTTCGCGTTTATCAAACACTCTAATTCCTGTGACATCGTGTTTTCCTGCTGCTATTTTTAAAGTATGTTTATAATCGTCTGCAATAAAATCAGAAAGCACAAAAACAATCGCTTTCTTTTTCATTACGTTTCGCATAAACTTTAAAGCTTCTGCAATATTTGTTCCTTTGCTTTTTGGTTTAAACTCTATTAACTCACGAATAATTCGCAAAACATGCGATCTTCCTTTTTTTGGAGGCACATAAAGTTCTACCTCATCCGAGAATAAAATTAATCCTATTTTATCATTATTCTGTGTTGCTGAAAATGCTAATGTTGCTGCTATTTCGGTTACTACTTCATTTTTAAATTGTTCTTCTGTACCAAACAATTCAGATCCTGAAATATCTACCATAAGCATCATAATTAATTCACGCTCTTCTTCAAAAACTTTTACATGTGGCACAATAGTTCTTGCAGTAACATTCCAATCTATATTACGAACATCGTCTCCATATTGATACTGTCTCACTTCAGAAAAAGTCATACCACGACCTTTAAAGGTAGAATGGTATTCTCCTCCAAAAATATGATCAGACAAACGACGTGTCTTAATCTCAATTTTACGAACTTTTTTTAGTAATTCTTTAGTATCCATCTTTATAAGTATGCCGTGAGCAATCTTCAGTTAGTAGTAATTAAAATTCAGAATTCGAGTAAGTAACTGAATACTGATTTACTAATAACTATTCTATGGCACTTCAATTTCGTTTACAATTTTGCTAATAATATCTTCTGAAGTTATATTTTCTGCTTCTGCTTCGTACGTAATTCCAATTCTATGACGTAATACATCATACACTACAGCACGAACATCTTCTGGTATTACATACCCTCTTCGTTTAATAAATGCATAACATTTTGCAGCTGTTGCAAGGTTTATACTACCACGAGGCGAAGCACCAAAAGAGATTAATGGTTTTAAATCTTCTAATTTATATTTTTCAGGGTAACGCGTCGCAAAGATGATATCTAGAATGTATTTCTCGATTTTCTCATCCATATACACCTCACGAACCGCTTCTTGCGCTTTCAAAATCTGTGCTACTGAAACAACAGGCTTTACTTTGTCCCAAGATCCTTTTAAATTAGCACGCATAATTAGCTGCTCTTCGGCTTGCTTAGGGTAATCTATTACAGTTTTTAGCATAAAACGATCCACTTGTGCTTCAGGTAAAGGATAGGTTCCTTCTTGTTCCACGGGATTCATAGTAGCCATTACCAAAAAAGGCTTGTCTAACTTAAAAGTTTCATCACCAATAGTTACTTGTTTTTCTTGCATTGCTTCTAATAAAGCAGATTGTACTTTTGCTGGAGCTCTGTTAATCTCATCTGCTAGTACAAAATTTGCAAATATTGGTCCCTTTTTAATTTTGAAGTCATTTTCCTTCATGTTATAAATTAAGGTTCCTGTAACATCTGCAGGTAATAAATCTGGAGTAAACTGTATTCTACTAAAGCTTCCGTCTACAGCTTGAGAAAGGGTATTTATTGCTAATGTTTTAGCTAGACCTGGAACTCCCTCTAATAAAATATGTCCTTGCCCTAATAACCCTATGAGTAATCGCTCGACCATTTCTTTTTGACCAACAATTACTTTATTCATTTCTAAAGTTAGCAAATCTACAAAAGCACTCTCTTTTTCAATTTTCTCATTAATTGACTTAATATCAACTGTACTTGTGTCTTCCATCATTTTTAATTTTTAAACGCTCGAATTTAACATTCCTAATTTGGAAGTGCAAATTGTTAAAATTTTTAATGTGTTGCTGTTAATAATTGGTTAAAAAATGTAGTGTTTAATATATGTTTAAGAGTTTTTCTTTTCTATTTTTAATGTTCAAAATAAAAAAATGATACAAAAACCATTTTCAAAAATTATTGCAGGAACCATGACCTGGGGTACATGGGGTAAGCAACTATCTAAAAAAGAGATGATTACATTATTAAATCATTGTCTGTCGCAAGGTGTAACCAGTTTTGACCATGCAGATATTTATGGAGGCTATACTACCGAAACTGCTTTTGGTAACGCTTTCGCGGAAAGCAGCATTAACCGTGAAAAAATACAATTAATCACTAAATGTGGTATTCAATATCAAAGTGAAAATAGAAATAATGAAGTAAAACACTACAATTATAGTAAAGATTACATCATTTGGTCTGCGGAAGAATCCTTAAAAAACTTAAAAACAGATTATTTAGACCTTTTATTACTTCACAGACCAAGCCCTTTAATGCATCCTGACGAAATTACTGAAGCAATTACCATATTAAAAGCACAGGGAAAAGTAAAAGCATTTGGTGTTTCCAACTTTACACCTTCTCAAGTGGACTTAATTTCTAAATATACCGAAGTTTCAGTAAATCAAATTGAATTTTCATTAACACAACACCAAGCAATGCATAATGGGACTTTAGACCAAATGCTATTAGAAAGAATTATACCAATGTCATGGTCACCTTTAGGTTCTGTTTTTAGAGAAGATACGGAACAAACTAGACGAATACACAAACAACTTGGGTTGTTATTAGAAAAATATGACGCTACCGAAGACCAATTGTTACTTGCTTGGGTTTTAAAACATCCCGCAAAAATCCACCCTGTTATAGGAACCACAAACGAAAAACGAATTGAAAATGCTGTAAAAGCAATTAATATAGATTTACAATTAGAAGATTGGTTTAAAATTCTAGTAGCTAGTCAAGGTCATAAAGTACCTTAATAGTGAATAGTGAATAGTGAATAGTGAATAGTGAATAGTGAATAGTGAATAGTGAATAGTGAATAGTGAATAGTGAAAAATTAAACTATGAATAACAACAAAACAGCCTTAATAACTGGAGCTACAAGCGGAATTGGTAAAGCAACAGCGCATGAATTAGCAAAACACGGTATCAACCTTATACTTTGCGGAAGAAGAAAAGAACGACTAGACACCATACAAAAAGCATTAAGCAAACAAACCAATGTACATACTTTAAGTTTTGATGTTCGTGATAAAGAAGCAACTTTTAACGCTATAGATTTACTACCAGAGGCATTTAAAAACATAGACATTTTAATTAATAACGCTGGAAACGCACATGGTTTAGACCCAATTGAAACAGGAAATCTTGACGATTGGGATGCTATGTTAGATATTAACGTAAAAGGATTACTTTATGTAAGTAAAGCGATTATACCAATGATGACTAAAAGAAATTCTGGGCATATTATTAATATTGGTTCCTCGGCAGGAAAAGAAGTGTACCCAAAAGGAAATGTATATTGTGGCAGTAAACATGCCGTTTTAGCAATTACAGAAGGTATGCGTATAGACCTCAACCAATACGGAATAAAAGTTGGTGCAATTAATCCTGGATTGGTAGAAACCGAATTCTCGCAAGTACGTTTTAAAGGAGATCCCAAAGCAGACACTGTTTATAAGGGCTACAAAGCATTACAACCAGAAGATATTGCAGACATTATTTACTTTGCTATTTCGCGTCCACCACATGTAAATATTGCAGATTTATTAGTGTTTTGTACAGCGCAAGCTAGTAGCACCATTGTGAAAAAGGAAATATAATTATGAATATAACTTATTTATTAGGAGCAGGGGCTAGCTATAATGCATTACCTGTTGTTGAAAAAATACCAGAAACTTTGCTAGAATTTGCATTTCAATTTAATCCTAGAATATACTTAGAATACCAGAAAAATGATAATCCTCCTGACTTTAAAAAAAATTTAATTTGTGATTATTTCGATAACACTCCTTTTACAAAAGAAAAATTCACATTAATAGATGAGTTTCATAAAGATATCCTATGGTTAAGAAAGGAAAGCAGAAACCACACAAGTATTGATACTTATGCGAAAAAACTATACTTACAAGAAGATTTTTCTTTATTAAAAAAATTAAAATATGTCTTATCCTGCTTTTTTATTTTTGAGCAAACTTCTAAATTTGACAAAAGATATGATAGTTTTTTTGCTTCAATTCTAGAGAACTTAAAAGAAATTCCACAAAACATAAAAATCGTTTCTTGGAATTACGATTCTCAATTAGAAATTGCATTCAGTAAATTCTCAAATACATCTATAGAGAAATCCAGAAATATATTAAATACATTTTCTAAGGGAAATCAATTAGACAATATATCTAACAAACAAGAATTTGGTGTTTTTAAAGTTAATGGAACAACAACTATTACTGATAAAAACAACAACCTCTATGATTTAATTCAAGATTATGACATTAATAAAGTAAAACTTATTAATAGTTTTTTAGAAATCTATGAAAACAAACAATTATTTACAGAACACGCTCCAAACATGTCATTTGCTTGGGAAAGATTCAACGAAAACCTTCAGTTTTACAGCGACTTAAGAAATACAATAGATAAAACAGATATAATAATTGTTATTGGATATTCATTCCCTTTTTTCAACAGAAAAGTTGATGAATTTATTTTAAATTCAATTGATAATTTAAAAAAAATTTATGTCCAAGACCCCTATAGTGCTGATGATATTCTTCAGAAAATAAAAAAACTTTTGCATAGTGATATTTATTACAAAGATGGTATTGGTGAACTAATAGAATTTGAAGCGATTACCTTTAAAGACCAATTTTTTATCCCAATAGAATTTTAAACTAATAATTAAAAATACTCCTGCCTACGCAGAAAGTAAACATGATTAATAAACGCTTACTTATTAAAAACCTACTAGCTCATAATGATGAGAACAGTTTTTATGATAAAAAGCGAAAAATTAATATTAGTCAAAAAGAAGGGAAAGCCAAGTTTTTAAAACACGTTTGTGCTCTTTCTAATAGCAACCCTAAGAACAATTCGTATATCGTTATTGGTGTAGAAGATGAAGACAATAAGATTATTGGTGTCGACTTTTTTGACGATTCTAAAATTCAAAATTTAATAAATGCCTATCTTACTAATCCACCAATAGTACAATATGAGAATATTCCATTTCCACATTTACCAGACGATAAAGTTGTTGGCTTAGTTACTATACGAGCTATAAATAGCTTAACATCCCTTCGTAAAAATATTTGGAAATATTATGGTGGTGCTGTCTTTTTTAGAGATGGAAGTATGAGTATGCCTAAGGTTTTTAAAAGTGAAATTACAGATGTTAATTCAAAAATTGTTGAAGCTATTGAAAACCACTCACAAAACAACATACAACATACGCTGGATAGTGTTTTTACTTTTTTAAATAAGCGAAAAGATTACAACCCAAAATACAAAGTATTTAAAGAGTATTTTGTGCTTTGTTGGTCTGGACAAAAAAAAATAGTTGGTAAAGAAATTTTTTATTCTAGAGTGGATATAGAAATGGTAAACGAGCAAGTACGCCTGTTTTTTTCCACCTTAGATGAAGTTGCAATTAGCTACAATGAAGACAGCTTTAAAATTATTGAATATGTTAATCTTGGGTTACAAAACACATCTAAATATTATACCTTAGAAGAAACCGTTATTCAGTTTCAAAATAACGCGAACTATACTATTGAAACTAAATTAGTGTTTGAAGCTCCTCAATTTGACAAAAAAGTTTTACATCATATTTACAATGCTAACAATACCTTATTAGAAAAATTAAAAAAAGGACAATCACTAAATAAAAATGAAGAAGCAGATTTAATGAGTCTTCCTGAAACATACTTAATTTGTTATCTAAATAATTTTCAAGAAGCTTTAAGTAAACTTACCGAAGCAAAACCTTTTTTAAAATCGCACAGTGAAGATGCGTATCTATTTTATAAAGAATCACTACGTATTTTACGAAAAGTAAAATATAGTTAGCTACCAACTATACAAAAAACAGTACCAATTATATATTCTTTACAACTAACGATAAATTTTTAATGTTTTTATGCTTTGATTATCATATATTTACACTGCTATTAATCAACAGAGTAATTTAAATCTTGCTTCTTTCTTTATTTGTTTAAAGATGAAGCAAGTTTTTTTTATTCATTAAAGTCTTATTTAAATTTATTGGTTTTTAAAATAATGTATTAAAAAGTTAACGAATAATGTTAACCTTTAAATTATTTCAGCATTAAAAGTTAGACAATAAAACCCAATATTATGAAAACTCTAAAACTTATTGCTTTAAGCATTTTATTTTCTTTAACCTTTTTTAGTTGTGATAATGATGACGATAGTAGTAATCTGGAACCTACTACTCAAGAACTATTAGCACACAAATGGTTTATAGTAATAGAAGGAGCTACTCCTTGTACAGCAACTTCTTATTTTGATTTCAATACTGATGGAACATTTGCAACAGATACCTTTTATGAACATAGTGTTTCTGGGGATTGTACTTCAGGAGGTTATTTAGAAGGAACATATAGCCTGTTAGATGATAATGTAACCCTTATTATTAATCTAAGTACTTCAGAAACATTTATCATAGAACTAATTTCTACTACAGACTTAGTAATATCACCACCTGATGAAGATGGCGAACTAGTATTTACTAGATAGAGAATATGTTTAACTTATAGCTTCCTTAGTAAAGCAACTAAGGAAGCTTTTTTTTAAATAAAATCTAGCTGCTCAAAAGATTTATTCAAAATTATCTTATCGTCTACTTGTAACCATTTTTTTAATATGGTTGCGTAAATAGTTCTAAAATCAATTTCATATTTTATATCTCCATTAGCATCTAAATCACTCAAACTAGCTAAGTCATTATACAGTCCTTGTTTTTTTAAATTATCGCCAATTATAAATACATTGTTTGCAGCACCATGATCTGTACCATTAGAAGAGTTTTGTTGGACTCTTCTACCAAATTCAGTAAAGGTTAAAATCAATGTATCTTTAAAGGTGTTTTGCTGTTTTAAATCTCTTACAAAAGCTTCCATACTTTCAGCATACATCTCTAAAAGCACCTTCTGTTTATTATTTTGATTCGAATGCGTATCAAAGCCTCCCAATGAGGAGTAAAAAACCTTAGTATCCATTCCAGAATTAATAAACTGCGCCATTGTTTTTAACTGATTTGCAAAACCATTATTTGGATAATCATTAGATTTAACTACTTTTTTAGCATTAAAAAAAATGTGTTTTGCAGAAGATTCGGCAGCAATCATTGTTTTATATAAGTAGCCTAAATTATGTTCACTTAAATGTTCATCATTTTGATAACTCAGTATTTTTTTAAAAAAAGGATCTTGAGATGCAGAATATAATCTTGAAGCACTTTTAGTAGCAATACCGCTTATATTTTCACCCTTCATCATTAAAGATAAACTATCATCTATCTCGATAGCATTATAATAATTTTTTCCAAATGCATCTAAATACCTTCCTACCCAGCCACTTTGTATATATTCACTAGAATCACTTGCAGTTTGCCATATATCTGTAGATCTAAAATGAGAACGATTTGGGTTTGGATAGCCCACATTATTAACAATAGCAAGCAATCCTTGGTCATATAATTTTTTTAACGGTGTTAAACTAGGATGCAAACCAATAGTATCATTTAGTTTAATCACTTTATTTTCTTTTATAGAAATCGTGGGCCTCAGTTTATAATACAAATCATTCTTGTAAGGAATTACCGTATTTAAACCATCGTTACCACCAGATAGCTGAATTATCACTAGTTTTTTATAGCCTAAACCTTCAATGGCTATTTTCTCGAAAGCCTTCACAAAGCTAGGAACAAAAAACAATGTACTAGCTAAAGATGAGTTTTTTATAAATTGTCTTCTTTTCATAATTCTTCTTTTACTTTTAGGTCTTCCTGTTATTAATAATCTCTAGCATAATTGGTATTCTGGTAAAGACATCATTTGAATTACAATATCTTTCTTATTATATTTATTTATGCTTTCTAAAAAAATTTCGGTTCCATCATTTAGTGCGCATTGAATTAAATTTTCTTTCATTTGGTTAAATGATATCGTTTCAAAATTTTCTTTGAAATAATTCCAATCTGGAGTAACATCTATTGTTGACTTTGTCTTTGTTTTTTTATAAAGTGTTTTATAAGACTCTGTAAACTCTCCTTTTTCTTTTATGTCTAACACTGTATTTGCTAGTAACAATTGAGGAAGCTTCAATCTAAACATTAAGGAATTGGTATCTATCCAACCTTTTCCACCTTTCCAGCCTGCAACATTTGGAGGGTCAAGCAAAAATTGACCTAACAGTTTTTGAATTTTTAAATAGTCTTTTTTCTCTTTAAACTCCATAGGCACTACCTTATTCATACCAACTAAAAGTTCGATAGGAGATTTTATTTTTGTTCCAATATTTTCATCATTATAGAACCAATTGGAAGTAAAAACATATCGCATTAATGTTTCTATATTATAATCGGGGTAAAAAACAGCAACCATCTCAGAAACATGAGAGTCTACTAATTTATCATTCACAAAATATTTGTATATTTTTTCGCAAATAAATTTGGCACATTGTTCCTGCTCTAAAATAATATCAATTATATCATCACCATAAAATGCCCCTTGCTTATTTAGAAAAGTTTTATTTTTACCATCATGGGCTTTTTCATTAAAAATAAAAGACCCATCCTTTTCATCATATTTATAACCTGTAAAGGCTCTTGCGCCTTCTTTAATATCTTGTTCACTATAGTTTCCTACTCCAAGAGTAAAAAGTTCTAATAATTCTCTTGAAAAATTTTCATTAGGACTTCTTTTACTATTCTTTCTAGTATCTAGATATTTAATCATTGAGGCTTCTTTTGAAATAACCTTAACGAAATCTCTAAAATTACCCAACGCATTTTCACGAAGTGCGTTATTATATAGTGTGAGGTGATATATGTTTCTGTCTCTACAAACAAAATGATTTGCCCAAAACAAGGTCATTCTTTCTCTTAAAATTTGATTAGAATAATTTAACCTATCGATCCAAGCATAATTATACTCATTAAATTTTTCGCCATTAAGATTTAAAAAAGCTTGTCTTGCCATTTTATCTTCTTTAAAACTTTCAATAGTATAAGTGTCTAATTTTGATGTATCGACAGATAAAGGCTTTGCATTTAATGATTTTTTAAACAAGTCGTTAACTATAAATTGTTTCGACTGTTTTTCTAATTCCATAGATTCTTTAGGCAATACCCCAAAGCCTGCCCTCCAATACAAATGTAATATGTGTTTTTTGTTCATATTTTTAAGATAAATAAAAGCTACTGTTACCCATTAAAGTTATCAAAAATCTAACCAAATTTTTAATAAACATCTTAATTTTATTATAAAAAAAACCGTTTTAGTTTACTAAAACGGTTTTTAATTTGTTTTGTAAAAGGAAAAAATTACTTACCTCCATCTAATTCATCTTGCCAATCAAACAGTTCTTTCCATTTTCCTTGATAAGCTAATAATGCTTGTTTTGGCCAAGTTCCTGGTTTATGTATTTTATACCTTTCTCCTCCAGAGTTTAAAACTTCTTGGCATTTTTCTATACTACAATCTGATAATGCTTGCCATGTTTTCACATCATGATTATGAAAAAGTTCTTTAATTTTTGGACCAATACCTTCTACTACTGTTAAATCATCTTCTTTAATTTTTTTACCAAATACAGCTTTAGCTGCGTCTGCATCAAAAGCGATTTTAGCAACAGAACCGACTCCTGCTCCTGCCGCAAAAGAAGATACCGCAGAACCTAATCCTGAAGACTTACTTGCTTTACAAGCTTCTAAATCTGCTTCTAGTTTTGCTATTCTACTTTTGTAAACATTTAGATCCGTAGAATTATCTTCACTACTTCCTCCAAATAATTTTCCTAGTAAATATCCTAATAAGGCACAAATTGCACCAACTAATAATGGAATTAATATACACCACATATTTTATATTTTTTAAATTTTAATTTAATTAATTGTTACTACTGTTCTTCTATTTTTAGCTCTACCTTCTTCTGTCGCATTATCTGCAATTGGCTCATTAGGGCCTTGAGATAAAGCTTCAATGTTAGTGCTTAAAATACCATTTTGTATTAAATAATCTTTCGCAAAATTAGCTCTATTTTGACCAAGAGTTATATTCTTTGCGGCAACACCAGTATTATCTGTATGCCCAACAACTTGTACTTTGACTCCTAGTTTATCAACACATCTAGAAATAGCTGCAATTTTTTTACGTTGCTCTAATGTTAAGTTTATTTGAGCTTCTCCGGTATTAAAATATAATACTAACGGATTTGCTTTTAAAGAAGCACAATCTGCTTTTAACGCGTCTTCAGCTGAAGTATCCCCTTCTTCTTTTGCAGATATTTTATAATCCACAGGCCCAAAAAAGACTTTGTTTTCGTCTGCAACCATACTGTCTTTTAATTCGCCCTGAGTATCTATTATTTTTGAAGATATTCCTTGTGAAACAAAATAGTTTTTAACTGCATTTGCTCTAGCCAAACCTAAATTGGGATATGCAGAATTGTTAGTTTCGCCATTAGTATAGTATCCCGTAATAGATACTCTTTTTGAAGGGTTTTCGTTAAAATACGTTTTTAGTTGTACAACAGAATTCTTCAAATCTTCTGAAACTGGTTCTAAAATTTTAAAATTAGAATCTTTAAAATTAAAATTGTCATTGCTATTAATAGCATAATTTCCATCCTTTATAGAAAAAGAATTTAGGGTTGTTTTACTTACATTAGGCTTTGCTACTATTGTACTTTCTGTAACTTTTTTGTTCTTGCAACTTTCTTTATTACAACAACTACAACAAAGCCACCAATACAATAAAGTTCCAATAATAATGGTAAGCAAAATACCTAGAAGGTAAGATGTTTTTTTACTCATTTAGTTAGTTTTTATAAGTTAATGATTATCAAGATATTAAATTTTAGATGTAATTTTCATTTTTAAAGTTTAAGTTTCTTTTAATTATCGATTAACTACTTAATTTATACGTTATGAAACAAAAAAAGCCACATCAAATGATGTGGCTTTTTTTAATTAGAATTTATTTGGTCTTACAAATCAAATTTAATTCCTTGAGCTAAAGGCAACTCATCAGAATAATTTATAGTATTCGTTTGTCTTCTCATATATACTTTCCATGCATCAGAACCAGATTCTCTTCCACCTCCAGTTTCTTTTTCTCCACCAAAAGCACCACCAATTTCTGCTCCTGAAGTTCCTATATTCACATTTGCAATTCCGCAATCAGATCCTGCATAGGACAAGAATTTTTCTGCCTCTTTCATTTCGTTTGTCATGATTGCAGAAGATAAACCTTGTGCAACTCCGTTTTGTTTTGCAATAGCATTTTCTACTTCACCAGTATATTTCATTAAATATAAAATTGGAGCAAAAGTTTCATGTTGTACAATTTCAAAATGATTTTCTGCTTCAATAATTGCTGGTTTTACGTAACAACCAGATTCGTAACCTTCACCAGTTAAAACACCACCTTCAACTAACACATTTCCGCCTTCTGCTTTTGCTTTTGCTATAGCTTCCAAATAAGTATTTACTGCATCTTTATCAATTAATGGTCCAATATGATTTTTTTCATCTAAAGGGTTTCCAATAATTAATTGCCCATACGCACCAACAATGGCGTCACGTACTTTATCATAAACCGATTCATGTATAATTAATCTTCTTGTAGAAGTACAACGTTGACCACAAGTTCCAACAGCTCCAAATACAGCTCCAGGAACCACTACTTTTAAATCGGCTGTTGGTGTAATAATAATTGCATTATTGCCTCCTAATTCTAATAAAGATTTCCCAAAACGTTCTGCAACTGTTGCTCCAACTATTCTTCCCATTCTAGTAGATCCTGTAGCAGACACAAGTGGAATTCTTGAATCTGTTGTCATCATTTCACCTACTTTATAATCTCCATTTATAATACAAGAAATCCCTTCTGGTAAATTGTTATCTTTTAATACTCCAGCTATAATATTCTGACAAGCAATGGTGCATAAAGGTGCTTTTTCTGAACCTTTCCAAACACAAACATCTCCACAAATCCAAGCTAAAGCGGTATTCCATGCCCAAACAGCAACTGGAAAGTTAAATGCAGAGATTATACCTACAACACCAATAGGATGCCATTGCTCACGCATAACGTGTCCTGGCCTTTCTGATGGAATGGTTTGTCCGTTTAATTGTCTAGATAAACCAACTGCAAAATCGCAGATATCAATCATTTCTTGCACCTCACCATAACCTTCTTGCAAAGATTTTCCCATTTCGTAGGAAACAAGTTTTCCTAAAGGCTCTTTCAATTCTCTTAATTTATTTCCAAACTGACGTACGATTTCTCCACGTTGTGGAGCTGGCATATCTCTAAAAGATAAAAATGCCTTGGTAGCAGTTTCCATTACTTTGTCGTAATCTGCTCTTGTCGTTGTTTTTACTTTTCCAATTAATTTTCCATCAACCGGAGAATAAGACGCAATAATTTCTCCATTTGAAAAATTATTAGAACCTGTAGAGGTTCCTTCATTAATTGCGGCAACACCTAATGCTTTTAATGCGTTATCCATTCCGAAATCTGTAGAAATAGCTTCCATATATGTTTGTTTTTTACGAATTATTTAAATTTATTTCAAAGATACTAATTATTTACCTGTTCAAGCATCGTTTTATTTCTTAAAAATATTCATTTAAAAAAGCGTAAATACAGGCTTCTTTTTTTAACTTTAAGAACAATTTAACAGCTATTAAAAATCTAAAACGTTTACTGCAAGAGTATTTATATTAACACGAATTATATTACAGCTCTTTTACATGTATTCACTTTAAAAATCTTCTCCTATGCACATCAAGAAACTTCTTGCTTTGGTATTCCTTTTCTCTTTAATCTTTTCCTGTAAAAAAAAGGTGGAAGAAACGGATAATATCTTCCAATTTAAAGACTACATAAGCTACACTACTTCTGGACATATTTCTATAGCAAATGCTATTGAAATTAATTTAGCAAATGATGTAGAAGGTTGGGAAATAAATCAAGAAATAACAGATAATATGGTTACCATAAAACCACATGTTAATGGGAAACTATTAGTAAACAATAAGCATTCGCTTCGTTTTGTTCCTGATGAAACCTTAGATCCAGACACAGAATATACTGTAAATATTAAACTAGATAAGATCTATAGTGATATTCCAGCAGACTTTAAAACCTACACGTTTCAGTTTAAAACCATTACACCAAACTTCAATATTGTTACCAATAACTTACAATCGTATAATAAAGAATGGCAATATTTAGAGGGTGTTGTTCGCAGTGCAGATATGATTTATTTAGAGGATGCAAAACAACTTGTTGAAGCATCACAAAATGGAAAAAAATTAAAAATTGTTTGGAATGAATCGTATAAAAATTCCAAAGTTTTCGAATTTAAAATAGATAGTATCCATCGATTAATTGAAGATGATAAAATACTTGTTACATGGAATGGAAAAAGCATTAAAGCAGATAATTCTGGCGAAAACATTGTGAATATCCCTGGTAAAAACAACTTTATAATTACCAAAGTAGATGTGGTACAAACACCAGAACAATTTTTATCTATCAATTTTTCGGATCCTTTAAAAAAGCAACAAAATTTTGACGGATTAGTATCCATTCAAAATGTAAAAAACCCTAAATATATTGTAGATGGCAATGTATTAAAAGCATACCCTAATGCTAAAATTGTTGGCAATATACAGGTAGATGTTTTTCAAGGAATAGCTAATACAGAAGGGTATAAACTAAAGAAACCATTTTCGGAGATGATAGCTTTTGAAGATGAAAAACCTCAAGTTAGACTAATAAGTAATGGTGTTATTTTACCAAACTCACAAGAACTAAAATTCAATTTTGAAGCGGTTAATTTAAAAGCTGTCGATGTTAGAATAATTAAAATATTTGAAGATAACGTGCTTCAGTTTTTACAAGACAACAACCTCAACAACACAAATAGAAATGATGTACGTCGTGTTGGTAGACGTATTGCAAAACAAACCATTACACTTCAAAATGAAGCAGATAATACAGGGAAATGGAAAACATACAGTGTTGATTTATCCAAATATATGAAAGCAGATCCTGGAGCAATTTACAGAGTAGAGTTAGAAATGAAAAAAGAATACTCTTTGTACAACTGCGAAGGCAATCAAAACATTACAAATTCTGAAGACAACGACGATTATTATGAAGAAGAATACTACGAAGATGACTATTATTATGATGACTATAGAGAAACTACAACAGAAGATGAAAACCTTAGAGAGGAAGAATATTGGGACAATTTAACCTACAGTTACAGAAACAATTACTACAACTGGAGCGATAGAAAAAACCCATGTAAAGAAGCTTTTTACAACAACAAAACAGTTGCTCAAAACGTATTAGCCTCTAATCTTGGAGTAATTGCAAAAAAAGGTGCAAACAATAATTATTATTTTGCTATAACTAATATTTTAGATACCAATCCTGAAGCAGGAGCAACAGTTCGTATTTATAACTTTCAACAACAAGAAATTGCTAGTACGAAAACAGATAGCGAAGGTTTAGCTACTATAGATGCAGAAAACCATGCTGCTTTCGCAATCATTTCTAAAGGAAACAATACGAGTTACCTAAAATTAAACGATGGTAATTCTTTATCCTTAAGCAAATTTGATATTTCTGGAAACCATTTGCAACGTGGACTAAAAGGCTATATTTATGGCGAACGTGGTGTTTGGAGACCAGGGGACACTTTACATTTATCTTTTATGTTAAATGATACTGGAAACAAGCTACCAAAAAAGCATCCTGTAAAAATGGAAATCACAGATGCCAATGGAAAACTTGCTTTTAGAAACATTACAACAAACAACCTCAACAATCTGTATACCTTTACTGTTCCTACTTCAACCGAAGACAAAACAGGAAACTGGAATGCAAAAGTTTCGGTTGGTGGAGCCACTTTTTATAAAGGCTTAAAAGTGGAAACAGTGAAACCTAATCGTTTAAAAATTAAAGTCGATTTTGAAGACGAAGTACTTTCTGGTGCAAATCCGTTAAACGGAAAATTAGATGTAAAATGGTTACATGGAGCTCCTGCAAAAAGTGTTAGAACCGAAATTAAAGCGAAATTTAGCAACTCGTATTCCAGTTTTAAAAACTATAAAGATTACGTTTTTCGTGATCCTTCGCGAACTTTTTCAAGTGAAGAAATCGTCATTTTTGATGGTAAAGTAAACGAAGAAGGTATAGCAAACATTACCAACAAATTAAACGTTGGTAGCAACGCTCCAGGAATGTTAAATGCACAATTTTTAGTTCGTGCTTTCGAGAATGGAGGTGACTTTTCTATGGATGCTTTTACCAAACAATATGCCCCTTACAAATCTTTTGTAGGTTTAAAATCACCCAAAGGAAAAGGTTATGGCTCTTTTGTTACCAACGAAAACCAAACCTTTAATATTGTCGTTGTAGATGCACAAGGAAAACCTATAAAACGTAAAGGTTTAGAAGTAAAAGTCTATAAAATAAATTGGCGCTGGTGGTGGAATTCCTCTTATGACAACCTATCTTCGTACACCTCAAGCACCTTTCATCAAG
This sequence comes from Oceanihabitans sp. 2_MG-2023, assembly GCF_030547245.1. GTDB lineage: Bacteria > Bacteroidota > Bacteroidia > Flavobacteriales > Flavobacteriaceae > Oceanihabitans. The sequence goes on from NZ_JAUOQT010000001.1 coordinate 564,311, forward strand.
CATATAAAAACCTGAAACTAGATACAGATACCAATGGCAAAACTAGTTTCACTTTAAATATTCCAGAAAGCGACAAAGGTCGTTTCCTTATTCGAGTATTCGATCCTAAAAGCGGGCATGCAACAGGACGAACTGCTTACTTTTATAAAAACTGGTACACACCTTCTGGTGATAAAGAAGCTGCAAAAATGTTAGCATTTGCATCAGACAAAGAAAATTATAATGTTGGAGAAACTGCTACAATTACTTTTCCTTCTGGTAGCGAAGGTCGTGCTTTGGTGAGTATTGAAAATGGCACAGAAGTATTAGAACACAAATGGGTAAAAACTACCAAAGGCGAAACAAAGGTAAGCATTCCTATTACAGCAAAAATGGCTCCAAATGTTTTTGTAAATATTTCGCTGTTACAACCACATGCAATTACTGCTAACGATTTACCTATTCGTTTATATGGTGTAATTCCTATAATGGTAGAAGACCCAAACACCAAGCTAGAACCAGAAATTAAAATGGCAAGCGTTTTACGTCCTGAACAAGAATTTGAGGTTTTTGTGTCTGAAAAAAACAACAAAGCAATGACCTATACGATTGCTATGGTAGAAGAAGGCTTGCTGGACTTAACACGTTTTAAAACTCCAAATGCTTGGGGTGAATTTTACAAACGTGAAGCTTTAGGCGTAAAAACTTGGGATATTTTTGATGATGTGATTGGTGCATACTCTGGAAGCGTAGATCAAATATTCGCCATTGGTGGAGATGCAAGTGCTGCAGGTGGTAAAAACAAAAAAGCCAATCGTTTTAAACCTGTTGTAACCTTTTTAGGCCCTTTTCAATTAAACGCAGGGGATAACAAAGTACATAAAATTAAAATGCCAAACTATATTGGTTCGGTAAGAACCATGGTTGTGGCAGGAGATATTAATAACGAAGCATATGGAAGTACAGATAAAACGGTTCAAGTAAAAAAACCTTTAATGGTGTTAGCAACGCTTCCGCGGAAACTAAGCCCTGGCGAAAAAGTGACCCTTCCAGTTACTGTTTTTGCTATGGAACCAAATATTAAAAAAGTAAATATTAACTTAAAACTAAGCAATGGTATAGAAGTAGTTGGTAGCAAAACACAAACAGTCTCTTTTGCTAAACCAGACGAAAAAATGGTTTATTTTGAATTGGATGTTAGTAAAGCAAAAGGTATCCATACTGTGGAAGTTGTTGCGACTGGAAATGGTGAAAAATCTACATATAAAGTAGAGTTAGATGTGGTAAACACCAATCCAATTACATCTGTCGCTTTAGATAAAACTTTAGAAGCAAATACTTCCGAAAATCTAGATTTTAAAACCTTTGGTGTTTCAGGAACTAATAGTGCAACGGTTGAATTTTCTACCATGCCACCAATGGACTTTTCTAAAAGATTACAATACCTTGTGCAATATCCTCATGGTTGTGTAGAACAAACTACTTCTGGCGTTTTTCCGCAATTATACTTGCAAGATATTTTCGATTTAACTTTTAAGAAAAAGCAAGAAATACAATCGAATATAGAAAATGGCATCAAACGCTTAGGTCATTTTCAAAGACCAAATGGAGGAATGAGTTATTGGATAGGAGAAAACACTGCCAATGATTGGGGAACTAGTTACGCTGGACATTTTATGATGGAAGCCGAGAAGAAAGGATTTGTGCTTCCTCTTACTTTTAAAAGTAACTGGATTACATACCAAAAGCAAGCGGCTCGAGATTGGAGACCAAGCTATAAAACCTACAATAGTGATTTAGCGCAAGCATATAGATTATACACTTTAGCATTAGCAGGAAGTCCAGATTTAGCAGCAATGAATAGGCTTAGAGAATTTACCGAAATTTCTAACGAAGCAAAATGGCGTTTGGCTTCGGCTTATGCTTTAGCAGGACAACAGGAAGCTAGCACACAGATTTCTAAAACTGCAAATATTGAGTTTTTACCACCTAAATATAATTATTACACCTATGGATCTGTAGATAGAAATCGTGCAATGGCTTTAGAAACCATGGTAATTACTAAAGACCCAAGAGTTAGAGAATTGGCTAAAACTATTGCTAAAGATTTATCTAGTAGTCGCTGGATGAGTACACAAACCTCTGCATACAGCTTGTTAGCAATGGCAAAAATGGTAGAGGCAAATGGCGGAAAAGCAATGAAGCTACAATATACGTTAAACGGAAAAACAGAAGAAATAGACACCAAAAGTGCTATTGCACAACGAGATTTAATAGTTAAAGAAGGAAGCAATACATTTTCCTTTACAAACAAGCAAAGCAATATTGTTTATGTTCGTGTATTAAATTCTGGTAAACTGCCTTTAGGTAACGAAATCACTGAGCAACGTGGTTTAAGTGTTTCTGTTGTGTATAAAGATTTACAAGGAAATACAATAGACATTTCGAAATTGCAACAAGGTCAGGATTTTGTAGCAACAGTTAAGGTGAGTAATCTTAAAAATGAAAAGGTGAATGATGTTGCGTTAACACAAATTTTTCCATCAGGTTGGGAAATTGTAAATACACGTTTTACAGACTTTGGAAGCAGTACAACAAGTCAAGCGCGTTTTACAGATATTCGTGATGATCGTGTAAATTTTTATTTCGATTTAAATAAAAAAGGAAAATATGACACTAAGACCTTTAACGTCATGCTAAATGCTGCTTATTTAGGAACTTATTATTTACCTGGAGTGCAAGCTGAAGCAATGTATGATAATGAGTTTTTAGTTAGAAATAAAGGTCGTTGGATTGCCGTTGTAAAGTAACAAACTCTTGCACAGGCTGCAACATCGCAAAAAAGAAGTCGTTTTAATTTTGAAAAAAAACATAACAGGTTAGTGCGTTAAGGATTGAACGGTTTGTTTGAGCTCCTTAAAAAGAGCGAGTAGTGAAAGCCTGACCTTTAGGTAACGCCAAATTAAATTAAATCCCACTTTCGTGGGAACTAAAGATGAAAGCAAAAGAAATACTTAATCATTGTAAACACAGGCCTTTTGATTACCCTTCACGCGCTTGGAAATTTTACCAAGAATGGAATGATGCTATTTTTTTACATTGGGAAATAGATTGTAATTTGATAAGACCTTTACTTCCAAATGGTTTAGAATTAGATGTTTTAAACGGAAAAACCTGGGTGAGTTTAGTGGCATTTAACATGAATAATATTGGAATTAGAAGCCTCCCTAAACTACCACATATTTCCGATTTTCATGAAATAAATATTCGTGTTTATGTTATATGTAATAATAAACCTAGTGTCTATTTTTTAAGCATGGAAGGTAGTAAACGTTCCTCGTGCAAAGTTTTAAAGTCCATTTCTAAATTTCCGTATTATCCTTCTAAAATGAAACGTACCTCTTACAGTTTTGCATCTTCAAACAAGAAAGAAAACAATTGGTTTTTTACAGAATATCGATTAGAAAATAATCCCGTAATTAAAGACGAAACAGATAATTGGTTGACGGAACGTTATGCTACTTTTCAAGATTATAAAGGTCAATTTTTAGAATACGACGTACATCATGTTGCTTGGCCAATGCAAGCTATTGAGATTAAAAAACTAGAAATACATTACCCTAAATTAAATCATATTCTTAATAATTATCCAAGTAAAATACATTATTCTAAAGGTGTACAGGTTTTAACTTGGGATAAAAAGAAATTAGCTTTATGAAAAACCTTAAACCTTATTACGCAGTTATTTTTACTTCAACTCAAAATGAAAATATAGAAGGTTATGTAGAAATGGCTGAAAAAATGGAAATTCTAGCAAAACAGCAAGAAGGCTTTTTAGGAATAGATTCTGCTAGAGACAATGTTGGAATTACTGTAAGTTATTGGGAAACTATAGAAGCTATTAAAAACTGGAAACAGCAAACAGATCATTTAACAGCACAATTAAAAGGAAGACAAGACTGGTACAATTGGTATCATGTTAGAATTTGTAAAGTAGAACGTGAATATGCGTTTAATAGTTCGTTTTAATACAAAAAAGTTACAACAGAAGCAATTAGAGCTTGTTTCGTTTTACTGCAATAAAAAAATTATCGCTTTAAAGTAAAATGCCCTTTCATTTCTTGATTGTCTAAAATGACAATATACCAATAATCTGCACTTGGAAGTTCTTGATTGTTAAATGTGCCGTCCCAAACAAAAGGACTGTTTTTAGCGCTTTTTATAAGCTTTCCAAAACGATCAAAAACATACACTTCGGAAGTATTATAATTCTCCATTCCATTTAAGTTAAAAGTATCATTATATCCATCATTATTTGGTGTGAAAAAAGTAGGAATTGCAAAATGCAAATGTGTAATTATCACTGGATTACAACCTCTTACATCTTTCACATACACAGTATTTAAACCATTTTCTACATTATAAAACGTATTACTAGACTGGTATTGAACTCCATCTAGAGCGTATAAAAAATCGCCCATATTTGTAGTTTCGACAACAATATCATTTCCAACAGATATAACACTTTCGATAATTGGTTTATCTATTTGAGTAACTTGAAAATTAATAATTTCGGTAGTACAACTATCGGATATTTCTACAGAATAATTACCTGGATTACTAATTGTTATACTTTGTGAGATTTCTCCCGAATCCCAATCGAAATCTGGGTTTATTAAAGTGGTATTAGCAAATAAAGTGATGTCTTCTCCTTCGCAAAAGCTGTAGGACTCATTACTCTCTGTCATAGGTTCTATTCCCCTATTTTCCCATTCACATGTTATAGGATTAAACTGAAAATCATCCCAGCAAGTTACATTTGGAGGCTGTACATCTTGAAATCCAATATTTTGCCATGTACAAGTTGTTGTATCAAACTGATAATCGTCCCAACAGTTTATAATTGGTGGCTGTACATCTTGCATACCATTATTTTGCCATGCACAAGATGCTGTATCAAATTGGTAATCATCCCAACAATTTACATTTGGTGGTTGTGCATCTTGCACTCCAATATTTTGCCATGTACAAGAAGTTGTGTCGAATTGAAAAGCATCCCAACAGTTCACATTTGATGGTTGTATATCTTGTGTTCCTATATTTTGCCATGTACAAGTTGTTGTGTCGAACTGAAAATCATCCCAACAATTTACAATTGGTGGCTGTATATCTTGCGAACCATTATTTTGCCATGTACAAGATGCTGTATCAAATTGGTAATTATCCCAACAGGTTATATTTGGTGGTTGTGCATCTTGCACTCCAATATTTTGCCATGTACAAGTTGTTGTGTCAAACTGATAATCGTCCCAACAATTTACAATTGGTGGTTGCGTATCTTGCGAACCATTATTTTGCCATGTGCAAGAAGCTGTATCTAATTGATAATCATCCCAACAAGTTATATTTGGTGGTTGTGGTCCTGCTTGTGTAATGATCACAGAAAAAACATCTGAAAAAGTTATACAATCTGCATTATTTAAGTTTGTTGCATATTCAGCAACTTTTGCTCTGTAATATATAGTAGAAGTGACTCCAGAAACCGTTAAGGTAGCATTTGTTTCTCCTATAATATCTCCCCAAGTAATTCCATCTACACTTTCTTGCCACTGATAAAAATGACTACTAAAAACCGTATTATCTGGTGTTGCAGTAAAAATGGTATTATAAGGTGTATCTACACTACATAAAGCAGCAGCATTATCGCCTGAAGAATCTGTAATCCCTATAAAGTCACCACAACTTTTAAAAACAATATCATCAATCGCTAAATCGTTTCCACAACCACCAATTCCATTATTAATCATTTTTAAAATCACAGAAGTTTGAGCAGGTAATGTTTGAAATACTAATGCGTATTGTTCCCAATTAGGAGAATTAGTTTCAAAAATATCTCCTGTATTACCACTAGCTAATCTATTAGTGTCGGTATTATCCCATATTTCAAATCCAACATTAATTGGAATGGTTCCTGAAGAAAGTGTAGAACAAAACCCACCAGCAATCACTAGATTCATCATCCATGCAGAAAACTCATAAGTAGTATTTTCACATAAACCAGAAACAATAGTTCTATAAAACTCACCAGCAGAAAAACTCGCATTTACAACAAGCATTTTTCCATTAATATCACCAGCAGTATGGTCTTGAATTGCATGCCAACCAAAAGTGTTTCCAGAAGTGGTATTCATAACCGAATAAAATCCGTCATTCGGAATTCCATTAAAATAAGAATACGTTGTAGTACCAGCTGGTAAAGTCGTGTTTGTTGTTCCAGTACCAAAGGTTTCTGTAAAAATGGAATCGCCAGAATTTCCTTGACAAAAACCTAATTGCGCAAGTATATTTCCGGTAGAAAAAAACACAAGAAAAATTAGGAAAACATTATGATATACAAGGCTTTTTTTCATCTAAATCTATTATTGTAAGATTTCTAAAATAACTATATTTATTGAATTACAAATAAGATAAAAGAACTAAAACTAAAGATGTGCAGTTCATGTATAGGTTAAAAAGTTATATATATAAGAATAAAGTAAAATCTACAGTATTAGTAGTGCTATTACTTGCTTATTATTTCTGTTTACCGAAGCAACTTTTTAAAGACCCAACAGCAACAGTGATAACAAGTTCTAATAATAAACTTCTTGGTGCACAAATTGCAAAAGATGGACAATGGCGATTTCCAGAAAACGATACTATACCAAAAAAATTTAAAACTTGTATTATTCAATTTGAAGACGAATATTTTTACAAACATCCAGGTTTTAATCCTATTTCTATATTTAAAGCACTAAAACAAAACATACAATCTGGGGAAGTAAAACGAGGTGGAAGTACCATTACACAACAAGTAATTCGTCTTTCAAGAAAAGGACAGTCTAGAACTTATTTCGAAAAAATTAAAGAAATCATTCTTGCTACACGATTAGAATTTCGCGAAAGCAAAGAACAAATATTATCGTTTTATAGCAGTCATGCTCCTTTTGGCGGAAATGTAGTTGGTATTGATGCTGCATCTTGGCGCTATTTTAATAGAAATGCAAACCAATTATCATGGGCAGAAAGCGCGACACTTGCTGTTTTACCTAATGCACCAAGTTTAATTTATCCAGGGAAAAACCAAGAACGATTACGAGCAAAGCGAAATCGTTTATTAAAAAAACTACTAGAAAAACAGATTATAGATTCACTCACCTATACTTTATCGATAGCTGAAGGTTTACCACAAAAACCATATCCTTTACCACAAACAGCACCTCATCTATTACAAAAAATAGCTAAAACAAATTATGGGAAACGCGTACAAACCACCATTAAATCTGGACTGCAAAATCAAGTCAATGCTATTGTAAAAAATCACTATAATTTATTGAAACAAAATGAAATTTACAATATATCTGCCTTAGTTTTAGATGTAAAAACGCGACAAGTGTTAGCCTATGTAGGTAATACACCTACAGACAAAACACACCAAAAGGATGTAGATATTATAGACAAGCCAAGAAGTACAGGAAGCGTTTTAAAACCATTCTTGTACGCTGCTATGTTAGATTCTGGAGATTTGTTACCTAATACTTTAATTGCAGATGTGCCAACACAATATGGCAACTATTCTCCTGTAAATTTTAATAAAGAATACGATGGTGCCGTTCCTGCAAGTCGTGCTTTATCTCGTTCTTTAAACGTACCTGCTGTACGCATGCTTCAGGAGTTTGGTTTAGACAGGTTTCATCATTATTTAAAAAAATTAAACCTAAAAGATTTAAAATACAACGCAAATCATTATGGCTTAACATTAGTTTTGGGGGGTGCAGAAAGTAATCTCTGGGATTTATGTAAAAGCTATGCTTCGTTATCTTCAACCATAAATCATTACTCCGAAAATTCTAGTCAATATTATACCAATGAATTTTGCGAACCTACTTTTTTAGCTTCTGAAAAAATAGATTTTGGAAAGAAAACTTCAGAAAAAACCTTATTGGATGCAGCTTCCATTTACTTAACATACGAAAGTTTAAAAGAAGTAAACAGACCAGAAAGTGATGAGAGTTGGGAATTTTTTGATGGTTCTAAACAAATCGCCTGGAAGACAGGAACCAGCTTTGGTTTTCGTGATGCTTGGGCAATTGGTACTACTAAAGATTATGTAGTTGGTATTTGGGTTGGTAATGCAGATGGCGAAGGAAGACCAGGTTTAGTAGGTGTGCAAACAGCTGCTCCAGTTTTATTTGATATTTTTGATGTTTTACCAAATAGCGATTGGTTTGTAAAACCTTTTGATGAAATGCAAAAAGTTCGCATCTGTACAAAAAGTGGTTATAGAGCGACAGAAAACTGTGAGGAAATCGAAAATAAATTCATACAGGTTAGCGGATTAAAAACGAAACCCTGTCCGTACCATATGCTTGTGCATTTAGATAAAAACGAAAAGTATCAAGTAAATTCCTCGTGTGAAGATATTAGTAACATGGAAAACAAATCTTGGTTTGTACTTCCACCTTTAATGGAATTCTATTACAAAACTAAAAATCCTTTTTACAAACGGCTACCAAAATTTAGAAGCGATTGTTTAGGCGAAAACCCTGTTTCTATGCAATTTATTTATCCAAAAGAGAATACAACTGTTTTCTTGCCAAAAGATTTTGATGGAAACACGAATGAACTGGTTTTAAAAATTGCACATTCTAAACCAGAAACTACTTTATTTTGGTATGTAGATACTGTTTTTGTTGGTACTACAAAAGACATTCATGATTTGGCAATACTACCAAAAGTAGGAAAACATAAAATTACTGTTGTAGATGCTTTTGGCAATGAAGTAAAGCGTTTTATTACGGTTTCCAAATAGCTATCGTAAAGAAATCCCTTTCGCGCACCACCAAGGGTGCATTTCTATTTTTAATCTTCCAGCTTGTACCATAGGATCTAGATTCGCCAAGCTATCTGCTATTTTTTTAGTTGGCACATTATACACAGTAATACCACGAATATCTCCATCGTCACCAAAAGGTCCCGATAAATCTGCATAACCCTCGGCATACATTCTGCTTAAATGTTCTAAATGATCCTCTTGTAATGCTTTTGCTTCTTCTTCATTCTGGTTTCTAATTGGTCCCGTTTTTAAGAAAGCCATAAAATATTTTTGCATGATTACGGTATCTTTGGTTTTTTCATCTACATAATTAAACGTTTCAAAACCTTTGGCTTTAAGTTCTGCTAATACATTAGCGACAGATTTTTTTACTTCCTGTATATCAGGAACTACTTCTTCAATAACTTCTTCTTCTGGAACGGTTGAAATTTTGTTGGTTATCGTTTTACTCTCTTTTTTGCATGCAAGAACCGTTGTACATACAAGAATTAAAATTATAATTTGTTTCATAGTTAATGTTCTTTATTTGTCCAAGTAGTATATGGGTTGTTACTTAATTGCGAGTTGTAATATTTTATTTTACCTGTAACTTCTTTACCAAGCCAATGTGGTTTTGTGAATAATTCAGCTTCGGTTTGTAATTCTACTTCGGCTACAATTAATCCTTCATTTTTACCAAAAAATTCATCTACTTCAAAAATATGATTATTTACTTTAACTTCATACCTAATCTTATCAATAACTCCTTTTTTACAAAGTTTCAAAAGATCTTCTGCTTCGCTTTTAGAAATTTCTTTTTCCCACTCAAAACGAGATAATCCGCTTTTTGAAGATGCTCCCTTTATGGTTAAAAAACCTTGTTCTCCTTTTAACCTTACACGAACGGTTCTTTTTTTATTAGTACTTAAAAACCCTTGAACAATCTTTGTATGCTTAAAAGCTTCGTCTTTAAACAGTGTAGATTTTACTAAAAATTTACGTTCTATTTCTAAGTTATGCATTTGTTTTTGTTTTATTGTGAATATGAATAGTAGAAAGTGAAATTAATGTAACTGCAGACCAATAAGTACTAGAAACTAAAAATTGTGCGATAGTAAAATCTGCAATAAACCTTCTATACGATAGTACAGAATCGGAAACTAAAAACAAAGAAGCCCCTATTGCAATTAGTAAAAAGCCATATTCCTTTTTCCAAACATATAAGTTTATTGCTTGCCAAGCCATAAGCACAATACAAGTTACATATAGAATTACTGGAATCATTAAATTACCTAAATGGTCTTTTAAATTAAAAAAGATAAGACTAGCTATTATTAATAACGGAATTAGTGTTTTAATGTTCCACAAAAAACCATTAATGGTTGTAAATCCATACACAAAAAATAAGTGACCAATTAAAAAGGAAGCTAAACCAAAAACAAAATAGGTATCAAACATTAAAAAAACATCTCCAAAAAGACAAAACACCAAACCAATTAATATAATATTCTTGTATGGTTTTAGTCCATTTTTAGCATATAAAAAAGGTAATAGTATTACTAGTATGGTAGATAATGGCTTAAAAATATAATGCATTATAGTATTCTCTATGTAAGACGAAATGATGGTACAGAGTACAGAAATTATTATTAAAATGAGAAGAATACTTTTTTTCATGAATTGTTTCATTCTATTATTGTCTAAATTTACATCATGTCTAACGATTTACCAATACGAAAAATTATTCATGTAGATATGGATGCTTTTTATGCATCTGTAGAGCAAATGGATAATCCCGAATTACGAGGCAAACCTATAGCTGTTGGTGGTGGAGGTACTCGAGGAGTGGTAAGTGCTGCAAGTTATGAAGCTAGAAAATTTGGAGTACGAAGTGCTATAAGCGGCGCACAAGCAAGACGAAATTGCCCAGAACTTATTTTTGTAAAACCTAGATATGATAGATATACAGAAATTTCTAAAAAGGTGAAAAAGATTTTTTTCGATTATACAGATTTGGTAGAGCCACTTTCTTTAGACGAAGCCTATTTAGATGTAACCGAAAACAAAAAAGGAAACCCTAGCGCATCTTTACTTGCAAAAGAAATTAGAGATCGTATTTTTAATGAGGTTGGTTTAACAGCTTCTGCAGGAATTAGTATCAATAAGTTTATAGCAAAGGTTGCAAGTGATTACAACAAACCTAACGGGCAAAAAACAGTAAATCCCGAAGAGGTTTTAGAATTTTTGGAGGTTTTAGATATCCGAAAATTTTATGGTGTTGGTAAAGTTACCGCCGAAAAAATGTATCAAAAAGGCATCTTTACAGGAAAAGACTTAAAGTCTAAAACGCTAGAATATCTAGATGAAAACTTTGGAAAATCTGGACGATACTACTATTATATTGTTAGAGGAATACATAACAGTGAAGTAAAACCAAACAGAATTAGAAAATCCCTTGCTGCAGAACGTACTTTTCATGAAAATCTTTCTTCTGAAATATTCATGCTAGAAAAACTAGAACATATTGCTGCCGAAGTTTCTAGACGATTGTATAAAAGTAAAGTAGCAGGGAAAACAGTCACCTTAAAAATTAAATACAGTGATTTCACATTACAAACTAGAAGTAAAACATTACCATATTTTATAAGTGATTCTAGTATTATATTAGAAACTGCAAAAGATTTATTGTATCAAGAAAAAATGAGTAATTCGGTGCGATTGCTTGGTATTTCGCTCTCTAATCTAAATACCGAAAAATCTAAAAAACCTAAAGTTGTTAAAAAGGAAGTAACCGTTCAGCTACAGTTTGATTTTTAAAGCTACAGCAAATTAGCAACAGGCTCTATTTTTTCTTAAAATTTTCAAGGATTAAAAATAAAACAGCTATATATAATCAATTATTTAAAACCCATTAAAAAGTAAAACAAGCACTTCTTTAAGCGTATGGATTGCCTTATATTTAAAGGAATAAATTATTTTAAAAAACATGTTATGAAAAATTCAATGCTATTCTGTACGTTATTCATCGCTATTCTTTTTTCAAGTTGTGTTAACAAAGAAGAAAAGCCAATAACTTCAAATTCGGATATAGTTGCTTTAAAGGAAGTAAAAAAGGAAACTAAAAAAGAGTTGAAATTTACAAATGAACAATTCTACGATGCTGAAGGAAATTTTTTAAAAGAAAAGGCTAAAGATGCTTTAATAGAAATGCTAGAATATCATAATTATCCTGTTTTTGATGGTTTACGTGAAAAAATTTGGCTTACCGATTACAACAAAGGTAAATATGCCGAGTTAGGCCTAGCCTCTATTATGTTTGTAAACAACAAAGAAGACAAATACATGCTTATGGATATCTTTTTATTACCAAACCAAATGCTAGGAGAGCATATGCATTTTGCTGCAGAAGGAAATCCAGTGAAAATGGAAGGTTGGTTAATAAGACATGGGAAAAGTTATATAGTAGGTGTAGGCGAAGATAATAGCGAGCAATTTCCACAAGTTGTTGTTCCAAAATCACATTGGGATGGTAAAGTAACTACCAAACATATTATAGAAGCAAATGAAGGTGATTTTGCATCTTTAACAAAAGCGGAATCTCCACATTGGCAAATGGCAGGACCTGAAGGTGTAGTGATTACAGAAGTAGGAAATGTACATACCAATTCTGGTGTTCTTCGATCCGATCCTGCTATGAATTAAAATTCAATTAAAACGTTACGGAATGTTATGATTTTTAACCATTTGATATTGAACCGCTTCCGTCATATCTTTTAAATTAAAATGTCCATAGGGTGAGGAGCTGTATGTTTTTTCTCCATTTTGTCCAGGAATTCTAGAAGTATATTGTCCATAAACAAGATTGCCATAACCAATAATCTGATCTGCTGTAGACCAAATTGAATAGGTGTACGCTCCTTCATAATTTGTAGTACTATTTATATCTACTAAATAATCGGAAACACCATAAGGTCCATAACCCCACCATAAATAACCAGGATATAAACCGTTATCATTATCGCAAGTTGCAGTTGCACCATTTACTTGATAACAAGAAACCAAACCTTGATTAGCTCCTGCAATACCAACAAATGCGTCTACTGAAGACGTTAAAGAGCTTCCTAAATTATAATTACCTACTGCTGCATCATAACCGCTTCCTCCTTTTATGGCTTTTCTACCTAAAGTAACTCCCATAGAATGCGAAATAATATCCACTTTTGAAGCACCAGTATATGTTTTTACTGCTTGAATAAATGCTCTTATTTGAGTTAGATATGCATAAGAATGGTATTGGGATCCTGATTGATAGGCATCTGCCGGCCCCCAAGTAAAACCATATAACTCTGCATTAGTATATCCTTGAGATACAAAATAATCTCTAGAATCTGTCCAACCAGATTGTCCAAACACATCTCCTAACGCTTTATCTGAATTACCATGAATAAATATGACTGGTTGATTTACGACTTGGTCTGTAGAGTTTATTTTACCTCCAAAACTACCACCTATTAAATCGTTTCTTAGGAAGTCATAATTCCCATAACCATTAGATTGTAGCCAAGATTGAAAATCGTTTGTAATAGCATCTTGAATTACAACACCAATTTTAGATTGCGAAGTAGTGGATGGGTTTAAATAGATAAAATCCTCTTCTTCTGCTTCGCATCCAAAAAAGGAAATAACTATAAATACCAAAGGAATAATATAAGTGAATTTTTTCATGATTTTGATTGTTTGTTGTACGTAATGTAACCCAAAACAAAGAAAAAAGTAGCTCTTGATAAAAATACAATCCCTAGACTATTATGATTAATCAAAAAAAATGAAAATATTAAATATTTGATAATCAGATAGTTAAATTAAATTTTAAGCTTTTAATTTTAGGGATGACTATCATTTAAGTAGCTACAAAGTGGAATATTAAAACCATTTAGAATAAAAAACCAGCGACAAGGACGTAACTTGTTCTATTAGATATATTTTATACTCTTGTATTTGCTATTCTAGCTTTTAGATTAAAAAAAGCAAGATATTACTCGATGTTTTAAATATCACTTTTAGCTTTTATAACATCTCGAAATGTTGGTACATTCTCTGAGATACTTCCTACTCCTTTTTTATTTACTTTAAAAGTAACATCTTTAGTTGTTGTAAATAAAATAACGGATAAAAATGGGTTTAATAAATAGGGCTTTAAAAATGCAAAAGCCTCTTCTAAAGAAAATTCGTGTACCTCATCTTCTATTTCTCTTGGTCTATAATGCAGTTTTACTAAAACCATAGAATTATTTTCAGAATCAAGAGGTCTTACAAATATGTTTTTTAATTCTAATTTACCAATAGTTTTTGCCATAGTTAATTTGGCAAATCGGTCTTCTTGAATACTATCTTTTACTTGTTCCCAGAAAAGAAGAAATACATCTTGGTATGGCATAAATAAAGTTAAATGTTATGATTGTCAAAAGTAACATTAATAATTCAATTCGTATATTATTGTTAGGCTTGAAAATGAAGTATTAAAAAACCAGCTACATTACTGTAACTGGTTTTCATTATTCTTCTATTCTCGATTTCGCGTTAGCGATAGAACGGTTTGTTTGAGCTCCTCGCAGAGAGCGAGTAGTGAAAGCGCGACCCTTGTGGTAACGCCCAAGTGTTTAGAAACTACAGCTAGTAATTTCGGTTACACGTAAAGTATTTACCATTCCTTTTTCTTGTATTGGCATTGCGGCAAGGCTGATTAGCATGTCGCCAACTTCTAAATATCCTTTTTTACAAGCTATTGCATTTACATCTTCTATGGTTTCGTCTGTGCTTACAAACTTATCATAATAGAATGCCTTTACTCCCCAAAGTAAGTTGAGTTGGGTTAATATGCGTTTGTTGGATGTAAATACTAGGATGTGTGAGCTTGGTCTCCATGCCGAAATTTGAAATGCGGTATATCCACTATTGGTAAGTGTTGAAATACCTTTTGCATTAATTTCGTTTGCCATATTTGCTGCGTGATAACATATAGATTTAGTGATGTATCTTTTGGTACGAATATGTGGTGGCAATTGTGGTACTTGAATAAGTGGTGAGTCTTCTACACTTTTAATAATGTTAGACATTTGTCTTATTACTTGTACTGGATATTGCCCAACGGAAGTTTCACCAGAAAGCATTACTGCATCTGCACCATCCATTACAGAGTTGGCAACGTCATTAACTTCTGCTCTTGTTGGTGTAAGGCTAGAAATCATGGTTTCCATCATTTGCGTTGCAATAATCACTGGGATTCTAGCTTTTTTAGCACGTAAGACTAATTGTTTTTGAATTAAAGGAACTTGCTCTGCAGGAACCTCAACACCTAAATCACCACGAGCTACCATTAAACCATCGCAATAGGCAACAATTTTATCGATGTTTTCTACAGCTTCTGGTTTTTCAATTTTTGCAATAATTGGAATTTTATGATCGCTATGTTTTTTAATTAGCTCTTCTAACTGCATTAAATCTTCTGCATGACGAACAAAGGATAAAGCCATCCAATCTACTTTTTGAGAAATAGCGAAGATTGCATCTTCAATATCTTTTTCGGTTAAAGCAGGTTGCGAAATATTAGTGTTTGGCAGATTAACTCCTTTTTTAGATTTAAGAGGTCCTCCTTGTATAACTTTTGCTTTTACTTCGGTTTTTTTATCTGTTGAGACTACTTCAAAAATAAGTTTACCATCGTCTAAAAGAATACGCTCTCCAGGTTTTGCATCTTGTGGAAAACGATCGTAGGTCATATAAACACGTTCCTTTGTTCCTTCAAAACGTTCGCCCGTTGCAAAAATGATTTCATCTCCTTCATTTACAATAACATCTCCTTTCATTACACCTACGCGTAGTTTAGGCCCTTGTAAATCTCCTAAAATTGCAGCATTATATCCAAATTCTTCGTTTAGTTCACGTATCATTTGGATGCGCTCTTTTACATCTTCGTAATCGGCATGCGAAAAGTTAATTCTAAACACATCTACTCCTTCTTCAAGCATTGCTTTTAAAACTATTTTGGTGCTTGTTGCTGGTCCTAGAGTTGCTACTATTTTTGTTTTTTTTCTTTTTAACATTAGTTAAATATTAATTGGTCTGTAGTTTTTAATTTGTTTGCATCTATACCAAAAGCAGTTACTACTTGAGGTATTTCTAAAATTTTATTCAAAGCTTGTTTTTCTAAGTGTTGATTAGGGTCTTCACTTATCTTTAGTATAAAGTTTACTTTTTTATATTCTGGAATTAAATGTTTTGTTTTAGTAAATTTCTCTTCGTTTATAAATAATGAAGTAACATCTACTGTGTCGCTAACTTCTATTTTGCTAATGTTAGAAACTAAATTCCAAATGGTTAATTGTTTTTCATCTTCCCATTCAAAAATAGAATAACTAGAAGTGTCTTTATATTCTATATCAACGGTTTTTCTTGTAAGATTTAACCCTAAATGTTTATTAAGTAAATAGGCCAATCTGTAATCTTCAATAGAGCAATGTATGCCTATTAGAGCATAGTCTATATCTTCTATAAAGTCTTCAAGAATTAGTTTTCGCAAAATGTTAATTCCTTTTAATTATTGTAAATATAGTATTTAAAACGAATAATTATGTTAAGCAAAAGGTAATATTAGCAGGAGTTTTTAACGAAAACGTTATAGTTTGTATATTATTTTTTAAACGGAAGTTCCTCTAGGAATTTGTTTTTGTAAAGCAAAAAATGCTCGTTTAGAAGCTTTTTCTTCAGCTTTCTTTTTAGAAGTTGCTCGTGCTTTAGAAATGACTTTTTTCTCTATGGATAGTTTTACAGAAAAATGTCTAATATTATCGTTTCCTGTATCTTCATAAACGTCGTAATTAAAGTTTTTCTTTTCTTTTTGACACCATTCAATAAGTAAACTTTTATAGCTAATTACTTTACCTTCTAATGTTTCGATGTCAACATGTGGTGTGATTACGCGTTTGTAAATAAATTTCTCACAGTATTTATAGCCTTTATCTAAAAATATTGCTCCTACTAAAGCTTCAAATAAATTACCATGAATATTATCGCCAAATTGGCCTTTTGGTATTTTGCTTTCTACAAGTTTAATAAGCTCCAGCTCTCTACCAAGTTCATTTAGGTGCTCTCTACTTACAATTTTAGAACGCATCTTAGTAAGATAACCTTCGTCTCCACTTGGTACCTCTATATATAAATGATGTGCAATTACAGCACTTAGCATCGCGTCTCCTAGAAATTCTAGTCGTTCATAATTAATAGCATGACCTTTGCTATTTTTTATGTTCATAGAACGGTGTGTAAAAGCCGTTTGGTAAACTTTTATTTGCTTAGGTTTAAAGCTTAAAATTTTAGTAATTTCCATAAAAAAATTCTCGTTGCCTTTAGCACGAGAATTAAATATGTTACTTATGTAGCTCATTCAAAAATTAATCTAACTTCTTAAATAAAACACAAGCATTATGACCACCAAAGCCAAAGGTATTACTCATAGCAACTTTAACCTCTCTTTTTTGTGGTTTATTAAGCGTTAAGTTTAATTCTGGATCTATATTTTCATCTACTGTAGTATGGTTTATTGTTGGAGGAACAATACCATGTTCCATTGCAAGTATAGATGCAATAGACTCAATAGCTCCTGCTGCTCCTAATAAATGACCAGTCATAGATTTTGTAGAGTTTATGTTTATATTTTTTGCATGCGCGCCAAATACTTCCGAAATAGCTTTAAGCTCTGCAACATCTCCTAAAGGTGTTGAGGTACCATGTGTATTAATATGGTCTACTTCTTCTGGTTTAACTCCTGCGTTTTCTAAACAATTTTTCATCACAGCAATAACTCCAATTCCATCAGGATGTGGTGCTGTCATGTGATGTGCATCAGAAGACATTCCGCCTCCTAATACTTCTGCATATATTTTTGCTCCTCTTGCTTTTGCGTGCTCATACTCTTCTAAAATAATAGCTCCTGCTCCTTCTCCCAATACAAAACCATCTCTGGTTGCATCAAAAGGTCTAGATGCTGTTTCTGGACTTTCATTTCTAGTAGATAATGCATGCATAGCATTAAAGCCTCCCATTCCTGCAATAGTTACTGCAGCTTCACTTCCTCCGGTTACTATAACATCACAATGTCCTAAACGAATATAATTTAAAGCATCAATCATAGCGTTAGCAGAAGAGGCACAAGCAGAAACTGTTGTATAATTAGGTCCCATAAATCCATGTTTAATAGATATGTTACCAGGTGCTATATCTGCAATCATTTTTGGGATAAAGAACGGATTAAATCTAGGTGTTCCATCTCCTTGAGCAAAGTTTAAAACTTCGTTTTGAAATGTTTCTAGACCTCCAATTCCAGCGCCCCAAATAACACCAACACGTAGTTTGTTGATGCTGTCCAAATTCAGCTTAGCATCTATGATAGCTTCATCGGAAGCTATCATAGCATACTGAGCAAACTTGTCCATTTTACGCGCCTCTTTTCTATCAAAAAAATCGGTAGCGTTAAAGTTTTTTATTTCACAAGCGAACTTGGTTTTGAACTTTTCGGTATCAAAATATGTTATAGGTGCAGCACCACTTTTACCACTTAATAAGGCTTCCCAATATTCATCTTTGGTATTACCAATAGGTGTTAATGCGCCTAGACCTGTAACTACAACTCGCTTTAGTTCCATAAAGTTTGTTCTTATTTAGCTGCTTCAATATAAGAAACCGCTTGACCAACTGTTGCAATATTTTCAGCTTGATCGTCTGGTATTTGGATATCGAATTCTTTTTCGAACTCCATTATTAATTCAACAGTATCTAATGAATCTGCTCCTAAGTCGTTTGTGAAGCTAGCTTCTGTTACAACTTCGTTTTCATCAACTCCCAGTTTGTCTACGATAATCGCTTTTACTCTTGATGCAATGTCTGACATAATCTTTTTAATTTTAAGTTTTAATTAGATGGCAAAAATAAAAAACTTTATTTTAAAACACACCTTTAGTTTAAAAATGTGCTTGTAATTTAATAAATAAAGCTGAATATTTTCTTTTTTGCTACTAATTGTTAATAATTATTCTTTTTTTTGTTCGAACAATTTTAACATTATTATCTGTAAATGAAACGTATTGTAATTTTTGCTTCCGGAAGTGGAACTAATGCTGAAAATTTAATTAAGTTTTTTCACAACAGAGAAAATGCTTCTGTTATTCAGGTTCTAACTAACAATCCTCATGCCAAAGTACTGGAGCGTTGCAAAAAACTGAATACAAGCGCTTTATCATTTAACAAAATAGCTTTCACTAAAACCAATGATGTTCTAAACATACTTAAAAACACGCAACCGGACTTAATTGTACTTGCTGGTTTTTTATGGAAATTCCCAGAAAAAATACTCGCACATTTCCCTAATAAAGTGATAAATATACACCCTGCTCTGTTACCAAAATTTGGAGGAAAAGGCATGTACGGTATGCATGTTCACGAAGCGGTTGTTAATAGTAAAGAAAAAGAAACTGGTATCACGATTCATTACGTAAATGAACATTATGATGAAGGAGCAATCCTTTTTCAGGCAAAATGTGAAGTAAAAACGACAGATTCTGCTGAAGATATTGCAAAAAAAATTCATTTATTAGAAATGAAACATTTTCCAGAAGTGGTAGAAAAATTGTTGCTAGATACTAAATAATAAGATTTCTGTTTTCACGGAAACTAAAGATGGCTAAAAAGAAAAAAAAATATTACACGGTTTGGAAAGGGCATCATGTTGGTGTTTTTGAAACATGGAATGATTGTAAAGCGCAAATTAAAGATTATCAAGGTGCACAATACAAATCTTTTGCCACTTTTGATGCTGCAAAAAAGGCATTAAATGGGAATTATAAAGATTATATAGGTTCCAACAAAAAATTTAAAAGCGAACTCACACCAGAACAATTAAAAAAAATAGGTCAACCTAATTATAACTCTATTGCTGTAGATGCTGCTTCCTCTGGGAACCCTGGTATTATGGAATATCGTGGTGTAGAAACAAAATCTAAAAAACAACTTTTCATCCAAGGCCCTTTTGCCGAAGGCACAAATAACATAGGAGAGTTTTTAGCTTTGGTTCACGGATTAAGCTTTTTAAAAAAACACAATAGCAACCTTATTATATATACAGACTCTAGAACAGCCATGAGCTGGGTTCGCAAAAAGCAATGCAACTCTAAGCTAGAACGAAACGATAAAAACAAACCTGTTTTCGATTTAGTAGATCGTGCAATTACATGGCTTAATAAAAACACGTACACCACAACCATTGTAAAATGGGAAACAAAAGCTTGGGGAGAAATACCTGCAGATTTTGGTAGGAAATAATTTATTAAACTCGTTTTAAAATAACGTATATTTGCAAAAAAAATTAACATCGCTTTATGAGCAAATTAGTAATAGTTGGAACTGTAGCCTTTGATGCTATTGAAACCCCTTTTGGTAAAACCGATAAAATTCTTGGAGGCGCAGCAACATATATAGGTTTTTCTGCAGCCAATTTTGACAATGTAGATGCAGTAGCTGTTTCTGTTGTTGGTGGAGATTTCCCTCAAGAATACTTAGACCTTTTAACCGAAAGAAAAGTAAGTATAGAAGGAATAGAAATAGTAAAAGAAGGCAAAACGTTCTTCTGGAGTGGTAAATATCATAACGATATGAACTCTCGTGACACTTTAGTAACAGAGCTTAATGTACTTGAACATTTTACACCTGTTGTTCCTGAAAGCTATAAAGACGCAGATATTGTTATGCTTGGCAACTTACATCCTTTAACCCAACAAAGTGTTTTAAATCAAATGTCTAAAAAACCAAAATTGGCTATTTTAGACACTATGAATTTCTGGATGGATATTGCTATGGATGATTTAAAAGCAGTATTAAAAAATGTAGATGTTATTACTATTAATGATGAAGAAGCTCGCCAATTATCTGGAGAATACTCATTGGTAAATGCTGCAAAAAAGATTCATGAAATGGGTCCTAAATATGTAGTTATTAAAAAAGGAGAACATGGCGCTTTACTTTTTAGTGAAGGGAATATGTTTTATGCACCAGCTTTACCTTTAGCCGAAGTATTTGATCCAACAGGAGCAGGAGATACTTTTGCCGGTGGTTTTGCAGGTTATATTGCTAAAACAGGCAACATCTCTTTTGATAATATGAAGAAGGCAGTCATTTACGGCTCTGCATTAGCGTCCTTTTGTGTTGAAAAATTTGGAACTGAACGCATGCTAACACTAACAGATAAAGAAATCTTCGAACGCTTGCAACAGTTCAAGGATTTGACCCAATTTGATATCGAATTAAAATAAACACAAACGCGCTCTAAAATAGAGCGCGTTTTTTATTTCCGCTAAACAAAAGAAGCACAATTAAAATATTGTAAATTAACTGGTAAAGCGAAAAACAAAATAAAAAACAACAAACACAATACAACAAAATGAGCGATGCTTTAAAACATGAATGTGGAATTGCACACATTAGACTTTTAAAACCATTAGAATATTACAAGAAAAAGTATGGTACCGCATTTTACGGCGTGAATAAAATGTACCTTTTAATGGAAAAGCAGCACAATCGTGGACAAGATGGAGCTGGTTTTGCAAGTATTAAACTAGACACCAAACCAGGAGAACGTTATATTAGTAGAGTTCGCTCTATTGCACAACAACCAATTCAAGATATTTTTGCGCAAATTAATGAGCGCATTAACAAAGAACTAACAGAGCATCCAGAATACCAAAACAATGTTGCTTTACAAAAAAGAAACATTCCTTATATAGGAGAAGTTTTATTGGGTCATGTTCGTTATGGCACCTTTGGAAAAAACAGTGTAGAAAGTGTACACCCTTTCTTAAGACAAAATAACTGGATGCATAGAAACCTAATTCTTGCGGGTAACTTTAACATGACTAATGTTAAAGAGTTATTTAAAAACCTGCTGGACCTTGGGCAACACCCAAAAGAGTATACAGATACCATTACTATAATGGAAAAAATTGGACACTTTTTAGATGATGCTGTTGCAAAAATTTACAAGAAACTCAAAAAAGAAGGTTACAACAAAAACGAATGCTCTCCGTTAATTGCCGAAAGATTAAACGTGGCTAAAATATTAAAAAGAGCAGCTAAAAACTGGGATGGTGGTTATGCCATGGCTGGGCTTTTAGGTCATGGAGATTCTTTTGTACTTCGAGATCCTGCTGGAATAAGACCAACGTATTATTATCAAGATGATGAAGTGGTAGTTGTAGCTTCAGAAAGACCTGTAATACAAACTGTTTTTAATGTAGATTTTGACGACGTTAAAGAACTAGAACCAGGACATGCAATTATTACAAAAAAATCTGGAGAAGTTTCTATTCAAAAAATATTAGAACCTTTAGAAAGAAAAGCCTGTTCTTTTGAACGTATTTATTTTTCTAGAGGAAGTGACGCTGAAATTTATCAAGAACGCAAAGAGCTAGGCAAATTATTAATGCCTAAAGTTTTAGAAGCAATTAATAACGATACTGAAAACTCTGTGTTTTCCTATATCCCCAATACCGCAGAAACTTCCTTCTTTGGAATGATTGAAGCTGTTGAAGAACATCTTAATAAAAAGAAAACACAAGCTATTTTAGATGGCGATGGTAAACTCTCCAAAGAACGTGTTATTGAAATTTTATCGGAAAGAACCAGAATTGAAAAAATAGCTATTAAAGATGTGAAGCTAAGAACTTTTATTACAGAAGATAGTAGTAGAGATGATTTAGTTGCTCATGTATACGACGTCACTTATGGGGTAATAAAACCAACAGATAATTTAGTGATCATAGATGATAGTATTGTAAGAGGTACCACCTTAAAAAAGAGTATCATTAAAATGATGGATAGACTACATCCTAAAAAAATAGTTGTTGTCTCTTCTGCTCCTCAAATACGTTTTCCAGATTGCTACGGTATTGACATGGCTAATCTAGAAGGACTAATTGCTTTTAGAGCAATGTTAGCTTTGTTAAAAGAAAACAACAAATATCATTTAATTGAGGAAGTATATAAGAAATGTAAAAAACAAGTAGACTTAAATGATTCTGATGTAAAAAACTTTGTTAAAGAATTATACGACCCTTTTACAGACGATGAAATTTCAAATAAAATTTCGGAACTCTTAAGCGATGAAACAGTAAATGCTGAGGTAAAAATATTATTTCAACCTGTTGCTAATTTACATAAAGCCTGTCCTAAAAATTTAGGAGATTGGTATTTTACAGGAAACTATCCAACAGTTGGAGGAAATAGGGTAGTAAATAGAGCTTTTATTAATTTTTATGAAGGAAACAAAGAACGTGCTTATTAATTTGTTTTTTACGGTTTATCCGTATCTACCTTGTTTTGAAACACTTAATCCAAAAAAAAAGCTTTTCATCTAAAAGATTTTATAAATTCCAATAAATAAAAGTACATTAGTTGTACCATAACATAAGTAGGTTAAGTTCATGGTAGATTTGGGGCAAAAAAGGTGAACTCTCGTTCACCTTTTTTTTATTTAATAACATTTCTTTCATATTTCTCTCTAAAACAGACACTTTACCCCTTTAGACTAATATATTAGTCGTTTGTCTAATAATTTTCGCATTTACATCCAAGCACACTTATATTTGCTAGACCATAACATAAGTAGGTTAAGTTTATGGTAGATTTGGGGCAAAAAAGGTGAACTCTCGTTCACCTTTTTTCATTTTATAACCTCAAAAAAAATAAAGTTATATAAAATATTCAAAATACTTTTACGTTATTTGTATATCTCCATAACATAAGTAGGTTAAGTTTATGGTAGATTTGGGACGAAAAAAGGTGAACGCAAGTTCACCTTTTTTTATTTACACCTACTAAAATAATAATAGGTTTTGTTTTTGTATTAAAGCTTATTTAGCTTCGGCATAACGTCTTTCTACTTCGTTCCAGTTAATTACATTAAAGAAAGCTTCAATATAATCTGGTCTTCTGTTTTGGTAATTTAAATAGTAAGCATGTTCCCAAACATCTAATCCTAAAATTGGTGTTCCTTCACAAGTAACTCCTGGCATCAATGGATTATCTTGATTTGGTGTAGAACAAACCTCTACTTTCCCTCCTTTATGCACACATAACCAAGCCCAACCAGAACCAAACTGTGTAGCTGCAGCTTTACTAAAAGCATCTTTAAAAGCATCAACAGATCCATAAGCTGCTTCAATAGCATCTTTTAAATCTCCAGACAAACGCCCTTTTCCTTCTGGATTCATTACTTCCCAAAATAAAGAATGGTTATAAAAACCACCTCCATTATTTCTAACTGCACCATTATTCATATCTAGATTACCAAGAATATCTTCAATAGATTTTCCTTCTAAATCGGTACCTTCAATAGCAGCATTTAATTTTGTTGTATAACCGTTATGATGTTTTGTGTGGTGAATCTCCATTGTGCGTGCATCAATGTTTGGTTCTAAAGCATCATAAGCATATTTTAATTTCGGTAATTCGAAAGCCATAATATTTCTTTTTTTAAGTTAATATTTAATTTCTTTCAAATTTACGCATAAATGCTTTCAATTAAAAATAATAAATCGTTATGAAATCATTGATAGTTTTTATCTTGTCTAAAATTTAACGCATGACAAACCAACATCCTTTTACTATTTATAATGCATCTGCAGGAAGTGGCAAAACATTCACGCTAGTAAAAGAGTATTTAAAGATTTTATTGCAATCTAGTAATACCCAACAATACAAGCACATTTTAGCGATTACATTTACCAATAAAGCAGTTGGTGAAATGAAAGAACGTATTATAGAAATGCTTACTGCGTTTTCTTTAGAAGAAAGTATAGAAAACCCAAATAGCATGTTTACTGTACTTAGTGAAGAACTTGAAATGAAGCCTGAGAAACTTCAAAAAAAATCTAAAAAAATATTAAACAGTATTATCTATAATTATGCAGCTTTTGATGTTTCTACCATTGATGGCTTTACACATAAAATCATAAGAACTTTTGCACACGATTTAAAACTACCTTTAAATTTTGAAGTCGAACTAGATCAAGATTCGCTTTTACAAGAAGCTGTAGATAGTTTGATTGCAAAAGCAGGAACCAATAGAGAACTTACTAAAGTTTTAGTGGATTTTGCTATTGAAAAAGCAGATGAAGATAAAAGTTGGGACATTACTTTCGATTTAAATAAGATTGCTAAACTGCTAGTTAAAGAAAGTGATGTTCCACATATTGAAAAACTGAAAGACAAATCGCTTGAGGATTTTAAAACACTTAAAATACAAATAAAAAAAGACCTTAAAAATCTTGAAGATCAAATTGTAGAAATTTCAAAAAATCTATTACAACTTATTAGTGAAGCTGGTTTACAGTTTAATGATTTTTCAAGTAGTTATTTACCAAAACATTTTGAGAAACTAGCAAATAAAAACTTTACTGTAAAATTTGATCCTAAATGGCAAATTACCTTAATTAACAACGAAACACTATACCCTAAAAGACTCACTCCAGATCTTGGTGCTGTTATAGATGGTTTGCAACCGCAATTAATTAAGGCGTTTCTAGATACCAAAAAATTAGTTTTTCAATATAGATTCTTAAAAGCCTTTTACAGAAACATAACACCTTTATCGGTTTTAACTGCCATAAACAAAGAGCTTACAAACATAAAAATAGACCAAAACAAATTATTGATTTCCGAGTTTAATACCTTAATTCAAAAAGAAATTAAAGACCAACCCACTCCCTTTATTTATGAACGTTTAGGCGAAAAATTTAGACACTATTTTATAGATGAGTTTCAAGACACTTCTAAATTACAATGGCAAAATTTAATTCCGCTAATAGATAACTCACTTGCCGGCGAAAACCTAAAACAAGAAAACGGAACCGCTATGTTGGTTGGCGATGCCAAACAAGCAATTTATAGATGGCGAGGTGGAGAAGCAGATCAATTTATAGACTTATACTCTAAAAACGTTTATCCTTTTCAAGTAGAACAACATGTAGATAATTTACCAACAAACTATAGAAGCTATCAAGAAATTATTCATTTTAACAATCATTTTTTTCAATATGTAGCTTCAACTGTTTTTAGTAACCAAGATTACAGTAAGCTATATATAGATGGTTCTAAGCAAAAGACCTTTAATGAAAAAGAAGGTTATATTCAATTAGATTTTTTAGACCTAAAAGATGAAGCTAGAGACGAAATCTATCCGCAAAAAGTATTAGAGATTATTAAAACTTGTTTAACAAATGGGTTTACCTATCAAGATATTTGCATTTTAGTACGTAAGAAAAAGGAAGGTGTTGCTATTGCAGAATATTTAAATCAAGCAGATATTCCTATTATGTCCTCGGAAACAATGCTAATTTTTAATAGTCCAGAAGTACAATTTATAGATAATATGTTAACCCTCTTGGTACAATCTGAAAACGAAGAGATCAAGATTAACATGTTAAATTATCTTACTGAAAAATTTAATATTAAAGACAAGCATGCTTTTTTTAGCAAACACACAAAACAGTCTCTTTTTCAAACCTTTACCAGTTTTGAAGATTACAACATCTACCTAACTCCTAAGCAATTATTACAATTACCATTATATGAATTAGCAGAAACCATTGTTAGAAATTTTAACCTTGTAGAAACATCTAACGCATATGTTCAATATTATTTAGACTTTATACTAGAGTATGCGCAAAAACAAGGGTCTAGTCTTTCTGGTTTTTTAGAGCATGTAGCCAACAAAAAAGAAAAATTAAGTATTGTTTCTCCTCAAGGACAAAATGCAGTGCAAATAATGACCATTCATAAATCTAAAGGTCTAGAATTTCCTGTAGTTATTTTTCCATATGCAGATGTAAATATTTATAAAGAAATAGAACCAAAAGAATGGTTCCCATTACAAGCAGAAAATTTTAATGGCTTTTCCAACACCTTATTAAATTACAATAAAGAATTTGAAAACTATGGTGAAGTTGGCCTAGAAATTCATAACAAACACCAATCCGAATTGGAGTTAGATAATATAAACCTGTTATACGTAGCACTAACCAGACCAAAAGAACAACTTTATATTATTACAAAAAAAGAGACAACTCCTAAAAAAGAAGCAAAACCAAGAACCTTTTCTGCCTTGTTTTTAGAATATCTAAAACAAGCACAAAAATATAACGACAATGAAAGCATGTACACTTTTGGTACTGCTAAAAAAGTTTCAAAAAGGGAAACTTCCCCTAAAGAAATTATAGAACAAAAAGAATTTATAACTACAACCAAAGAAAGTCATAATATAAAAATTGTAACAAACTCTGGTTATTTATGGAATACCAATCAAGAAAAAGCCATTGAAAAAGGAAACCTTATTCATAACATTATGGCGCATATTAAAACAAAAGAGGATATTACATTTGCAATCTCGCATTTTCTAGACAAAGCTATTATTAACCAAGAGCAAGCAAAAGAATTACAAAAAACCATATTACAAATAGTTAACCACAAAGATTTAAAAAACTATTTCACAGATGGTTACACGATATTTAATGAAAGAGACATTATATCTAAACATGAAATTATAAGACCAGACAGATTGGTTATAAACCAGAATAATCAAGCAACTATTATAGATTACAAAACAGGAGCAATAGACAAAAAGCACCAATTACAATTAGAAAATTACCAAAGTATTATTGAGCAAATGTCTTACAAAGTGATAAATAAAATTTTAATATACATTAACGATGACATTCATGTAGTTACTTTTTAATAATGGCGTTACGCTTTTTCGTTAAAGACTTCAAAACCGTCGTGTCATCCACTATATCTTTTTTATAATTTCCTATAAAATATTATACTAAAAGAAGCCTTTCATCTAAATATAAACTCTAATCTTAAAACCAATATAAAAAAGGATGCCGTTTCTACCACTAACGCAAAAAACATCCTAAATTTGTAAAAAACAAAAATCATGTACGGAAATATTCAACAACAACTACAACAAGAAATTCAAGACATAAAAGATAATGGTCTTTATAAAGAAGAACGCATTATCACCTCTCCTCAAGGAGCAGAAATAACATTAAACACAGGAGAAACCGTTTTAAACTTTTGTGCAAACAACTACTTAGGGCTTTCTTCACATCCAGAAGTAATTCAAGCTGCAAAAGACGTTATGGATACCCATGGTTTTGGTATGTCTTCGGTACGCTTTATTTGCGGCACACAAGACATACACAAGGAGTTAGAACAAAAAATTGCAGATTTTTATGGCACAGAAGACACCATTTTATACGCTGCAGCATTTGATGCAAATGGTGGTGTTTTTGAACCTTTATTAGGTAAAGAGGACGCTATTATTTCAGACGCTTTAAATCACGCATCGATAATAGATGGAGTACGTTTATGTAAAGCTGCTAGATATCGTTATGCAAATAATGACATGGCAGATTTAGAAAAACAATTAATAGAAGCGAATACAAATGGAGCAAGAAATAAAATCATTGTAACAGATGGTGTTTTCTCTATGGATGGCTTAGTAGCTCCATTAGATGAAATTTGTGACTTAGCAGATAAATATGATGCAATGGTAATGATTGACGAATGTCATGCAACAGGATTTATTGGGCCAAAGGGAATTGGTACATTAGAAGAAAAAGGTGTTTTAGGTAGAATAGACATTATAACAGGTACCTTAGGAAAAGCTTTAGGAGGAGCTATGGGAGGATATACTACAGCAAAAAAAGAAATTATTGAAATCTTACGTCAACGCTCTAGACCATATTTATTTTCAAATTCTTTAGCCCCAGCAATTGTTGGTGCATCTATTAAAGTTTTTGATATGCTAAAAAATGACACCACACTTAGAGACAAATTAGAATGGAATACCAATTACTTCAAAAAAGGGATGAAAGAAGCAGGTTTTGACATTGTTGAAGGAGATTCTGCTATTGTTCCAGTAATGTTATACGATGCAAAACTTGCTCAAACAATGGCAAATATGTTATTAAAAGAAGGTATTTATGTTATTGGTTTCTTTTTTCCAGTCGTTCCAAAAGAAAAAGCAAGAATAAGAGTACAACTTTCTGCAGCACATGAAAAAGCGCATTTAGATAAGGCTATAACTAGCTTCATTAATGTTGGGAAAACATTAGAAATTATTTAAATTGATTACAAACAGATATTTTTAAACGTTTTTTTTAATATTTTTTTATATTTGTCTTTGTTAATAATATTTAACAACTTACTTTTGCTTATCAATTAACACTTAAAAATTAAATTTTTGAATATGAAAAATCTTAGCAGATTATTGTTCGCTATGTTGCTTGTATTAGGTTTTAGCAACACGTATGCACAAGATGAAAACAATCCTTGGGCAATTAGTTTCGGGGTAAACGCAGTTGATCTTTATCCAGTAGGAGAAGATTCTCCTCAAGGTGACTACTTCGATGAATACTTTAATGTAGATGATCACTGGAACATCCTTCCTTCATTATCTACCATTTCAGTTTCTAAATACCTTAACAATGGGTTTTCACTTGGAGTAACAGGATCGATCAACAAAATCGAAAAAATTGGTGAAACAGTTGGAGTACCTAGCGTAACTGTTAGTGAAATGTCTTATTATGGTCTTGATGCAGCTGTTAGATATAGCTTTGCAGACTTATTAAACTGTACAACTATTGAGCCTTATTTAGGTGTTGGTGGTGGTTACACTTGGATTGATGAAATCGGAGCTGGAACTTTAAATGGTTCTTTAGGATTAAACTTCTGGATTACAGAAAACATTGGTTTCAACTTACAATCTACGTATAAACATTCTTTCGAAGATTACTTATCTAAACATTTCCAACATTCAGCAGGTTTAACTGTTAAGTTTGGTGGAAAAGATACAGATGGTGACGGTGTATATGATAAAGATGATGCTTGTCCAGAAGTACCTGGTTTAGAAGCATTCAACGGTTGTCCAGATGCTGATGGTGATGGAATCGAAGATTCTAAAGATTCTTGTCCTAATGAAGCTGGTTTAGCTGAATTTAATGGATGTCCTGATAGCGATGGTGACGGTGTAGCAGATAAAGACGATAAATGTCCTACAGTTCCTGGATTAAAAGCTTTAGCTGGTTGTCCAGATGCAGATGCTGATGGTGTTGCTGATGGAGATGATAAATGTCCTAACGAAGTTGGTCCTGCTGCTAACAATGGATGCCCATGGGCAGACACTGATGGTGACGGTATCTTAGACAAAGATGATAAATGTCCTAACGAAGTTGGTGTTGCTGCAAACAATGGTTGTCCAGAAGTTGTTGCTGCTCCTACTGCAGAAGTAATGGCTACATTAAACAACTATGCTAGAACAATCTTATTTGATAGTGCTAAGTCTTCTTTCAAACAAGAAACATTCCCAGTATTACAAGCAATTACTGCTATCTTAAAAGAATATCCAGAATCTAACTTTACATTAGAAGGACATACGGATAGTGATGGTTCTAAATCTTCTAACCAATTATTATCGGAAAGAAGAGCTAACGCTGTAAGAGATTATTTAATTTCTAATGGAGTAAGCGCTCAAAGATTAGTTGCTGCTGGATTTGGTGAAGATTACCCAATCGATAGTAACTCTACAAGAGCTGGTAAGAAAAATAACAGACGTGTTGAAGTAAAACTTAGAAAATAAGTATTACCAAACAATCTAAATATTTAATAAAAACGCTTCGATATATCGAAGCGTTTTTTATTTTTATAGAATGACAACATTCATTCTAGATGTATTAAAAGATTTACAAAAAAGAAATAAAGATTTATCTACACTAATCTTTATATTACCCAGTAAACGGGCTGGTATTTTTTTAAAACATCAAATTGCTCAAATAGTTAATCATACTATTCTATCTCCTAAAATTATTAGTATAGAAGAATTTGTAGAAGACTTATCGCAATTAAAAAAAACTTCAAACACTGAACTTCTATTTGTTTTCTATAAAGTCTATTTAGAATTAACTAAAAAAGAAGATCAAGAAGGTTTTGATTCCTTTTCAAAATGGGCTCAAATACTACTTCAAGATTTTAATGAAATAGATAGATACCTTATTTCTCAAGACAAAATATTTAATTATTTAAGCGCTATACAAGATTTAAAACATTGGTCTTTAGAAGAACCTAAATCTGATTTTATAAAAAAATATTTATCCTTTTGGAGTAAATTAAATCAATACTACACAAAATTTTCAGAAACGCTTTTACAAAACAAAACAGGTTATCAAGGTTTAATCTACAGAGAAGCCGTTGAGAATTTAGAAACATACATACAAAGTAATTCTAAAAATCAACATGTTTTTTTAGGGTTTAATGCATTAAATAAAGCCGAAGAAAATATTATTCAAGAATTACTTGAAAATGAAATGGGAGAAATTTTTTGGGATATTGATCAAAAGTTTTTTGATAATAAATATCATGATGCTGGCTTATTTACAAGACAACATCACAAAAACTGGAAATACTTTTCTACAAACCCGTTTAATTGGAAAACGAATAATTATAAAAAAGAAAAAAAAATAGAGGTTTTTGGAGTCCCTAAAAACATTGGACAAGCAAAATATATTGGTACACTTTTAAAAAAAATAAAAAAAAATAATGCAAGCTTACAACAAACAGCAGTTGTTCTAGCAGACGAAAACCTACTCACACCAACATTAAATGCTCTTCCATCATCAATAGATGCATTAAATATTACAATGGGGTTTCCCTTACAATCCATTCCCTTAGCATCCTTGTTTGAACAAATTTTTCAAATACACAAAAAAGGAGGCGATACATTTTATTACAAAGATGTAATAGCTATTCTTTCTCACCAGTACATTAGGCCTTTACTTAATAATAATAATGTAGATATAGCATCAAAAATAACAAAAACGATACTTAACAATAACTTAGTTTACATCACTATAGATCGCTTAAAAGAGTTAGCCGTAAATTCTTCAAAAGTGCTAGACTTATTATTTGTGGTAAAAGACAACAATGTAGAAAACATTCTTAAAAACTGTAATACACTAATTTTATGCATTAAAGAAGATTTGGACTTAAATAAATCTTTAAACAAACTCTCTTTAGAATACTTATTTCGCTTTAATGAGCTATTTAATGAACTTTCTAACCTAAATAAAAGCTACAGCTATATTAAAGATTTAAATACGCTTCATGGTATTTATAAAGAATTATTAAGCGCAGCTACTTTAGATTTTCAAGGAGAACCTTTACAAGGCTTACAAGTTATGGGAATGCTGGAGTCTCGTGTACTAGATTTTGAAACCGTAATCATAGCTTCGGTAAATGAAGGTGTACTTCCGTCAGGAAAAACTAATAATTCATTTATACCTTTTGATGTTAAAATAGAAAACAAACTACCAACATATAAAGAAAAAGATGCTGTTTATACTTATCACTTTTACAGGTTAGTACAACGCGCTAAAAATGTTTACATTTTATACAATACAGAAGCAGATGTTTTAACTGGAGGAGAAAAAAGCAGGTTTATTACGCAGTTAGAATTAGAAGGAGATCATTCTATTAAGCATCAAATAGTAACTCCAAAGGTAGAAGCGTGTTTTACTAAACTAATAGAAATTGAAAAAACGGAAGCAATACAAAACGAGTTAATAGCTGTTGCGAAAAAAGGGTTTTCACCTTCTTCATTAACCAACTATATTAGAAACCCGATAGACTTTTATTATCAAAAAATATTAGGGATAACGCAACAAGAGGACGTAGAAGAAAGTGTTGCCTTTAATACACTTGGGACGGTTGTGCATAATACACTAGAGGATTTATATAAAGAGTTTATTGGTGTTTTTTTAACGGCTGAGAATTTAGAAAAACAAAAACAGAAAATCGCCCAAAAAGTTACCTATCATTTTGAAAAGGAATATAAAGAAGGAGATATTAATACTGGAAAAAACCTTATCATTTTTGAAATTGCAAAACGCTATGTTTTTAATTTTATTAATTTAGAAATAGAAGAAGTAAAACAAGGAAACCAAATTAAAATAATTGCTTTAGAGGCTAACAACAGAACAGCCATTTCTATTTCAGAATTAGATTATACAATACACCTAACCGGTAAAGTAGATCGCGTAGATTCTTACAATGGTATTACCAGGATTATTGATTATAAAACTGGGAAAGTTGCTTCCAATCAAGTAGAGATTTCTAATTGGGAAGACATTACAACAGATTACAAAAAATATAGTAAAAGTTTCCAGGTACTTTTATATGCGTATATGATGAAGCAAGAAAACAAAGTAGCATTTCCTTTAGAAGCAGGTATTATCTCTTTTAAAAACCTAAGCGCTGGTTTTATAAAATTTGGTGTGAAAGAGGGACGAAATAGCGACCAACTTATTACTGAAGAAACCCTCGCTAATTTCGAAATAGAACTCAAAAAAATCATTATAGAAATCTGTAATCCTAAAATTAATTTTATTGAAAAAGAAGTCTAATGCTAATGATTCACAAAAACCTAGTAATACAAAGAGAGCAAAAAAAACCAATACTTTGGGATGCTTTTTATAAAGACAATGCCAACAAAAAACCTTTAGTTATTTTCTGCCATGGTTATAAAGGATTTAAAGATTGGGGAAGCTGGGATTTAGTTGCGCAAGCTTTTAGTGCTGCAGAATTATTTTTTATAAAATTTAATTTCTCGCATAATGGAGGAACAATAGATAACCCAATAGACTTTCCAGATCTGGAGGCTTTTGCAGAAAACAACTACACCAAAGAACTAGAGGATGTTGAAAGTGTATTACAACATATTCTATCTAAAAATAATGCGTTTTTAAATCAAATAGATACAAATAACATTACACTAATTGGACATTCAAGAGGAGGTGGAATTTCAATACTAAAAACTTCTGAGGATATTAGAATAAAAAAACTAATTACTTGGGCAAGTGTTAGTGGTTTTGCAAAAAGAACTGCTACCATTGGCGATCTTGGGCAATGGAAAAAAGATGGTGTTAAATATGTTTTAAACGGTAGAACTAAACAACAAATGCCACATAATTATCAGTTTTACTTAGATTATAAAGCAAATGAAACAAGGCTTAATATTGAATTAGCTGCCAAAAGAATCAAGATTCCATTTTTAATTATTCATGCCGTTGAAGACCCTTCGGTACCATTTAACGAAGCAAAAAATCTAAATCTTTGGAACTCAGAAAGTGAACTTTTTAAAATAGAAAATAGCAATCATGTTTTTAATAGTTCCCATCCATGGACAGAAAGCAAAATGCCAATTTCGTTAAAAAAAATAGTCGATAAGAGTATTTCTTTTATTAAAAAAAATTAAGCGATTTTTAAAACAGCAGTATGACAACTAGAAGCGATTTTTGCTAATAAAACGTCTTTATTAACTGGTTTGGTTAAATAATCATTCATCCCCAAATCCAGAACTCTTTGCTTGGTTTCTTGCATTGCATCTGCAGTAACTGCTATTATTGGTATTTTTGTAATCGCTTCATTAAAGATGCCACTTCTAATAATTTCTGTTGCTTCATAACCATCCATTACCGGCATTTGTAAATCCATTAAAACGACATTAAAGGTCTCTGTTTTTAAAGCATCTAAAGCCTCTTGACCATTATTTACCATAGTATAAGTAACATCCGAAAAACTTTTTAAAAGTTTTCCCATAACCATTTGGTTTAACTTGTTATCTTCAACAACCAATATATGCATTGGCGTATGCAACTGTTTTACTTTTTGTTTTAAAATTTCCTTTTTTAATGCTTTTGGTGCACTTTCTAATTCTAAATCAATAAAAACTTCTGTACCAACCCCTTTTTCACTTTCAATTTTAATACTTCCTTTAAAAAGAGCTACTAAATGTCTAACAATGGTTAACCCTAAGCCAACACCTCCAAACTCTCTTTTATGGTTTAATCGCATTTGATTAAAACTATCGTAAACACTAGATTTCATTTTAGCATCCATTCCTACTCCTGTATCTGAAATATGAATAGAAAAGCGATGTATGTTATTGGGTTGCGCGATACAACTAAGCTTAAAACGAACACTTCCCTTATTGGTGAATTTTACAGCATTACCTAAAACATTATTAATTATTTGAATGAAGCGTTTCGAATCTCCTTTAATACTTTCTGGTAAATTATTATCAATTTTAAATTGATATGCAATACCTTTTTCTTCTGCTTTTATTTTCCAATTATCTACAATTTGTTGAATCGCTTCTGTTGGATTGAATATAGATTCATCTAGCTTTAGCTTATTTTTTTCTATATTTTCAAAATCCAATATGTCATTTATATTACTTAATAAGCTAAAGGAAGCATTTTTAATAATTTCAAAAGGCTTTCTATCTTCATCCTTTAATTCTTTAAGCTCTGTTTCTGCTATTCCCATAATAGCATTAATTGGAGTTCTTAATTCATGGCTCATATTAGACATGAAATATGTTTTTAGTAAACTAACTTCTTCTGCTTTTTGTAGTGCTTCTCTTTGCGATATTTCTTTTTCTACCCGCAAATTTCGTATTAATGTAGTCATGGACATAGATAGAAAAATCACTTCAAATCCAGAACCAAATTTAGCACTGTTTAATGTGTAAAAATTATTAGGAAGTAGACTTAAATTATTCATTACAAAACCTAATAAGCCAATTACTAAAAAGAAAATACCGAAAGTAAAATAGGTGTCAATTTTAATGCGCTTATATCGCATTCTAAAAAGAGTACCAACAATTAAAACTAAACTAAATAGTCCATTTAAATTACTAAGAGGATATGCTAACTCTAATGTTTTAGGGTTTATAAAAAGCATTAAAAACAAAATACCTAACACAATGTAAATGGTATTAAATACTTTGTGTGTTTTATTAAATACTTCTCTTACTTTTAAAAAATGCTCACAATATTTTAAAAGAAAAAAGTTTGATAATAGTGCTGTAATTAAAACAGCTCTACTATTAAAGAAACCTCCTTCTGGAAGGATATATTGATGTATAAAACCATCTAGAGCAGCTTGCATTAATCCTATTGAAAAAACATAAAAACCATAATACAAAAAAGTTTTTTCTTTTATTCCTGTGTAAAAGAATAAATAGATTGTTCCTGCTAAAAATAGTAAACCATAAAAAATACCTAAAAACAATTGTTGCTTATAATTTACCATCCAAAAAGTAGACTCACTATATAGGTTCAATGGAATATTAATAGTTTCCCCGTCACTTTTTAGGTGAATATAAAACTGTTGTGTTGATCTACTTGGAAGGGTTAGCTTAAAAAAGGTGGAACGATGTTGTACTTGTCGTTCATTAAAAGAAATTTGATCACCACTTTTAAAAGCACTAATATCTCCTGCTTTATTTATTTGATATAATGTAGCAACATCTGTTATTGGTCTTGCCGTTTCTAGATAATAAGTCTTTTCGTTTTTAGTAGTGTTTTCAAGTTTAAATTTCACCCAGTAATCACTAGATGTAAAACCTACACTATGGTTATCAGAAGATAGTGATTGGTATTTTAAACTATCATTTTTAATAATAGAATTAATATCTAAATCTTGATTTTCTACAGTAGTAAAAGAAGCAGATTTATATAATTCATTTTCTCCTTTTTCAGGATTAAAAGACTCTTGAGCATGCATTAAATGGCACACAAAAACAGCAAAAAAAAGTAGGTATCTCATAGTTTTGGGGTTATGGGAATATATACGAATGTATTAAAAAAGGGTTTTACTAAACCCTTGGTTTTCGATAAGATACCAAAAAAATCTATGAATTGACTCAAAAAGACAATTCTCTAATTAAATAATAAGCATTAAAAAATTTTACTCTGCTCCTTTTAAAACCAATAATGGTACACGACTTTCAAAATCTGCTTTTTTAATCGTGTTTTGTTCCCAAAGCTTTTTAAAGAAACCTCTTTTGCGTCTAAAAACACAAATAACATCTGGATTATGTGTGTTTAAATGTTCTAAAACACCTTGAAATAAAGTAGCGTTTTCTGAAGTGCTATAACCTGTCTTTAAAGATTCTAATTCCCTAGAAATCTCTAAATCTTTTGGTGTGAATTTTTTAGTTTTCACTTGTAATAAATGCATGTTAGCTTCAAAAGTAGTAACTATTTTTTCTAAAGGTAATACTGCATTTTTCTTAGTAATAATACCCGATTTAATTGCTGTTAAAACCTTTTTAATTGGTTGAAAAATATATCCTTCCGGAATTATTAAAACTGGAATGTTTGTTTGTTTAACTAGACTTCCTGAGGTTCTTCCTAAAAAAAAGGATTCTTGTAAATCATTTGGCCTTTGCCCTACAATAACTAAATCTATTCCTATCTCTTTATTTAAAACATCTAAACTATCAATAACTCCACCTTTAGCAGATATTATCTTTACATCAATACCTTTAGTGTCTACTTGATCTACAACTGCTTTTACACTTGCAACCTGTTCTCTCGCAATAATACTATCTATATTTATCATTGCTCCTGCTTTTGCTGTTACACTAAAAGCTCTAAAAACAAAAACATTTGCATTCATATCTTTTGCAAAATCTATAGCATATTGTAAGGTGTTTTTTGCATTACTTGATGATCCTATAGGAACTAAAATATTTTTCATTACGTATTATTTAGATTGCAAAAATACAGATTTTATAATAATTGTTACGACCTTTAGTTTTTCTAATTAAATAATTAAACAATTGCACACCAATATTAGCTTGAAAAACATAAATAAATTGGCAATTCCTGCATTGATTTCTGGAGTGTCTGAGCCTATTTTGTCTCTAACAGATACTGCAATTGTAGGAAACATAAGTGTAAATGCTACAGAATCTTTAGCCGCTGTTGGTATTGTTGGTGCTTTTATTTCTATGCTTATTTGGGTTTTAGGGCAAACAAGAAGTGCTATTTCCTCTATCGTTTCGCAATATGTAGGAGCAGATAATGTCGATGCCGTTAAAAACCTTCCTGCACAAGCTATATTTATTATTACTTCTTTAAGCATTCTTATTATTATAAGTACCTATCCTTTTGCTCAACATATTTTTAAACTCTATAATGCCTCTGGCTTAATATTAGATTATAGTGTAGATTATTATAAAATTCGCGTTTTCGGTTTTCCTTTTACTCTTTTTACTATTGCTGTTTTTGGAACTTTTAGAGGCTTACAAAACACTTATTACCCAATGCTTATTGCTGTTATTGGTGCTTCAGCAAATATTATTTTAGACTTTATTTTAGTGTATGGTATTGAACACTATATTCCTGCCATGCATATTAAAGGTGCTGCATATGCAAGTGTATTTGCACAGTTTTTAATGGCAATTTTTTCTGCATATTACCTTTTAACCAAAACTAATATTCCATTACGTTTTAGCTTTCCGTTTAATCCAGAAATAAAACGTTTTATAGGTATGATACTTAATCTTTTTCTACGTACTCTGGCTCTAAATGTAACCTTGTATTTTGCAAGTGCTTTTTCTACAAGCTATGGTAAACAATATATTGCAGCATATACAATTGCTATTAACTTATGGTTTCTTGGTGCTTTTATTATTGATGGTTATGCTAGTGCAGGAAATATTTTATCCGGAAAATTATTAGGAGGAAAAGAATATAAAAACCTCTTAAAACTAAGTAATAAATTAATAAAATACGGAATTATAATAGGACTTATCATTGCATGCTTTGGTGCTCTTTTTTACTATTCTTTAGGAACCCTTTTTACAAAGGACCCAGAAGTACTAAAAGAATTCTATAACATATTCTGGTTGGTACTACTCATGCAGCCACTTTGTGCTTTAGCTTTTATTTTCGACGGTATTTTTAAAGGTTTAGGTAAAATGAAAACCCTTAGAAACGTACTACTCCTTTCTACAGGTCTCGTATTTGTACCTATTCTATTTTGGCTAGATGCTTTAAACTATAAATTATATGGCATTTTTATAGCTTTTACACTATGGATTATCGCCAGAGGATTCCCATTAATCATAAATTTTAGAAAAGAATTTTTACCACTTTCACAAAAGGCGTAACTTTGACTAAACTTTTATCTTAAATATAAAATATGCTGCTTTCCCTTATTCAAGACATAGATATAGAAGAAAAAATACAACACGCGCCAGATGCTAATTATAGCATCGGTGTATTTATTGGTTCTATGTTGCCTTTTATCATTTTAGTGGCTCTTGCTTATTTAATATTTAGATATAATAAAAACAAAAAAGAATAACATGGATATTTTAAATTTTTTAAGCGGAAACGGATTGTTTTTAGTGCTAGGAATAGCACTAGTTATCATCTATTTTTATAACAGAAACAAACGCAGATAATGAGTAACATACGCATTACAAAACAATTTTCATTCGAAACTGGTCACGCGCTTTATGGCTATGATGGCAAATGTAAAAACGTACATGGGCACAGCTACAGGTTATTTGTAACCGTTATTGGTAAGCCAATCAAAGACGCAAACAATGTGAAATTTGGAATGGTTATCGATTTTGGCGATCTAAAAAAAATAGTCAAAGAAGACATTGTTGAAGTTTTTGATCACGCAACCGTTTTTAATAAAAACACACCACATCGCGAGCTTGCCAAAGAATTATCAGACAGAGGGCACAACGTACTTTTGGTAGACTACCAACCAACTAGTGAAATGATGGTTATCGATTTTGCCTCGAAAATAAAAAAACGCCTACCAGAAAACATACAATTACACTCGCTAAAACTGCAAGAAACAGCAACTTCTTATGCAGAATGGTATGCAAGTGATAATGCCTAAATAATTTTGGCGTTACCTAAAAGGTCAGGCTTTCGCAAGTCGCTCTTTACAAGGAGCTCCAACAATTGCTTAATCCTTAACGCTGCATCTAGTTAACTAACAAACATTTTCTATATTTACAGTATGCAAATTCCAAAAGGAAAAAAAATATACTTCGCAAGCGATAACCATTTAGGGGCTCCTACAAAAGAAGCTTCACTACCTCGCGAAAAAAAGTTTGTAGCCTGGTTAGATCATGTAAAACAAGATGCTGCCGCTATTTTTCTTTTAGGAGATTTATTTGATTTTTGGGTAGAATATAAAAATGTAGTTCCTAAAGGCTTTACAAGAACACTTGGTAAACTAGCCGAAATAGCAGATTCTGGCATACCAATCTATTACTTTGTTGGTAATCATGATTTATGGATGAATGGCTATTTTGAAGAAGAACTAAACATCCCTGTTTATCACAAACCCAAAGAATTTACCTTTAATAACAAAAGTTTTTTTATAGGTCATGGCGACGGCTTAGGTCCACATGACAAAGGCTACAAACGCATGAAAAAAGTGTTTACCAACTCTTTGTGTCAATGGTTATTTAAACGCATTTTACATCCAGATTTTGCCATGCGAATCGGGCAATACATGTCTGTAAAAAACAAACTGATTTCTGGAGATGACGACGCAAAATTTTTGGGCAATGATAACGAATGGCTAGTACAATATTGCAAACGTAAGCTAGAAGACAAACATAGAGACTTTTTTGTTTTCGGACATAGACACCTTCCGTTAAACATTGATTTAGAAAACAACGCAAAATACATCAATCTTGGCGATTGGATTCAATATTACACCTATGGTGTTTTTGATGGAGAAACCATGACTTTAGAAACCTTTAAACCATAACACTTGCTAGTAACCGCTTGTATATTTATCCTTTTGGGAACATTAATAAAATATGGCAAATGCTATTTTTTAATTGCTGGTTATAACACCATGACTAATGAAGAAAAAGAAAAGTACCATATAGAAGGAATTGGCAACCCTTTTTAAAAATGTTATGTTTGGTATGGCATTAGTAATAGGTATAGGGTATTTGGCTTCCAAATATTTTGAAAACAACAACCTGCAAAACATCTTTTTCTTTATTTCTCTACTCATTGGAATTCCTTATTTACTTCTCCAATCCAATGCCAAAAAATATAAAAAATAGAAGGTTATTCTTCATTTTCATGTGCTTCAATATCCTTGGTTAAATCCAATTCCCGTAATGGCTTATTTTTAACCCCAATTATCGTAACAATAATAAGAGTAACTGTACCACCAAGAACAACCGCTAAAGGTGCCCCAAAAATACGTGCTGCAATACCACTCTCTAAAGCTCCAAGTTCATTAGAAGAACCAACAAACATAGAATTAACCGCACCAACGCGACCACGCATATTATCGGGGGTTTTAAGTTGGAGAATTGTTTGACGAACCACCATAGAAATACCATCAAAAACTCCAGAAAAAAACAATGCTACAATACTTAGCCAAAATAATTTTGAAGCCCCAAATAGGATCATAAAAACACCGAAACCAAAAATAGAAACCAACAACTTTTTACCTGTATTTTTAGTTATTGGAATATACGTTGTTGCTAACATGGTTAAAATACTTCCTGAAGATAGTGCCGCATTTAATATACCAAAACCTTTGGGTCCAGCATTTAAAACATCTGTTGCAAATACTGCAAAAAGAGCGACTGCACCACCAAATAAAACAGCAATCATATCTAAGGTTAATGCACCTAAAATAACTTTATCGGTAAAAACAAAGCTAAGTCCTGCCCGCAAACTTTCTTTCACAGATTCATTAACACCTTGGTTTAAAATTGGTTTCTTATCAATTTGGAATACCAGTAACAAAGCAATCATTACCAAAACAAAAATAATTCCGAGCGTATAGTTTACTCCTATCCATGCTATAAAAAAACCTCCAAACAAAGCACCAAATACATTCGCTCCTTTCCAGGTACTACTGCTCCATGTTGCAGCATTTGGATAGGCTTTTTTAGGAACGATAAGTGCTATTAAGGAAAAGATTGTTGGCCCAAAAAAAGCACGCAATACACCACCAAAAAACACCAAACTATAAATTCCGTACAAAATGGTTTTTGTTTCCCAAGAAGATTCTATGGTATCTGACGTTAGCCAAAACAAACCAAAACTTATCAATGAAAATAACGCAATACAAAGCGTGAAAAGGTTTCTTTTTTCCTTTTTATCTACAATATGCCCAGCAAATGGGGCTAAAAAGAATGCAGGTAAAAATTCACAAAGACCAATAATACCTAATGCTAATGGGTCTTTTGTTAAAGCATAAACCTGCCATTCAATTACTACAAATTGCATGGACCAGCCAAAAACTAAAGCAAAACGCACCAATAAAAAAACATTAAATTCTTTAAACCTTAGCGCTTCATAGGGATCTTTTCTTGCCATAAACTTATGCTTTTAAATCTCTTAGTTTTAATTGCAAAGACACATTGCCTTGCCAATGATTTTCATCCACAGAATACACTGCTTTAAATCGTTTTTTGTTTGTTATAAGATCTAGCTTGTTTCCTAAACCAAAACCAATACAAACTATTTTATCTGCTTGCGGTTGTGTTACAGTAATTCTTAAATGCTTATCGTCTTCACCAACACATTTTCCGTAGCCTGTATCTTGTAAATCTTCGGTTACAAAAATGGGTGTCATATTTCCTGGACCAAAAGGAGCAAATTGTTTAATAATTCGCCATAACCTTCCATCTACTTGACGTAAATCTATCTTTCTATCTATTTTTATTTCTGGAGTCATTAAAGACTTGGCTATCGTTTTAGAGACTACCGCTTCAAAAGCCTGTTTAAAAGCTTCGTAGTTTTCTTCTTTTAAAGTTAAACCAGCAGCATATTTATGTCCACCAAATTGTTCTATATGTGTTGCGCAAGCTTCCAAGGCATTGTATACATCAAAACCAGAAACCGAACGTGCCGAAGCAGCCAATTTATCACCACTTTTAGTAAACACTAAAGTGGGTCTGTAATAGGTTTCAATTAATCGAGAAGCCACAATACCAATAACGCCTTTGTGCCAAGTTTCATGGTAAACAACAGTAGTAAAACCTTCCTGTTCTTTATGTTCTTCAATTTGTTGAAGTGCTTCTTCCGTAATGCGTTTATCTGCATCTCGTCTATCGGTATTAAATGTTTCAATCTCGGTAGCATATTTTTCGGCCAAAGCAAAATCCATTTCGGTTAATAAGGTTACCGCGTAATTACCGTGTTTCATTCTTCCGGCAGCATTAATTCTTGGTGCAACGGTAAATACAACATCTGTTATGGTTAATTCTGTTTTTTTTACCTGATTAATTATAGCTTGAATTCCTGGTCTCGGATTGGCATTTATTACTTGCATACCAAAATAGGCAAGAGTTCTGTTTTCACCTGTTATAGGAACAATATCTGCTCCAATTGCAGTAGCTACCAAATCTAGATATTGGGTTAAGTCTTCTACTTTTTTATTTTGTTTGCTAGCTAAAGCTTGAATAAGTTTAAAACCTACACCACAACCACAAAGTTCTTTATACGGATAATTACAATCCCCTCTTTTAGGATCTAAAACAGCAACAGCATCTGGCAAATTTTCTCCAGGTCTATGGTGATCGCAAATAATAAAATCGATGCCTTTTTCTTTAGCATATGCTACTTTATCAATCGCTTTTACACCACAGTCTAATGCAATAATTAATGTAAAATCATTGTCTTTTGCAAAGTCAATTCCTTGATAAGAAACGCCATAACCTTCGTCATAACGATCAGGTATATAGGTTGCTATACGGTCTACTCTAGTTTTTAAATACGAAGACATTAATGCCACAGAAGACGTACCATCTACATCATAATCGCCAAATACCAATATATTTTCTTTTTGAAGAAATGCGTGTTCAATTCGAGCAACAGCCTTGTCCATATCTTGCATTAAAAAAGGATCATGCAAATCGGCTAAGCTAGGTCTAAAAAACGTTTTTGCATCCTCATAAGTATCTATACCACGTTGTAAAAGTAGAGTTGCAACCACTTCATCTACCTGAAGCGCTTTTTGTAAAGCTTCTAATTTTTTAGTTTCCGGTTTTGGTTTGATTGTCCAACGCATACACTAATATAGAAAATTTTCGCTATTTATTATGAAGATGAACAGAAGTTTTTACGGTAGCAAACTTTCTAAACATTTCCATAACACCGCAATATTTTTCAACCGATAAATTAACAGCCTTATTAATTTTAGATTCGTTTAGCTCTTTTCCAGTAAAATGATATTCAACAGTTACTGTATGGTAGTATTTTGGATGTTCATCGGTAAGCTCTCCTTCTACAGTCATATAAAAACCTTCTACAGAAGCTTTCATTTTTTCTAAAACAGAAACCACATCTAAACCAGAACAACCAGCTAAAGAAGAAAGCATCATAGCTTTTGGAGCCATTCCTGAATTGGTTCCTCCAAATTCTTCAGAAGCATCCATCATTATAGAATCCCATCTTGGGTTATCAGATTCAAAAACCATATTCCCTTTCCAATTGGCTGTAATTTTATCAGACATTGTATTATTTTTTTTGTTTATTGTTACATCAAAAATACCACTAAAAAAAAGATTATGCCATTAGTTACACCATTATCTGCCGACCATGACTTAGAAACCAAAGCGTTAGCAGAATTTTTTAACGAAACATTAGGTTTTTGCCCAAATTCGGTACTTACCATGCAACGTCGCCCTGCTATTAGCAAGGCATTTATTCATTTAAACAAAGCCGTTATGGCTAATGAAGGTAAAGTCACCTCTGCTTTAAAACGAATGATTGCTTGGGTTTCTAGTAACGCTACAGGTTGTAGGTATTGTCAAGCACATGCTATTCGTGCTGCAGAGCGTTATGGCGCAGAACAAGAACAGTTAGATAATATTTGGGAATACAGAACCCATCCTGCATTTAATGAAGCAGAACGTGCTGCTTTAGATTTTTCTCTTGCTGCTAGTCAAGTACCAAATGCTGTAGATGCCGAGATACAAAAACGATTACATGCACATTGGACAGAAGGCGAAATTGTAGAAATGCTAGGAGTAATTTCTCTTTTTGGTTATTTAAATAGGTGGAATGATAGTATGGGAACAACCCTTGAGGGAGATGCTAT
The DNA here is from genome assembly GCF_030547245.1 of Oceanihabitans sp. 2_MG-2023. GTDB lineage: Bacteria > Bacteroidota > Bacteroidia > Flavobacteriales > Flavobacteriaceae > Oceanihabitans. Next base: position 609,207 of record NZ_JAUOQT010000001.1, read on the forward strand.
TGAAAGCGGAAACCAATTTTTAGGAAAACACGGATTTGAAGTTGGAAAACATGTGTAGATAGTAGGGAGTTGTTGTTTTCAGTTTGCTTACTCTTCTAAATAAGATATAAACCTTGCTAGAGATAGTGAGGTTTATTAGGATAAAATATTTTGTGTTATTCTCTGCAACTCAGGAACCACATCGATTTCAAACCAAGGGTTTTTACTTTTCCAAAATCTATTGGTTGGTGAAGGATGCGGAATAGGAAAATACTTAGGTAAGTATTCTTTATAATTCGCAACCGTTTCGGTTAGTGTTTTTTTAGCATCCTTTTTTAAATAATATTTTTGCGAATACATTCCAATTAAAAGAATCAATTTTACATTTGGCATTTTTTCTAATAAAGCTCCATGCCATTCTGGTGCACATTCTTTTCTTGGTGGTAAGTCTCCTGTTTTTCCTTTTCCTGGATAACAAAAACCCATTGGCATAATGGCAAATTTGTTTTCATCATAAAAATCTTCATCGGTTACTCCTAACCATTTTCTTAATTGTCTTCCGCTAGGATCATTCCAGGCAATTCCAGTTTTATGCACACTAGTTCCTGGTGCTTGTCCTATAATAATAATTTTAGATTCTATATTTCCTGTTACTATTGGTCGTGGACCAAGTGGTAAATGTGCTTCACAAATAGCACATTGTCTTATTTTGTGCAGTAAATCTTCCATTGTATGAGAAATAATTTTTTCACTTTTTCACCAAAGGAAAGCTTTCAAAAACCAAACCTTCAAAACTAGTATTCATAAAATTTCTAATATTTTGATGCCCTTCTCCGTTTGGGTCTTTTAAAACATCTTTAAAATAAAAAGCACCAAAACATGCTAGCGTTTCTTCTTTAGATAATCCTTCTGTTATTGCAAAAGCAAACAATTTACAGGAACCAGAATTTTGTCCTTCGGCATTTTCTAAAGGACCATTTTTAAATGCTTTTGGTGTGAATTCATAATTCGTTTCAATAACATCCATAGTTTCTGAAAACACAATAGTCCTTGGAGTTGTTTTTAATTTATTTTTGAATGTTTGTATATCCATTTTCATCTTTAAATTGTTATTCTAAAAAAGAAAACAACTTTCTTATTTTTTAGGATTTCCTCCAACCACAACTACAATTTCTCCTTTTGGCGGTTTATTTGTGTAGTATTCTAAAACTTCTTTTGCTGTTCCTCTAACCGTTTCTTCGTATAGCTTTGTTAATTCTCTAGAAACAGAAACCTGTCTTTCTTCTCCAAAATATTCTGAAAAATGGGTGAGTGTTTTTATAAGCTTATGTGGACTTTCGTAAAAAATCATGGTTCTGGTTTCTTCAGCTAGAAGTAATAATCTAGTTTGTCTTCCTTTTTTTACAGGAAGAAAACCTTCAAAAACAAATTTATCATTTGGCAAACCACTATTAACTAATGCTGGTACAAAAGCGGTTGCTCCAGGCAAACAGTCTACCTTTATACCATTTTCTAAACAAGCTCTGGTTAGTAAAAAACCTGGGTCTGAAATAGCTGGAGTTCCAGCGTCACTTATTAATGCAATTGTAGTTCCTGCTTTTAGTTTTTGTATTAAACCTTCCACCGTTTTATGCTCATTATGCATATGATGGCTTTGCATTGGTGTGCCAATCTCGAAATGCTTTAAAAGCTTACCAGAAGTTCTAGTATCTTCGGCTAAAATAAGATCTGCTTCCTTTAAAACCTCAATAGCTCTAAAGGTTATGTCTTTAAGGTTTCCTATTGGTGTTGGAACAATATATAGTTTACTCATTACTCAAACTTACTTTCAATGAGTTCTAAAAGGCGTGCTTCTACTTCCTCTTTTCCTATCCAGTTATTATAATCTGGTTTTACCATTGTTTGAATAAAACTTTGTGCAGCTTCAAAAGATTCGGAAGTATTTATTTGCGAAATTACACGATCATAATCTTCATTTTTATTGTCAAAAAGATGTTTTATAAAAGCTATTTTATCATTTAAACCAATATGTAATGCTCCCGTTTTAAGTTTTTCATTTAACGACTTTTTTTCATTCGTTTTATTAACTTTTTCAAAAACAGGCATTTCTGTAAAATCGGCAGTAATTTCATCTAAATCATTTTTATGAAACTGTGTTTTTGGTATTACCTTTTCTAAAAAATCATCCACCTGATGTGTTTCACTAGGCATTTGAGCTACCATGTCTTTTATTTTTTCGATAGCAGGTTCCATGATGGCTTCATTCTCATTATCATCCATATTTACATAGATTTTATCTTCAATCTCTATGTTATCACTAACCTTATTATTAAAAGCAGTATCTAGCATTCCGAAAAAAGAAGAATCATTACCAATTGTAGGTAAGCTTTCCTCAAAATTTTCCTGTGCAAATTTTAATACCGTAAGTTTTTCATAAAGTGCTGCAACCTCTTCATGCATTTTATTAACGTCTTCTTTTCCTTTTAGCTTTAAAATTCTATGAGCAATACTCATTAATTCAGATTCTAACTTCTTCTTCATGATTTAATAAATTTTAATTTTTTCAATATAATGCAATTTAGGCTTTTGATTTTTAATAAATTTACGCCACCTTTATGCAAACGAAAAACTAGTTTCGTTGCAGTGATAAAATTACAAAATGTTTCTTGAAAATACAGTAAATCAAAAAGAACAATTTGGTTGGATTGAAGTAATCTGCGGATCTATGTTCTCTGGCAAAACCGAAGAGTTAATACGTAGGCTTAAACGTGCGCAATTTGCAAAGCAAAGAGTCGAAATCTTTAAACCAGCTATAGACGTACGTTACGACGAAGAAATGGTGGTATCTCATGATGCTAACGAAATTCGCTCGACGCCAGTTCCTGCTGCTGCTAATATTCCTATTTTAGCAGACGGTTGTGATGTGGTTGGTATTGACGAAGCGCAATTTTTTGACGATGAAATTGTACGCGTGTGTAATGATTTAGCAAACAAAGGTATTCGTGTAATAGTTGCTGGTTTAGATATGGATTTTAAAGGAAACCCCTTTGGACCAATGCCAAACCTTATGGCAACTGCAGAATACGTTACCAAAGTGCATGCTGTTTGTACTAGAACCGGTAATTTGGCACAATATAGCTTTAGAAAATCGCAAAACGACAAATTGGTATTACTTGGTGAAACGGAAGAATATGAGCCTTTAAGTCGCGCTGCATATTACAAAGCTACCATGCGTGAAAAAATAAAGAGTATGAAAGTGCAAGGAGCTGAAGAAATTTCTTCCAAAGAAAACAAACCCAATGTCTAAAGTGCAAGAAACAATACTTGAAATAGATTTAAAAGCACTTTCTCACAACTACAAACATCTTAAATCTAAAATACAGCCAAAAACAAAATTTTTAGCTGTTGTAAAAGCGTTTGCTTATGGAAGTGATGCAATAGAAGTAGCAAAACACCTTCAAAATTTAGATGTAGATTCATTTGCTGTAGCATATGTAAATGAAGGTGTTGCTCTACGTGATGCAGGAATAACAAAACCTATTCTAGTATTACATCCTCAACCTATTCATTTTAAAACCATTATTGAACGCTGTTTAGAACCTAGCATATATAGTCTAAAAATTTTAAAAGAATTTATAAACGTTGCTTCTAAAGAAAAACAACAGAAATATCCAATTCATATAAAATTTAATACCGGATTAAATAGGTTAGGCTTTAATGCCGAAAAAGTAGACGAAATAATTACCATACTTCAAAAGACAGAAACAATAAAAATAGCATCTATCTTTTCGCATTTAGCAGCAAGTGAAGACCTTAACGAAAAGGAATTTACTTTAAATCAAATGAATAAGTTTAAAGCGATTGCAGAAAGATTTATCGAGCAGATTTCGTATCAACCAGTCCTTCATATTTGCAACACATCTGGAATACTAAACTATCCCGAAGCACATTTTAATATGGTAAGAAGTGGTATTGGTTTATATGGATTTGGAAATTCTGAAAAAGAGAACAAAAATCTATTACCTATTGCGTCCCTTAAAACTATTATTTCGCAAATTCACATTATAAAAAAGGGAGAATCGCTAGGTTATAATAGAGCATTTACCGCAAACAAAACCACTAAAACGGCAACACTACCTATTGGTCATGCAGACGGTATTGGTAGACAGTATGGAAATAAAATTGGCTTTGTAACGATAAACAATAAAAAGGCTCCTATTGTTGGTAATGTTTGTATGGACATGATTATGGTAGATATAACCAACATCGATTGTAAAGAAGGAGATGAAGTTATCGTTTTTGGCGGCATTACAACTGCCGAAACTTTAGCAAAAGAAACAAACTCAATTTCTTATGAGTTACTTACGGCTATATCTCAACGGGTAAAACGAGTATTTCGTCGTTAAAATCTCTTTTCATAAAATTTATCATTTAGATTTTGTTAAAATTTTAAGTAAATTGCTGCTTAATTAATTAACTATAAAACACTAAATCATGTTAAAAGAATTTAAAGAATTTATTACAGGTGGAAACGTAATTGAGTTTGCTGTTGCTGTAATTATGGCAGGAGCAATTGGAGCGGTTGTAACTGGGTTTGTAAACAATATTGTTATGCCGTTTGTTGGTCACTTTACAGGAGGAACAGACTTTGCAGACAAAAAAATCATTCTTGATGAAGCTATTGTAGATGCAGCAGGAGTAGTAACAACTCCAGAAAACGCAATTATGTGGGGAAGTTGGATAAACACAATTATTAACTTATTAATAGTTGGTTTAGTTATGTTTTTAATTGTAAAAGCATACAACAAAACTAAAAAACCTGTAGAAGCTCCAGCACCAGCAGGACCATCTCAAGAAGATTTACTTGCAGAAATTAGAGATTTATTAAAAAAGTAATTTTCTTTAATAGAACACTATAATTATATATTATTCATATAATTACTTAAAAAGCCTCATTTAATTTAAAATGAGGCTTTTTTTATACTTCATTTTTAACAAAAAAAACACAGTATATTAAATGTTTGCATTAATAAATGATATAATTTTGTAAACTAAATTTTTAATAAAATGAAAGTAGCTGTAGTTGGTGCCACTGGAATGGTTGGCGAAGTTATGAGACGAGTGCTTGTAGAACGTAATTTTCCTGTAACAGAATTTATTCCTGTTGCATCAGAAAGATCTGTTGGTAAAGAAATTGAATTTAATGGGAAAAAATACACTATTGTAGGTCTACAAACAGCTGTAGAAATGAAACCAGACATTGCAATATTTTCTGCAGGAGGAAGCACCTCTCTAGATTGGGCTCCAAAATTTGCAGAAGTAGGAACTGTTGTAATAGACAATTCTTCTGCCTGGAGAATGGATCCAACAAAAAAACTTGTAGTTCCAGAAATTAATGCAAAAGAACTTACTAAAGAAGATAAAATTATTGCCAATCCTAATTGTTCTACTATTCAATTAGTACTAGCGCTATCTTCACTTCATGAAAAATACAAAATGAAACGTGTAGTTATATCTACATATCAATCTGTTTCTGGTACAGGAGTTAAAGCTGTACAGCAATTAGAAAACGAAATAAAAGGTATTGAAGGAGAAATGGCTTACCCATATCCTATTGGACGAAATGCTTTACCGCATTGTGATGTTTTTGAAGAAAACGGCTATACAAAAGAGGAAATGAAACTTGCTAGAGAACCTCAAAAAATATTTAACGACAGAACTTTTTCGGTAACCGCAACAGCAGTTCGAATACCAACAGCAGGAGGTCACTCGGAAGCAGTAAATGTTGAATTTGAAAATGATTTCGATTTAAACGAAGTAAGACAATTATTAAGTCAAACTCCTGGAGTTGTCGTTCAGGACAATACAGCAGCAAACGAATATCCAATGCCAATTTTTGCTAATGGTAAAGATGAAGTTTTTGTTGGAAGACTTAGAAGAGATGAAACACAACCAAACACATTAAATATGTGGATTGTTGCAGATAATTTACGAAAAGGAGCAGCAACAAACGCTGTTCAAATTGCAGAATATTTAGTAGAAAATCATTTAGTTTAAATATATAAAACAACTTTAACATAATTATTACTGTAGTTTAACCTGTTTAACATATCGTTTACATAAAAAATCGTACCTTAATAGCCATTTTTAAATCTATGGCTAAAAAGGTACTTTCTATTCTCTCTTGTTTTTTTCTTAGCATACTATTTTATGCTTGTGACTCAGATGACAACTACGTGGCCAACGAAGTGCCAGAAATTTCACCTGTAGTTTTTGATATTACTCAAGTGCCTTACGCTACCCTTTCAGAATACAACTTTTTTGAAGGCGACATCCAAAACTTAAACCCCGTTTATGGTGTATTGCCTTACGATTTACGTTCCACGCTTTTTTCAGACTATGCTAAAAAAAAACGATTTATCTGGATGCCTAATGATGTGAAAGCAAATTACATTAGCGATAGTGATATTTTAGATTTTCCGATTGGAACCGTTCTAATAAAGAATTTTTATTACAACAACGTATTGCCTGAAAATAAATCGAAGATTCTAGAAACTAGGTTAATGATTAAAAAAGACGACAGTTGGATCTTTGCAAACTACATTTGGAATGATTCGCAAACTGAGGCGGTTTTTGATTTAAGCGGAAGCGTTGTAAGTATGGATTGGAATGAAAATTCTATAACAAATCATGTAGAGTATAGAATACCAAGCGAATCTCGTTGTCACACATGTCATAAAACTGGAGATACTTCTATACCTATTGGGCCTAAACCTAGAAATTTATTCTTAAATTATAACTATGAAGATGGCTCCATGAATCAACTGCAAAAATGGGCGGAATTTGGTTATCTTAACACTAATTACCCTTCTAATGTAGAGGCGCTACCAAAATGGGATGATACCACTTTATCGCTAGATTTAAGAGCACGAGCTTACCTAGAAATTAATTGTGCACATTGCCACTCGGAAGAATCCCATTGTGCTTATAGACCTGTTCGATTTAATTTTAATGCTACCTCAGATCCATTAAACATGGGAGTTTGCGTAGTTCCAGACACAGATCTAGGTGTAGGTTTAACTTATATTGTAGAGCCACGAAGCACCAGAAATTCTGTCCTATTTTATAGGTTAAATGAAACCGAAGAATCTGTAAGAATGCCACTTTTAGCGAGAACCTTAAGGCATCAGGAAGGAATTGAATTAATTGAAGAATGGATTAATTCATTAAATATAAATTGTAACTAATTATCAAAACCATGAAAAAAATTACACTAATTATCGCTTTTCTTATTAGCAGTACCTCTGTTATTGGCCAAGTATTAAATGAAGATGCTAATTGGCCAAATTCCAATTGGGATTTAGACGGATCATTTGACGATGCTTCAAATATTTTCACAGGAAACCCAACAATAGTAGGTGGTTCTTCTAGTTTTTCTTATGACGAAGATGAAGCAGGAGGATCTTCTATAAATAATATTGGTGTTCAATCACCAACAATTAATTTAGTAAATGCATTTAATGCTGGAGAAACGGCATTAACTATTACCTCAACTTATGTTTTAAATGTTTACACGGATGAATCTTTAAATATACAATATTGGGATCAAGATGCTACTTCTTGGGTAAATTGGGGACCAATTTATACTAATAACAGTAGTGGTGATGTTCCAACTGTAGATTTTTGTTCAGGTGAAAGAGCAGTATTTAATCCTGGCGAGTTAGACATTTCTGGCTTTTCAAATAATCAACTTCAAAATTTTAGATATCGTATTTATTATGACGACAATGGAGCTTATGGTTGGGGAGTTTGTTTTGATTCTCCAAATATATCATCTGTAGCACCACCAAATTGCCCAAATATTTCTGATTTAAGTATTTGTATAATAACCGATTCTTCTGCTAATATTAGCTGGTCAGCTGGTTCTAATGAAATTGCATGGGAAATTGCTGTAACACCACAAGGTTCTGGTGCTCCAACTTCTGGAACTCCAACTAGTTCGAATGATTCTTATTCTGTAACTGGACTTTCAGCTAGTACTGGATATGAGGTTTATGTTAGAGGGAATTGTTTAGACGGTAGCGGATTTAGTTCATGGATTTCCATGCCATTTACAACAAATGCAACTTCACCTACCCCTGGTGCTTTTATTTTCACTCAAGACAGTAGTATTTCTATGTCTGGAACAAGTTATGCCGCTGTAGATATGAATAATGATGGACTTGATGATTTAGTTGCTGCAACCTCTTCTAATGTAAGAATAGCTTACCAAACAACAAATGGTTGTTTCGATGAGGCTATCTATACTGCTTCTACCACATATGGTCCTGGTTGGAGTATTGCTGCTGGAGATTTAAACAAAGACGGTTATAACGATTTATTATATGGCGCAGGAAATGGCGTTTCTTTTCTTACGAATAATGGTGACGGAACAGGTTTTACAAATTCCTTTAATACAGTTGCTTCAGCAGATGTGTTTTCACAACGTTCTAATTTTATTGATATTAATAACGATGGAAATTTAGATGCATTTGTTTGTCATGATGTAGAACCAAACGTGTATTTTATTAATGATGGTAGTGGAGCTATAACTTATTATCAAGGGGCCTCATCTATTTTGCCAAATGGTTTAGGAACTCATGCTAATGGCGGAAATTATGGTACTGTGTGGATTGATTATGATAATGATGGTGATATGGACATGTTTATTGCTAAGTGTAGAGGAGGAAATATTACACACAAAATAAATGAATTATGGCAAAACCAAGGAGTAGATATAAATGGTAATGTAACTTTTATTAATGTAGCAGATTTAGGTCACTATGCTGCCACATTCCCTACACAAGGACATAACAATAGTTCTGGGCTTGGGGATCCTGTGCAAACTTGGTCTTCTGCTTGGGCAGATTATGATAATGATGGTGATTTAGACGTATATGTTGGTGCTAGTTCTAGCTCAGATGGTTCTCATAAATACATGCTTAACAATGGCGATGGTACATTTTCTAATGCAACTAGTGGAGCTGGATTTGATAGCGCACCTTATGGTATTGAAAATGCTCCAGCAGATTTTAATAATGATGGATATGTCGATATTTTATCTAATGGTAACATTCTGTTAAATGATGGTGATAATACTTTTACTTTAGTAAGTGCAAATATGCCTCCTAGTGGTGCTATTGGTGATGTTAATGATGATGGTTTCTTAGATGTATTTAGACAAAATATGTATTTAAACAATGGTGGAAACGGAAACAATTGGATTAAAATTAGACCACAAGGAATACTAAGTAATTCTAATGGTATTGGAGCAAGACTAGAAATTGTTACAGCTTTAGGAACTCAAATAAGGGAGATTCGTAGTGGTGAAGGTTTTGAATATATGAGTACATTATTTGCACATTTTGGGATTGGTACAGATACCGAAATTACTAGCTTGACCATTAAATGGCCGTCAGGAACTGTCGATGTAATTCTTAACCCTGCTATTAATGAAACCATAACAGTAGCTGAAGGAGATTATCCGCTTAGTGTAAATAATAATTCATTAGAAGGAGACCTTGTAATTTATCCAAACCCAGCAAAAGATATCGTTAATATTAATGCTTCGGTAGAATTAAATAATGCTACTTATACTATCTATGATATTACTGGAAAACAAATCCTAAATGCAGACTTAATAGATAAGGCGATTAATGTTTCCAAATTAAATACAGGAATATACATTTTACAGATTACAGTAGATGGAAAACAAAAAACACAAAAGCTAATCAAACAATAAACATATAATAATATCTTAAAAGCTCTAATATTAATTTATTAGAGCTTTTTTTATGTTATTTTTATACCATCAAACTTTATTATTATGAAAAAAATAACACTTTGTTTAATTACACTAATAACCATAATGTCTTGTAAAGAAGAAAAGAAAAAGGTAGAAAGAAAGATAACTGTAAACTATCCAGAAACCAAAAAAGTAGATACCGTTACCAATTACTTTGGCACAGCTATTAAAGATCCTTACAGATGGTTGGAAGATGATAGAAGCACAGAAACCGAAACTTGGGTAAAAGATCAAAACCAATCTACATTTGGTTATTTAGACAATATACCTTACCGAAAAGAATTAAAAGATCGCTTTGAAAAACTTTGGAATTACGAAAAAATAGGCGCACCATTTAACGAAGGCGATTACACCTATTTTTATAAAAATGATGGCTTACAAAACCAATATGTTATTTATAGATATAAAAAAGGAAGCAACCCGGATACTGCAGAAGTATTTCTAAATCCAAATACTTTTTCTAAAGATGGAACCGTTTCTCTAGGAGGAACTAGTTTTTCGAAAGACGGAAAAACATTAGCTTATTCTATTTCGGAAGGTGGAAGTGATTGGCGAAAAATATTAATAATGAATGCCGAAACGAAAGAAATTATAGAAGACACCTTGGTAGACATTAAATTTAGTGGGATGTCTTGGTATAAAAACGATGGTTTTTATTATTCTAGCTACGATAAACCAAAAGGAAGCGAGCTTTCGGCAAAAACAGATCAACACAAAGTGTATTATCATAAAATAGGAACTCCTCAAAAAGAAGATGCCCTTATTTTTGGAGGCACAAAAGCACAAAAACACAGATATATCTACGGAAGCGTTACAGAAGACGATAGGTATTTATTAATTTCACCTAGAGTATCTACCTCTGGAAACAAACTTTACATTAAAGACCTATCTAATCCAAATAATCCTTTAGTTACTATTTTAGATCACACAGATAGTGACACTTACGTTATAGACAACATTGGCAGCAAACTTTATTTAGTCACAAATTTAAATGCTCCGAACCAAAAAATAGTAACAGTGGATGCCTCGAATCCAACTCCAGAAAACTGGGTGGATTTTATTCCAGAAACAGAATATGTTTTAAGCCCTTCAAAAGGAGGCGGGTATTTCTTTACAGAATATATGGTAGATGCTATTTCAAAAATAAAACAATACGATTATGACGGAAAATTCGTAAGAGATATACAACTTCCAGGAGTAGGAAATGCAGGAGGATTTGGTGGTAAAAAAGAAGAGAAAATAGATTATTATTCCTTTACAAATTATAATACACCATCAAGCATCTATAAATACGATATGGTAACTGGTACTTCAGAATTATACTGGAAACCAAACATAGATTTTAACCCAGAAAATTATACCAGCAAACAAGTATTTTACAACTCTAAAGATGGTACAAAAGTACCTATGATAATTACACACAAAAAAGGTGTTGAACTAAACGGAAAAAACCCAACTATTCTTTATGGTTATGGCGGTTTCAATGTAAGCCTTAACCCTTCTTTTAGTATTGCTAATGCAGTTTGGATGGAACAAGGCGGCATTTATGCAGTTCCAAATCTTCGTGGTGGTGGAGAGTATGGAAAAGAATGGCACAAAGCAGGAACCCAACTAAAAAAACAAAATGTATTCGACGATTTTATTGCCGCAGCAGAATACCTAATAGCAAACCATTATACTTCTAGTGATTATTTAGCAATTAGAGGTGGTTCTAATGGTGGGTTATTAGTTGGTGCAACCATGACGCAAAGACCAGATTTAATGAAGGTAGCACTACCAGCAGTTGGTGTTTTAGATATGTTACGTTACCACACATTTACAGCAGGAGCTGGCTGGGCTTACGATTATGGTACAGCTGAAGATAATAAAGAAATGTTTCAATACCTTAAAAATTACTCACCAGTACACAACGTAAAAAAAGGCGTGCAATACCCAGCAACACTAGTAACCACTGGAGATCATGACGATCGCGTTGTACCAGCACACAGTTTTAAATTTGCTGCAGAATTACAAGACAAACAAACAGGAAATAACCCAACCCTTATACGCATTGAAACAGATGCTGGACATGGCGCTGGAACTCCTGTAAGTAAAACGATAGAACAATATGCAGATATTTTTGGTTTTACATTATATAATATGGGCTATGATATGCTTCCAAGTAAAATAAAAGAATTTAAAGACTAACTAAGAAATCTAATACTTTATTTAGACCTGTCTAGTTTTAAAAAACGGACAGGTCTTTTCTAAATTTACACATGCTTCAAGTAAAAAATCTCACCTTTTCCTATAACAAAACACCAGTCTTAAAAGATGTTTCTTTTGCTGTAAAACCAGGAGAACACCTTTCTATTATTGGAGAAAGTGGTTCTGGAAAAAGCACCTTACTAAAAGTTTTATATGGAGAATATGATACCTTAAAAGGGAGTGTTTTCTGGAAAAATGAAGCAATTCTTGGCCCAGAACACAATCTCGTTATTGGTTATGATTTTATGAAATACGTAGCACAAGAATTCGACTTGATGCCTTTTATTTCTGTAGAAGAAAACATAGGGAAATTCTTATCTCGTTTTTATCCAGAAGAAAAACAAAAACGTGTAGCAGAGTTAATGAAGGTAGTAGAACTTACCAACGTTGCAAAAACCAAAGTAAAATTGCTTAGTGGCGGACAAAAACAGCGCGTGGCACTTGCAAGAGCTTTAGCAAAAGAACCTGAAATTATTTTACTAGATGAACCCTTTAGTCATATCGATAATTTTAAAAAACAATCCCTGCGTAGAAGCGTTTTTAAATATTTAAAAAAAAATAACATTGCTTGTATTGTTGCTACACATGATAAAGAAGATGTTTTGGGTTTTGCCGATAAAATGATTGTTTTAAATAACCACAAAATAGCCGTTCACGATACTCCAGAAAATTTATACAAAAACCCAAAAACCGCTTTAACAGCTTCGTTTTTTGGTGAATTTAATGTGATAAATAATGCAATAGTTTATGCGCATCAATTACAAGTAGTTGATAAATCTAATTTAAAAGCAACTGTTATTAAAAGTTATTTTAAAGGAAATTATTATTTGGTGGAGGCAGGTTTAGAAGATAAAACTGTTTTATTCGAGTCTCCAAAACCACTTCCTATAGATTCTAATGTATACCTGAAAACATCAAAATAACAGCTCTTAAAAAAGTAAGTGAAAGATGTTTAATTTTAGATATTTAAAGGATAATGAAATTACTTTTATTTCTAACCGAATAAATAGAACAAAAAAAGCGCTTTTAGGTTTATTTATCTTAGTTTTTATAATCATTACTATTGTTGCCTTTTTTGTATACAGCGAACTAGACGCAACAAACTACGCAATTAATGTAATATTTGGTGTTTTAATATTACTTCTTTATTTTCTAAATTGGTTTGTCAAAGGTTATAAAGAGCATGTTATAGACAGAAAAGTGCAAAAATCGGAAGGCTTTTACAAACGTATCTACGAACAACATGGTAAAAACGGAAGATACTACGACACTATAAATGGTATAAAAATTAAAATCCCTTGGCATTGGAGAAGCTATCTTAAAGCTCAGAAAGAAAAAGTTACTTTCGAGTTTATTGTTAGGGATGGAGCTGTTGCTTTTAATGAAGGCGCTTCACTATATTTAATTTCAGTAAACGATACATTATCCTTGGATTATGAATTGAAAAACGGACTTAAAAAAACAAAGCCAATTTCTTTTATAAATATGGCAAGTATCGTGTTAATTATTCCTATTAGTGTAATTTTATACATGAATCGCGATATAAACACTATTCAAAATTTTCTTCAATTAACAAAAACAGAAAAAGACATCCTTACGCTTAATGCTTCTGAAGACATCCTCCAGATACAAGCTCCTAATTACATTACAATAAAAAATGCTTGGGTCTATCAATATAAGCGTCCTTATGATTTATATGGGGAAAACTATGTCATCACAAAAGCAGAAAGAGACCGTATTTATTACAACCCTTCTTCGCATGCAAATTATCAATATTACTTGCCAGCTAAAGCGTTTACAAAACCAGAAAAAGAAAGCTTTAAAAAGCAATTAAAAGAAAACATGGAACAGTTTGGTTTTCAACAAAAAATGGACTCTAGCTTATGGGAAAAATCGATAAGTATTGCTTTTAAAAGTCAAATGTCAGACTATAAAAAACGTATATTTAGAGCAAAAAGGATGGATTCTGTTTTTAACGAGTTAAAACCAAAAACAAGTCTTCTTAAACTTTATGACAATTGTTTTAATCCTTCTGAAAAAAAAACCTATTCTATTAAAAGCAGTTTAGAAAAAACATATGTTATTCGTGGTTTTTACTACCCAAAAAAGAATACCATTATCAGTTTTGAAGAACAAGAAAACAAAAGAAAAGAAATTAAAAATGCTTGCTTATTATTTTGTTTTTGTGCTATAATTGCAGCCCTTTTTATTGTTTCCATTTTTAAAATAGCTTCTAATTCTATCCTTAAAAAAAGACTTGTAGAAGCACAATTAAATATTAATACTGGAGATCCTAGGATACAAAAATGATTTTATTTTAAAATACTTTTTTTATTTTAATCGCTTGCTCCCTAAAACTAAAAACATCCCCAACCGTTTTTCCTAATAACAATTTACCAATTGGTGTATTGGCAGAAATAGCATAAAAAGAAATATTATCTATTTTTAATTCCCCAGCACTAATAGCAACAAAATAATTGTTTTGAGTGGTATAAATAACAGATCCTAAACTTATGGTTTTTGAAGTTTTTGAGGCATCTACTTTAGAAAGGACTTCTTTTAACTTTTGAGTTCCGGCAAGTTGTTGCCCAATTTTTTCGCGCTCTAATTGTAACATAGCACGACCTGTTTCGTGCTTATCGCCTGCACTACTTTTAGTTTCACTAGTTAAAGATTCTTGGATTTCTTGGATTTTATTTTTTATTGTTTGTAGTTTCTCTTCTACAAACAATGCGCATTGGTTATATAATTGTTCTTTTATTTTCAATCTGTTTACTTGCTTTTATTATAATCTAAAACTCCAATATAACGCATTTGATTTATAGTCCATTTTTTTCGTGATTCGATATAACTTGAAGCTGGATTTGCTTTATATTTTCTTGGATTTGGTAAAATAGCAGCAATAGCAGCCGCTTCTTGTTGCGATAATTGAGAAGCCGATTTATTAAACCAATATTGAGAAGCAGCTTCTACACCATAAATACCATTTCCCATTTCAATACTATTTAAATAGACTTCCATAATGCGTTCTTTAGACCATATTTTCTCAATTAAAAATGTGAAATAGGTTTCTAAACCTTTGCGCAACCAACTGCGTTCTGGCCAAAGAAAAACATTTTTTGCGGTTTGCTGACTTATCGTACTTCCTCCCTTTATGCGTTTGCCTTTTTTATTGTACTGAAAAGCTTTTTCAATAGCCTTAAAATCGAAACCATTATGTTTTAAAAAGTTTTGATCTTCATTGCATATTACGGCAAGTTGTATTTTTTTTGAAATTTTATCTATAGAAACCCAATCGTGTTTCCAAACGATGTCTTTACCTTCTTGATTTTGTTGAAACCCTCTAATTACCATTAAAGGTGTAGCAGGAACAGGGGCTTTTTTATACACAAAAACCATTACAATAGACAATACGAACAACCAAAAAATACATTTTAATATAAATCTAAAAAGTCTTTGCAACAGATTGTCTTGCTTATTTTTTCTTCGCAACGCCATTATACTAAATCTGCTAATTCTTTACCCACTAAACTACCAATAGCAACTCCCATTCCGCCTAAACGTACACCACAAAACACATTATTGCTAAGTTGTTTTACTATGGCTTTTTTCTGGCTTCCAACTCCCATAATACCACTCCATCGATGCTCGATTTCAAAGCTTGTATTTGGCAAAATAGTAGTTTTTAAAAGCATTTCAAGTTGGTTTTGAATTATAGCTGTTTGTTCTAAAACTGTAGTTTCTTCGGTTTTAAAATCTAGGTTTCTTCCACCTCCAAATAAAATACGATCCTCAATATTTCTGAAATAATAATAGCCCTTATCTAAATGAAAAGTTCCTTTTATATTAAGATTTTTTATTGGTTTGGTAATTAATACTTGTGCTCTTGCAGGTTTTACTTCAGAAATATCCAATTGCGAAGCAAAACCGTTTGTTGCTATTAATAGTTTGGATGTTATAAATGAGAATTGATCTGTTTCTAGTTTTACCGAATTAATGTCTTCTGAAAAATTAGTAACCGATATATTATTCCATATTTTAATGCCCTTTGAAAGTACTTTCTGAAGTAAGGCATGCATCATTTTTCCGGTATCTATTTGTCCTTCAAACTTGTTAAAAATATAAGTCTCTTGTATATTTTTAAAATGGAAACTATTATTTTTTAAACTAAAAACATCGTTTTTAAATATGGGTTTCAATAATGTATTAATGGTTTGTTTTTTTGAAATACAATCTTCAAACAATTTAGAATCTTCTTTTGTAAACAGCTCGTAACCTCCAAATTGTTTATAGTTAATTGTTTTATCTCCAAGCGTTTTTCTTAATAGCTTTAGGCCATTAACGCGTTTTTTAATGAGCTGTATCACTTCTTCTTCGGAGTGTGTGTTTAAATCGTCTAGAATTTCACTTAGACTGCCAAAACATGCAAATCCAGCATTTTTGGTGCTTGCTCCTTGTGGTAGGGTTCCTTTTTCAAGTATAAGAATATTTGCTTTTGGGTATTTTTCTTTTAGTTGCAATGCACAATTTAAGCCAACAATTCCGCTACCAACAATGGTATAATCTATATTCGTGAGCCATGTTTTTATTTCCCAGTAACTTAAGTTCATGAGGTAAAGTTAGGGTTTTAATTTGAAGTTACGCTTTGTGTTAAGGATAGTAGCGGCATCCTTTTTGTTTTTACAAAAAGATATAGCGAATAGCCTGACTTTTGCTTTTGGGGCAAAAGTAACACCAAAAAAAACTCCGAAATTGCTTTCGGAGTTCTTTGTATTTATTCTTCTTCTGTTGGTGGTTGCATTTCAAAATCTTCCATGAATTTAGTAGTATAATTTCCTGCTAAATAGTCTGGATGATCCATTAATTGTCTGTGAAAAGGAATGGTTGTTTTTATTCCTTCAATAACGAACTCGTCTAGAGCACGTTTCATTTTATTAATGGCTTCTTCTCTAGTTTGCGCTGTGGTAATTAACTTTGCAATCATAGAATCGTAATTTGGAGGAATGCTATACCCTGCGTACACATGCGTATCTAAACGCACTCCATGTCCTCCTGGAGCGTGTAATGTTGTTATTTTTCCTGGTGAAGGTCTAAAGTTGTTAAATGGATCTTCTGCGTTAATACGGCATTCTATAGAGTGTAATTGTGGTAAATAGTTTTTACCAGAAATTGGCACTCCTGCTGCTACAAGGATTTGCTCACGAATAAGATCGAAATCGATTACTTGTTCTGTAATTGGGTGTTCAACTTGTATACGTGTATTCATTTCCATGAAGTAGAAATTTCGGTGTTTATCTACTAGAAATTCTACGGTTCCTGCACCTTCGTATTTAATGTATTCTGCTGCTTTAACTGCTGCTTCTCCCATTTTTTTACGTAATGCTGTAGTCATAAAAGGAGAAGGAACTTCTTCTGTTAATTTTTGGTGACGACGTTGAACAGAGCAATCTCTTTCGGATAGGTGACATGCACGACCTGTAGAGTCTCCAACGATTTGAATTTCGATATGGCGAGGCTCTTCGATAAGCTTTTCCATATACATATCATCGTTACCAAATGCAGCTTTAGATTCTTGTCTTGCAGAATGCCAAGCGTCTTTAAGGTCTTCTTTTTTCCAAACGGCACGCATACCTTTTCCACCACCACCAGCAGATGCTTTAAGCATAACTGGATAACCGGTTTCTTCGGCTGTTTTTTCGCAAGTTTCATAGTCTTCAATAACACCTTCACTTCCTGGTACTACTGGTACTCCTGCGGCTATCATGGTTGCTTTGGCATTGGCCTTGTCTCCCATTCTGTCTATCATCTCTTCAGATGCACCAATAAATTTTATATTGTGTTCTTCGCAAATTTTAGAAAATTTAGCGTTTTCAGATAAGAATCCATATCCAGGATGTATTGCATCTGCATTGGTAATTTCTGCAGCCGCAATAACATTAGACATTTTTAAGTACGATTCGCTACTTGCTGCAGGACCAATACATACTGCTTCGTCGGCAAATTTAACATGTAGGCTATCTGCATCTGCTGTAGAATATACAGCAACTGTTTTAATGCCCATTTCTTTACAGGTTCTAATGACACGTAGTGCTATTTCCCCTCTATTGGCAATTAGTATTTTTTTAAACATAACTTTTTGTATTAAAAATTTCAAATTCCAAGCTCCAAATTCCAAATATTGGATTTTAAGATTTGTTTATTGGAATTTTTAAAGGGTTATGATGGATCTACTAAAAATAATGGTTGATCAAATTCTACTGGAGAAGAATCATCGACTAAAACTTTTACAATTTTACCAGATACTTCTGATTCGATTTCGTTGAAAAGTTTCATTGCTTCGATAATACATAAAACATCTCCTTCTTTAATGGTTTGTCCTACCTCAACAAAAACAGGTTTGTCTGGAGATGGTTTTCTATATAAAGTTCCAATGATTGGAGACTTGATAGTGATGTATTTTGAATTTTCATCGGCAGCAACCGCTTGTACTGGAGCTGCATCTGAAACTGGTTGTGGTGCAGCAACAACTGGAGCTTGTGCCATTTGCGTTGCCATTGGTATTTGTTGTACAAATGTTTGCGTTTCCGTTTTGTCGTCTCCACCAGTTTTTATAGTGATTTTAACATCATCGGTTTCTAATTTTACTTCACTTGCGCCAGATTTAGCTACAAATTTAATTAGGTTTTGAATGTCTTTTAAATCCATAATATTTAGATTTTAATTATGATTGTTTGTTAGTTAGTTTAAGAATTGTAGGCCCATTTTAAATATATAGAGCCCCAAGTAAATCCACCTCCAAAAGCAGCAAGTATTACTGTATCTCCTTTTTTTAGTTTAGATTCATAATCGTTTAATAGTAAAGGTATGGTTGCAGAAGTAGTGTTTCCATATTTTTCAATATTCATCATTACTTTGCTAGAGTCTAAATTCATTCGGTTTGCAGTAGCATCAATAATTCTTTTATTTGCTTGATGAGCTGCTAACCAATCTACATTGTCATTTGTAAGGTTATTATTTTCTAGAACCTTTACAGAAGCATCTGCCATATTAGATACCGCCCATTTAAAAACGGTTTTACCGTCTTGAAAAACGAAATGTTTTTTAGCTTTAACTGTTTCTTCTGTTGCTGGGTTTATAGAACCTCCTGCTGGTACTTGAAGAAACTCTCTTCCTGCGCCATCACTTCTTAAATATTCGTCTAAGATACCTAAACCTTCCGTATTTGGTTCAAAAAGTACTGCTCCTGCTCCATCGCCAAAAATAATACACGTAGTTCTATCTGTATAATCTATCATAGAAGAGTTCATATCTGCTCCTATAACTAATACTTTTGTGTATTTTCCTGATTCTATAAAACTAGCGGCTGTGGATGCTGCATATAAAAAGCTTGAGCATGCTGCATCTAAATCGTAAGCAAAAGCATTTGTGGCTCCAATTTGAGAGGCTACAAAAACTGCTGTTGCAGATGCTTGCATATCTCTTGTTGCTGTAGCTACTATTACTAGTTCTATTTCTTTAGGGTCTAGATTTGATTTATTTATCAAATCTTTGGCTGCTTCTGATGCTAAAAAAGAGGTGCCTTTGCCTTTTTCTTTTAATATTCTACGTTCCTTGATTCCTGTTCTTGAAGTTATCCATTCATCATTAGTATCAACTAAGGTTTCCAATATTTGGTTAGTTAATATATATTCTGGAACATATTTACCTACAGCTGTTATTGCTGCTGAGATTTTACTCATAATTTTGGTGTTAATTTGACCTAAAATCGTTCAAAATTGGCTAAAACGAATCCAAATTTAATCAATTTGAAGTGTTTATGCTTATTTAATGCAAATTAAGTTGTTTTTAACGTAAAGAAAAATATATAACAAAAAAAACGCTCACAAAGGAGCGTTTTATTGTATGCACGCATAGTAACTATGCTAAATTTTCTTCTACTTGCGAGTTGTCTATTAAAACTTGTCCTCTGTGGTATAATTTACCTTCAAACCAGTGTGCTCTGTGGTATAAGTGAGCTTCACCTGTTGTTGGACATGTAGCAACTTGTGGCGCAACTGCTTTATAATGTGTTCTTCTTTTATCTCTTCTTGTTTTTGAGATTTTTCTTTTAGGATGTGCCATTTTTTATATTATTTATCCGTTAATAGTTTCTTTAATGTATTCCAACGAGGGTCAATTTCCTCTTGGTTTTCTTTATCTTCAGCCGTTTTAGGGCTAAGTTCTTCTAGTTTTTTAAGTATTTCAGAATCTAATGTTCCATCCACTACACCTGGATGAATTAATTTATTTGGAACTGCTAAAACAATGAGTTCATATATATACTGTTGTATATTTATTTCATACTCACCATGTGGAATGATTAATATGTCAATATTTTCGTCATTATACTCTTCACCAAAATTAACTACCAAATCGAAATTGTTTTCAATTTCTTGATTATATGGCTCATTGGTAAGATCACAATTTACGTTTATTGTTCCATAAATTTTAAAATTCAATTCTAGTAATGTTGCTTTTTTATTTAAAACAAGATTTACTTTTATATTTGAACTATTAAAATCTTCATACTCAAAATGTTCAAAGAACGATTGTTCAATATCATACTCAAAAAGGTGTTCTCCTACTTTTAAACCTACAAAAGGTATTGTAAATGCTTTCAAAAGCTTCATTTCCACATCTATTTTGAGCCTGCAAATATACAAATTTTTATTTACCAAGCACAGTTATAAACATTTTTTTGTTTATATCTTTTTTTGATTGAATTTTAAAGGGTTTTTACTAATCTCTTCAAATTCTAATCTATTCTTAAATATCTCCATTGCTTTATAAACTGCTTCTTTAAAAGAACTATTGTCTGCAAGATTTTTTCCTGCTATTTCAAAAGCGGTTCCGTGATCTGGAGAAGTTCGTATCTTATTTAGTCCTGCTGTATAATTTACACCTTGACCAAAAGAAAGAGTTTTAAATGGAATTAAACCTTGATCATGATACGAAGCTATTATAGCGTCAAAATTTGTGTAGTTGTTAGAACCAAAAAAGCTATCTGCTGCATAAGGACCATAGACTAACTTGCCTGTTTTTTTTATTTCATGTAATGTTGGTCTTAAAACGGTATCGTCTTCCTTACCAATTACACCATTATCCCCTGTATGTGGATTAATACCTAAGACTGCTATTTTTGGTTTTCTTATTTTAAAATCTTTTTGAAGTGAGTTATAAATGGTTTCTATTTTTTCTTTAATTCGTTCTGGTGTAATTTGTGCAGCTATGTCTTTTACAGGTACATGATCTGTTAACAAACCAACACGCAGTTTGTTAGCAACCATTAACATTAAGCTATTACCTTCTAATTCTTGTTCTAAATAATTAGTGTGCCCAGGAAATTTAAAAGTATCTGATTGAATATTGTGCTTGTTAATTGGTGCGGTTACCAATACATCTATGCTTCCCTCTTTTAAAGCTTTTGTTGCAGCCTCTAAAGATTTTATTGCAAATTCGCCTATTTTAAAATCTTCTTTACCAAAATCTATTTTTACATGTTCATTCCAAACGTTTAAAACATTTATTTTTTGTGGAAGGTTTTGTTTTATGTCATTTATTCCATTTAAATTCACATCTATTTTAAAATGATTTTTTAAAAAAGTCATTGTTTTTACGGATGCAAAAATCACTGGAGTACAAAACTCTAGGGTTCTAGAATCTTCAAAAGTTTTTAGTACTATTTCTGCTCCAATACCATTTAAGTCTCCAATAGATATACCTACTATTATATTTTCTTCTTTCTTCATTAATAATGCTAACTTTTGTTTGTAATTTTACTGCTACAAATTTAACTAAATAATCGACAATAATGTTTACTGGAATCATTGAGGAATTAGGAGAAGTAAAACAGCTGAATCAAGAGCTTGATAATTTGCACATTACAGTTAAAAGTAATTTTACTCAAGAACTAAAAATAGATCAAAGTGTAGCGCATAATGGGGTGTGTTTAACTGTTGTTGCAATCAATAATACGGAGTATAAAGTAACAGCGATAAAAGAAACATTAGAAAAAACAAACCTAAACACAATTAAGGTTGGCGATTTAGTAAATCTTGAAAGAGCGATGCAACTTGGCGAAAGACTAGATGGTCATATTGTACAAGGTCATGTGGACCAAACTGCAATTTGTACTCATATTGAAAATACTTCTGGAAGTTGGCTTTTTACTTTTAAGTACAATAGCGAATTAAATAATATTACCATTGAAAAAGGATCTATTACTATTAACGGTGTAAGTCTAACGGTTGTAAACTCTAAAAAAGATGCGTTTAGTGTGGCAATAATACCATTTACTTTCGATCATACAAATTTTAAAAACTTTAAAATTGGCACGTTAGTAAATTTAGAATTTGATGTAATTGGTAAATATGTTGCTAGACTAGTAAACTTAAATAAACTTTAAGCTTTAGCACGAATCGTTTTCACAACACCATAAATTAATCCAATAGCTAGTAGGAAATATATACCAGCATCTACAGGAAGTCCTGGAGGTGGTGGTGGAGCTGGAGGTGGTGGCCCACTCATTGTCTGTGCTGTACTAACAAAACTTATTAATAAAAATAAGATTGAGGCAATTATTTTTTTGTTTTGTATCATTCAGTTGTAAATGTATAAAAAAAAGCGAATTAACAAAAAGAATCTATTTCTTTTTAAGGTAAAAATCTCTTTTAATTGCAAAAAACATCGGTAAACTGTTAAAATTTAACACTTTTTCTATAATTAAATAAAAAAAGTGGTCCCACTTGGGCTCGAACCAAGGACCACCTGATTATGAGTCAGGTGCTCTAACCAACTGAGCTATGGGACCAAAATTTTAGAGTGCAAACTTAATATTATTTTTAAAACTCTACAAACAATTTATTTTAAATAATTTCTTGACAAAGTTCTATTAAAACTCCATTAGTACTTTTGGGGTGTAAAAAAGCAACTAACTTATTGTCTGCTCCTTGTTTAGGTGTTTCGTTAATTATTTTAAAGCCTTCCGATTTTAATCTTAAAATTTCTTTTTCAATATCATCCACATCAAAAGCAATGTGATGAATTCCTTCTCCTTTCTTCTCTATAAACTTCGCAATAGCGCTATTATTGTTTGTAGCTTCTAATAATTCTATTTTATTTTCACCTACTTTAAAAAAAGACGTATTTACACCTTCACTTGCAACCTCTTCTACCTTATAATGAGGTTCTCCAAAAAGTTGTGCGTATAATTTATTTGCTTTTTTAAGGTCTTTTACGGCAATACCTATATGTTCTATTTTATTCATCAAAAACTAGTTTTATGTTTCCGTGAAAACGGAAATCTAATTACTTTCTATATCATTAAGTAGATATAATCATCCTGTTATCAAGCCCAAGCAATTCTGTAAGGCACGAATTTTGTCTATAAATGTAAGATAATCTTTAAATATCAACTATTTTTGCAGTGTAGAAGATAAAGTTTATCTTTTATGTAAATTAAGATCTAATATTAAATAGGTCTAAAATAAAATTAAAGTGGAAGAAACACAAAGACAAAAAAAAATAGGTTCTGTATTACAACGTGACATCGTAGATGTATTACAAAAAGCAGCATCACAAGGTGGTATGCGAGGAATACTTATATCTGTTAGTAAAGTAAAAGTAACTGTAGATCTTTCTGTTGCTAAAGTGTATTTAAGTATTTTTCCTAACGCTAAAGGGAAAGAATTATTAGACGGTATTAAATCGAACACTCCTTTAATACGTCATGAATTAGCACAACGTACTAGACACCAATTAAGACGTATGCCAAATTTAGAGTTTTTTATAGATGATTCTTTAGAGTATATTGACAAAATTGAACAATCCTTAAAAGGTAAAGAAGACCCAATTAACGATCCAGAACTTTTAGGAAAACGTAAAAAACAATAAGTGAACTTCGCGCTTTACATAGCCAAACGTTATTTGCATTCTAAAAGTAGTAACAATGCTATAAATTTTATTACCATTATTGCAGCTGTTGGAATAATTGTTGGAGCTGCTTCGCTATTTATTGTACTTTCTGGTTTTGCAGGTTTAAAAGATTTTACACTTCAGTTTACTTCTATAATAGATCCAGATTTAAAAGCAGAAACTGCAGAAGGCAAATCTTTTTTTATTACAAATCAAGAATTAGAAAAACTAGATCGTCTAGATGACATTGTTTCTTATTCAAAAATTATTGAAGATCGCGTTTTTATTGCTTTCGATAATAAAAATTACCCAAACGCATATATAAAAGGAGTAGACGAAAATTACGAAAAAGTAAACACCATAGACTCCGTAATCCCTTTAGGAAGCTGGCTCTCTCAAAACACGAACCAAATTGTTGTTGGTTGGGGAATTTCTAGTAACCTATCTTTTGGCGTTTTAGATTATGGGAAACGTGTAAGTCTATATGTACCTAAACCAGGAAAAGGACAAATAACAGCTACCAACCAAATATACAATACTTTTCAAGCCATAAATGTTGGTATATTTGATATCAACGAAGAACTAAATGATAAGTACGTTTACGCGCCTTTTCATTTTGCAAAAGATCTTTTAGGCTACCAAGACAATCAAATTTCTGCTATTGAATTTAAACTAAATGAAGGAATTAAAGAAGACCAAGCAAAAACCAACATTCAAAATATTTTAGGAAATAAAGTGGTTATAAAAAACAGAGCACAGCTTAACGATGCGTTATATAAAATGCTAAATACCGAATATCTAGCTGTATACCTCATCTTCACGCTAGTACTAATTATTGCGTTATTTAATGTTATTGGCTCTATCATTATGATGATTTTAGACAAAAAGAAAAACCTAAATACCTTATTCAATCTTGGTGCAACACAAAAAGACATCCAGAAAATATTTTTTTATCAAGGCGTTTTAATGACACTTTTAGGCGGAATTATTGGTTTAATAATTGGTGTAGTTTTAATCTTTTTACAAAAAACATTCGCATTAGTAATGATAACACCATCGCTACCATACCCTGTTGCATTAAAAGCGATCAACATCCTTATTGTGTTTTTAACCATAACTATTTTAGGTGTTATTGCCTCTAAAATAGCATCTACACGAATTACTAAAAATCTAGTTTCTAATTAAGATTATTTGGGCAAGTTGCCTGAAAAAGGCAAACAGGCTTTTCACTATATCTTTTTTTAAAGAAAAAAAGGATGTCGTTTCAATCCTTCTTGCGTGTACTTGTAGAGGTTTTGTTTTATGTAAAAGGGAATTCTATTCCATAAACTGAAAATCGCCAAACTTCTCTAATACTTCATCAAAAGCAGCAAAAACATCTGCAGATGCATCGCTAGTTACCATTTTCATTCTATATTCCTTAAAGTGAGGAATGCCTTTAAAATAATTAGTATAGTGCCTTCTCGTTTCAAAAACACCTAAAATTTCTCCTTTCCAATCAATAGCCATTTGTAAATGTCTACGTGCTGCCTCAACACGTTCTTGCATAGTAATGGGTCTATAATGTTCTCCCGTTTCAAAAAAGTATTTTACTTGTTTAAAAAACCAAGGATTCCCTATGGTTGCACGACCAATCATTGCACCATCTAACCCATACTCATCACGCATAAGCATTGCTTTTTCAGGAGAGTCTACATCACCATTTCCAAAGACAGGAATATGCATTCTTGGATTATTCTTTACAGCTGCAATTGGTTTCCAATCGGCTTCCCCTTTATACATTTGTGCTCTAGTACGACCATGAATAGAAATAGCAGCACAACCAACATCTTGCAGTCTTTCGGCAACCTCCACTATTTTAATAGAGTCATGATCCCAACCCAATCGGGTTTTTACAGTAACTGGTAAATTGGTACGTTTCACCATTTCGGCAGTAAGCTGTTCCATTAAACAGATATCTTTTAAAATTCCTGCTCCTGCTCCTTTACTTACTACTTTTTTTACAGGACAACCAAAATTAATGTCTATAATATCTGGTTTCGATTTTTCTACAATATCAATGGTTTGCAACATGCTTTCCATATTGGCTCCAAATATTTGAATGCCAACAGGTCGTTCCTTCTCGTAGATATCTAACTTCATGACGCTTTTTGCTGCATCGCGAATTAAACCTTCACTCGAAATAAATTCTGTATACACTACATCTGCACCTTGTTCTTTACATAATGCTCTAAAAGGTGGATCACTAACATCTTCCATTGGAGCTAATAATAAAGGAAAATCTGGAAGTTCTATGTTGCCTATTTTAACCAATTCTGTTTTATTTTGTGGCAAAATTACACCTTTTTATTCAATAGACCTTTCCTGTTTTAAAAACCTAACAAGGCTAGGCTATAATTTATTAGCATTTATACTAAAACACGGAAAAAAGCGGTTATATGTAAATATGTATATTTGCTTCAAAAAAAAACAAAATGAAAAAGAGCCTAATTACACTTTTCATCTCTTTTGCACTACTTTTAAATTGTAGTGTTGTAGATGAATTAACCAAATTCGATTTAGAGTATCAGACAAGTTATTCTGTACCATCTTCTACATTATTAAATACACCTTTCGATTTTCAAACTCCAGATATGACAACAGAATCGGAGTCTACTTTTGAAAACAATGATACACGTAAAGATTTAATTGAAAGTATTAAACTAAAAACAATTAAACTTACTATTGAAACTCCTGAAGATGGAAATTTTAACTTTTTAAAAGAAATTCACATTTATATTAATGCTGAAGATGTTGAGGAAATAGAAATTGCCAATGCTTTTGATTTAGAAAATATAGGTGCTACTACGTTAGAATTAGAAGTTACAGACGAAGAATTAAAAGAGTTTATTAAAAAAGACAGTTTTAACTTACGTGTACAAACAGTTACAGACGAAACTATTAATGAAACACACGATATTACCATTGACACAAAATTTAGAGTTGATGCTAAAATTTTAGGCGTGTAATCTATTAACAACATAAAATTTGCATATACCATTTGAACCCATTCTATTTGGTTACACTATAAATATTCACCTTGTTTTAGAGTATTTAGCATTTTTTATTGCCTTTAGGTATTATCTTTTTTTAAGACGAAAAAGCACAGATAGTATTACTTCTAATAACAGATTATCTATTATTCTTGGTGCTGCTTTAGGTGCTTTAATTGGTTCTAGGTGGATAGGTTTTTTAGAAAACCCGCTAATAGAATATACACAACAAAACCTTATACAATTACTAAACACCAAAACCATTATGGGTGGTTTATTTGGTGGTTTAATTGGTGTAGAATTAGCAAAAAAGATTATTGGAGAGAAACATTCTTCTGGAGACTTGTTTGTGTTCCCTATACTATTAGGGATCTTTATTGGTAGAATTGGTTGTTTCTTATCTGGTGTAAATGAATTTACCTATGGTAAAGAAACCTATTCTGTTTTTGGTATGGATTTAGGAGATGGTTTGCTACGACATCCTACTTCACTTTACGAACTATTTTTTTTAATTTTCTTGTTTCTTTTTTTACAACAGATTAAAAATAAGATGGTTTTAAAAAATGGTGATTTATTTAAAATCTTCATGCTAAGCTATTTTGGTTTCCGATTTTGTATCGAGTTTTTAAAGCCAAATGTGTTTTATGTTTTTGGTTTTAGTACTATTCAACTATTATGTGTAATTTGTTGGTTGTATTACAGTACGTTTATTGCTAATCTATTAGTACGTTGGAAAGCGCGTTAAGGATTGTAGTGAAAATCCTTTTTCTTGTCTGTTCGAGTGTTTTAAGAAGTATGAGTAAAATGTATCGAGAACACAAGCAAAAAGATTGCAACGTAAAGCCTGACTTTTTTTGATCCTGTAAGTTCTTAAAAACTTGACAGGATTGAAAAAAGTAACGCTATAAAAACATTTAAAAAACAAAAAATGCCAGTTAGAAAATATACCTATTATGATTTTACCTTAAGTCTGTGTCCAGACTGTTTAAAGCGTGTAGATGCAAAAATTGTGTTTGAAGATGGTAATGTGTATATGCTGAAACGCTGCAAAGAACATGGTAATTCTAAGGTGCTTATTGCAGACGATATTGAATATTATAAAAACATACGAAACTATAATAAACCTAGCGAAACACCATATACGTTTAATACAAAAACCGATTATGGTTGTCCGTACGATTGTGGTTTGTGTCCAGACCATGAACAACATTCTTGTTTAACCGTTGTAGAGGTTACAGATCGTTGTAATTTAACCTGCCCTACTTGTTACGCTGGCTCTTCGCCAACCTATGGAAGACATCGTACTTTAGACGAAGTTAAAGCCATGTTAGATACTATTGTTAGGAATGAAAAAGAACCTGATGTGGTTCAAATTTCGGGAGGTGAACCTACAATTCATCCGCAGTTTTGGGAAATTATGGATTATGCCAAATCTTTGCCTATTCGCCATCTAATGCTAAATACCAATGGAATTAAAATTGCTAAAGATTTCGCTTTCGCGGAAAGGCTAAAAACTTATGCTCCAGATTTTGAAATTTATTTACAATTCGATTCGTTTGAGAATAGCGTTTTACAAGAACTTCGTGGTGCAGATTTAAATGACATTAGAAAAAAAGCAATTGAAAATTTGAATAAATTAAACCTATCGACCACTTTAGTAGTTACCCTTCAAAAAGGTTTAAATGATAGCGAAATTGGGAAGATTATTGATTATGCTTTAAAGCAAAAATGTGTTCGTGGTGTAACTTTACAACCAACACAAATTGCAGGAAGATTAGAGCATTTTAATCCAGAAACCGATAGAATGACATTAACAGAAGTGCGAAGAAAAATCTTAGAACAAACTTCTGTTTTTAATCCTGACGATTTGCTTCCTGTGCCTTGTAATCCAGATGCTTTGGTTATGGGCTATGCATTAAAATTAGGAGATGAAGTTTTACCGTTAACGCGTTATATTAATCCGAATGACTTATTAGATAATAGTAAAAATACTATTATTTACGAGCAGGATGAACAGTTACAAGATAAAATGATCGAACTTTTTAGCACAGGTAATTCGGTAGAAGTTGCCGAAGAAAATTTAAAATCTATTATGTGTTGTTTACCAGATATTGATGCGCCAAATTTGGGTTACGACAATTTATTTCGCGTAATTATTATGCAGTTTATTGACGCCTATAATTTTGATGTTCGCGCCATTAAAAAATCTTGTGTACATATTGTAGACAAAGACAATAAAATTATTCCTTTTGAAACCATGAATTTGTTTTATCGGGATGATAAAAAAGCACGATTAGAAGCACTTAGAAATGAAATATAAGGATGTGGTTTATTCTAATTCTTGTGATGTTTTTGCCTGCAGCAATATTCGCTATTTATGGTAAAGAAGCAGAAAAAGGAAGTGCTAAACAAAAACAATACTATCAATTAGCAATAGTGTGTTTGGTTGCTAGTTTTGTTATTTATAGCGTTGTAGTATTAACTAATTTATAAAATATATGAGTACCTTATTATTGGAAGCAACAGGAGGAATGAATTTAGATGGTCTATTTATAATCATTGGTTTGATTATGTTTGGTCCAGCTATTTTACTTGCTATAATAGGTGCTTTTGTGTTTAAAAAAAATAAAACAGCAGCTAAAGTACTATTTATTTTAGCTGCTGTTTATTTGATAATTAGTTTAGGTGTTTGCGGAAGTATGATGCTTTAAAACTGTATTTCAGCTTCTACTTCTTTACCATTTCTTTCCACAACCACTTTAGTAGTATCTCCTTTTTCAAACTTAGATAATCCCATCATATATGTTTTCATATCTATAACATCAATATCCCCAAGTTTGATAACCACATCTCCCTTTTGTAATCCTGCTTTTTGTGCAGGTTTTTCTTCGCTAATACCATCAATTCGCATGCCTTTTCCGTCGTATAAATAATCAGGAATTACTCCTAATCCTACTTTAAATCTTGGCACATCTTCGCTTTCATTTTTGGTTTTTCTAAATGGAAGTTTTCCGTTATTATCTAAATCGGAAACAATTTCATAAATATAGTTTGAAATCACTTGCATACCATTAAAGTGCAAACGCTCTGTATCGTCGCTTGGTTTGTGGTAATCTTCATGCTGCCCTGTAAAAAAATGTAATACTGGAATATCTGCATTATAAAAACTAGTGTGATCGCTTGGGCCAACCCCAGATTCTTTTTGTACTAATTTAAATCTGTTATTATTCGCTTTTAATGTTTGTTTAAATATTGGTGAAGTACCAACACCATAAACAGCTAATGTGCTATCCTTTTTAAGTCTACCAACCATATCCATATTAATCATATAGTTTGCTTTTTTGGTATCTATAGTTGGGTTTTTTACAAAATAATTAGAACCTAATAATCCCATTTCTTCTCCAGAAAAAGTAATAAATAGGTAATTATTATTAATGTTTCCTTTCATTAATCGTTTTGCTAAGTTTAATAATACAGCTACGCCGCTTGCATTATCATCTGCTCCATTATGAATAGCTTTTTCTCCTCTATATAAAGAACCTTCAGCGCCATATCCTAAGTGATCATAATGCGCACCAATAATCACTGTGTTTTCTGCTTTATTATCTATATAAGCAACGACATTTGTTCCTGTAATGGTGCTATCACCATCTTTTACAGTATAGTTTACTTCCTGGTGTGGGTCTGTTTTTGGTTTAAAAGAAAACGTTTGAAAGTAACCATCTGTACCTTTAGCATGTAGACCTAAATCTTGAAAACGTTTTGCAATATATGCTGCTGCTTTTTGCTCTCCAACGGTTCCTGTTTGTCTACCCTCTAGAGCATCGTCGGCTAAAAATGTTACGTCTTCTTCAATAGATACTTCTGGTTTTGCAATATCCTTATTACAAGAACTTAATAGAATTAAAAAAATGACAAGAATGCTATATTTCATAATGATAAATATTAATTTTACACAAAATTAGGTATTAAATGCCATTTAAGTAAAAAATCATGACTAAAAACTATACGCTATTTATAGTACTACTTTTATCGATTGTTTCTTGTAAAAAAAATGCTTCTAAAACAGAAGACGCTAGAACTGGAGCAACTAAATGGGTAGATTCTTTAATTTATCCAGAAGAAACGCATTTTAAAAACATTCGTCAAATTACTTTTGGTGGAGATAATGCGGAAGCGTATTGGAGTTTTGATGACAAGCAATTAGTATTTCAATCCAATAACAAAGATTGGAATGTAAACTGTGATCAAATGTTTTTAATGGATGTAGATGAAACGTTTAAAGATAAAATACCACCAATGATTAGCACAGGAAAAGGAAGAACTACTTGTGCTTATTTTTTACCAGATAATAAACATATTATTTATGCGTCCACACATTTAGGAGCAGATGCCTGTCCAGAGACACCATTACGTAAAAACGGAAAATACATCTGGCCAATTTATGATACTTACGATATTTTTGTAGCAGATTTAGAAGGCAATATTACATCGCAATTAACCAATGAAAAAGGTTATGATGCAGAACCAACGGTTTCCCCTAAAGGAGATAAAATTGTATTTACCTCAACCAGAAACGGAGATATTGATTTGTATACTATGAATTTAGACGGAAGTGATGTAAAGCAAATCACTTTCGAATTGGGTTATGATGGTGGTGCTTTCTTTTCTCCAGATGGCACAAAAATTATCTTCCGTTCTTCAAGACCAAAAACCGAAGAAGAAATTAAAGAATACAAAGATTTGTTAGCGGAAGGTTTAGTACAACCAACAGAAATGGAGCTGTATATATGTAATGCTGATGGAAGCGATTTAAAGCAATTAACCGACCTAGGGAATGCTAATTGGAGTCCGTTTTTTCATCCTAGTGGAAAGAAAATTTTATTCTCTTCAAACTTTGAATCCGAACGTGGTTTCCCTTTTAATTTATATTTAATAGATATTGACGGGAAAAACTTAGAACGCGTTACACATAGCACCACTTTTGATGCATTTCCTGTATTTTCTAATGATGGTAAATATTTAATATTCTCTTCGAATAGAAATAATGGTGGAGGACATGATACCAACTTGTTTATTGCAGAATGGCAGGACTAATAAGATTCTTTGTTACTCCTTTTCTAAACGATCTCTTTCTTTACGAGATTTAGTACGTGCATTGGTTTCTAAAGTAGTATTGCCAAACTTATAGCTAAAACCAAGTTTTATATACCTATTATCTTGATTATAGAATCTAGAATTATTTTGACTTTGATATTTAGAAGTTACTGTAAAGTCTTGTGTGTTAAACAAATCGGAAGCAGATAACGACAGAGTTGCTTTTTTGTTTAAAATGGTTTTCTTAATTGCTAAATCTGTTGCTAATCTAGCATCTACTATTTGAAATCCTTGTTGGTTTTTACCAACGTAAATAAAGGTTAAATTAGCGGATAAACTCTTGTCTTTTAAAAAAGAAAAGTCATTACTTAATACAGAGTAGTTAGACCAAGTATCTGTTTTTATTAGCTCCTCATTAAATATCGCTTGTTCTTCAACATTATAAAAGGACGTTACAAAATATACAAACCAGTTCTTATTAA
Source organism: Oceanihabitans sp. 2_MG-2023 (assembly GCF_030547245.1). Classification (GTDB taxonomy): domain Bacteria; phylum Bacteroidota; class Bacteroidia; order Flavobacteriales; family Flavobacteriaceae; genus Oceanihabitans. The sequence goes on from NZ_JAUOQT010000001.1 coordinate 641,840, forward strand.
CATTAAAAAAGGTAGTAAAATCAAAACCATATTCTACAGTATTACTTAAATTAATTGGTGTGTGAACAATTATGTTTTCTTCATTATTTTGAATTGGTAATTCTAAAAAATTAGCATCGGTATACTTGTAATAGGCTTCAAAAATATACTTATCATCTAGAGTTGTTCCTAGAGTAATAAAGTCTGCAAATGCAGGTTGTAAATTGGGGTTACCTGTAACGATAGTATTATCATTTAAATAATACTTAAAGGAGTTTAAATCTTGATAGTTTGGTCTTTCAACACTTCGCTTATAATTAACATAAGTATTTACTTTCTCTGTTATTTGATATGCTAAATTTAAAGTAGGAAAACCCTTAAAATAATCTTGTTTGTTTTCTTCGTTTGTAATTGGAGATTGGCCTTCTATATTTGTTTGTTCTATTCTAAAACCTGAATATAAACTCCATTTTTCCCAGTTTTTCTCATAGCTAAAATATGCAGCTAAAATAGCTTCGTTATAATTAAAAGCATCCGAATTGTCTGTATTAACTGTTTCATTACCTCCTACTACATCAAACTGTTTTATATCACTTTCTGTTTTTATAAAAGAAGATTTAATTCCTACAGAAAAGGAAGAAGATTCGTTAATAGTAGAAGAATAGTCTAATTGCGAAGTATAAATATCTGTATCTTGGTTTGCATTTGTATTAAAAGCATTTGTAAAATTATTCAGATTCTCTTGAAAAAAATACCTGCTTAAAACATCTTGTTTTCTGTTGTAGTTATAAACGGTGTAGTGTGTATTAAAGGATAGTTTGGAAGCGTTTTTAAATAGATGAACATAATCTAGGTCAAATCCTAAGTTGTGCTTTGTATCTCTTGATAAATTATTAGAATCAAAACGATACGAATTGTTTTCTCCATTAGCATTTACCTCTGTATTACTTAGAATTTTATATTTATAATAAGGTATAAATAATAGATTTGTAGAAAAACTTAAAGTATTAGCATTATCGAAGAAATAATCTAAATTAAAATTAAAATTATGTGTTTTAGTCCATGTATTTCGATCTATGTTCGTATTCCATTCTTCAGAAATATTATCATTTTCTAAAAAATTAATCTTTTCATTACTCTCTCTATTTAACTTATTCTGTGTGTAACTATAATTGGCAAAAACATTAATTTTTTCGGTTTTATAAAAGTTTGTGGTTCCTACATTTGTTCTTGGAAAAACACCTTGTGTATAATTGGCAAAAACAGAACCTCTATAGCCCGTTATTAAATTTTTATCCATAACAATGTTTAAAACAGCACCACTAGATGCATCATATTTTGCTGGAGGATTTGTAATAACTTCAATAGATTTTATACTATTTGCTGGTGAGCCTTCTAATAATTGTGCTAGCTCTTCTCCAGAAAGATGTACTTTTTTATCGTTTATATAAACTGTTGGAGTTGTACTTTTTATTTGAATATTATTATCTATTACTAAAACACCAGGAGTACTTTGTAAAACTTCCATCATGTTACCTTCGCTTAACGCTGTATTTGCAACATTAAAAATCAAACGGTCTACTTCCTTTTTTACTGTTGGTTTTTTTACAACAATAGCCACTTCGTCTAAATGTTCATTAGATTCGGTTAAAGTAATTGTAGAAAGGTTCTTGTTTTTAGCGACTTGAATTTCTTTACTATAGGTATTAAAACCAACAAAAGAAACTTTTAAAATGTAGGTGTTTGCCTGGATATTATTTAAAAAAAAATCACCTAAATCATTACTACTCGTTCCAGATACAATCGTAGAATCTTGTTTATTTAAAATTATAATATTTGCATAAGAAATAGGAATATTCTCAGCATCTTGAATTTTTCCACTTAAAGAAAAGTCTTGGCTAAATAGACTTAAAGGAATTAAAACAAATAATAATATGTGGATTATTTTTAGATTCAAGATATTTTAGAATTTAAAACGCAATATACCAATACTTTCACAGTTTCATTTACGGTTTAGCCATAAATTTCAGGTTATTTTTCCTACAAAATAAAAGTGTGTAAAAGCGTAATAAATGCACTATATTTGCCAAATCTCTATAGAGAAGAGAAAAGGATTATGAAGCACATTAGAAATTTTTGCATTATTGCACATATAGATCACGGAAAAAGTACACTTGCAGATCGTTTACTAGACGTAACTGGTTCTGTAACTGCTCGTGAACAACAAGCGCAACTTTTAGATAGTATGGATTTAGAACGCGAACGTGGTATTACCATTAAATCGCATGCCATACAAATGGATTATACTTACGAGGGGCAAGATTATATATTAAACCTCATTGATACACCTGGTCACGTAGATTTCTCTTATGAGGTTTCTCGTTCTATTGCTGCTTGCGAAGGCGCTTTACTTATTGTAGATGCAGCGCAAAGTATACAAGCGCAAACCATTTCAAATTTATATTTAGCACTAGAGAATGATTTAGAAATTATTCCGGTACTTAATAAAGTAGATTTACCAAGTGCAAATCCAGAAGAAGTAACCGATGATATTGTAGATCTTTTAGGTTGTGATCCAGAAGAAGTTATTCATGCAAGTGGTAAAACAGGTTTTGGAGTTGAAAATATTTTAAAAGCAATTATTGAACGTGTTCCTGCTCCGCAAGGAGATCCTGACGCTCCTTTACAAGCATTAATTTTCGATTCGGTTTATAATACTTTTAGAGGTATTGAAACGTATTTTCGAGTTTTTAATGGAGAAATAAAAAAGGGACAAAAAATAAAATTTGTTGCTACAGATAAAGAGTATAATGCAGACGAAGTTGGTACATTAAAACTAACACAGATTGCTAAACAAAGTGTAAAAACCGGGGATGTTGGTTATTTAATTACTGGAATTAAAACGGCAAAAGAAGTAAAAGTAGGAGATACAATTACAGATTTTGCAAACCCTACAACTAATATTGTTGCAGGTTTTGAGGATGTAAAACCAATGGTATTTGCTGGTATTTATCCTGTAGATACCGAAGATTATGAAGAGCTTAGAAACTCTATGGAAAAATTACAATTAAATGACGCTTCTTTAGTTTTTGCACCAGAAAGTTCTGCAGCGTTAGGTTTTGGTTTTCGTTGTGGTTTCTTAGGAATGCTTCATATGGAAATTATTCAGGAACGTTTAGAACGTGAGTTTGATATGACTGTTATTACAACAGTTCCCAATGTATCTTATAACGCTTATACTAACAAAAACCCAGAAACACCTTTTATAGTAAATAACCCTTCCGATTTACCAGATCCTTCCACAGTAAATCGTGTAGAAGAACCATATATAAAAGCAACTATAATTACAAAATCGGACTTTGTTGGTAACGTCATGTCGCTTTGTATTGAAAAGCGTGGGATGATTATTAATCAAACATACTTAACTCCTGTTCGTGTAGAATTAACTTTTGAAATGCCTTTAGCAGAAATTGTTTTCGATTTTTATGATCGTTTAAAAACGGTTTCTAAAGGATATGCTTCTTTCGATTATCATCCAATAGGAATGAAGGTTTCTAAGTTAGTACGTTTAGATGTATTACTAAATGGGCAACCTGTGGATGCGCTATCTGCTTTAATTCATGCAGATAATGCACACAACATTGGTAAGAAAATGTGTGAAAAGTTAAAAGAGCTTATTCCGAGACAACAATTTGATATTCCAATTCAAGCAGCTATTGGAGCAAAAATTATTGCTAGAGAAACAGTAAAGGCCTTACGTAAAGATGTAACTGCAAAATGTTATGGTGGAGATATTTCGCGTAAACGTAAACTACTTGAAAAGCAGAAAAAAGGTAAAAAACGTATGCGTCAAGTTGGTAATGTAGAAATACCACAACAAGCATTTATGGCTGTTTTAAAGTTAAATGATTAAATAAAAAAAGCGTTGTGATTTACAACGCTTTTTTTATTTCTAATTTATTTTAAACCGTATCTATTTTTTCTACATCTAAAGGTTTTCCTAAGTAAACTAAAGCAAACCCTTCTCCTACTTCAATTTCTGTATTGTAAGAAGATATAATATGAAGCTCTCCTTCATCATCTTTTATAAATAAAGGAATAATATCTTTGTCTTGGTTGGTCGCTTTTATTAAGTCTAGTAAATGTTCTTTATCTATTATTTCTATTTCTTGAATACTCGGAAACTTTCTAGTAACATCAGATAATGTACTAAAATCATCTGTATGCGAAAATAGTCCTTCATGCGGATTATTGTTTTGATCTAGCATTTCTTCTGTAGAAACCAATCTAAAAGCACCATTTTCTCCAAACTGATTGGTAAACTTATTAATTGCATACTTATTAATTTCTGTGTTTCCTGTTAAGGCCATCAAATAACCAACATCATTAAGCTCAATATTATCGGTTAAGTTTTCAGAATATATATTGGTATTAATAGCCTCTAGGCCTAATTCTTTAGCCTTATTTATATTACTTTGATTGCTGTCTATTAAAACAACATGTCTGCCATGCGTCTCTAAATAATGCCCTATTAACCTAGAAACTTTAGATGCACCAACAATTAAAATTCCATTAGATTTCTTTAAAAACACACCTACTAATTTTGCAAATAGTCTTGCTGTTGTAGCGTTTAAAAGAACGGTTCCTAAAACGATTACAAAAACTAATGGTGTTATGTATTCTGCACCTGTAATTCCTTTACTTGCTAGTTTTAAACCGAATAACGAAGCAATACCTGCTGCTACAATACCGCGAGGACCAACCCAACTAATAAATAATTTTTCGTTTAATTTAAGTTTAGAACCATGTGTACTAATAAACACACCAATAGGTCTAACAATAAATACAATTACAGCAAATAAAGCAGCTGTTTCCCAATTGAAAATTAACAATAACTCACTATAATTAATGTTTGCGGCAAGTAGAATAAATAAAATAGAAATAAGTAGCACACTTAAAGATTCTTTAAAATAAAGAAGATCTTTTAAATAAGGAGAATTTGAGTTTCCTAAAACCATTCCCATCACTACAACTGCTAATAAACCTGATTCATGTGCAAATGCATCCGATAAAACAAAAACGCCTAAGACAGCTGCTAATGCAAATACATTTAGTAAATAATGTGGTACCCATTTTTTATTAATAATAAAGTTTAAAGCATGTGCAAAAGTAAATCCGAAGGTAGCTCCAAATAACACAATTTTTCCAAATTCTATTAATGCCGTTTTTGTAAACTCTCCTCCTGCATCTACACTTATAAATTCAAAAACCAATACAGCAACTAATGCGCCTATTGGATCAATTAGGATTCCTTCCCATTTTAAAACCGCTGAGACATCTTTCTTTAATGGAATATTTCTTAAAATTGGTGTAATAACTGTTGGTCCAGTAACGATTATTAATCCTGAAAACAGAAAAGAAATTTCCCAGCTTAGTCCAAAAATATAATAAGCAGCTACTCCTGCTCCAAAAAAAGTAACTAAAGACCCTAGAGAGATAAGTTTGGTTATCACTGGTCCTACATTTTTTATTTCGCTTAATTTAAGGGTTAATCCACCTTCAAAAAGAATAATACTTATTGCTAACGAAACAAAGTAAAATAAACTTTCTCCAGGAAATAAGCCTTCGGTTTCATTCCAAATGGGTTCAATCCATTTTGTACCATCTTCAGATAAAAACTCTGCAGCAATTGGTCCAACAAGTAAACCAATTAGAATTAAAGGTAAAATTGCAGGAATTTTAAATTTCCAGGCAACCCATTGTGCTAATATTCCTAAAATAATAATTCCTGCTAATTCTAACATCTAGTTGTTTTTGTGTGTGAAAATACTAAATAATTATAATTATTAAAGATATCTATACGTAATAAGACTCTTGAGTTTTTAAAAAAATACTATCTTTCAATCTTAATTGATTTAATAGCCTTGTCATTAAACCCTTTTCATACTATAGGAATTGGTGTAACCTTTTCTCCAAATTTAAAAGCAAATGTTTTTGAAGCATCTCGTTTAGCTATACTGTTTAAAAGTAAACTAATACTTATTCATGTTGGCGAGAAGTCTTCTGAAAAAACAAAAAAGTTTAAAAATCTTTTAGAACCCTTTGTTACACAGTCTTTAGATTATGAAATTGTATTTAAAACAGGAGATCCTGTAAATGTTATTTTATCTGTTTCCGAAGAAAAAAAAGTAGACCTATTAATTTTAGGAGCTTTAAAACAAGAAAATTTTCTTAAATATTATGTAGGCTCTATTGCTAGAAAAATAACACGAAAAGCAAAATGTTCTGTTTTATTACATATTAATCCTTCTGTAGAAAGAATACCTTGCAATCATGTCGTTGTAAATGGATTAAAAGACCCAAAAACAGAAAAAACGATTGCTTCTGCATTTTATGTCGCAAATTGTTTGGGTTCTGAAAAAATTACTATTGTAGAAGAAATAACACAAGACAAAAGAACGGTTAAGGTAGATGATGATAAGTCTTTAAGAAAAGCAACTATTGTAAAAGAACGTTTAAAACTACGAGAAACTTCTAGAGTAAATAATATTATTAAAAATATACCTGAAGAACATACACAAAACATTGCTATAAAATCGCAACCTATTTTTGGTACAAAAGGGTATTCTATTGGTCATTACGCACAAATAGCTAGAGCAGATTTATTAATTATGAATGCGCCCAGTAAAATGACTTTTTGGGATCGTTTATTTCCACACGATATAGAACATATATTAACCGAATTACCAACCGACGTACTTATTATTCAATGATAAAAAAAGAAAAAAAAATAGTGTCTTTTTTTAAAGCATTGCCTAAAAATATTTTTTCTGGTTTTGTGGTAAGTCTTATTGCTTTACCATTAGGTTTGGGGTTAGCAATGGCTAGCGATGCGCCTCCAATTGCAGGAATAATTGCTGCTGTTATTGGTGGTTTATTAGTTTCTATTTTAGGGGGAAGTAATGTTACCATTTCTGGCCCTGGAAACGGTTTAGTTGGCGTGCTTTTAGTTGCTATTACTACTTTAGGTTTAGAAAGCGCTTATGCTGCAATTATTTGCTCTGGAGTACTTTTACTCGTTTTAGGCTTCTTACGTTTAGGTAAATTGGCAGATTTTTTCCCTTCTTCGGCAATTCAAGGAATGCTTGCTGCTATTGGTCTAATTATTCTTGGTAAGCAATTTCACATCATGTTGGCTCATAAAATTAAACGTGAAGACACGATAGATTATTTAATAGAAATACCTGTTACTATAAACGATGCCATTCACTATGATAAATCTGGTCTTGTGTTTGCTGCTTTGGCTGGTGTGCTTAGTCTTTTAATTATGGCTTTTTATGGTAAAATTAGAAATAAATATTTTCAGCTAATTCCTGCACCAATGTGGATTGTTATTCTATCTATTGGATTTAGTTATTATTTTGAATTGATTGCACATGAAAACAACCCAATCGCTTCCGAATATATGATTTCAGGCATACCTTCGTTTCCAGAAATTATATCACAGTTACCAACTATTAATTTTAGTAAAATTGGAACCTTCCCTTTTTGGTCTAGTGTTTTAGCATTAACACTTATTTCTAGTATCGAATCGCTTTTAAGTATTAAAGCGGTAGATAAACTAGACCCTGAAAAAAGACGATCTAATGTAAATAAAGATTTAAAAGCATTAGGCTTAGCAACTATTGGTTCTGGTTTTCTTGGAGGTTTAAATGTAGTTACGGTTATAGCTAGAAGTTCTGTAAACGTTAATAATGGAGGAACTAACCGTTCTTCTAACTTTTTTCATGCTACTTTTTTAGTTGTTTTTATCTTACTTTTTAGCACACAATTAACCAGAATACCGCTTCCTGCTTTAATGGCAATTTTGGTTTTTACTGGATATAAATTAGCTTCTCCAGAAAATATTAAAAAAATATTTTCTATTGGTAAAGAACAGCTTATCATCTTTTTTGTAACCTTAATATTAACGCTTAAAGTTGGGTTAATTACAGGTATTATCTCTGGTGTGGTAGTTACTTTTTTAATACACATTTTTATAAATAAGAGTTTCTCTTTATTTGCAAGAAATGTATTAAAACCAAATGTTTTAATGTACAAAGAAGAAGAAGGTAATGGCAACTACTATGTAAGTGTGAAGCATTTTTGTAGCTTCCTAAATTATTACAGATTAAAAGAAAAACTAAATGCTGTCCCAGAAAATCAAGATGTTATTGTAGATTTTTCGCTTTGCGATTTTGTAGACCATACTGTTATGGAAAACCTTAATAACTATCAAGAAATTTTCACTAAAAGGGGTGGTCATTTTGAAGTGGTTGGTTTAGATCTTCACGATACAGATTCTAAACATCCTTTCGCTTTAAGACGTTTACTTCCTGTACCTAATGTTATTAAAAACAGCTTAACAAAAAGACAAACCAATATTGAAACATTGGCTAAAGATTATACTTTAAACTATGTCTCTAAAAAAGAAAAAAACGTTTCTTTTTTAAATCGTTTTTTATTTTTTAAAACCAAACAAATAAATCACATAAACAATCAGCTTTGCTCAGATAACAAAAAGTTAACCATGTTTGATATCGAATTTTCTGAAGGAGAATTCATTGCAAAAGAAGTTGTAAGATCTACCATGTTACATATACAATTAGATACAAAAATTCCAGAATTCACTTTAGATAGAGAGGGTTTTCTAGAAAAAGTATATGCTTTTGCTGGTTTTAAAGATATTCCTATTCAAAACCACGACGATTTTTCAAAACGTTTTTATTTACTTGGTGAAGACGAGCAAGCAATAAAACAGTATTTTAATGATGCTATTACACACTTTTTTGAAAGCAATCCATATTATCATGTAGAGTCTAATGGTAAAGCCCTTTTAGTTTTTAGTAAAGAAAGACATGCTAGTATTAAAGAAATTAAAGCCCTTTTCGATTTTGGAAAACGTTTAAAACAAGTTATTTCTTAATAAAATCTTAACACTTAATAAATTACGCTTCCTATTTAGTAATTTGCACATCTATGAAATTATATCCTATAAACGCAGGGAATTTTAAGTTAGATGGAGGCGCCATGTTTGGCGTAGTACCAAAATCTTTATGGACCAGAACCAATCCTGCAGATGCAAATAACATGATTGATATCGCTGCAAGGTGCTTATTAATTGAAGACGGTAATCGACTAATTTTAATCGATACAGGAATGGGAAACAAACAAAGTGATAAATTTTACGGTTACTACCACCTTTGGGGAAATGACTCTATAGACAAGTCGTTAAAATCACATGGTTTTCATCGCGATGATATTACTGATGTTTTTATGACGCATTTACACTTTGATCATTGTGGAGGTAGCGTACAATGGAACAAAGACAAAACAGGCTATGAGCCAGCATTTAAAAATGCTCATTTTTGGAGTAATCAAAATCATTGGCAGTGGGCAACACAGCCTAATAAACGAGAAAAAGCTTCGTTTTTAAAAGAAAATATTCTTCCTATGGAAGAAAGTGGTCAATTAAAATTCACTTCACTTCCACAGAAAACAATTTTAAAAAATTCTGCTTTAGGATTCGACATTTTTTTCGCAAATGGACATACCGAAAAACAAATGATTCCCATGATTAACTATAAAGGAAAAACCATTTGTTTTATGGCAGATTTACTTCCAACGGTTGGTCATTTACCAATTCCATTTGTAATGGGTTATGACACAAGACCTTTGTTAACCCTAGACGAAAAAGAAAACTTCCTCAATCTAGCTGCAAATAATAATTATTACTTATTTTTGGAACACGATGCAAACAACGAAATTATTACAGTAAAACATACAGAAAAAGGAGTTCGACTAGACAACCTTTTTACTTGTAATGATATTTTTTAAAAAACTAAAACTCAATTATGAAAATTATTAAACCTTTTGTGCTAGTTGGAAGCTTAGCGCTTATTTTAACTAGCTGTGGTGGTGGAGCAGAAATTTTATCTACACCTCTCGAAAACATTGATACTGTTGCTTTAAAAGAAGCAGAATTAAACGAAAATGAAAAACACACCTGGGGACATTTAGATCTTGTAAAAGATACAATTCCTGGTATGAGTGTAGATAAAGCTTACGCTGAAATAATAAAAGGAAAAGAAGGAAAAACAGTTATAGTTGCTGTTATAGATTCTGGAATTGATATTAATCATGAAGATTTAAACGGTGTAATCTGGACCAATAAAAAAGAAATTGCTGGAAACGGAATTGATGATGATAAAAACGGTTATATAGATGATATCCATGGCTGGAATTTTCTAGGAGATGCTTATGATGAGCAATTAGAAATGACAAGAATTGTTGCTAATGGCGATACAAGTGCTCCTCGTTTTGCGGAAGCTAAAGCAGATTTAGAAGAAAATATCGCTCAAATGGGGCCAACAAAAACGCGTTATGAGCAAATTTATGCATCCTTAGTAGAAGCAGACAAAGACTTCACTGCGCATTTTAAAACAGCAGACTATACTAATGAGCAAGTATTAAAATTAGAAACTACAGACGAAACACTACTACAACACAAACAAGTTGCAACACAAATGAACGGTTTTGGTTTACCGAGCGTTCAAGTAGCAAAAAAAGAATTAAAAGGTGCTTTAGAAGGTTTAACAGGAAGATTAAACACAAACTATAACTTAGATTTTAAAGGAAGAACAACAGGTGACAATCCAGATGATTGGAATGACAAACCTGGTTATGGAAATGCAAATGTATTACCTATTGCAGACGATGAAATTCATGGAACTCACGTAACAGGTATTATTGCTGCTGTTCGTGACAATGGTAAAGGAGCAAATGGAGTTACTAATAATGTTGAGATTATGAGTATTCGTGCAGTACCAAATGGTGATGAGTATGATAAAGATGTAGCGAAAGCTATTCGTTATGCTGTAGATAATGGTGCAAAAGTTATTAATGGTAGTTTTGGTAAAAGCTTTTCTCCTCATAGTGATTGGGTTAGAGATGCTATAAAATATGCTAGTGATAATAATGTGGTTTTTGTACATGCAGCTGGTAACGATAGTAAAGATGTAGATACAGAAGCTAATTTTCCTGATGATAACGTAAATTATGTTGAAATTAGTGATACTTACATTCGTGTTGGTGCATTAACTAGTAAATATGGTTCTTCAATGGTTGCTGGTTTTTCTAACTACGGAACTAAAAACGTAGATGTTTTTGCTCCTGGAGCTCAAATTTATTCTACATTCCCAAATAATGAATATAAAGCAATTAGTGGAACCTCTATGGCTGCTCCTGCTGTTGCTGGTGTTGCTGCTTTAATTTGGTCACAATACCCAAAATTAACTGCTGCACAAGTAAAACAAATCATTATGGATTCTGGACTACCAATTCATCAAAAAGTTGTTGTTGGTGGTAATTCTGGAGATGTAAGAGACTTTAGTACATTATCAAAATCTGGAAAAATGGTAAATGCTTATAACGCTTTAATTATGGCATCGCAATTATCTAAATAATAATAACAATCAAAAAAAGGCATCAAAATTATTGATGCCTTTTTTTATTCAATAACATATACAAATGAAAAAGTTTTTTCTTTTTGCTTTAGGTATCACATTGGTTTCTTGTGGTTCTACGAACTCTGTTTCTTCCACTCCAGAAACACCAACCTCACCAATAAATACTTCGATTTCTAAATCTACATATTGGCAACAACATGTAAATTATAAAATGGATATTGATATGGATGTTAACAACTATCAATACCAAGGAAAACAAAACTTAGTATATACCAATAACTCTCCAGATGTATTAACTAGAGTATATTATCATTTATACTTTAATGCTTTTCAACCAGGAAGTGAAATGGATGTACGTTCTCGTACCATTCCAGATCCAGATAGTCGCGTAGGAGATAGAATTAGTAAATTAGCTCCAGATGAAATTGGTTACATTAAAGTGTCTTCATTAAAACAAAACGGAACCACATTAAATTACGAAACAGTTGGTACTGTTTTAGAAGTAAATTTAGCGAAACCTATTCAACCGGGAGAAAAAGTGACCTTCGATATGGTTTTTAATGCACAAGTTCCTGTACAAATTCGTCGTTCTGGTAGAAATAATAAAGAAGGTGTAGCACTTTCTATGACACAATGGTATCCTAAATTAGCAGAATATGATTTTGAAGGTTGGCATGCAGATCCATACATTGGAAGAGAGTTTCATGGCGTTTGGGGAGATTTTAATGTAAACTTAACTATTGATAAAAACTACATAGTTGGTGGAACTGGTTATTTACAAGGAAGCCCAGAAATAAACGGAAACAAAAAAACACTTCGTTTTAAAGCACCAAATGTGCATGATTTTACTTGGGCTGCAGATCCAGATTATATTCACGATACTATGCAAGTACCTAATGGACCAATGTTAAACTTCTACTACAAAAAAGATTTACCTGCTGAAAACCTTCAGTTTTGGAAAGACTTTCAACCAAAAACAGTAGAATTAATGCAGTATTTTTCAGAAAACATAGGAAAATACCCTTACGAGCAATATTCTGTTATACAAGGAGGAGATGGTGGAATGGAATATGCAATGTCTACACTTATTACAGGAAAACGTAGTTATGGTAGTCTTGTTGGTGTAACTGCACATGAATTAGCACATACATGGTTTCAGTTTCTACTAGCTACAAACGAAGCGAAACACGAGTGGATGGATGAAGGTTTTACAAGCTATATTAGCGATCACGCTATGAATTCTATAATGAATAGTAAAAGAGAAAACCCTGCTTCCGGAGCCTATAGAAGTTATTTAGGTTTAGCAATGTCTGGTAAAGAACAACCATTAAGTACACATGCAGATCGTTATAATTACAATAGAGCTTATAGTGCTTCTGCCTATAGCAAAGGTGAGGTTTTTATGGCACAATTAGGATATATTATTGGTGAAGCTAATTTGAAGAAAACCATTAAAAAATACTATACTGATTTTGCTTTTAAACACCCAAGACCAATAGATATTATTCGTTCTGCCGAAAAAATTTCTGGTTTAGAGTTAGATTGGTATTTAATAGACTTTACACAAACTACAAATACGATAGATTATGCGGTAAATACTATAGAAGGAAACAAAGTAACCTTAGAAAGAATTGGCCTTATGCCAATGCCTTTAGATGTCACACTAACATATGTAGATGGTACAACAGAAGATATTTATATTCCGTTACAAATGATGCGTGGCGAGAAACCAACCACTGCTACCATTAAAGCAGATTGGGCTTGGGCATATCCAACCTATACTTTTGATGGCTCTAAAGCTATTCGTAGTGTACAAATAGATCCTAAAGAAATGATGGCTGACATTAATAAAGAAAATAATAAGAAGTAAAAATAAAGTATATTCTTTTTTTAAAACCACTAGATAAGTTAACTAGTGGTTTTTTTATTTCATTACCTTTGAAACATTAAAATAAACCACTTGAAATTTACCTATAACAAATCCGAAAAACTGAAAAGCGAAAAGCTTATCACCAAACTTTTTTCTGAAGGAAAGTCTGTTTCGGCATACCCTTTGCGTCTTGTGTATTTAGAAAGTACGTTTACTGAAGCAGTAAAACTAAAAACTGGCGTTTCAGTTCCTAAAAGGAATTTTAAAAAAGCGGTAGATAGAATTAGTATAAAACGCATGATGCGTGAAACATACAGACTCCATAAACACATGGTTTATAACAACATAAATTCATCATTTGCGTTTATGATTTTGTATGTTGGTAAAGAAAAACCTACGTACCATGAAATGGAATCTGCTACTAAAAAAATATTTAGTAAATTTTTAAACAAAAACATTGAAACAAATAAATAAGAATCATGAAAATTTTTTCTGCGCTTCTACTTCTTGTTCTTCCATTAGCTTGCTCTAATTCTAGTAGTAAAGAATCTAATTATGATTATGTAGAGACTTCCGAAATTGTATTAGAAGACATGGAAGCTCCCACACAAATATTGAAAACCGTTCCAGAAAATATGGAACAAAAATTAATTAAAGAATCTTATTTACGCTTTCAAACCCAAAATTTAGATAAAACGTATCAAAAAATTATTGGCTTCGTTAAACAAAATAATGGCTTTGTACAAGACGATAATTCTAGTAAATCCTACAATACAGTAACTAGAAATTTAGTAATTAGAATGCCTTCTAAAGGTTTTCAAAAAACAATAGATTCTATAAGTAATCATGTTGCTTTTTTTGATTCGAAACGTATTTCTTCCAAAGATGTAACCGAAGAATTTATAGATATTGAAGCGCGTTTAAAAGCTAAAAAAACACTAGAAAATAGATACTTAGAACTGCTTTCTAAAGCAAAAAATGTAAAAGAAATTTTAGAGATAGAACGCGAACTTTCCACTATAAGAGAAGCAATAGAAGCCAAACAAGGACGACTAAAATACTTACAAAGTAAAGTATCGTTAAGTACTTTAAATATTGAGTTTTACAAACAAACTGCCGAGAGTGGTGTAACCATTTCTTATGGAACAAAAATGGGTAATGCTATTAAATCTGGTTTTAATGGTATATCTTTATTTTTTCTAGGCGTATTACATATTTGGCCTTTTATCCTTATCTTAGGAATTGCTATATTTTTCTTTAGAAGATGGCTTAATAAGAAAAACAAAAAATAATGCAGATGAAAACTAGACTTATTAAAAGAATACTAATTCCCGTATTTGCAGCAACTATACTTTTTACAGGATCTGCTTTTAAAAATGATTTTTTTGAAATCGCTAAACAAATTGAAATCTTTACTACCTTATTTAAAGAACTCAATATGAATTATGTAGATGAAACAAATCCTGGAGATTTAATGGATTCTGCTATTAAAAATATGCTTACAAATTTAGATCCTTATACTCGTTTTTATAACGAACAAGATGTAGAAGCAGAACGAATAAAACGTACAGGAGATTATACAGGAATTGGTGCCAACGTACGAACCTTAAAAGACAAGTTAATTATTATTGAACCTTATAAAGATTATCCTGCAGATAAAGCAGGATTAAAAGCTGGCGACGAAATAATTAAAATAAACAATGTATCTATTGCAGATTATAAAGAAGAAGCAGGAAACTTATTAAAGGGAGCTGCTAATTCTTCGGTAGATGTTACTTATGTACGTCAAGGAAAAGAGAATACAGCGTCTATAATGCGTTCGGAAATAGAAATTAATGCAGTACCTCATTTTTCAATGATAGATGCTAAAACAGGCTATATTGTACTAAGTAAGTTTAATACAAAAACTACGAGTCAAACCGCTTTTGCTTTAAAAGATTTAAAAACCCAAGGAGCCGAACGTATTATTTTAGATTTAAGAAATAATCCTGGTGGATTACTACGCGAGGCTATTAGTATTGTAAATCTTTTTGTGCCTAAAGGACAATTAGTGGTTACCACAAAATCTAAAGTGAAAAAATACAATAAAACCTATTATACTAAAAACGATCCTTTAGATACCGAAATTCCGTTAGTGGTTTTAATAAACGGTTCTAGTGCATCTGCAAGTGAAATTGTTTCTGGTTCTTTACAAGACTTAGATAGAGCTGTAATTGTTGGGTCTAGAAGTTTTGGTAAGGGTTTAGTACAGAGACCTAAGAGTTTAACATATGGAACACAATTAAAGGTTACCATTTCTAGATATTATACACCTTCTGGTCGTTGCATACAAGCGTTAGATTACTGGAATAGAGATACCGATGGAAATGCAGTACGCGTAAAACAAGAAAACTATAATGCCTTTAAAACTAAAAACGGTAGAAATGTTTTTGATGGTGGAGGTGTATATCCAGACGAAGATTTAGCCATTACTAAAAACTCTCCTATTACTAAAGCTATTAATAACGATTTCTTGATATTTGATTTTGCTACTGATTATTATTACAAAAATAATATACCAGATATTAATACTTTTAAATTAACTAATGCCGATTTTTCAGACTTTAAAAACTTTTTAAGCTCTAATAATTTTAGCTTTGAAACCAAAACAGAAAAATCATTATCTAATGTTTTAATTCAAGCAGAAAAAGAAGAATTAGACGATGATATTTTAAAAGATTACAACACATTATTAGCTAATTTAAATACATCGAAAAGTAAAGCTATAGATGAAAACAAAGAGCAAATACTTGGATTATTAACAGACGAAATTGTAAAACGCCATGCATATAGAGAAGGTTTGTATGAATATTATAAAACTCATAATCTAGAAATTAAAAAAGCTACCGAAATTTTAGCAAATCCTTCTAAATACCAGAGTTATTTAAAATAAAATCTGGTACATTGAATTTTATATATGCCATTTCTATGGGAAATAAATTATGAAAAAAACAGTTATTTATTTATTCTTTTTTATAAATACTTTTTGTGTTTTAGCACAAGAAAAATTAACGCATGAAGTCTATTTTGAAACCGATGATTATCATGTTTTATCTACCGAAGAGAATAGATTATTATTATTTATTTCTGGCCTAGACGGAATTGATATAGAAAAGATTTCTATCTATGGATTTTGTGATGACAGAGGAAGCGAGCATTACAATTTAGCCTTATCACAAAACAGAGCAAATGCAATTAAAACTGTATTTTCTAATAACGAAATAGACGAATCTTTAATTAGTAATGTAGATGGAAAAGGAGAAGTTTTATTAAAAATTATAAAAGAAGATCAAGTTGATAAAATAAGAGGTTTAAACCGAAAAGTCGAAATTATAGTTACTAAAGAAACTCCGAAACCTAAAGAAAAGGTTATAGTAGAGAAACCTAAAGACACAGTTCCGAAACCAAAAAATCAAAAAACAACACAAGATATTGCAAACGGTAATGTGGTGGAAGGTGATAAAATACGTTTAGAAAATATTTATTTTAAAACCGGGTATGCTACACTTGCTAAAGACTCTAAGGGTACTCTTGAAGATATTGCTAATATATTAATAGAACAGGATAATATTTATTTTTCTATTGAAGGGCATGTATGTTGTACACAAAACTCTAGAGATGCTGTGAATAGAAAAACAAATCAGCGAAATTTATCACTAGCTAGAGCGAAATTTATTTACGATTACTTAATTAAAAAAGGTGTAAGTAAAAGACGTATGCGTTATATTGGTATGCGAAGAAAATTTCCGCTTGGTGGAGAACCTAAATTCGATAGACGTGTAGAAATTTTAATTACACATGTATCTGAAAAACGTTAGTTTTTTAACATAGCAATATGTGGTATACCATCTTCTAAATATTCGGCTCCTATTTCTTTAAATCCTAAACTATTGTAAAACTTCTTTAAATAACATTGTGCAGAAATTTTTATAATAGTTTCGTTATAATGTTGTTTTATAGCATCTATAGAAGCTTCCATAATAGTAAAACCATATTTATGTTTTCTTTGATTTTGTGCAACTACTACTCTACCAATACTTGATGCTTCAAAATATAATCCTGGTCTAAAAATGCGCGTATATGCAACTATTTTATCTGCTTTAAAACCTATAACATGTAACGCTTTTTCATCTTTTCCGTCAAGGTCTTGATACACACAATCTTGTTCTACCACAAAAACTTCAGATCGTAATTGTAAGATATTATACAACTCTT
This sequence comes from Oceanihabitans sp. 2_MG-2023, assembly GCF_030547245.1. Taxonomy (GTDB): domain Bacteria; phylum Bacteroidota; class Bacteroidia; order Flavobacteriales; family Flavobacteriaceae; genus Oceanihabitans. The sequence goes on from NZ_JAUOQT010000001.1 coordinate 659,450, forward strand.
GAGTGGTTAATTCTTGAAAGGTTTTGGTTTTAATTTCTAACATTAGTCTTGAACTATTACTTCTTTAGGATCTTTTTTATTAAACTCTGGCTGAATGGTTACATGGTTAATATTAAATTGTTCATGTAATACATTTTCAATATCTAAAAGTAAAGTATTAAATGCTGTTGTTGTAATATCTTCATTTAAATCTAAATGCGCTTCTAAATGTAGTTCATTGTCACTTAAATTCCAGATATGAACATGGTGCAATTTTTTTACTTTTGGTAGTTTATTAACAACGCGTACTACTTCTTTAATATTAATATTCTCTGGAGTAAAAAGCATGAGCATTTTGGTCGATGTTTTTAATAGATCGTAACCAACCCAAATTAAATACAATGCAATTAAAAGTGTAAGTACACTATCTACCCAAAACACTTGGTAATATTTCATTAAAAAGCCTCCTAGTAATACTGCTACGCTTGCCAACATATCTGTAAGTAAATGTAAATAAGCAGAGCGCATATTTATATTATTTTTAGAGTCGTTTTTAAGTAATAAAACACTAAATCCATTACCAATAATAGCAATAACAGATAACCAAATTACTAATCCTGATGCTACTTCTTGCGGATTTTGAAAACGTTTTACCGCTTCAATTATTAATAGAATAGCCACAATAACTAAGGTGGAAGCATTAATAAAAGCAGCAAGAATTTCAGCACGTTTATAGCCAAAAGTTCTGTTAATAGATGCTTTTTGTTTCGATAATTTAGAAGCTATATAACTTACTATTAATGAAATAACATCGCTAAAATTGTGTAATGCATCACTTAATAAAGATAAACTTCCCGAAAGTAATCCTCCAATAACCTGAGCTGCAGTAATTATTATATTTAAAAATATAGTAATTAACAGTTTCTGCCCTTTTAAATCTTTTTGATTAGGAGAGAGGTTATGTACGTGAGAATGACTCATTTTAGCAACTAATTGGTATTTTATCTACTCTATTTTGATGACGTCCACCTTCAAATTTAGTTTCTAAAAAAGTATCTACCATTGCAATAGCTTGTTGTACGGCTGTATAACGTGCAGGTATACAAATAATATTAGCATTATTATGTTGTCTAGTAAGTTGAGTTATTTCTTTGGTCCAACAAATACCAGCTCTAACTTTTTGATGTTTATTAGCAGTTATAGCAACACCATTTGCGCTTCCACAAATTAAGATACCAAAATCTACTTTTTCATTTGCTACATCATCTGCAACAGGATGTACAAAATCTGGATAATCTACACTTGTATTATTATCTGTTCCATAGTTATTAACAATATATCCTTTTGCTTCTAAATGCTTCAGTATAGCAAATTTGTAATCTGTTCCTGCGTGATCGTTCCCTATTGAGATTTTCATTTTTTTTAAATTTTAAAATAATTTACGTTTTAAAGAAAATAAATATTTATTGTTTATAACCTCAAAGTTAATAATAGATAATAAGTATACAGCATATATAGAGTTTTACTTATTCATATTTTTTAGTTTTAAAAATTATATATAAATAATAGTGTCAATAATTACCTGTTAACAACTGCACTTGTTAATTAGAATAACTTGTTAATATCTTCGTATTGTTTTTTAAAACTTTAATTAGGATTATCCAGTTAATTTTTCAAACCAAAACTTAAAATAAACCACCAAAAAAGTTAGGATGTTTTTTTGGATAAGTTTTCAGACTAAAAAGAACAGATACCAACACAAAAAAATGAAATACTTATTAAAAATTGTATGTCAATAACACTTATTAACAACTGTTAATAGTAAAACTAAATCCTTTAAAAATAAAGCTTTTAAATAACTAATAACTTGTTAATAGAGTGTTTTATTAAAACCATCAAACAAAAAACTAATAAAGTTATACCGTTATTAACAAGCTATAATAACAAACATTATTTTTTTAAATTTTTAAAAGAAAAAGATGATTATATATATATATGTGGATAACTACAATAATTTTAAAATTTAAAATAGTTTTAAGAGAAGGATATATTTCTTCCTTTATTTAAAAAGAACACTTGTCTCTTTTTTATCAATTAATACCTCCTTAACATCCATTTAATATTAAAAACGTAACTTTGTAAAAACAAATAGCGAAATTTCTCCACGTAAAACGCTATATAATAACAGAATTTCACATAACTTAGAAATTCAAAAGATTACAAAAATTAAATGAGTAAAAAGAAACACAGGAAACCTTCACATAATAAGATTTCCAACCTTACAAATACTATTCTTAGTATTTTAAAAAAAGACAGAAACCAAACATTCAATTATAAACAAATAGCTGCTAAGCTTGGTGTTAACGATGCTAGTAGTAGAAACCAAATCATTAAAAAATTACAACAACTTAAAGCGAAAGAAGAAATTAAAGAAATCGATCGTGGCAAGTTTCAAATAATTAATAATACCGAATATCATACTGGAATTTTTGATGCTGCACAACGTGGTAACGGATACGTAATTTGTGACGATTTTGAAGACGATATCTACATAGCTTCTAATAATGTAAACAAAGCATTAAATGGTGATGAAGTAGAACTTTATGTGTACAAACGTAGAAAACGCGGTAAATTAGAAGGAGAAATTACCAACATTATCAAACGTGCAAAAACCGAATACGTTGGTATTATTCAAATTCATGCTAAAAAGAATTTTGCCTTTGTAGTAGTAGATGGTAACAAAATGAAAACAGATATTTTTGTGCCAATCAATAAAACCATGAAAGCTGAAGATGGAGATAAAGTACTAGTCTCTATGGAAGATTGGCCAGAAAAAGCAGATTCTCCAAACGGAAAAGTATTAAAAGTTCTAGGAAAAGCTGGGGAACACAATACCGAAATTCACGCTATTTTAGCAGATTATGGCTTGCCTTATGAGTTCCCAAAAGAAGTAGAAGACTATGCTAATAACATAGATTTAAACATCCAACCAGATGAAATAGCAAAACGTCGTGATATGCGTAAAGATTTAACCTTTACTATAGATCCAAAAGATGCTAAAGATTTTGATGATGCACTTTCTTTTACCGTTTTAGAAAATGGTAATTATGAAATAGGAATTCATATAGCAGATGTTTCACATTATTTAAAAGAAGGAACCGTTTTAGACGATGAGGCTTACGAACGTGCAACCTCTGTATATTTAGTAGATAGAGTAGTACCAATGCTACCAGAAATATTAAGTAATGGCGCTTGTTCGCTTCGTCCTCATGAAGAAAAATATACCTTCTCTGCTGTATTTGAATTAAATGCTAAAGCAGAAATAAAAAACGAATGGTTTGGTAGAACAGTAACCTACTCAGATGCTCGTTTTGCTTATGAAGAAGCACAAGCGATTATTGAAAATAAAAACAATACCATTCCACAAGAAGTTTCCCTTACTGGTACAGCATATAAAACAGACCAAGCCATAGCAGATGCTGTTTTAAAAATGGATGAACTCGCAAAAATTATGCGTGGAAAACGCATGCGTTCTGGAGCAATTTCTTTCGATAAAGTAGAAGTAAAATTCGATTTAGATGCAGCCGCTAATCCCGTTGGCGTTTTCTTTAAAACTAGTAAAGATGCTAATAAACTAATTGAAGAATTTATGTTATTAGCAAACCGAAAGGTTTCCGAATTTGTAGGTAAGCAAAAACCAGAAAAAACATTTGTTTATCGTGTGCATGACGAACCAAACGAAGAAAAACTTATGGCTTTACAAGGCGTAGTTGCTAAGTTTGGACATAAATTAAACTTTAATAATAAAGAAGGAATAGCATCTTCTTTAAATAAATTATTAAGTGATGTTCAAGGTAAAAAAGAACAAAATTTAGTAGATACTTTAGCTATAAGAACCATGTCTAAAGCAGAATATACTACCAAAAATATTGGTCATTACGGACTCGCTTTCGACTATTATAGTCACTTTACTTCACCAATTCGTCGTTATCCAGATGTCATGGCACATCGCCTATTACAACGCTATTTAGATGGTGAAAAATCTGCCAGTGCAGATGTATATCAAGAGCGTTGTAAACATTCTAGTGATATGGAATATCTAGCTACAAAAGCCGAAAGAGATTCTATTAAATACATGCAAATTCGTTTTATGCAAGACCATCAAGACGAAGAATTTTTAGGTGTTATTTCAGGTGCTACAGATTGGGGAATTTATATAGAAATTATCTCTAATAAATGCGAAGGAATGGTAAGAACTCGCGATATTAAAGGCGATTATTATGAGTTCGACCAAGAACAATTTGCCTTAATTGGTCGCGATACAAAAACCATGTACCAACTTGGTGATGAGGTAATTGTAAAAGTTAAAAATGCAGATTTAGTTAAAAAACATCTAGATTTTACACTTATAGGAAAACCAGAATAACACAAGTATAATTAGTATATTTAAGTAATTAATTTTTCAAATTTTTTATAGCGTTTACTACTTCGTAAAAACTACGTAGTACCACGCTTTCAGCAGTCGCTTTTTTTACAGCTTTTTTAAGAAGCTGTAAAAAAGAGCTTCAACAAAGCCTCAATCGCTAACGCAAATGGTAACAAATAGAGAAAAAGTACTACTAATTAGAAAACATAAAAAATGATTCTAACCACAACAAACACAATCGAAGGACATAAAATTCATGACTATTTAGGTATTATTACTGGTGTAGCAGTAAATAGAAAACAAACCGGAATGTCTTTTAGTATGAAAAAATACTTTGATGCTTTAGAAAGTAATATTGAATCTGTAAAAGAAATAGCCTTTCAAGATCTTAAAAAAAATGCCACCGCATTAAATGCTAATGCTGTTGTAGGTATTACTATAGATGTAGAAACTATTGCAACTTCCGGAATTCTAATGGTATCTATTACAGGAACAGCTGTTAAAGTTGCCTAAAAGTCAAGGAACTAAATATTTATTTTTATTAAATTTACTTAATAATTTATTATTTATTTATCATGAAAAAGCTTCTATACTTTCTTTTTTTAATAACCACAATTACAACCTTTGCACAAGAATCTCAAAAAACAACAATTGGAGAGTTTAGTGAAATTAAAGTCTACGATCGTATAGAGGTAGAACTTATAAAAGCAGACGAAAATAAAGTTGTTGTTTCTGGTAAAAACACCGAAGATCTTGTAATTGTTCACAAAAAAGATATTCTTAAAATTAGAATGACATTACAAAAAGCATTTAATGGAGACGAAACAACAGTTCAGGTCTATTATACTTCTTTAGATGTTATTGATGCGAACGAAGGTACTTTTATAGGCTCTAACGATGTTATAGAACAGTTTGATTTAAACGTTAAAGCACAAGAAGGAGGAACCGTTACCTTACAAGTTAAAGATCTTAATTACTTAGATATTAAATCGGTTTCTGGAGCAAATATCAATATCTCTGGTACTACTACTAATCAGAACATAGATATTAACACAGGAGGATCTTATAAAGCAAAAGATTTAATTTCAGAAAATGCTACTGTAACTATTAAAGCTGCTGGAGTTGCACATATTCATACTACTAAAAAAGTAGAAGCTAAAGTTAGAGCAGGAGGAAGTGTTTATATTTATGGAAATCCAGAAATAGTAGATGAAAATACTATTTTAGGAGGAAAAATTATTATTAAAGAATAATCCTATCCTTTTTCTTAAATTTGTAAGAAATAATCTCTTATGCTCGATGCAATTTTAACAGCAATTCCTTTCGGAATCATCCTATCTTTTACCATAGGACCTGTTTTTTTTGTACTACTCGAAACTAGTGCTACCAAAGGAATAAAAAGTGCTTTAATATTTGATTCTGGAGTAATTTTAGCAGACATTTTCTTCATTATTGTTGCTTTTTATAGTACCAATAAACTTCTAGAGAAAGTAAAAGACGATCCTAGCTTTCTTATTTTTGGAGGTGTTTTATTAACAGCTTATGGTTTAATTTCATTTATTAAAACCTCAAAATCTTTTCGTGAAATTGTTAGAGAATATCATAGAGTAGAATTTAAAAAAGATTATGGTAAACTATTTATTAAAGGTTTCTTACTTAACTTTATAAACATTGGTGTGCTACTTGGTTGGCTTGGTTTTATTGTAATTGGTAACTCTTTAACAGAAAATACAAAACAACTGCAAATATTTTTAGGAACTATTTTATTGGTTTATTTTTTAGTAGATTTATTAAAGATTGTTGCTGCAAAAACACTTAAAAATAAATTAACACCAAGACGTATTTTTAAGACAAAAAAAATAGTAGCTCTTGTAATTTTAGGTTTTGGCATTTTACTTTTAGTACAAGGTTTTTTTCCTAAAGAAAAAGAACTTATTAAAGATAAGTTAGAGCAGATCAGCCCTATTTAATAGTACTCTTAATGAGTAGTTGTTATTTATAAATATCAAAAATCTAGTCCTTTTTCTAATTTGGGATCCACAATAATATTTCCTTTTAAATAGATTTTTTCCTCTATTAATACCCCTTTTTTAGAATCCATATATTGTGAATAAACCTTCATTTTATATTTACTAATAGAATTAATTAGAAAGCTTAAATCTACAGTATCCAGATAAATCCATCTGTTTCTTTTCCACTTTCCAATTTTTACACTATTGGATAAAATCAACCCATTCTTATTTAAACGAAAATTTTTATAAAAAGTCAAAGCTACCTTTGACTTTTATACAATAAACAATGTTTCAGTCAATATTGTAATTTCTTCATTATTTAGTCTAACAATTTTTGAAGACTCTATTACTCGATGCTTACAGCCACACGATAATAAAGTGTAAAAAACAAGATTGAAAATAAGAATTTCATTAAGTTTTAATATTTGTTTAGTTGTAAATTAAAAAACTCCATTCATGTTGAAATTTTCTTTGGTGTCTATCGGATTCGAACCGCTGTATTAATCTTACTATAAATTTTCTTAAAATTTAAAATAAAAAACCCCTCCACTTTTGTTGAAGGTTTTTTGAGGTGTCGTTTCTTTCTTTCGAACTACTGTACAAACCTTACTCTAAATTTCTTAAATTAAAAAACTCCATTCATATCGAAATTTTCTTTGGTGTCTATCGGATTCGAACCGCTGTATCAATCTTACTATAAATTTTCTTAAAATTTAAAATAAAAAAAACCTCAACTTTTGTTGAAGGTTTCTTGAGGTGTCGTTTCTTTCTTTCGAACTACTGTACAAACCTTACTCTAAATTTCTTAAATTAAAAAACTCCATTCATGTTGAAATTTTCTTTGGTGTCTATCGGATTCGAACCGCTGTATCAATCTTACTATAAATTTTCTTAAAATTTAAAATAAAAAAAACCCTCAACTTTTGTTGAAGGTTTCTTGAGGTGTCGTTTCTTTCTTTCGAACTACTGTACAAACCTTACTCTATTTTTTTTAAATTTCTTAAATTAAAAAACTCCATTCATATTGAAATTTTCTTTGGTGTCTATCGGATTCGAACCGCTGTATTAATCTTACTATAAATTTTCTTAAAATTTAAAATAAAAAAAACCTTCAACTTTTGTTGAAGGTTTCTTGAGGTGTCGAGCGGATTCGAACCGCTGTAGATGGTGTTGCAGACCACTGCCTAGCCACTCGGCCACGACACCTTTTGTTCTCATAAAAAAGGTGATTTTATACTTTTAATGTAGAAAACCCATTATTTATAACGAGAAGGCAAATATAAAAATAATTCCCTTTTTACGCTATTTAGATGTACTTTTTCTTTTTTCGGTAATTTCAATCGTTACCATTTCTACATCTCCACCAATTGGAGGGTTAATTTTACTCACTGCAACTGTAGCAATAGTAACTAATTTATCTTCATTAAAAACACGAGTTAAAATACGTTTTGCAACGGTTTCTAATAAATGAGAAGGTTTTGCCATTTCTTCACGAATCACTTTATTTAAAAACACATAATCCACAGTATCTTTTAAATCGTCTGTGTTTGCACTTTTTTGTAAATCGGCTTTTACCTTAATATCTACACGATAATCGCTACCAATTTTTGTCTCTTCGGTTAAGCAACCATGATGTGCAAAAACACGAATATTTTCTACTTTAATTATTCCCATAGCGCAAAAGTAGTATAATACATTACACTAAAGATAAAATATGTAATGTATTTTAAAATAGAATTATTAGTTTGTAAATAAATCAAATATATTACTTATAGCACTTGTTTTTGCTTTGTAAAACTCAGTATAAGTACAGTTATTACAGGTTACCGAAGTGTATTTTTGCGATTGTACATCAAATATTTTTGACCAAGTTCCTCCTGTTGCTCGCATTTGCCCAGTAGTATAAGAATTGTTATTACATTTTGGACAATGATAGTTAATGTGTTCCATAATTTTTGTTGATTTACTGATAAGTCTAAATTCCTCAAAAAAGTTACAAAATTTATACTTATTTGTAAATACATAGTTACTATAAATTTGACTAGTTTTGTATTTCAGTTTATAAAGCAAAATAATTATGTCTGAAGAAGCTAAAGCGCTCCATTTTATTGAGCATATTGTAGAAGAAGATTTACAAAACGGAATGCCAAAAGAGCATCTACGTTTTCGTTTTCCACCAGAACCAAATGGCTATTTACATATTGGTCATACCAAAGCAATTGGTATTAGTTTTGGTTTAGGTGAAAAATACAATGCACCTGTAAACCTTCGTTTTGATGATACCAATCCAGCAAAAGAAGAACAAGAATATGTAGACGCTATTAAGCGTGATATTGCTTGGTTAGGGTATCAATGGGCAAATGAAGTATATTCATCAGATTATTTTAAACAGTTATATGATTGGGCTATACAACTAATAAAAGAAGGTAAAGCTTATGTAGACTCGCAATCTAGCGAAGCCATGGCAGAACAAAAAGGAACACCTACACAAGTTGGTACAAATAGCCCGTTTAGAGATAGAAGTGTAGATGAAAATTTAGACTTATTTCTTCGTATGAAAAACGGAGAATTTAAAGCAGGTGAGCATATTTTACGTGCAAAAATAGACATGGAAGATCCAAACATGCTTATGCGAGATCCTATCATGTATCGCGTTATGCATGCACATCACCATAGAACAGGAAACGATTGGTGTATTTACCCAATGTACGATTGGACGCATGGTGAGAGTGATTATATCGAGCAAATTTCACATTCCCTATGTTCATTAGAGTTTAAACCGCATCGTAAATTATACGATTGGTTTAAAGAACAAGTATATCCATTAAGCGCTAGCAAATATCCATTGTTACCAAAACAAAGAGAATTTGCGCGTTTAAATTTAAGTTATACCATTATGAGTAAGCGAAAGCTTCTTAAATTGGTGGAAGAAGGAATTGTTTCTGGTTGGGACGATCCTAGAATGCCAACTATTTCTGGTTTACGAAGAAGAGGTTATACGCCAAATTCTATAAGAAATTTTATAGAAAAAGTAGGAGTAGCAAAACGTGAAAATGTTATTGATGTTTCGCTTTTAGAATTTTGTATTCGTGAAGATTTAAATAAAGTAGCACCCAGAGTAATGGCTGTTTTAGATCCATTAAAAGTGGTAATAACTAATTATCCTGAAGATAAAGAAGAATGGTTTGAAGCAGAAAACAACCCCGAAGATGCTACAGCTGGTAGCCGAAAAGTGCCTTTTTCAAAAGAAATTTATATTGAAAAAAATGACTTTAAAGAAGAAGCTAGTACTAAGTTTTTTAGATTAAAACTGGGAGGTGAGGTACGACTTAAAAATGCCTATATCATTAAAGCTGAAAGTGTAGCTAAAGATGCTAATGGAAACATCACGGAAGTACATTGTACCTATTCTAAGGATACTACTAAAAAAGTTAAAGGAACACTACATTGGGTTTCTGTAAAACATGCGGTGCAAGCAGAAGTTAGAGAATATGATCGATTGTTTATTAATGAAGCTCCAGATAACCAAGAAGGTAAAGATTTTATGGAGTTTATTAACCCTAATTCTTTAAAAGTCACAACCGCATTTGTTGAACCAAGTTTAACTGAAGCTAAAGTTGGGGAGCAGTTTCAATTTCAACGTTTGGGTTATTTTAATGTAGATAATGATACTACTTCAAATAAACTAGTATTTAATAAAACTGTAGGTTTAAGAGATTCTTGGGCAAAAGTAAAGCCTAAAGAAAATAATAACCAACAAAAACCACAACAACAAAACCAAAGAAAAGCAATTAGCGTAATTCAACAATTTGGTAAGAAATACACCAATCTTCCTGAAGAAAAACAACTAAAAGTAAGAGCAGAAATACTAGAATTAGCCAAAGATGTTTCTTATGAAGAATTAGAACCTCTTTTTGCAACAGCAGTAAAAAAAGCTGGAACTAGAATAGGAGTCATGTTAACTTTAAGTGTTTTATTAGAAAAAGGTTTAGAAAAAAATGATGTTATAAACGATTTTATAACGAAAGCACTAGAGGACAAAAATGAGTTGTTAGTTGCAGAAGCTTCTAAACTTTAATTTTTTTTTTTAATAAATAGGAGAAATAAATTACTACCTTAGTAATCTATTATTTTATTTATTAAACGCTATTAATCAACCATTAAATGAGGTATAAAAGAGTTTTACTTTAAGTACCTCTTAAGTACATTATGAAAAAACGAAACCAACCTAAAGGCCTTTTTGGCATGCTTTGTTATGTCTTTATTGCAATAATTTTCTTGAATTGTAATATTACTCAAGCGCAAAATTCAAATTCTATTTACTTCCAAGATGAGGTAATAAACATGCCAAATAATATAGATTCTTTTAATTGGGTGGATATGCCAGAATCTGCAAAATTTAGAAATGGTTATTTTGGATGGCTGCAATTTAATGAAACACCTTCTCAAAATATTCAAGATCAATTTAAAGTTAGAAAACTAAAACTTATCGCTTATTATCCCGATAAAACGTATCTTTTTTATTTCCCAAAGTATACCAATATAGATTACTTAAAACTGTCTGGAGTACGTTCTATTATTCCTATTAAAAACAGTTTTAAAAAATCCTTAAATATTAAATCGAATACCATCGATGATTATGCTATGCAAGGAAATAAAGTGCTTATTATGTTAGAGCATTATGATTTTATTAATAAGGATTTTGTAATTACAGAATTATCAAAAATAGGAGCAGTAACCATTCAAGAAAATTATAAAGGGCATCATTTTTTACAAATAGCAGTTCCTTATGCAGAAATAGATGCTGTTGTATCTAAATCTTTTGTAAAATGGGTAGAACTTATTCCTGCACCTGCAGTTAAAGAAGATGATAGAGGGCGAAATTTACATAGAGCATCTAATCTAGATTCGCAAACATCAATCGGAAGAAATTATACAGGAGCTGGTATTGGTGTATTAGTTAGAGATGATGGTGTTGTAGGACCACATATTGATTTTCAAGGAAGAATAGATAACTCAGCAACAACAACAACAGGAAATACTCATGGAGATGGGGTTGCTGGAATTCTAACAGGAGCAGGGAATTTAGACCCACGAAAAAGAGGAATGGCAGCAGGTGCTAACCTCTATGTAACTAATTATGTTGCTTCCTTTTTAGACCCAGAAACTACAACTTTAATTAATAATGGATCGGTTCAAATAACAAACTCTTCTTATGGAGATGGATGTAATGATGGATATACTACTATTTCAAATACGGTAGATGCACAAATAAATACCACGCCTTCTTTATTGCATGTATTTTCTACAGGTAATTCTGGAACTAGTAACTGTGGTTATGGTGCAGGATCTGGTTGGGGAAATATTACAGGAGGGCATAAACAAGGTAAAAATGTTATAGCAACAGCTAACACATACTTTGACGGTACGTTAGCTACTTCTAGTAGTCATGGACCAGCAACTGACGGTCGTATTAAACCAGATATTACAGCGCATGGACAAGATCAAGAATCTGCAGCAGAAAATAATACCTATCAAACTTTTGGTGGTACTTCTGGAGCAGCACCAGGTATCGCTGGAGTATCTGCTCAATTATATGAAGCGTATGCAGACTTAAATGGTGGCGCATTACCAGAATCTGCTTTAATTAAAGCAACCTTATTAAATACAGCAAATGATTATGGAAATATTGGACCTGATTTTAGTTTTGGTTGGGGTATGGTAAACGGACTGCAAGCTGTAAAATTAATAGAACAAGGACGTTATATAAATAGTACAGTGACACAAGGAGTAAATAATAACCATTTAATGTATGTACCAGCAAATACTGCACAAATCCGTTTTATGGTGTATTGGAGTGATGAAGCAGCAGCTCCAGCAGCTTCTCCTGCTTTAGTAAATGACTTAGACCTAGTAGTAACAGCTCCAGGAGGAGCTACTCATTTACCATGGGTTTTAGATACAACACCAAATGCAGCAGCATTAAGCACACCTGCAACAACAGGAGTAGACCGTTTGAACAATATGGAACAAGTTTTAATTAATAATCCAACTGCTGGAGCATACAATATTAACATAGCGGGATTTAATGTTCCAATTGGTCCTCAAAAATATTATGTGGTTTATGAAATTGTTACAAATGGGTTAACACTTACGTATCCAATTGGAGGAGAAAAATTGGAGCCAGGAACCCAAGAGGTAATTCATTGGGATGCCGTAAATACAACAGGATCTACAGACCTAGAATACTCTATAGATAATGGGGCAAGTTGGACAGCAATTACATCTGTTGCTGCAACAACAACAAATTATACATGGACTGTACCATCCACTATTTCTGGTACTTGTTTAGTTAGAATTTCTAATGGCACTTTATCCGATCAAAGTATAGATAATTTTTCTATTGCAGAAAGAGTATCAGGTGTTAATATTACCCAAATTTGTCCTACAGAAGTAACAGTGACCTGGAATGCTGTTACAGATGCCACATCGTATGATGTATATTTTTTAGGGGAAAAGTTTATGGAAGTAGTAGGAACTACAACAGCAACATCCTTAGCGATTCCTATTACAGACCCTTTTACGCCAATTTGGGTGGCTGTTAGCCCTAAAGGAGGAAATAACTGGGAAGGATTAATTAGCAATGCAGTAAATTATGCAGGTGGTGGTTTATTTAATTGCCCGTTAAGTAAAGATTTATCGGTTACAACAATTCATAATACTTCTGCTGATTTTATCACCATCTGTAATGCCGATCCAGTTATTATTTCTGCAGCTATTAGCAATGAAGGTACAGACCCACAATCTAATTTTATGATTTCTTACCAAATGGGAGCAAATCCGGTGGTTGATGAAATGTATTTAGGTACTTTGGCATCCGGAGCTTCCGAGACATTTACTTTTACAACACCTGTAAATTTAACAGCTAATGAGGAAGATACTTTAAAAGTTTGGACGACACTTATTGGGGATGAGTTTATTAATAATAATGAAAAAACCTTAGATTATTTTGCGCAGGTAAGCGGAACAGTACTAGATATAGAAGAATCTTTTGAAGTAAATGGTTTCGCTCCAACCGGCTGGACAATAAGTAACCCAGATAACGCTAGAACTTGGGTGGAAGCAAGTAATATTATTGGTATCGATGGAAACCTAACAAAAACTGCCTACGTAAATGGAGCTAATTATTCCGGTACAGGACAAGAAGATACTATGACAACGACCTTTTATGATTTAGATTTTGATGGTACTGCTGAATTAAAATTCGATATAGCAAAAGCACAATGGTCTTCATCTTATAATGATGCTTTTCGTGTGGAAGTTTCTATAGATTGTGGAGATTCTTTTACGCAAATTTATTTTAAAGATGGCTTGGATTTAGCAACAGTACCTTATACTGATTCTGGATGGTCTCCTGCAAGTGCAGCTAATTGGCGAACAGAGAATATAGATTTAACACCTTTTATTGGCGAACAAATAGTACTGCGATTTATAAATATAAATAATTACAGTAACAATACTTTTTTAGATAATATTAATTTAATTAAAGATGAAAATCCATTATCTATTACAGAAAACACATTAGAGAAAGCAATTTATGTGTATCCAAACCCAGCAAAAGAAATCGTAACTATTAGTATTAATACCCAAATAGGTAATTCATATCAATTAGAATTATTTAATAACCTTGGACAAAGCATATCTACTGTTTCTAAAACTCCTTTTAATAATAATGCACAACATCGTTTGGATGTTTCAAAATACGCAGCAGGCCTTTATTTTTTAAAAATAAAAGTTAATAATCAAGATATAATTAAGAAATTAATAATAAATTAAGGTCTTTTAACTAACTAAAAACTTAAAAAATGGAACAATTTATTAACCCTTGGGCAATTCCTGTTGCAGCAGTTGCAGCTTTAGTAATAGGAGCAATTTGGTATAACCCAAAAGTATTTGGAAGTATTTGGATGCGCGAATCTGGTATGACGGAAGAGAAAATGAAGGGTGGAAATATGGCAAAAATCTTTGGATTATCTTTAGTTTTTGCAGCTATGTTGGCCGTATTATTAATGAATTTCACCAACCACCAATGGGGAGCTGTTGGTATGATAGGAGGAGACCCAGAAGTGGCACTACCATCTTTTGAAGCTTTTATGGCAGATTATGGCAATGCTTTTAGAACTTTTAAACATGGCGCATTGCATGGTACTATGTTTGGTATCTTTGGTGCGTTACCAATTATAGGAACAATAGCATTGTTTGAGCGTAAAAGCGCAAAATATATTTTTATTAATTCGGGGTATTGGATTGTTACGCTTGGCGTAATGGGAGCTTTACTTTGTGGTTTGTAAAATATTGTAATGATTTTATACCTTTAAAGACTGAAATTATTTAATTTCAGTCTTTTTTATTTCTCTTTTATTTGATACACTTTAAACTTTTTAATACTATTGATACACTTCCAGAATCCTGGGATACACTACCAATACAAGATATATTCTTAAAAACTCCTTTTTTACAAGCATTAGAACAGTCTTCACCTAGTAATATTACATCTTATTATTTAACCGTTTATAAAGCCGAAAAATTAGTTGGAATAGCCATTTTACAACGTTTAGAAATGTATGCAGATGATATTTTTAGAAAAACATCTACTAATACCTTCAAAGTTTTTGCAAAAAAAATGATAGCTCAAATTGTAAAAGGTAACGCCTTAATTGTTGGAAATGTAATGCATACAGGACAACATGGTTTGTTTTTTTTAACCGAAGAAATTTCGCAACAAGAATTTCTTAATCAAATAGGTGAAGCTATAGTAGAATTAAGAAAAATTATAAAAAAAGAGTATAATAAAAAGATTAGAATCATTGCCTTTAAAGATTATTTTGAAACCGATCTTATTCATAATAGTCATGCTTTTTTTAATAAAGAAAACCTATATAAAGTACAAGTACAACCCAATATGTTGTTTCCTATTCTTGACGAATGGAATACCAACGAAGATTATATCGCAGCATTCAAAAAAAAATATAGAGATCGTTTTAAAAGAGCAAGAAAAAAAGGAAATTCACTACAGCTTTTAGAACTTGATTTAGAAAACATAAAGAAGCATGCTAATACACTTTTCGAATTATACGAGTGTGTTTCAGACAACGCAGGAATAAACACGTTTAAACTATCTAAAAATCATTTTTATAGCTTAAAAGAACATTTAAAAAAAGATTTTAAGGTATTCGGTTTCTTTTTAAATACAGAATTAGTTGGTTTTTATACTTTAATCTTAAATAATAACAACTTAGAAACTTATTTTTTAGGATATAATCCAGACCTTCAACATGCACATCAAATGTATTTAAACATGTTGTATAATATGGTTAGTTTTGGTATCGAAAATAATTTTGAGACTATTGTTTTTGCAAGAACAGCAATGGAAATTAAAAGCTCTATAGGAGCAAAACCAAACAAGATGTTTTTGTATTTAAAACACACGAATAATTTTATTGCTAATACGGTTTTAAAGTTAATTGTTAAATACATGAACCCAATAAGAGAGTGGCAAGAACGGCATCCATTTAAATAAAAAAACCTCAAAGTATCATTTTGAGGTTTTTCGTTTTTATGTGTTTAAATTTAGTCTTCTATTTCTTCAGATTCCATCGTATCATTAGGAATTTCCATATTTGTTTCAAATCCAGGAAATAAAGTTTCTGCAACTGTTTGGTTATTCATTTTTTCGGCTTCAATAAAATACCAAAATTTTTCTTGGGCATTATAAAAACCTAATAAGTGACTTTTAGATTTAATTCGCATTCCAGGCATTTTCATTTGGTTGTATCCTTCTACAAGACATCTGTATTCGTCTTGTTCAAAAACCACATCCGAAACGCTAATTACATCTGCTTTTTCAAAAACAATGCCTTGTGCATTTATAGATTCAAAAGTAGTCTCCACAAGGTTTAAAGCTTGTTCTTCTCCTCCCATTAATTTAATAACACTAGGGTGAGTATGTTTTAAAACGGTTTTAAAATCCATTTTTAAAGTTGCTTCACTAGTAATCTTTGCATCTCTTAAAGCTTCTTCTTTAAGAGCTGTTTTATCTTGAGCAAAACTTAAAGAGCAACTAAAAAAAAGAAGAAATAGCAGTTGTAGTTTATTCTTCATCTTTTTTATTTTTCTTATTTAATTTAGCTTGTTTCATTGCTTCACCAATTTCATTACTTGCTGCAAAACTAGCAACCATGTCGTTTAACATATTACTTCCTGCTTGAGGAGAGTTTGGTAGTAAAATTAGATTACTATTCGTTTCTCCACCAATAGCTTGTAAGGTATCATAATGTTGGGTTACTACAATTAGTGCAGATGCTTCTTGACTGTTAATACCAACTTTATTAAGTACTTCAACAGATTCTTCTAAACCTCGAGCAATTTCACGACGTTGGTCTGCAATACCTTGTCCTTGTAATCGTTTGCTTTCTGCTTCTGCTTTTGCTTTTTCTACAATTAAAATACGTTGTGCATCTCCTTCATATTGTGCCGCAGTTTTTTCTCTGTCTGCAGCATTAATTCTATTCATTGCTTCTTTTACTTGCGCATCTGGATCAATATCTGTTACTAAGGTTTTAATAATATCGTAACCATAGTCCAGCATTGCTTCGTTAAGCTCCGATTTTACTGCAATAGCAATATCATCTTTCTTTAAAAAGACATCATCTAATATCATTTTTGGTACTTCTGCACGAACAACATCAAAAACATAACTTGTAATTTGCTCATGTGGATAATCTAATTTATAAAAAGCGTCTTCTACTTTTAATTTAATAACCTTGTATTGTACAGAAACTTTTAGTCTTACAAATACATCGTCTTTTGTTTTTGTTTCAATAATTACATCTAATTGCTGAATTTTTAAACTTAAACGACCTGCAATTTTATCAATTATTGGAATTTTAAACTGTAATCCAGACTGGCGAATACTTTGAAACCTTCCAAAGCGTTCTATTATAGCAGCTGTTTGTTGTTTTACGGTAAAAATAGAAGAAATCAAGATGATTATTCCGAAAAAAATAATTGGTATAAAAAGAAATTGTCCCATAACTTGTTTTTTTAATGGTTAAAATAATATGACTTTAAAATTAAACTATATTTGTCCAAACACATAAAGAATTATGAAATTTAAACAATACATCTTATTAGTAGTACTTTCTGTAGGTTTTGTTACAATTAATTTTGCGCAACATAGAACGGTTCCTATTAAAAATGGCCTAGGAATTCAAGGGGGTTTAACGCAATTTGATATTATTACAGATAATTTTGAAACTACAGCAGGTAATGGATGGATAGGTGGAGGATCTGCTACTGTAGATTTACCTCACAAATTTTATAACATGAGTTATAGCATTCAATTGTCTGAAAACACTATTGGAATAGCTTCTAGACCTTTTGCATTAGCAACGGTGGATGAATATGTAGACTATAAATTATTTACAGCGCAAATATCTTTACAAGCACACATAAAAATTATAGAAAGTTATTTAACTCTAGACGTTGGACCAATGTTACAATACAATAGTGAACTTGAATTAAAAGACGACGACCAGGAAAATTTTATTATTAATAACTACGATAATTTATTAGCGAAAGACATAAGTGATATTTCTAAATTTAATGTAGATGGAGCTATTGGTTTATCTGCTGGAGTTAGTCATTTTAGACTTAAAGCACAATATATTTACGGATTTACAAACATGTTTGGTAAGCTTAATAAAAATAATCTTGATACCTCCGGAAGTGGTGGTAGTAAGTTTAAAGGAAACCAATCCATGTTGGCTTTTACCCTTATGATTACATTTTAAACCTATATATTTTTATATTTATAAAAGTAAAAAGCGAGCTGTTAGGCTCGCTTTTGTATTAAATAGTTTTTGTTAGATTTTCTATTCGTTCTAAAGATTGGTTTTTACCAATCATGTACATAATATCAAAAACATCTGGTCCTTGTAAAGCACCTACTAGTGCTAATCGCAATGGCATCATTACTTTACCAAAACCAATTTCTTTATTGGTAATCCAAGTTTTAATAGTAGTGGTAAGATTTTCTACATTAAATTCTTCTATCGCATTTATTAATAATGAAAGCTCACCCATTAATTCACGAGTACCTTCTTTCATTGCTTTCTTATATGCTTTTTCGTCGTAAGTTTTTGGACTTGTAAAAAAGAAAGCACTTAAATCCCAAAAGTCGCTTACAAAAGTTGCACGTTCTTTAATTAAGCCAACAACCATAGCAATATAATTTACGTCTATATCTTTTAATTCATCATGATTTTGTTGAAACATAACCGCTAAAGCATCATTGCTTTGCTCTTGCATATAATGGTGATTAAACCATTTTATTTTGTCTGGATCAAAACGTGCTCCAGATTTATTTACGCGATCTAAATCGAAAGCAGCAACCAATTCATCTAGGTTAAAAATCTCTTGTTCTGTTCCTGGATTCCATCCTAAAAACGCTAGAAAATTCACCATTGCATCTGCAAAATAGCCATCTTCTTTATAACCTCTAGAGATTTCTCCTTCTGGTGATTTCCATTCTAATGGAAACACAGGAAAGCCTAATTTATCACCATCACGTTTGCTTAGTTTTCCTTTCCCTGTAGGTTTTAAAATAAGAGGTAAATGTGCAAATTCAGGAGCTTCCCAACCAAATGCTTTATATAATTGATAATGTAAAGCCAAACTTGGTAACCATTCTTCTCCTCGAATTACATGTGTAATTTCCATTAAATGATCATCTACAATATTTGCTAAATGATAGGTTGGCATACCATCACTTTTAAACAGAACTTTATCATCTAAAATATTAGTATCAATACTAATGTTTCCTCTAATTATATCTGTAAGAGCCAATGTTTCGTCTTGTGGTGATTTGAAACGAATTACATAATCTTCGCCAGCATCCAATTTTGTTTGTACTTCTTCTTCCGAAAGCGATAAAGAGTTGCTTAATTTTAAACGATTATGCCAATTATAGATAAACGTTTTTTTATTTGCTTCATGTTCTTTTCTGTGTGCATTTAAAGCATCTGCAGTATCAAAAGCGTAATAAGCATTTCCAGACGCAATTAATTGTTCCGCATATTGTTTGTATAAATCTTTACGTTCACTTTGTCTATATGGTCCAAATTTTTCGTTTTTACCTGGTCCTTCATCAAAAGGAATAGCACACCAATTTAAGGCATCTACTATATATTTTTCTGCGCCTTCTACATAACGATTTTGGTCTGTATCTTCTATGCGTAACACAAACGTTCCGTTGTATTTTTTTGCAAATAAATAGTTAAATAAAGCAGTACGAACTCCTCCAATATGTAAAGGTCCAGTTGGACTTGGTGCAAAACGCACTCTAACGTTTTTGGTCATTTTATTGTATTTTGAATGATTGCAAAGATAGACTAGCAAAGAATAAAGAACAAAGAAAATAGAATAAAGAGCAAAAGAGTTTTTTAAGATGAAATCATTTCACGTGGAACCCGTTTATTCATAATTTTAAACCAAAGCGGAGGAAACAAAGAAATAAGCATAGAAGTTGGATATCCATATGGCATTTGTGGACTTTCTTCATGACAATCTAAAATCTGATATTTTTTATTTGTTTTATAATGATGGTCGCTATGCCTAGTGAGTTCATATAGTACAATTCGGCCAATTACGTGGTTGGAGTTCCATGAGTGAATTTGTTTTACACGTTCGTAACGACCAGATTTTGTTTTTAAACGAAGCAAACCATAATGCTCTATATAATTAACTGTTTCTAATAGAATAAAACCAACAATTCCAGATACTAAAGCAAAAAGTAATCCTGTTGCAGAAAAAAAGAAATACACCAAAACCAAATACGTTATCTGGATAATAGAGTACCAAAACATGTCGTTTTTTAAAGAGAAAAAAGAAAGGTTTTTATTTTTTAAAAGCGTTTTTTGAATCTTCCAAGACTTGAAATATTGTCTAATAGTTGAGGTAAACCAAAAAGAATACACACTTTGGTTATATCTTGCAGTTGCTGGATCTTCTGGAGTTGCTGCATGTAAATGATGTCCAAAATTATGTTCTATATAAAAGTGCATGTATAACGAAGGAAGCAGTAAAGCTTTACCAAGAAAACGTTCGTTAGTACTTTGTCTGTGACCAAGTTCGTGAGCTACGTTTATTCCGTTAATTGCTAAAACAATTCCTAAAGAAATCATTAAACCAATCCATTCATAGGTTTCAATATTTTGTGAAGTAATTGTTTTTAAACTTAAAAAAAGTAAGCTAAAAACAATAGGAATATTTAAATATAACAACCAGTCGAAGAAAATATTTTTTAGTTTGTTTTCTACTTCTTCATCTTCTAGATTTTTTTCATCTACAGGAAAAATCATTTCAAAAATAGGCAATAAAACAAAAGCATAAGCGGGAACCAAAAACGAATATATTCCTTTAAGATATAAGCCAATAAATGCCATTAAAGGAATCGTAAATGCAAATAAATATTTAAGGTCTTTCATTTAAAATTATGTTTTTAGTTTCCATGAAGGTGGAAATCTTTTAATTCTAGACTAGAATTAACAGAATGTTACCAAATTTAGGCATTTATAGTTTAAATTATTATTGTAGTTTAGTAAGTTAAACGGCTATACATTGAGTAATTTTAAAAATATACAAGCAAAACTAGAAGCGTTTATTAGAAAATACTATACTAATGAACTCATTAAAGGTACCATTCTATTTTTTAGTATTGGTATGTTGTATTTTTTATTAACCTTACTTATTGAGCATTTTTTATGGTTAAGCTCTACAGGAAGAACCGTCTTGTTTTGGTTATTTGTAGTTGTTGAGGCGATGTTGTTTGCTAAATTTATTGCAATTCCTTTATCGAAGTTATTAAAGCTTCAAAAGGGAATAAACTATGAAGATGCATCCAAAATAATAGGGCAACATTTTCCTGAAGTGAATGATAAACTACTCAATGTACTTCAATTAAATCAAACAACTAATCAATCGGAATTACTTTTAGCAAGCATTGAACAAAAATCGGAAACATTACAACCTATTCCATTTAAGTTAGCAGTTAATTTTAAAAAGAATACAAGGTATTTAAAATACGCATCTATTCCAGTGCTTATTCTTCTTTTAGCCTTTGTTTCTGGACGTTTGGATTGGTTTAGTGATAGTTATGAGCGTGTTGTAAATTATAAAACAGCATACGAACCACCAGCTCCTTTTCAGTTTTTTGTTGTGAATGAGAATTTGCAAGCAATAGAGAATAAAGACTTTAAACTCTTAGTAAAAACAGCAGGTACAATCCAACCTGAAAATGTACAAATCACATATAATAATGAAACCTATTTTTTACAGCAAAAAGCCATAGGTAGTTTTGAATATAATTTACCAAAGCCAAAAAAGGATATTACGTTTCAGCTTTCTGCCAATAATGTTACTTCAAAACCCTATACTTTGCGAGTAATTGAAGCGCCAACCTTACTTAGTTTTGATATGATATTAGACTATCCTAGTCATACTAAAAAGCGAGATGAAACATTAAAGAGTACAGGAAATGCTGTGGTTCCTCAAGGAACTAATATTACTTGGAAATTAAACACCAATGCTACAGAACAAGTACAATTATATGCAAAAGACACTTTAGTGTTTATCACTAATAAGACTGGTGTTTTCGAAGCTTCTAAACGTATTTTTAATACTTTAAAATACAATCTAACCACAAGTAATTCTAAACTAAAAGATTACGAAAACTTAGCTTTTAATATAGATGTTATAAAAGACGAATACCCTGAACTAAATATCGAAATGCGTGTAGACAGTTTAGACCAGCAAAGTCTATATTTTTATGGTCAAGCTAGTGATGATTATGGGTTAAGTAAATTGCAATTGGTATATTATCCTTCGGAAACAGAGAAGGATAAGAAGCTTGAAATAATTCCTATTTCTAATTCGAACGTGTCGGATTTTATAAGTGCCTTTCCAAATAATTTAGAAATTACGGAAGGTGTTAGTTACGATATATATTTTGAGGTTTTCGATAACGATGCGATTCAGAAATATAAGCGTACAAAAAGCCAAATTTTTTCCTACAGAAAATTAACCAAAGAGGAAGAAGAACAAAAACAATTACAAGAACAAAACGAAACCATTCAAGATTTAGATAAATCTTTAGAAAAGTTCGAAGAACGCGAAAAGGAACTCCGAGAACTTTCTAAAACACAAAAAGAAAAAACAGAACTTAATTTTAATGATAAACGTAAACTGGATAATTTCTTGAAACGCCAAAAAGAGCAAGAAGAGATGATGCAGAGTTTTAATAAAAAACTGAAAGATAATTTAGAGCAATTTCAGCAAGAAAAGAAAGATGACCAATTTAAAGACGATTTAAAAGAGCGTTTAAAAGAAAATGAAGAGCAGCTTAAAAAAGACGAGAAACTGCTGGAGGAGCTTGAGAAATTGAGAGAAAAATTAGACAAAGAAGAATTAAGTGAAAAATTAGAAAAGTTAGCGAAGCAAAATAAAAATCAGAAAAGAAGTTTAGAACAATTACTAGAGCTTACTAAAAAATATTACATAGGAAAGAAATTAGAAAAGTTACAACAAGAATTAGCAAAATTAGCAGAAAAGCAAGAAAAGTTATCTGAGGAAACTCTAGAAAATAATACCAAAGAAAAACAAGATGAAATAAATAAGGAGTTTGAAAAATTTCAAAATGAAATGGATGCGCTTGAAAAAGAAAACCAAGAATTAAAACGTCCGGAAAAAATAGATCGAAATAAAAACGAGGAAGATAATGTAAAAGAAGATCAACAAGAAGCTTCCGATAAATTAGAAGAAAAAGAACAAAGTCAAGAAGAACAACAAAAACAAAATAGCCAGAATCAAGCAAAGCAAAAACAAAAGCAAGCAGCTCAGAAAATGAAAAAAATGAGCGAACAAATGCAAGCTGCTATGGCGGCTTCTGGAGGAGAACAAATGGCAGAGGACGCCGAAATGTTGCGTCAAATACTAGACAACTTAGTACTTTTTTCTTTTAACCAAGAAGGATTAATGAACCAGTTTGAAAGTATTGAGGTAAACCATAATAAATACGCATCTTATTTGCGTAAACAACATAATTTAAGAGAACATTTCTCACATATAGATGATAGTTTATTTGCACTATCGCTTCGTCAACCAAAAATTTCTGAGAAAGTAAATAAAGAAATTGGAGAAGTGTTTTATAATATTGATAAATCTTTAGTGGAATTTTCTGAAAATCAGATATATAAAGGGGTTTCCAATCAACAATATACCATAACTTCAGCAAATAATTTAGCAGATTTTCTAAGTAACGCATTAGATAATATGCAAATGCAAATGAATGGAGAAGGGCAAGGGGGTAAAGGAAACCCTAAACCAGGTGAAGGTAAGGGAGGAGATGGCGGACT
The DNA here is from genome assembly GCF_030547245.1 of Oceanihabitans sp. 2_MG-2023. Taxonomy (GTDB): domain Bacteria; phylum Bacteroidota; class Bacteroidia; order Flavobacteriales; family Flavobacteriaceae; genus Oceanihabitans. The sequence goes on from NZ_JAUOQT010000001.1 coordinate 683,338, forward strand.
TCCAGACATAATAAAAAGCCAAGAACAACTTGCAAAAGAAATGCAAGAAGGGATGCAAAAAGGAAAAGAAGGGGAAGAAGGAAAAGAAGGAGAAACTGGCGAAGGAGATAATGGAAAGGAAGGAAAAACAGGTAAAGAAGGTGATGCTAAAGAGGGGAAGGGTAAAGAAGGTGGAGATAAGCAAGGTGAAGGAGAAGGTAATAGCGAAGAATTAAATGGAGAGCTATATAGAATTTACCAACAACAACAGCAAATACGTCAAGCATTGCAAGATAGATTAGCTAAAGAAGGAAAAAATGGTGTTGGTAGTAATCTAGTGAAACAAATGGAACAGATTGAAATGGATCTTTTAAATAAAGGTTTCACGAATCAAACGATGGAGAAAATGTTAAATTTAAAACATCAATTATTAAAATTAGAACAAGCAACTTTTCAACAAGGTCAAGAAGAAAAGCGTGAATCGGAAACCAACCAAAAGCAATTTGATAACAAAACAAACAATCAAATTCCAACGGCAAAACAATATTTTAACACTACCGAAATATTAAATAGACAAAGCTTACCTTTGCAACCAATTTATAAAAAGAAAGTGCAAGAGTACTTTAAAAAAAACAATGATTAGTTTTAATTACGAGAACGATTTTATATTAGAAAATGAAACAAAATTAGCTACATGGATATCTAGCGTAATAGTTTCAGAAGACTGTAAAGAAGATGAAATAAATTACATTTTTTGTGATGATGCTTACTTGCATAAATTAAATGTTGAATTTTTAAATCATGATACTTTAACAGATATCATTAGTTTTGATTATTCAGTAGGTAAAATCTTACAGGGTGATATTTTTATTTCAACAGAAAGAGTAATAGATAATGCATCCGATTTCAAGGTTTCTTTTACTGAAGAATTACAAAGGGTTCTTGTTCATGGTATTTTGCATTACTGTGGTTATAAAGATAAAACAGAAGAAGAAGCAAAAAAGATGCGTAGCAAGGAAAACTTCTACTTAAAACAACTTGAACGTATTTAGAACTTTCGTTGTATATTTGCAAGCTTTTTAATTTTACAAACAAAAGTGTTCCACGTGGAACAATTTTTATTTCAAACGAAGAACATATTTAAACTTATAATTACATGTTTAACGAGTTATATGATGTTATAGTTGTTGGAGCTGGTCACGCAGGAAGTGAAGCAGCAGCAGCAGCAGCAAACATGGGAAGCAAAACCTTGCTTATTACCATGAACCTACAAAATATTGCACAAATGTCTTGTAATCCTGCTATGGGAGGAATTGCAAAAGGTCAAATTGTACGAGAAATTGATGCTCTTGGTGGTTACAGTGGTATTGTTAGTGATACTTCTGCTATTCAGTTTAAAATGCTAAATAAATCTAAAGGACCTGCAATGTGGAGTCCAAGAGTACAAAGTGACAGAATGCGTTTTGCAGAAGATTGGAGACTTCTTTTAGAACAAACGAAGAACTTAGATTTTTACCAAGAAATGGTTTCTGGTTTATTAGTTGAAAATGATAAAGTAGTTGGTGTACAAACTTCTTTGGGAGTAAAAGTAAAAGGTAAATCTGTAGTGTTAACCAATGGAACTTTTTTAAACGGATTAATTCATATAGGAGATAAGAATTTTGGAGGTGGAAGAGCTGGTGAAAAAGCAGCAACTGGTATTACAGAGCAATTGGTGGAATTAGGTTTCGAATCTGGAAGAATGAAAACAGGAACACCTCCAAGAGTAGATGGTCGATCTTTAGATTTTTCAAAAATGGTAGAACAACCAGGAGATTTAAATCCTGAGAAATTCTCTTATTTAGATATTACAAAGCCGTTGACTAATCAACGTTCTTGTCACATGTCTTATACAAGTGAAAAAGTACATGATCTTCTTCGTGAAGGTTTCGATCGCTCACCAATGTTTAATGGAAGAATTAAAAGTTTAGGGCCTAGATATTGTCCGTCCATCGAAGACAAAATAAATCGCTTTGCAGATAAAGATAGACATCAATTATTTGTTGAACCAGAAGGTTGGAATACTGTTGAATATTATATTAATGGGTTTTCTACTTCATTGCCAGAAGATGTTCAGTTTAAGGCATTGCGTTCAGTTGTCGGATTTGAAAATGTTAAGTTTTTCAGACCCGGTTATGCGATTGAATACGATTATTTTCCACCTACACAATTAAAGCATACTTTAGAAACAAAGTTGGTAGAAGGACTATATTTTGCCGGTCAAATTAATGGAACAACTGGTTATGAAGAAGCCGCATCTCAAGGTTTAATGGCTGGAATAAATGCTAGTTTAAAAGTTAGTGAAAAAGATCCTTTTACCTTAAAAAGAGATGAAGCATATATAGGTGTTTTGATAGATGATTTAATAACAAAAGGAACAGAAGAGCCTTATAGAATGTTTACTTCTCGAGCAGAATATAGAACTTTATTACGTCAAGATAATGCAGATTTAAGATTAACACCTAAAGGATTTGAACTGGGTTTGGCTAGTGAAAAACGTTTAAAGCGTATGGAAGAAAAACATGAAGAAGCTGAAAAGTTTGTTCAATTTTTTAGAACCACTAGTGTGCAACCAAAAGAAGCTAATCCAGTTTTAGAATCAAAAAACTCTGCTCTTGTGAAACAATCAGATAAGATGTTTAAGCTTTTTTCTAGACCTAATATTACTATAGAAGATGTTAGGAAATTTGATGCAGTTGAGAATTATATTCAAGACAATAATTTAGATAATGAAATAATTGAGCAGACCGAAATTCAAGTCAAATATTCTGGATATATAGCCAAAGAAAAACTAAACGCAGATAAATTAAATAGGTTAGAGTATGTAAAAATCCCTGACAATTTTGATTACTCTCAAATTAAATCTATGAGCTTAGAAGCTAGAGAAAAACTTAAAAACATTCAACCAACGTCGATAGCTCAGGCATCTAGAATAAGTGGTGTTTCACCAAATGATATTTCCGTTTTGTTGGTATATATGGGAAGATAGTTTTAAAGTGTTCCACGTGGAACATAGATGTTTTTTGGCTTGTTTATTGAAGCTAAAAATATTAAAAAGCATTATGAAATTACGAGTATTATTTGTTTTGTGTACAACATTATTTGTTTCATGTATTCCTGTAAAAAATGTTCAAGACATAAATGGATATCATATTATTGAGGGAAATAAAAAAGTTGGCAAAGACCTAAAAAGTCAAAATGTTTTTAGTTTTCAAATTTATAAAGACAGGCGTTTTTTCGATAGGTATTTGTACGAACGTTTTCATGATGTTCCTGGTTTTTCCTCCTCTGAATTTAATGTAGAAATTGAAGATGTACCGTTTACAATTCGAATATTAAGCAAAGAAGAAACAAGTACATATTTAGATTTTACTGATTATATATTTAAAAATGACGATCCCGAATTAGTTAAAAACGGAAAGAAAAAGCAATTCATTTATATGGTTGTAAAAGATGAAAACAATCAAGATGCTTTAAGTACAGATTCTTTTTATAGATATATTGTAGCAAAATATTTAGACGAAATTAGAATGGATTTTAAAGCTTATTAATATATTTGAAAACTAAAATAATTTAACAAAAAACATTTTTATTTGTTCTTCTGAATTTGTTTTCGAGTCTATTCTAAATGAAAGAAAACCGTATCCATTTAAAAGTAAAAGATCATTCTGTTTCTGGAGAAACATTTGAATTAATAGAAAATCCAATATTTGGTTTTTTAGAAACGAGTCCACAACCTAAAGCAGAAAAACTTTCCGAATATTATAAAACGGAAGATTATATTTCGCACACGGATGCGAAAAGAAATATACTTGAAAAAGTATATCATCTTGTTAGAAGTATTTCTTTAAAACGAAAATTGAAACTTATTAATTCTTTTTCCTTTGAAGAAAAAAAACTTTTAGACATTGGGTGTGGTACAGGAGATTTTTTACAAGTTTCCAAACAAAATAATTGGCAAGTTTCTGGTATAGAACCAAACCAACAAGCAAGAGAAATAGCAAATAAGAAAACAGAAAATAATGTTTTTGAAATAGAACAATTACAAAAATTTAAAAAGCATAGCTTTAATGTAATTACACTTTGGCATGTTCTAGAGCATTTACCAAATTTAGAAAATCAGATTTCTATTTTTAAAAGCTTACTTAAAAAAAACGGAGTTTTAATAGTAGCTGTACCTAATTATAAAAGTTATGATGCAAAACATTATAAAAATTTTTGGGCAGCCTTAGATGTACCAAGACACCTTTGGCACTTTAATCAAGATTCTATTGTTTCTCTTTTTGCGAAAGAAAATATGAAAGTGATAAAAATACTTCCTATGCAATTTGATGCGTATTATGTGAGCTTACTTTCCGAAAAATACAAATCTGGTTTTATGAATCCGATTAAAGCTTTTTGGATTGGTTTTCTTTCCAATCGCAAAGCGAAACGCTCTAAAGAGTATTCTTCCTTAATTTATGTAATTAAAAACGGTTAAATCTTCTTTTAACCTTAATTGTTACATTTTTAGAGTCACAAACAACTCTTTGTGCTTAAAATTCATAAAAGAGGCTTAAAACGCTTTATTTTAATCTGTTTTTAATAGTTGTAAACTATTGTTTTCGTATTTTTTATAAATAATTTTTATATAATAATATTCCTTTGCTTTTTTTACATTTGCGCTGATTAAAAAAATAAATCAGATAACATGAAAAAAATAATTTTAGCACTTGTAACCGTTTTCGTTTTTACTTCTTGTGATCAACAAAAAATTGCTTTTATAGATAATGGAGAGTTAATAAATGACTATCAAGGTAAAATAGACATTGAAGCAAAATTTAAAGTAAAAGATAGTTTGTTTAAAAAAGATACAGATAGTATTGGAATGGCTTTTCAAAAAGAAGTTAAAAACTACCAAATGAATGGAGCAAAAATGTCCACTAAAAAAAGACAAGAAACAGAGCAACAATTAGGACAAAAACAACAAATGTTACAACAGCAAATTCAAATGCAACAACAAGCAATGCAGCAAGAATTTCAAGTAGCTATAGATTCTGCTCTTGTTAAAGTAAAAGATTTTGTTACCGATTATGGTAAGAAAAATAACTACACTTACATTTTAGGGAAAAATGAAGCTGGAAGTGTAATGTATGGTAGTGATACTAATGATATTACTAAAGAGGTTACTGAGGCTTTAAATGCCACATACACAAAGTAATTTAAACATTTTATTTATAAATAAAAGTCAAGCTTATGCTTGACTTTTTTTATGTATTAACCTTGTTAATTTTATAGATAAATCGGTAAGGATTATTTTCGAATTTCCATTACGTTCTATATGATAAATAGCATCTTGAAGTTCATTAGAAATTTCTAAAATATTATTTCCATGAATAAAAGGAGCAAAATTTTCTAGTTTAAATTTTTCGGTTTTAGGTTCAAAATATACTAGTTCTTTTGCATTGTAATTCAACAAAAGTGCTTGCCTAAAAAAATCGATACAGAAGTTTAAAAATTGTTTTTGTGTTTCTCTTCCTGTTTTTGCAATTTCTTCGCTCCAAGAAATTAAATCGTGAATAGCAGCCTTATTTCCTTTGGCTTTAAATGCGCTTCTTATCCAGAAAATAAACCAAGTTTCAAATTGTATGTCTTCACTATCTTGATATACTAAATCGCAAGCTTTATTGTAATTTCCATTCGCTTGATGTGCAATTTTTGTTGCTACAGCATCTTGTAAATTATATTGATTTATTAAGCCTTGTTTTACATCCATCTCGGCTAAAGGCGGGAAGTGCAAAATTTGGCAACGGGATCTAATAGTATTAATTATTTGTTCTTCGTCTTCAGCAATAAGAATAAAAATCGTTTTGTTTGGTGGTTCTTCAATCAGTTTAAGAAGTTTGTTTGCAGCAGCAGTATTCATTTTTTCTGCCATCCAAATTAACATCACTTTATAACCACCTTCGTAAGATTTTAAAGCAAGTGATTTAACAACTTGTAGTGCTTCTTCAACACCAATCTGTCCTTGCTTATTATCTACGCCAAGTAGTTTGTACCAATCAAATAAATTACCATACGGTTGTTCTTTTAGCAATTGCCTCCATTCTTCTAAGTAAAAACTAGAAACTGGTTTACTCTTTACTTTATCACTTGTAGTTACAGGAAAAGCAAAATGTAAATCTGGATGCGAAAGGTTGTTAAACTTAAGATTACAAGCTGCGTTTCCGTTGTTGTTTTCTTTATTTGTATTCGCACATAAAATGTATTGTGCATAAGCAATAGCCATTGGTAAAGTTCCAGAACCTTCCGGGCCTACAAATAATTGTGCATGTGCAATTCTACCATTATCCACACTTTGTGTTAAATGGTTTTTTATATGTTCTTGTCCTAAAATATCACTAAAAAGCATACAGCAAATATAGTTTATATACTTAAAAGGAAAACTAAAAGCAAAGTCCAATTTTAAATAAATAAGTAAAATTCTGCCCTATAATCCCTTCTCTAAAACCAATAAAACAACGATTAAATACACAAAACACAGATAAAGTGTTTTATTATTATTATATTTGAGCCCCAAATCATTTCCCAAAAATGAAAAACCTACTTAAATTCAGTTTTACTGTACTTATTGTGTTTTCTATAAATGCACAAAAAAGTCAGGATATAAAACCTGCTCAAGAACAAGCTTTAACCACTCAAAAAGAGTTTTATATTCAAGGGAGTGCCATCGCTATAGGAAATAATATTTTAAGCGAAAACGCTACTCAAGATTATAATGAAATAGGTTTAATTAACGATAGAGTAGAAATGAAATATGTAGATATTGATAACGAGTTCTCTACATTTAGTTCTAGTTCTGCACATTTACAATTACCCAAAAACATTAGTAAAGTTAAGTATGCTGCCTTGTATTGGAGTGCTACATATGGATTTAAAAAAGGACAATATAAAAAAGTAAACAATAAAATGTTGGTGAAAGGAAAAGGAGAACGAGATACGACCTTTCATTCTATAAAGTTTAAAACCCCAAATCAAGAATACAAAAAGATTAAAGGAGAAATTGTTTTTGACGGGCATGAAAAAAAGTTTTTTGCCGCAAATTCACCCTATGTTTGTTATGCAGATGTAACTTCTTTATTGCAAAATAATACCGCAAATGGAAATTATACAGTAGCTAATGTGAGAGCTACAGAAGGTGTTATTACAGGTGGAAGTTCAGCTGGTTGGGTTTTATATGTCGTTTATGAAAAAGAAGACGACACACCCAAATATATTAGAACTTTTCACGGCTTGTCGCTTTTAAATAAAAACCCTTTAGATATTAATTTCAATAATTTTAAAACTCCAGAATTTGGCGAAATTAACGCTACAATTACTATGGCTGCAATTGAGGGAGATGCTAAATTAAAAACAGATAAGTGTTCCATTTTTAGTGAAAAAGAAAAGCAATTTGTTAATATGAGTACAGGTTTACGACCTGAAACAAATTTTTTTAATAGTAGCATAACAAATAATGAGGAACATGTAACCGAAAGACTTCCTAAAAGTGAAAACACTTTAGGATTTGATCTCGTATCATTTAATATACCAAACACAAACAATACACTTTTAGATAACAATCAAACCGAATTAGATTTTAATGTATCTACTAAAGCAGATCGTTTTTATCTTTTTTTTACTGCATTTCAAACAAATATAAGTGAAAGCTGTTACCTAGAGAATAACTTAGATAATATCAATATATTGGTTTCTGGAGATGTTTTAAAAGAAGCAAAACCTGTTGTTGGTAATGTTGAAGACGAAGAGTAAACTACTCTAAAATATTAGAGGAATAAAAAAATTGCGCATATTATTTATTTTAAAGACCTTTAGCCTTTAGAATAATATGCGCAATTTATATATATAACAAAAATGAAAACACTAAACGACTTCAACTTTAAAGACCAAAAAGCATTAATTAGAGTAGATTTTAATGTACCATTAAATGAAAAATTTCAAGTTACAGATGCTACCAGAATACTTTCTGCAAAACCAACTATTATTAAAGTTTTAGAAGACGGAGGAAGCTGTATTTTAATGTCGCATTTAGGAAGACCAAAAGGAGCTCAAGACGAGTTTTCTTTAAGTCATATTGCAAATAAAATAGAAGAAATAATAGGTGTTGAAACAAAATTTGTTTCTAATTGTGTTGGTGCAGAAGCAGAAGAAGCTGCTAAAAATTTAAAGCCAGGGGAAATCTTATTATTAGAAAATTTACGTTTTCATTCAGAAGAAACTTCTGGAGATAAAGACTTTGCCGAAAAACTTTCAAAACTAGGAGATATTTATGTAAATGACGCTTTTGGTACTGCGCATCGTGCACATGCTTCTACAACTGTTGTTGCTCAATTTTTCCCTAAAAATAAATGTTTCGGCTATTTATTAGCTCAAGAGATAGAAAGCATAAATAAAGTAATGGAATCTGGAGAAAAACCAGTTTTAGCTATTTTAGGTGGAGCAAAAGTATCTTCAAAAATTACAATCATTGAAAACATCTTAGATAAAGTAGACCATCTAATTGTTGGTGGAGGAATGAGCTTTACTTTTATTAAAGCACAAGGAGGAAAAGTAGGAGATTCCATTTGCGAAGACGACAAAATGCCATTAGCTTTAGAAATATTAAAGCAAGCAAAAGAAAAAGGAGTGCAGGTACATATTCCAGTAGATGTGTTAGCAGCAAATGCTTTTAGCAACGATGCAGATACTCAAGTTTGTGATATTACAGATATTCCAGAAGGCTGGCAAGGTTTAGATTGTGGACCAAAATCGAAACAAATATTTAACGATGTCGTATTACAATGTAAAACCATACTTTGGAATGGTCCTTTAGGAGTTTTTGAAATGGAAAACTTTGCTACAGGAACCATTGCTTTAGGAGATTCTATTGCAGAAGCCACAAAAAACGGAGCATTTTCACTAGTTGGAGGAGGAGATTCTGTTGCTGCTGTAAAGCAATTCGGATTCGAAAACAAAGTAAGCTATGTAAGTACAGGAGGAGGAGCAATGCTAGAAAGTCTTGAAGGGAAAACGCTTCCAGGAATTGCTGCTATTTTAGAATAGTATAAAGCAGAAAACATTTTTAATTATTAAACACGAATTTAGTATCTTATACGTTTAAATAAGACGCTAAACACATAACTATGCAGTTACAAAAACTCTTTTTCTTTGTATATTTTTTAGGTCTTACCATGCTACAAGCACAAGACACTTTACAAGTTGCTATAGAAAATCCAAGGCTTACAGAACAACAATTAGAAGCAGGAAAAAATTATATAATAGACACTATAATTGATGGTCAAGCTTACTATAAAAAAGAAATAAAAGTTGTAGAACAATTAAATCTTAATACAACACTTTTAGATAATGATCATGCAGCTGAAATTGATGATAAATGGCTACAAGAATTATATAGCACCTCTTTGTTTGATACTATTTATAGAACGGTTAGTGAACTAGATTATAAAGATGTTTATTATCCTGAATTATCTACAGAGTTACTAAAATCAAGACTAGCAGAACTTAATGCTAGAACCCCTTTTAATGTAGAATATAACCCATCTTTAGAAAGTGTTATCAAGTCCTTTTTAAAAAACAGAAGAAAATCTTTTGAAAAATTAATGGGATTAGGACATTATTATTTTCCAATGTTCGAACGCGAATTAGATAATTATAACATCCCGTTAGAGATGAAATATCTCGCTATCGTAGAATCTGCGCTTAAACCAAGAGCAAGATCTAGAGTTGGAGCAACCGGTTTATGGCAATTTATGTTTGCAACGGGAAAACAATATGGATTAGATGTAAGCTCTTATGTAGACGAACGTAGCGATCCTATTAAATCAACAGAAGCCGCATCTAAATATTTATCTAAACTGTATGAAATTTTTGGCGATTGGGATCTTGCTTTAGCAGCATACAATTCTGGCCCAGGAAATGTAAGTAAAGCAATAAGACGTTCTGGTGGTTATGAAAACTATTGGAATATTCGCCATAATCTTCCAAGGGAAACAGCAGGTTATGTTCCTGCATTTTTAGCAACTATGTATATCTTTGAGTTTGCTGAAGAACACGGATTTAAACCTGTAAAACCAGAGTTTCAGTACATAGAAACAGATACAGTGCGTGTAAAACATATGATTACCTTAGATCAAGTAGGTGAAGCAACTGGTGTACAAATAGAAAAATTACAGTTTTTAAACCCTTCATACAAACTAGATATTATTCCAGTTGTAAAAGGTGAAAACTATACCTTACGTTTACCAAGAGATGTTATTGGAAAGTTTGTAAATAATGAAGAAGCTTTTTATGCAATGACTAAAGCTGAATTTGATAAACGAGAAAAACAATTACCACAATTTTTTAATGCAGAAAGTAAAACAAGGTACAAAGTACAAAGTGGGGATTACCTCGGGAAAATTGCAAGAAAATTTGGTGTTCGCGTTAGTCAATTAAAACAATGGAATGGCTTACGAAGCAATAATCTTAAAATAGGACAACGCTTAACTATTTATCCAAGAAACACAGCTGCAACCACAAAAAGCACTCCTAATAAGCAGAATAAAAAGACAGTTCCTCCCAATGCAACAACCTACATGGTAAAAAGCGGAGATTCCCTTTGGAGTATTTCTCAAAAATTCCCAGGTATTTCTATTCAAAATATTAGAGATTGGAACGATATTAGTGGTAACAATTTAAAACCAGGAATGAGGCTTGTAGTATCGAAAGGCTAAAACTTCTATAAAAACTAACAATTATGCGTAATTTTCTTTGTATTGCAGTACTAATACTATTCTTTACTTCTTGTAATGATTCGAAAAAATCAAATAAAAGAATCGTTTCAGCATCTTCTGGAACACTTAATAACATTTCTGTTGTTGTTAATAATGATCTTTGGGATGGTAGTGTTGGAGAAGCTATTAGAGATGTGCTTGCTGCACCAATTTATGGTTTACCACAAGACGAGCCTATTTTTACAATGGCACAAATACCACCACAAGTATTTTCCGATTTTGTAACCAGGAACAGAACCGTTTTAAAAATAGAAAAAGGATCTGAAGAAGCTTCTGTAAAAATAGCAAGCGACGTATATGCAAAGCCTCAAAAAGTGGTTTTAATAACCGGAAAAACAAATGCTGAAATTGTTAAACAAATTAAAGATAATGCAGATAAAATTGTTTCTGCATTTAAAAACGAAGAGCTAAAAGAAAAACAAAGAAGAATTAACTTATCCCTTCATAAAGATAACGCAATTAAAGAAAAATTAGGGATAACAATAAATTTCCCAACAGCATATAGAATTGCTAAAGAAGAAGATAATTTTTATTGGATTCGTAAAGATATTACTACAGGAACTACTAATTTAGTATTATATGAATTACCATATAAAGCACTTAAAAAGAATGACAGTTTAATTAATCAAATAATAAAAATTAGAGACTCTATAGGCGAAAAGCACATTCATGGTTCACCAGACGGTGCGTATATGATAACTGAAAACGCATATACACCTTATTTATCGGAAACAATTATAGATAATAAAACCACTTTGGAAACCAAAGGGATTTGGGATATGAAAAACGCATTCATGTCTGGACCATTTGTAAACTATATGATAGAAGACAAAGTAAATCAGCGTTATTTAGTTGTAGAAGGCTTTGCTTTTGCACCATCCGTTTCTAAAAGAGATTATATATTTGAGCTTGAAGCTATTGTTAAATCTATAAAAATAGAATAAGCTTCAACTATTTTATAAAACAAAAAAACCAACGCATCGCGTTGGTTTTTTTTATCTAAAAGAATTGTTATTCTTTTTTGCTTTCTTCTTCCTCTTCTTTACCTGTAGCATCTTTAAATTCTTTAATTCCACTACCAAGACCACGCATAAGTTCTGGTATTTTTTTACCACCAAAAATAAGTAAAATAACAACGGCAATTAATACTACTTGTGGCCAACCTATAAAAAGAGGTGTCATATTTAAAATCATAATCTTTAAATTTAAAGCAAAGTTAATAATTAAAGTTTAATATTTTCGTTTTAACCCTAACTTTAGTATAATATTAAACTAAGACTTTGTAAATTTATATACTTTTGTTTTTAGTATGAAAAGAAAAAAGAAAAAAGAAAAAAAAATAGCAAAAAAGCTACTTCACAAGTATAGACTAGTAATACTTAACGAAGATACTTTTGAAGAACGCTTATCTTTTAAACTAACAAGGCTTAATGTTTTTGTTTTGTTAGCTATCTCTTCTATATTATTAATTACAGCAACAACCATATTTATAGCATTTACACCTTTAAAAGAATATATACCAGGTTACTCTTCAACAGCTTTAAAAAAGAAAGCCACTATTTTAAATCATAAAACAGATTCTTTAGAAAAAGTTATAGCGGTTAACGAACGTTATTTTTCTTCCATAAAAAAAGTTTTACATGGTGAGTTAAGTAGTGTCGACTTTAATAGAGATTCGATTATAGAATCGGCAAAGTTAGATGTTAGCGAAATAGATCTTGCTCCAACAAAAGAAGATTCCCTACTACGCGAGAAAGTAGATAAAGAAGATAAGTATAACCTTTTTGAATCTGCAACATCTAATGCAAGCTTTGTCTTATTTCCACCTGCAAATGGCGCCATTACAGAAAATTATAATGCCAAAGAAAAACATTATGCCGTAGATATTGTTGTGGCAAAAGACACACCAATAAAAGCAACAGCCGATGGTATTGTTATTTTTGCAGAATGGACTACTAAAACAGGACAAGTAATTATTGTAGAACATAGCCATGGATTAATTTCTGTATACAAACACAATGCATCTTTAAATAAAGAACAAGGAGATTTAGTTAAAGCAGGAGAGGTTATCGCTATGTCTGGTAACACAGGAGAACTTACAACAGGACCACACTTACATTTTGAACTTTGGAGTGATGGTTACCCAATTAACCCAACCAACTTTATAGATTTTGAATAAATGCTATCATTAAAAGCAGCCTTAGCAAAACCATTTGCAAAACGAGTATATAAGTCCATCCAAAAATGGGCTAATAATCCTGTGGAAACACAAAGTAAAGTGTTTCAAAAGTTAATTACTGATGCAACAACAACACAGTTTGGTCAAGACCATGATTTTGTTAGTATTAATAATCATGAAGACTTTACTAAACGCGTTCCAGTTAGAGATTATGAAGACTTAAAACCATATGTTGAAAGGGTTGTTGCAGGAGAAGAAAATATTCTTTGGAAAGGCAAACCAATTTACTTCGCTAAAACCTCAGGAACTACTTCTGGCGCAAAATATATCCCGATTACTAAAGAAAGCATGCCAACTCATGTCGAAGCAGCAAGAAACGCTATTTTAATGTATATTCATGAAACAGGAAATGCTAAATTTGTAGATGGCAAGATGATTTTTCTTCAAGGTTCTCCAGTTCTTGAAACACAAAACGGAATACAATTAGGAAGACTCTCGGGAATCGTAGCGCACTACGTACCAAAATATCTTCAAAAAAACAGAATGCCTTCATTAAAAACGAACTGTATTGAAGATTGGGAAACCAAAGTAAATGCTATTGTAGATGAAACGTTACCAGAAAACATGACCATTATTTCTGGCATACCATCTTGGGTACAAATGTATTTTGAAAAACTCCAGGAGAAGACAGGAAAAAAGGTTGGTGATATTTTTAAAAACTTCAATTTATTTATTTTTGGAGGTGTAAATTACGAACCATACAGAGCAAAATTTGAAAGCTTAATAGGAAGAAAAGTAGATAGTATAGAACTCTATCCAGCAAGTGAAGGCTTTTTTGCATACCAAGACAAGCAAAACATAAAAGGAATGTTGTTACAGTTAAACTCAGGGATTTTTTATGAGTTTATTAAAGTAGATGATTTTTTTAACCCAAACCCTGAAAGAATTACTATAAAAGATGTAGAAATAAATGTAAACTACGTTATGATTATTTCTACAAACGCAGGACTTTGGGGATATAATATAGGAGATACTATTCAGTTTACATCCACAAAACCATATAGAGTAATTGTTTCAGGACGAATAAAACATTTTATTTCTGCTTTTGGAGAACATGTAATTGGTAAAGAAGTTGAACAAGCATTACAAGAAGCTTTAGTCGATAGTGATGTTCAAGTTACAGAGTTTTCAGTAGCACCTCAAATTAGTCCAACACAGGGTTTACCCTATCATGAATGGTTTATTGAATTCGAAAAAGAACCAAAAAACATTTCCGCTTTAGCGCAAAAAATAGATGCATCTTTACAAAAACAGAACAGCTATTATTTCGACTTAGTAGAAGGTAAGGTTTTACAACAATTAAAAATTACTTTAGTTAAAAAAGATGGATTTCAAGAGTATATGAAATCTATAGGTAAACTAGGGGGACAAAATAAATTACCTCGTCTATCTAATGACAGAAAATTAGTTGATGATTTAGAAACATTAAATCTCACTAAATAATATTATATTTGCGGGTTAAATACAGTATATGAGTAATAAAAAACATCATGCAAGAACGAGAGCTCAAGAGAGTTCAAATGCTATAGAACGCATGTATATTACAATGAGGCACCTGTTTAATCGTGGTTTTTATAAGCCAATGGGTGTTTCTGGAGAAACATTAAGGGAAGCTTTATTATTACTAAGACCAGAAATTTATGGGTCTATTGGTGATGAGAAAGCAGAACTTGAAGGTCTTCTTTATGTAGTAGATCGATTGCCGGAAGGAATAGAAGAATGCACATTCATTAATTTAACAAGTGATGAAGGCTATGCAAATTCTCATTTTAAAGCTATAATTCCACCCAAAAGAAGACGTAATTGTTATCGAATAGATGATGAGCAAATGAACATTGAGATTACTCGTGGTCGCTCAGAAATTTATGATATACTTACGCATCTTACTTTTCTTTTTGTTGAGTCACATAAAATTAGCAAACGCGTTTTAATTGATGAAAATGGAGCTACTACCCGAGATTGGATTAAGCTTGAAAAAGCAGTAACGACCAAAAAGAAACTTACGCAACAAGAACGTGAAATAGCAATAACGCATACTGCAAATATTTTAGGAAGAACTTTTAATGAACTAAAAGAAGTATATTCCGATTTTGCAATACCAACACAACCAGAACGTTTATTACATATCGTATATTGGTTAGGTAAATTAGCTATTGAAGAAGTTGTAAATAACAACAAAAGAACCATTACTTTTAGCCCTGTTTTAAGAGAACGTCTAGGGCACCATATTCATGGAGAAATTTGGGCAAATAATATAAAAGCAATTTTAAGTAAAAATGAATTGCTAGAAAGACCAATTCATGTAATTAGTGCAAATATGCACAGTGTTATGAATACTCTTTTTGCTCCAAATGCACTTAAATCTTTAGCTTCTAAAAATGATATTTTTGAAGTATATGAAGCAATTAGTCATAAAGACAATAAAGATTTACGTAATAAAGTAACAAAAGAAGCGTTGCAAAAAGGAATGCTGTATGTAGAAGATACTTCGGGTACAAATATTAATGTGCAGATTTTTGATACAGCAAAAATTGATTTCTCTAAAGTGGATATAGACATTAATGCAGATAAACTAAAAGCAGATAAGCCAATTATAATTGTAATGGATTATGCTTTTGGTGAACAAGCTTATGAAACTATTGATGAGTTATTAAAACCCTATAAACCTAACGGAAAGAAAACGCATTTACATGTAGACTCTATTTCAATTATGGGAAAAGCAGGTATTTTAGAAGGAGGAAAAGGGGATATTATGATACCTTCTGCACATATTTTTGAAGGTACAGCAGATAACTATCCTTTTAAAAATGAGTTATGCAAATCTGACCTAGAAGGTCAAGGTTTAAAAATATTTGAAGGGTCTATGATAACCGTTTTAGGAACCTCATTACAAAATAAAGATATTTTAAAGTTCTTTTATAGTTCTACTTGGAATGTTATTGGTCTAGAAATGGAAGGTGCACATTACCAAAAGGCGATTCAAGCAGCATCCAAAGTAAGAGGTAGTATAAACGAAGATGTAAAAGTACGTTATGCTTATTATGCAAGTGATAACCCTCTAGAAACAGGAGGTACATTAGCATCTGGAGGTTTAGGAACTTCTGGTGTTAAACCAACCTATTTAATAACAAGAAAAATTTTACAACAAATATTTAATTAGTAAATTATTATGAGTGATAAATTACCAAATGCAAACACTACAGAAGAAGTAGATTTAGGCCAGATTTTTTTATACATAGAAAAAGTGTTTAAAAAAATAGGAAACCTTTTTGTAAAACTATTTCAAGCCCTAGGTTGGCTTATTAAGAAAATTGCAGTTCTTTTCCTTTTTGCAATTAGTATTGTAAAAAAACAATTTATTAAAATTGGTATCGCCGCTATATTAACTTATGTTGTATTTACAGTTTTAGACAAAAGATCGATTCCTGTTTACCAATCTTCCATATTAGTGAATCAAAATTATGAAACTGGAAAGCTGCTATATAACCATATTAGTAGGTATAATTTAATCGCAAGAAATAATGACTCAATAAGTTTAAGTAAAGAATTAAATATTCGACCAGAGGTGGCTGCAAAGATTACTGGATTTGATGTGAGTAGTAGTATCACAAAAAATCAGTTATACCATGAATATCATGAGTTCTTTAAAGAAGTGGATTCTACAATCTACGTGTCTTTTTATGAATTTGAAGACGAGTACCCAATGGAGCTTATTGAAACGCAACTAATTACAGTTCACGCACTTAGCCCTGATGCTTTTGATGGTTTAGCGAATTCGATTGTAAATGTTTTTAGAGAAAATGAATACTTTAAAGAGATAAAAGAAACCGAAATTTCAGATTTTGAAAATCAAATCAAAACTAATAATGAAATAATTACAGAGTCAGACACCCTAATGAAGAAGTATATTAATTTGATGCAAAATTATTATGGTAATTCAGCAGATCCACAAAAACAAGATCAAGCAACTATAAACCTTAACTTAGCTAATAATAAGGATAGAATTAATACACGAGAGTTCGAAGTTTTTAATTTACAAAATTCTAAAAAACAAGAAATAGTAGGATTACAAAAAGAAATAGTAGCAAGAAAAGAAATTATTGAATTACAATCTAATTTTACACAACCAACTTTAATCATTAATTTTTATAAAAAAAACAAAATGAAAGCAACCGTATTAGCTGGTCTTTTAGTTTTACTCTTTTTCTTTTTCAAAGAACTTGGTGTTTATAATTTAATCGATAAATACGGGAACAAAGAAAACCTATTAGAATCTTAGGCATGACCAATAGTACTATATTAGTAAGTGGAGGAGCAGGCTTTATTGGCTCTAATTTTATTACTTATTATTTAGAAGAGAATCCAACAGCAAAAATTATAAATTTAGACAAGCTTACCTATGCAGGTAAGCTTTCTAATTTAATTGAAGTAGAAAACAATAAAAATTATTCTTTTGTTAAAGGAGATATTTGTGATAGAGCTTTAATTGAAAAACTATTTAACATTTATAATTTTAACGGCGTTATACATTTTGCTGCAGAATCACATGTAGACAACTCCATTGAAAAACCCGAAGCATTTATTAGTACTAATGTTTTAGGTACATTTACATTATTAGACGTAGCTAAAAACCATTGGATGCAAGCCCCAAATAAAGTAAATGAAGGTTGCACTAATAATAGATTTCTTCACATCTCAACAGATGAGGTTTATGGTACGCTAGGAGAAACAGGTTTGTTTACAGAGCTAACTCCTTATGCACCAAATAGTCCTTATAGCGCATCTAAAGCTTCTTCAGATTTTATCGTAAGAAGTTACTTTCATACTTTTGGAATGAATGTGGTTACCACCAATTGTTCTAATAATTATGGGCCAAAACAACATGACGAAAAACTTATTCCTACTATAATTAGAAAAGCTATTCAAGGGGAAAACATTCCAATTTATGGCAATGGTAAAAACATAAGAGATTGGTTATATGTTTTAGATCATTGTAAAGGTATCGACTTAGTATATAAAACAGGCAAAGCAGGAGAAACGTATAATATTGGTGGTAAGAATGAGAGAGATAATATATATATTGCAAACACCATTTGTGAAGTTTTGGATACGGTTTTACCTAAACAAAAATCATATAAAGAATTAATAACATTTGTAAAAGATAGACCGGGACACGATTTTAGATATGCAATAGACGCATCAAAAATTCAAAAAGAATTAGATTGGAAAGCCAATGAAAATTTTGAATCAGGGATTAAAAAAACAATAAACTGGTATCTTAAAAAGTACATTAAAGCATGAAAGGAATAATACTAGCAGGAGGTTCTGGCACTAGGTTACACCCGCTTACAAAAGTGGTAAGTAAGCAGCTTATGCCTGTTTATGATAAACCCATGATATATTACCCACTTACTACTTTAATGTCGGCAGGAATAAACGAAGTTTTAATTATTTCAACCTCTAAAGAAGCAGGAAGATTTAAAGAACTGTTAGGCGACGGTAGTGACTACGGATGTACCTTTAAGTATGCCGTTCAAGAACAACCAAACGGTTTAGCCGAAGCATTTATTATTGGAGAAGATTTTATTGGTAAAGATAGCGTTGCACTTATTTTAGGAGATAATATTTTTTATGGTTCTGGATTAGAGCAAACATTAAAAGCAACTAGTAACCCAACTGGAGGTGTAATTTTCGCCTATCATGTTCAAGACCCAAAACGTTATGGTGTGGTAGAGTTTGATGAAAATAATAAAGCAATTTCAATTGAAGAAAAACCTAGCGAACCAAAATCTAATTACGCAGTACCAGGAATTTATTTTTACGACAATACAGTTATAGAAATTGCTAAAAATATAAAGCCTAGTCCTAGAGGTGAATTAGAAATTACTGATGTTAATAAAGCATATTTAAAACAAGAAAAGTTAAGTGTGCAAATACTAGATAAAGGAACAGCCTGGTTAGATACAGGTACCTTTAATTCCTTAATGCAAGCATCACAGTTTGTTCAAGTTATTGAAGAGCGACAAGGATTAAAAATAGGTTGTATAGAAGAAACAGCCTATAAAATGGGATATATTAATAAACAAGAACTCTTAGCGTTAGCTGCTCCTTTACTTAAAAGTGGTTATGGCTTATATTTACAACAACTAATCTAATATGCTTGTAGAAGAAACGTATTTAAAAGACTGTTTTGTAATAATACCAAAAGTACATCTGGATTCTCGTGGCTATTTTATGGAAAGCTTTAATCAAGAAACTTTTAATAAGGCAATACAAAATAAGATCGTTTTTGTACAAGACAACGAATCAAAATCCTCTAAAGGGGTTTTAAGAGGTTTGCATTTTCAAACGGGAGCTCATGCGCAAGCAAAGTTAGTTAGAGTTACACAAGGTAGTGTGTTAGATGTTTGTGTAGACCTTAGAGAAACATCTCCAACCTTTGGTAAATACTTCTCTGTAGTTTTAGATGCAATCCAAAAAAAACAATTATTTATTCCTCGTGGATTTGGGCATGGTTTCTTGGTATTAGAAGACCATACCGTTTTTAATTATAAATGTGATAATTATTATAATAAATCCGCAGAAGCCGGAATTATTTACAACGACAAGACTATAAATATCGATTGGGGTTTTCCGAGAGAAGCACTTATTTTTTCTGAAAAAGACTTACAGCTTCCAACGTTTGAAAAGCTATTTAAATGAAAACAAAAGTACTTGTAACGGGGGCAAATGGACAGTTAGGAAAAACACTAGCTTCCTTAAAAACAAAATTTAAAAATTTAGATTTTATTTTTGCAAGTACCTTAGATTTAGATATTACCAAATCGAATCAAGTCGAAACGTTTTTTTATACAAATAAAATAGATTGGTGTATAAACTGCGCTGCATATACAGCTGTAGACAAAGCTGAAAAAGAGCCTGAAAAAGCAAAAAAAGTAAATGTGTTAGGAGTAAAAAATCTAGCACTAGTATGTGCTAATAAAAACGTTGCCTTAATTCAAATATCTACAGACTTTGTATTTAATGGCGAAAAATCTGTAGCATATACCGAAAAAGACACAACAAAGCCAACTGGTGTTTACGGAACTACCAAACTAGAGGGAGAAATTGAAATAATAAAAAAATTAGAAAAGTATTTTATTATAAGAACTTCTTGGTTGTATTCTCAAAACGGAAATAACTTCATGAAAACCATGATAAAATTATCCAAAGAGAGAAAGAAGATAAATGTGGTTTCCGATCAAATAGGAACACCAACATACACAACAGATTTAGCAGAAATTATGCTTAAAATTATTACGACAAACAATAAACAATATGGCACTTATCATTATAGCAATGAAGGTGTTGCTAGTTGGTATGATTTTGCAAAAGCTATTTTTGAAGAAAGTAATATTGACATAAATGTATTACCAATAAAATCAGAAGCCTATCCAACACCAGCAAAAAGACCACATTTTAGTGTATTAGATAAAACTAAAATAAAAACAAATCTTAAAATAGAAATACCACATTGGAGGGTTAGTTTAAGAAAAGCAATAGCAAATAATAATGAATAAAAATCTACAAATAGCAATACAAGCAAGCTTAGAAGCTGGAAAAATAATTATGCAAGTCTATGATACCGCTTTTAATGTGGAAATAAAAGACGATAAATCTCCGTTAACAGAAGCAGATAAAAAAGCGAACGACATAATTAATTCGTATTTAGTAAATACAGAATTTCCAATTATTAGCGAAGAAAATAAACAAACAGATTATAGTATAAGAAAAGATTGGAAAACCTGTTGGGTTGTAGACCCTGTCGATGGTACTAAAGAATTTATTAAACGCAATGGCGAATTCACTGTAAACATTGCTTTAGTAAGAAATGGTAAGCCAGAATTAGGTGTTATTTATGTGCCTGTAACAAAAACTATTTATTATGCAAATGTAGCTACTAAAGAAGCTTTTAAGGCGCAATTAGAATCACATGACACTTCTTTAGATGAGGTGATTCATTCTGCATCGATATTACAGCCTAAAGCACCAGAATCGAACCCAGTTCAAGTTGTTGGAAGTCGCTCGCACATGAGCCAAGAAACTTTAGATTTTATTGAATCCATAAAAAAAGAAGGAAAAAAAGTAGAAGTAGTTTCAAAAGGAAGCTCCTTAAAGTTTTGTTTAGTTGCAGAAGGTAAGGCAGATGTGTACCCAAGATTTGCACCTACAATGGAGTGGGATACCGCTGCTGGTCATGCTATATGTAATGCAGTAGGCTTACAAGTTATCTCTAAAGAGACGAACCAACCTCTTTTATATAATAAAGAAAATTTATTAAACAGTTATTTTTTAGTTAGTAAATAGATGGCAGATGTATCTTATAAAAGACATATAGCAAAAACCCTTACTTGGAGGTTTATAGGTACTTTAGATACTATTGTATTATCATGGGCTATCACAGGTGATCCTTTTGTAGGACTAAAAATAGGTTTTGCAGAAGTGATTACAAAAATGACTTTATACTACCTCCACGAGCGTGTTTGGTTTAAAATAAACCTCTCTAAAGACGGTCGGATTTTAGAAAGTAGAAAACGCCATATAGCAAAAACCGTTACTTGGCGTGTTATTGGCACAATGGACACTATGGTGCTAGCTTGGCTAATTTCTGGAAACCCGTTAATGGGACTTAAAATAGGTTTCGCAGAAGTAATTACAAAAATGCTGTTGTATTATGTTCATGAACGTGCTTGGTACAAAATAGACTTTGGGCTTTTAGGACGAAAAAATCTAAAAAAATAAGTTGTTTGATAACTAAAAAGAAATTCGTTAAGTAGATGAAAGAAAATATAATTCCACATAGCTATCAAGTTTCCAAAAAAGATAGAGAAGAAAAAAATAAACACAAATCTTTTTTAATTTGGTTTACAGGACTTTCGGGCTCTGGAAAATCAACAATTGCAAATGTAGTAGAACAAGAACTCTATAAATTAGGTGTAAAAACGTATAGTTTAGATGGAGATAACATAAGAAAAGGTATTAATAAAGACCTAAGCTTTGCTCCAGAAGATAGAACCGAAAATATAAGAAGAATAGCAGAAATAGCAAACTTAATGGTAGATGCAGGATTAGTAGTTCTTGCAGCATTTGTTTCCCCTTATAGAAAAGATAGAGAGAACATTAAAGCGATTGTTAAAGACGTTAATTTCTTAGAAGTTTTTATTAATACAAGTTTAGAAGAATGTGAACGTAGAGATGTGAAAGGTCTTTACAAGAAATCAAGAGCTGGAGAAATAAAAAATATGACAGGAATTTCGTCACCATATGAAGCACCTCAAAACCCAGATATTGAAATTAAAACCGAAGAATGTACGGTTGAAGAGGCTGTAAATACCATTTTAAATTATATAAAACCTAAGTTAAAATAAAAAGAGCGCTTAACCCTTCGACGCTTTTTAACAAAGGAGTTTTTTTGTGTAACTTTCATAATAAATAATTTTGAGTAAAAAATCCAATCCAATATTAAAAAATTTAAAAATTATACTTCCAATAGTTTTGGCTGTTTTTTTTGGTTGGTTAACTTTTTCAAGATTACCAATTTCTGAAATTGTTCCCTATTTTAAAAAGGCTAATTATTGGTGGATTGTATTAGGAGTTTTTTTTGGCGTTTTAAGTCATTTATCTAGAGCCTATAGATGGAACTACATGCTAAAACCAATGGGGTATTCAATTAAAACCCAAAACAGTATAATGTCTATTTTTATTGCTTATTTAGCAAATTTTGGAATTCCAAGATCTGGCGAAGTGCTTCGAGCAGCAGTTGCTACAAATTATGAAGGCGTTCCTTTCGAAAAAAGTTTTGGAACTATTGTAACCGAAAGAGTTTTCGATGTAATAATGGTGCTTTTAATTTGTGTGGTTACTTTGTTTTTTCAATTCGATTTTATCTATAATATTTTAATAGAAAAACTGCATCCACAAAAAATAATAATCCTTGTACTAGTAATGTCTTTGGCACTTGCTTTACTTATTTTTTATATAAAAAAATCAAAAGGAAAAACAGCAAATAAAATCAAAGGTTTTGCTAATGGACTTTTAGAAGGAATTACAAGTGTTCGTAATATGAAAAACAAAGGCGCTTTTATTTTTCACACTGTTTTTATTTGGGTAATGTATATTTTAATGTTTTATATCACATCCTTTTCTGTTCAAGAATTACATGGAGCTCCTTTTTCTTCACTAATAGTAGCGTTTATTGCAGCAAGTTTTACTGTAGCAACAACAAATGGAGGGGTGTTTTTTTACCCAGCAGCAGTGCTGTCTGCATTAACCTTATTTGGTTTAACAGAAGAGCCTAGCTATGCATTTGGATGGATTATTTGGACCTCTCAAACGTTTATGATTATCGTTTTTGGTATAATTTCTTTTGTATACTTACCAATTTTCAACAAAAAGCAGAAAAACCTCAAGTAGTTTTATGTGTTCAAGTTATAATCGAAACACAGATGTTTTAAGGACCATATTTTAAAGAGTTCGTTTTATATTATTCTTAGTTTTACAGCTTAAAAAAAATTGTTTATACATACAAAATATCGTTAAAGATGTTAACTTTGCCGAAAGTTTTACACCTATTTAAAAGGATACTAATAGGTAACTATTATTAAAATATTTGAAGAAGCAGTTCATGTTGCCATGAATTATCTTAAATCAAATTTAAAATTGGAGCAATGAGTAAATATTACTTAAATTATTTAGACGAATTAGAAAGTGAAGCAATTTTTGTATTGCGTGAAGTTTGGGCACAATTTGAAAATCCAGTGATATTGTTTTCTGGAGGAAAAGACTCTATTTTAGTAACACATTTAGCTAAAAAAGCATTTTATCCAGCTAAAATACCATTCCCATTAATGCATGTCGATACAGGACATAATTTCCCGGAGACTATTCAATTTAGAGATAATACCATTACAGAATTAGGTGTAGAATTAATTGTTGGTTCTGTACAAGAATCTATAGATGAAGGTAGAGTAGCAGAAGAAAAAGGTAAAAATGCAACACGTAACGCACTTCAAACAACAACGCTTTTAGATGCTATAGAATCTAATAAAATAGACTGTGCTATTGGTGGAGGAAGACGTGATGAAGAAAAAGCAAGAGCAAAAGAACGTTTCTTTTCACATCGAGACGATTTTGGGCAATGGGACCCAAAAAACCAAAGACCAGAATTATGGAATATCTTTAACGGTAAGCACTTTGAAGGCGAGCATTTTAGAGCATTTCCAATAAGTAACTGGACAGAAATGGATGTTTGGAATTACATTAAAAGAGAAAATATTGCGATACCATCTTTATACTTTGCACACGAACGAGAAGTTGTTTGGAGACAAGACACATGGATTCCTTACTCCGAATTTTTAGTTTTAGAAGAACACGAAGAAGTTGTAACTAAAAAAATACGTTTTAGAACCTTAGGCGATATTACGATCACCGGAGGAGACGAATCGGAAGCAGATACATTAGAGAAAATAGCTGCAGAAGTTGCAGGAATGCGAAATACAGAAAGAGGAAACCGAAGTGATGATAAACGATCTGAATCTGCAATGGAAGATAGAAAACGCCAAGGATATTTCTAAAAATCATTAATTAAAGAGAAAATCACTTTCAGTATTACTAAAATCAAAAATATATTTTGAAGGAAAGTTCCAAATCCATTTTTAGGTAGGTCTTTTCAAATTATAAAAAAGCAAAAAATGTTAGACAATAATCAACTATTACGTTTTACTACAGCAGGAAGTGTAGATGATGGGAAAAGCACTTTAATTGGTCGTTTATTATATGATTCTAAATCAATATTTGAAGACCAACTTGAAGCAATAACAAAAACAAGTAATAAAAAAGGGCATGAAGGTGTAGATTTAGCTCTATTTACAGATGGCTTACGTGATGAACGCGAGCAAGGAATTACGATAGATGTTGCCTACAGATATTTTACAACACCAAAACGTAAATTTATTATTGCAGATACTCCAGGACATATACAATATACTCGTAATATGGTAACAGGAGCATCTACAGCAAATGTAGCAACAATATTAATTGATGCAAGAAAAGGAGTAGTAGAACAAACAAAAAGACATGCCTTTATAGCTTCCTTACTTCAAATACCTCATATTATTGTTTGTATCAATAAAATGGATTTAGTAGATTATTCTGAAGAAGTTTACAATAAAATCATTAGACAATTTGAAGACATCGCTTCCAAAATGTTAGTAACAGATGTGCGCTTTATACCCATGAGTGCGTTAAATGGAGATAATGTAGTAAATAAACTAGATAATATGCCTTGGTATCAAGGTGCTCCAATGCTACATACGCTAGAAACGATGCATATTAGTAGCGATATTAATAAAGTAGACGCACGTTTTCCTGTACAAACTGTTTTAAGACCTCAAAATGATTCTCATAGAGATTATAGAGGATATGCTGGTAGGGTTGCAAGTGGTGTATTTAGAGTTGGAGATGCTATTACTGTTATGCCTTCTGGCTTTAATTCTATTATAAAATCTATAGATGCTTTAGATAAAAATCTTACAGAAGCATATGCTCCTATGTCTGTATCCATAACTCTAGAAGACGATATCGATATTAGTCGTGGAGACATGATTGTGCGTTCCAATAATAAACCAACGGCAACACAAGACATAGAAGTAATGTTATGTTGGTTAAATAATAAACCTGCCAAACCAAGAGCTAAATACGCTATTCAACATACCTCTAATTTGCAACAGGCAATGATTAAAGATGTAATTTATAAAATTGATATTAATACTTTAGGTAGAAATACAGAGGATAAAGATTTAAATATGAATGATATAGCAAAACTTAAAATACGAACTACAAAACCTTTAATGGTAGATGCTTACAGAGAAAATAGAAGCACAGGAAGTATTGTTTTAATAGACACTACCACCAACGAAACTGTTGCAGCAGGAATGATTGTTTAAGCTGGAGGGTTTTGTAAAAGACGTTAAAAGGGGTATTTTACCGGTTGACTTGTTTTTTTGTATTTTGTAGCTTGGTAACACATCGTACGAAACTAAATATTGCTAAACATTTTATTTATAGTACTTTTGTAACCTTAAATGAATTTTAAAGTTTCATTAAATAAGTAAAAAGATTAATAAATGAAAAAAAATCTTATCGTTTTTGGTACACGTCCAGAAGCAATTAAAATGGCCCCATTAGTAAAAGCTTTTGAAAGCGAAAACGAGCATTTTGTAACCAAAGTTTGTATTACTGCACAACACAGAGAAATGCTAGATCAGGTTCTAGATTTTTTCGAAATTAAACCAGATTACGATTTGGATTTAATGAAACCAAATCAAAACCTATATTCCTTAACTGCAGATATAATTACCGAGTTAAAACCAATCTTAGAAGAGTTTAAACCAGACTATGTGTATGTACATGGAGATACAACAACTACCATGGCTACTAGTATTGCGGCTTTTTATTCTGGAGCACAAGTTTGTCATGTAGAAGCGGGATTAAGAACATTTAATAAAAGATCTCCTTTTCCGGAAGAAATTAATAGAAGTATTGCTGGAAGAATTTCCGATTTTCATTTTGCACCAACCCAAACTTCTAGGCAAAACTTACTAAACGAAAATATAGCAGATAAAAGCGTAATAGTTACTGGTAATACCGTAATTGATGCTTTAGAGTTTAGCAATAATAAAGTGAACTCAGCTAATTTTTCTGACCCTGAAATTGAAACCCTAAAACCAGTACTAGATAACTCTAAAAAGTTAATCTTAGTTACAGGACATAGAAGAGAAAACCACGGGCAAGGGTTTATTAATATTTGCAACGCTTTAAAGCAAATAGCTTTAGAAAACCCAGACACTCAAATAATCTATCCTGTACATTTAAATCCTAATGTGCAAAAACCAGTTTACGAATTATTAGGAGGTATAGATAACATAATGCTTATTAAACCTTTATCTTATCCAGCTTTTGTGTGGCTAATGAATAAGTCTTATTTAATTATCACAGATAGTGGTGGCGTACAAGAAGAAGCACCAAGTTTAGGGAAACCTGTTTTGGTAATGCGAGATACTACCGAAAGACCAGAAGCTGTAGATGCAGGTACGGTACTTTTAGTAGGTACAGATACCAACAAAATAATTCAAGAGGCTAATAATCTTTTAAATAATGTTGATAATTACAAAGCGATGAGCTTACTACATAACCCTTATGGAGATGGTACAGCTTGTAAAAAAATAGTAAACCATATTAAATTGTTACAAAAATAAGACGCTATTGTTTTTGTTTTTAGTTGAGAAGAGCATCAATTAGATATTAATTCCTCTAAAAACTTGAATTCTAGCCAAGAAATAATAATAGAAAATGAACAATCCAGAAGTAGTAATGATAGGCCTAGGTTATATAGGTCTGCCTACAGCAGCATTAATTGCACAAAATAAAACCCATGTTCATGGTGTAGATATTAACCCAAAAGTTGTAGAGACTATTAATGCAGGGAAAATACACATTGTAGAACCAGAATTGGATATAGCAGTAGCTACAGCAGTAAAAGAAGGTTATTTAAAGGCAGCAACAACTCCAGTTGAAGCTAACACCTACTTAATTGTTGTACCTACTCCTTTTAAGGCAAAAAATGAACCAGATATTTCTTTTGTAGAAGCAGCAACAAGAGCCATACTTCCTCTTTTAAAGCAAGACGATTTATATATTATAGAATCGACTTCTCCTATTGGGACAACTGAAAAGATGATGGATCTTATTTATAGTGAAAGACCAGAATTAACTAATAAAATTAATATTGCGTATTGCCCAGAACGTGTATTGCCAGGAAACGTAATGTACGAATTAGTACATAATGATCGTGTAATTGGTGGTGTAAACGAAAAGGCAACTCAAAAAGCATTAGCCTTTTATCGTCAATTTATTAAAGGGGATTTACACGAAACAAATGCTAGAACTGCAGAAATGTGTAAATTGGTAGAGAACTCATCTAGAGATGTACAAATTGCATTTGCCAATGAGTTATCTTTAATATGTGATAAGGCAGACATTAATGTTTGGGAGCTTATTAAATTGGCAAACAAACACCCAAGAGTAAATATTTTACAACCTGGTTGTGGTGTTGGTGGTCATTGCATTGCAGTAGATCCATATTTTATAGTTGCAGATTATCCAGCTGAATCCCAAATAATAGGTAAAGCCAGAGAAATAAATAATTATAAATCTTTTTGGTGTGCAGAAAAAGTACAAACTGCCAAGTTACAATTCGAATTAAAACACGGTAGAAAACCTAGTATTGCCTTAATGGGCTTAGCTTTTAAACCAAATATTGATGATTTAAGAGAATCTCCTGCAAAATATATAGCTCAAAAAGTATTACAAAATGCGAATAACGAAGCATATTTTATTGTAGAGCCAAATATAGAGTCGCATAAAGTCTTTAAATTAACCAATTACCAAACAGCTGCACAAGAAGCCGATATTATTGTATTTTTGGTAGCACATAAAGAATTTTCAACATTACAATTATCTAACGATAAAGTCGTTTTAGATTTTTGTGGAGTATTAAATAAGTAAAATATAAAATAGAATTATGAAAAAAGTATTATTAACAATAGTATTAGTAAGTGCATTAGTTTCTTGTAAAAGCGAAAAGAAAGAAGTTGAAAATGTAATTCCCGAAGTTGAGGTTGTACAACCAGAAGTAGAAGAACCAGAAATGCCTAAATTACCAGCAAACGTAGTCCAATTAAACGATACTGTTTACGAAGGTGATGGTCTTAATCTAGTAAAAGCGCAAATACAGAATACAGAAGGAAATAAGTTTCTTATTAAAGTGTTTTTAGGTTCTGAAAATATAGATTTATATAAAAACGGAGATTATTCTCTGTTTATTCAAAATTTTGCTTACGAAGGTGATGTAGAAAAATTAGACAAAAGATTTCAAAAAGCAGGAGTAGCATCTTATTGGGTTAATTTAAAGTCTATTAAAGACTATGATGAAGAACACGTATTATTTAAAGCTTTTGATAGCGAATTATTAGGCTTCAAAAAAACAGTAATTGGAGTAATGAATGTGAAAACAAAAACAGACGTTTTTAGAGTACAGTATGACGATACTATTTTAGTAAACTAATAACACTTATCCATATAGTCTAAATTAAAGACATTAAACTAGATGAACAAACTCAATTTAATAGGAAGAGAAAAAGAACTTTTTATTGCAGACATTAACAATCATGAAGAAGAGTTAAGTAGCATTGTTGCTGCGTCCACTTTTTTAGTTATTGGAGGTGCAGGATCTATTGGTCAAGCCGTAGTAAAAGAGATTTTTAAAAGAAACCCATTAAAACTTCATGTTGTAGATATTAGTGAAAATAACCTAGTGGAAGTGGTAAGAGATTTAAGAAGCTCGCATGGCTATATCGATGGCGATTTTCAAACCTTTGCACTAGATATTGGCTCTATCGAGTATGATGCCTTTATTGAAGCAGATGGTAAATACGATTATGTATTAAACCTTTCCGCTTTAAAACATGTAAGAAGCGAAAAAGATCCATTTACTTTAATGCGAATGATTGATGTAAATGTTTTTAATACCGAAAAAACACTAGAGCAATCTATACAAAAAGGTGTTAAAAAATACTTTTGTGTATCTACAGATAAAGCAGCAAATCCTGTGAACATGATGGGAGCTTCGAAACGTATTATGGAAATGTTTTTAATGCGTAAAAGTAAAGATATTAAAATATCGACAGCACGTTTTGCAAACGTTGCTTTTTCAGACGGTTCCTTATTACATGGTTTCGATCAACGTATAAAAAAAGGGCAACCTATTGTCGCACCAAACGATATTAAACGCTACTTTGTAATCCCTAAAGAATCCGGAGAACTATGTTTAATGTCCTGCATATTTGGTGAAAATAGAGATATTTTCTTTCCAAAGTTAAGCGAAAACTTACACCTAATTTCATTTGCAGATATAGCGGTTAAATATTTAAAAGAATTAAATTTAGAACCGTATTTATGTAAAACCGAAGACGAAGCAAGAAGTCTAATAAATACACTTCCACAAGAAGGAAAATGGCCTTGTCTATTTACTCCAAGCGATACCACTGGAGAAAAAGATTTTGAAGAATTTTTTACCGAAGGAGAAACACTAGACATGAATCGCTTTGAAAACTTAGGAATAATTAAAAATGAAGCAAATTATAATAATGATTTGCTGGAAATGTTTACAAGTACTATTCAAAAATTAAAAAAGGATAAACGCTGGAATAAAGAAGAAATAGTAGCGCTGTTTTTTAAAATGATTCCTAATTTCGGACATAAAGAAACCGGTAAATATTTAGACAGTAAGATGTAATACCTATGTATAAAGACACTATTAATTTTATTAAGGAACTGTATAATACAGATCAATTTATACCACTTCATGAACCTCGATTTGTGGGTAACGAGAAAAAGTATTTAAATGAATGTATCGATTCTACTTTTGTATCTAGCGTAGGTAAATTTGTAGATCAGTTTGAAGCAGATGTAGCAAAATATACAGGAGCAAAATACGCAATTGCAACTGTAAATGGTACCGCTGCATTACATATCGCCTTATTAATGGCAGGTGTAGAACAAAACGATGAGGTTATTACACAACCCTTAACATTTATAGCAACTTGTAATGCTTTAAGTTATATTGGAGCTAAGCCAGTTTTTGTAGATGTGGATAGAAATACTTTAGGTTTATCTCCAGAAAAATTAGCACACTTTTTAGCTAATAATACCGAAATGATTCATGGCGAATGTATAAACAAAACTACCAAACGCAAAATTAAAGCAGTAGTTCCTATGCATACTTTTGGTTTGCCTATTAATATAAACGAATTAATTACGGTGTGTCAAAAATATAATATTGAAGTTGTAGAAGACGCAGCAGAATCTTTAGGTAGTTATTACAACGGCAAACACACAGGTACTTCAGGTTTATTAGGTACATTAAGTTTTAATGGAAACAAAACCATTACAACTGGTGGAGGTGGTATGATTCTTACCAATAATGAAGCTCTTGCAAAAAAAGCAAAACATATTACTACAACGGCTAAAATCCCTCATCGCTGGGATTTTGAACATGATATGATAGCATATAATTATAGACTCCCTAATCTTAATGCAGCTTTAGGTTGTGCGCAAATGGAGAGCCTTCCTAGTTATATAAAAAATAAAAGAGAGTTAGCTTCGGTATATCAAAACTTTTTTAAAGATAAAGCGCAGCAATTTGTTTTAGAACCAGATAATACAAAATCTAATTATTGGTTGAATGCCTTAATCTTTTCTGATCTAAAAGAAAGAAATAGTTTTTTAGAGGAAACCAATGATAATGGTGTTATGACAAGACCAATTTGGAAATTAATGAATAACTTGTCTATCTATGGTGCAGCTCAAACTGGAGACTTAGAAAATGCTACCTGGCTAGAAGATAGAGTAGTTAATATACCAAGTAGTGTTATTATTTAAATATTAGAATCGTGAAATACTTAGTTTTTTCAGATGTTCATGGCAACTTACCGGCATTAGAGAATGTCCTAAAAAACGAACCAGATATTGAGGGATATCTCAACATTGGAGATGTAGTTAATTATGGACCATGGAGTAATGAGTGTGTTGATCTTATAGCTACGTTTAAAAATTGTTATAATATTTTAGGAAACCATGAAGAATATTTTAATAATGGAGTTTGTAATGTAGAGCACCCATTAGTGCAAATGTTTTTTAATAAAACATATCCAGATTTTACTAAAAAAGAAGCGACTTCTAAATATAAAAATAGCCTGTTGTTTAATGAATTTGAATTGATTCATACTTTAGGAGAAAAACGATATATATTTAGAGATACAGAAGTAAATCTAGAAAACAATATAATATTAGGCCATTCCCATCAACAATATATTAGATATATAAATAATAAACTTCTAATAAATCCGGGAAGTATTGGGCAAAACAGAGCATTTATAAATGTATCCAATTACGTGGTTTGGGATATAGAAACAAATGAGTTTCAAATGAAATCCACAACCTATAATTTAAAACATCTTATTTCAGAAATGAAATCAAAAAAATACCCACAAGCGTGTGTAGATTATTATCAAAACAAAAATATATATTAAATGATTTTTAATGTAGGAGTAACAGGAACCGGTAGTTTAATTGGTCAAGGAATAATAAAGAGTATTCAAAATAGTGAGTATTCAAAAAATTATAGATTAGTAGGATTTGATTATTTTAAAGATACAGTAGGATCTTTTTGGTGTGAAAACAACTATGTATTACCAGATATACTTAAAAAAGAAGTTACAGAACAGGATTGGCTAGACCTATTAGTAAAACTAATAATAAAAGAAAAATTAGATATTTTATTTATTGGAGTAGATTTTGAATTACCAATCTTAGCTACTGAAAGAGAAGCAATAAAAAAATTAACGGGTTGCCATGTTATTGTTAGCGATAAAAGGGTTATTGACATAGGAAATGATAAGTATTTAACTTATAAATTCCTGAAAGAGAATAATTTAAATTACCCCGAAACTCACTTGGTCGATGGTCTAGATTTTAGTAGTTTAAAATATCCATTAATTATTAAACCAAGAGTTGGAGCGAGAAGTATTGGTGTTTATAAAGTGGAATCTGAAGCCGATTTAAGAGATAAAATAAAAAAAGTGGATAATCCAGTTATTCAAGAATTGGTAGGTAATGATGATACAGAATATACCTGTGGCGTTATTTTTTTCGGGGATGAACTAAAAGCACAAATACCGCTAAGAAGAACTTTAAAAGCTGGAAATACAGCAGTTTCAGAATACAGCAGTTCTTTTTCAGAAAAAATAAATGAATATGTAGCGCAAATAGCTGTTAAGTTAAAACCATTTGGATCTTGTAATCTTCAACTAAGAGTAGATAATAACGGTATCCCAAAACTATTTGAAATTAACCCAAGGCATTCAGGAACAACATATATGCGTTCTTTATTTGGTCATAACGAAGTTATTTATACTTTAAAATACCTTCTTGAAAAGGAAGAAACAAGCTTTACGTTAAAAGAAGGTAAAGCCCTAAGATACTACGAAGAAAAATTGGTATAAAATGAAAATTTTAATAACTGGGGTTAGTGGTTTTGTTGGGAAAAATGTTTTTAAACATTTATCAGCTACTCATGAAGTTTATGGCGTTTCTAGAACCGATTTAGGATATAAAAACTGCCAAACATTAGACTTCTTGAACACCTTAGATGTTCAACAATATTTTAAAGAAAATCAGTTTGATGTAATTGTTAATTTGGTTAGTAGAATGGCTTCTGTAGAAACAGCAAAAGATATTACGCTATTCACAGATAACTTAAAAATACAAACCAATATTATAAAGGCATTAGAAAACTATAATAAATGCACCTTTATAAACTTTTCTAGTTCTGCAGTGTATCCTAATATTGATGGGGAGTTTCTAGAAGGAAGTACCATAGACCCTTCTTTTAATTCAGATTGTTTGTATGGCTTAGCAAAGTTTAATAGCGAAATTCTATTTAAATTTTTATTTAATGAAAACATTAAATTAGTTAATTTAAGGGTTGGTTATGTGCATGGAGAAGGCATGAATAACACTAGAATACATAAAGTTTTTGAAAAAGAATTAGAAGAATCTAATACCATATCTGTTTATGGAAATGGAGAAAGAATAATTCCGCAAATTAGTATAACTAGTTTGGTTAACACTGTTAGCTCCTTTATTGAAAGCCCTATTGAAGGTGTTTATAACGTAGCCGACGAGAATATTTCGGTATACGATATAGCAAAAAATATTATAAAAATAAAAGGAAATAGTTCTAGCGAAATTATACGAGTAGATAAAGGTAATACGACTAAGTTTCAATTAAATTTGGATAAAATTAATAGTATCTAAAATGTTTAAACACCTTAAATTTATATTAACATATCCCAAAATAGGACCCGATATGTATTTTACACATTGGTTACTGTTTTTTAAACCATTTAGGGCGTTTTTTCAAAAATATAAAATCAAACATATAGCAGCAACTGCAGATGTTAGACCGTATTGTACTATATTAGGAACAGATAATGTAATCATTGGAGAAAGAGTTATTATACCTCCTTATACTTTATTATCTAGCTTACCAGGAAACAAAGAGTCTATAATCACCATTGAAGACGATGTATTATTTGGACCCAATGTTTCTGTGTATAGTAGCACACATAAATTTGATGATTTTAGTAAGCCAATAAAAGATCAAGGATATACTTGTAGTCCTGTATTATTAAAAAAAGGATGTTGGTTAGGTATCAATACAGTAATTTTACCAGGTGTAACTATAGGTAAGAATGCCGTTGTAGGAGCAAATTCGGTAGTAACCAAAGACATTCCAGACTTTGCAATTGCGGTAGGAGCTCCTGCTAAAGTTATTAAGTTTACAAATGAGAAAAATAAATTATGAAAAAAACAATTATTATAGCCGAAGCTGGTGTAAATCATAACGGAAATTTTGAATTAGCTAAAAAACTAATTGATGCAGCAGCAGATGCAGGAGCAGATTATGTGAAATTTCAAACCTTTAAAGCAGAGAAAGTTATAAGTGTAAACGCAAAAAAGGCGGATTACCAAATTGAAAATACTGGAGACCAACAAGAATCACAATTAGAAATGGTGAAAAAATTGGAGTTATCACCAGCTATGCATGATGATTTAGTTGCTCATTGTGAGCAATACAATGTGAAATTCTTATCTACAGCATTCGATTTAGATAGTATTGACTTATTATCGAAATATAAGTTAGATATATTTAAAATCCCATCGGGAGAAATTACCAACTTACCTTATTTAGAAAAAATAGCAAAACTAAAATTCCCTTCCTATATTATGTCTACAGGTATGGCAAATATGGAAGAAGTAAATGACGCTGTACAAGTGCTTTTGAATCATGGAATACAAAAAGAAAAAATAACCATATTACACTGCAATACAGAGTATCCAACACCAATGATAGATGTTAACCTAAAAGCAATGAACGCTATCAAAGAACGATTTGGAGTGTCTGTAGGTTATTCCGATCACACATTAGGAATCGAAATACCAATAGCAGCAGTAGCATTAGGTGCGCAGGTTATAGAGAAACATTTTACTTTAGATCGTGAGATGAAAGGGCCAGATCATAGAGCGTCTTTAGAACCTCAAGAATTAAAACAAATGGTAACATCCATACGCAATATTGAAGTTGCCTTAGGAGACGGAGTTAAACAACCTTCCGATTCAGAAAAGAAAAATATTGTTATAGCTAGAAAAAGTATTATTGCTTTACAAGAAATAAAAGAAGGAGAGATTTTTACAGAACAAAACCTTACCGTAAAAAGACCAGGCTCTGGTATATCTCCAATGAAATGGTATGATGTTATAGGTACTAAAGCCTCTAAAAATTATCAACCAGACGATATAATTTAATACATGAGAAAAATAGCAATAGTTACTGGCACTAGAGCAGAATATGGTTTGTTAAAACCATTAATTAGCAAAGTTAACCAAGACAAAAACTTAGAACTACAATTACTAGTTACAGGAATGCATTTGTCACCTGAGTTTGGTATGACCATTAATGAAATTGAAGATGATGGTTTTCCTGTTATTAAAAAAGCAGAAGTACTTTTATCTTCAGATACTGGTGTAGGAGTTATAAAATCGATGGGTTTAACCATGATTTCTTTTTCAGAAGCTCTAACAGAGTTAAAACCAGATATTGTTATTGTAT
Organism: Oceanihabitans sp. 2_MG-2023; assembly: GCF_030547245.1. Classification (GTDB taxonomy): domain Bacteria; phylum Bacteroidota; class Bacteroidia; order Flavobacteriales; family Flavobacteriaceae; genus Oceanihabitans. The sequence goes on from NZ_JAUOQT010000001.1 coordinate 719,234, forward strand.
TAGGAGACAGAACTGAAATATTTTCTGTTGTAATTTCTGCATATACTCTAGGGATACCTGTGTTTCATATTTCTGGAGGAGAAACCACAGAAGGTGCTTATGATGAGGGTATTCGTCATGCCATTACCAAAATGAGTTATTTACACTTTACCTCTACCGCTTTATACCAAAAACGAGTAATACAACTTGGAGAATCTCCAGATCGTGTTTTTAATGTTGGAGCTATAGGAATTGATAGTATTAAAAGTTTAAAATTATTAAATAAACAAGAGTTCGAAAAATCTATTGATTTTAAACTATACAAAAAGAGCGTTTTAATTACTTTTCATCCAGTAACTTTAGAAAACGTAACAGCTAAATCTCAATTTAGTGAGCTTTTAAAAGCGTTAGACACTTTAGAAGACACCAGTTTAATTTTTACTAAGCCTAATTCAGATAAGGATGGAAGAATAATTATAAACATGATTGATGATTATGTGAGTAAAAACAATGAAAAAGCGATAGCTTTTATATCTTTAGGGCAATTAAGATATCTGTCTGCAATTAAACATGTAGATGTTGTTGTAGGTAATTCATCAAGCGGTATTACAGAAGTTCCCGTCTTTAAAAAACCAACAATAAATATTGGAGACAGGCAAAAAGGACGTTTAATGCCAGAAAGTGTAATTAATTGTATGCCAAATCAATTAGATATTGAAAAAGCGATGGAGCAATCGTTAAGTTCTAATTTTATGGAACAAATTCAAAATCAAGAAAATCCTTATGGTAATGGAGATACCGCAGAACAAATTATGGAGATTCTTAAAAAAACGAATATAAAGAGTATTAAAAAATCGTTTTACGATTTATAATAAAGTAGATATACAAAATATTTTTATGAGACAGTTTATACACCATTTATTACCGGCTAAAAGTACCATAAAAGAAGCTTTAGTTAAATTAAATGAACTAGGCTTTGATGCTATTTTATTTGTTGTTGATAAAGACAACAAATTAATAGGTTCGTTAACCGATGGAGACATACGTAGAGGTTTAATTACCGGTATTACTATAGAACATAATGTTTTAGATGTTATACAAGATAATCCGCGATTTGTTCGTAAAGGAGAATCTAATCTTAAAAAAATAATTGAATATAGAGAAGGTAATTTTAAAATTATTCCAGTTCTAGATAAAGACAATATAATTGTTAACGTTATTAACTTCCGCTTCTTTAAATCATATTTACCAATAGACGCTGTAGTAATGGCTGGTGGTCGCGGACAAAGATTACGTCCACTAACAGATAATACACCAAAACCATTACTTAAAATTGGAGACAAACCTATTATTGAACATAATATTGATAGACTAGTATCTTATGGTGTTGATGATTTTTGGTTGTCTGTTCGCTATTTAGGAGAGCAATTAGAAGATTATTTTAAAGACGGTTCCCAAAAAAATATTAAAACAGATTACATCTGGGAAACAGAACCACTTGGTACTATTGGTGCTATTTCTAAGGTTGATAATTTTCAGCATGATTATATTTTAGTAACCAATTCTGATATATTAACGAATCTAGATTACGAAGATTTTTTCTTAAGTTTTCTTGAATCTGGAGCAGATTTATCTGTAGTTACCATTCCTTACGACGTGAAAATTCCATACGCTGTTTTAGAAACCAATAACAATGAAGTGTTAAGTTTTAAAGAAAAACCTACATACACGTATTATTCTAACGGCGGAATTTATCTAATGAAAAAAGAAGTGCTAGATTTAATACCTAAGAATGCCTTTTTTAATGCAACCGATTTAATGGAAGCTTTAATCGATAAAAACTTTAAAGTACATTCTTATCCATTAAGAGGGTATTGGTTAGATATAGGAAAACACGAGGATTTTAAACAAGCTCAAGAAGATATTCAACACATAAAATTTTAATATGCTACCAGTTAATAAACCCTATTTAATAGGAGAAACAGCTCTTCACCATCAAGGAGATAAAGATTTTTTATACAAACTAATTGATTTGGGAGCAGAGGCTCGAGTAGATGCTATTAAATTTCATGTGTTATTAAATATAGACGATTATTTTGTTAAAAACCATGAGGCCTATAGTATTGTAAAAGATTGGGGTTTAACAAAAGAGGAGTGGACTAAGGCTATTCATTATAATGAAAGCAAAGGCTTAGATGCTGTTGTTTTATGTAATGATCCGCAATCTGTAGATTTTGTTATAGAATATTCTGGAGATTCCATTAAAGCTATTGAGTTGCATGCTACTGGATTAAACGATTATTTGTTGCTTCAAAAAGCAGCAAAGTTTAACGGGACTGTAATATTAGGGGTTGGTGGATCTTCTCTTGATGAAATATCCTATGCTATCGATATATTAAATGAATTAGGGCAAAATGATATTTTTCTAATGTATGGGTTTCAAAATTATCCAACACGCTACGAAGATATTAACCTGAAGAAAATGATTAAGCTCAAAGATCTTTTTGATTTGCCAGTTGGCTATGCAGATCATACAGACCCTTTAAATGAATATAACGAAGTGATTTCTACCTTAGGTATAAGCATGGGTATAAACGTTTGCGAAAAACACTTTACACATGCTGTAGGTGAAAAGCGAATAGACGGCCAAGCAGCAATAAGTGTAGAGCAACTTAAAAAAGTTAGGTTACTTATGGATATTATTACTACTAGTGTTGGTACTGGTAGTTTGAAAATGTCGGATGGCGAATTAAGTTATGGTAATACAGGCCCAATGAAAAAGGCCATAGTTGCAGAAATAAACATTAAAAAAGGAGACATTATAACCTTAGATAAAATAGGCTTTAAACGTACAAATGAAAGCACTTACATGCTGCAATACTTTTTACCTAAACTAATAGGTTTAAAAGCAAATAAAGATATTAATATAGACGAATTTATAGATTTTTCTAACGTGTCTTACGAGTTTAAAAAAGCAGATAGCAGTCAATTTAATGCTAATAAATAAAATAATTATCTTAAGTTTTGTATTGTTGTTCTTTTCTTGCCAAGAAAAAGAGACACAATTAGGAGTTAAAGTTTCTAGTCATTTTAATAATGCAGATGCTACTATAATACAATGTTCCGATCAATATTATGATAATTCTGCTACCTATAACAAAAGTAGACAATACAGCGCTGTAGTTGCTGAGTTTGAATCTTTAAAGCATAATATTCCTATTCATGTTTTTGAAGAAAAAGTGGAACGAGGTCTTAAAGAGTTTCTAGAAATGGGAAGGGGTGGTGTGAGTGCATATTATCCATCATGTTCCGAAAACTATAGAGCCTCCCTACTAGATTCTATACTAGATAATTTAAAGCTTGTTAATAACAGAAGACCTACAACGTTAGCTTATGGCTGTGGGAAAAACTATTATTATGACAGTTTGCCAAATTATATCTTAGGGGCTAGAAATAGTTCTCTACTCCCAGTATACGCTTTAAAAGAAGGAGTTGGTATTTGTACATATTATGGTAAAGATGCAGGAAATCCATCGATATACCCTGTAGGCGACTTCTCTTTTTTACGAAACAGACCAAGCGCATCTAAAAGCTGGGCTAATGTTATTTCTGATGGGTTATCTGAAAAAGAATCGCTAAGCTTCATTAAAAAGGAAGTTAAAAAAACAATAACTAATAAAGGTTTTTATTTAGATTTTATGCATTGGCATATAAATGAAATTAAAGGGAAGAATGCACAACAATTTATTCCAAAATTATTTAAAACATTAAATGAAGCTATTGGTTCTAGTTATATTGCTAAGGTAGATTATAACGAAGCTTTGGAGTACCTTTACGGTAAACAAACCATAGATTCCGTCTCTCTATTTGAAAATAAAGATGCATACATAATGCGTGTTTATATTAATAGAAAGAAAAAAGAGATTGATTATAATGTAATTAGAACACCAATCTCTTTTGAGACAGAAATAAAGACTACAGAAAGTTCTTTAATGGAGTTTTGGGGTAACAATATTCAATCTGTAACAAAAGTTAAAGACAAAATAATATTTAATGCATTAATAGACTATACTAAAAAACTAAATAAATTTATCATTTATAAACAAGCAAACAAACAAACAATTTTTTTACCTTTAGAGTATGAAGTCTCTTTTAACGATAGTATTATACAATCTAACTATCCAATTAAGATCTCCTATTTTAAAAAGGAAAAGAGAAATGAAGACTATAAAGTAGAAATTGTGGATAGAAGTTTAAAGTTTAAAAAAGAACATGCTTTGCGTTTTGATAGAAATAATATAAAGTATAATTATTATGCTGGTGTTATCAATAAATTAGGCGAAAGTAAATTGATTAAAATTTAATAAAATGAAATTAGGTAATTTTATAACAGCAAGATTAAAAAGTAGTAGACTAAAACGAAAAATCCTATTGCCATTAAATGGTAACACCGTTTTAGACCACGTAATTAATCGTTGCAAAGAAACTAATGCAATTGATGATGTCGTTTTGTGCACTTCCACAAACCCACAAGATGCAGAACTATTTGATTACGCTTTAAAACACCAAATTAAGTTTTATGCGGGATCTGAAGACGATGTATTAAAACGCTTACTAGATGCTGCCAAATATTACAATTTTGATGCATTTGTAAGTATTACTGCAGACAATCCATTACACTCTATTTTCGTGTCTAATCAAATAGTGGATTGGGTAAAAAAAGAAGATTTAGATTTTGTGTTTACTACAGGTTTACCAATTGGTTTAACACCTTATTTTATTAATACAAAAGCTTTAGAAATTGCTGTTGCAATGAAAGAGCAAGCAGATACAGAAATCTGGGGACCTTTTGTAAATAGACCAGACTTTTTTAAGATTGGATACCTTCATATAGAAACAGATTTATTTTCTGAAGACGTGAGATTAACTTGTGATTATGTAGAAGATTATAATGTAATAACAGAGATTTATAGTAAGTTTCCTCAACATCATAATCCAAGTATTTTTGAAGTATCAAAGTTAATAAAAGAAGGGCAAATTAGCCTCTCTAATACCAATGTAATACAAGCAGCTGTACCTTTAGAAACCATTGAAAAGATAAAGAAAACTTTTGATACACATATGGATCATGGAAAAGTTGTCGCACAAAAAATTGGGTACCATTTTGCACCAAGTGAACATAAATTAACTATAAAAATATAATTTACATGATATTTGATTCTTTAGATAATGCCGCATTTTATCACCAATTAAGTCCACATATAAAAAAAGGACTGGAATTTTTAGTTAACACCAAAAATTTACAAGATTTACCAGTGGGTAGAGTAGAAATAGATGGCGATAATGTATTTGCCTTAGTTCAAGAATATGACACCAAAGCATTTAATGTGGATATGTGGGAAGCGCATAAAAAATACTTCGACATTCAATTCATAGTTTCTGGTAGCGAAGCGATAAAAGTTTCTAGAATAGAGGATATGACACCAAACACAAAGTATCATGCCGATGGCGATTACTGGCTTTTTAGTGGAGAAGGTAATGCCTTAAAAATTATAGAAAATCAATTTGCAATTTTATCTCCAGAAGATATTCATCAACCAGCAATAACATTAGGCGATACGACTCAAAAAATAAAAAAAATTGTTGTTAAGGCTTTGATATAATTAAATATGTCTCAAAATAAAAAAAAGTTAGCAAAGAACTCTTTAATCTATGCTTTGTTTACGCTTTTACAAAGAGGCTTTGCATTTTTTTTAATTCCGCTCTATACCACGCAGTTATCCACTGAAGAATATGGTTTATTAGGAATTGTTATGGCTGCAATTCCTTTTTTTGTTTTAATAGCAGGTTTATCTTTAAGAGGTTCTACAGCCTATTTTTATTATGAGTTTAAAGACAATAACCCCGATTATTTAAAAAAACTTTGGGGTTCTAGTTTTACATTAATTTTAATATTAAGTCTTTGTTTTGCTGTTTTTTTATGGCTTTCCAAAAGCTTTATTTTAGACTACTTTTTTAAAGACATACCTTTTTATCCTTACTTATTTTTAGCACTTATAAGTGTTGCAACACAACCGGTATATTATTATTACCAGTCGATGTTAAAAGCAAAACAAGAAGCAAATAGAGCTGCCCTACTAGACTTTGTTTACTTCTTTATAATAATTTCCTTAACTATTTTATTGATTCTTTACTTTAATTTTAAAGCTGAAGGAGCATTACTTGCCTTGGCAATATCGAATGTGATTTTCTTTTTTTATAGTATTTATGGAGCTTTGAAAGAAATTAATCTTTGCCTGCATAAAGAACAATTAAAAAGAGTGTTAAAATATGCTTTACCTATTTTACCACACAATTTATCTGCTTGGGCTATGAACCTTGCCGATAGAATAATATTAAACAGTCTAACCACATTGAGTTTAGTTGGTTTGTTTGATATTGGCTCGCAAATAGGAAAACTAATTAATGTGGTTACTTTAGGAGTGAATTCAGCATATAGTCCTTGGTTTTTTGAACAATTAAAAGCATCCAAAGAAAATAAAGAGTTGATAGCCAATGTGACCGATAAAATTGTGCTACTTTATATTTTGTTCGGTACTGCAATAAGTTGGATGGCGCCAGAACTATTAAAGCTTATTGCAAATCAAGAGTTTCATACCGCTTGGATTGTGGTACCTTTTATAGCTTTTGCTTTTGTTGTAAATGGATTTTATTACTCTTTTAGTAATGTGTTTTTTCTTGAAAAAACAAAGTACTTACCAATTATTACAGGAGTTGGTGCTATTATTAATATCGCGCTTAACTTTATTTTAATTCCGCTTTATGGTATTATGGGAGCAGCAATAGCAAATATTTTGGCTAAAAGTATTTTTGCTATAATCGCGTATACTATCAGTCAAAAATTATATTATATCCCATACCGTATTCAAAGAATAATTTTATTTATTGTTTTAGGGTTTTTAGTATCCTGCTTGCCCTATCTTTTTCAAGAACATCTAGATGATCTAAATATTTGGCTTGTTATTTCACTAAAAGCAGTAGCGCTTGGGGTTTTATTAATACCTTTATTATGGGTAAATAAAAATATAATAATATCGTATATTCGCGCTAAGGTTTTAAGCAAGAATGAAGAATAAAAACGAACTACATTTAATTGAAAATAAATATGCTGTAGACAAGCTGAAAATTAATAATTTTTCTGCTTGGCCTCTAGTTAGACATCGAGTTTTTTTTGAAATATTTAGTAGGAAAATTAATTTTAATGAAAAATTAAGGACTCGAAGTAAGCTTCAACTTATTAAAAACTTTTTTTATGGCGCAAAGCATTTATTTCAATTAAAAAAGTATGATTTTCTTTTTTTTAATAATGCAGATAAAAGAACCCTTACAAAAAACAAGAAACAGTACGATATTTTTTTCGATTCTTGGGGAGATAAGGTTGGTCAAGAAAACGCTTTATTTATTGAATGGGCAATAAACAAACATTATTCAAAAGAAGAAACCTATTCTAAAAATGTAATTTCCGATTTAATACTAAAATTAGGTAGTTACTTATGTGCCCTTTTTGTTACATTAGACTATAAAGATGCCGATGTATTAGATAATATAAAGCAGGAATATAACCTCCAATTTAACACCAATAATTTATTAAAAAATAAGTTAGGAGAAATTAAGTTTTATGAGCTTTTTTTCAAATATATAAAACCGAAAGCTGTATTTTTAATCAGCTCTTTTACTAAAGAAAGTGTGGTGATTGCAGCGCATTTAAATGGAATTAAAGTATATGAAGCGCAACATGGTTATATAGGAGATAATCACCAGTTCTATAATTCCGTATATAAATTTGACGCGCTTTATTATCCAGATTATTTATTAAGTTTTGGAGAACAAGAAAAAAACAACTTACCTCAAGATTTTATTTTTAAAAAACAACAACTGTTACCAATTGGGAGCTTGTTTTTAGAAGAAACACAAATTAACTATACAAATAGTTATTTAGACTCTTTAAAAAATAATTATAAATACATTTTTTGTGTTACCCTACAAAACATTAAAGAAGAAGTACTTTTAAATTGGGTAACCGAACAAGCCAAAACAAACAAAAACTGGTTATTTATTCTTAAGCCAAGACATATAAAGATGGATTATAAAAAGTATACTAAATTAGATAACTGTATCCTTTTACCAGAAAACAATGTATATCAGGTGTTGAAATATTCTAATTTTAATATTACAATTTACTCTACTACCGCAATAGAAGCATCTGCTTTTAATGCGAAAACACTATTTTATAATATTGATAAATTGTCAGAAAAATATTTTGATGTTTCAAACATGTATGCTTCGATGATTAATGAAGGTGAAAACATTGAAAAAGAACATTTAATTGAAGAGGAAATAATTTCTAAAAATTATTTTTCAAGAAATTATTATACTAATGTAGCAAATACCAATCTAACCTTTTGAAAAAGCTTGTAATAATATTATTAATACTACAGCCATTAATAAACAAAATAACACTTAAATCTGGTGTATCATTTGATGTTTATAATGAACTACTAAGCATGCTTGTCTTTTTCATGTATTTATATCAGTTATTAAAACGTGGTAAAATAACTAGTATATCCTTAGTGTTTTTCACACTATTACTATACATGGTTCTTACTACATTTATAAAGAGCACTTACCCTCTGGGCTTTTTTCAAATAGTAATATATAGCCAATGGTTTTTTTATTTTCTTTACTACCACTCACTTACAATAGAAGAAAAGCATCAAACACTTTATAGTTTAAAAAAAATATTAGATAAAACCTTATTATTAGTGCTAATTATAGCCGTTTTTGAAATACCATTCCATAAACAATTTAAAGACTTTTTAGGGATTATTAGTCACGATAGAGGTATTGGTGGTTTTTATTTAGTTTCCTTTTTTGGTTCAGGACCAAGTTTAGCTAACTTCATGAGTCTCTATATTGTCTTTTGGTATTTTTATCATTATGGTTTTCAAGAACTAATTACTAAAAGAGATAAAAGAAAATTAATATTAGCATTTGTCTTTTTAATTCTATCTTTTTCTCGAAAAGAAGTGTTATTTGTTTTTCTTTTCATGTTGTTTTTTCCTTTTCCCTATCGATCTCAACTTAGAAAATGGATGAAAAAAACAATTGTTTTTGTTGGTATTTTTGCAGGATTATTTATTTATTATATAGTATTTTTTTCTAAAGCAAATCAAGTTGCTTTTGGAGATAAGTATATTAGGTGGCGTATTGCTGAGAAATCACATGAAATTTTAATGGATAACCTACCTTGGGGAAGTGGTATAGGTACTTTTGGGTCAAGAGTATCATTAATGGCAACAGATGTTTACGAGAAATATAATGTTGGTCCAGAAATGCTAGGCTATGAAGTGCTTAATCAAACAAGAGGTCCTATTTACGATGCTTTTATGTTTACGTTTACTACAGAGCTAGGAATAGGGATACTTATTTTTATGTTTTTCTTTTTTAAACTCTTTGAAGCACGTGTTTGGGATAGAAATAAATATAAAGGGTATTGTAAAAACTTTCTAATAGTATATTTCTTAGGACTTAGTTTTTTTCAACCTGTATTAATTAGTTCCTTTGGTTATTTGTGTGCCATATTTTTCGCGTTAACTATTAATAAAATATCTTTACTTAAATTTAGAACCAAGTATGCAAAAACTTAAACTAATAATATATTATTCATTTATACAATACTTACCACATTCTAGGTTAATTGGAATAAGTAATGTTGTTCGAATGTGGTATATGGCAAAGGTTTTAAAAGTGATGCCTTTCGATAAAAATTCTAAATTCGAATTTGGAGTTTATCTTTCTAACGCAAAAAATTTAAAAATAGGTAAACATGTTCGTATTAACGAAAATGTGTTTTTGCAAGGAAGTATTCAAATTGGAGATTATGCTATGTTAGCTCCTAATGTTTCTATTTATAGTAAAACACATAACTATCATGATATTAATATACCAATGGTAAAGTCTGGAGAATCTGAAACCAAAACAGTAACTATTGAAGATGACGTTTGGATTGGTATTAATGCTGTTATATTACCAGGGATTACCATAGGAAAAGGATCTATAATTGGTGCCAATTCTGTGGTTACTAAAAATGTAGCGCCATACTCTATTATGGGCGGGATTCCTGCGCGATTACTTAGAGAAAGAAAATAACATATGAAAAAACAAAGTGTGTTTTTTAGTAAAAAAAAGCAATTACTGCTACAAGGCGGTTTCGTCTTATTACTTCTTAACCTTTTATACTTCGCTTTCTTTTTTCAAAGAGAACATAAACCATTTTCAATTCAAACTAATTTAACTGTTTCTAGTCCTACAACAGTATGGTATGTTTATAAAAACAAGTATTCTGAAGAACGTTTTTTTTCTGATAGAATACAGTTACAGCCAAATACAGAGCATGACTTTGATTTTGATATTCCTACAAAGGATCAAATTGATTATATAGGTTTGTTTTGGGTAGCCAAAGAAAAGTCTTCTATTAAAATAGCTTCGTATGATTATACGATTAGCGGAAAAACGTACAGTAGTAAGAATAATAGAAGCATTATTCACTATACTAGCAATGGTAGTTTGATTACTACTAAAAAACAAGGCGTGAGTGTGCAGTCTACAACTAGCAAGCGTAACTGGATAATGTTAAATGACACCACCATTTTAAATGACAAACGAGATTATAAAAAGCATAGCCTAATTCCGTTAGTAGCTAACGGAATATTAGCAAGCCTTTTATTTGTTCTTTTTCTCGCTTTCAAAAATAAAATTCCCCCATTATATCCTGTAAAAAACATAAAAATAAACATAAAAAATATAAAGCTTTTTTTGTTAATCGTATGGGCATTTATATTACCCTTCTGGGTTATTATTTCGCATACATTACTAGTTACATTAGCTCTTATTACCTTGTTTGAAAGTTATAGAGAAAATCAATTTCCAAAACTTATTAAATATTTAAAAGGAAATGTTTTTTTAATAGCACTTTTTGTTTGGATTGTTATTTCGTCTATAATGTCTAGTACGAGCGCACAAGTAATGGATAGTCTCTTAGATTATTCGTACCTGTTACTAATGCCTTTGGTTTTTTTTAATATCAAAAAAAATCAAATGGAAAAAATTGCTCTTTCTTTTCAAAAAGGACTGTTAATATACTTTTGCTTACTATTAGTATATGCAATTAGTAATTTTTTAACTCAGAACACGGACTATGGTTTTATTCCGTTTTTAGAATTAAAATTAGAACAGTTTTGGCATACTAGTTATTTTAGCTTTCTTATTTTAATTGTATTTATTTTTAAAATTAAAACACCTTTAAAAAATAATGGGTTTTTAATTGTGTTTTACTTTTCGGCGCTAGTATTTATGTATTTAATGCACGCAAGACTACCGTTAATAGTAGGCTTGTTACTTTTGGTTTTTAGAATGTATGCCTACGCTAATACGGCCAAATTACGTGCTTTATATTTGCTGGTTGTTGGTTGTTTTTCAATAGGTTTGGTTGTTTTTTTTCTTACTAAAGCACCCATACAAAATAATAGTGATATTGGAGATGTTAATAGCTTGGATGCAAGACTATCAATTTGGGAGGCCAGTTTTAAAGAAATAAAAAACAATTTTGTTTTTGGAGTAGGTAGTAATAATACAAGAGACGCAATCTCTAATTCAATACAAGATAATGTAAACACAAAATTTAGAAGCTATAATAGTCATAATCAATTTATAGAACTTTTTTTAGCGCATGGTTTCCCTGCTTTTTTATTGTTTATATTCGCTTTATATAAACTGTTTATGGCCAAAAACATGTACGCAAAATGTTTTGTTTTTGTTTGTGTCGTTCTATTTTTAGTTGAGTCTTATATGCAACGACAAGCTGGTCTTGTTCTATTTGCTTTTTGGTATTGCTATTTTTTTAACCTTGCACGAAATGATGAAAAAGCTTACACAAGCTAAAAATATTAATTGGATTATAGTGCTTTTGGTAACTTTCTTTGTTTCTGAAGCAATTTATAAATACTTAATAGACCTCCATTTAAAGGAGTATAGAATTGCTGGTGTAATTAAATTTATAGCACAAATAGGCATGGGTTTTATTATTCTAAAGGAATATAAAAAGAACACCAAAAACATAGGGCTTTTAGTAATTCTAGCGATACTCTTCTTGCTAGGTCAAATTGCTATACAAGAGGATAATATATTTGTAAATATTGAGTACTTTAATAATTCTGTTTTTTTGGCTATTGTCTTGCTATTTGCAAATACCTTAACCCTTTCTGAAGAACAAAAAAAACAGATATTTAAATGGTTTGAAATTGTAATAATCGTAAACTCTATTGCGGTTATTGTTGGTTTTGTTTTTTCTATTACGTTTTTTGAAACCTATCAAGCAGATCGGTTTGGTTACAGCGGCTTTTTAATAAAATCAAGTTACGCTAGTTATTTTTATTTAATAGGCGTATTTTATTATACACATCAAGCTTTTATTTTAAATAAAAGCAAAAAACTTTTGTTTTTGTTAGTTGCTTTTTCTGCGATCATTGTTGGTACAAAAGCAGCTGTTTTATCTTTGTTATTATGTGTGTTGTTTATTGTTTTTAAAAGAAAACTACTCTTAAATAAGGTGTTTGTTTTAATCATTTTCGCTGCGTTAGTATTGGCTGTTATTTTTAATAAAAAAATCTTGTTTTTTTTTACACCTTATATCGATGTGTTTTTGCCAATAATTGAGCAATATGGGATTTTAACTGCGCTTTTTTCTTATCGAGATCTAATTTTAGAAGAGCATTTAATTCCTTTTATTCAATCCGATTGGACCCTTATTAACTATCTTTTTGGTGGTATCGGTAGCATTTTAATAAAAAGTGGTTTAGACTTTATTGATGTTTTCTACTTTTTTGGAATAATTGGTGGTGCTTTATATGTATACATACTATATCGCGTTTTGTATATTTATAATGTTTCAAAAGATTACATTTGTTTTATTTTATTTATTTGTATTGTTATGTCGTTAGCGGGCAATTTTTTTTATAACAGTTCGGTCGCTATTTTAATGTGCATAATGAAACTATATTTCCAATCCACAAAAGAGCATGAAAGTTAACATTTTAAACACACAAATAGATAATTACACAATGCAAGAAACTCTTGCAAAGATTGAGAAATCAATTCATGAGAATAAGAGTATTCATCATGTAGTTGTTAATGCTGGAAAAATAGTATCCATGCAAGACGATTTAGAATTGCGTAAAAGTGTAAATGAGAGTGATTTAATAAATGCAGATGGACAAGCAGTTGTTTGGGCTTCCAAAATACTAGGAAAACCTTTAAAAGAGCGTGTAGCAGGAATAGATTTAATGTCGAATCTTGTTGGATTAGCACATAAAAAAGGCCATAAAATTTTCTTCTTTGGTGCTAAAGAAGATATCGTTAAGAAAGTAGTGGACACTTATGCTAAACAATATTCTCCAAACATTATTGCAGGGTATAGAAATGGCTACTTTAAAAAAGAAGAAGAACAAAAAATAGCAACCCAAATAGCTAATAGTGGCGCTAATATTCTATTTGTAGCGATTAGTTCGCCAACTAAAGAGAATTTTTTATTTCAAAATAAAGAGATCTTAAGTAAAGTAAACTTTATTATGGGAGTTGGAGGTAGTTTTGATGTGGTTTCTGGCTTAGTTAAACGAGCGCCAATTTGGATGCAAAATGCTGGTTTAGAGTGGTTTTATAGGTTTGCGCAAGAGCCAAAACGTATGTGGAAGAGGTACTTAATTGGAAACTCTAAATTTATTTTGTTGGTGTTAAAAGAAAGATTTAAAAGTAAAAAATAAGCTCTAAAAAGACAATCTAAAAATAACCACAATAAATTCTAATAACTTTCTTACTTTTGTTTACATAAAAGCAATTTATGAAAATATCAGTTATAGGTACAGGTTATGTTGGTTTAGTAACAGGAACGTGTTTAGCAGAAACAGGAAACGAAGTTCTTTGTATAGACATAAATGAAGAAAAAGTAAAACTAATGCAAAACGGTGAGGTGCCAATCTACGAACCACACTTAGATGTTTTATTTGAAAGAAATATAAAAGCAAACAGACTTCGCTTTTCAACCTCTTTAAAAGAAGGTTTAGAGCATGGCGAAATTATTTTTCTTGCCTTACCAACGCCAGAAGATGAAGATGGTTCAGCAGACTTATCCTACGTCTTAGGAGCAGCAAAAGATATTGGTAAATTAATTACAGACTATAAAGTAATTGTAGATAAAAGTACAGTGCCTGTTGGTACTGCAGATAGAGTAAAAGAAACAATAGCAAAAGAAACATCTGTTGATTTTGATGTGGTTTCTAATCCAGAATTTTTAAGAGAAGGGTTTGCTGTAGACGACTTTTTAAAACCAGAAAGAATTGTAGTAGGTTCAAGTTCAGACAGGGCAACAGCTTTAATGCAAAAGCTATACAAACCATTTGTAAGGTCTGGAAATCCAATTATTATAATGGACGAAAAGTCGGCTGAGCTCACCAAATATGCAGCCAATTCTTTTTTAGCAACCAAAATTACCTTTATGAATGAAATTGCTAACTTTTGCGAAAAAGTTGGTGCAGATGTTGATAAGGTAAGAGCCGGAATGGGAACCGATTCTCGTATTGGTAAACGTTTCCTTTTTCCAGGAATAGGGTATGGAGGTTCTTGCTTTCCTAAAGACGTAAAAGCTTTACATAAATCAGGTAAAGATAACGGTTATGACTTCGATATATTGAATGCCGTTATTAAAGTAAATGATATTCAGAAAAAAATATTAATACCTAGAATTCTTTCCCATTTTGATAACGATTTAAAAGGAAAGAAAATAGGAATTTGGGGATTAGCATTTAAACCCGAAACAGATGATATTCGTGAAGCACCTTCCTTATACATGATTGAAGAATTACTAAAGCACGATGTCGTGTTAAATGTTTTTGATCCTGAAGCTATGCCAAACGTTAAAAGAAAGTTTGGTGATCAATTACATTATGCTTCTAATATGTATGAAACAATAAAAGATGTAGATGCTTTGATAATTTGTACAGAATGGAGTATATTTAGAACACCAGATTTTAATAAACTTAAACAAAACATGATAGAACCTGTTATTTTTGATGGTAGAAACCTATATGATGTAGATGATATTAAAGCAGAAGGGTTTAAATATAGTTCAATAGGTAGAAAATCATAACAACTAACCATCATGAAAAAAGTACTTATAACAGGAGCAGCAGGTTTTTTAGGTTCGCATTTATGTGACAGATTTATAGCTGAAGGTTTTTATGTTATAGGTATGGATAACTTTATAACTGGAGATAAAAAAAATATTTCACATTTAGAGAACAATGCTAATTTCGAGTTTATTAAACATGATGTAACAGAGTTTATTAGCATTGAAGGAGATTTAGATTATGTATTGCATTTTGCATCACCTGCAAGTCCTATAGACTATTTAAAAATACCTATTCAGACCTTAAAAGTAGGCTCGTTAGGTACACACAACTTATTAGGTTTAGCCAAAGCTAAAAATGCAAGGTTGCTAATTGCATCGACTTCCGAAGTATATGGAGATCCTTTAGTTCATCCTCAAACAGAGAGTTATTACGGTAATGTAAATACCATTGGACCTAGAGGTGTTTATGACGAAGCAAAACGTTTTCAAGAATCTATAACGATGGCATATCATAGATTTCATGGTGTAGAGACGCGCATTGTTCGTATTTTTAATACCTATGGGCCAAGAATGAGGTTAAATGACGGTAGAGTTATTCCTGCATTTATGGGGCAAGCACTAAGAGGAGAAGATTTAACTGTTTTTGGCGATGGTATGCAAACACGGTCTTTTTGTTATGTAGACGACCAAGTAGAAGGCATTTTTAGATTAATGTTTAGTGATTATGCAAACCCGGTAAATATTGGCAACCCGAACGAAATTACAATTAAAGACTTTGCTGAAGAAATTATTAAACTAACCAATACCTCTCAAAAAATAATTTATAAAGAATTACCAGTAGACGATCCACTACAAAGGCAACCAGATATAACTTTAGCAAAAAAATTATTAGGTTGGCAACCCAAAGTTGAACGCGAAGAAGGTATGCTTAAAACATTTAATTATTTTAAATCTTTATCCGACGAAGATTTATATAAAAGTGAGCATAAAGATTTTTCTAAACACATAAAAAAATAAATTGAGCACATTTAAGCAAGGAAGATATTCAGTCTATTTAAGACCAATTTCATATTTAATAGATTTAACTATAATAAATAGTTTGGCAATACTTTATTTTTTTAAAAGTGTTGATCCAGCAATCTTTGTTTTAACTATATCTATTTCATGGATTATTATTTCTACACTTTCTAAGTTTTATGGTGTTTTTAGATATACTCGTGAAGTAGCAATTATGACACTTGTTTTTAGGCAAATGGCTCTTTTTACACTTGTTATTTTTGCGTTTTCTGGCTTTTATTACGAATTAGATATTCTTCCAAAAACAATTTTTAAATACATTGTTAGTGTTTTTGCTCTTGTAACGCTATTTAAATTTACCTTATATTATTTATTACAAAGGTATCGAGTTTCTTTTGGTGGAAATTATAGAGTTACTGCTATTTTAGGTAAAAACAAACAAACGCTTGCTCTAGAAAAATTTTTTAACGATAAACCAGAATACGGTTATTCGCATACCAAAACCTTTAGTTTTAAAAATATTACTGAAGTAGATTTACAAGCATGTTTTGCCTTTTTAAAAGAGGAAAACGTAGATGAAATTTACTGTTCTTTATCGCAACTTACCAACAGCCAATTAAGTAAGGTTATAGACTTTGCAGATAATAACCTTAAGATATTAAAGTTTTTACCAGATAATAAAGATATATACTCTAAAAAATTAAAGTACGAATATTATAATTACACCCCTATTTTATCGTTTCGTAATATACCTTTAGAAGATTCTGTAAACCAGTTTCTTAAAAGAATATTCGATATTGTATTTTCATCTGCAGTTATTATTCTTTTACTATCCTGGTTAACTCCAATTATTGCAATACTAATATTATTAGAATCTAGAGGGCCAATTTTCTTTAAACAGTCTCGAAACGGTTTTAATTATAAAGAATTTGATTGTTATAAGTTTAGATCTATGACGCCAAATAAAAATGCAAACTTACACCAAGCAACAAGAGGGGACCAACGTGTTACTAAAATAGGTAAGTTTATTCGTAAAACTAGTATCGATGAGTTACCTCAGTTTTTTAATGTATTGTTTGGAGACATGTCGGTTGTAGGACCAAGACCACATATGGTAAGTCACACCAATATGTATGCAAAACGAATAGATAAATTTATGGTAAGACACTTTGTCAAACCTGGAATTACAGGATTAGCACAAGTAAGTGGTTTTAGAGGCGAAATAGAAACCGATAAAGATATAATTAATCGAGTAAAACTAGATATCTTTTATATTGAGAACTGGTCTCTATTATTAGATCTTAAGATTGTTACCCAAACATTCATGAATGTTGTTAACGGAGAAGATAAAGCATACTAGAGTGCGCTAGAAAGCTTTATAAGTTGTGCTTCTAAATTAAAAGCTATTGTTGCGGTTTCTTTTATTTTCTGTTTTGTAGCAAAGGTAATTTCCGAAACATCTATAGATGCAATTACAGTATTTAAATCTTCATAGTTTGAAGCAGTAGCAATCCAACCAAGTTTGTTGTTTTTTACAATAGTTTCTCCTTCGCCACCCCCAAAATACAAAATTGGTAATCCAAGTTTTGCATATTCATATATTTTTGAAGGTACCGAACCATATATTCTATTTAACAAAGGAATAATAGCTACATCATATCCTAAAAGGACTTTGTGTAATACTTTGCGCGTTACTCTTCCATGAAAATATATAGGAAGTTCAGGGTGCTCTACTAAAAAGCCTTCTATACGCTTCTGTTCGGCTCCTGAGCCATAAATATGTAATTCAATATTGTTATACTCTAACGCTGTACAAAGTTTATAAACACCTTGAGCAACTCCTAAAAGTCCAGCGTAAACTAGTTTTATTTTTTCTTCGGAAGGCTCTCTAGCTTCTATTTCTGGAGCTTCAAAATCTGGATAATTTCTATATAAAAACACTTCTTTTTTAGGGAAAATAGAATGAATATGTGTTCGTATCTCTTCACTTTGCCCTAAAATTAAATCTGCTTTGTTATAATTAAATCGTTCAATTTTTTCCAGCATTTTATAACTAAAATTCTTTTTTAAAGCACCAAGCTCTAATCCTGCAATTGGCCATAAATCACTTACATTTAAGATGAGTTTTCTTTTTTTAGAACGCAAAAAAAACATTGCAGTAAATGCAACTAGCAAAGGAGGAGACTGTACAATTACCGTTTTGGGTACCTTGTTAAAAATAAAAAACCAAACTAAACTAAAGCTATAGGAAAGCATTGCTATTAAACGCAAAAATTTGTTTTTAGAAACTGTTGCATAAATCCATAATCGATGTATTATTATGTTTTTTTCAATACTAGTATGCTTAAACTTCTTTTGGTAATCTTCAAATATTTTCCCGGTTGGATAATTAGGTAGAGGTGTAATAACGGATACTTTAAAATTACGTTGCTGCAAACCTTCCGCTAAATGAAAAATTCGATTTGAAGCTGCTCCAATTTCTGGAGGAAAGTAACTAGTTATAATTAAAATATCTTTCATTTCAATTTATATATTTCAAAAAAAACAATTAGAAAATTAAAAGGAAAGCTAGCTAAAAAGTTTAGATCAAGTTGGGTTTTACAATGCATACCCCTTCGTTTTGTTAGCCTTTTAATATTAATTAGTTTCATTTAAGTTAGTAAAGATATAAACTGTTTCAACTTTCCGCTTTTGGATCGTTCTATTTTCGTTTGCTTTTCAAAGATAATAGTCAAGCCTTTTTCTAAATAATTTTCAATTTCAATTTTTATATTCTCTTTTTTTTCTTCCGAAATAACTTCCGAGCTAACGTAAATAATTTTAAATTCATTTAGTTTAAGTTGCTCAATAATAAACTCTTTAATCTTTCCATTATCTTCAATTATACTTTTAGTAATGTAGTAAAAAGTTAACCCAGCAGCTTTTTTACCGCTTGGTAAAATAACGATATCATTAGTTCTGCCAATAAGTTTTTTAAGTATAGGTTTTTGTAAAGTACTGTTTTTACTTAGTATTCCAACATCACCAATATCATATCGTATAAAGGGATGTGCTTTATTGTAAAGCGATGTAATTACAATTCTACCTTCCTTTTCAAATGGTAAAATATTATCTTTTGCATCTAGAATTTCAACAAAAAGCGTTTCGCTATTTAATTGCCAAATATCTTCAGGGTTTTGAAAAGCAATTAAGTCAAGTTCGGATGCTCCATATTCATTAATTACCGGAATGTTAAATTGTTTTTCAAGTAGCTTTTTATCGTCTTCAAAAAGCATTTCCGAAGTTATAACACATGCTTTTAATGTAGGACAAACATTCTTTAAAACAACATTTTTTCTTTCCAAAAACTTTGCAAATTGCACAATAGCGCTTGTATAACCATTGATATAATCAAATTCTGTTCGCTTAAATTTCACCAAACATTTTGCAAAAGCAGCATCACTTAAATCGAAAACCGAAAACCGATAACGACTACTTAAAAAGTCTTTTAATCGCTCTTTATAATAGTTTTTTTTGTCTAATGGAATACCATAAAATCGTGCCTGTTTTGAAGAATTAAAATCTAAACTAAACCAACCAAATCTATTTTGTATTATAGCCCAAGTTAAAGCATGACAAAATTTGTCTTTAGCGAAAACAAAAGGGTCTCCAGAGGAGCCTGAAGTTTTGTTTACATATACATTTTTTGTAGTAAACCCTTCCGAAAGTCTTTGGTCGAGAGGTTTTTGTAAATCGCTTTTAGTTAGTACTGGAATACTTTTCCAGTCTGTAATAGTAGCATTTTTAGCTATTTGCTGATAAAACGAATTGTTTTGAAGGTGATAATTAAAAATATCCTTTTTTTTCTGAAGGATATAATCTTCAAAATCTGCTTCATTTTTTCCTTGAATCATTTCCAAAGTACGCTTAGCTTTCTTAATAGGAAAGCCATTTAGTTTTAAAGAAAGATTAAACAAATTCAAACAATAAGATATTTTTGTAAAGTAAATAAAAAATATTCGTGTTTTCGGCGCATTAGTTTTATTTTTGAGCAAACAAAATACAACATGACTATTTTAATTCTTGGTTCTGGTGGAAGAGAACATACTTTTGCTTGGAAAATCGCTCAAAGCCCTTTGTGTAAAAATATTTACGTTGCTCCAGGTAACTCTGGAACAGCAGCAATTGCTACAAATGTAGATCTAAGTGTAACCGATTTTCAATCTATTAAAACCTTGGTTTTAGAAAAAGAGATTGATATGGTTGTAGTTGGCCCAGAAGACCCACTAGTTTTAGGAGTTCATGATTTCTTTTTACAAGATGAAGCATTAAAACACGTTGCGGTTATTGGCCCAGAAAAAGCAGCAGCAGAATTAGAAGGTAGTAAAGAATTTGCTAAAGAGTTTTTATACAGACACAATATCCCAACTGCAGCGTATCAAAGTTTTAATGCAAATAACGTAGAAGAAGGTTATGCGTTTTTAGAAACTTTAAAGGCACCTTATGTTTTAAAAGCGGATGGGTTGGCAGCAGGTAAAGGGGTGTTAATTTTAAATGATTTAGACCAAGCGAAAGCAGAATTAAAAAGTATGCTATTAGATGCTAAGTTTGGTGAAGCAAGTAACAAAGTTGTTATTGAAGAGTTCTTAGACGGCATAGAATTAAGCTGTTTTGTTTTAAGCGATGGGAAAAATTACAAAATTTTACCAACAGCAAAAGATTACAAACGAATTGGTGAAGGAGATACTGGGTTAAATACAGGAGGAATGGGAGCAATTTCTCCAGTACCTTTTGCTACAAAAGAGTTTTTAAATAAAATTGAAGAGCGCATTGTAAAACCAACGATATCTGGTTTACAAAAGGACAATTTACCATATAAAGGTTTCATTTTCATTGGTTTAATAAAAGTTGGGGACGACCCTAAGGTTATCGAATATAATGTAAGAATGGGAGATCCAGAGACCGAAGTGGTTTTGCCAAGACTTAAAAATGATTTAGTGGAAATCTTTCAAGCAATAGCAAACCAAACTTTAGATGCCATAGAAATTGAGATAGACCAACGTGCAGCAACAACGGTGATGTTAGTTTCTGGAGGTTATCCAGAAGGATATCAAAAAGGAAAAGAAATTACAGGTGTAGAAAATATTAAAGAGTCTATAGCTTTTCATGCAGGATCAAAACTTAAAGACGGTAAAATAGTTACTTCTGGTGGACGCGTAATGGCAATTACAAGTTATGGAAATACCTACCAAGAAGCCATAAAAAAATCTTATCAAAGCATAGAAAAACTACATTTTGATAAGATGAATTATCGTAAAGATATTGGTTTTGACCTGTAATTCTTATAAATAAGAATGAGAGGTAACACTTTTATCTTCTTCATTGTTTTTATCAAATGTTCTTAATTGAAGCATCCAGTAAACCATTGCTACAAATCCAATAAGAATAAAAATCCAAGAAATAATGTTTGCTGCAAACCAGTTTTCAAGTTCTAATTTTTTAATTGCATCTAATGGTGCAAATAAAACATTAACAAATAAGTCTTGTATAGCGTAAAAGAAATCTTTCATAATAGTAATAATAGTATATTTACAAAGCAAAAATACAAAAAGAGTTAATGATTACAAGTATTTTTAGTAAATCTAAGCCAATAAATTTTTTAATAGTTTTTGTAATTACTGCTTTAGCATTTTTAAGTGTTAAATTAAAGTATGTACAAGAAGCTGTTACCACAGTGTTTATTATACAACAAGTGGGCGTTTTTATGGTTCTTTATTTTTCTGTTTTATTATTAAACTTTATTGTAACAAAAAATGAATTAACACTTAAAAGTAATTTAGAAATAATATTATTTAGTCTTTTTGTACTACTCTTGCCAGAATCTTTAATAAGTTCTAAAGTTATTTTGGCTAATTTTTTTGTTCTTTTTGCTTTAAGACGTTTAATTAGCCTGCGAACCAAAAAAAATATTAAAAGTAAACTGTTTGATGCTGCTTTTTGTATTACTCTAGCTTCTTTCTTTTATTTTTGGTCGATTTTATTTCTTGTTTTAATCCCTTTCGTTTTATTGTTTCATTCTAGTAACAACATAAAGCATTGGTTGGTCCCTTTTTTAGGTATTGCCATCGTTTTATTATTAGCTGTAAGTGCTTCTATATTATTTAATAATACATTTTTAGGTTTCTTTACTAGTAATATTAAAATAAGTTTAAATTTTAATAGCTACAATTCACTTCAGTTTTTAGTAGCTTTAACTTTACTATTTTCCTTTGGTTTTTGGTCTGTTTTCTACTATTTAAAGAATTTAAGAAAGAAAGTGAGAACGATACGACCAGCATTTAAAACAATTTTTACAGCGCTATTACTTGCCTTTATATTATTTGTTATTGCTCCAAGTAAAAACGGAAGTGAACTTTTATTTTTATTTACACCTTTAACCATAATAATTACTAATTATATTGAAATTATTAAAGAAAAATGGTTTAAGGAGGTCTTTTTTAGTATATTATTAGTTGTACCATTTATATTATTAATGCTGCACTTTTTTGCCAAAAGCTAAATCTCCAGCATCCCCTAATCCAGGAACTATATAACCTTTATCACTTAACTCTGGATCAATTGTTGCGATCCATAAACTCGTTTCTTCACTAAAATTTTTGTTTATAAAATCTACACCTTCTTGCGCACCAATTACACTTACTAAGTGTACGTTTTTTGGTTTTCCAAATGGTTTTAAAGCTTCAAAAGTAGCAAGCATCGATTGTCCAGTTGCTAACATCGGGTCTGCTAGAATAAGTGTTTTGTTTTCTAAACTTGGACAAGCTAAATACTCCACAATAATTTCAAAACTATCTGGATCATCTTTATGATGTCTATATGCTGAAATAAAAGCGTTTTCAGCTGCATCAAAATAATTTAATAAACCATTATGTAATGGTACTCCAGCCCTTAAAATAGAACACAATACAATATCATTATTCATTACGTTTATTTTGCAATTCCCTAAAGGGGTTTCTATTGTTGATGCGTTATATTGTAGAGACTTACTCATTTCATAACCCAATATTTCACCAATACGCTCGATGTTTCTTCTAAAACGCATACTGTCTTTCTGAATTTTCACATCTCTTATTTCAGAAACAAATGAATTTAAAATAGAATTTTCTTTTGCTAGATTGTATATTTTCATGGCATAAAAATAAGCATAAAAAAAATATAAAATTTAAGGATTTTATCGACTTTTTATGAGTTTAGTCTAAAAAATATGCAATTTTTTAAATTATCTTAAAATAGTGGTAATTTGTAGTATATTTATGCTCCCCATTACAAAAATCTATCCGAAATTTCTTACCTGTTTTATGTTATAGTTTGCTATAATTTAAACATAAAACTAATTAACATGAAATTAAAAATTACAATTCTAGCCTTTCTGGCTTTTACTTTTGGTTTTCATAAAATGGAAGCTAATGCACCTTTAAGTATTGAAGGTGAAGCAGCAAGTGTTATGATGACCACAAATGACAATTCATTGATTGTGTCTGCTGGATGTCATATTTATACAGTAAATATGGAAAGCTATCAAGCAACTTTGCTAACTTCTTCCCCTTATGTATCTGAGATTAACTCCTTAGCTGTTGATGCAAGCACAGGGTGGATTTTTTACGTAAGCAACCAAGCTTCCAGATACAATTGGACCGTTTATGGTTACAATGTATATACAAATACACACAAATCTTTTGGGGATATTCGATCGTATTTTACAGCAACAGGACACGCATATTCATCTAGAGGTTTAGGTTCTGGTGGTGCAACTTTTTATAATGGCAAACTTTATTTTGCTATGGAGTATCCAACAAATTGTTATAACTACAGAACTTCAAGTGGTGTAGTAAATGTAAAAGACGAACTAAAAAGAGAACTAGAAGGCGTTAAGATAAATAAAGGTTCGCTTATAAATACTTCTGCCGAAACAAACACTGGTAGATCAACTACTGGAGATATTTTACCTAGTTATAATAGTAATGAAACGATAAGAAATGATAAAAAAGAAGATAATTCTAACATACGGGATTATGAGTCTGAATCTAGTTTGTTAGGTAACACAAATTCTTTAAGTGGTTCTAGTGAAAGTAGTAATGAGAGATATGGTTATAGCTCTTATAATAATAGAATTTATTTATTAGAAGTGTGTTTTAATAATCTTTCAGATTTTAGTGGAGATTCATCTTCCATATCAAATGCAAGCCCTAAATATGATAATAATGGCCATTCTAGCTTTCTATACAAAGGGGAACTTGGTGATATTGCAGCAAGTGACGAAGGAGAAATTTATGCAGTAACAACATATCAAATACAACATTTCGATTTTGACACAAATACTTTTTGCTGGGCAAATAACGAAGATGTGTATGCACAAATAGCAAAAGATAAAAACAGTAATTTACATTTGCTTAAAAATATCAAGACTTGTTCTCATAGTGGGTCTTGTTATACTAGTTGTACTAGAAAAAGTTATGTACAAAGCTATACACAGCCAAATCAATTACAAACCTATAATAATATTCAATTAGGTAGTTTGATTGAAATTCAAGGTTTATCTTCAGAAGACAGAGGTAAAATTACTGACGCAGCAGATTATTTAAATTTAGTTGTTGATGTGGAAGTTTCTTATAATTTAGAAGGAACTGTTTTTGATGATGATAACCAAAACGGAAGCCAAGAAACAGAAGAAGCTAATTTAGAGGACATAAGAGTAACATTATATGCAGACAGCAATAATGATGGTATTTTAGATGATAATGATGTGCAATTAGATATTACATCTACAGACGAAAACGGTTATTACAACTTTACAGATATTAGTGAAGAAGATATATTGGTGGTTGTAACAGTACCAGAAGATACAGAAGAAATTACTTATACTTCAACTACAGATGACGTGATTGTAATTACTTCTACCGAAGATGTTACTGGAGTTGATTTTGGTATTGATGAAACCTTCATTATTAGCTATTACATTGAAGGAGTTGTGTTTGATGATGATAACAGTAGCGCTACTTACGACGATGGTGAAGCATATTTAAATAACATCCCTGTTGTTTTATATGCAGACACTAACAATAATGGAGTGCTAGATGCGGATGATCTAAAATTAGAAATAACTACTTCCGATGAAAATGGATACTATAGTTTTACTAACGTAAGCCATGAAAATGTGTTTGTAGTTGTAGTTACACCTGAAGATTCAAACGATAACTTATACACATTAACAACAGAAGAAATAGTTACTATTAGCTCTACCGAAGATGTTACAGGAGTTGATTTTGGGATTAACGAAGAAATAGTAGAGAGATTTAATATTTCTGGAGTTGTTTGGGATGATAACAATAGGGATGGTGTAAAAGACCCATCAGAAACACCTTTACCAAATATTATTGTTAACTTATTTAATGATGTAAATGGTAATGGAATTTTAGATTCTGGAGATGAATATCTAGAAACTAAGTTTACATCATTTGCAAACCCTAATTATTCCTTTAACGATGTTACTCCTGGTAATAAAATTGTATATGCAATAACACCGCAAAACAATCCTCCATTTCTATGGTTCTTTACTACTTTTGATTTAGATAATGGAACGCAAAATCCAGACGGTATTTATGCGTTTGATTTGCAGGAAACTACCGAAAATGTTGATTTTGGAATAGACAGATTATCGGGTAACTCTAAAGTTGCTGCCGAGGAAGAAGATCAAACAAAAGAAAAATCTGAAGATCCTTTAAATAATAATGAAGCAGTTGTTCAAAATCCAGAAGTAAGAGCGTTTGCTCAAGTTGAACAAGATTTAGATGCAGAATCATTAGAATTATTTAATGGTATAAAATTATATCCAAATCCTTCAACGAAATTCATTATTGTAAAATCGGATTTACTAGATGAGAATACAGTCGTTAATATTTACAGTATAACAGGTAAGTTAATTATGACAAAAGATTATAGTGAAGAGTCTAGTTTAAGTGAAGTAAAGTTTAATTTAGACAAGCTAAGTGCTGGTTTATATCTAGCAAAAATTTCAACTGGTAATAATAAAACAATAGTTAAAAGATTTGTTAAACAATAATTAAGCTTATTTATTTGGAAACCAAAAAGCCGCTTTAAGCGGCTTTTTTGGTTCCATTAATGTATATTTGTAGTCTAATAATTAAAATATGTTTTCAGAAAAAGCGAATAAAATATTTCAAGACGTAATTAATACATATCACGTTTTAAATACTGTAGATCAACCTTTCAATAATATTTATAATAAAGAAAAGAACTTATTAGAACATTTATTATACAGAAAATGTTGGATAGATACTGTACAATGGCATTATGAAGACATTATTAGAGATCCACAAATAGATCCTGTAGCTGCATTAAAATTAAAACGCCAAATAGACGCTTCTAATCAAGATAGAACAGATATGGTAGAATATATTGATAGCTATTTTTTAGAAAAACATAAAGAAGTCTCAGTAAAGAAGAATGCTACCATTAATACAGAGAGTCCAGCTTGGGGAATTGATCGTTTATCTATTTTAGCTTTAAAAGTTTATCACATGAACGAAGAAGCTACTCGAACAAATGCTACAGATGTACATAAAGCTGCCTGCCAAAAGAAACTAGACATCTTATTAGAACAACGTGTAGACTTATCAACAGCAATTGATACCTTGTTAAATGATATTGCAAATGGCGATAAATACATGAAAGTATACAAACAAATGAAAATGTATAACGATGATGAGCTAAACCCAGTTTTACGAAACCAAAAGTAACTCGTGTTTTTCCGTTTAAGAAACCACTTTCTTAAAAAGAAATACTTATAGGTTTTATGAAAACACCAAAACATATATTAGTAATTAGGCTTTCAGCAATGGGAGATGTAGCAATGACAGTTCCTGTATTAAGCGCATTTACCCAACAGCATCCAAATGTAAAAATCACTTTCTTAACACGTGAGTTTTTTAGTCCTTTTTTTAGAGATTTAAAAAATGTTACAGTTTATTCCATTGATTTAAAAGGCAAGCATAAAGGAGTTTTCGGACTCTATAAGCTTTCAAAAGAATTAAAAAAACTCCAGATAGATGCAGTTGCAGACTTGCATAATGTTTTACGAACTAAAATTTTAAAAGCCTTTTTCTTTGGAATCCCTTTTGTTCAAATAAATAAAGGTAGAGCTGAAAAAAAAGCATTAATTTCTGGGAAAGTTTTTAAACAATTAAAATCAACCCATGAAAGGTATGCTGATGTTTTTAAAGTCCTTGGCTTACCTATAGATCTAACCAAGCCTACTTTTTCAGAAAAAATTAGCCTTCCAAAAAAGATGCTTTCTATAACTGGAGAAAAAACTAAAAAATGGATTGGTATTGCTCCTTTTGCAACCTATAAAAGTAAAATGTATCCTTTAGAAGCTATGCAAATAGTTATTGAAGCACTTTCCAAGAAGCACACTATTTTTCTATTTGGAGGAAAACAAGATATACCAGAGTTACAAAGGTTAGAGCGAAACTCGAATGTAATTAATTTAGCAGGCCAATTAAGTTTAAATGAAGAATTAGATGTGATTTCTAATTTAGACGTTATGTTGTCTATGGATTCAGGTAATGCACATCTAGCTGCTATGCTAGGTAAAAAAGCGGTTACTATTTGGGGTGTTACTCATCCATTTGCTGGTTTTTATCCGTTTAACCAACCTGAAAATTATGCATTATTAGCAGATAGAAAACAATATCCATTAATACCAACTTCTATTTATGGAAACAAGTTTCCTGAAGGTTATGAAAATGCCGCAAAAAGTATTTCGACACAAAAAATTATTGACTTAATAAATACTATTCTTTAAAGTTTTTAGAACTAAAAACAAAAAACCCTACTCCAAAGAGTAGGGCTCATTTTAAACTTACCATAAAATAAATAATCCCTAACTATTATCATTTATTGTTTAAAACTAGAACGAATATATTTGGTTTATTTTTTAAAAAAAATTAACCTCTAGGAAAAGATAATATAATCGTTAAAGTGTATATTTTTTAAGCTAAAACTATATTTTCATCGATAAAATGTTATTTCGGGAAAGATTTTCATCTTTTTTTTACCTATTAAACATCATCGTAATCTACTATAATTTTAGAAGTTTTTGGGTGTGCTTGGCAAGTTAAAATTAAACCTTCAGCCAATTCGCTAGCGGTTAAAATATTATTTTGCCTCATGGTTGCTTCCCCTTCTTTAATTCTTGCAATACAACTACTGCAAATTCCACCTTGACAAGAATAAGGAGCGTCTAAGTCTTCATCTAAAGCAGCTTCAAGAATAGATTGTTTTTGAGACATGGTAAATGTTGTTGTTTCATCATCTACTGTAATTGTGATTTCTGTTTTACCATTATCAGTAACTTCTTCATTTATAGGAGCAGGTTTTGCTGCTTTAAAAAGCTCAAAATGTATTCTATCTTCGTTAATATCATGCGCTGTTAAAACATTTTTAACGGTATGTATCATTGCTTCAGGTCCACAAAGGTAAAAAGCATCTACTTCTACATGCTTATACTTGTTTTTCATTACATAATTCACAGTACTTTTTTCAATCCTTCCAAAAATAGCATCGTCTTCATCTGCTTGGCTAAATAAAAATTGAATTGAAAATCGTTCTTTATATGTATGTTGTAACTCTAACAATTCATTTAAAAACATGGTGTCTTTAGTTGTTTTGTTTCCGTAAACTAGAATTACTTTACTATGCACTTCTTCTTCTAAAGCACATTTTACAATACTTAAAACAGGCGTAATACCACTTCCTGCAGCAAAAGCAGCTATGTTTTTTGTTATAGAGTCGTTAGGTGTAAAAACAAATCTTCCTTTTGGCGAGGCGACTTCTAATGTGTCTCCAACTTTTAGAATGTTATTTGCGTATGCAGAAAAAGTTCCTCCTTCTACTTCTTTTACAGCTACTTTTAGAGTGTCACTTTTTGGCGAAGTACATAAAGAGTAATCACGTCTTACCTCTTTTCCTTCAATTGTAGTTTTTAAGGTAATATATTGACCAGCTTTAAAAGTAAAGTTTTCTTTTAGGTTTTCAGGTACATTAAAGCTTATACTTACTGCTTTTTCAGTTTCTCTATGTATCTCTTTAATGGTTAATTTATGAAATTGTGACATGTTGTTATTTTTTGTAAAAATAAGAAACAAAAATACGAATTACATTTTGTTTGTAACAAAAAGGGTTTTTATATTACTAATCTTTAAAACCTAACCAAAATGATAAAACGTTTTTTAGATTTAGAATGGAAACAATTTACTAGATCTGCAAGCTTTGGTAAAAGCCTTGTGTTAAAAATACTAATGCTCTTTTTTGCTTTATATTTTGTAGCTATGTTTTTAATCATGGGAATTGCAATGTACCCAATGCTTAAAAAAGTATTTCCAGAAAGTGACCCTTTTGTAATGTTTAATAGTTTTATTTTCTTCTGGGTTTTAGGCGACTTAGTGGTTCGGTTTTTCTTTCAAAAATTACCAGTAATGAGTGTAAAACCACTACTTACACTACCAATAAAACGTAAAAAAGTAGTGAATTTTGTTTTAGGGAAATCTGCTCTCTCTTTTTTTAATTTCTTACCATTATTTGCAATAATACCATTTGGAGTTACACTTATAGTAAAAGACTACAACGTTTCTACTGTTTTAGTTTGGATGCTTACCATTATTATAATTACACAAATAAATAACTTCCTGAATTTTATTATTGAAAGCCTTTCTGCTAAAACAGAATTATCTTTTTTACCAATTATACTTTTAGCAGGCTCTCTTTTCGCTTTAAATCATTTTCAAATAATAAGTATTGCAGAAACCTTATCTAATGGAGTGCAGGCCATTGCTAATAATCCATTGTTCTTGATAGTTCCAATCTTAATATGGATTGGTTTATATCTTTATAATTTTAAAATACTTCGTAATAAATTGTTCTTAGATAGCTCTTTAAAAACAAAAACCCAAGAGGTAAATGTATCTAATCTAGAATGGACTAAAAAGTTTGGAGATATTGCGCCTTTTATGCAATTAGATTTAAAATTACTATGGCGAAATAAGCGACCTAAATCTTCGGTTTGGATGTTGTTTTTAGGACTATTATATGGTTTGTTCTTTTATCCAAATCCAATCTATCAAGACAAAGAATTTTTATTTGCGTTTGTTGGCATATTTGTAACTGGTATTTTTCTTATCAATTTTGGGCAATTTATTCCAGCTTGGGATAGTGGTTACTACAAAATGTTAATGAGCCAAAACATTAAATACAAACAATATTTAAAATCGAAGTACACATTAATGACGCTTAGTGTAATAATACTTTTTGTTTTAAGTATTCCTTACGTCTATTTTGGTTGGAAAATTTTACTCGCACATTTTGCTGCTGCAATTTATAATATTGGTGTAAATACGTATGTCATTTTATTAGGTGGATCTTTTAATCGAAAAAAAATAGATTTAAATCAAAGAGCAGCTTTTAACTTTCAAGGTACAGGAGCAGTACAATGGATTATTGGTATACCATTAATGCTTTTACCAATGGGGATATTTGCCATTTTTAATTTCACTTTCCATTTTGAAATTGGCATTCTAGCGCTAATCCTTTTAGGAGTAATAGGAATTGTTTTCCACCAAAAAATAATGAAATTAATAACCAAAAAATATTTAGATTCTAAATATAAAATGATTGATGCTTTTGATCACGATAACTAAAATATAACAAGATGATAACTACTACAAATCTTTCTAAAAAATATAATACAAGTCAAGTTTTAAATATCGAAAGTTTAAATATTCCTAAAGGACAAAGTTTTGGTTTGGTTGGTAATAATGGCGCAGGAAAAACCACCTATTTTAGTTTGTTACTAGATTTAATTCAACCAACAACGGGACATATAAAAAACAATGACATACAGGTAAATCTAAGTGAAGACTGGAAACCTTTTACTTCTTCTTTTATAGACGAAAGCTTTTTAATAGGTTACCTAACAGCAGAAGAATACTTTTATTTTATTGGTGAGCTTAGAGGCCAAAATAAAGCAGATGTAGATGCATTAGTCTCTAATTTCGAAGACTTTTTTCATGGTGAAATCCTTGGTCAGAAAAAATATCTAAGAGATTTAAGTAAAGGAAACCAAAAAAAAGCAGGAATAGTTGCTGCACTTATTGGTAATCCAGAAGTAATTATTTTAGATGAACCTTTTGCTAATTTAGATCCAACAACCCAAATAAAACTAAAACAAATAGTAAAAGATTTAGCACAAAAACAAGGGGTAACAGTACTTATTTCTAGCCACGATTTAATGCATGTTACAGATGTTTGCGAACGTATTGTTGTTCTAGAAAAAGGAGAAATAGTTAAAGATCTTGTTACAAGTCAAGAAACCCTTAAAGAGCTGGAAGCACACTTTGCAGGAATAGAAAAAATCTAAAAACACCTCGTTTTTATAGCTAAATTAAAAAAGATGCGTATTTTTACGTGCTTATGCAGTATTTATATAATATTTGCCTGAGTTTATAGTTATTTATTTGATTAAATACACAACTTTTGAAAACAAGATACCAAATTATATTAGTCCTTTTAGTTTCTGTTACTTTAATAACAAGTTGTTCTAGAAAAAAGAATAGTTTTATTAGCCGAAATTATCACGCACTTGCTGCAAGAGACAATACACTTTTTAATGGCTTTAATTCGCTTGAAGAAGGCAGAGAAAACCTAAACCAAAGTTATACCGATAATTATTGGGAAATCCTTCCAATAGAGAGAATGGAGGTTTTTGAAGAGGTAACTCTTCCTGGTCAAAATAAAAATGAAAGCTTTAGTAGAGCTGAAGAAAAAGCAGTAAAAGCCATCCAAAAACATGGTATGAATATTCAAGGAAAAGAATATAACTACCAAATAGACGAAGCTTATTTACTTTTAGGAAAAGCTCGTTATTTCGACCAACGTTTTGTTCCTGCATTAGAGTCTTTTAACTATATTTTATACAAATACGCAACAAGTAATAAAATAAACCAAGCTAAAATTTGGAGAGAAAAAGCGAATATTCGTTTAGAAAATGAAGAGCTTGCTATTAAAAACTTAAAAAGACTTTTAGATCAAGAAGAATTAAAAGATCAAGATTTAGCAGATGCAACCTCTATACTTGCACAGGCATATATAAACACAAAATCTTTAGATAGCGCACTTACACAAATAGACATCGCATCAAACGCAACCAAAAGTGATGATGAACGTGGAAGATATCGTTTTATACAAGGGCAATTATACAACGCTTTAGGAGACAAAGACAGTGCTAATATTGCTTTCGATAGAGTTATAGATCTAAATCGAAGTACACCACGAATGTACCTTATTAGTGCGCATATTGAAAAAGCAAAAAATTTCGACTATAACGAAGGAAACAAACTTGAGTTTTTAGAGTTACTTACAGATTTAGAAGAAAACCGAGAGAACAGACCTTATTTAGATAAAATTTATCATCAAATTGCCGAATATCATTTAACAAATCAATCCGATTCTTTAGCACTTGCTTATTATAATAAATCGCTAAGAACCAACTCTAAAGATAAAGTTTTAAAAGCGAAAAACTATGAGATTATTGGTGATATGAAATTCATAGCTGCTGCATATAAAAGTGCAGGGGATTATTACGACAGTACTATGACTAATATGGTCGTAAACACCAAGCCATACAGAGTAATTAAACGCAAAAGAGACAATCTTGAAGATGTTATTTTATATGAAGATATAGCAAAAAATAACGATAGTATATTAAAATTAGTTTCTTTGTCTAAAGAAGAGAAGTTAGCTTATTTTAAGACACATATAGAAAATCTTAAAATAGAAGCAGAAAAAGAAAAAGAAAGACTTGAAACTGCAGAAAGAAACAAAGGTATAGCAGTTGCTAATAATAACTTTGGTAAAACACAATCTGCATTAGGTGGAGGACAAGGATCCAGAGGTGGTCCAACTCCAGGTAAAGGATCTTCTTTTTATTTTTATAATACAACTACGGTAGCTTATGGTAAATCTGAATTTATTAAAGATTGGGGAGATCGTAAATTAGAAGACGATTGGAGGTGGTCTAGTAATAAAAACTCAAGAATAAACGCCACGGAAACAAATCCAACAATAACAAATGCTTCCGAAGAAGAATTATATAATCCTCAATTTTATATAGACCAAATTCCTTCCGAAGAAAAAGTAGTAGATAGCATTGTAAAAGAAAGAAACTTTGCATACTACCAATTAGGTTTAATATATAAAGAGAAGTTTAAAGAATATCCTTTAGCTAAAAGTAAATTCACCCAGCTTTTAAATAATAATCCAGAAGAAAATTTAATCCTTCCTACAAAATATAACCTGTATAAGATTTATCAATTATTAGGAGACGAAGGGGAAGCTAACTTTACCAAAAAAGATATAACAACCAATTACCCAGATTCTAGATACGCTACTATTTTAAACAATCCAGAAGCAGCAAATCTAGAAGATGAAAATAGTCCTGAAACCATATATAAAAATCTATACAATCAATTTAGAAATCAAGAGTATGCACAAGTACTTTCTAATATAGATAACTATATTACTGCTTTTGAAGCAGAAGCCATAGTTTCTAAATTTGAACTCCTTAAAGCAACAGCGACTGGTCGTTTATATGGTTATGAAGCGTATAAAAAAGCAATTAATTTTGTAGCACTTAATTATGCAAACACTCCAGAAGGAAAACAAGCACAAGAGTTGTCTAGCAACGCATTACCAAAACTTGCTAAAAAAGAGTTTGCCTCAGATAGCTTAAATGGTAATTATAAAGTGTTGTATAAATTCAGCACAGCTAACACACAAGATATGTCTAGCTTTGTAAAAACATTAAACGAAGTAATCTCTAATATTTCACATTATAACTTAACTACTTCAACAGATGTATATGATCAAGAAACAACATTTGTTGTAGTACATGGTTTAAAAAGTATAGATGGAGCAAAAGGGTTTGCTTACATATTAAGAGATGAGGATAGATATAAAATAACCAAGCCATCCATAGCAATTTCCTCTCCAAATTATCAAATTGTTCAGGTTCATAAAAATTTGGACGAATATATTAAAGAGCACCAATAATAAAATAAGAGTCATGTTTTCAGATAATAAAAAAGAAAGAAATACTTACGAAAATTCTTCTAGCCAAAATATTATTGCAAAAGGAACCAAAATTGTAGGAGACTTTTCTAGTGAAGGCGATTTAAGAATAGATGGAACTATTGAGGGGAATTTAAAAACTCCTGGAAAAATAGTAGTAGGAAAATGGGGCGTTATCAATGGAACATTAACAGGGTCTGATGCATATTTTGAAGGAAAGTTTTCAGGAAATTTAACATTAACAGGTACACTAACTCTAAAATCTTCAGCACATATTGAAGGAGAAGTGGTTTTAGGAAAACTAGAAGTAGAACCTGGAGCAACATTTAATGTAAACTGTGTAATGAAAGGTGCTTTAAAAGAATTAGATACGAGTAAAAATTCACAAAAATTAAAAAAAGGGCAAAGTGCCTAGTAAGTTTTTAAGGTTTACTTCCACAGCATTTCAAATGGGAGCAACCATTTGGTTGGGAAACCTATTAGGTAATTGGCTAGATATTAAATATCAAACCACATATCTAGAAAATACAATTACTCTTCTAGCTGTTTTTATCTCTATGTATTTAGTAATTAGTCAGGTTTTAAAAATATCAAAAGATAATAAGGATAATGATTAAAAAAATCGTTTTCTATAGTATCGGTTTTACCATGCTATTTGCAATCTCTTATGCAATTCACTTATCTAGTTTAAAAGATTTAAATCTTATACTAAGCGTTCCGTTGTTTTCTGTTTATCTATTCCATTTTATAATATCCTTACTCATTTGTATTGGCTTTGCAGTACTTTCAGAAAGTTCAAAATGGGATCAACAATTAGGTTTTGTGTATATGTTTACCTTTATAACTAAGCTTATGTTGTTTGCAATACTCTTTAAAAATACAGTATTTAAAGCAGGTGGTTTAAGTAAAATAGAAGCCTTTAATTTGTTAATTCCAGTCTTTCTTTTTCTTTTTTTGGAAGTCTATTTCATAGCGAAGATATTAAGTAAAAAATAGCGTTAAATATTATTGAGAAAAAAGTAATTGTTTTTTCAATAATTTCCGTAGTTTTGCACCGAATTTAAAAACACAGTTTTTTTGATTTTTTTAACAATGAAGGTAGCTAAACAAACTTTTAAATTTTACTCACTAGTATTAATGCTTTTCGTAAGTGCTTTCGCAATGGCTGAAAACACTACAGATCCTGTTGAAAATACAGGAGGTCAAGTAGATACAAAAGAAGAAGTAGAAGCGTATATTTTGCATCACATTCAAGATTCGCATGATTTTTCACTATTCTCTTATACAAGTGATACAGGAGAACGTAAACACTTTGGATTTCCACTTCCAGTAATATTATGGTCGAGTAATGGCTTAACAACTTTTATGTCTTCAGAGTTTCACCACAATGACGATGGACATGTAATTGTAGAAAAGAACGGATTAAAATTCGCGAAGATTCATTCAAAAATATACGAGTTAGATGGCGGAGCAGCAACAGTAGCTTTCGATGAAACACACCATGCTACTAATGCACATCGAGTTTTAGATTTTTCTATTACTAAAAGTGTAGTTGGTGTTTTACTAATAGGGCTATTAATGTTAATCTGGTTCTCCGGTTTAGCAAGACAATATAAAAAGAGACAAGTGCCAACAGGTTTTGGTAGAGTTTTAGAGCCTTTAGTATTATATGTTAGAGACGAAATTTCTAGACCAAACATTGGTGAAAAACACTACAGAAAATTTACAGGGTATTTATTAACCGTATTCTTTTTTATCTGGATCTTAAACTTATTAGGTTTAACACCATTTGGTTTTAATGTAACAGGGCAATTAGCAGTTACGGCATGTTTAGCAATATTTACATTAATAATATATACTGTAAGTGGTAATAAAGATTACTGGATGCATATTTTATGGATGCCAGGAGTACCTGTTTTAATTCGTCCAGTTTTAGCGATTATAGAATTAGCAGGGGCATTAATTATTAAGCCATTCTCATTATTAGTACGTTTGTTTGCAAATATATCTGCAGGACACATAGTTGTAATGAGTTTAATTGCAATTATGTTTACGCTTAAAAAATCTTTAGGTGTTGTAGGTGCAACAAGTTTATCATTAGTATTATCGTTTTTTATAACATTAATTGAAGTATTAGTTGCTTTCTTACAAGCATATATCTTTACCATGCTATCTGCATTGTTTATTGGTATGGCTGTAGCAGAGCACGATCACGAACATGATCATGATGATCATGGTCACGAAATCCCGGACGCAGAAGATGTGCGCGGAGATTTCATTTAACAAGAGTTTTTTTAATTTAACTATAAATCTATTATTATGTACAATTTAATTGGAGCAGGTTTAATCGTAATCGGAGCAGGAATTGGTCTTGGTCAAATTGGTGGAAAAGCAATGGAAGGTATTGCTCGTCAACCAGAAGCAACAGGAAAAATCCAAACAGCAATGATTATTATTGCAGCACTTTTAGAAGGATTAGCATTCGGTGCTTTATTCTTAGGAAAATAAGCAGTATGCAAACTAATAACACAAACCTGTAACGGTTGGTTACAGGTTGTGTTTATTAAATTAAAAAAGAAAAAATTTAAATACATTTAGAAATGGATAAGTTATTAAATGATTTTTCACCAGGTTTATTTGTAGTACAAACGATACTACTTTTACTATTAATCTTTTTAATGGTGAAATTTGCATGGAAACCTATCATGACTTCTCTAACAGAAAGAGAAGAGGGAATCCAAGGAGCTTTAGATGCTGCTGAAAAAGCAAAATTAGAAATGCAAAATCTGCAAGCAGATAATGCTAACTTATTAAAAGAAGCACGTGCAGAACGCGAATCTATGCTTAAAGAAGCAAGAGATTTAAAAAATAAAATGATTGAAGACGCTAAAACAGAAGCACAAACGCAAGCAAACAACATGATTGCTCAAGCGCAAAGTGCTATTGAAAGCGAAAAGAAATCAGCTATGGCAGAATTAAAAAACCACGTAGCAGGTTTATCTATAGAAATTGCAGAAAAAGTAGTAGGTCAAGAATTATCTAACAAAGACAAACAATTACAATTAGTAGAGTCTATGTTAAATGATGCTAAATTAAACTAAGTTTAAATCATGGCAGGAGAAAGAGCAGCAATACGTTACGCAAAAGCAGTTTTAAGTTTAGCTACAGATAATAATACAGCGGAAGTTGTAAATAACGATATGGAGCTAATTAATAATACAGTAGCGCAAAGTAAAGACTTAAAAGACATGCTTTATAGTCCTGTAATTAGTTCGACTGTAAAAAAAGCAGCTTTATTAGAAATCTTTAAAGGGATTAATACTGCAACGGTTAATTTAATAGATACACTAATAACGAATAAGCGTACAGATTTATTACCAGAAGTGGCTTCTAAGTTTATCTCTTTATACGAGCAACAAAAAGGAAGTCAAATTGCTATAGTTACAACAGCAGTTCCTTTAACAGAAGCTTTAGAAGCAAAAGTTTTAGCTAAAGTGAAAGCGCTAACAGGTAAAGAAACAGCAATTAAAAATATAGTAGATGAAAGCATTTTAGGTGGTTTCATTTTACGCGTTGGAGATACACAATACAATGCAAGTATCGCTAACCAATTAAATAAACTTAAAAGAGAGTTTACTATTAATTAATTTATGAAAACTATTATACCATTTTTATTCATCTTATTTACTTTTAGTGTAACAGCACAAAAGGTAAAAATTAAGAAAGGTAAAGTTTTTATAGATAAAGTAGAATACGTTCTTACAGAAGAAGATAAATTGTCTGATGATTCTTTTATAATTTCAAACTTAAAAGGAGAAGAGTTGTTTTATTTAAAGTATAAATATTACTCAGACCCTAATTTAAGAAGAGACACTAATCCAAATGGAACAGTCGTGTATTTTGAGCTAATGTCTAAAGATTTAGAAACAATTTATTTTGAAGCAGAATCACATCCAAGTTTAAGTGCTATGGGGATGTCAAAAAAAACGTATAAAATTTTATATAATGGAGAAGTTATTAATAAAGACGGAACCATTAATAAAGATAATTTAGAAACCGTATCCAAAAAGATTGGTTTTGAATTTTCAAAAAAGAGAACAGAATTAAATTAAAAAAAGAGTTATTCAAAAGATGTTTAACATCTAGAGTATAACGTCTAATATCTAATTATAAAAAAGATGGCAGAAGTAAAACCAGCTGAAGTATCAGCAATCTTAAAACAACAACTATCTGGTTTTGAAGCAAGCGCTTCATTAGACGAAGTTGGAACAGTATTAACAGTAGGTGATGGTATTGTACGTGCTTACGGATTATCTAACGCACAATATGGTGAGTTAGTAGAATTTGAAGGCGGATTAGAAGGTATCGTACTTAACCTTGAAGAAGATAATGTAGGTATTGTACTTTTAGGAACTTCAGTAGGAGTTAGAGAAGGTTCTACAGTAAAACGTACTAATCGTATTGCATCTGTAAAAGTAGGTGAAGGTATTGTTGGTCGTGTTGTAGATACACTTGGTAACCCAATTGATGGTAAAGGACCAATAACTGGCGAAACATACGAGATGCCTTTAGAGCGTAAAGCACCTGGAGTTATCTATAGAGAACCAGTAACCGAACCATTACAAACAGGTATTAAAGCAATTGATGCTATGATTCCAGTTGGTAGAGGGCAACGTGAGTTGGTAATTGGTGATAGACAAACTGGTAAGACTGCAGTTTGTATTGATGCTATCTTAAACCAAAAAGAATTTTACGATGCAGGGGAGCCTGTATATTGTATATATGTTGCTGTAGGTCAAAAAGCATCAACAGTAGCACTTATTGCTAAAACTTTAGAAGAAAAAGGAGCTTTAGCATACACAACAATAGTAGCTGCAAATGCATCAGATCCTGCTGCAATGCAAGTATATGCACCTTTTACAGGAGCATCTATTGGTGAGTACTTTAGAGATACTGGTAGACCAGCTTTAATTGTATTTGATGATTTATCAAAACAAGCCGTTGCTTACCGTGAGGTATCTTTATTATTAAGACGTCCACCAGGACGTGAGGCGTATCCTGGAGATGTATTCTATTTACACTCTCGTTTATTAGAACGTTCTGCAAAAGTGATTAATAATGATGCTATTGCTAAAGAAATGAATGACTTACCAGAGTCATTAAAACCATTAGTAAAAGGTGGTGGTTCTTTAACAGCATTACCAATTATTGAAACGCAAGCAGGAGATGTATCTGCATATATTCCAACGAACGTAATTTCTATTACAGATGGACAAATTTTCTTAGATGGAGATTTATTTAACTCTGGTGTTCGTCCAGCAATTAACGTAGGTATTTCTGTATCTCGTGTTGGTGGTAATGCACAAATTAAATCCATGAAAAAAGTATCTGGTACTTTAAAATTAGATCAAGCACAATATCGTGAGTTAGAAGCTTTCGCTAAGTTTGGTTCCGATTTAGATGCGGTTACTCTAAATGTAATTGAAAAAGGAAAACGTAACGTAGAGATCTTAAAGCAAGGACAAAACGAACCGTTTACAGTAGAAGATCAAGTAGCAATTATTTATGCTGGATCTAAAAACTTATTAAAAGACGTTCCTGTAAATAAAATTAAAGAATTTGAAAGAGATTTCTTAGAATTCTTAAACGCTAAACATAGAGGTGTTTTAGATACTTTAAAAGCAGGTAAATTAACAGATGAGGTAACAGATACATTAATGTCTGTTTGTAAAGACCTTTCTGCTAAATATAGAGCATAAAAAAGTTTTAAATTTAGAGTTATTAGTTAAGAATTCTTCTCGCTCATAACTCTAAATTTTCATTAATAAAATTAATGTCACTCTGAGCTTGTCGAAGAGTCTTTATAAAAATAAAGAATGGCTAATCTTAAAGAAATACGTAACAGAATATCTTCAGTATCTTCAACGATGCAGATTACTAGTGCCATGAAAATGGTATCGGCTGCAAAATTGAAAAAAGCGCAAGATGCTATTACTGCAATGCGACCTTATGCAGATAAGTTAACCGAACTTTTACAAAGTTTAAGTGCAACTTTAGATGCAGATTCTGGAAGTAAATTTGCCGAAGAACGCGAAGTTAATAATGTATTAATTGTAGCTATAACCTCTAATAGAGGTTTGTGTGGTGCTTTTAATTCTAACATTATCAAACAAACAAATAACTTAATTTCTAATGTACATGCAGGTAAAAAAATAGCTGTCTTAGCGATTGGAAAAAAAGCGAACGATGCGTTTTCTAAAAAAGGAATTGTAATAGACAATAAGAGCACTATTTTTGATGATTTAACTTTTGATAACGTATCCGAAATTGCAGAAATGCTAATGGAAAAATTCGTTGCAGGGGAATTTGATAAAATTGAAATTGTTTACAACAAGTTTAAGAATGCAGCTACACAAATTGTGATGACTGAACAGTTTTTACCAATTGTTCCAGTTGCAGGTGAAGCAGTAAATAATGCAGATTATATATTTGAACCATCAAAACTTGAAATCGTAGAACAATTAATTCCTAAGTCGTTAAAGACACAATTATATAAAGGAATTAGAGATTCTTTTGCTAGTGAGCATGGAGCACGTATGACTGCAATGCATAAAGCAACAGATAACGCTACAGAACTAAGAGATCAACTTAAATTAACTTACAACAAAGCACGTCAAGCCGCAATTACTAATGAAATCTTAGAAATCGTTGGTGGAGCGGAAGCTTTGAACAATTAAAGATTACTAAAATGTTTACCTTGAGCGCAGTCGAAAGGTCTTTTTATAACTTATCAAAAAGCTTTACTATTATAGTAGAGCTTTTTTTATGGAACACTATTTGATTCACTATCTTTATAAAAACTAAACTTATAGTCATGCGTTTAATTAAAACATCAACCCTATCGCTTTTAATGCTTTTACTTTTTACCAGTTTCTCGAATTGTTCTAGCGCTAAACAGACCAATAATAATGAATCCAGTAAGATAGCAATGCAAGATTTTCAAAATAATCCATCTTTTACGTTAGGGGAAACCTATTTTAAACATTGGGTGTCTGGAGTTAAAGGGGGCGGAGCTGGTATCACTTTATTAATCCCTATAGAAAAGAATGTTAAAAATACCGTGTTTGATTCTGCTTATTTTAGAGGTATGAAAACAAAACTAGAAGCTGTAAAATCTGGTTATGTTGCAAACTTTAAAACAACAGCAAATCAAAAAAAAGACATAATAATGAGTACCAAGAAGAATGCAGAATATGGTAACCAAATACCAAATAAAGCTAACTTCCCTTTTCAATTAAAAGATGATGAATGTGTTATTCGTTTTAAAGAGGATAATACTATCAAGTACTATAAAATTGAAAAAATAGTAGAAAAACCTAGAGACGAATACCCAAGTGCTCCACCACAGCGTTAATACTATTTAGTATTGTAAACCGTTTCTATTACATATTTTGGTATATTTATACGCATAAAAAATAAGCTTCTTGAGCGCATTAAAAACACTTTTCAAACAAACTTTCATTTACGGATTAGCAACTGTGCTACCAAGAATGTTAAGTTTTTTACTAGTGCGTTTGCATACAGATAAGAGTGTTTTAAAAACAGTTGCAGATTATGGCGATGTTTCCTTAATATTTTCTTATTTCGTATTATTTAATGTCATATTAGCCTACGGAATGGAAACTGCATTCTTTAGGTTTTTTAATAAAGATGAAGACAAAGATAAAGTTATTGGAACTTCTGCTATTTCATTAATTATTAGCTCTATACTTTTCTTTTTTCTAGCATTTGCTTTTCAATACCACATTGCAAACCTAATAGATATTAAAGTAGAATACATAAATCTTGTAATCTGGATTTTACTTTTAGATGCATTAGTCATCATACCTTTTGCTTGGTTACGAGCAAATGCAAAACCAATGAAATATGCAGTAATTAAAATACTAAACGTGGTCATCAATTTAGGGTTAAATTTATTCTTTTTACTTTGGTTAAAAGAACTAGCTTCAGAATCCTCAGTATTTGCAGCTATTTATAAACCAGATTTCGAAATCAATTATATTTTTATTGCCAATTTAATAGCAAGTGCAATAACCTTACTATTAATGCTTCCATTCTATTTCAAAATAAAGTATACCTTCAATAAAAAACTATGGCAAGAAATGATGCGTTATGCATTTCCTGTTTTAATTGCTGGCGTTGCATTTTCTGTAAATGAAACTTTTGATAGAATCTTACTAGATAAACTCTTACCAGAAAGTATTGCAAAAACCGAAATAGGTATGTATTCTGCATGTTACAAATTAGCTTTATTTATGACGCTTTTTGCTACAGCATACAGATTAGGAATAGAACCTTTCTTTTTTAGTCATGCGAAAACTAAAAACCCTCAAAAAAATTATGCTACAATTCTAGAATACTTCGTCATCTTTGGTTCTGTAATTTTATTAACCGTAATTGTTTTTGCCGATGTTTTAAAAATTATTTTTATTGGTAATGAAGCATATTGGGAAGCCATGTGGATTGTTCCAATTATATTATTAGCAAATTTTTGTTTAGGCATTTACCACAACCTATCCGTTTGGTATAAAATAACCGATAAGACAAAATACGGAGCATATATTTCTGTCTTTGGAGCAATATTAACCTTAGCTTTAAATTTTTGGCTTATTCCAATACTTAGTTATAAAGGTTCGGCAATTGCAACACTTACCGCATATGCTTGTATGATGATTGCTTCCTATTATTTTGGAAGAAAATATTACCCTATTCCATATAACATAAAAAAAATAACAGTGTACCTATTAGTTTCCATTCTTTTTTCAGCTTTATGTTTTTATAGATTTAGAGGGAATTATTTTATAGGAATTGCTGCAATAATTGTATTTTTAGGTCTCGTTTTCCAATTGGAAAAAAAAGAATTAAAAAGAATATTCATTAATAAATAGTTTTTCGCTTTAGAAAGACAGAATATTACCGCTTTCGCGGAAAGTAATCATGAAAATAAAAATAATAAACAAATCCAGTCACGCATTACCAAACTATGAAACCATAGCCTCT
This sequence comes from Oceanihabitans sp. 2_MG-2023, assembly GCF_030547245.1. Classification (GTDB taxonomy): domain Bacteria; phylum Bacteroidota; class Bacteroidia; order Flavobacteriales; family Flavobacteriaceae; genus Oceanihabitans. The sequence continues at coordinate 762,711 of NZ_JAUOQT010000001.1, forward strand.
GCAGGAATGGATTTAAGAGCAAATATCACAGAGTCTATACTACTTAAGCCTTTAGAAAGAACCATCGTTAAAACAGGCTTATTTATAGAATTACCAATAGGTTTTGAAGCACAAGTAAGACCAAGAAGTGGACTTGCAGCAAAAAAAGGAATTACAGTATTAAACGCTCCAGGAACTGTAGATGCAGATTATAGAGGAGAAATTGGAGTTATTTTAGTAAATCTTTCAAACGAAACATTTACTGTTGAAAATGGAGAACGTGTTGCACAACTAGTAATAGCAAAACATGAAAGAGCAGAATGGGTAGAAGTTGAGAGCCTTTCTGAAACCGATAGAGGAGAAGGTGGTTTTGGAAGCACAGGAGTAAAATAAACACCTGCAAAGGCAGGAATCTCATAATCTATAATTACGAAAAAATGGTGTGTCTATATCCTGACAAATAAACCGAATGGAGTTTTTATTAGTATAATAAATAACATTAAAAAATGAATATCAGTTATTTAAGTTTAAGCATAAACTGAAAATTCAATAACAATAAATAAAGATTTTAGTATAACAATTAAAAGATACCTGCTTACGCAGGCATGAATATGAAAATAATAGTACCAATGGCAGGACGAGGTTCTCGTTTGCGTCCACATAGTTTAACAGTGCCAAAACCATTAATTCCTGTTGCAGGACAGCCAATAGTACATAGATTGGTAAAAGACATAGCTAAAGTTTTAAAACAACCAATAGAAGAAGTTGCATTTGTTCTTGGTGATCCAGCTTGGTTTGGTGACGATGTTGTTACTAGCTTAAAAGCATTGGCAGAAAGCCTAGGAGCAAAAGCATCTATTTACAGACAAGATAAACCCTTAGGAACTGGTCATGCAATTATGTGTGCAGAACCTTCCCTTTCTGGCCCAGCAGTTATCGCATATGCAGATACTTTAATTCGTGCAGATTTTAATTTAGACCCAGAAGCAGACGCTGTAATTTGGACTAAAAAAGTAGCAAATCCTGAAGCCTATGGTGTTGTAAAATTAAATGCAGAAAACAACATTACAGAGCTAGTCGAAAAACCTGAAACCTTTGTTAGTAACCAAGCAGTTATTGGTATTTATTACTTTAAAGATGTTGCCGTTTTAAAAGGAAAATTACAAGAAGTTTTAGACGAAAACATTATGAATGGTGGCGAATACCAAATTAATGATGGTATTTTGCGCATGATGGCAGCAGGTAAAATCTTTAAAACAGGAACCGTAGATGAATGGATGGATTGCGGAAACAAAGCAGTTACCATTGAAACAAATACAAGAATGTTAGGCTTTTTAAAAGCCGATAATGAAGAACAATTAATTTCAGATTCCGTAACTTTAGAAAACGCAAAAATTATAGCACCTTGTTTTATTGGCGAAAATGTAAAACTGATAAATACAACCATAGGACCAAATGTATCTATTGGTAATAATTGTACATTAGAAAATACAAGCGTTAAAAATAGTTTAATACAAAACCATACAAGCATAAAAAACGCTAATTTAGACGAAGCTATGATTGGTAATCACGTAAAATACGATGGTAAATTCACCAAAATTAGTATTGGTGATTATTCTATTTTGGAATAGCTAAGTTCCTCATCAGGCAGGAATCTCATGAATGTAATTAAATCGAGTTTGGAACAATAAGCGATGCCAACTTAAAAGAAAAAGATTCCCTTTTTAATGGGAAATAAACATGAAAAAACAACTATACATAGTACTTTTTACCTTCGGAATCCTTCTTTTTCCGCAGGTAAATTATGCTCAGGTTGATTTTAATAAAAAACCAGATGACGATTTAGGAAACAATGAAGATGCATATCAAGAACTCTTTTTTGAAGCCTTAAAACAAAAAGGAATAGAAAACTATGATCGTGCTATTGAAGCATTACTAAAATGCGAAAAGCTTGATAATTCGGACCCTGCTTTGTTTTTCGAATTAGGAAAAAACTACAGTAAGCTCAAAAATTTTGGAGCAGCAGAAGATGCTTTACAAAAAGCAATTAAAAAACAACCAGATAATGAGTGGTATTTAGATGAGTTATATGAGGTTTATGCTAAACAAAACGATTTAGAAAAAGCAATAAAAACAGTAAAAAAACTAGTTAAATACCATCCAGATTATAAAGAAGATTTAGCAACGTTATATGTTAAAACCAAAAAGTATGAAGAAGCATTACGAGTTATAGACGAGATGGATGCAGAACTTGGAGTTTCTATTACTAGAGATCGTGTACGAAACATGATTTATAACGCTACAGGAAATAAAAAAGAGCAAATTAAAAATTTAGAAGAACGAGTTGAAGAAAATCCAGATGAAGAAAAAAATTACCTTGCTTTAATTTTTAGGTATAGTGAAAATAATGAAAAAGAAAAAGCTTTTGAAACTGCTAAAAAACTCTTAGATAGTCACCCTGATTCCGAAATGGTACATCTTGCTTTGTACAAGTTTTATTTAGAGGATATGGAGGCAGAAAAGGCTGTTGCTTCTATGCAAATAGCTTTAAGTAGTAGACTAATAAAACCAGAGGCTAAAATGATGGTATTATCCGATTTTGTGAAATTTGTATCTAAAAATCCAGAATACGAAAGCAAGTTGGTAGAAATTACTTCTAAAATTGCCGATGATGAAAAAGGGAAATCTAACATAGAAGTCGCACAATATTTTTTAACTAAAGGAGAAAAAAACAATGCATTAACCTATTACGAAAAAGCATTAGAAACAGCACCAGAAAACTTTGGTGTTATTCGTAATGTATTATTGTTATATATAGATGTAGAGAATTATTCAAAAGCGGTAGAAATGAGTAATGAAGCTCTAGACACATACCCATCTCAACCCATATTTTATTTGGTAAATGGGGTTGCTCAAAACAAACTAAACCAGCCCGAAAAAGCGATACGCGTTTTAGAGACCGGTTTAGATTATGTTATAGACGATCCTAAAATGGAAGGTGATTTTTACAAGCAAATTAGTATTTCATACACACAATTGAACAATACCGATAAAGCAAAAACGTTTAGTGATAAAGCAAAACAACTAGAATCTACAAATTAGATGCATACAAATCGCCTTATTTACATCCTTTCTTTTTTCGTTTTCGCGTTCCTTGGTTGTTCATCTACCAAAACGGTAACCTCAGGAAACAATAATTTAAACCTAACTGCAAAACAGCTTATTAAAGAAAATACTAAGCAGAATCCAAGTTTTAAAACACTTGCTGCTAGAGTTAAAATTGATTATTCTAAAGGTGAAAATTCACAGGGAACCACTGTAAGTTTTAGAATGGAAAAAGGTAAAGCCATTTGGATGAGTAAACTAGGCTTTATTAAAGTTTTAATTACACCAGAAAAAGTGCGTTTTTATAATAAATTAGATAACACTTATTTTGATGGAGATTATAAATATTTAAGTGATTTATTAGGAACGGATTTAGATTTTATTAAAGTGCAAAACCTACTTTTAGGTGAAGCATTATATGATTTAAATGAAGGGGATTATGAACTGTCAACTCAAGAAAATAATTACGTATTAAATCCTAAAAAACAACCCAAGGCTTTCGAGTTATTTTATATTTTAGATGCATCCCATTTTAAAATAAGTTCCCAACAATTGGCACAAGCAAAAGAAAAACGTATGCTTCAAATAGATTATACAAGCTATCAGGAAGTTGAAAAAGAAACCTTTCCGCAGCATATTCAAATAAATGCTGTTGAAACGTTTGAAGAAACTAAATTGCATTTAGAATTTAAGTCTATTGTTTTAGATGAAAAACTAAGCTTTCCGTTTAATATTCCTTCTGGATTTGATGAAATTATACTTAAATAATGCAACAAAAACTTACATACCAAATAACCCTTTTAGTCGCATTATTTTTCTGTACTTCTTTTTCCTTTTCACAAAGTAAAAAACAACAAGAATTAGAAGATAGAAGACAAGAATTACGTCGTGAAATACAACAAATAAATAGTTTACTTTCTAAAAATAAATCACAACAAAAATCGCAATTAACGGTAATTGAAGATTTAAATTATAAAGTTAGCGTACGCCGAAATTTAATAAAAATAACCAATCAACAAGCTAATTTACTAACTAGAGAAATTAACGATAATCAAAATAAAATAACCCAATTAAGAGAAGAATTAGAAACACTAAAAGATAATTATGCAAAAATGATTGTTACTTCTTATAAGAGTAAAAGCGAGCAAAGTCGTGTTATGTTTTTATTGTCTTCAAGCAACTTTCAGCAAGCGTATAAACGTGTTAAATACATTAACCAATACGCCGAATACCAAAAAGAACAAGGCGAATCTATAAAGACTAAAACGGCAGAATTACAAGTAATAAACAAAGCTTTATTAAATCAAAAAGAAGACAAACAAAAGCTAATTAATGAGAATAAAATAGCACAAGTTGAATTAGAAAAAGAGCTAAAACAACATAAAAATTTAATGGATGCTATTAATAAAGATCTAAGTAAATATGCATCGCAAATAAAAAGTCGCCAAGCTGAAGCAAATCGAATTGATAAAGAAATTGAACGTATAATTAAAGAAGCGATTGCAAGTTCGAATGCCAAAACAGGAACAAAAACTACCAGTAAATCTTCTGCTTATGCGATGACACCAGAAGATAAGGTTTTAGCAAATAGTTTTGTAACTAGCAAAGGAAAATTACCCTGGCCTGTAGAAAAAGGAATTGTAAAATTACGCTATGGTAGACAACCTAGCCCTATTGTAAAAACCATTATGATACAAAGTAATGGTGTTAGAATTGCAACCGAAAAAGAGGCAAAAGTAAGAGCGGTTTTTAATGGTGAAGTGTATAGAATTATAGCTTCTAAAAATGGGAACCCTTCGGTTTTAATTCGTCATGGTAATTATTTCACAGCTTATTCTAACCTTGGAAAAATTTACGTAAAAAAAGGGGATAAGGTTACTACCAAACAAGAGATAGGAGAGGTTTTTACGAACCCTTCTAACGGGCAAACCATGTTAAGTTTTAGTGTGTTTAATAACTCTAAAACAGAGAATCCTGCTTCTTGGATTTTTAAAATGTAACGACATTTAAGATTAAGTAAACAAGGCCTTCAACTCTGTAGCATCATTAGGTTTCATTTTTCCAGCAAGAACTAAACTTAATTGTTTACGCCTTAAAGCGCCTTCAAAACGTTGTTTTTCTAGATTGGTTTCCGGATGAATATCATCTACTCGAACAGGTCTTCCTGTTTCGTCTACAGCAACAAAAGTATAAATGGCTTCGTTAGCCTTCGTTTTATCACCAGACTCTCTGTCTTCTATCCAAACATCTAAATAAATCTCCATAGAGCTTTTAAATGCACGAGAAACCTTAGCTTCTACAGTAACTACACTACCAACAGGAACTGCACGATTAAATGCAACATGATTTACAGATGCTGTAACCACAATACGTCTAGAATGTCTTCTTGCAGCAATACTAGCAGCACGATCCATTCTAGCTAATAACTCGCCACCAAATAGATTGTTTAATGGATTGGTTTCGCTAGGTAAAACTAAATCTGTTAATACCGTTTTAGATTGTTCTGGTGTTTTCACAACTATTTTGTCTTTTTAATGAAGCACAAAGGTAAAACGATTTTAGAGTTTACTAGGTATGAAATACAATTTTATAAAAAGAATAACACTCCTTTTAATCCTTTAGTATGTAATATTTAAAAGTGTAATAAAATAAAACATCCCTCCATAAAGTAAGGGATGAGTATAAAAATATTTTTATGTAAATTAGTTAAGATCTTTAACCAGTAACCAAGCTTCTTTATTATGCGTTTTTTTAACGTCACGTAAAGTTTGTAATGCTTCTAATCTATCTGCATGAGTTGAGTATACTACTTGATGTAAACCATACTTATTCACGCCTATTTTTCTAGCATGAAAGCCTTCGGCTTTTAATTGCTGTACTTTTTTATCGCAATTTTCTTCCTCTCTAAATGCACCAGCAATAATGTGGTATTTTCCTGTTTGCTTGTTTACCGTAAGCGTAACAGCTGGAAGCGGATTGTCGATTACAAAAGTTGCCTCTTGTATTTTGTTTTCTAATTGTGTGTTTGCTTCTTCTTGTGCTAATTGATTATGCGTTTTAATTTGGTTTACATAGTAATTAGAAGAAACTAAACCACCAGCAGTTAAAGCCAATAAAGCAATTGCAGCATATTTTAAATACGGTCTTGCTTTACGTTTTTCTGGAGTTATAGTAATAGGAATTACTTTTTCTATTGTTTCTACTTCTTCTTTGAAAACTTCTCTAGTAATTGCTGGAGAAACCAGTTGACTTAAACCAAAAGCATCTGTTAAATAATTTAAATGATAAGATGGCTCAAACAACATTTTACCTTCGTTGTTAAACGATAAATCACCAATGTTTTCAAAAGAAAGTGTTTCTCCTTCTGTTAAATAAGACTTTAAAGATTTTACTCTTTTATCAATTTTTTTAAGTGCAACTTCAAAAGGAATCTTCTCTACATCAGCAATATAATGTGCCAATAAACCATCACTTTTTTGTATTTGCTCATTAAAAGATAATACTTTTTTTGGAGGATAAAAGGCATTGGTAGACTCGTGTACTTTCGCAGAAACACGTTGTGTTAAAAACGATCCAAAGCCAGGAACAGTAACACAGTCATATCTATATAGTAAGTCGCTTATGTAGGTTTCTAATTGCATAAAACAAAGTTATACATTTTTTACTTTAGAAAAAAGAACAGGGGTATGAGTTATTAACATTATGTTTTTTTGTTTACTTTGCGATATAGAAAAAATTCTACACAATGAATAATAACGAATTACTATACGTTTTAGCTTTGCAACATGTAGCCAAAATTGGAGATATAACTGCAAAAAAGCTTATTGCACATTGTGGTTCTGCGGAAGCTGTTTTTAAGGAAAAGAAGCAGCATTTATTAAAAATTGATGGTATAGGAAGTATTGTGATTAGCGATTTATTTGCAACGAACCATTTCCAGGAAGCCGAAAAAGAACTACAATTTATTAAAGACGAAAATATTAGTTGTCATTATTTTGCAGATCAAGAATATCCAGAAAAATTAAAACATTGTATTGATAGTCCTATTTTGTTATTTCAAACAGGAAATATTAACTTAAAAAAACAACGAATAATTAGTATTGTAGGAGCAAGAAAAGTAACCACTAACGGTATTGCTTTTTGTGAAAAATTAGTAGAGGAGCTTGCGGTTTTTAATCCTATTATTGTTTCAGGTTTTGCTTATGGTACAGACATTACTGCACAAAAAGCAGCAATAAAACATAAATTACAAACCATAGGCTGTTTGGCACATGGTTTAAATCAGATATATCCAAAAACGCATAAAAAGTATGTTTCTGAAGTAGAAAAATACGGAGGGTTTTTTACCGATTTTTGGAGCTCTGCTACCTTTGATAGAAATAATTTTTTGAAACGAAACCGAATTATTGCAGGGATTAGCCAAGCTACTATTGTAATAGAATCTGCAGAAAAAGGAGGGAGTCTTGTAACTGCAGATATAGCAAACTCTTATAATAGAGATGTTTTTGCAGTTCCTGGAAGGGTTACAGATAGCCAAAGTATGGGGTGTAATAATTTAATAAAACACCAAAAAGCGCACATGCTATCTACTCCTTTAGATGTCCCTTATATTTTAAATTGGGAATTAGAAGCCAACCAAAAACCTATAATACAAAAACAGTTATTCGTAACGCTTGACGACCAAGAAAAAGTGATTTACGATTTCTTAAAGGAAATTGAAAAAGAACAATTAGACGTTATTGCTTTGCGATGTAACCTGCCAACTTTTAAAGTGGCAGGCTTGCTATTAAATATGGAGTTGAAAGGTGTTGTTAGACCACTTCCAGGAAAGTTGTTTGAGGTTATTTAATACCCCACTTTTTCTCTTACTCTAGCTAAAACTGCATTAGCAACTTTAGCTGCTTTTTCTGCGCCAATAGCTAGTGCATTATCTAGTTCTTTTGTATTAGCCATATAATAATTGTAACGTTCTCTTTGGTATGCAAATTTTTCAATGATTAATTCAAATAAAGCTTGTTTTGCATGACCATAACCATAACCTCCATTTTCATAGTTGGCTTTCATGGTTTCTATTTCTGCTTCCGAAGCTAAAATTTTATATAAAGCAAAGCAATTGCAGGTTTTCCAGTCTTTAGGATCTTCTAGAGCTGTGCTGTCTGTTGCAATACTCATAATTTGTTTACGTAGTTTTTTATCGTCTAAAAATATATTTATAAAATTATTTCTACTCTTACTCATTTTCTCACCATCAGTACCAGGAACAAGCATGATGTTTTCTTGTATTTTTCCTTCTGGTAAAACAAAAGCTTCTCCCATTTTTGCATGAAAACGTGAAGCAACATCACGAGTCATTTCTATGTGTTGTAGTTGGTCTTTTCCAACAGGAATGATATTGGCGTCATATGCTAATATATCTGCAGCCATTAACATAGGATAGGTAAATAATCCAGCATTTACATCTTCTAATCGATCTGCTTTGTCTTTAAAACCATGTGCTAATGTTAAACGTTGAAACGGGAAAAAGCAACTTAAATACCAAGATAACTCTGTAACTTGAGGCACATCACTTTGTCTATAAAACACCGTTTTTTCAATATCTAAACCAAATGCTAACCATGTTGCGGCAACCGAGTAGGTATGTTCTCTTAATAGTGCTGCATCTTTAATTTGTGTTAATGTATGCATATTTGCGATAAATAAATAAGACTCATTATTAACATCTTCTGCCATTTGAATTGCTGGCATAATTGCGCCTAAAATGTTTCCTAAATGTGGTGTTCCTGTACTTTGTACTCCTGTTAAAATTCTTGCCATGTTCACTTTCCGCGAAAGCGGAAATTTTTTTAAATTAAACTTAAATCTGCATTGATAAAGCAAAGATAATTTTTTTATAAAGAGGAATTCGATAAATTTAGTAGTTTTGGCACTTATGAAAGTTTTTAAATACATTTTCTGGATTTTCTATCGTATTTGGTTTTACATACTGGTTGCAATACCAATTCTTATTATGTTTCCGCTACTTATTGTTTCTATTCTTAAAGAATCTTGGTATCCTTTCTTTTTTAAACTTGCGCGTATTTGGTCTAGATTTATTTTAATTGGAATGGGTTTTAAAATTAAAATAGAACGCGAAGCACAACTGGAACCTAATAAAAGTTACATGTTTATTGCTAACCATACTTCTATGGCAGATATTATGCTCATGTTGGTTACTGTTAAAAATCCCTTTGTGTTTGTTGGTAAAGCAGAATTAGCAAAAATTCCACTTTTTGGTTTCTTTTATAAGCGTACTTCTATTTTGGTAGATAGAAGTAGCGAACGTAGTAGAAAAGCTGTGTTTAAAAGTGCACAAAGACGTTTAAATCAAGGCTTGAGTATTTGTATTTTTCCAGAAGGATTAGTTCCTGATGACGATGTACTTTTAGCAGATTTTAAAGACGGTGCTTTTAGACTTGCAATTAATCATCAAATACCAATTGTACCTTTAACTTTTGCGGATAATAAAAAGCGTTTTTCTTATGTTTTTTTTAGTGGAAACCCAGGGAAAATGCGAGCTAAAATGCATAATATTATTCCTACTTTAGGATTGAAAACGGAGAATTCAAAAGAAATAAATAATAAATCTAGAGAAGTAATTTTAAATCAGTTAATTGCTTATACTAAATAAAAAAGCTGTTCTTGGCACAGAACAGCTTTTTGTGTTATTGTTTTTCAGAATTTATAAATTCCAATAAACAAGAACCAATCTAACCAACTAAAAACTAAAACTTATAACTCAAACCTGTGTAAACACCAATAATGTAAGGCCTAAAATTACCAGAGGTATTTTCAAAAGCATTCATTTGGTATTTAAAGGTTGGTTGTACGTTAAATTTAATTTTATTAGAGAATTTGTAGTCTAAACCAAGACCTAAGTTTCCGCTAAAACTAACATCATTTATATTATTTGCTTCTCCAATTTCTGTTTTTCTTCCTTCAAACTCCGAGTATATTTTATTATCATTTAAAATAAAGGTGCTTAAACCTGCAATTACATTTACCCCAAACTTTTTGCTAGATACCGTGTATTCAAGTTCCATAGGGATTTCATAATACCCTAAACGTTGGCTAATGGCTGCATTTTCATTCGGTAAAAGTCCAACAGCTTGTTGTACACCAAGATTGGTTGCAGAAATTGCAGAAATACTTTGTTCGTTATTAAAGTCTACATTTTTTAAAGTGGCAGCATTGTTACCAGAAACATTTTGATAAATAATTACATTATCTGTGTCATAGCTTAAATTTAATGAGTTTACACCAGAGCGAAGTTTTAGCTTTTTGTTAAATGCATAGCTTACATTAACACCATAACTTGTGTTTGTTTCACCAGATTTAGAATTGTCTACAAACTGTTCATCAATATGCGATCCTTTGCCTAGAGTATTATAGTAAACAGGAGCAATGTTAGCATAGACTTGCCACCTGTTTACTTTTTCTTCTTCTTCTTCTTTTTCAATGCGCTCTTCTGCTTTTGCTATTTCTTCTTCTATAGATGTTTCTTCTACTTTGGTTTCGGCATCTGTAGTTTTATTTTCTTCTTCAGTATTGGATAGATTTTCTGTAACAGCATTTGCACTGTTCTTTTTTAATTCGGAATCCACTTTATTTTTGTCTAATACAGCTATATTATCGATGGTGTTACTTCTCTTTTTGGAAGTGTTTTGCGCTAATAATTTTGAATTTGTATTAGAAATTACTGTGTTGGTTTGGTACTTTTTTGTCTCGTTTTTGTTAGAAATAACATTTGGATTTCTATTTGAATTATTCGCTGTTGCGTTTTCTGACTTTGTAGAAATAGGTGTATTCTTTTTTGTAACTACTAAAGGATTTTGTGTTGTTCTATTTTGAGTAGTAGCATAGCTGTTTTGTTTCTTGTTGATAACGGTTTTGTTATTGTTAGAATTTTTACTTTTTGAAGTATTAGAAGTATTAGAGGTTGCAATACCTGTATTTTCTTTTGAAGTGTTTTTGGTTTCTAAAATAGTTTCTCCCTTTTTTAAAGCATTTGCACTTTCATCTACCATAGCATTATTTGTATTTTCTATGTTTAGGTTCTTCTTTTGGGGTTCTGCGGTATTAATAGTGTTTTCTGTATCTACAAAATGAATTTCTTTCGTATTCGTTTTACTTGAAGTATAGAGGTTTCCAACAGTTAATAATATTAATAGTAACGCTGCAATGCTAGTAATACGAAGCCAAATAGGGAAAGCTTTTTTTGTTTCTTCTTTTGGTTGCTCTATTTTTCCTTGAATGTTTTTCCAAACTTTAGGACTTGGAGATATCTCTAAATCTTTAAGTTTTTCTTGAAAAATTCTATCTATATGTTTTTTGTCACTCATTATAATGTCTGTGAGTTTAAACTCGTTCTATAGGTTTCTATTTTATCTTTTAAAATCTGCCTAGCTCTTGCTAAATTCGATTTGGATGTTCCAGTTGTAATATGTAACATAGATGCTATTTCTTTATGGGAATAACCATCTAAAGCATATAAATTAAATACTAATCTGTATCTGTCTGGTAATTCTTGAATAATGTTTAATAGATAGTCTATAGATAATTCATTATCTTCAATTTCAAGAGTTACATCTTCTATGTTTTCTTCGTTTACAATTTCAAAAACACCTTTGCTTCTGTAGCATTGTAAAGCTGTATTTATTGTTATTCTTTTTAGCCAACCTTCAAAAGATCCTTTGTTGTTATACTGTGACATTTTGTTAAAAATAGTCACAAAAGCATCCTGCAGATTATCTTCTGCTTCTGCGTAATTTCTTGAATACTTTAAACAAAGTGAAAATAATTTACTCGAAAAGAGTTGGTATAGTTCGCTTTGTGCTTTAGCATCATTTTTTTTACAATTTATAATGAGTTGATTTAAACTCACATGATACATGTATTAGTTAAACTTAAATTTATTCTACGACTTCAATTTCATATTCTAAATAAACATCTTGACCAGTATTTGTGCCATTTACTCCATGCCAAAATTTAAAAATATAGGAACCTAATTCTGTAGGTGTGAAATCAAAAGATGTTTCTGACTCTGTGGTTATTTGTTGACAATCTACATTGCTAGTATGTATATCGGTTACTATAGCGAAGGTAGTTTCGTTACCAGTTACTGTAGAGTAAATACTATTAAAAACATAGCAAGAAGATGGTTTGTAATAAGATAGAGTTATATTATGTGTCTGATTTCTTATAAATTCATTAGGCATGGTAACGTTTTCTATTGGTAAAAACACGGTTTGTGAACTTGTTGTGTCATCACTTAGGCTACAAGAAAAGATAGAAAAGATTAATAAGAGAACTACTATTTTTTTCATTTTTAGTACTATAAAAAATACATGTTTTTATTACTAGATGCAGAAAAGTATAAAAGGTTGCGTGTAAAAATAAAAAATCCCGATCATGTCGGGATTTTTTATTTTACTCTTTATTTTCTTTAATGGCTATTTTTATTTTTCCTTCTAGCTCATCCATGAGTTCTGGATTGTCTTTTATTAATGCTTTTACAGCATCTCGGCCTTGACCAAGTTTTGTTTCGCCATAACTAAACCAGGATCCACTTTTCTTAATAATTTCAAATTCTACTGCAATGTCAAGAATTTCACCAACTTTAGAAATTCCTTCTCCATACATAATATCAAATTCTGCAAGTCTAAAGGGAGGAGCTACTTTGTTTTTAACCACTTTAACTCTTGTCTTGTTTCCTTGTACGTCTCCATCGGTACTTTTTATTTGTGTAGATCTTCTAATATCTAATCGAACAGAAGCATAAAACTTTAAAGCATTACCTCCTGTTGTAGTTTCTGGATTACCAAACATTACACCAATTTTTTCTCTTAATTGATTAATGAAGATAACCGTACAATTTGTTTTACTAATTGATGCGGTTAGTTTTCTTAATGCTTGCGACATTAAACGAGCATGTAAACCCATTTTAGAGTCTCCCATTTCACCTTCAATTTCACTTTTAGGAGTTAATGCAGCAACAGAATCTACTACAACTATATCAATAGCCCCAGAACGTATTAAATTATCTGCGATTTCTAAAGCTTGCTCTCCATTATCTGGTTGCGAGATTATTAAATTGTCTATATCTACGCCTAGTTTTTCAGCATAAAATCTATCAAAAGCATGTTCTGCATCAATAAATGCTGCAATACCTCCAGATTTCTGTGCTTCTGCAATAGCATGTAAAGTTAATGTTGTTTTACCAGAAGATTCTGGTCCATATATTTCAATAACACGACCTCTTGGGTAACCACCAACGCCTAATGCAATATCTAAACCTAAAGATCCAGAAGAAATAGCCTCTACATCAACAATGGCTTTATCGCTCATTTTCATTACTGTTCCTTTTCCGTAAGCCTTATCTAGTTTGTCTAAAGTTAGTTTAAGGGCTTTTAATTTTGCTTCTTTTTCGCTGCTCATTTCTGTATATTAATTTATTCGTGTAAGAGACGCTAAAATACTACTTCTTTTGTCATATTGCAATACAATATTACATTTCATTTTAAATTAATGAATAAAAAAATAGCTTCTTGACGCAACCTTTTTACTCTTTCTGCATCTACTATATAAAGTGGGAAAATTTTATGCTGTGAAAAAGAAAAACAACCTTGCTTTTTAATAAATAGTGCCAAATAAATTTTAAAATTTTTGAAACTAAATTTAAAGTTTATTTTCTTTTGATAAAATTAGAGCTTAAGCAGTGCTGGAGTGAATTTTATTTTATGTTGGAACATAAAGGAAATAGAGAAAAATTTAATTCTATTGTTTTATTTTTATTAGGTGTATATAGTTTAATCTTTAAAGAATAAAGCTATGAAGTTTTTTAAAAAATGTATTAATGCATTAGGCGTTTCAGTTGCTATATTTATAAATAGTAACTGTAAAGCCGATGGAGGTTAACTCGTATGGTATTTTGAAATTTAATAAATTAAAAAATATTAATAACGAGTTAGTCTATGAAAAGCACTTTAGAATGTCTAAAGTGCTTTTTTTTGTTTTCACTTTTTGTTTTTTATCAAAACAATCAAAATTTGCCTATTATTTATAAAATACTACCTTTGCCTCAAAATATTCTTTAACCTTAAAACTTAGTATAGCATGCAACTGTACAACACATTAAGCGCAAAAGAAAGAGCTGCGTTAATCGAGCAAGCAGGAAAAGACCGATTAACACTTTCTTTTTATCAATACGCTAAAATTGAAAACCCTCAAGAATTTAGAGACCATTTATTTATAACTTGGAATGCATTAGACGTTCTAGGTAGAATCTACGTGGCAAAAGAAGGAATAAACGGGCAACTATCTTTGCCTGCAGATCAATTTGAAGCCTTTAAAACTCATTTAGATACCATCGATTTTTTAAACGGAATTAGGCTGAATATTGCTGTAGAGCAGGACAATATGTCTTTTTTAAAGCTTAAAGTAAAAGTGAGAAACAAGATTGTTGCAGATGGTTTAAATGATGCCACTTTTGATGTAAGAAATAAAGGAACTCACGTTCGCGCAGACCAATTTAATGCACTTATTGAAGATGAAAACACCGTTTTGGTAGATATGCGAAACCATTACGAAAGTGAAATTGGTCATTTTAAAAATGCAGTTACTCCAGATGTGGATACTTTTAGAGAATCTTTAGATATTATTGAAGAAGATTTAAAAGAACATAAAGAAGATAAAAATCTAGTAATGTACTGTACGGGTGGAATACGTTGCGAAAAAGCTTCCGCTTATTTTAAACATAAAGGCTTTAAAAATGTATATCAATTAGAAGGAGGCATTATAGAATACACACGTCAAATAAATGATGAAGGATTAGAAAATAAATTTATTGGAAAGAATTTTGTTTTCGATGAAAGAAGGGCCGAAAAAATTAGCGAAGACGTAATAGCACAATGCCACCAATGTGGATCTCCTTTTGATGTGCATACCAATTGTGCAAACGATGCTTGTCACCTTTTATTTATTCAATGTGATGCATGTAAAGAAGAAATGAATAACTGTTGTTCTACCAACTGTAAAGAAATTCATGCTTTACCTTTTGAAGAACAAAAAGCATTGCGAAAAGGACAGGCAAATAGTAACGATATATTTAAAAAAGGAAGAGCAGATCACTTACCTTACAAAAAAGATTTAAGGAATATTTTTGAATCCTTACCAAACAAACAGTAAATGAATATTTACAAACTATTACAATTAAATCGAAAGATTAAAAGTCACCGAATTAAATTTCTAGGACTTTGGCTATTGCATAAATTTAACAAAAGATATTTAGCAGTAAATCTCGATCCTGTAATGGCTTGTAACTTACGCTGTAAAATGTGCTATTTTACAGATGCAGATTATGTAAAAACATTAAAAGGGCAATTTAAACCAGAAGAATTAAACCAAGTTGCAAAAACTATTTTTAAGCGTGCTTTAAAACTTCAAATTGGTTGCGGTACAGAACCAACACTTTATAAAAACTTACCAGAACTTGTAAAACTAGGTAAACAATACAAAGTGCCTTATATCTCTTTAACAACGAATGCTAATTTGCTAGATGAAGAAAAAATTGAAGTTCTTTTACAAGCAGGACTTAATGAGTTTACTATTTCATTACATGGAGTGACAAAGGAAAGTTATGAAGGTTTTATGAAAAAATCTAGTTACGAAAAATTTCATAACGCTTTTAATGCTTTTCAAAAACTTAAAAGTAAATATGATTTTAAGGTGAGAATTAACTATACCTTTAATAAGGATAACTTTTACGAATTAACTGAACTCTTTAATCATTTTAACGGAAAAAGCTTCGATTTGCTTCAAATTCGCCCCATTAGAAAGATTGGGAACACAGAGTATAATGACTTTGATTTAGAAAGTATTCGTGCAGATTACCCAAAATTAATAAAACAAATTAGAGCCAATTGTAAAGCCAATAATATTACACTTTTAGCTTCTAACGAAATACCTAAAAGCACGCAAATAAATAACTCTAGTTTAATTTTTGATTATACATTTTGTTATGTTTCTCCAAATAAATTCTGGAAAGATGGCTTTAATTGGAAAGAAGAAAGCTTCAATGATTACTCTAAAAGAATAGGATGGAGCAAGCAATTATATGCGAACGTTTTTAAGTCGGAAACCGAATTAAAGTCACTTACCAATAGGTTAAATTACGAAGTAGAGTTTAATTAATCACTCTTTAATAATTTTAAAAGTTTTCTTTTTATTAGTTTCACTTTCCAGAGTTAAAAAATACATTCCGTTAGAAACATCTCCTAAATTCACCTTTTTTATTCCGTTAGAAACATTATAAATTGTTTTAATGGTTTTACCTTGTACATCCACCAAACTCGCTTTAAATATTAATTTTTCGGTTGAAATATGTATAAAATCTTTAGTAGGATTAGGATACACAGAAATGGTTTGTATTTCGTTTTCATCAACACTTAAGGTTTGTATTGTGAATAAATGTGTAACTGTTTGCCCTTCATAAGTTACTTCCCATTTCCATTCTCCTATAGCATCAAATGAAGTAAAATACCACCAATAATACCATGAAGAACTTGTTGCAGTAGTATTAAAAGAGCTATTATAAAAAACAGAATTATCTGGTCTTAAAATTTGAACGCTTAAATTGGTTCCGGCAATTTGGTCTCTTAAAAAAGCGGTTAAATAAATAGTATCTCCTAATTCAAAAATATCACTTTCATAAGTAGTTTCTGCTGTTGGACATGTTGGAAAAACAATAGGGTTATCAGTATGTGTAAGTGCAGCATTTATGTTAGGATTGCTATATGGTTTTTGCGAATTCCACCAAGAATCTGTATTTAAACTATTACATGTTCCATAAAAGGGATCAACCAATTGCGTGTAACTACTATCTGTGTAAACCTCAAAATGTAAATGTGGTCCAGTTGAATTTCCAGAACTACCAACAACTCCAAGCACTTCTCCAACGCTAACCGTTTCCCCAATGTTTTTTGTGGTAACAGATCCATTTTTCATGTGTCCATACCATGCAATACTTCCGTCATTATGTTGTACATATACTGCATTCCATTGGTTATTGTTAAACCCACAACTCCTGTCATAATAACCATCACTTTTTCCAATAATTTGGCCATCTGCTGCAGCAATAATTTCCGTAGCATTATCATCCATTTGTTTCCAAGTAAAAGGCCATAAATAGACATCTACGCCTTGATGGTTATACCCTCCAGAGGTGTCATAAGTTTGTGTGCCACAATTAAAATCTAATAGTTGGTTAGGAAAGTTTGCATTATGATCTACATAACCAGAAATAGCCCAAGAGTCATTATAATTAGAACTAGATGCTTGTTGTATTGGCCAGTCAAACAAAACGTGTCCACCAGCTCTGTTTGTTTCCTTAAAAGCAAGTTTGTTTTCTTGTTTTAATATTTCTTCGTTTTCTTTTAAAAACGCTTTAATGTTTTTCCTTTGTTCAAAAGTTAAACAAGGGTTTTTAGCTTCATTGAAGCTGTACTCACTCCCATTTATTTTTTTAGAAGATTCTTGAGCATGAAGTGTTAAAAACAATCCAAATACTGAAAGTAGAATTGCTGAAGTTTTCGTAATTTTTTTCATAATATTAATAGCTTTAAAAGATAAATTTTAAATGAATAAAAAATAATATTAAAATGCTTGCTATTAATGTATTAGGGAGTATAAATATACAATTTTTTTATAATATTCAGTTTTATAAAACTACTAGCTTTTTAACTTAATAAATAATATTATCTTTACAATCCAAAGTTATGCTTTGGATTGTAATTTCTATGTGATTAGAAATCAATAAAAAAGAAAATATTTTTTTATTAATCTTCTTCTAAAAAAGATGTACTTTTTTAGAAACAATATATACACTTTATGGCTTGTGGAACTTGTTCAACAGGAAAAGATGGGCAGCCAAAAGGCTGCAAAAGTAACGGAACATGTGGAACAGATAGTTGTAATAAACTCACTGTTTTCGATTGGTTAGCAAATATGTCACTTCCAAACGGAGAAAAACCTTTCGATTGGGTTGAGGTTCGTTTTAAAAACGGAAGAAAAGAATATTACAAAAACACCGAAAACTTAACATTAGCAATTGGAGACGTTGTTGCAACACAAGCGCAATCTGGTCACGATATTGGTATGGTAACTCTTTCTGGGGAATTGGTAAGAGTTCAAATGAAACGTAAAAAAGTTTCAGAAAAGCCTGAAGTCCTTCAAAAAATATATAGAAAAGCATCACAAAAAGATATCGATATTTGGTCGGAAGCTCGAGATAGAGAAGAGGCAATGAAGGTAAAAGCTCGTCAGTTTGCTATCGACTTAAAATTGAAAATGAAGATTTCCGATATCGAATTTCAAGGCGATGCAAGTAAAGCTACTTTTTATTACACAGCAGAAGAACGTGTAGATTTTAGAGAACTTATTAAACTTTTTGCAAGAGAGTTTAGAACCAGAATAGAAATGAAACAAGTTGGCTTTAGGCAAGAAGCAGCAAGACTTGGAGGTATTGGTTCTTGTGGTCGTGAGTTATGTTGTTCTACATGGTTAACAGATTTTCGTTCGGTAAGCACATCTGCAGCACGTTACCAGCAATTATCTTTAAATCCGCAAAAATTAGCCGGACAATGTGGTAAACTAAAATGTTGTTTAAACTATGAATTAGATAGCTATTTAGATGCTTTAAAAAGTATTCCTAAGCCTGAAATAAAATTATACACCCAAAAAGGTACTGCAGTTTGCCAAAAAACAGATATTTTTCAAGGCCATTTATGGTATGCTTATGAAGGCGAATGGATGAATTGGCACAAGATTACAAAAGATCAAGCCAATGAAATAATAGCATTAAATAAGAAAAAACAAAAAGTTGTAAGTCTTGAGGAATACGCTACAGAACTAATAGAAGATACTAAAACAGAGTTTGAAAACGTTGTAGGTCAAGATAGTTTAACACGTTTTGATAGTCCAAAAGGCAATAAAAAACGTAAAAATAATAGAAACAGTAGAAACAGAAACAACAAGAGTAATAATACACCTAAAAATACAAACAAAAATAATAACCCAAACAGTAAAAATAACAACAATAAAAGACGAAGAAAACCTCAAAACAACAAAAACAATGCGAAATAGTATTTCTCTATTGCTTTTTTTTCTTTCTTTCTTTTTTGTGTCTTGTGATGCCAATGGTGTTTTTGATCAATACCAAAACGTACCAAATAATTGGAATAAAAAAGATGTTATACAATTTAAAGTTCAAGCTCCAGACACGATAAATAAGTATAATTTGTTTGTAAACTTGAGAAACAATCAAGAATATAAATACAGCAATTTATATTTAATAGTAGCAATGAATTTTCCACATGGAAAAACGGTGAAAGACACACTAGAATACAAAATGGCAAAACCTAATGGTACATTTTTAGGCACGGGTTTTTCTAGTATTAAAGAAAATAAATTGTGGTACAAAGAGGGTTTTATTTTTAATGAAATAGGTGAATACCAAATCAATATACAACATGCCATGCGAGAAAACGGAGAAGTAAATGGTGTTAACGATCTAGAAGGTATTACCGATGTTGGATTTAGAGTAGAAAATATAAATAATAATTAACGTCACGGCAAGTGATTTTGTTCATGCAGAGCCAATCTAATTGAAACAAAACAGTATCGAAGTAAATTTAATATGGCAAAAAAGCAAGCAAAAAAACAAACAGAAACACAAGATTTTTCCAAATACGTACGTTTATTTTGGAAACTTTTTTTAGGTGGTTTCTTAGCATTAATCCTATTGTTTTTGTTAGCATCTTGGGGAGTTTTTGGAGCACTTCCAGATCATACTATTTTAGAAAATCCTAAAACTAATTTAGCTACAGAAATTATTTCTTCAGATGGTAAAACACTTGGGAAATTTTATTTTAATGATAATAGAACTCCAGTGAGTTATGATGAATTGCCTCAACATTTAGTAGATGCTTTAGTCGCAACCGAAGATGCTCGTTTTCATGAACACTCAGGAGTAGATGCAAGAGGTACATTAAGGGCTGTTGTTAAACTTGGAAGAGGAGGAGGAGCGAGTACCATTTCGCAACAATTAGCAAAACAATTATTTCATGGTGAAGGTTCTAAAAACACTTTCGGAAGAATAGCACAAAAAGCAAAAGAGTGGATTATCGCTACCAAGCTAGAAAGACAGTATACCAAAGAAGAGATTATTGCGCAATACTTTAATATCTATGATTTTGGTAACAATGGCGATGGCATTCGTTCTGCTTCTAGAATTTACTTTGGTAAAGAACCAATGGAATTAGATATAAAAGAATCTGCTATGCTGGTTGGTATGTTTAAGAACTCCTCTTTATACAATCCAAGACCAGAACGAAATCCAATAGGTGTAAAAAATAGACGTAATGTTGTTTTAGCACAGATGGAAAAATATGGTTATATAGACGAAACAGTCAAAGATTCCCTTCAAAAATTAGAATTAGGTTTGCGCTATTCACCAGAATCACATCGTGAAGGTACAGCAACTTATTTTAGAGAATACCTTCGTGCTTTTATGAAGGATTGGACCAAAGATAAAGCAAATAGAAAACCAGATGGCACAAAATACAATATTAATAGTGATGGACTAAAAGTGTATACTACCATTGATTCTAGAATGCAATTGTATGCAGAAGAAGCTGTAAATAGACACATGCCAAGATTGCAAGCAGAGTTTTTTCATCAAAATACACCAAAAAGAAACCCAACTGCTCCATTTCTAGATCTTACAAAAGGAGGAATAGATTCATTAATGCAACGAGCAATGAGTAGAGGTGAGCGTTGGAGAATATTAAAAAAAGCAGGTAAATCAGAAAAAGAAATAAGAGAATCTTTTTACAAGCCAAGAAAAATGACTGTTTTTCAATGGAAAGATGGTCAGGTTTCAGAAGTAGATACTATTATGAAGCCTATTGATTCTATGCGCTATTATAAATCATTCTTACATACAGGAATGATGTCTATGAATCCACAAACTGGACATGTAAAAGCTTGGGTTGGAGGTATTAGTTATAAGCATTTTCAGTATGATCATGTAAATCAAGGGAAGCGTCAAGTAGGTTCTACATTTAAACCTTTTGTATATGCAACAGCTATAGATCAATTACATCTTTCGCCATGCGATGAGTTACCAAATACGCAAATTACTATCGAAGCGAACAAGTATGGAAACCCAGAATCTTGGACACCAGGAAACGATAATAATGAATACGGAGGAACGCGAACTTTAAAAAATGCATTAGCAAATTCTATAAATACAATTACTGCACGTTTAATGGATAAAGTTGGCCCGCAACCCGTTGTAGACTTAGCAAAAAAATTAGGAATAGAATCTGAAATTCTTGCAGTTCCTTCTATTGCTCTAGGTACACCAGATGTTAGTGTTTATGAAATGGTTGGTGCGTATTCTGCATTTGCAAACCAGGGAGTGTATACTAAACCAGTAATGGTAACACATATTGAAGATAAAAACGGAACCATATTATATCAATTTACACCAGAGTCTAGAGATGTTTTAAGTGAAGAAGCAGCTTATGTTACTGTAAACCTTATGGAAGGTGTAACCCAATATGGATCTGGAGGAAGATTAAGAGGTAAAGGTAGAGATAAATGGCGTGCAGATTATAGAGAAGTTATAACAGGCTATCCTTACGAGTTTACAAACCCTATAGCTGGAAAAACAGGAACCACACAAAATCAAAGTGATGGTTGGTTTATGGGTATGGTTCCAAATCTTGTAACAGGAGTATGGGTTGGTGCAGAAGATAGAGCAGCACATTTTGCATCGATAACTTATGGGCAAGGAGCAGCTATGGCATTACCAATTTGGGGAATGTATATGAATAGTTGTTATGAAAATGAAGAACTGGGTATTTCTAAAAGCGAATTTACAAAACCAGCAAATTTATCTATTGAGGTGGATTGTGATAATTACAAACAAGAGCAAGGTTCCGATTCTGATACTCCAGATGAAGATGTACCTGAAGAATTGGACTTCTAATAAATTAAATTCCTGCGAAGGCAGGATTCTCATAATGTATTCGTGAAATTTTAAAACAAACAACTCCTTCCTTAAAATCAGGAAAGGAGTTGTTTGTTTTCTTGTCATTCTGAGGATAGTCTAAGAGTCTTACATGATTTCAAAGCCATTCAGAAAAGAATGGCTTTTTTAATTAAAAAATCGATATGAAAAAAACAGGTATTTATATATCCTATTTTTTCTGTTGAGGTCCTATTAATGAAGGGTTCACTTCTAATATTATTATTTTATAGAATATTTTCTATTAAAATTCGGTGAGCTTCTCTGCTTATTTCCCCCTCATCGAACTGTCTTTGTATTGTATAACATCAGGGAAATCTAAAAACTCTAAAAAGAAGTACTATGAGTTTGTAGAATCCTTTGTATCTAATCATAGTAAATTAGGACTCACTTTAAATATTTTAATAAATAACAAAGGAGAAGTTCTTTATGCTTCAACATATAATGAAAGCAAAGAAGAAAGAATTAATAGATTAAATCAAATAATTAGTAACAACAAGGAGTAATAATCAAACGCTTTAATAGTCACACGTAAATTCAAAGCCATTCTTTTTAGAATGGTTTTTTTATTTTGTATTTTTAGTTCAGAAAAATGACGTAAAAATGATTAATAAAAAAGTGGCTTCTGTACAAGAAGCATTGCAAGGTGTGAAAGACAATATGACTTTCATGTTAGGTGGATTCGGACTTTCTGGTATTGCCGAAAATGCAATAGCAGAATTAGTGAAATTGAATATAAAAGGACTCACCTGTATTTCTAATAATGCAGGAGTAGATGACTTTGGTTTGGGTTTATTATTGCATCAAAAGCAAATCAAAAAAATGGTTTCTTCGTATGTTGGTGAAAATGCAGAATTTGAACGTCAAATGCTTTCGGGTGAATTAGATGTAGAGCTTATACCACAAGGTACTTTAGCAGAACGTTGTCGAGCTGCACAAGCTGGTTTTCCTGCAATTTATACACCAGCAGGATATGGTACAGAAGTAGCCGAAGGAAAAGAAACCAGAGAATTTGATGGTAAAATGTATGTGCTAGAACATGCTTTTAAAGCAGATTTTGCTTTTGTTAAAGCTTGGAAAGGCGATGCAGCAGGAAATCTTATTTTTAAAGGAACGGCTAGAAATTTCAATCCAAATATGTGTGGCGCAGCCAAAATCACCGTTGCTGAGGTAGAAGAATTGGTTCCTGTAGGGACTTTAGATCCTAATCAAATTCATATTCCAGGAATATTTGTGCAACGCATTTTTCAAGGTGCCAAATATGAAAAAAGAATAGAACAACGTACAGTAAGACAAAGAGGTTAAAATTATGTTAGATAAAAACGGAATAGCAAAACGAATTGCAAAAGAAGTACAAGATGGTTACTACGTAAACCTTGGTATTGGTATACCTACTTTAGTAGCAAATTACGTTAGAGAAGATATAGAAGTAGAATTTCAAAGTGAAAATGGTGTGCTAGGAATGGGGCCATTTCCTTTTGAAGGAGAAGAAGATGCAGATATAATTAATGCTGGAAAGCAAACTATTACAACGCTTCCTGGAGCTAGTTTTTTTGACTCTGCAATGAGCTTTTCTATGATTAGAGGTAAACATGTAGATCTTACTATTCTTGGTGCTATGGAGGTTGCTGCAAATGGCGATATTGCCAATTGGAAAATTCCTGGTAAAATGGTGAAAGGAATGGGAGGAGCAATGGATCTAGTAGCAAGTGCAGAAAATATTATTGTTGCCATGATGCATACCAATAGAGCAGGAGCATCTAAGCTGCTTAAAAAGTGTAGTTTACCATTAACAGGAGTTGGATGTGTCAAGAAAATTGTAACCAACCTTGCTGTTTTAGAAGTCACTAAAGATGGTTTTAAATTATTAGAAAGAGCACCTGGAGTTTCTGTAGAGGATATTAAAAATGCTACAGAAGGGAATTTAATTATAGAAGGTGAAATACCAGAAATGGATATTTAATTCATAGTTTTAAGATGAAAATAAAATCTTTAGAAGGAAAGTTCTATACCTATAAATATAAAGAAGAACGAGATTCTAAAACAATACCAGATCGTTTTGTTAGAAATACTACCATTGCATTAGATTATTTAGTGAAAAATAGTACGCTCACTATTACATTTAAAGATGATGATACACTAAAGCGTGTTGATATTATAGATGTTTTAGTCGCAGATACTACTAATAATATTTTTATAGTTCCAGGAAATAGAAACGCATATAATCATAAATTGAACGCCATTATGTTTTATGATACACATGGAGCTGTGTTTAGAAAAAATCATAAAAAGAAATGGTTTAGAAGAAACAAAGGCTACAATTCTCCTTTAGCCTTGCTTAGTCATGAACTTATTCATTGTTATAACGAACTTTATGAAACAGAAGATTACTTGGCTCGAAAAAAAGACCATTCTTCTAGAGGTGAAAAAATAGATCATGATGGTAATGATTTGTCTTTTCCAAATGCAGAAGAAGTGTTTGTTATTAAAATGACTAACCAAGTTGCAAAAAGATTAGGGGAAGATAAACGCTCTAATTATGGTAGAAATTATTATCCTACAGAAGATGTTCTAAGTACTAAAAAGAAGCGTAAAGGACTACGAAAAGTGTTCAAACGTTAAAATTTAATGTATTTCATCGAATAATTATGCTTTTAAACTGATTATTCTGAATATATGTTTCATATTTGTAATCCCCAAATGTACCAAATATAATAACCCAAGTCTACCATAGACTTAACCTTAAATTATGAATTATGAATACCGATTTATTTTTTTTAAAACTTTTTAAAAAAGTAAGGAGTACATTCAAATTTATAGCAAGTTTATTATATTTAACAAAAAAAGTATTCATGCTATAATCCTTTTGGTATAGCATGAATTAACTTTTTTGTATATTCTTTTTTAGGATTATTATAGATAACATCTGCATCATCTAATTCTTCAATTTTGCCAGCATTCATTACTAATAATTGATCTGCCATATATTTTACAACAGCCAAATCGTGTGAAATGAATATATAAGTAAAGCCAAAGTCTTTTTTTAACTCATTTAACAGATTTAATACTTGTGCTTGTACCGAAATATCTAAAGCCGAAACAGATTCATCACAAATAATTAATTTTGGCTGTAATGCAATAGTCCTTGCAATACCTATACGCTGTCTTTGTCCTCCAGAAAAAGCATGAGGATATCTATTAAAAGATGCTGCATCTAAACCAACTCTATTTAATATTTCTAAAACTTTTTCTTTTCTTTCTGCATCCGAATGAAAGAGATTGTGTACTCGCATTGGTTCTAAAATAGCATTCCCAACGGTTAATCTTGGATTTAACGATGCATAAGGGTCTTGAAAAATAATTTGAATATCTTTTCTAAGCACTCGCATTTCTTGAGTAGATATTTTAGTAATATCGACACCTTTATATAAAATACTTCCAGCTGTAGCTTTATCTAATTGCAAAATGGCTTTACCAAGTGTAGATTTACCACAACCAGATTCTCCAACTAATCCCAGGGTTTCTCCTTCGTATAATTTAAAACTAACATTATTTACCGCTTTAAATCCTTCAGGTTTATTTAACCAACCTGAAGAACTAAAGTATTCTTTTTCTAGATTAATTACTTCTAATAATGGTGCTTTACTGTATATTAATTCGTGTTGCTTTTTTCTGTCTTCACTGGTTATAATTTCTGAAGAAATAGTACCATTTAGATAATCTTTAATAGTAGCTAGTGTTTTAAACCTTGTATGTAATGATGGTCTTGAGTTAATTAGTGCTTTGGTATAAGTATCGTCTGGATTTTTAAAAATTTTATCTATACTACCTTGTTCAACAATATTTCCTTGATACATTACTAAAACGCGATGTGCAATTTCAGATATTAATGACAAATCATGTGTTATAAAAATAATACTCATCTTGGTTTTAGCTTGCAACTCTTTTAAAAGTAGAATAATATCTTTTTGTACTGTTACATCTAAAGCGGTTGTAGGTTCGTCTGCTATTAAAATCTCCGGTTCGCAAGCAATTGCCATAGCAATCATTACACGTTGCATCTGTCCGCCAGATATTTCATGAGGATATTTTTGGTACGTTGTTTCTGGAATAGGAAGTTTTACTTGTTCAAATAAAGATAATACCTTTGTTTTTGCTTCCGTTTTATTAAGCTCGGTATGTTGCAAGATAATTTCTAAAACCTGTTTTCCGCAAGTCATCGAAGGGTTTAAAGAACTCATAGGTTCCTGAAAAATAATAGATATTTTTTTCCCTCGTAACCGCTGTGATTTCTTAGCGCTCAATTTTGTTAAATCTATGTCTTTATATAAAATACTTCCGCTAGTAATTTTCGATATGTTTTTCGGTAATAAACCTAATATAGCCAATGTAGAAACAGATTTTCCAGATCCAGATTCTCCAACAATGCCTAGTATTTCATTTTCATTTAAGTGATAAGAAATGTTGTGAATAATTTCTTTTTCTTCCTTTTTGTTAAAGAAAGAAATAGATAGGTTTTTAATAGATAATATTTTGCTTTTTAACATCTTTAAAAATAGCTTTTTTAGGCTTAAAAATTATGGAAAAACCGTAAAAATCAACCTGTTTTTTTATTAAAAGATGCATTTTGTCGAAAAAACAAAAATTTATTATAATTTTAGTTAATAAATTATAAATTCATCAAAATATTAACTAAAATTATATAATAACATGAAAAAAACAATTACAATATTATGTTTCTTAATGGTGTTTTCCGTTTTTGCTCAAGAGCGAAATTGTTCCTCTATGGAAAACTTAGAATATAGGATGCAGCAAGATCCAGGTTTGGAACAAAGGATGCAAGAAATTGAATCGTATACCCAAAATGCAATTGCTCAAATGCAAACGAATAGAATAGTTGGTGATATAATTACTATTCCGGTAGTGGTTCATGTTATTTATAGTAACTCCAATGAAAACATTAGTGACGCTCAAATTCTGTCGCAAATACAAGTGTTAAATGATGATTTTAGAAGATTAAACTCGGATGCAAACAATACTTGGTCACAAGCAGCAGATACACAAATTGAATTTTGTATGGCTGCAACAGATCCTAATGGAAATGCAACCAATGGTATAACTAGAAAATCTTCTTCAACTACAGCTTGGGGAACCAATGATGCTATGAAGAAATCTTCACAAGGTGGAGTAGATCCATGGGACACCTCTCAATACCTAAATATGTGGGTTTGTAATATTGGTAGTAGTCTTCTTGGTTATGCGCAATTTCCAGGAGGAAGTGCTGCAACAGACGGTGTTGTAATGGGACCAAATTATTTTGGGTCTTCAGATTTAGGTTCAGGGTTTTACTTATCGGCTCCTTTTGATAAAGGTAGAACAACAACACATGAGGTAGGACACTTTTTAAACCTTCGCCATATTTGGGGTGATGGTGGTTGTTCTGTAGATGATTTTGTAAGTGATACGCCAACATCTGATGCGGCAAATTATGGTTGTGCTACAGGTCATGTATCTTGTAGTTCTACAGATATGGTTGAAAACTATATGGATTATAGTGATGACTCTTGTATGAATTTATTTACCCAAGGACAAAAATCTAGAATGCGTACCGTTTTACTATCTGGAGGAAGTAGAGCTTCTCTTGGAGCATCCACGAAATGTGATGGAGGAGGCGGAACAACACCAACGTGTACTGATGGTATTCAAAATGGAGACGAAACTGGTGTAGATTGTGGTGGTTCTTCTTGTACGCCATGTCAAACGGCATGTAATGATAATGAGGTAAATATTTCAATAACATTTGATAACTACCCTGAAGAAACGGCTTGGACACTTACTAACGCAAGTGGTACAACTGTTGCTTCTGGATCATATTCTTCTGCAAATGCAGATGGATCTACAGTTAATGAAAGTTATTGCTTGCCTGATGGTTGTTATGATTTTGTAATTACAGATGCTTATGGAGATGGTATTTGCTGTTCTTATGGTAATGGTTCTTATAGCGTAACCAGTGGTTCTACTGCTTTAGCTTCTGGTGGCTCGTTTACTAGCTCAGATACTACGAACTTCTGTTTAGGTGGCGTTGTAGCAGATACTGAAAAACCAGTGATTACTTTAACAGGTAGTGCAACGATTAACTTAACTGTTGGTGATACGTATACAGAACAAGGAGCAACAGCTACAGATAATATTGATGGTAACTTAACTTCTAGTATTGTTATTTCTGGTACCGTAAATACTAGTTCTGCAGGTACATACACAAGAACGTACAACGTTAGTGATGCTGCTGGTAATGCTGCAGATCCAGTGTCTAGAACGATAGTGGTAAGCCCTGCAAGTACTTCAGGATGCTCTGGTGCTATTTCTTCTTTCCCTTATAGTGAAGGTTTTGAGTCTGGATTTGGAGCTTGGTCACAAGGTAGTGGCGATGACTTTAACTGGGCAACGCGCTCTGGTTCTACACCTTCAAGTAATACAGGGCCTTCTAGTGCAGCAGCAGGATCTCAATATATTTATATGGAGTCTTCTTCGCCTAACTATTCTACTAAAAGAGCTATTTTAGTTTCTCCTTGTTTCGATTTAACAGGTCAAAATGATGCAACATTAAGTTTTGAATATCATATGTATGGGTCTTCATCTATGGGAAGTTTAAGTGTAGCTATTAGTACAGATAACGGATCTTCTTGGTCTACACTTTGGTCCAGATCAGGAAATCAAGGTAATTCTTGGCAAGATGCTAGTATCGATTTATCTTCATATGCAGGAAGTTCTGTGCAGTTACGTTTAGATGGTACAACTGGTACTACTTGGCAAGGTGATATGGCTGTAGATGCTATTTCACTTGCAAACGGAGCAACCTCTACAGATAAGTGTGATGGTGTTTCCGAGTATGTTTCAGGACAATCTTACGCTGTAGGAGATCAAGTTACCTATTTTGGAACTTTATATGAAAGAACAAACTCTGGTTGGACAAACTTAGGAGCGTGTGGAACTGCAAGAACAGAAGCTCAAGGGTTTGTAGCACACTTAGGTTATGAAATATCCATTTACCCTAACCCTGTAAAAGGAAACATGTTATATGTAAAGTCTACTATAGAAAACCTACCATTTACTGTTGTTAATATGTTAGGACAACAAGTAGCAAAAGGCATATCTACTAATGGCGTAAATGTTAGTAATTTAGAGTCTGGAATCTACTTGATTCAATTTAATGTAAACGATACTTTAGAAACACGTAAATTTATTAAGCAATAAATTTTTATAATACTAAACTTTGATTTATTGTCAAGCCCAGAGTGAAAACTCTGGGCTTTTTTTATTCTTTTAAGAAAATGTTGTTTTGTTTTTTGGCAAATTTTTTTGAAGAAAAAAAAACAGGCTCTCGGCAGTCGCTCTCTGCGAGGAGCTCCAACAAAGCCTCCATCCTTTTTGCGATACTAAATATGAATAATCTCGTTATCATGAAGTAAATCATCACCTCGAAGCCTTAAAAATATTTGTGCTACAGCAATAGTATCCTTTTCACAATAAACAATAATTCGGTCTATTTCTTTTTCTTGATAATATACTTTGTATACTTCGCTGCCATCTATATCATCTTTTGGTGATGGTATTCCTAAAACATTGGTAAGTAATTTTAAAGAAGTGTAATTTTTATAGTCACCAAATTTCCATAGCTCTAAAGTGTCAAGATGCGGTACTTCCCAAGGTTTTTTCCCAAACAAATTCAATTTATATGGCAATTCAATATTATGAATAATCATACGTCTTGCTATATACGGAAAGTCAAATTCTTTACCATTATGTGCACAAAGCAAATGTTTGGTTTGATTGAAATGGGAAAGTAATAGGTTTTTAAAATCTTTTAAAAGTTTGGGCTCTTCGCCATAAAAAGAAGTAACTCTAAAAGTTCTGGTATCGTTTTGAATAGCAAAATAACCAACCGAAATACATATTATTTTACCAAACTCTGCCCAAATTCCTGCACGATCATAAAATGCTTCAGCAGTAAATGCTTCTTTTCTTTGGTAACGTGATTTTGCCTCCCAAAGTTCTTGTTTGGTTGTATCAAGATCTGAAAACTTTTCCGTTTCCGGAACCGTTTCTATATCTAAAAACAATATGTCCTCCAAGTTCAGTTTGCTAATCATATTCTTTTCCGCGAAAGCGAAAGCTATTTAGTTATTCATCATCTTATAAGCTTCTTCAATATATAATGAAATATCATCTGTAAATACACCAACTCCTGCGTCAGGTGATTTTTGATGTCCTAATCGCACAATAATTATATTATCTTCTGGTTGTACAATTACGTATTGTCCTAGATGTCCACGCATCATGAAAAAGTCTTTACCTTTTTGGTTTTTTAACCATAAGCCATAGCCGTATTCTGGACTTTCAGGGAAACGAGGTTTTAAAGATTTGGCTACAAAAGCGGAATCTAATACTTGTTTTCCATTCCATTTTCCATGGTCTTTATATAGTTTTCCAAAACGAGCAAAATCCTTTGCATTACTAGCAATACAACAGTATGCTTTTACTAAGTCATGTGCTTCACTGTCTACTTGCCAAAGTGTTTCGTTTTCGCTACCTAATGGTTTCCAGAAGCTTTCGGTAAGGTAATTATATAGTTTTTTACCTGTTGCTTTTTCTATAACCATAGCTAGCATTTGGGTGTCACCACTTGCATATTTAAAAGCTTTTCCTGGTTCAGTAACTACTTTTAATCCGTTCATAACCTTTGCTAAATCATCATCAAAATAAGCACGAGTGGTAATAGATAAAGGCGAGTAATACGCTTCATCCCAATTGGTTCCAGATGCCATGCTACTTAAGTCACCAATAGTCATTTTTGCTGCTTCTCCATCGCAAAATGCAGGTAAGAAGTCGCAAACAGGTTGCTCTAAACTTTTAATATAACCGTCCATAATTGCTTTCCCCATAAGACCAGACACATAACTTTTGGCCATTGAAAAAGAGTTTGTTTTTGAGTCTTTGTTGTAACCATCATAATAGTTTTCAAACCAAACACTATCGTTTTTAATAATTACATATGCTATTGTTCCCCAATCTTTGTTTGCTTTTTGTAAGGCTTCTGTTTCTGTTATAGAATTGTAGTTTTTATGATTTGGCCAAGGTTGTGGTGTGCCATTTTCTATCTTTTGGTTATCAAACTTTTTATAGTCGTCTAGAAAAGCTGTCGTGTAGCCTTGCATGTAAATAGTACGAACAGCTTTTATTAAGTAATCTGTATCGGTAATATAGAGTACAGCAATTAGTAAAGCAAAAAGAGCAATAAGTATTTTGATTCGTTTTTTTATAAATTTCATAAGGTAATATAATTAATAAATATAGAATATTTTCTCTAATTAAAAAAATTAAATTTGTTTTAAAATAGGCTTTCCTGTTTGTAAGGACTTTCATGCTCTAGTAGCCATTGTTTTCTGTGTAAACCTCCAGCATAACCAGTTAAACTACCGTTACTACCAATAACACGATGGCATGGTACAACAATCCATAACGGATTTTTACCATTAGCATTAGCTACAGCTCGAATAGCTTTTACATCTCCAAGCTTTTGAGATAATTTAAGGTAGGATGTCGTTTTACCAAAAGGGATGGTAAGCAGTTCTTGCCAAACTCTTTTTTGAAAATCGGTGCCTTGGGCATTTATTTTAAAATTGAATTGTTTGCGCTCTCGTTTAAAATATTCTTGAAGTTGTGTAACACAATCTTCCAATTCTAGAGGAAGGATATCACTAATTTTTTCTTCAGAATTTAAAACTATTATGGATGCAATACCATCTTTATCTCCAGTTATTTTAGTGTAACCTAATGGGGTTTTGATGATGCATTCTTCCATGGTTATTCTGGAGTGTTTTCGTCTATAATCCCTAATTTTTTTGCACGGGATTCCCAGCTTTTCCTTGCTAAATGTTGTAAATCACTAACGTTATCACTTTCGTCCATAATTTCCATTCCAAGAAGTGTTTCTATAACATCTTCCATCGTTACAATTCCGCTAACGCTTCCATATTCATCTACAACTAAAGCCATATGGTTTCTAGTCTCTACTAGTTTTTCAAATAAAGTTGGAATAGCCAAATCGCGATTTACAATAATAATATCTCTTTTAAGTTCGGAAAGTTTTTTACTTCCATTTCCTAAAGCCATTTCTTTAAAGATTTCGTCTTTTAAAACCAGTCCTTTAATATTATCTTCAGTATCGGAATATACAGGTATTCTAGAGAAACGAAGATTCATGTTTTTGTTAAAGAAATCTTCAACGGTTGTTTTTTCGTTTTCCGATTTCATGACGGTTCTAGGAGTCATTACATTTTTTGCAAATACTTCTTTAAAAGTCAATAAGTTTTTAATGATTTTACTTTCGTTGCCTTCAAAAACACCTTCTTCATGAGCCATATCTGCCATTACTAAAAAGCCTTCTCGACTTAAAACACTTCCATGGCCTTTACCTCCAATTAGTTTGGTGGTAAGTTGCATTAGCCAAAGCAATCCCGTCCATTTTAAAGGAAAAATTAAAATATTAAGTGCAGTAGTGGTAAAACCTGCTAGACTTTTCCAGTAGGTTGCACCAATGGTTTTTGGTATAATTTCTGAAGCAACTAATATTAAAATAGTCATTACCGCAGATACTATAAATACACCATAACCGCCTTCACTTCCGTAAAGCCCTTCTGCTTCTTTACCTACCAAAATGGCACCAACTGTGTGTGCTATAGTATTTAGAGTTAGAATCGCAATTAAAGGTCTGTCTACATCTTTTTTAAGTTCTTCTAAATTTTCTGCAAATGTTTTGCCTTCTTGCTTTTTAACATTAATA
Organism: Oceanihabitans sp. 2_MG-2023; assembly: GCF_030547245.1. Classification (GTDB taxonomy): domain Bacteria; phylum Bacteroidota; class Bacteroidia; order Flavobacteriales; family Flavobacteriaceae; genus Oceanihabitans. The sequence goes on from NZ_JAUOQT010000001.1 coordinate 795,764, forward strand.
AATGTTGGTGTTACACTTAAAAGCACGGCTTCAAGTATAGAGCATAAAAAAGAGAAAAATATAGAAATAACGCCGTAAAATATTAGTAATCCCATGAATGATTTTTAATTTATTAAATGCGAATTTACGATAATAATTTAACAACATCCTTTGCAAAGTAACTTGCAATGATATCTGCGCCAGCACGTTTAATAGCTGTAATTTGTTCTAGCATCACGGCATCATGATCTAGCCAGCCTTTCTCTGAGGCAGCTTTTAGCATGGCGTATTCTCCAGAAACTTGATATACTGCAACTGGAACATCCACTTCATTTTTAATTTCACGTACAATATCTAAGTAGCATAAGCCTGGTTTTACCATTACAATATCTGCGCCTTCATCAATATCCATTTCAGTTTCACGAAGGGCTTCAAAACGATTGGCATAATCCATTTGATAGGTTTTTTTGTCTTTTGGAATATCTTGTACATCTACAGGTGCAGAGTCTAAAGCATCTCGAAAAGGACCATAAAAAGCAGAGGCATATTTTGCCGAATAGCTCATGATTCCTGTATCTGTAAATTCATTGTCTTCTAAAGCTTCACGAATGGCTAAAATACGACCATCCATCATATCACTTGGTGCTACAATATCTGCTCCAGCTTCTGCATGCGATACACTCATATCTGCTAAAATATCTACAGTAGCATCATTCGTTACTTTTCCATTTTCAATAATACCATCATGGCCATAAATGGAATATGGATCTAGAGCAACATCGGTCATTACTAGCATTTCTGGACAAGCATTTTTAACCGTTTTTATTGCACGTTGCATTAAGCCTTCTGGGTTTATTGCTTCTGTACCTTTATTGTCTTTTAAACTATCGGGTACTTTTACAAATAGTAACACCGATTTTAAGCCTAGTTTCCAAAGTTCTTTTACTTCTGCTTGTAGTAAATCTAAACTGTAACGATAGTAGTTAGGCATGGATGCAATTTCTTCTTTTACCCCTTTTCCTTCCACTACAAATAATGGCACTAAGAAGTCGTTTGGTGAAATAATGGTTTCTCTTACCAAGCTTCTAATAGCTTCGTTGGTTCTTAATCTTCTATTTCTTCTAATTGGATACATATGTTTTAATTTTTGGCATAACCTAAGTAATACCATTTGTTTTTTTCTTTTATAAAAGCTGATTTTTCATGAATAACTTCTACGTTTCCGTTTTCATAAAAATACGCATTAAATATTACTGTACCCTCGGTATCGTCTAGTAATCCTTTAATGGTTTCTTGAATTTCTAGTTTTATCCATTCTACCGATTTTGCCCATGTAACAATGGCTTTTTTTTCGGCAGTAGGTCTTGTAGATACATGATGGCTTTGCATTAAATAATCACCATTAGCCAATACAAAAGCACTGTATCTAGAGCGCATTAATTGTTCTGCTGTTTCTGTTTTTCCTTGGTTTAGATGAAAAACTTCACAGCATGCTTGGTAGGTTTTATTATTTCCGCAGTAACATTTCATATTACACCCAATCTTTCGGGTTTTGTAATACTTCGATTAATCGTTCTTCTTCACTTCCTGCTTCTGGATGATGGTCATAAACCCATTGTACATGTGGCGGAAGGCTCATTAAAATACTTTCAATTCTTCCGTTTGTTTTTAGGCCAAAAAGGGTTCCTTTATCATGTACTAAATTGAATTCTACATAACGACCACGACGAATTTCTTGCCAATCGCGTTGCTCTTTCGTGTATTTTAAATCTTTTCTTTTTTCTACAATAGGAAGATAAGCTTCTAGGAAACTATCTCCAACTTTGGTTACAAAATCATACCAGTTTTGCATGCTCATTTCTTCTGATGCTTTGCAATAATCGAAGAATAAACCGCCAATACCACGACCTTCATTTCTATGAGTATTGTAAAAATATTCGTCGCAACGTGCTTTGTACTTTGCGTAAAATTCTGGGTTGTGTTTATCGCAGGCCGTTTTACAGGTTTGGTGAAAGTGAGTCGCATCTGCATCAAACAAGTAATATGGTGTTAGGTCTTGTCCGCCACCAAACCATTGGTCTACTATATTTCCTGCTTTATTATACATTTCAAAATAACGCCAATTAGCGTGTACTGTTGGTACCATTGGGTTTTTAGGGTGTAATACTAAACTTAAACCGCAAGCAAAAAAATCGGCATCTTCTACACCAAAATATTTTTGCATAGAGTCTGGAAGTTTTCCATGCACACCAGAAATATTAACACCTCCTTTTTCAAAAACATTTCCGTTTTCAATAACACGTGTTCTTCCGCCACCACCTTCAGGGCGTTTCCAAATATCTTCTTGAAAGGTTGCTTTGCCATCTACTTTTTCTAGACCAGCTGTAATAGTATCTTGTAATTGATGTATGTATTTGAAAAATGTATCTTTCATTTTATACCATTGATTTGTTACAATATGTTGCCTTTTCAAAATCTCTTATATTTATTGCTATAAAAGGAATCTCTGGAAACATGGTTTTTAATTGGGCTACTATACCTTTGGAAAGCTTCGCTTTTTGATTTGTAGTTCTGCCTTCCATGATGTTTGCAAAAACATGAATAAAAGGTGCTTCTTTTCCGCCAACCAAATAGTTTTCTTTAAAAGGATTTAATCGAACTTTAATATCTGCTTCATCAAACAGCATGCTGTTATTTGCAGTTTCATGTACTTTAGACAAAACAGATTTAGCATCTATTTTATTGAGAACATCTTCGGAGCAATCGATAACAAAATGTGGCATAATTTAATTTTTATATAATTCGTATAGCTCCATATCTAAAGGGTTTTCACCAATTGGAGTAAATTCGTTTTTCAAGGTTTTTATCCATTTAAAACTATTGTTTTCTGCTACTCTTACACTTGGAGTGTTGTTTTTATGCACAATAATTTGAAGCGTTTTTAAATTTAAAGTATCAAAAGCATATGCGGATAAGTACTTGACTGCTTTAGAGGTTAAGCCTTTGCCTTCAAAATTGTAATCAATACAATAGGCAAATTCTCCTTGTTGTTTTTTGTAATCTATTTCTTTAATATAAATTATTCCTGCTAATACTCTAGTTTCGGTTTGTTTTAATGTGAACAGAAATTCTTCTTTATTTTCAAACTGTTTTATTTTTTTGTCGACAAACAATTGGGATAAAGTAGGTGTAAGGTTTTGTTTTAATGTTTTGGGAAAATAGCGTTGTAAACGATCTTGATTAGCAACTATAAAATCACAGATTTTCCATGCATCTCCATTATGGATTGGATTAATTTCAAAACCATCAAATTGCATTTTCATTAGATTGCATTTTTGTTTTCAGATTCTTCTTTTAATAGGTTTACTGTGCTTATAGAAGCAGCAGTAACACTAAGAGGTAGTACTAAAATAACACCAATAATTGGTATTAATAAAAAGAGCATAAACAAAATGCCGTTACCTGTTGCAACACCTCTATTTTTTCTTATGAATTGAATACTTTCTCGATATTTAAAATGTCTCTCTAACGTATAATCCATATTACCAAAGCCAGCATAATAGGCTTGCATTAAAAATAATAATACGGTTGAAAATATATTGACTATTGGAATAAATTTAAGGATTAATAAAGGAATAGTAAATAAAAGTTCTTTTCCCAAATTTCTAATATTGATGCGTATACCTCTCCATAATTGTTCTTGAAAGGAAGTGTCTCTGTGCGAATGGCTTTCTATACCTGTTAGATGTGTTTCAATTTTTTCGGAAACAGGGCTCATAAATGGCGCAGAAAGTGCCATAATAATATGTTTATATAGAATTAAACCTATTGCTAAAACGGCAATACCACCTATAAAAGTGGAAATGGAAGTGAAGGTTTCTTTTCCCCATTCCCAAAACCATATTTTAGCTATAAAACTACCAACATTATCGGATAATCCATACGCAGAAAAACCAATAATAGATGCAGTAACTAAACTAATAATGATTGGAATGAAAAAGAATTTCCAAAGCTTTAGTTTGGATATTAATGCGAAACTATTTGCGTATGCTTTTAAGCCTTTTAGTATGTTTTTAACCATAGTTTTATTTTGAAACTAAGCCTTGCGTTAGCGATTGCAGCATTTGTTGAAGCTCTTTTAGTTGCTATAAAAGCAACTAAAAAGCGACTGCGGAAAGCGCGACCTACTTTTTTACACCTATAAGTAGTAATTAAAAACGAATTGTTACTTAAAAAAGTAGGTAACGCCCAAATTATTTTACGCTTTATATTCTTTTACTGCGTCTATAAATGCCTTTGCATTTTCTAATGGTATGTTTGGTAAAATACCATGACCTAGGTTTACAATGTATTTATCTTTTCCGAAATCGTTTATCATTTGGGTAACCATTTTTTTGATTTCTGCTGGAGGTGAAAATAATCTTGTAGGATCAAAATTACCTTGAAGCGTGATGTTTCCACCGGTTAAATACCTTGCATTTCTTGCAGAGCATGTCCAGTCAATTCCTAAAGCAGAAGCGCCAGATTTAGCCATTTCACCAAGCGCAAACCAGCATCCTTTACCAAAGGCAATTACAGGAGCATCGTCTTTTAAAGCATCAATGATTTGTTGTATATATTGCCAAGAGAATTCTTGATAATCTACAGGAGAAAGCATGCCTCCCCAAGAATCAAAAACCTGAACAGCGTTTACACCTGCTTTTACTTTTTCTTTTAAGTATGCAATGGTGGTGTCTGTAATTTTTTGTAATAATCCATGCGCAGCAACAGGGTTTGTAAAACAAAATTCTTTTGCTTTATCAAAGTTTTTAGAGCCTTGGCCTTGAACGCAATAACAAAGTATGGTCCATGGAGAACCTGCAAAACCAATTAATGGAACTTCGTCATTAAGTTTTTCTTTGGTTGCTTTTATAGCTTGATATACATAATCTAAAGCTTCTGTTACGTCAGGAACAATAACGTTATCAACGTCTTTTTGAGAGCGAATAGGATTTGGTAAATATGGACCAAAGTTTGGTTTCATTTGTACCTCAATATTCATCGCTTGCGGAATGACTAAGATGTCTGAAAATAAAATAGCAGCATCCATGCCATAACGACGAATTGGTTGCACGGTAATTTCACTTGCTAATTCAGGAGTTTGACAACGTGTAAAAAAATCGTATTTGGCCTTTATTTCCATAAATTCTGGAAGATAGCGTCCTGCTTGACGCATCATCCAAACTGGTGGACGTTCTACGGTTTCTCCTTTTAATGCTCTTAAAAATAAATCGTTTTTCAACATAGTTAATCGTTGTTGGTTAGAAGTTTATAGTTGTAAAAGGTTAGGGAATCAACAACTAATAACTTGTAACACTTATATATAATGTTCGTTTACTAATTGTATAACACTTTCTACTGTTGGTACTTTTGCAATACGAATGTCTTTAAAGTGTTTTTTTGCTTCTTTGGCAGTGGTTTCTCCAATACAAAAAGCAATCATATTATCTTTTACATTGTTTTCTTGTTTGAAACTCTGTACTGTAGATGGACTATAAAACAGAATCGCTTCAACAGTGTCTTCAAGTTTTACAGCGTCTAGTTTGGTTTGGTAGGCTTCTATTTCATTAACAGTAATGTTGTTTTCTGTTAAAATAGTTGGTATAGCATCTAGTCTTAAGTCGCTACAAAAATAAGTCACTTCTGTACCTTCTATATAGTCTACTAGATAAGTGGCTAATTTGGTTGCATTTGGTTCTGTGTGTTTCACTTTACCAATACGCTTTTCTATTAAACGTTTTGTTCTTCTACCTACGCAGTAAATATTTTCAAATTGTAATTCTACCGCGGAGAAATTTTGAAGTAAAGCTTCTACCGCATTTTGACTTGTAATTACTACATTTTTAATAGGGTTTCTAACTACTTGCGGTTTTAGTCTATTGCTATTAATTTTTACAAAATCAGAGCTTGCTACACCAAGGTTGTCATTTACCAATAAACGTTGGTCTTCGGTAAGTGCTTTTGTAGAATACACTTTAGTAGGTTTGTTAGATTCTTTAATAGCATCCATCAAGCGTTTTCCGCCTTTTTCTATTACATAGTCTGCACACCATTGGGCAATGTCATGATGTTCTCCAACAGGTTTTACACGTTGTACCGTTATTTTTTTACTTCCATTAGGACTTAATAAAACACCATCGAAATGTATTTCCTCCTCTTTTATATAGCATAAAGCACCAATTGGAGCGGTGCACCCACCTTCTAAACGATTTAAAAACTCACGTTCAATTTGTGTGCAAGTTTGTGTTTCTTCATCGTTAATTTCTTTTAAAATAGCTCTAGTTTCTTCATCTTCTTCTAAAGCGGCAACCATAATTGCTCCTTGAGCTGCTGCTGGAATCATCCATTCTAAATTGACAGCAGTTTCTGGACGTAAACCTAAGCGTCCAATTCCTGCGGCAGCAAAAATAGCTGCATCAAAATGTTCGGTTTCGTCTAATTTTTGCAATCGCGTATTAACATTTCCACGAATATCTTCTATAGTATGTGTAGGATAGCGATTTAACCATTGTGCTTTTCTACGTAAACTGCTGGTTGCAATTACTGCGTCTCTAGCGCCTAAAAATTCTTCTGTTGTTTTGTAGACTAAGGTGTCACGTACATTACCACGTTTTAAAACAGCAGCTTGAATAATACCTTTAGGTAATAATGTTGGTACATCTTTTAGAGAGTGCACAGCAATATCAATATCACCATTAAGCATAGCAATGTCTAGCGTTTTTGTGAAAATTCCTGTAATTCCTAGTTCGTAAAGTGGTTTGTTTAGTTGTAAGTCTCCAGTAGATTTTACAGGAACTAAAATTGTTTTATAACCAAGATGTTCTAATTGGCTTTTTACGATGTTGGCTTGGTATAATGCAAGTTCGCTGTCGCGAGTACCAATTCTAATAGTTTTAGACATTTTTTGTAGCTGTTTCTAGTTGAAACACTTTTTTTATGAGTTCTAGACTTTCGTCTGTAGAGATTGCATCATCTTTTAGGTGGTGTGCAAAATGATTTGTTATTTTTTGAATAATTTTATTACCAATAATTTCCGCTTGTTCTTCGTTAAAATTTACCATTTTTTTACGTTGCGTATCTAATTCGGCATTTTTAAAATCTTGTAACTTATGCTTTAAAGCTTTAATGGTAGGAGCAAATTTTCTGGTTTCTAGCCAGGCATTAAATTCGGCTTTCACCTCTTCAATAATTTGTTCTGCAAACGGAATATGTTCTTTACGTTTTTCTAATGTATCATCTGTTATTTTAGACAAATGATCTAAATGAACTAAAGTAACATTTTCGAGTTCGTTTACGTTTTCGTTTACGTTTTTCGGAATAGATAAATCTAAAATTAAAAGCGGTTTTTTGTTTTGCACAATATGTTTGTCTACTGTTGGCATTTGAGCTCCAGTAGCAACTATTAATATATCTGAAGTATGAATTTCTTCTTGTAAATTGCTGTAATCTTTAACAACGAGATTAAATTTTCCAGCAATCGCTTCGGCTTTATCTTTGGTCCTATTAATTAATGTGATTTGTTCATTTTGAGAATGCTTCACTAAATTTTCACAGGTGTTTCTTCCTATTTTTCCTGTTCCGAAGAGTAGGATGTTTTTTTGTGAAACGTTTTCTACTTCATTTAAAATATATTGTACAGAAGCAAAAGAAACAGAAGTCGCTCCTGTGGAAATATTCGTTTCGGTTTTAATACGTTTACTAGATTGAATAACTGCATTTATTAAACGCTCGGAAAAGTGATTTAATAAACCTTCTTTTTTAGATTGTGATGCAGCGTGTTTTAACTGACCGATGATTTCGAAATCTCCTAAAATCTGACTATCTAATCCAGAACCAACACGAAACATATGTGAAATAGCATCTTTATTTTTAAAAACGAATGCTACTTTTTGAAATTCTTCGACAGTACCTTTAGTGTTATCACAAAGTAATTTTATAAGTTGAAAAGGGTGTTGTGCAAACCCGTAGATTTCTGTTCTGTTACAAGTAGAAGTAACAATAAGGCTTTCAATACCTTCTTGTTTTGCTTGTTCTAGTAAGTTTGTTTTAGATTCTGAGTCTAAACTAAAGTGCCCACGAATTTCGGCGTCCGCTTTTTTATAGCTTAAACCAATTGCGTAAAATGAATTGCCTTTAGAAATATTGTACTGCTCCATTACCTGATTTGGATATTACCAGACAAAAATAGAACGGTTATGTCTATAAAAGTAACGCTAAAAGAACTTTTAGTGTCGTTTGTGGTTTTTTAGCACTTTTTTTAAATAATATATGATAAATGTCATACTTTTGCAGTCATAGCAATGCTTTTTAGCGCAATTGTTTAGAACAATTCTAAATAAGATTTTAAAAATGAAAGAGAATACAACTTTAAAAAATGTCGCTAAAGGTACTTTTAATGAAACGAAAGTAGAAGATGGTTTTTTTGTGTTAACTTATCAAAATGAAAACCAGGCAGTTGAAACCTTAGCTCGTGAAATAGATAGTAGTTTCATTCAGTTTCATTTTTGTATTAAAGGATCTGGTGCGTTCTTATTTAATAATGGAAGTTATACATTAAGTATAGATGACGAAACATCTTTGCTTTTATATAATCCGCAACGAGATTTACCAATTCATTTAAAAGTAAATACAAATACTTGGCTGGTTACGCTTTTAATTTCCATTAAAAAATTTCACGGATTATTTAGTCAAGAGGCAGATTATATCACGTTTTTAAGTGATGATAATAAAGATAAAAAGTATTATAAAGATGGAAAAATTTCTCCATCTATGTCAATTGCTTTAAACCAATTGATACATTATAATTTAAATCAATCTATTAAGAACCTCTATTTTAAAGGAAAAGCTTATGAGCTTTTAAGCTTGTATTTTAATAGAAATGAAGATGCAGATATTGAGCAATGTCCTTTTTTAGTTGATGAAACTAACGTAATAAAAATAAGAAAAGCAAAAGATATTATTATCTCTAGAATGGCAGAGCCACCAAGTTTGCAAGAGTTGGCAGATGAAATTGAATTAAGTTTAAAGAAACTTAAAGAAGGCTTTAAACAAATTTATGGCGATTCTGTTTTTAGTTTTTTATTAGATTACAAAATGGAAGTCGCTAGAAAATTATTAGAATCAGGAGATCATAATGTAAATGAAGTTGGGCATAAAGTTGGTTACAGTACATCTAGCCATTTTATTGCCGCTTTTAAAAAGAAATATGGTACTACTCCAAAAAAATATATACAATCTATAACTTAAATATTTCCGCTTTGCGGAAAACACTATATAAATGAGTAAAGGAATATTATTAGTAAATCTAGGTTCGCCAGAAAGCCCAGAACCTAAAGATGTTAAAAGGTATTTAGGGGAGTTTTTAATGGACGAAAGAGTTATTGACCTGCCAGTTTTGGCTAGAACAGCGTTGGTGAAAGGTATTATTTTAAATACAAGACCAAAAGCATCTGCAGCTGCATATAAAAAAATATGGTGGGAAGAAGGTTCTCCTCTTATTGTTCTTTCGGAAAGGCTTCAAAAGAAAGTACAAAAAAAGACAGAAATGCCTGTTGCATTAGCCATGCGTTATGGAACTATGACCATTAAAAAAGGGATTCAAGAATTGATAGATAAAGGCGTAGACGAAGTTTTACTTTTTCCGTTATATCCTCAATTTGCAATGGCAACTACTGAAACGATTACGGTTTTAGCAGAAAAATTGCAACGAAAATTTTTTCCGAATATAAAAATTGAATCTGTTCCAGCTTTTTATAATAAACCGGATTATATTGAAGTATTATCGAATAATATTGCAGGACATTTAGAAGGTAAAAACTATGACCATGTATTGTTTTCTTATCATGGAGTTCCAGAAAGACATATTAGAAAAAGTGATGTAACAAAATCCCATTGTAAAATCGATGGAAGCTGTTGTGCAACACCAAGTAAGGCGCATGAGTTTTGCTATAGGCATCAGTGTCTGGAGGTTACCAGATTGGTTGCCGAAAAATTACAATTTAAAAAAGGGGTTTTTTCTACATCGTTTCAATCTAGATTAGGATTTGATCCTTGGTTACAGCCATATACCGATAGAACTATAGAGCGTTTAGGGAAAGAAGGCGTACAAAATATGGCTATTATTACACCAGCTTTTGTAAGTGATTGTTTAGAAACTTTAGAAGAGATAGCTATGGAAGGTCAGGAGATTTTTCATGAAATGGGAGGGAAAGAATTTACAACTGTTCCTTGTTTAAATGATGATGATGCTTGGGTTGCATTACTTGCTAAATGGATGAATAATTGGTCTGAAAACGGTTCTTTATCGTAATATAGCTATGGATTATTATAACTACATAAAAGCGTTACATCTTATCTTTGTTATTACTTGGTTTGCTGGTTTATTTTATATTCCTAGACTTTTTGTGTATCAAATTGAAGCTTTTCATAAACCTTCACCCGACAAAGAGATCCTTGGTAAACAACTTAAATTAATGGCCAAACGTTTATGGAATATTATTACTTGGCCTTCTGCAATTTTAGCAACTGTTTTCGCAATTTGGTTACTTGTTTTACAACCTTTTTGGTTGCAACAACCTTGGATGCATGTTAAATTAACCTTTGTTGTTTTGTTAATAATCTATCATTTAAAAACACATCAGTTTTACAAACAATTGCAAAAGGGAGTGGTTAAAAAAACTTCTAATTTTATGCGTTTATGGAACGAAGGCGCAACCTTTATTCTGTTTGCTGTTGTATTTTTGGTTATACTTAAAAGCGCTTTTAATTGGATTTTTGGAGTTGTAGGAATTCTTGTTTTAGGTGTTTTGTTAATGTTAGGTTTTAAACTTTATAAAAACATTCGAAATAGAAATCCGGAAGCTTAATTTAATATTGAATTTTACATGCAATGTATTTGGTGTGATTATTGTTATATTTAGACAATTACAACACTAATTTAAGATCCCTAGTTTATACAGGCATTTCTATGAGATTAAAAAAACTGTCTTTACGAGTTCGAATTTTTATTGCCATGATTTTTTTGGTGTTTTTTGCATCGATATTAATTACAGCAGTAGCTATTTATCAAAATAAAGAAGAAACAATAGACTACCATACGCAAAGGTTAGAGCGTAAAGAGTCTAATATAAAAAGACATATCAATTTTGTAATTCAAGAAACATCTTTTGAGGTTAAAACCGAAAAAATTCCATTTATTTTTAAAGATGAAATTTACAAAATTGCTTCTACACATGATTTGCCTATAAATCTCTATGATTTAGATGGTCAGCTATTAAAATCTTCTATTGCAGCTTTAACGCAAGATTCTTTACAAACCTGTTTAAATGCCGAAGTTTTAAATGCTTTGGCAAATACCGTAGAGCATAGATATGTTTTAAAACGAAAAGTTGGAGGAGAAACGTATCAATCTTCTTTTACATATATAAAAGATCAAAAATCGAAACCAATTGCTATTTTAAATTTACCATTATTAGAGAATGATGATTTTTTAGCAAAAGAGTTAAATGAATTTCTAGAACGTATTGGTTTTGCTTATTTGTTTATGTTATTAATGGCAGTAGGATTGGCTTATGTTTTATCTAAATATATTACTAAATCTTTGAATACCATAAGTGACAAAATTAATACAACAAGACTAGAAAAACGCAATCAAAAAATTGAAATAGACTCTGCAACAGTGGAAATTGCAGCGCTTGTTAAATCGTATAATAGTATGATTGATGAGTTAGAAGAAAGTGCTGTACAGTTAGCTACAAGTGAGCGAGAGCAGGCTTGGCGAGAAATGGCAAAACAGGTAGCTCATGAAATAAAAAACCCGTTAACTCCCATGCGATTAACTGTACAGAGTTTTCAACGTAAGTTTGATCCTTTAGATGAAAATATTTATCAAAAATTAGACGAGTATAGTAAAACGTTAATTCAACAAATAGACACAATGAGTTCTATTGCATCTGCATTTTCGAACTTTGCAAAAATGCCAGCACAGAAAAATGAAATGCTTAATGTTGTAGAAATAGTAGACCTTTCTTTAGATATTTTTACGGAAGAATTTATAGCGTTTTCATCGAATAAGGAAGAAATTATTGCTAAGTTTGATAGAACACAATTAATTCGAGTAGTTACTAATTTAATTAAAAATGGTATTCAAGCAATTCCTGAAGATAGAACTCCAGAAATTGTAGTGAAAGTGCTTGAGGAAAATGAGGAGGTAAAAATAACAGTTTCAGATAATGGAATAGGCATTACAGAGGAAAATAAAATAAAAATATTTGAACCAAAATTCACCACCAAATCTAGCGGAATGGGACTAGGACTTGCAATGGTTAAAAATATTATGGAAACTTATAACGGAAGCATTACCTTTACATCTCAATTAGGTATGGGTACAACTTTTACAGTTACTTTTCCTAAAAAATAAATTTATAATCAAAACAAATGGACGGGTTGCACTTGTTGACGCGTTCTTTGCGAAAAATATAATAATAGACAACTCCCTTTCTTTAGGGAATATAAATAGCACTTTTATGGCATATAATAACATACTTTCTACAACAGAAAAAGGGATTACAACAATTACCATTAATCGACCAAGCAAATTAAATGCACTTAATAAAGAAACTATTCAAGAATTACACGAAGGGTTTAAAGATGCAGATAAAGACAAAAACACAAAGGTTATTATTGTAACTGGTAGTGGAGAAAAAGCCTTTGTTGCAGGAGCAGATATTAGTGAGTTTGCGAATTTTAGCGTGGAGAACGGAGGGAAGCTTGCTGCAAAAGGACAAGCGTTATTGTTTGATTTTGTTGAAAATTTAAAAACACCAGTAATTGCTGCTATTAATGGTTTTGCTCTTGGTGGTGGTTTAGAATTGGCAATGGCTTGTCATTTTAGAGTAGCAAGTGATACAGCTAAAATGGGATTGCCAGAGGTATCTCTTGGTGTAATTCCTGGTTATGGAGGAACACAACGTTTACCACAATTAGTTGGTAAAGGTCGTGCTATGGAAATGATAATGACAGCAGGAATGATTGATGCAGAAACAGCTAAAAATTACGGTTTAGTAAACCATGTTACAACATTAGAAGCGTTACTGCCTTTAGCAGAAAAAATTGCGGGTAAAATTATGCGTAACTCTACCGTTGCAATTGGTAAAGCTATAAAAGCAATTAATGCCAATTATAAAGAAGGAAAAGATGGTTATAAATTAGAAATAAAACAATTTGGAAAATGCTTTGGAACCGAAGATTTTAAAGAAGGTACAACAGCCTTTTTAGAAAAACGTAAAGCAGATTTTCCAGGGAAATAATTTTTTAAAAGAACAAATTAGGTATTAAAAAAGCGAGCAGTTATGCTCGCTTTTTTAATTAAATAAGAATAGAAAATTTTATAATAATTCTATATTATTAATATAGGTTCTTCCTTCCGTTTTTATTACTATTTCATATTTTCCTTTATGTTCTGGATTTAAGCTTAAAATCCTACCAATATTGGTTGTGTTTTCAATAGTTTCTTCGTAGATTAAATAAAATTCATTCCCTTCTGTATCTTCGTAGTGTACATTAATTTCTAATGGTTTTTGATCTAAGGATAATTTAGAGACATATACTTTATTCGCATTGTTTCTAATTACCGGTTTAAAGATTGTTTTGGTTTTATCTTTTTCAAATACCACTATGGTATTAGAAACCTGAAAAGGAATTACTTCGATTTCTAATGCTTTGTTCAATTCAAAAATGTAATCGCCATTTGGTAATGCTGTTAAATCAAATCCTTTTATGTATTTACCAGAATTCTGAATTAATTCATTGTATAGAATAATCCCGTGTGTATTCTTAATTAAGAGCTCGTCTCCTTCTTTAACATCATTTAATGTTAACATGGTTCTTTTTGCATCATTTAAATTACTTAAAGGTGCATTTGCATTTGCTAGTAAAGTCGTACATAGTACTACTAATACTAAAGTGTTTTTCATTAATTTTTTCATAATCTAATAGGTTTAATGATTATATAGACAAAGCTATATCTAAAGGGGGATTTACAAAACATCTATATTTACTATTATATATAGTATTTTAACTTAAAATATTGATTACTAATTAGTTGTGATAAAATATAACATATTAAAGTTAATTTAGTATAGACTGTTTTTTTTTGTCATTTTTAAGTTGTTGAAAAGAATTTCGAATAACATTGGTAAACAAAAAAGCGAGCAGTTGTTGCTCGCTTTTAATAAACTGAAGAGTATTATATAAATCTAACTAAAACTGTATATAATCGACAAAAGTTCTTCCTTCGGTTTTTGTAACTATTCTATATCTTCCTTTTTTGTTTTCGTCTAAATTTAAAACTCTAGCAATATTACTTGAATCTTCAATCTTTTCAGAATAAATTAAATGGAAGTCATTGTTTTCTATATCTTCATAAAAAACCTCAACATTTAAAGGTTGTTGGTTTAAAGATAATTTAGAGATATACACTTTATTTTCTTTATTTCTTATAGAAGGTATAAAGATTGTTGATTCTTCTCCATTATTAAATGCAATCATATTATTAGAAACATGAAAAGGAATAATTTTAATTTCAGAATCTTTTACTAATTCAAAAAAGTATTCACCATTTGGTAATGCTGTTAAGTCAAACCCTTTTGTGTAGTCCCCAGAATTTTCAATTAATTCTTTGTAAATAACGATATCTAATGTATTCTTAATTAAAAGTTCGTTTCCTTCTTTAACATTATTTAATGTTAAAGTTGTTCTTCTTGCATCGTTTAAAGGATTTAAAGGAGCATTTGCGTTAGCTAGTAATGTAGTAAACAATACTGCAATTACTAAAGTGTTTTTTATGAATTTTTTCATGATATTTTATTTTATAATTTATGTTGTTTTCTTTTACAACTTTTTAAATTGGTTCTTGATTTAAAGACTTGTTTGCGTTTACTAGTACACTTAACATTTGAGCTCCTAGATTTTTAATGTTTTTTATGAATTTTTTCATAACTATTTGGGTTTAATTATTCTGAGGACAAAGTTATAGACATAGAAGAGTTTAAAAAGCATCTATTTTTACAACTATATATACTATTTTACCCTAGTTAATAGTATCGAAAACGTTATATGTTAATATAGTATATATTAGTGGTAAATTACCATACTCTAAGACTATTAAAAGTTGTAATTTTGCTGTATTATATAATAACTGATTTTTATTGTGCAATTAAAACCTACATTTAAAAAGATTACACCAGATTTTGGTAGCTCCATAACTGCTATACAAAAAACGAAAAAGCGAAAACGAAGTGAAGCTTTTTGGCACTTTCACCCTGAATTAGAATTAGTTTATGTAAATAAAGGAAAAGGGAGAAGGCATATAGGTAATCATCTTTCATACTTTAATAACAGTCAATTGATATTAATAGGATCTAATTTGCCTCATAACGGGTTTACAGATCGTTTGACTTCTAAAGGTAAAGAAACGATGTTGCAATTTCATCCAGAGTTTTTAGGGGATCTTTTTAATAAACTGCCAGAGATGAAAAACATCACGCAGTTAATAGAACGTTCTAAAAAAGGAATTTTATTTAAAAGAGAAATAAAAGAAATCGTTGGCCCAAAAATAGAAAAACTGCCTAAATATGAAGGTATTAAACGCGTAACTAAGCTTTTAGAAATATTAGAATTATTAGCGTTGAGTTCCGATTATGTGTTGTTAAATGAAAACGGTTATATGTTTGAAACACAACCACAAGACAGTAATAAAATAGATAAGATTTTTAAATATGTTAATAAAAATTATCAAGAACATATTAGTTTAGATGAAATTGCTGCATACGTAAACTTAACTGTTCCTGCATTTTGTAGATATTTTAAAAAAGTAACAGGTAAAACCTTTACACAGTTTGTTAACGAGTGTCGTATATTTTATGCAACAAAACTATTAACAGAAAGTCAAAGTAGTATTACTGATATTTGTTTTGAATGTGGTTTTAATAATTTTTCACACTTTAATAAAGTGTTTAATGAAGTTATTGGTAAAAGTGCATCCAAATATAGAAATGAAATGCGTTTAATTATTCAATAAGAAGCTTATGGACGATAAAATCGATAAAACACTAGAATACTATAGTATTAAAAAAAGAGAAATTCTTGATTTTGTTAATTCACAAAACAATCTAACCACAGAGCAGATAATAGAAAGCGGAGAGGGTTTAGAAGCTTTAGAATATAAAATTACAGCATTAGAAATTGCAAAAGAAAATTAGAGTTTACTTTTTTCCATTCCATTCTGCGTAAAATTGTTTTAAAAAGCCTTCCATATATTGATGTCTTTCGAGGGCAATTTGTTTCCCTGTTTGTGTATTCATCTTGTCTTTTAACAACAAAAGCTTTTCGTAAAAATGATTAATGGTTGGCGCGGTCGATTTTTTATATGCCGCTGTGCTCATATTTAGATTCGGTTTAATATCAGGATTGTAAAGTGCCCTATCTTTAAAACCACCATAATTAAAACAACGCGCAATACCAATAGCTCCAATAGCATCTAGTCTGTCTGCATCTTGTACCACTTCTAATTCTTTTGAGGTAAAGGTGGTATTACCATCTAAAGATTTATTAAAAGACATGTTAGCAATAATGGCTACGACATGTTCTATAATATCTAAAGGTATATTTTCTTCACATAAAAATTCTCGAGCTAATTTTGGGCCAACAGTATCATCACCATTATAAAACTTACTATCTGCAATATCGTGTAATAAAGCTGCTAATGAAACCACCAAAACATCTACTTCTTCTTTTTTAGCAATTAGTAAGCTATTATTATATACGCGTTCAATATGAAACCAATCATGGCCACCTTCGGCATTTTTGAGCGTTTCTTTCACAAAACGCTTAGTAGTTTCAATAATAGAATTTGTAGTTTGCATTTACGATTATAATTTTGCTGGTTCTACCCATTTAAATTCAAAAGAGTTTTCCGGAATTTTCATACGTTCTGCAATTCGTATCATTCTAGAGGGTAGCTTCATTAGGTAATCTCTAGCTTTCTCTGCTTCATCGGTTAGGTTTGAAATTTTATCGATTTCCCAACGCTTAGTAAGTTTTTCTAAAATATCAACATAATCTGTAGCGGTGTATACTCCAATACGTTGTGCGGTATTAGAAAATTCTTCAAAAGCAGAACTTATTTTATTTCCAGATTCTCTTAAAAAGTGAGCAGGCATGGTGATTTTTTGCTTCATCATATATTGAAAAGCAAGCATCATTTCACTAGGATCTACAGCAAAAATTCGTTCTACAAATTCACAATATGCATGATGGTGTCGCATTTCGTCTCCTGAAATTATTTTACACATTTTAGCAAGTTGTTTGTTTCCTTTTTGTTTTGCAATTTTTGCAACTCTATTGTGTGAAATATATGTAGCTAGTTCTTGAAAACTGGTATATAAAAAGTTTTTATAAGGATCTCTATCTGTGCCAATATCAAAACCATCGGCAATAAGATGTTGTGTCGTTTTTTCAATTTCTTTCATGTTTACACGTCCAGAAAGGTAGAGGTATTTGTTAAGCACATCTCCATGTCTGTTTTCTTCAGCAGTCCAATGTCTAACCCATTTAGACCAACCATTTCTTCCTACTTGATCGACGCCTTCTACATCCATTAACCAAGATTCGTAAGTTGGTAGGGCTTCTTCGGTTATCATGTCGCCAACTAAAACGACCCAAAAATCATAAGGTAATTCTTTCGATAATTCTCTAATTTCTTTTACTTCTTCCAAAAAATTATCTCCTTCACTATTTGGTAAAAAATCGGTTGGTTGCCAAATGGTATCTACAGGAATTAAATATTTCTGAATTAAGGATTCTATGTCTTTTTCTAAAAACGACATTACTTCTAATCTTACATTTTTTATGGACATAATTTCTAAATTTTAATACTGTTTTTTATTGTTGTTTCAATATGCTCCAGTAATAATTCTTGTGTTTCAAAATCACTTTTAGTAACCGGTTTGTGTGCTGTAAAAGTTAAATGATTACCTATTCCTAAAGGAAACTTTCCGTAACGTAGATTTTTCCATGAATTATTAATAGTTACTGGTATAATTACTGCACTTGGAATATATTTTATTAAGGTTTCAAGACCTTTAGTGTGAAAAGGTTTTGGTTTGCCATCACGACTTCTTGTTCCTTCCGGAAAAATAACTGCAGCACGTTTATTGGTTTCAATATAATCTGCGAATTTTCGAATAGCTACAATAGATTGTCTGGCATTTTTTCTATCTATTAAAACAGATCCTCCATGGCGTAAGTTATAGGACACACTAGCAATCCCTTTTCCTAATTCTTTTTTGCTAACAAATTTTACATGATGTTTTCTAAAATACCACATGATTGGAGGTATATCTGACATGCTTTGGTGGTTTGCCACAATAATTATTGGCTGCGAAGTATCTATATTATATTTGTTATAAAACGAATGTCTAGAACCTAAAAGATTTACGCAACGCATTAGGCAAAACTGTAAAGCATCTACACTATTTTTATGCGCTTTGTAGCCAAAAACATTAAAACAAAACCATTGTATTGGGTGAAATACCAGCAATGCTATCGCAAAAAACAAGTAATAGATACAAGATAAAGGATATGCTAAAATTTTCCTCATTATAATTGTTAAAATTAATGATTCAAAAATAAAAAAACCACGTCTATAAAACGTGGTTTAATACTGTTAGTTTGTGTGTAAACTAAACTTTAACATATAGTGTTAAAAATTTACTAGCAGTGCTCATTATAAGCATCTGTAAGATTTTCAGCAATCATTTCGGCAGGTCTACCTTCAATATGGTGACGCTCTAGCATATGCACTAATTCTCCATTTTTAAATAAAGCCATACATGGCGAACTAGGAGGAAAAGGAATCATATATTCACGTGCTTTATTTACTGCTTCTTTATCTACGCCAGCAAAAACCGTTACAATATGATCTGGTTTTTTTGCGTTTTGTAAACTAGTTTTTGCTCCTGGTCTTGCGTTAGCTGCTGCACAACCACAAACCGAATTCACAACCACTAAAGTTGTTCCTTCTTTTGCAATAGCTGCATCCACATCTGCAATGGTGTGTAATTCTTCAAAACCTACGTTTGTTAAATCTTCACGCATTGGTTTTACTAATTCTGCTGGGTACATATTTTGTAATTTTAATTTTATTAATTTATCTCCTACAAATATAATCAAAAACCATGCAATTTAATGAGATAGCTATTTTATAAGACACAATGGCGTACTAAAATGACGTAATTGAAATAATTATGTGATAATAGTAACTCTTGATGTTATATAAATTTTGAGTTGGCGTTCCTTTTTACAAAAGGGTTTCTGTAACAAAAGCATTCACATTGTAACTAACAAATAGTATATTTGATTTTTAAAAAATAAAACATGAGTTTCGGAAAATGGATTGGAGCATCTTTAGGATGGTCGTTTGGTGGGCCAATTGGTGCCATTATAGGTTTAGCACTTGGTAGTTTTGTAGACACGTTGTCTTCAGGAAATGGAAATCCGCTTTTAGGAGATCGTCCAACACAACAAAGAAGAAGATCGCAAAACGGAAGACCAAACTATAGAACCCAACAACAACGTAGAGCGCAAACTACTTCTGGTGATTTCGAGGTAAGCTTACTCATTCTTGCTTCTGTTGTAATAAAAGCAGATGGTGTACAAGACCAAAGAGAACTAGATTTTGTACGTAGCCAATTTGTAAGCATGTACGGTAAAGATCGAGCGAACAAAGCATTTAAGCTATTTAAAGGTGTAAACAATCAAACGGTTCCATTGCGTCAAGTTTGTACGCAAATTAAGCAAATGATGGATCATGCTTCACGTTTACAATTGATGCATTTTCTTTTCGGAATTGCTAAAGCAGACGAAATGGTTACCGAAGACGAAGAACGTCAAATATTTACCATTGCTGGTTATTTAGGTATAAGCTCCAGAGATTATAATAGTATTAAAGCGATGTTTTATAACAGTAGTGAAAATGCATATAAAATTTTAGAGATAACAAAATCTGCCACCAATGATGAAATTAAAAAAGCGTACCGTACTATGGCTAAAAAATATCATCCAGATAAAGTCGCCCATTTAGGAGAGGAGCATAAAAAAGGAGCAGAAGACAAATTTAAACAAGTTCAAAAAGCATACGAGCAATTACAAAAAGAACGTGGCTTTTAATTCTACTTTTTATTATTAAATCGTTTTTCCATTTGCTTAAAATAGCGTTTTTCTTTCCACTTTCGAATGATAAAGACTACTAAGACAATTAGTCCTAGAATCATTATTCCGTCTTTTCCTGTAAGGTATTCTAGTATTTTCATGATTGTTATTTAGATATGCAAAAGTCGGAAAATATATATAAAACTTTCAGGGTATAACATCTTTTTAAACTTTAGTTAATTGATTTTTATTACCCTCTAAACAAAAAGAAATCTTCTTTCATATCTTCAATTTGTGCATCTTCATTGGTGATGATATAATCGATAGCTTTAGAGGTGAAAGTGTCTCCTTTTTCAGTTAAAGAAACAATGTTTTTATTAAAAACAATCATATTGTTTTTAAGGGCTAAATCTAAAACGGTTTTAGCTCTCACTTTTTGCCAATTAATATGTTCTTGCAAATGGTTTACATGGCGTTCCCGTTCTTCGGTATGGTTTTTTAAATGCAATAAAAAAGTAAGTAAAGATACTTCGGTACGTTGTTGTTTTTCTCTATACATAACAGCAATAATTCCTTTGCTGGGAGCAAATAAAAAGACTATTAGAAAGATAAAGCCTAACATAGTGGTTATAGAACCAGCAATAGATGCATCTAACCAGTGTGCAAACCAATATCCTGAAATAGCACTTAGCACACCAAAACCAATAGCAAGACCAAGCATTTTCTTTAAATCTGTAGTCAACAAATATGCCGTTGCAGCAGGAGCAATCATTAAGGCAACCACTAAAATGGCGCCAACAGCATCAAAAGCACCAACTGTTGTTACCGATGCTACTGACATTAAGCCATAATGAATAATTGCTGGTGAAAACCCTAAAGAAGCAGCCAAACCTTTATCGAAAGTGCTTAATTTTAGTTCTTTAAAAAAAGCGAGTAGTAAGCCAATAGTTGTTATTAAAATAGAGCCAATAATCCAAAGGGATTTCGGACCAACATCTGTTCCGCCAATAAATAACCGATCGAAAGGAGCAAAGGCTAATTCGCCAAGTAAAACAGCATCGACATCTAAATGCACGTCATTCGCGTTTTTTGCAATTAAAATAACACCAATACTAAACAGCGCAGGAAAAACTAAGCCAATGGCCGTGTCTTCTTTTACCAAACCTGTTTTCTGAATATATTCTACTAAAACCACAGTAATAATTCCGGTAAACGCAGCTAGTAATATTAGTAACGGAGAGTTTAGATCTTGTGTTATAAAGAACCCAATTACAATTCCTGGTAAGATGGAATGACTAATAGCATCACTAATCATAGCCATTTTTCTTAATACAAGAAAGGTTCCCGGAATCGCGCAAGCAATAGCTACTAAGCTTGCAATAAGTTGTATTTCTATTTGCGCACTATTCATCTTCTGTAGATTGTTTGGTGTATAAATTGGCTGCAGTTTCAAAACCTAAATCGGTTAAACTCCACATCGAACCATCAATAGTTGCATAATTTTTCTCTACTAGTTTCTGAAGCGTTTTCTTTGTAAAACCTTGAAAGTTATTTAATAATTTAATGGCATGCGGATGCGAAATATTTTCATGTGTTTCTGCTATATGATACATAAACGCTAAAGTTTTATGTAACTCTAAATCCCGTCTATTTTTAATAAAACGAATTTGTTTAAAAAGCAATCCTCTGCTTGGTGAAAAGATAAAAGAAAATACTACAAAAACAGCAGCAACTAATACAATTACTGGTCCTGTAGAAAGATTGTTTTGGCTGGCGCTAATTGCTGTACCAAAGACACCAGAAAATGCACCAAAAATGGCAGCAAGAAAAACCATTGTACTAAGACTATTGGTCCATTGTCTTGCAGCAGCAGCAGGAGCAAGTAGCATAGCACTCATTAAAACAACACCAACGGTTTGCAAGCCTAATACAATTGCTAAAACAATAAAACTAGTAATTAAAACATCTATAAATCTGGTGTTAAACCCTAAGGTTTTGGTGTAATCTGCATCAAACAATAGTATTTTAAATTCTTTCCAAAATAGTAAGAGTACTAATAGGCAAACTCCTGTAACAATAGCCATTAACCAAACATCACTTTCTACAAGTGTTGCTGCTTGTCCGAATAAATACTTATCTAAACCAGCTTGGTTTGCATTTGGTTGTTTTTGTATGAAAGTAAGTAGTAACATACCAAAACCAAAAAAGAGTGATAAAATTAAACCTAAAGCAGTATCACTTTTTAAATGTGTTTTTGTGATTATTCCTCGAATCCAGAAGGTGCCAATAAGACCACTAACCAAAGCACCAATTAATAATGTATTTGTGTCTTTTGCTCCAGTTATTAAAAAAGCAATTGCAATTCCAGGTAAAGCAGCATGCGAAATGGCATCACCAAGAAGACTTTGTTTTCTTAGTACAGCAAAACTACCAAGCATGCCTGTAACTGCTCCTAAAATTGCAGTTCCAAGTGTGATGGTTCTTAGCGTGTAGTCTGTAAAAACTAGTTTTATGTATTCTGTTATGTCCATAATACCCGTTAAAGCAGAAATCTCTTCCTTGATTCGTGAATTGTTTTTGTTTTGTTATTCTGCGTAAAGACGCATAATCTATTTTATGGTCATCCTGAATCCAGTTCAGGATGACCATTCATTTATATTTTTTATTGCTAAACTTCTAAAGAAATTTGTGGCAATCTGTTCTTTTTTTACTTTTTAAGATTCCTGCCTTCGCAGGAGTTTATTACTCTTGAATACTTACTTTATAATTAATTCCATAGGTCTTGGTTAAATTATCATCGTTAAAAATATCTTTAACAGGACCTGTAGCAATTTTCTTCACATTTAAAAAAGTAACCCAATCAAAATATTCTGGAACGGTTTGTAAATCGTGATGTACTACAATAACTGTTTTACCAGCTTTTCGTAATTCTTTTAAAATATTAATAATAGCAATTTCTGTGGTGGCATCTACTCCTTGAAAAGGTTCATCCATAAAATAAATGGATGCGTTTTGTACTAAAGCTCTGGCTAAAAATATTCGTTGTTGTTGCCCTCCAGAAAGCTGACTAATTTGTCTACTTTTAAAGGCAAGCATTCCAACTTTTTCTAAAGCTTCTAAAGCTGCTTTTTTTTCTTTTTGCTTAGGTCTTTTAATCCAGCCTAAACTTCCGTAAGTTCCCATCATAACAACGTCTAAGGCTGTCGTTGGGAAGTCCCAATCTACACTTCCTTTTTGTGGCACGTAGGCAACTAATTTACGTTGTTTGTCATATGGTTTACCATAAATTGAAACGCTTCCTGCAATTGGTTTTAAGATGCCTAAAATAGATTTTATAAGTGTAGATTTTCCAGCGCCATTTGGACCAACAATTGCCATAAGAACACCTTCTGGAATTTCTAAATCAATATCCCAAAGTACAGGTTTGTAGTTGTATGCAACGGTTAAATCGTCAACTTTTACTGCTAATACTCCTGAATAGGTAGGAGTCTCTTTATTTTGTGATTGTTCTTTCATAATTTTATTTCTGTTCATTTTGCCTTGATGCAAAACGAACCAAAAGATCACGATCAAAATCAGGAAATTGCTAAAGCAACATTCACTATCAGAACTTCGTGCTTGAAGCTTTGCTTCGCATCTTTGTTCTTTCGCTCATTATTTCTGAATTTTGATGTTTTCCGACTGTGTCGGAATTTCAAGTTCCATTTATATTTTTGTTTTAAGTATTATAATTTGTTTTCAACCAAGTACGCACTGCAAATTGCTACTCAATACTGCCTACTTACTTTAAAGCATTTACAATAGTATTTACATTATATTCAAACATGCCAATGTAAGTTCCTTCTGCGGTTCCATCATTTCCTAAGGCATCCGAATACAGTGTTCCGCCAATAACAACTTCATGATTTTTAGAGTTTACAGCTGCTTGTAGCGCTTCAATAGTACGTTTAGGTACAGAGCTTTCTACAAAAACAGCCTTCACTTTTTTATTTATTATAAATGTAGCTAATTTTTGTACATCTTGAACACCAGCTTCTGTTGCAGTAGATAACCCTTGCAAACCAACCACTTCAAAATCATAATTTTTCCCGAAATAATTAAATGCATCATGCGCTGTTACTAGAATTCTTTTTTCTTTTGGAAGCGTTTTAATTGTTGCTTTAATCTTCGTTTCTAGCGTTTCTAATTTTGCTAGATATTGCTTTTCATTTTCTTTGTAATTTAAGCTGTTTGCAGGATCTTTTTCCGATAACACTTGAGTTACTTTTTTAGTGAATTGTTTAAAGTATTCAATATTAAACCAAACGTGTGGGTCGTAATTAGAAGCAAAATAATCGGAACCAATCAAGGTGCTTTTATCAATAACTTCCGCTAAAGCGATAGGGGTTTTGGTTTTACTTCCCATTTTTTCAAAAACTTCTACTAGTTTTCCTTCTAAATGTAAACCATTATAAAAAATAATATCTGCGTTTACTAGTTTTGTAACATCACCTTCACTGGCTTTATATAAATGTGGGTCTACTCCAGAACCCATTAAACCTTGCGTGTTTACATATTCACCGCCAACATTTTTAACCAGATCTGTTATCATGGTCGTGGTGGTTACTATGTTGAGTTTTCCGTTTTCTTTAGTCTCTTTTTTACAAGCGGTTAAACTAAAAGTAATGGCTAAGAAGAACATTATTTTTTTCATATATCTAAATATTTATTGCGAAAGTACTAAAAATGAGCGATTAATTTAATTTATATCTTACACCAAAAAACAATCGAATACCTTGGTTTGGACCATAAACATACGATGGGTCAAAGGTTAGTGCATATGGATTGTCTGTGGTTGCAATGACATCTCCATTAGTGTTAAATGCTACATTTTCGTCAAAAGGATCGTTTGCTCTTGCTATTACAAACGGATTTCCTTTGTTGGGTGTCCAGTTTAAAAGATTTTTAACACCTCCATATATTTCTAAATTATCTATTCCATCATGAGTAAGCTGAATGTTTTGTATGCTCCATGTTGGAGAGTATTCTTGTCTTGGGTCTAAATCTCCTAGTAATGGTAATCGCATTGGCCCATAAATGTTACCTGTATAATCTAAAGTAAGATTCGTTGGGTAGTTTTTATAACTAAAAGACCATACGCCAGAATATTTTTCTGTGAGTATTTGATCTATTCGCTCACCATTTTTCGTTTGTGAAACCTCTTGATACGTAGCGCCAATAGACGCTTTTATTCCATTTTTTATAACAGCATCTATATTGATACTAAGTCCTTTAGATGTAGAATAACCATCTAGATTGTCATATATAATCTGATTTGGATTGGTATCATAATCTGGAATGATAGCATTTGTAAAATAGGTATACCAAGCAGAAGTGTCTAAAGTAAAATACATCCCGTTTTTTAAGTATAATTTTTTAAGATAATTAAGTGTAACATTATAGGATTCTTCCGGATTTAGTTCCTCTTTAATAATCACCTCTCTTGCTCCAGTAAGTGCTGCATGTTCTTCGGTAAATAGATTAACAACTCTAAAGCCTGTTCCAGCATTTAACCGAATGATATCACTATCTGTTGGTTTGTATTTGTAAGCGATTCTTGGTGTGAAAATAGTACCATGTCTAGTATCATAATCAAAACGCAGACCTAATAACAAACTTTGTTTTTTGTTAAAAGCTATTTCATCTTGAACAAATAAAGATGGAATAGTCACTTTGTCTGCATTTGGAGTTGCTGTGGTATTATCATTATAATAATTGTAGCGAAATGCTGCGCCAAAAAGCAGATCGTTTTTACTTATTTTTTTATCCCAAATAAATTGGCCAAACCCAATACTTTGTTGCGCTAAATAAGGCGTGTCTCCATACACTGAGTTTTGATCGTGATCGGAATAGGAGAATTGAAAATTCACTTTTTCTTTAAAGGGTAATTCATAGTTACCTAAAATTTCAAATCGAGAGGTATAAATACTTTCACCATAAACTTCATTACCTCCTCTATCTGCTTTAGTCCATTGTAGCTCTCCTCCCCAACGATCTTCATAAAAGTAACGGCCAGCAAGAGCTAGTTTTTTGTTATTTGCTCTTTTAAAATCCCATTTTTGGAAAATAGAAATACGATCTTGTAATGTTAGATCGGTAAAATTATCTTTGTTATTATCCACAGGATTGTCGTATTTAAAATAATTAGTACCAAATAAAACCGTTGCTTTTTCACCTACATTTGCTTTAAAACCAGCGTCTATATTTACTTCACCCCAACCTGTAACAAATCCATCTGCAAAGAATCTTGGCGCATTTTCAGGTAATTTGGTGATAACATTAATTAAACCGCCTACAGCTTCGCTTCCATATAGTGAGGAAGCCGGTCCTTTAACCACTTCTATTTGTTCTATTAATGAATTTGGAATTCCAGACAAACCATAAACGGTAGACAGGCCACTTACAATTGGCATACCATCAATTAAAACTAGAGTGTAAGGTCCTTCTAAGCCATTAATATGAATATCCCCAGTATTACAAACATTACAATTTAATTGTGGTCTAACTCCATTTACATTTTGTAGTGCTTCAAAAATATTTGGTGTTGGATTTTTTTTCAAAAATGTTGGGGAATATACTTCTACAGGAACAGGACTCTCTAATCTAGAAACTGCTTTTAATGTGCCTGTTATTATGATTTCTTCTAAATCGTCATTTTCATTTAAATGGAAGTTTATATAAACAGTTTTGTCTGAAATATGAATCGTTTTCTTTTGTGTTTTATACCCAGTAAATGAAGCTATTATTGTATAGTTTCCTTTCTCTAAATTTTTAATTAAAAAATGACCATTTTCATCGGTTGTGCTTCCTTTTGTGGTGTTTTCAATATAAATATTAGCAAATGGAAGTGGTTCTCCGTTTGATATAACTTTTCCTTCCACATTATAAATGCTTTGTGCAACTATAGTAGAACCGTAAAATAGTATAACTATGAAATAAATTAGTTTCATGTAGAATTATTTTTAATTAAATATAAAATAAAATTTAGACTAGTCTAAAAATATTTTAAGAAATATATCTTTTCTATATTTGTAAGAGATAATAATACTATGATTACATTAACAGAAGAAAATTATATAAAAGCAATTTATCATCTTGGAAGCAATGGTGATACATCCGTAAATACAAATGCTATAGCTGAAGTCATGCAGACTAAAGCTTCTTCGGTTACAGATATGATTAAAAAATTGTCGGAAAAAAATTATGCAGATTATAAAAAATACCAAGGAGTCACATTAACAGAAGCGGGAAGGGTTGTAGCTGTAAATATTATTAGGAAACATCGACTTTGGGAAGTTTTTTTAGTTGAAAAATTGAATTTTTCTTGGGATGAAGTTCATGAAGTTGCAGAACACTTAGAGCACATTAAGTCAGAGAAGTTGATTAATCAGTTAGATGCTTTTTTAGAATTTCCGAAGCATGATCCTCATGGAGATCCAATTCCTGATAAAGAAGGAAATTTTCAGCATATAGAAAAGATTATTCTAGCTAAAGCCGAAGTTGGTTCTACATATAAATGTGTTGGAGTAGATGATGATTCTTCTAGTTTTTTAAAATATTTAGATAGTAATAAAATTGCTTTAGGCACAATAATAACCATTAAACATAGGGAGCCTTATGATAATTCTATAAAAATTGCATTAGAAAATACAGAAATTGTTGTTTCTCAAAATGTAGCTAAGAATTTATATTTAAAGAAGGTTTAAAAGAAAACAAAATATTTTGGCACGATTTAGGATTATAAGCTACTAATAACTACACTATGAAGTACGTATCATTTATTATTCTATTATTTGCTGCATCTGCTCTTTTTGCTCAAGATTCTACAAAAACAAATACTGTAATACCGCCAAAAATTGTGACTAAACTTAATTTTGGTGAAGATTTACAAGTTAATGATATACGTTTAAAGTTTGTAGAAGTAGTTCAAGATTCTCGCTGTCCTAAAGCGGTTCAATGCATTTGGGAAGGAGAAGTAATTATTTTGGTAGATGTTTATGAACACAATAAAAAAGTGGTACAAAAGAAATTAGTTTTTAATGCAAGAAGTACTTTTAATAATGAAATAGGTAATTTATTTACTTCAGATGTTTTAAATATTTCGGGTATTAAAGTAATGCCATATCCTGTTGCTAGTAATAAAATTTTGAAAGAAGATTATTATGTACAACTAGATGTAAGTAATTAATGACAACTGCAATCGTCTGTTCCGCAGGCTTTTTTAGCTTTCTTTTTATAAAAAAACTTCTTAATAATAAATGCTAATGCAAGTAAAACAGAAGAAAAAGCTAGTATATTTTGAATGATCGTATTCATAATTAATTGGTCGAAATCTTTCTTCTAAATTTACAAAAAAAGGATTACTTTAAAAACTGATAAGCAATTAATGCTGCTATATACGCAATAATGGTCATTATTATTAATTGTAAGGTTGGCCATTTCCAAGAATTGGTTTCTCTTTTAACAATAGCTAAAGTGCTCATACACTGCATGGCAAAAGCATAAAATAAAAGTAGTGAAATACCCGAGGCTAAGGTAAATAATGGTCCGCCAGTAATTGGGTTGACTTCTTTAGCCATTCTGTTTTTAATGGTTTCTTCCTCATCACTACCAACACTATAAATGGTTGCTAATGTGCCAACAAAAACTTCACGAGCAGCAAAACTACTCACAATAGCAATACCTATTTTCCAATCGTAACCTAGAGGCCTAATAACAGGTTCAATAGCTCTTCCTGTAATTCCAATAAAAGAGTGTTCTAGTTTATGAGAAGCCACTTTTTGGTCTAACTCTTCTTCAGATAAATTTTGCGAAGCATATTCTGTTTTTACAATTTCTTCGGCATTATTAAAGTTTTTCCCTGGTCCGTAAGAAGCTAAAAACCATAATATAATTGAGATTGCTAAAATTATTTTTCCAGCTCCAAATACAAATGATTTTGTTTTTTCTAAAACCGTTAAAGCAACATTCTTAATCAGCGGAAGCTTATAGTTTGGCATTTCTACTACAAAGAAACTTTTGTTCTTAATTTTTAGTATTTTATTTAAAATATATGCAGAAAAAATTGCTGTTCCAAATCCTATTAAATACAAAAGCATTAAAGTTAGCGCTTGGTAGCTTAAACCAAGAAAACGACCTTCGGGAATCACTAAAGCAATAATAATTAAATATACAGGAAGCCTAGCAGCGCAGGTAGTAAAAGGGGTCACTAAAATGGTAATTAATCGTTCTTTCCAGCTTTCAATATTTCTTGTAGCCATAATTGCAGGAATTGCACATGCGGTACCAGAAATTAACGGTACAACGCTTTTTCCGCTAAGGCCAAAGCGTCTCATAATTCTGTCCATTAAAAAGACTACACGACTCATGTAGCCACTTTCTTCTAAAAGGGCAATAAATAGAAATAAGAATGCAATTTGAGGAATAAAAATAACAACACCACCAAGCCCGGGAATTATTCCTTCGGCAATTAAATTGGTAAAAGCACCTTTAGGTAATGCGTTTTTTGTCCATTCACTTAACGAAGCAAAAGCAGAATCTATTAAATCCATTGGTATGCTAGACCAGTCATAAATAGCTTGAAAAATAGTTAATAAAATGAAAGCAAAAATGACATAACCCCAAACTTTATGGGTTAATATTTTGTCAAATTTTGCACGTAAACCTTTAGCTTGACTAGCGTCTATAGTTTGTCCTTTTTTAAGAACATTATTAATAAACTGATATCTTTTTATGGTTTCTTTTTGCTGTAATTTTTTTAAGTTGCTTGAAGATTTAGTTTTAAAACTAGAAATAGCTTCCATTTCTTTTCTTTCTAGTTTTCCAAAATTTACATCCTGTGTAATAACTAGCCAAAGTTTGTATAAGAGTTGGTTTGGAAAAGTATTACGGAGTCTATCAAAATATTCCTTGTCAATTTCAGAAGCATGAAGACAAGGGGTAACAGATAAATCTTTATAGTCTGTAATTAGTTTTTTTAAGGAGTCTATACCTTCGCTTTTACGCGTGCTTATTAATGCTATTTTTGTTTTTAGTTGTTCTTCTAAATATTCAATGTCTAACGAAATACCTTTATATTTCATTCTGTCAGACATATTAATAACTAGAATACAAGGGATTTCTAAATCTTTTATTTGAGTAAAAAGGAGTAAGTTTCTTTTTAAATTTTCAACATCACTTACAACAATCGCAACATCTGGATAATCCTTATCGTTTTTATTTAAAAGCAGTTCTATAACGACATTCTCATCTAAAGAAGAAGCGTTTAAACTATAGGTTCCAGGTAAATCTATAATATGGGCTTTTACACCACGAGGTAGTTTGCAAATACCTTCTTTTTTTTCAACCGTAATTCCAGGATAGTTTCCAACTTTTTGGTTTAAACCAGTAAGGGCATTAAACACGGAGGTTTTTCCGGTATTTGGGTTTCCAATAAGTGCAACATTTATTTGTTTACTCATGGATAATTTTTTCGATTAATATATGACTTGCAGTTTCTTTTCTAATCGCTAAATGTGTTCCATTTATATTTAAATACATTGGGTCTTGAAAAGGAGCAACCTGCAGAAGCTCTACCGTATTACCAGGCAGACAACCCATTTCTAAAAGTTTTAATGGTATATGTATAGATGAAACATCCGTTATAATACCTTGTTCTCCTCGTTTAAGATGTGCTATTGTTATTTGCAAGCTTATTTAGATTGATTTTAAAGAAGCAAATGTACTATAAAAGTAGTTGCTAAAAAAATAGTTGCTTAATAAACTATTTATATTCTTTTTTTAACGTTTTAATGTCTTCCAAAATACGTTCTACATCTTCTGTTTTTGTGCCATCATAAAAGCCTCTAATTTGACGCTTTTTGTCAATAAGCATAAAGTTTTCAGTGTGTACCATATCAAAAGGACCTCCGTCACCTGCGTCTTTAACTGCTAGATAACTTTTTCTTGCAAGCGCGTAAATTTGTTTTTTATCTCCAGTTACTAAGTTCCATTTTTCATCATTTACACCTTTTTTTAAAGCGTAACGTTTTAATTGTGCAACACTATCTATTTTAGGTGTAACCGAATGTGAAAGCAACATCACTTCGTCATCATTTAAAATCTCTTTTTGAATTTGATACATGTTATCTGTCATTAACGGACAAATGGTTTGGCAAGTGGTAAAAAAGAAGTCGGCTACGTAAATTTTGTCTTTATAATGTTCCTGCGTTATTGTTTTTCCATTTTGATTAGTAAGGCTAAAATCTGCTATTTTATGATATTTCTTTTTATACTGAATTGTGCTATCAACTAATTCGGCATTAACCAAAGCAGGTTGATAGACAGGGAGAACTCTGTCTACTTTTAAAATACTGTAGAAAATAGAAATAATAATAATGGATAAAATCCCTAAAACAATAGCAAAATATTTGTAGTCTTTAAAAAATGAAAGCATGAAAAAAAAGTTTGTATACAAAATTACAATTTATTTCATCTTGAGCTAGTAATAAAGGTTACATTAAATACAACTAAATATTGTAACTTTAATGTTTAAAAATGATATTGAAATGAAAAATTATTTTTTATTGATCCTATTATTATCTACCATTTTTTCTTTTGGGCAAACCTATGATGACGAATTAAATACTCTGGTTGAAGCAGAAGCTAAATCTGCATCCAATAGAATTTATAACCAAAGAGTTAATTTAAATACAGGGAATTACGATGTTACTTATCATCAATTAGAATTTACTATAGACCCAAGTATTACAGGTATTTCGGGAGTTGTAACTACACATTTTATGGCTAAAGAAAACATGACAGAAGTAACTTTTGATTTAGCAGATAATATGATCGTATCTCAAGTTTTACAAAACGGAAATACACTGTCATTTACTCAAAATACAGACGATGAGCTTGTAATAGTCTTAGCGCAAACCTTAAATACTGGGCAAACAGGGATTGTAGAGATTAGTTATTCTGGAAACCCAATAAGTTCTGGTTTTGGTTCTTTTGCTCAAACCACTCATAATAGTGATCCAATAATTTGGACATTATCGGAACCTTATGGAGCTAAAGGGTGGTGGCCTTGTAAACAAGATTTAAATGATAAAATTGAAAGTATAGACGTATATATTACAACGCCGCAATTTAATTCGCAAGGAGAAGAATATATTGCAGTTAGTAATGGTGTAGAACAAAGTCAAACCGTAAATGGTACTAATAAAACGACACATTATAAGCATGAATTTCCTATTCCAGCGTATTTAATTGCTATTGCAGCTACTAATTATGAAGTCTATTCTCACACGGTTGCAAATAATGGGAATCCTTTCGAAATTGTAAATTATGTATATCCAGAAAGTCTAACATTGGCACAAGCTAGTACAGAAGTAACTGTAGATATTATGGAATTGTTTTCTGAGAAATTTGAGGAATATCCTTACGCTTCCGAAAAATATGGACACGCCCAATTTGGTTGGGGAGGAGGTATGGAACATACTACCGTTTCTTTTATGGGAAGTTTTAGTAGAAATTTAATAGCTCACGAATTAGCCCACCAATGGTTTGGAGATAAAATTACTTGTGGTAGCTGGAAAGATATTTGGTTAAATGAAGGCTTTGCTACCTATTTGTCTGGACTAGTAATTGAAGATTTTGACGGAGAAGCAAGCTTTACTAGTTGGAAACAAGGACGCGTTAGTTCTATAACATCTCAAACAGATGGAGCGGTGTATTTAACAGACAGTGACACTACAAGTGTTAGTAGGATTTTTAATAGTAGATTAAGTTACAATAAAGGATCCATGGTTTTGCACATGCTTAGAAAGAAAGTTGGAGATGCTAATTTTTATCAAGGAATGCAAGACTATTTAAGCGATACTAATTTAGCTTTCGATTATGCGAAAACTCCAGATTATATTTCTAAAATGGAAACTGCTAGTGGGGAAGATTTAACCGAGTTTTTTAACGATTGGGTATACAATCAAGGATATCCAACATACACAATTAATGCGAGTTGGGTAGATGTAAATAGCCTTCAATTAGAAGTAAATCAAACCCAAAGTCATAGTTCTGTGACTTATTTTGAAGCACCTATTCCGTTAAGAATTATTGGAACAAATGGGGAAGAATTAAATATCATTTTAAATAATACTTATGAAGGAGAAACTTTTGTTGAAACTGTAAGTTTTGAAATTAGTGAAATTCTATTAGATCCAGATGTAGACCTAATTTCTAAAAATAATATGGTAACATTAAGTACCAATACTTATTATTTAAAGAATCAGTTATTCATGTATCCAAACCCAACAACAACAAGTATTAATTTTACAAAACCGGAAGGGTTAATAGTTAATACGATTCAAATTTATGACGTATTAGGGAAATTGGTTTTAGAGTCTAGCTATCAGGAAAGTATTGCTACAGAAACATTGTCTTCTGGAGTACATTTTGTAAAATTTTCCACAAATCAAGGTGTTTTTCATAAAAGGCTGTTAAAGGATTAAGCAATATATCTTTGCACTTTTTTTAGTTAGTATAAAAACGTACTTTTGCACGTTATAAACAAAACCCAATACATGACTGTATTTATAATTAAAGCCGCTCAGTTATTTTTGAGCCTTTCTATATTAGTAGTTTTACATGAGCTAGGACATTTTATTCCTGCAAAACTATTTAAAACCAAAGTGGAAAAGTTCTACTTATTTTTCGATATTAAATTCTCATTATTCAAGAAAAAAATTGGCGAAACCGTATATGGTATTGGTTGGTTGCCCCTTGGAGGTTATGTAAAAATAGCAGGAATGATAGATGAAAGTATGGATAAAGAGCAAATGGCTAAACCACCACAACCATGGGAGTTTCGCTCTAAGCCAACCTGGCAACGATTAATCATTATGTTAGGTGGTGTTTTTATGAACTTTGTACTGGCATTCTTCCTTTACATGGTAATACTATTTGTTTGGGGAACCGTTTATATCAATAAAGATGATGTAAAATATGGCTACGGAGTTAGTAAAACTATGGAGAACTATGGTTTTCAACAAGGAGATAAAATTGTTTCTGTAGATGGGGAACCAATTGAAGATTTAACAGAAGATGTTAGTAAATATCTAATGTTTAGAAATATTGAAACCATAAAAGTAGAACATACTAATGGTGCTATGGAAGATCTTGCTATACCAGAAGATATTGGTAAACAGCTTTTTGCAGCTGGAGATTTGCCAGCTTTCGAACCAAGATCCCCTTTTAAATTAGAAGGAGTAGAACCAGGTTTACCAGCAGAACAAGCGGGATTAAAGGCAGAAGATAAAATTGTAGCAGTTAATGGAAATCCGATTACTTATTTTTCAGATTTCACGTATCAATTAAAAAATAGTGCAACAAAAGATATTGTTTTACTAGTAGAACGTAATAATGAAGAAAAGGAATTTACAATAACACCAACCGAAGATAATAAGGTTGGTATTTCGGTAACCAGAACGGATCCAGATTTTATTAAAATTAACCAGAAAGAATACGCCATAGGAGAAAGTATTTCGGGAGGTATTAGTAAAGGTTATTGGGAGATAAAAGACTATTTAGCACAATTTCAATACATATTCACTAAAAAGGGAGCATCACAAATTGGAGGTTTTGCTGCTATAGGTCAAATGTTTCCTGCACAATGGAACTGGCAAGTATTTTGGAAAATGACAGCTTTCTTGTCTATCATGTTAGGTGTATTAAATTTATTACCAATTCCAGCACTAGATGGTGGTCATGTAATGTTTTTATTATATGAAATTGTTTCCGGAAGAAAACCAGGAGATAAATTCATGGAGTACGCGCAATTAGTTGGTTTTGTACTTCTTATAGGTTTGGTTTTGTTTGCAAACGGAAACGATGCATTTAAAGCGATTCAAGAGTGGTTAAAATAATTTTAATTATTTTTAATTTTGTATTTGTAGAAATTAAAAAATAATATATATTTGCACTCGCAAAAGTGATAAACTCATTTTTTTAGGAGTTAGTTCTCTAAAAAAAATAATAGTTTTAGCAAAAGCGAAAAGTCAGAAAAAAGACTTTAAAAGAAAACGACACTCCTCTTTAGCTCAGTTGGTTAGAGCATCTGACTGTTAATCAGAGGGTCCTAAGTTCGAGTCTTAGAAGAGGAGCCAAATGGGTAAAAGCCTTTACAGCAATGTAAGGGCTTTTTTTATGGCGTAAAGTGAAATTTAAAACACTTTCTGTTATCTCGGCTATAATAAATCTCTTGCTATGTTGTTTGTATATAGGTGTTTATGGTTTTATAAAACCATTCGTCGACACTTGCTTCCCGCCCATCTATAGACATTGTTTGTTAAAAGAATATTTAATATAACAGGTTAGTCTTCGGTTAATTTTGTACCAGTTAATCCAAACAAACCATGTTAAAAACAGAAGTTCCCTCTTTATTATTTTTAAATAAAATAAGTAGAAAGTTATTTAAAAATGAAAAAAATAATACAGTCGAAAATAATACATATCCAATTAACATTGATGATGAAAAATATAGCTTAAAAACGATGGAAAAATATGCTTTAAATAAAAACATAAGAAACTTAGAGTTTATAAATCATTTAGAAATGAATTTACAAGACAAACAATTAAAAAATATGCCCCTTGAGTTTCTTACAGATTTAAAACAATTAAAAATACATTCTCAAAACAATCTATTAACAACACTTTATTCTATTAATAAAAAATAGATTTAGGTATTGTAAAAAACCATTGGTCGACACTTAAACGTTATTGGTCGACACTAAAATCGTTCTAATCGAATATAAAAAATAAAAACTCCTATTAAATCTAGCTTTGTTGTGTTAAATAAAAGACCCTCGTAATGTTAAAAAAACTTAAAATACTTCTTATTGAAGATGACATGATTGAAATAATGAAATTGAATAGAACGATTTCTACATTAAAATTAGATCATAAAATTATTGAAGCAAATAATGGAGAAGAAGCACTAGAAATTTTAGAGCAAAAAGATAACTTACCTGATGTTATTTTATTAGATTTAAATATGCCAAAAATAAATGGCATCGAGTTTTTAAGCATTTTAAAAAAAGATGATGTATTAAAATATATTCCTACCATAATTTTAACAACATCCAATAATCAAAAAGATTTATTAGAATGTTATAAGATAGGTGTTGCTGGTTATGTTTTAAAGCCATTAAAATATGAGGATTATGTTAGTAAAATTGAAAAATTATTAGCATATTGGAGTATCAACGAGTTAATAGTAGTTTAAAAAAATGAAAGGAATAGTTTTTACCGAGTTTTTAGAATTAGTAGAAGATAAATTTGGATTAGAAATGGTCGATAATATTATCTCAAGTTCTACATTAGAATCTGAAGGCATTTATACAGCCGTAGGGACATATAGTTTTTCAGAAATGTTACAATTATTAGGGCATTTAAGCGAAAACACAGGTATATCAATAGACAACTTGTTATTGGTATATGCCGAACACTTTTTCAGTGTAATTGAAAAAAGTTATCCTGGACTCTTAGAAACATATAAAGACCCAATTGAAATGATTTCATCTATAGAAAATCATATTCATGTAGAAGTTAGAAAAATTTATCCAGATGCAGAATTGCCAACTTTTGAAGTTGTCGAAAAAACAGAAAACTCTTTAGTAATGATATATACTTCTAGCAGAGCTATGCATCACTTTGGCTTAGGTTTAATGAACAAAACTTTCGAACACTTTGGTTCAACTGCAAAAATAGATTTAGAAAAAATTAAAGAAGACGGAACAGAAGTGCGATTTGTTATTCATAAAAATTAATGAGTCAAGAGCAAGTAGAAATATTACAACGTGCTTTAAAAAGAGAAAAAGCGGCAAGAAAAGCAGCCGAAAAAATTCTTGAAGAAAAATCAAGAGAATTATACTTTACATCACAACGACTAGAGCAATTACTAGAAGAGAAATCTTCACAATTACAAGGTGTTTTTGAAAATATTGTAGATGCATATGTTGTTATGGATTTACAAGGAAATATCATAAAATTTAATGAAGCAGCAACTAAATTATTTGGTTACGATATTAGTAGAGAAGAAATAAACGTTGTAAATCTTATTTATAAAGAAGATTATCCATATGCAATATCTTCTTTTATGGAACTGCAAAATAAAGCCTATTTTAAAAATTACGAAGCTAGAGTGTACACTAAATCTAAAGAGGTTAAATGGGTACATATAAATGCTAGTTTAATTTTTGATAAAGAAAAAAAACCCGTTGCAGCACAAGGTATTGTTAGAGATATAACAGACCAAAAAGCATCCGAAGAAAAATTAATAGCATCCGAAAATAGATTAGCATCACTAGTTGTTAATCTAGATAGTGGTATCGTATTAGAAGACGAAAACCGTAGCATTGTTCTTACAAATAATAAATTTTGTGACCTTTTTAATATTGAAGCAAAACCATCAGATCTAATAGGGATGGATTGCCAAGCTGCATCCGAACAAAATAAAGTGCTATTTAAAAACCCAGACTCCTTTTTGCAAAGAATGCGAGTTATTGATGAAAATAAAAAAACAGTTTTAGGAGACGAACTAGAAATGTTAGATGGTAAAATACTCGAGAGAAACTATATTCCAATAATAACAGGTGATACCAGTAAAGGCTATTTATGGACATTTAAAGATGTCACCTTAAACAGAACTTATAGAAAAAGCCTTGAAGCTCAAAAACAAAAGTATTACAGCATTATTGCCAATATGAATTTAGGTTTGGTCGAAGTAAATAATAATGAAGAAATATTAATGGTAAACCAAAGCTTTGAGAAAATTTCTGGATTTAAACAGGAAGAAGTTTTAGGTAAAAATGCAAGAGAGCTTTTTGCAATAGACGGCTCTTCTGATGTTATTTTAAAAGAGAATGTTAAACGTCTTAAAGGAGAATCTAGCTCCTATGAAATTAAAGCCAGAAATAAAGCAGGTGAAATACTGTATTTATTAATAAGTGGAGCACCAAATTATAATATAGATGGAGAAGTAATAGGTTCTATTGGTATACATCTAGACATTACGGCAATTAAAAACTTAGAATTTCAAAAAGAAAAATTATTAAGTAAACTAGAAAAAAGTAACGACGAATTACAAGAGTACGCACATATTGTATCCCACGATCTAAAATCACCATTAAGAAGCATACATGCACTAGTTAGTTGGTTAAAAGAAGACAATCAAGGTAAACTTGACGATATAAGTATACAAAACATAGGGCTTATAGAAACTACATTAGAGAAAATGGAACAACTTATTACAGATGTTTTAAATTATTCTAGTGTAGGCGCAGAGACTTCCTTAAAAACAGAAGTCGATTTAAATAGTTTAGTAAACGAATTAGTATCGATTTTATACATTCCAGATCATATAGAAATTAAAAGTTTAAATACATTACCAAATATAATTGGGGATAGAACGAAACTTCAACAAGTATTTCAAAATTTAATTAGTAACTCTGTTAAGTTTATAGATAAAGAGCATGGAAGTATTATAATAGATGTAGAAGACTTAAAAAGTCATTATAAGTTTTCTATTAAAGATAATGGTATTGGTATTGAGAAAAAATATCATGATAAAATATTTAAGATATTTCATTCTTTAAAGAAAAGCAAAGATTCCTCAGGAATTGGCTTATCTATTGTTAAAAAAATTATCAACTTACATGAAGGAGAAATATGGTTAGATAGCGAACCAAATGTAGGTAGCACTTTCTATTTCACTTTAAAAAAATAAAAATGAAAACAGTACAACTAGTAAAAAATAAAAATAAAGATTGGGAATATGTTGTCGAAAAACAAGAGTTAAAAGAACCTTTAGTATTGGTTTTTGGTAACAGATATATGTTAGAAGACAAAGATGTTTACAAGGATATTAAACAATTATTTCCTGATGGACATATTGTTTTTGCCTCTTCATGTGCCGAAATTTCATCGAACACAGTAAACCAAGAAAGTATAACTATTACTGCAATTGAGTTTGAAAAAAGCACTTTTCAAATACAGACAAGTAATGTTTTAAACAAAGATTTAGATAGTTATAAAACTGGTAACGATTTAATAAATCAGCTTTCGCAAGAAAACTTAAAATATGTACTAGTAGTTTCTGAAGGTAGTTTTATTAATGGTAGCCAACTTACCAAAGGTATGAGCGCATCAACATCTGATAATATAGTAATAACAGGTGGTTTATGTGGAGATGATGATAGATTTGAAAAAACATTAGCATCTTATAATGAAAATCCAAAAGAAGGGGAACTTGTAGCTATTGGTTTTTATGGAGATACCCTTGAAATTTCTTTCTCTATTCATGGTGGATGGACACCTTTTGGCCCAGAGCGAAGAGTAACAAAATCTAAAGGCAATACCTTGTTTGAATTAGATGGAAAACCAGCTCTTGACTTATATAAAAGTTATTTAGGAGATAAAGCAAAAGACTTACCAGGAGCAGCATTATTATATCCTTTAAATGTGAAGTCTACAGACGAAAAGCAATCTATTGTAAGATCTATTTTAAATATAAATGAAGAAGAGAATGCTGTAATTTTAGCAGGGGATATTAAAGAAAATTCTAAAGTTCAGCTTATGATGACTAATGTAGATCATATTGCAAATGCATCCGAACGTGCAGCAAGACAAGCATTAGAATACCGAACAAATAAACCAGAATTAGCCATATTAGTAAGTTGTATTGGCAGAAAATTAGTGCTAGACCAACGTGTAGAAGAAGAAATTGAAGAAGTAATAGAGGTTATAGGTAATGATACTGTAATTAGTGGTTTTTATTCCTATGGGGAGATAGCACCTTTTCATGGTGAAGTAGCTTGCCAATTGCATAATCAAACCATGACCATAACGCTAATAAGCGAATAATGAATTCCCTTTTAAAAAGACAAATTCGTAAATATTTAAGTGAAGAGTTAAAAAACAATGAAAATTTAAAAACGTTTATTAACGCTGTAGATTTGTCGTATAATAATTTTGACGAACAATCTGCTATGATTCAAAGAGCAATGGCTATTAGCTCTGACGAATTATATACCGCTAACCGAAAATTACAAAAGGAAGCAGACGAACAAAAGGAAGTTATTAATAAACTTAAAAGTGTTATCGATACACTAAAATTTTATAATTTAAAAGAAGACGAAAAAGAAGAGAATGTCGAGTTAACTGGTTCTAATTTGGTAGATTTTATTGATAACCAAACTAAGGAGATTGTTCAAATGAACAAGCAAAAGCAATTTATGTTAAATGAACTTGCACATCAAAACCAAGAGCTTAGCGATTATGCACATATGGTATCTCACGATTTAAAATCACCACTTCGTAGTATAGATACATTAACCGCTTGGTTAAGACAGGATTATGAAGAAATATTTGATGAAAACGGAAAAAAAACATTAAAACTAATTCGAACAAATGTTGAAAAAATGGATACCCTAATTAGTGGTATTTTAGAATATTCAACCATAGGTAAAAACCGAATAGAAGTATACGATGTAGATTTAAATAATTTAATTGAAGACTTATTAAAAAGTATTCAAGTCCCAGACCATATTCATATTACAAAAACAGATTTACCTATAATTAAAGGCGATAAATATAGATTGAAACAACTGTTTCAAAACCTAATTGGCAATGCAATAAAGTATAATGATAAAGATCAAGGAACTGTTGCTATTGGTTTAGAAGATAAAAAGGAATACTGGCAATTTCACATAAAAGATAACGGAAAAGGTATTGACAAAACCTACTTTAACAAAATTTTTAAAACCTTTGAGAAATTAGAAAATAATCCAGATTCTTCCGGAATA
Source organism: Oceanihabitans sp. 2_MG-2023 (assembly GCF_030547245.1). GTDB lineage: Bacteria > Bacteroidota > Bacteroidia > Flavobacteriales > Flavobacteriaceae > Oceanihabitans. The sequence goes on from NZ_JAUOQT010000001.1 coordinate 836,866, forward strand.
GGATTGTCTATTGTTAAAAAAATTGTCGAATTGTATGGAGGAAAAATATGGCTAGAATCGCAAGTTCATATTGGAACCACATTTTATTTCACCCTTAAAAAATCCCCAAATGGAACAGCCTAATCAATCTTACATTAACAGCTTGTCTGGAGGTGATCAAGCATTTAAACAAAAACTAATAGATGTTATAAAAAAAGAGTTTCCAGAAGAGAAATTAGTGTATTTTAATAACTACAATGCTAAAAATTATAAGTTAGCAGCAGAAAATGTACATAAACTTAAACATAAAATTAGTATTTTAGGGCTCGAGAAAGGTTATGAAGTTGCAGTAGCATACGAAAATAGTTTGCTAGAAGGTTCTACAAACCATAAGGAAGCATTTGAAGCTATTTTAAACAGCATAACAATATATCTAGAAGAAATTTAAATATACCATATGAATTGTATTGTTATTGATGACGAAGCTACTGCTAGAATGATTATTTCGCAATTATGCTCCAATGTGCCAAGTCTTAATGTTTTAGAAGAGTTTCCTAATGCAATGCAAGCTATTAAATACTTAAATCAAAATGAAGTTGATTTAATTTTCTTAGATATACACATGCCAGATTTTACAGGTTTCGATTTTATTGAAACCCTTAAAAATCCCCCAAAAATAATACTCACAACATCAGATCCTAATTTTGCTATTCAAGCTTTTGAATATGACTGTATTGTCGATTATTTGGTAAAACCAATTACCCAAGAACGGTTTAATAAAGCTATAGGTAAAGCAGAAGCTAAACAAAATAAACCCGTTACAAAAGCTTCAAAAACAGAAAAAGTTGAAAGTACTTCAGGTAACGACTTGTATGTAAATATAGATAGACGCTTAATTAAAATAGATATCCCAAGTATTTACTTAGTCGAAGCTAAGGGAGATTATATTCAGGTTAAAACAGAAGATAAAAATTATACTGTACATTCTACCTTAAAAAAAATAGAAGAAAAACTTCCAGACAATTTATTCTTAAAAGTACATAGATCGTATATTATCAATATTAAAAAGATAATTGATATAGAAGATAACAGTGTTTTAATTAAAAAAGATGTTATTCCCGTAAGTAGATCGAATAGGCCAGAATTAATGAAAAGGCTTAATTTATTATAAGACATTGCATTTCAACGATTATTTTAAGAGAGTCGTCTTAAAATTCGTTTCAAACCTATTTAAAACCAACAAACGCTTTCATTAGCATTATGTTTACATTGTAATCAGTTAAGGGATTCATTGGTTAGTATATAAAAAGGCAGAAATTTATTTTTCTGTCTTTTTTTTTGCCTTTAACTTCTGCAATTTACCATTCATCTATACTTTAAATTACACTAATCGAAAAACATAAAATGCAGCTTGCTTTCCTAATAGTTTTGTCGTCAAATTAAACCAAAACCGATGAAAAAAGTAGCAGTTATTATAACCGTTTTATTAAGTACATTTTTAATGTCTTGCTCTGTTGAAGAGGATGTTAATTCTTCAGAAAATTATACTACACAAGTTGTAGAGGTAACATATACAACTTTAGATTATGAAATTGCAGAGCTAATAAATGCACATAGAATTTCGATAGGTCTTGATACATTAAGTCTACTTAGTCAAGCCTCCAAAGAAGCGATTACACATAACCAATATATGGCTAGTCAAGGTAATATAAGTCATGATCATTTTAGTGAACGTTCTCAAAACTTAAAAGATTCGGTGAATGCAAAAAAAGTATCAGAAAATGTTGGTTACGGTTATAATAGTGCTACATCCATAGTGAATGCTTGGTTAAATAGCGAAGGGCATAGACAAGCTATAGAAAATCCAGTTTATACAGACTTTGGTATTTCTTCAAAAGAAGATGAAACAGGCAGTAATTACGTAACAAACATCTTTGTAAAGCTATAATTTAAAATAGCTTATCTACACATAATTACCATTCGTCTACACTAAAGCTACACGAAACGAAAAACATAATTTGAAGCAGGTAATATCAATAAATTTGTACTGTAAATAAGAAATAAATATACCATGAAAACAAAATTACACATATTAAAAAATCAACTAGTAATACTAGCAGTAGTATTAGTTGGTTTAACAACACAAGCACAAAATATTCCTTTTAATTGCGATTATAGTGCATACTTATTTCAACGTAATGATGTATATGCAATTGATTTAGCATCTGGTAATTCTTACCTTGCTGCAACAGATATTACACCAGGAAATATTAATGCGGCAGCATATAATCCAGCAGATGGTTTTATTTGGGGTTATTTAAGTACACCTTCTAAAACCATTGTTAGAATTGGAAAAGATTTCCAAACTACATCTTTTACGATACCAGAACTAACTACAGGAAATAAATATGTTGGAGATATTAGTCCCGATGGTATTTATTATTTTAAAGCTGGAGGTACAAGCTATTTTAAAGTAGATTTAAATCCTAACTCTGCAACTTATACACAATACCTTTCAACAGAAAGTTTAACACAAAATATTAACATCCATGATTGGGCCTTTAATGCAGTAGATGGTAACTTATATGCAGTAGAAAAAACTTCAAATGTTTTATATAGAATTAACCCAATAACAAGTGCAGTATCATCTTTAGGTGTTGTCCCAATTCTATCTGGATTAAGCTATTCATATGGAGCTGTGTATTTTGATGCAGATGGTCGTTTTTATGTCTCGGCTAATGAAACCGGAACTGTTTATGTAATACAAAGTGTTCAGGATTTAGACGGAATAAATGTTATGGAATCTAATTTATTTGCATTTGGTCCTTCAAGCTCTAGTAATGATGGTGCACGTTGCCCAACAGCTCCAGTTGCTCAAGAAATATGTGATAATGGTATTGATGATGATGGAGATGGTTTAATAGATTGCGAAGATCCTTCTTGTTCAGGTTTTGGAAGTTGCGAAGTGATTGCACCACCTACAACTGCTAACGATGGCGGTTTAGAAAGTAACGGAAGATTATCGGAAGCAATTAGCAAACGTAACTTTAATCGTGCTAAAAAGAGCTATGCCTTTGACCAAATGTCGGCAAAACGTGTTACTCCAAACCCAGTAAGTTATACTAGTAGAACCACCAATGATTTTCAATTACAAGATTTTGTACCATTAACAACTATTAACGAAGATTATGCAGTAGAGTCTACACCTTCAGACTTATTAAACATTACCAACGCAACAGAAGTGTATTCTGTAGATTATATGCAAAACGATGCGTCTATAGCTTCCATCTTAGCTTTAAAAACAGAAAACGGCGTATACGAACATACCAAATATATTTGTGATAGATTATTAGGAGCAGAATTAATTTCGGTTTCTACCATTGATATTAATGATCAAGCATTCATTAAATCCATTATAAAAAATGCAGACGGTTCTTTTGAATATGTTTTAAGCTTATCTGCTAAAGTTGCTAATAACGATGCGAATTTTGCAATAGAAAGCCATTGGAATTTAGATGTATATGAAGAAAATATAACTTTTTACAACTTTCAAATCTGGTCGAATTCTATAGACGATTTATATAGCTTGTCTCAAGAAGTATTAAACTTATTAGAAGTAGTAAAACCAATCTCTGGTTACGAATTATCTACGCCTCCAACCGTTTTTGTAAGAAAAGGAAAGTATAACAATGGCGCCTTAGATCTTCAAATAATAAATACCAATGCAACCGAAAATGTAACTTTCGATTCTGGTTATAGAGAAACAGAAACGAGTGACTTTAACTACACATCGTCTAACTTAAACTTAAACGAAAATTATATTACCAATATTCAAGTACCAACAGGAAATCTATTTGATGTTGGGTTTAGAATTGGAGATGGTATAAACACACCAGACGATTTATTTATGTCCGATGGGCCTTGGGGAGTTGATGATTCACAAGCAGGAACAGTTGTAACTAATTACAATATTTCACCTAATACGAATGAATTTGATGCGGCAGATTTTCCAATAGAAAGAAACCTAAGCTTAAGCGCACACACAAGTACTTATTTTGCAGCTTACAGAGCATTAACACCACGTTTTAAAGCAGTAGATGTAACAAACTACGATAGCTTCAAACTTAAAGCAAAAGGAACAGGAAATTTAGAAATTACTTTAGTAAAACAAAGTATCACCAATTGGGAAGAGCAATATAAAACAACCATTGCTTTAACAGCAGATTACCAGAGTTTTGCAATACCTTTTTCTGCATTTACATCTGCTTTAAATACCGAATTACAAGCAAACGATGTGGTTACCATAGTATTTACAATGGTAAGTGAAGACGGAACAAGAACCGCAAAAGAAATGGATGTACAGGATGTACGTTTCTCTACAGGAAATACCTTATCTGTAAACGATTTTGAAACAGATACAACAACAAATTCTGTAAAAGCATATCCAAACCCAATGCGAAATGCATCTAATATTCACTTTAGTGCAAATCAAAATGAAACTGTACAATTAGTTATTTATAACCAATTAGGTAAAGTAGTATTTCATACTACAGTAAATGCACAAGCAGGTAAAAACCAAATAGCAATAGAAAGAAATAACTTAAGTTCTGGTTTATACATCTGTAAAATAGTAAGTACACAAACCCAATATAATCCCTTGAAGTTACTTGTAAAGTAACACTAATTATTTGTTTTTTGATTGATAGCGTGGAAACCTAAAAACTAATAATAGCTTATAAGTTGGTTTCTACTAAAGGCAAGAGCGAGGGCTCTTGCCTTTTTTTGTTCTTATTTTAAGGAAGTTGAAATGCTTCGTTATGTTTTGAAAGATAGTGTTTTAGCTTTTATTTAATAAGAAATTACATAAGCTGTTATTTAGAAGGAGTTACGACTGAAGAATCTTTTTTATGTAATGAAGTAATTACAGAAAGTATTTTTTAAGTAGTAAATTTAATAGTTAATTACAATGGGATTATACTTATTTAAAGTCGTGCACTATAATTTTTAATGGGAAATAATTTTTAAAACAAAATCCAATGAACAATAATCAAATCAATAAAAAACTAGAAAGAAAAATTAATTTCTTTACAGCTTATTTTTTTAAGTGCTTTAGTTATTTCTTTTTTTGCTTTTAGTAATAAAGATAAAATGGAGCGTTTTGATGAGCTCATTGTAAAAAAAAATTACTGTAATTGGTGAAGACAATTTACCTAGGATGGTACTTAGTAATGAAAACAGGCAACATTTAGGAAGAATGAATGGCAAGAATGGGAGAAAGAGAACGTCCTTTAGGTATTTTTTCTTTAATAACGAAGGAGATGAATGTGGTGGTTTAGTATTTAAAACAAAAGAAAAAGATGGAAAAATTATCTTCGAAATGTCTTTTACAATGGATAATTATAAAGATGATCAAGCAGTACAAATACTTAATGATGAGTATTATTCTAATGCTAAAGCATATATAAAAAGGGGAATCTCTATCAATCAATATTCGGTTGGTTCTATCATAGACGAAAGAAATAATAAGCTTAAAAAGTTAAGCATGATTGAAGATGGAAAAGAACGTACGGAAAAATTAATACGTTAATGGAACAATAAGGAGCTGTAAACCGTTTGTTTATGGGTAAAACAAAAGGAAACAGTTCGGGGCAGTTTTAGCTGGACCTGACGGTCCTCCAAAAATGATGATATATTTAGATGATAAAGGAGTGCCAAAAATTCAAACTTTTACTGAAAATGGCGAAATAAAAGACTTCCTGGAAAATTAATACCGGGCCAGTTCTACTAAAGAATTTCCATAGTAATCGAATAAACTAAGAATCTCTTTTTATTTTAGTTAATAAGATTAAATAATAAATCTTATTCCCTAAAAACAGGCTTTTCAAACAATAACCATTTAAAACGCAATCCAACCTCATTAAACGTAAAACCAGCAGCAGTTGCAGAGGCAATATTACTTCGTGTACCAAATAGATTTGCCATACAACGATCGGAGAATTTATATCCAAGTTTTCCTTGTATTCTGTAGGTGCTTTGGCTTTTATCGTCTTCAATATATTGTAATCCTGTTGCTGCAGTTAATTCGTAAAACCATTCTTTAGGTTTCGCTATGTTTTCGTCTTTAATAAGATTAGCAAAAACTTCCACTGCATTAAATTTTTCAGGGGAGAAATAAACCGTTGGCACTTGGTTTTTAAATGTAATGTATTGGTAGTTTATACCAGCTTTAAGTGATGGTTTTGGTAAAATGTTATAGTATAATGAAGTAAATAAAAGGTTTCTCGCATTGTTATCGCTTTGGCTGGTGTAAAAGTATTGTGTAAACCAACCTAAGTTAAAGTTCGTGTTTAAGCTATAGTTTGCATAATAGTTATTTTGTACTATTTCACGATCTAATAATTCGGCATTAAAGCTTTGTAATTCACGTTTGTACCCCACCGTTAAATCTTGTAATTTAAAAGGTTTAATATTAAAAGAAACATCGGTTAATAGTTGCGTATAATCATTTGTAGTTGCTTTTGCCGAGGTTAATCCTGCAGTACCTTTAAAGGTTACGTTTGGTAATAATTGATACGAAAGACCTAAGCTAAAGTCGTTAGAAGTTGCATCGTTATTTGTAACGGCATTGGTGGTGTTTCTGTAATTATAGCTTGCTAATACTTTAAATTTTGTAGAAAACGGAAACTCTATATTGTTGTTAAACGCAAATGCTTCGTTATCTCCATTATCAAAGGAATAGGATGTTTTTCCTTCGTAAAAAGGAGTAAAGGTAGTGTTGAGGTTTTTTATAAAGTTGGTAGCATCTTTTTGGTTTTCGTAAAACTTCAACGTGTTTTCTGCAGAAGTATATGCCGCTTCATATTTACCTAAAGCTTTTAATGCATTTGCGTTTCCTAAGTTACCATCAAAAGAAGTACTATCATTTACCAAAATTTGGTCGTAATCTTTAACACTCTTTTTAAAATCGCTTTTGTAGATATTAAGTGTCGCACGTAAAGCCAATAACCAGTTTTCGTTAGGTTTGGTTTCTATTAAATTTGCGATAAGCGTATCTGATGCTTTAAATTTCTTGTTCCAAATTAAGGCTTGTACATAACGTTCTGTCGTTTGTTGACTAAGTGTCGGTTCGGTAGTTTTATCTAGACTTTCAAAAGCTTCTGTACTTAGTTGTAATGCCTCTTTTTCTTTTCCGTTTAAATGCGAAACTAATGCTAAACCGTTTAATGCTGTGATTTTATTTTCAGGATTTTCAGCTAGAATGTCATAGGTTGCTTTGGCATCTTCTAAACGATTGGCAATTAAATATAAGTTGGCTAAGTTTAATAAGGTGTCTTTGTCATTATTAAAAAGAATTAAGTTTTCTTTTAACAATAACTCAGCTTCATCGTATTTTTGCGATTGCTGTTTTTGGTAAGCATATCCTAAATACATGTATTTTTTAGAGGTTAATGCGTTTGGGTTTCCTGGTAATACTTCTAATGCTTTATCTACATATTTTAAAGCATCTTTATATTCTTTTAAATTAGAAAGAGTATTGGCGTAACTTAATAATGCAGGAAAACTTTTAGGGTCTTCATCTATCAAGCCCTTAAAATAAGTTTTAGCTTTTGAAAAATTACTATTCCATAATAAAGACTCTCCATAATTTAGCTTCACCTCAAAATCTGTAGGGTAATCTGCTAATAGATTTGTAAATAGTGTATTTGCTGCTTCTGGTTTTCCGTTTAATCCAATCGCACGACCATAACATAGTCTAGCGGTTTTGTTTTGTGGATATTCTTTTAAAATACTTTGAAAAAACGTTTCCGCTTTCGCGTATTTGCCTGTTTCTAAATAGGTAAACCCTTCTTGCATGTCTTGTGCATAGCTAAAAAAAGCAGTTAATAATAATGTAAATAGGGCAAAAAATTTAAGTTTCATGTTCTAGTTTTTAATCATTTGCAAGTTAGGCATTCATTTCCATTCATTCATCTACAGCAATGGTCCACTCATCGAAATTCAATGGAATCTCATAGCTTTCTATTGCATCTTTGCATCAGAAATTAGTCACAAACAAATCAAAAATAAGAATTATGCCACTAACAATTACAGAAGAAAACAACACCATTATATTAGAAGGTGTATTAAATACAAACACAATAAGTGGTTTTAAAAATCACTTTAATGTTATTTTAAATACGAACAAAGCAGTGACCTTAGATATGGATAAGGTTACTGAAATCGATGCATCGGGAATGTACACATTAAAAGAAATGTATAGAAACGCAATTCATAGTAACAACATATTTTTCGTTATTGGTTCTGGTTGTAAAGATGTTTACGAAGATTTTAAATATCCAAACGTAGCCTAATTAATACTAACAAAAACCACATCCTACGATGCAAGCTTTATCTATATTAAAATCGAAAAAAATAACTCCAGAACAAGTATTTATGCTAAGTGTATTAGCCGTTAATGGAGGGAACTATTTGTACAATCTTATTTTAGGTCGTGTTTTAGGACCAGCACAATTTGCAGATGCAGCCGTGTTAATTACCTTTTTATTGGTGCTATCTTTTGTAGCGATGACCTTTCAATTAGTAACTGCAAAATTTTCTGTAGTTTTTGAAAACGATACGTTTAAAAATTTCATTTCTAAAATTTATAAAAACGCAAGCATTGTTGGGTTGGGATTAGGTGCATTAATCATCGTGTTTGCCAACCAACTTCAAGACCTTTTTAATACGTCGTCTTCTAGTATGTTTACCATTTTTGGAATTGGAGTGCCTTTATATTTTTTAATGAGTGTGAATCGCGGTGTTTTTCAAGGAAAAAAAGAATTTAAATCGTTATCGATTACCTATCAAGCAGAAATGCTAAGCAGATTAATAATCACCTTGGCTTTAATCTTCTTGTTTGATATACAATCTTCGGTGGTGATTGCAATTGGTATTTTAATTTCTTTTGGATTTGGATTAGTGCCTTTTAAATTTAGAAATCTAAACTTTAAAAAGACGATTGCTATAGAAGCAAACCAGTCTAAACAAGTACGAAGTTTTTTTATTATTACAGCTTTTTACGAGTTCACACAAATCATTATTAACAATAGTGACATCTTATTGGTAAAACATTATTTTGATGCTTATGAGGCAGGGTTATATGCTTCATTAGCTTTAATAGGTCGTATTGTTTACTTCGTCGCTTGGATGTTTGTAATGTTATTACTACCAACAGTAGTACAGCTTAAAAAAGAAGGAAAAGAAACTGCACCAATTTTATTTAAATATGTTGGTTATATAGCAGCAATTGCAACAACTATTGTTATTGGTTGTGCATTATTTCCAGAAACCGCAATAACCATATTGTTTGGAGATAGCTATTTGGCAATGGCTCCATTGTTATGGAAATACGCTTTAGCTACTGGCTTATTTGCCGTATCTAACCTCTTTGCATATTACTATTTATCCTTAGACAGGTTTGTTCCTGTTGTAATTTCGGGTGTATTCGGTATGCTTCAAATGGGATTAGTTATCTTTTTTCATGATAGTTTAGAACAAGTAGTTCACATGCAAATTGTAGCAATGATTCTATTATTAGTAATGCAGCTTTTTTTCTTCGTTTTGGATACGAAAGGTAAGCAATAGAAATAAAAAAAGAATTTTATATTATTAGTCTATATAAAGGAAAAGGCTGTGGTTTTGTACTGCAGCTTTTTTAGTTTGTAGTTATTGTGTCTTCCTTTTGAATGACAGTATCCATTTTATTTAATAATATTTTCAGAGGTATTCGGTTATTGGGAGAGCAACGAAGAATTTAACTAAGAAAGTTAATATGTTAAAGAGATTCTTAAGTCATACTTCTTTCTAAAGGATACTATTAAAAATACTAAAACGACATCTTCTTACCATTCGTCTACAGCAACGTGCAACCTATCTAAACTCTCCTGAATATGTCTCTTTAAATACGCAAATTTGTAGTGTAATTAAGAAACAACATATTAAAATTTATATTATGAACCATCCAGAACGAGGTTCTTCTTTAAAAGAAAAAATTAAAACTGGATGCCATATAAAACCTTTAAAAAATAAATAACAAACTTATGAAACTAGCAATCGTAACTGCATATCCACCAAGTAAAGTAACTTTAAACGAATACGCTTACCATTTAGTAAAGCACTTTAGACAAAAAGATAATGTAACTGAAATTGTTTTACTTACAGACAAAACGGAAGGAGCAAAAGATATTGCTTTTACTGAAGATGGTTGTAAGATTACAGTGAAAGAATGCTGGGCATTTAATAGCTATACAAATATTATAAATGTGACTAAAGCGATTAATAATACACAACCAGATGCCGTTTTATTCAACTTACAATTTATGAAATTTGGAGATAAAAAAGTTGCAGCAGCTTTAGGCTTAATGTTACCATTAGTTTGTAAGCTAAAAAAGATTCCAAACATTGTATTATTACACAATATACTAGAAGAAGTAGATCTAGGCTCAGCAGGATTTACAAGTAGTAAAATCATGCAAAAAGTATATGGCTTTATAGGAACTAGCTTAACAAGGTTAATATTGCAAGCAGATACTGTTGCAGTAACCATGCAAAAATATGTGGATATTTTAGAAGAAAAATATAATGCTTCAAATGTGACTTTAATTCCACATGGAACATTTGAAATTTCTGAAGAAAAACCTGAATACAGCTTGCCACAAGGACCTTTACAAGTGATGACTTTTGGTAAATTTGGAACTTACAAAAAAGTAGAAGGTATGATTGAAGCCGTAGAAAAAGTAAGAGTATCTACAGGATTAGATTTAGAAGTTGTAATTGCAGGAACAGACAATCCAAATGTACCTGGTTATTTGGCAAAAGTTCAAGAAGATTACAAGCATATACCTCAAGTTCGTTTTACTGGTTATGTAGAAGAATATGAAGTGCCAACCTTATTTAAAGAAAGTGCTGTGGTTGTATTTCCATACACGTCGACAACAGGAAGCTCGGGTGTTTTACACCAAGCAGGAAGTTATGGAAAAGCAGTAGTGATGCCAGACTTAGGAGACCTTGCTTTATTAGTAAAAGATGAAGGGTATAAAGGAGAGTTTTTTGAGCCAACTTCTGTAGAAAGTTTAGCAAATGCAATTGAAGCAATTGTAACCAATGAAGCACACAGAATTGCTTTAGGAAAAGCAAACTATGAAGCTGCAACAGCCTATCCAATGGAGAAAATTGCAGATATGTACTTATCGAATTTTGATAGAATTATTACAAGAAAAACACCAAAAAGTAGAAACGCATTAAAACCTACTAATGCATAGAATATAATGAATCGCCACCTTTTTTTGTCCCAAAACAATTAAAAAACCTATAGTTATTTAGAAGTAAGTATACAGGAAGAATCTAATAATTAAGCTATTTGATTTAAGATTCTTCTTGCTGTACTCTAAATAGCAAACGAACAAAAATACTAGTTCGTAATGTATTTAAACGATGCCTTTTTTGCCCCATTTTTATCGATAAATCCAAAATGTTTTTGAGTATTTCGACGCCAAGGCCTACTACCTACGACCGCTTTTGGTACATCTACAAAATCATATAAAGTCCAAGACATAAATTGCAATTTATTAGCAGCAATTATTTCTTGGATTTTCTTGTGATAATTCTCCTGGTCTTCTACTGAAGAACCAAGAGGTTTCCAGAAACCGCTATAAGAAGATATTCCAAATTCCTGTAACACCAAAGGTTTGTTAGGTATCTCTTTTTGCATCTTTTTTATAGCAGCATCCAGTTCTTCTAAATCTTCATAATAATGAAAGGATACAATGTCTACTTTATCTTTTAATATAGAAGCACTTTGTGTATTAGACCAACCAATAGTTACTGGGTGTGTTGTATCTACAGATTTTACTAAGTCTATCATATTATCTAACCAAGCGATTACATTTTCTTTTCCTCTAGATTCAAAATCAAGGTTTGGTTCGTTTTTAATATCCCAAGCAATAATAGCGTTATGGTTTTTAAAAGTAGTTACTATGGTTTCTGCGTGACGTTGGTTCAAGGTCCAATTCATTACCGAATAATCACCATAAAAATCAAACAAGGTCAGCACGACTTTGAGGTTGTTTTCTTCCGCAGCATCTAAAGTTTGTTTTAGTTTTTCTAGCTTTCCCGGTTTTACATCTGCTTTTCCAAAATCGTCATATTGCACGAAAATTCTTACCGAATTTAAACCAGCATCTTTTATAATTTTAAAGTCGTTAGTAATAATGTCTTTCGAAAAATCGTCGCCAAACATATTCCAAGGAGTTGCTTTCGGGTAGTAATTAATACCTTTAATAGTTAAACTATCGGTTTCAATTTTTGGTGTTTTAGCTTCAAAAGGATTACTACTTTCTTTTACCAAATGTCTAATACGCCAAAAGCCATCCTCTAATAAAAATACCATTTTGTAAGTAGATGTTTCTGTAGTTTCTAAAACTAGTTTTTCAGCTTTAAAAATTCGCTTGTACTCTATAACATTTCTATCTGTAATAACAGCCAATTGTCCATCTTCACTAAAAAACTCTAAAGTTGGATTGTGTTTTAATGTAGTAGCTTCAATGGTGGTGTTTTCGGATTTGTTTAAATGAATAAAAGCATATAAATTTTCTCTAGCACTATCGGTGTAATAATCTTTTATTCCGGCAGTTTTATTCGTTTTGTAAGCCACTTGTTTTACATACCAAGCATCTAAATAATCATTCTGTAAGGCATTGAGGTTTTCGTTATCTATTGGCCGTCCTTCATTATTTAAAGGTTCCCAAATTAATTTTGGAGCATATTGTTCTACTTTTTGTATTTCGGTATGTAGCATGGTACTTCTATCTGCCCCAGTATTTAGATAGCTAAAAATCGCGCTAATACCAGAAATAATCAATGCTACAATCATAATATATGAGATTATTAATATGGTACGTAGTATGTTTTTATTAAGACCTACCATAGTTTTTTGTTTTTAAATGTTTTGTTAATTCCTGCGGTTTCTATACGAAAATTATAAGTGTCACTTTCATACACAGCTGGCTTCAAGAAAAAGGTAGCATAGCCATTAAAAGACGTTTTAGTAATAGTGTCTACAAGTGTATTGTCTTTATAAATTAATAGTTTTACGTGTAATCCATCCGGAATCATTTGCTCCATAAAACTTTGTAATGGACCAACTAATATTTCGCGATTTTTGTTAGTAAAGGCAACTTTAAAATCGTCTAGAACACTTTGATATTTTAAGGTAATCGTATTACTTGCTGCCATACCATCTACATAAGCTTTAATGCTCCAGTTGTCTTTAAAATCGGGATGAATTATTTTAGAATGTGCCACTCCTTCTATAGTAGTTCCTGTCGTTTTTAAAATATTTCCATTCGCATTTGTAATATAAAAGGTAACAAATGTACCATCGCTAACCACATTATCTTGCTTGTCTTTTAGTACAGAAGTTGAAAAGGTTGTAATCTGATTTCCGTCGGCATAATTATGTGGTCGTTTTGCTGAAATGGTAAAATCTGTAGGAATTGCAGCCCAAACATGAATAGTGAATTCTTTAGAATTGACGCCTAAACTTTCCGAAGATACTAACATACGTCCACTTTCTCTTTTAGAATAAATGTTTCGATAAGTAATTAAATTCTTGGTAAAAATAGCATTGTTTTCTTCGGAAGCTAAAAACTGAAACTTTGCATTTACCTTCGTATTTGTAGGTACAGGATTATCTAAAGAATCTGTAGGAATTACAACCAACATGGTGTAATCTGTTTCTCCAGCTTCAATACTTGGCGGGCCAATATAGGTTTCCATAGTGGCGACTTCTGCTTTTGAATTCATATAGAATTGACCAGAAATAGATTTGTTGCCCTTTAATAATTTCCAGTTTACAACCCCCATTTTTTTTGTGATGTTTTGTGGAATTTCATATTGAAATGCATTGTCTTTTACTATAGCTGTAACCAAAGTAGAACCATAACTATTCGAGCAATAGAGTAGTGGTTTTTCATCTTCGGAAGCTGTAAATTTTAAAATAACAGCATTTCCAACTTCATATTCTATTTGTGTGCTTAGTAACTGAACCGGATTAGTAGCTTCGTTGTCTTGCACAAAAGCAAAGGAAGATAATAAAATCAATCCTAAAAGGAATATGTATGTACGTTTACATTGCATTAATTCGGGTTTCCTATATATGTGTTAATTTCTATTTTAATATAACTAAAATCTGGATGATCGATTTTTTGTAATTGGGCATCACTATGATTTTCTATTCTGTTAGGTACTATTTTTGCTGCAATGGCAGCATTTGGTAAACCATTTACAAAAATGTTTTGCATGTTTGTATTTATGATTTTTACTTTACCATTTTTTAAAATTTCGTATTCAAAATCTTGTTTGCGTTGTTGTCTCACACCTTCTTTTACAAATAAATGATCAACCCAAACCATATTTTTATTGGCATCATAATAACTAACCAATAGCTGAGGTATTGTAATTTCTTGGATGCCACTATTAAATAAGTTTCCGTTTATAGTTTCCTCTTTAATAGTAATGGCACTTAATACCACATTCTTATATAAATCGGATCCAGATACATTTCCAGCGATTTGTAAGTTGAATTTTGTGGGTTGTTCTTCAAATTCGACAGGTGTAAATTCATCTGGGTTAAATGTGTCTGGAATAGAATCCTGCGTTCTAGACCAGGCAATGCCTTCAAAATTAATGCGGAAACTACTCGATTCTTTTGGCATTAATTTATGTTTAACGTGATACTTTGCATTGTAGGTTGCTAGTTGTTTGTTATCATTATTGTATAAGGTTCCTTTTAAAATAACATCAGCAGGTACATTATCTATATTCTGTACTTCACCAATAATGGCATAACTACCATCATACTGCACTAGTTTAGCAGAAACGACTTCTAAAACAGGTTGTTTTAAAATGTCTTCATGATGTGTTTGTTGAGTAGTGATACGACGTCTCCCTTGATTAAAATACTTGGTTGCATTTGCAGAATAAAGTTGATCTGGCGGTAAATCGTTGTTTAAATCATCTGGTTGTAAATACCACTTTCCTTTTCGTTTGGATAAGGATTTATAATCTACTTTTTCTATTTTTTCTAAAGGAGTAATCCATTGGCTAGTCACTTTTGCCGAAACGGTACTGTCGTTATGTTTTGTAATTTCTGTATCAATAGCATCCATTTTTGCATAGCTACTTAGTAAACCATCAGTTACTGAAATCTCTAACATGTATTGTGCAATTGGTAACTGGTTTTCTGGATCGATTAAACCATGCGCTTTTTCAAATTCTTTAAAATCTAAAGCATCGTAATATGCGATAATAGCATTTTCTGGACTGCGTTGCGAATCGTTTTTTAGATAGAATAAATAGATACCATAAAATACTGTAATAGCTAATATGAAAGACCAAATATGCGTAATTCGTAAAACAATTCGTGAGAATTTATTATACGTCGTTGGAAACTTTAAAAAATCGGGAATAGGTTTAATCCTAGTTTTAAGTGCGATTACCCAAAGCATTTGTATGTTTAAAACAAAGGCTATTAAAACGGTTAAAAATGGAATAATTCCCCACATTATTTTCACCCATTTAGCAACATCCTCTTTTGGTAAAATAGAGGAAACAGGAGGGATGTTTAGTCGTTCCCATACCATAATGCCATTTTCTAATTGACGCAAGCGTTGCCAACCACAAAAGTATAATATGGGATCGTAAAACTTATCGTTAGAAAAGATGTATTTGAGATTGTATTTTTCTGGTGTGGTTAAAAATTGCTGTAACGATCCAATACCGGCAACGCCTTTAAACTTAGAGTTTTCTAAACGCTCGATTGGTCGTGTGGTTAATTCTGGCAGTCGTCTTGCAGAGTGGTAGTTTCCATCTACAGTCATGGCATTGGTTTGTGCACTTAGCCAAGCCATTTGGTCCCCAAAACCTAAAGTTAAAAAGCGCCATTTATCATGATCGTCTTGATTTAAGAAATTCACAATAGGAAGCATTTTTATTTTTTGAGGTTGTGATGGTCTAAAATAATTTAAACTCATAGTAAACACGACCATAAACACCATTAAACAAGCTAATATGCCGCCAATAATTCTGTGGTAAACAGCTCCAAATTTAGCTTGAATTAATTCTTTTAAATCACCTTCTACAAAACGATATGCAAACTCTCCCATTAATGGTATAGATAAAATGGAAGCCCAAAGTGTAAATCTATCTAGGGTTAAAATATTAAAAGCGGTTTCTCCTAACATTTTTAAAGGTATAGGAGTTGTTCCTCCTGTTCCTAAAATGGTGCAAATGGTTACAGATAACCCAAAAAACAGATATCGTTTGCTATAATATCTATAAAATATATATGGTAAAAGAACAAGTAAAATTCCCCAAGGAATTAAAAAAAACACTAATCCAGAGGAGGTGATTTCTAAGAAATTATCACGAGAACCATGCGGAATTGGCACTTGTGTAATTGGGTTCGCTTTCGAGTTTAACCAATATGGAAAAATACAACCTATAATTAAAACTAAGGATAGCATCCCAAAGCTCACAATACGTTTAAACAACTTAAAAAAACTATTCAAAAATATTTTAAAGGTCACTTCTTTCATCGAGCTGACCTGCTCTCTAGAAACATCCATAATAACCATTCCTATTAAAGGAAAAATAAAAAAGATCATTCCAAAAATGGGCGTCACATGATGTGAAGTAACGGTTACGGCTATTAAAGATAAGGATGTAGCTAAATACCATTTCTTACCTGTTTTTAACCACAAATAAATTTCGGGTAGGGCATGCATTAAAACAGAAACGCCAACAATACTTGGTAATTGACCAAAAATATGAAGCGTTTCTACAAAAGAAGAACTAAAGACTGCTAAAATAGCAGCATAACCAGCAACTGTTTTGTTGGCAGTCATCATTAAAGAAAATCGATAAGCTCCAGTAATAAAAAGGATAATTGCAATTAAGGCTACACTAAACATCCCAAACTTTAAACCACCAATCATAGACAATAATCCAATGGTTTGATGCACTAAAGGAGGATAACTTTGTACAGTAAAACCAGTATACCATTCGTAGTTCCATGGCTCAAACCAACTATTTGCATAATGATCTGCAAAAAATAGGTGTATTAACGCATCATAAGTAGTTTCCAAAGTGAAAAATATGGAACTGCCATGAAAAGCCAATCCTAAAAGAATGGCTGTGATTAAGTATTTATTTGAGGTTTCCTTCATTTAAAGCCTAAGCTACAATAATATGGTAAAGATAATTAAATATAACAGTGCTTCCATTTTTAATTATCTACAGCAACTTACCATTCGTCGATACTTACCTATAGGTTAAACTAAATAACAATTTTAAGGTTGTCTTCTCCTGTACATTTGTAGTATCAAAACAAAAAAAAAACGAATTATGAAAGTTTTAGCAATAGATGACCAACAATTAGTATTACTTCCTTTACAAAAGCGATTAGTAGCATTAGGATACGAAGTGCAAGTAGAAACAGACGCTAAAAAAGGGTTAGAATTATATGAATCCTTTAAGCCAGATTTAGTGATTGTAGATATTAATATGCCATTTGTTTCTGGGTTAGAGGTTGTAAAACATATAAGAATTACTAAAAACTCGCAAACACCAATTATGGTTTTATCTGGTGATACAAAAGATGAAACGATTACGGAAGGTTTTGAATTAGGAATTAACGATTATATGAAAAAGCCATTAAGTTTAAACGAGATAAGTGCTCGTGTAAAACGATTAATTGGAGTTCCAACATTGCAAAATGTGGTGACGAATAGTAATGTAATGATACAAGAGCGTTGCGTTGGTGTTGTAATACCATGTTATAACGAAGAAGAACGTTTATTAAGTGATGAATTTATAAGCTATATCGATAAAAATTCTGGTTATCATTTATGTTTTGTAAATGATGGAAGTAAAGATAAAACATTAGAAGTTTTAAAAGAACTACAAAAAGGAAGAGAAGATTTTATTACCGTTTACGATTGTGAGAAAAACGGTGGAAAAGCAGAAGCTGTTCGTTTAGGAATGTTACACATGTCTAAAAAAGAAGATTTAGATTATATCGGGTTTTTAGATGCAGATTTATCAACAGACTTAGCAGATTTTGACGATTTAGTAAAGACAATTGAAACTTCAGAATTTAAAATTGTAAGTGGTTCTCGTATCTCAAGAATGGGAGCGAATATCACTAAAGAATCCGCTAGAAAAATAATCAGTTTAACCATCAATTTTATTATCAGAAAGATTTTAAAAATGGATTTTAAAGATACACAATGTGGCGCTAAAATTTTCCGTAAAGATGTAATTGAAATTGCTTTTGGTAAAAAGTTTGTAACCCAATGGATTTTTGATGTAGAAATCTTTAAAAGAATGAGTATTCATTTCGGATTAAAAGAGGCGAAAACAATGCTTTGCGAGCAACCATTAAAAAGATGGATACATGCAGATGGTTCTAAGTTATCTATGAAGGATTCTGTAAAAATTGTTGGGCAATTAGGACAAATAGCTTGGGTATACAGAAGTAAAAAACAATACTTAAAAGCTGTCAGTTCAACAGATTTAAAAGTAGCCTAATAATAACAATAAAATGTAACTAAGTCATGAAAATAGGTATTATCATCATCTTTCATAATAATGAAAATGAAATTGACACTTCCTTCTTTATAGAGCAAATTAAAAAGACTCCAAATATCGAATTGTGTTTAGTAAATAATGATAGTAAAGATTGTACTTACAGTTTGTTAAATGAAATAAAAGAAGCATGTAACAACGTTTCTGTAGTAAACATTAAAAAATTCAAGTCAGATATTGCAGCAGTAAAAGCAGGGGCAAGATTTATGTTTAATGCGTTTAACTTAAAACATTTAGGTTACGTTTCTATAAATATGTTAAACATTAAATATTATGGTTTAAATGGCTTGATTCGGGTAATAATAGAAAATCAAGAAGTGATTTTAAACTATAATATTAAGAAGATAAAAACCTATGAAATCAAGCAAACATTATTTCAGAGTTTATTTTCAGTAATAGATTATTTAAAAAAAATACAAACGAATAACCCGTTTATTCAATTACAATATCAAAGAAACCTTTAAAAGAAAAAATTATGAAAGTTTATCCAATAAAATTCAATCCAATATTAAAAGAAAAAATCTGGGGAGGTAACAAACTAGGTACCCTTTTAGGAAAAGATACAAACAAAAATAATGTAGGTGAAAGTTGGGAGATTTCTGATGTAAATGGAAATATTTCAGAAGTTAGTAATGGAGCTTATAAAGGAGCTAGTTTAAAAACACTAATTGAAGATCATGAAGCAACGCTTTTAGGAGCAGAGAATTTTGCAAACTTTGGATATAATTTTCCGCTATTAATTAAATTTTTAGATGCGAAAACAGATTTATCTGTGCAAGTACACCCAGATAATACAATGGCTAAAAAACATCATGATTCTTTTGGTAAAACAGAAATGTGGTACATTATGGATAGCGATGAAAAAGCAGATATTGTTTTAGGTTTAAAAGATAAAACTACAAACCCAAAAGTTTTAAATCATATTAATGCAACTAATGTAGATACTATTTTTAATAGAGAACAAGTAAAAAAAGGAGATAGTTTTTTTATTCCTGCAGGAAAAATTCATGCTATTGGAGCTGGAGTTCTTGCAGCAGAAATTCAACAAACAAGCGATATTACTTACCGTGTTTACGATTGGGATAGAACCGATGATTCTGGACAAAAAAGAGAATTACACACGCAATTGGCAGAACAAGCAACTAAAGAGTTTGATACTAATTGTAAAGCAAGCTACGATTTAAAACCAAATACAAGCGCAAGTTTAGTAGATTGTGAATATTTTACAACTAACATTTTAGATATTACCAACCACCAAGTAAAGAATTATAGTCACTTAGATTCGTTTGTAATTTTTATGTGTGTAGAAGGGCAAGTTGAAATAACAGCTGGTTTACATACCGAAACGGTAAAGATGGGAGAAACGATTTTAATTCCTGCAAATACAGAGGAGGTAGTATTTAGTTCTAATACAGCAAAACTTTTAGAAGTTTATGTAGATAAAGGTTTAGTGCAAAACATGCAACAAGCGTCATAATACATTAGGATCGCTTATCAATTACCAAAATAGGTTTTCTGCTCATTGCAGGAAACTGTAGTTTTTGAATTTCTTTTTTATCATGAAAGGCTATTCTTGGCGCAACACGAAGTTTCGCTCTAAAGTGATCTTTAATACTTTGTAATAATTTTTCGGAAGGATCGGTTGCCGCAATTTTTATTAGAATTTCATCGGTACCAATATCATTATGAGAAATCTCGATAATATAACTTTCTACTGCATTAAAATCGTTTAAAATATTATCCATTGCTGGAGGATACAAAGTGGTGCCTTTATATTTTATCATTTGTTTTTTTCTACCAACAACTGGTCCTAAACGCATGGTGTTTCTACCACAAGAACAAGTTTCTTTATGTGCCTTTACCATATCACCAGTTTTAAAACGCAATAAAGGCATACCCTCTATACCTAAAGTTGTGATGGTTAATTCGCCAACTTCACCTTCAGGAACAACATGATTTTTATCGTCTAAAATTTCAACAATAATTAATTCTGGGTGCTGATGCCCTCCTTGTTGGTGTTCACATTCGGTAAATGCAGTATTCATTTCGGTAGAAGCATAGGTAGAAAACAATTCAATATCCCACTTGGCTTTTATTTTTTGCGACAAGGTATTTAAACTAAAATCTTGTTCGCGCAACGGTTCGCCTATGCATATGGCACCTTTAACTCCAGATGCATTTATATCTATTTCATTTCGTTCGGCATACTCCATAAGTTTTAATAAAAACGAAGGGACAGCTATCAAATAGGTTGGTTTAAATTTTAAAATGGAATCCCATTGTAATTCTGGTATTCCTGCGCCTACACGAATGATTCCGGCACCAAGTTTACGTACACCAAGAAAGTATGCTAATCCTGCCATAAAACGCCTGTCTATGGTTGTCATGAGTTGTACAATATCTTCCTTGCCAACTCCTGCACAAGCAAAAGAAATAGCTTCGTTATATGCTAAACGCTCTAAGTCATTATCGGTTAAAGCAAAAGTTACAGGGTCTCCTAAAGTACCAGAAGTAGTAACATAATCGATTATTTTACTTTTTGGCACACATAAAAAAGCATCATTATTTTGTTGTAATTGGTCTTTGGTTGTAACTGGAATTTTAGATAAATCTTCAATAGTTTGAATAGCATCAATTGCAATATTGTTTTCTTTAAAAACACGTTTGTAGTATGCTGAGTTTTCATTTAAATACGTTAACAATTCTGCTAATTTATTTTCTTGAAAAGCTTTAATTTCTTTGGTTGATGCTTGTTCTATTTTAGGAATCATAAATTTAATTTCCTTTTAATCTTTTTAATATATTTATCTAATTCCTCTTGATCTGGAACGGTAGTAATTTCTTTGGTATTTGCAGTTTCAAAAGCATGTAAAGCTGCTGTATAAAATCCTTTTTCGTAATAATATTTTCCAACAAGATAATATACTTCCCAATACTCTGGGTTTAGTTGAATGGTTTCTGTAAGCTTTTCTGAAGAAATTTTTGTTTCATTACTAATAGCATGTTGTAATGCTTTACTAGCTATTCTGTAGGCTTCATAATTTTTATATGCTTCGGTAAACTGAAACGCATCTGCTTCAATGGTTAATTCTGGTATAGAAAGGTTTAGATGGGAAGCGGAAGCATCTGCAAAAACCTCATCTAAATCGTAAGCTACAAATGCACCTAATTGATACGGATTGGATGAAACCCAAACCTGTCGCTCTTCGGGTTTAAAAACAATACCATGGTGTGCTAAAAGTTGGTTTAAGGCTTTCTCATTGCCATAACCAATGGCTTTATCATGTAAACCTTCTTTGTTTCGTAGAATAGCTACAGCGTCTTGTACATTTAATTTTTCGGTAGCAGCTAAAAGTTCTTCCATACGTTCGTAACGATATGCTGAATGACTTTCGGCTATTGCTTTTATGTTATTTTTATCTTCTGCATAAGCGTCACTTTGAAAGTGATTGGTACATATTAATTGGTTGGTATTTTCTACTTGATACACACCAAAATTCTTAGGTGAAACCTCAATAGTAATGGCTTTTTTGTCTTTTGCACTACCAACAAAAATGGATTCGGATACAAAAACCTGACGTTTTTTGGCAATGGCTATGGCTTCATCAATAGTTGATGCATATTGTAAAATTTCACGATTTAAAATAGAAATTGGTGTTTTGGCAATCCAAGGAATTTTAGATTTTCCAGCATTTATAGTCACTGTAAGTCCGTGTTCATTCATACCAGAAACTACACCAATCATTCCGGGCCAAGTTACCGACATAAATTTGTAACCTTCTGTTGGGTTTACAAAAGCTACTATTTTATTTTTTGCGAAGTCATCACCAGCATAGAAATCTAGGTTTCTACCGATTAATAATTGTCCGTCTTCGGTTTTATTCCCCCAAGCAGCAAAAGAAGAACAACCAACCAACATTAAATCTTGCATAGCGTGACCAATATCATGCGCGCCGTGAAGATACAACACTCTTAAATATTCTTCGGCAATATGATTATAGTCGTTGGATGCATATTTGGATAGCCCTAAAATCTCTGCTTTGTAAGCTTCTGGAATATGTAAATACATCTTTCGATTGTAGAAAGCTAAAACTTTTCGTAGTAGATATTGCTTGAATTTAGAGGGAACCAATTCGTCTACTTTACTTAAAAAAGCATGCTCTTGGGTTTTAAATAAATCTTCGGTTAATAAACCCGTATTTAAACCAATTTGGTAAGCGTTTCCTTCTACAAACAATTCATAAGAACCATATTCGTTTTTTGCAAAACTATTATTTCCTGAAGCAAACGTAGAATCGTTAATTGTAATTTTTTCTGAAATTGTTGCATCATAACCACTTACATCTGGAATGTCATGTATAGATTTTGAGATACCACATGAAGTGAGTGCCGCAAAAAGTATGACAACTAAAAACGAAGTGTAGCAATTAAAATTTTTAATCTTCATGGCTGTTAGATTCTAAAATCTTATCTAATAAATAATCTTTACCAAGAATTTCGGAACAGGTAATAATAGCGCTTATCGTTACTCCTAAAATTCCGTGCATATTTAAACTCTGACCGGTAAAAAACAAGTTTTTTATTTTAGTTTTTGGCGATAAATGTGAGTGTAAAGGTTTGTTTACATCTTTAACATAGGCGTACATAGAACCACGATTACTACCAATATAATCTCTATAAGACAAAGGTGTTGAGGTGTAATAAGCTTCGATACAATCTCTAATATTAGGGAATTTTTTTACTAACTCATCAATAAGTGTTTCTGCTTTTTCGGTTTTAAATTGCTCGTAGGTTTGCCCTCTGTCGTTTTTATTTGCAACGGTATTGTGTGTGTCTTCCCAAGGTTTTACTTCGTCATAATTCATATAGGTCATTACCGCAATACTATCACCAAATCCGTTAGAATTTTTCTTAATTCCCATAGACATCATATATCCTTCTGGCCAACTTTCTTGTGTGTAGTTGTGGGAATCCCAAACTTTGGTAGCATCTTTAAAATGGTAGAAGTTTTTATTTTGATATTTAAACGTGTTCGGTTTTAAAACAAGGTATAAAGTGAAAGCAGCAATGGTACTTTCAATTTTTTCAATTCGGTTGGTGTATGATTTTCTAAATTTATCTTCCCCTACCATTTTTACAGTAAGTTTCGGTTCTATATTAGAAATAAATAAACCACCTTTAACCTCTACTCCTTTGGTTGTAGTTGCTGAAGTGATTAAACCATCTTCAAATCCGAATTTTGAAACTTCGTGATGTTTATACACTTCTCCACCTTCGGCTTTTAGTCTTTTAATTAGCACTTTGGTAATTTGGCTTCCACCATTGACACAACGATAGGAACTTTGTATATAGGAGTTTGTAGATAATGCATGTACAAAAAATGGTGTTTTGTTTTGATCTCCGGCATACAAATAATTAGAACCAGCTAAAACCGCTTGCAGTTTTTTATTTGTTGTAAATGAATTTATGTATTCTTTTGCTGGTAGTTGAAAAATTTCAGCATCATCATAATAAGGCTTTCCTTTTTTAAGGGAGTATAACGGGAATTTAAGACAGGTTTCTTGTAGCTTTTGGCAATACATTTTGATACCTTCTTCTTCATCAGGGAAATCTACTAATAAGTTTTTTATAAAATTATCGTAGCCTTGTGCATGTTTATACTCTTTAGGGTCTTCATCAAAAGAGATGACATCAAAACCATCTTCATCCATTTTATGAAGCTGTATGCCGTCTAAAATATCAATATATTTAAAGTATTGATGTAAGTTTTGTCCTTCGCTTAAGCCACCAATATAATGTACTCCTGTATCAAAAATAGTTTTGTTACGAACAAAGGTTTGTAGGTTTCCACCATATTGATTGTTTTTTTCTAAAACGCAAACACTCTTTCCTTCTTTGGCAAGAATAATTGCAGAAACCAATCCAGCGAGACCACTTCCAACGATTACAACATCATAATATTCTTTGTACTTCAATATTTTATTTTTTTAAGATAATAAGTGTTTCGTTTTCTTTTTCAACTTTAAAATCTAAAGATTTTAAAAGTTCAATATATAAATTTCGACATTCTTTTAATAATACAAAAACATTCGCAGTATTTGCTATATTTTTAATTTCATTTTCAGGAATCCCTTTAAGATTAAGTATAGCAGTATTAGTGTTGTTTTGTATTAGTTCTTCCATAGAATTATACACCGAAATTTTATAATGTGTATTTGTAATGTAGCTATTTTTAACTATTGCACTTTCATTTTTGTCTTTAATAAACGTATGTATTTTCCTGTCTGGATGATCTAAAGCCAATAGTAAGTCTAGTTGTCCAGAATCTTTAGAAAAATGTGTAATAACATCTTTTTCGCCAATAGTATCTAGAATTGCTCTATAATTTATTGCGTTGGTCTTTAAATCTGTTTTAACCTTTTTATAAAGTGCATCTCCTTTATATCTGTAATCTTCTAAAACAATACGATGAAAGTATGTTTCGTTTTCTAACTCATCACGAAGTAGATTAAATTCTTTCTTAAAATGAGCACTTATTGCTTTCGTTTTTTCTCTAGATGTAGAACCAAAACTTTGATCTTCGGTTGTAATTCTATCTAATATTTTTATGGTAAGATGTTCTCTTTTTATTATAAAGCTTCCTTTTGGTAGGACTTCAGAATTACCATGAATTAGTATAGGCAGAATATCTAGATTTAATTCTTCGGCTAAGAAAAAAGCACCTTTATGAAAACGTTTTATCTTGTTTGTATAAGATCTAGTTCCTTCTGGAAAGGCCATTAAAGAATAGCCTTGATCTAATTTGTTTTTTAAATGTGAGACACCACCATCAATACCATTAGAAACTGGATAAAAACCAGCCATTTTTACAGTTCTTCCAAAAACAGGAGAGTTGTATACCCAATCGTTTACCAAGAAAATAATTTTTGGAGATTGCATACCAATTGCTAGAATATCTAAAAAAGAGGTGTGGTTTGCAATAATGATAGCTTGTTTTTTAAAGGTTTCGTTATTTGGATTTAGAGTTTTTACCTTAACAAATGGATTAGTAAAAAATACAGATCTCATAAATTTAGAGAGCACTTGATGAAACCAAGGCATTTTTACTTTTTTAGAAAGCGGAATGAGAGGGAAAACAATAGCTGCTATTAATCCCAATACAAATCCACCAATACCATAATACCCAAAAGAAAAAAGAGCATGTAATAATAAATGCAAAGTTATTGGTCTTTTGGTTTTACTTCCAATAAATAATTTAAAAAGTAAAGGTTGTATACTAAACGAAATTAATAAAGCAGATAAAATACCAATAATCGAAACTAGCGAGATGGAATGTAAAGCAGGATGCTTAGCAAAAATTAAAACACCAACGCCTAAAATAGTGGTTATAACCGAAAGTATAATAGAGGTTTTATGTGTTGGTAAAGCTATTTCTCCTGTTTTATATTCGTGCAGTAAACCATTAGTAATAAAAATACAATAGTCTATACCTAAACCAAAAATAAAGGTGGAAATTATGATATTAAATATATTAAACTGTATACCAAAAAATCCCATTGTACCAATGGTTAACAGCCAAGTAAGTGCAATTGGAATTGCTGTAACTAAGGTTAAAGAAATACTTCTGTAAAAAAGTAATAATAATAATAAAACAACGATAGAAGAGTATAAAACTAGACGATTAAAGTCGGTTTTTAGATTGCCTAAAAAAGTTTCGTTCATGTGTTTTCTATCTACAACGACTGTTTTTTCTTGGTTTTCAAAAGTATCTACTAGGCTTTGTGTGTTTTTATCTTGTACTTTAACTAAAGTAGTTACGGTGGAGAAATCGTTTTTGGAAGAAATATAATCTTCGGTAGAAATATTTTTTAAAGCTTTAAAGTCGGTAACCGTTAGCGGATTAAAAGTATTCTCTAATAGCGCATAAAATTTGTGGAAGGTGGTTGGTTTAAAACCTAAAGTTTTTCCGCTTTCCACTAAATTGTTTTTTGTGTTTTGAATGTTTTCTATAGTCCAAAACTGCTTCCAAGTATTAATTTTCTGATTTTGAATTTCTTCAGATTGAATTAAAGAACCAATAGAACTAAACTGAATTATTTTATCATCCTTTTGAAGCTTTTTAAGCATTGGGAAAATAACATCATTAGCTTGTAGTGCTTCGTTTTCTGTGTTTCCGTATGTGGCTAAATACACCGATTTTGATGAAATATTAGTAAGTGCATCTAACCTTTGTTGCGCATCCATTAACGATTTAGGTTCAAAATTTAGTTTTGCTAAGTCGTTATTAAAAGTCACTTTGTTATAGGTAAAAGCACTAATACCTATAAGAATTGCTAAAGCAATTAAAACCCATTTGTTTTGGTGCAAAGGATAAGAAGCTACGCGATCTATAACATTTTTTTTAGTAGCCGTTTCTGTTTTGGTATTATATACTTGCGGAATAAAAAGTAGCGCAAAAACCGAAGCGCCTAAAACGCTAATTGCTGCAAAAATGCCTAAATCTTGTAATGCTTGCGACTCAATAAACAATAAACATAAAAAGGCTAAAGCTGTTGTTAAACTACTGATTAAAATAGGTTTAGTAATTTCTTTATATAACTGTTTTGCATTGTTGTTACTGCGAATATGTGTAAGAATATGTAGCGCATAATCTAGAGTTACACCAAGAAGTACTGAACCAATACCCAGTGAAATTGCAGATATTTTACCGCGTATAAGATATAATAAGCTTACCGCCAAAAGTGCACCTAAAATGGTAGGTGTAAATAGAATAATTGGTATGCTTAATTTTTTGTAAAAAAGAATAAGAATAAGTAATAAAACGGTTACAGCAATACCAACAGTAAGTTGAATGTCTCTTTTTATTTGCTTGGCATTTGCAACAGCTATAAGCGCTCCTCCAAAATATTCAGCTTCTACTTTATTTTTAAATGTTATATTCAGTTGATCTTGTAGTGCATATAAATTATCTGCAAAAGTTGCGTTTTCTGCTGTTTCGCTAGATGCAAATGTTGGTGTAATAAAAAGCAGTACATTGTTTTTGTCTTTACTAATTATAAATCCGTTATATAGCGTGAAGTCATCACCAAAACTTAATTCTTGTAGTTTTTTTAAAGCAATAAAAGATAAGCCTAATGGATCTTTTAAAATGGTTTCTTTAGCCACAAAACCAGAAGGGGAAACTAAGGTTTTATAATTAGCATTCGTGGTTTTTTGAATACTATCTTTATCTAGTTTTTGTTGTATGGTTTGGTAATCTTCTTTATTTAAAAACAAAGGTAAATTGTTGTATACAAAGTCTAAGGTATTCATTATATCCTTATCTGCAACTTGCCCTTGAATGTCTTTTATATATGCTTCTGAAGAATTAGAAATACTATCAATAAACTGCGTTGCATAGTTGGTTAAATCATCTGTATTTCCGTTTTCTTTTCGTTGAATATTTACAATAATCTTATCGGCAAAATTAACTTGTTTAAGTACTTTTTGTGCTTCGGAAGATTTTTCGCTTTGCGGAATAAGTTTGGTAATATCTTCTTCGAATTTAATATTTGAAGCTAGAAAAAATAAGCCAACAAAGAGTGCTAACAAAATACCAATGCTTAAAGGTTTTTGAGAGGCAATACGTTGGTGTATTTTATAAAACAGCTTATCCATTTTGTAATGTTATGTTTTTTTTATTAAAAATAGTAAACAGTACAAAACTTAGTATACCTAATACCATTGCAGATAATATAGCCAATGTAAAACTACCAACTAAGTAGGTTTTTAGGTGATCTGTTATTTCGAAACCATTTTTAAACATATCTAAAGTATAGTTGTAGTCTACACCTAAAATAGTTTGTCCAATTTTTGAACTTGCGTATAACACAAAAGGAATAAAAGGGGGTAAGCTTACATTAGAAAAACCAAAAGAAATTGCTTTGTTTAATCGAAATAGTACCGCTAATGAAATTACTAATAGGGTATGAAAACCCCAAAAAGGAGATAAACCAATAAATACTCCAAGTGCCACAGATAATGCTTTTTTTGTTGGTGTGTCTTGATGCCCTAAAAAGTCTTCGATAAAGAATCGTTTAATTCCTTTTTTTTTTAATTTTCGGAATAAATTTCTCGGCTTTATGTAAAATGCTAATATTAATATTAAGCAAGTGTTTAAAATGCTAATTCTTGTAAAATCTTTAAAAGGTCTAAAATGAGAAACGCGTTCGGTTTCATCATATAACACCTTTATAGGAATGTTTTTTACTTCTACATCATTCCACGCTGCTTTTACAATTACTTCTATTTCAAATTCGAATTTCTTTGTATAAAACTTTAGTTTTTCTAAAGCTTTTAGAGGATACATTCTAAAACCAGATTGCGTAT
Organism: Oceanihabitans sp. 2_MG-2023; assembly: GCF_030547245.1. GTDB lineage: Bacteria > Bacteroidota > Bacteroidia > Flavobacteriales > Flavobacteriaceae > Oceanihabitans. Next base: position 865,897 of record NZ_JAUOQT010000001.1, read on the forward strand.
CTGTTAGTTTAATTCCTGTTTCAAACCAAAACCAAAAGTTAGAGAATTTATTTCCAAAACTACTTTTCCCAGGAACGGTTTCATGACTCATATTACGAGCTCCAATAAGTAAAAGATTTTTGTTTTTGGATTGTTCTAAAGCTGCTACAAATGCTTGAATATCTTCTGGAAAATGTTGCCCATCCGAATCAATAGTAATAGCATAATGGTAGCCTAAAGTTGTTGCTTTAATAAAACCTTGGCGTAATGCATTTCCCTTTCCTTGATTTTTAGGAATAAAAATATGTTGTACTTGCGAATAGTTTTCTAGAATTTGCGCAGTGCTATCTGTAGCTCCATCATTAATAATAATGATGTTTTTTGTGTATTGCAAAACACCATCGATAACACGTTTTAATGTACGCTCGTTGTTGTATGTTGGAATTAACACACAGATTTTCAGATTGTTTATTTTATTAATTAATAGCTCGTTAGTCACTTAAAGAAAGTGTTTTCTTTTTACGAGTCTAAAATTAATGATTTTTCTTCATCTGTAAAGACTTTAGACTGTAAAATATAGTCTTTTATGTGTTTTTTTAATGTGGAAGATTTTATACTATTAAATTGTTTTAAGATTGTGAGTCTGTCTTCGTCTATGTTGCTTTTGTATTTTAAAAGCTTTGGTGTATTTTCTTGAATACCTAAACGTATAAAACGTAGTTCGATATTGTTAGGTGCTTTGGTGATTGCATATTCTACTAATGTTACACCTTCTACAAAACCTTCTTTTTTTTCTTTTAAAGTTTTTGCGTGTTTTGCAACTAATGCTATTGCAGCGCCTTTGTATGCAATAAATTCTACTTTATCTTTTTTGGTTATATGTGCTAAAGACTGATTAAAGGCTTCGGTTTTGGTCTTGTCTTTTGCAGCAATTTTATAAGCATCTCTAACAGAATCTAAATTTAAAGACTGTATGTTTAAGCTTAATGCAGTTATTAATAAAACAATTAATTTCATTTTTTAGTTTTTATAAACCTACAAGGTCTTTAAAACCAAGTAGATTACTTTTCTATAAAGTTACTTGTCAATTTTAATGCCACAGTGTCTCCAAATGAAGTACTATTTTTTACTTTATACCCTTCTTCGGTTTCACTAATGTCTAATTTTAATACTAAATCTGGTGTTTTCTCGGGATTTATTATTGCCATAAATTTAATGTTGCTAGAAGATTGCATCCTTAATTTTTTACCAACTACATCTTCGGTTAACTCTTTAATAATTTGCATCATACAAACTCCTGGAGTTACAGGATTTCCAGGAAAATGTCCTTTAAAGATTTCGTGATCTTTGTTTATGGTAATGTTAGCAGTTGCCAAATTCTCGGCAATTGCTACATTATTTACTGTGTAAAAGTCTTTTAATTGCATGTTTTATTTACATTTTGCTAAAGTCGAACTTATAGGTTACTCCAAATTGAATAACACCGTTTAATGCACTATCATTATCGTAGTAATTGTCGTCGTAATCATCATAGTAATAGTCGTTATAATAATCATCACGAACATCAATTATTCCTTGTTTGTAACGAACTTCTAAACCTAAACCAAAAGGAAACTCATAACCAATACCTCCAAAAAAAGAAATATCTATTGGTGTTGCATCGTTGTAATAAGCAGAGTTAACCAATATATCTAAACTAGGTCCAATAATTAAATTAAGACCAATATCTGGAACAGGAAAAAATTTGTTTGCTAAGTTTAAACTTACATATTCTAGGTCTAAATCTTCTTCATAAGTAGAATCAAAATCAGAGTATTCAAATGTAGTTCCTTGATTAGAATAGGTAGTCTCAATTTGTAATTCGTAAAAGCGTGCCAGATGAAGATTTACATATAAACCACCTTGAAGACCTAACTTTGCAGTAGATTCATCTACATTAGAAAGGTTTGCTAGATTGAATCCTGCTTTTATTCCTGGACTAACTGTTACTTGCGAAAACACTGTTGTACTAGCAATAATTAAGGCTAAGCTTAAAATAATTTTTTTCATTCTGTTTTAATTTATGGATTTGAGGTTTATTTTTAATTTAATATTACTATGTAATATTACTATCTTTTGTGCAATATTATCATTTATTTCTGAAAACAAAAACCTAACTTTTTCTTTGCCATTATTAACCCTAATCACTTTACTAATTTCTGGGTTTTCAAAATAATAATAGTCTTTGTTATTTAAGGAGGTTTTTTTTATGGTTTCCTTAGTTAAAGCGTACGCTTTTGTTGTTTTAAGATTCTCTGTGATCAAGACTCTAAAGTCTTTCTTCAAAATATTAATGAGTATTTTTTTATCGAGATCCTCTAGAATATAATTTACTTTAAAATCTTCGTTATTAAAAGTAAAGTCAAAAAGCTTATTTCCCATTTCTGTGGTAAAAACAATTCTATGGTGTTGTTCTGCAATTTTTTTAACTATAAAAAGGCCTCCAAAAGTATTGTCGTAGACTTCTATGTTGGCTTTGTAAATGTAATCTTGATTTAGATTAGAAAAATAGGGATTGAAAACATTGCTTGTTACAGCAACATCCATAAAATTGTTTTTTTTTGGAAACGATGCACAGCCAATAAAGATAAAGCATACACTAATTAGTAAATATCGCATTATCTAATGTTTGGTTTAGTACTTTGTTTAGGAATATTATTTTGGTATAATCTTGTGAAGGTTCTATCATTTTTACTTCAATTACATCTCCTTTTGTATTGAATGTAATATGAAATGCTTGAATATATTTAGCAAATTTTTTGTCTTTCGGACTAAAATAAACCAAGCTATTTGTGTCTTTTTTGAAGTACTCTATATTAAATTCTGCATCATCAAACATGTCGCCTTTAACACTACTAATAATAAGTTTGTTAAGTTGTTTAAACATTTTGTTACTACCAATATCTACGTTGCTTTTGTTGCCCTCGTCATTAATAAAAAGGGTTTCATCTTTAAATAGAATCGAATATTTAAAAGGGTCAATATATTCCCATTTTACTAAATCTGGCGCCTTAAAAGCTAATTTTCCAGAAGTTTTAATATCATTATCTAAAAAATCTAAATGTTTGTATTGTATAAAATCACTAGAAATAGTATTGGTAGTATTTGCCAAAGCTTTTACTTTTGTTTTTAAAGCAGTAGCTTCAGTGTTGTTCATTGGTGTTTGCGCTTTTGCTGCAAAAACGATAAAAAATAATATATATATGAGCTTATGCATATGCTTTAATGTTAAATAAAGAATCAATTGTTACAGATTCGATTTTTTGTTGTTGTAAAAATATCAATAACTGTTCCAAAACACTAATGGTTTTCTCGCTAGTGTCATGCAATAGAATTACATCCCCTTTTTTAAGGTTTTTTGTTACTCTTTTTAAAATGGTTTGCTCACTTAAATTTCGGGTATCTAAAGAGCGTTTGTTCCATCCTATAGAGTGGAGTTTTATAATTTGTAAAGCTCTTTTAATTCGTGGGTTTGTTACACCAAAAGTAGGTCTATATAATAGAGCGTCTTTACAAATTTGGCGATTAATTATTTTGTTTGTTTTTTTTAATTCTTCTACCATTTTTTCTACTGAAAAAAAACCAAAATTAGTGCTATGAGTATAGGTGTGGTTTCCAATTGTATGCCCTTCTTTTATAATGCTTTTAAAAACTTCAGGATGCATTTCTATATTTTTACCAATACAAAAAAAAGTTGCTTTTGCATTATATTTTTTAAGAAGCGCTAATACTTTTGGTGTAAATTCAAGGTTAGGACCATCGTCAAAAGTGATAGCAATTTGATTTTTGTTTATTTCTGGATTGGAATTTAAAGAAGTAAAGTGATAATTCCATCCAACGAAAGAAGATCCAGCAACTGTAATTAAAAACCAAGCAAATAGGAATAAAATAATGAACCAAATAGAAAAACTATAATAGCTGTAAGCAACTAACAAACCAACTAAAAGAAGACTTGAGATAATATTTACAGTTTTAAAATTTAGCATTGTTTTAGTAGCGTGAAACTATGATTTTCTCCACGATACTGATTGTATAATAAGATGTTTTTAAATGAAGCTGTGTCTTTATTATTAAGTTTTACAGCCTCAGGAAGTGTTTGTGTTTTTAATACTTTAGAAGCTAACCAAAACCCAAAAGAAGATGCAGTATTAAACTCACCACATAAATGTTTGTAATATGCTTGTTGTGTGTTTATAAACCCTTCAGTAAGCTTAGTGTAAAAAGTGTCAAAATCTACATCACCATTATTACCAAGAACTAAAAGATCGATATCTTCAATATTTATATTGTTTTCTTTTAAGAAGTTAGAAGCTTCATGTAAAACTTCTGTTTCTGGTAATGTATTGTATGTTTTTAGTGCAGTGATTTCTGCATAGGTAGAAGCTTGTTTTTCATTAGAAAGCACAAAGAAATTAGCGCCTTCTCCAAAAACGGCACCAGGAGTTTGCGCGTTTATAACATCGGAAGTTTTAATAGCTTCCGCTTTTACATGATTAACTAGTTTATGAATTTTGGTAGTATGCTCTCCAATCTCATCCACACCACCAATTAGTATGTTTTTTTCTTCGTCTAATTCTAGTTGTAATTTTGCATCTAAAAGAGCAGATTCAAAAGAATTACTAGCATGTACATAAGTGAAATTATAGCCTTTGCATTGTAACTCTAAAGCAATCTGTCCACCAACGGTATTGTGTGTAGATTGGATAAATGAAGTAGGAGTAAGGTATTGCTCGTCATTATCTATAATAGCACTTACAAATTTTTCGGAATCACGTACACAACCCATTCCTGTACCTGTAATGATGGCATCTATAGTGTCTAATCCAGATTCTTGCAATGCAATTTTTGAAGCTACAACTCCCATTTTAATTCCTTTTGCCATGCGTCTTGCAGCAGCTGGTGGAATGTAATCTTTGTAATTAGGATTGATAACGGGAATTACATTTGCTTCGTAGTTTTCAATTTCGGTTAGAAATAACGAATTGTCAAACGTTTTTTGAGCAGATATAGAAGCGATGCTATTTATATAAACCTTATTCATAATTATTGCTCTTTTGAATATATTACGGTAGAACAATTTCCTCCAAAACCAAAAGAGTTTGACATTACGGATTGTAGTGGTTTTTCTTTTAATTCTAGCTGTGGTGTAATATTAAATTCCTTCATTTGCGTTTTAAAATTCAGATTTGGGTAAATAATATTGTTTTGTAGTGCTAAAACCGAATATATTGCTTCAATGGCACCAGCAGCAGCAAGTGTATGTCCTGTATATGCTTTGGTAGAGCTAAAATCTGGAACGTTATCTCCAAATATTCTTATAATTGCTCTTCCTTCAGATAAATCATTGTTTCCTGTTGCAGTACCATGCGCATTTACATAGTCTATATTTTCTGGTTTATAGCCTGCAACTTCTAAAGCTTTTTGCATAGCAAGAGTTGCACCATCTCCATTTTCTGAAGAAGCCGTTTGGTGATATGCATCATTAGCATTCCCATATCCTTTTACGTATGCGAGCACTTTTTTGTTTTCTTCTTGTACTACTTTATCGGATTCTAAAACTAAAAATGCTGCAGCTTCACCAAGGTTTAATCCTTTCCTATTCTCATCAAAAGGTGTATTGTAAGTGTCTGATAAAATCATTAAAGTTTTAAAACCGTTGATGGTAAATTTAGATAAGCAGTCTGTACCACCAACTACTACACGATCTAATTGACCAGATTTTATTAAACGAGCTCCAAGCATGATAGCATTTGCAGCAGAAGAACAAGCAGTACTTATGGTTGTTACTAAGCTTTTTTCTATACCTAATTGCGCTGCAATTTTTTGAGTAGAATCGCCAGCATGATGTCCTTCAATATATTTATGTGTGGCTTTGTTGGTTAGATAATCATAATAATAACGTTCTGTCATGTCCATTCCGCCAACACTTGTAGCCGAAATTAAACCAGTTTTGTAAGCGTTTATATTGGTAATACCTGAATCTTTTATAGCTTGTTTTGCTGCTATTGCACCAAGTAGTGCTGTTCTAGAATAATTATTATCTGAAGTTAAACCTAGTTGTTGCTCTAATGCTTCATTTGTAAAATCAATTTCTCCAACCATAATATCATTTACATGATTGGTTTTAATTTTAGAAACACGAGAGATTCCTTTTTTACCATGTATTAGGGATTGGTAATTTTCTACAACATTGTTTCCAATGGCAGAAATTATTCCCATTCCTGTAATAGCAACTCCTTTACTCATATAAACTTCCTGTAAAACAGGGTCTTTTTTTGGTTTCAGACCTTTCAGGATTTAAAACTTGAAAGGTCTATTTTTTGAATTTATTACTTAGATCTATGTTCTGTAATATAGGCTGCCATTGTATTAATAGACTCGAAAATAGAACGTCCTTCTTTTGGGTCTGTTAATTTAATACCATAACTTTTATCTAACATTACAATTAGCTCTAATGCATCAATGGAGTCTAAACCTAAACCATCACCAAAAAGCATATCATCGTTTGCTATGTCTTCTGTAGTCATGTCTTCTAGATTTAATTGCTCGATTAAATTCTCTTTTAATTCTTGTTTTAATGCGTCCATATTAGGTGTTATATAATTTTATTATGTCTTGTTTACTGTGTTTTGTAGTACCTGTGTTAGCTACTAAATATAAAAATGCTTCGTAATTTTCTTCTCCATCAAATTCTACCCAACCACAAAGTACTTGATCTGCTTTGTTGCTTGATAATAAACTATTTGTGTAGGTTAACAAATGTTCCGCATTTAAGTTTTCAAAGATAAAAAAACTATTTTCAGAATACAGCTTATATTTTATACTTATCTCACCAATACAAATATTTGGTAGTGTATAAACAAAAACTGCAGGACTTGGAAAGTAGCTTTCTTTATTTTGAATAGATATTTGATGTTTTCTGTCTGTGTCTAAACTAGAGGCTTTGTTAGAGAATACAATTGCAATATTGTTTTCCTCTTCTAAAGATAAGTTTTCATTTTTTAATAAAACATCAGCAGCTAAAAAAGCCAATTTACTTAAATTATCCATTTTAAAAAATTTTGGATATTTCGTGTTTTGGTTTTTATAGGCTGCTTTTATGAATGTTAAAAAAGAATTTTCTTCGTCTTTATATACCACAGATCCGTTTAAAGAAACTTGATTGTTCTTTATACTGCAATAGGATTTTATGTGGTGCTTGGTGTTCATTTGTTATGCTTTACTAAAGGTAAACATGGTATGATATTCTCCAATTTCTATATCCTCATTAAGTTGTAATCCAGCTTCTTTAGCTATTTCTTTAAATTCTGTTGCTTTATACATTTTAGAGTTACCATTGGCAATTACAGTAAAGTAAAGCGAGGTCGCTTCTAAAATGAATTTTGCGTTATCAAATTTTTGTCTGTCGGTAAAGGTCTCTATTATAATTAATTCGGATTTTTCGTCCATAGAGTTTACACACGTTTTTAGCACTTTTAGAATTTCTTTTTTCGAGAAACAATCTAAAAATTGACTCATCCAAATGGTTTCGGCATCACTAGGTATTGTTGGGTTATCGGAAAGCCAATCTATTTCATGGCCTTTAACTCTATCTTTAAAACCGGCTTTTTCCACATTTGCTTTTGCTTTGTTTAGTTGTCCAGGAAGATCAATCATAGTAATATTAACATCGCTATTGTAGGTGCAACATTTTACTGTAAATTTCCCTGTGTTTGCACCAATATCAAATATTTTTTTACGATCCTTTTTGAATAAAATCCCTAAAGCTTCAGCAAAAATGTCATCTGAATAATGATGGTCAAACTCAAACCAAGATTTTTGTTGTAAAGGTGTAAGTTGCGATAAGCCTTCGTAAACTGTGCTCCAATTACCTAATTCTTTTAATCCGGAAGGTTCTCCTGTTTTTATTGCTTCGTCTAAATGAAATAGGCCTTTATAGCATACTTCATTTGTAAAATTAATATTTACGTTAACCGTTTCGTTATATGCTAAAAAGTAACCAATAGTTGTTAATTCAAAATGAGCTGTTTCATTTTTTGAAACAATATTAGAACTTTCTGCAATCTCTAATAATACACCAACACCATATGTACTAAGTTTTAATTCTTCAGCAATTGCTTCTAAAGTTATCCCTCCTTTTTTTCTTTTTTCAAAAATCAGGTCGAAAACACCAAGTTTTCTTAATGAAACTGTTGCTTGAAATACAAATGGAGCGAAAGCAATTTTTTGTGCTTCTTGAATTGCGTCTATAGCTTTTATAGATTGGTTTGACATATTTAATTGGTTTTTTGAAATAAGATTGCTGTATTACAACCTCCAAATCCGGAAGCTGTTTTTAAGAATCTATTACTGTTTTTTTCTGTTGTTTTAGTTATTACGTTTATTGGTTTAGTTACTCCTAGGGTTTCAAAACCTAACGATCTATAAAGTGTGTTGTTTTTTAAGGCATGCATACCAACAATAGTTTCTACTAATCCTGAAGCTCCTAATGTATGGCCAAAATAGCCTTTTAAACTGTTTAGTGGTACTGTGCTTAAATTCATTCTGTTAAAAGCGATGGCTTCCATTTCATCATTAAACATGGTTGCTGTTCCGTGTGCCGAAATAAAATCTACATCTTGAGCAGTAATATTTGCTTGAGCAAATGCAGATTGCATACTTCTATATAATCCTTCTCCTGTTCTTGAAGGGCCAGAAATATGATTGGCATCGTTACAAGAGCCTTCGCCAATAATAGTAACTGCTTCTTTTGCTAAAACGGTGTTGTCGTTGGTTACTAAAACACTCGCTGCTACTTCTCCTATATTTATTCCTGTTCTGTTTGCGTCATAAGGTTTACAAGGAGCACTACTTAAAGCCTGAAAAGAATTAAAGCCAGATAAAATAAATTCTGTAATTACATCTCCACTAGTTATAAATATATGATCGTAAACGCCTTGTTGTATATATCTTTTGGCAATTGCAACTGCTAAAATTCCAGAAACACATGCGTTAGAAACTACAATTGCTTGGTTTTTAAAACCAAAAAAATCTTTAACTTGGTTACCGAGTTCTCCTAAATATGCTCTGTTTTTATGAAAAGGATTATTTTCATCTAAAGCATCTACATTTCCTTTTGTAGTAGAAATAATTAATCCTACACGTTGATTAATTTCAATATTTGAAGCTTTAATAACATTGTTTAAAGAAGAAATCATCATTTGTTCTAAACGTGTATAATTTCCTTTTGGTTGTAGTTTTTTAAAGTTTTCTTGTAGTTTTTCTGTTGGAATTAATGAAGTATAAAAAGGTTCAGGTAATATTGCTTTGTCGTCTATACGTTGTAAACCAGAAACCTCGTTATTAATTTTAGCAACAACAGCTTCACTGGTAAAGCCTAATGAAGAAATAATATTATTATGTGAAACGTACACTTTACTCATTTAATAAGCCTACGTTTTTTTTCCATTCCATAAAAAACTCTGGAATGGTTAATGATAAATCTCCTTCACCAATTTTATCTACAAATACCTGAACGGTTTCTCCTGTACAAACTAATTGCTCTTTTTGGTTATAAATTTCATAACGAAAAACCATTTTAGCGGCAGGACTATCTAGATAAATTGTTTTTATGGTAGCTATGTCTCCATAACGTAAAGGAAGTTTGTGGTCTGTACTTGATTTTACAATTGGTGTTGCATAGCCATGCTCTTTTTGGTCTAGATACGAAATACCATGTTTTCTACCAAAGGACTCGCGACCATCTTCAAAATATTGAATATAATTTCCATGCCAAACTATACCTAGAGGGTCTGTTTCTACAAAGCGCACACGCACTTGATTGGTATGTTCTACTAATTTTTTGTTAGACTGCATTTTTCTTTTCATTATAAACAATAGCAATTAATGTGGTTACTATAAAAAATAAAAATAGTAAACCTATTTCTGGTAGTATTTTTGAAAGCCCAGTATTTCGTAAAAATACATCGTAAAAAGCATTTAAACCCCAATTCATAGGAGAAATATTAGATAAAGTTTGCATAAACTTAGGCATAATAAAAACGGGTACCCAAACACCACCAAGAGCTGCTAAAATAACAACAAATGTTGCACCAAAAGGAGCAGATTGTTCTTGTGTTTTTGCAATGGTACCAAGTAATAATCCCAAGCCAATTGCAGCTAAACCAGAAAATATAGCAACAATAAAAAGTAGCGGTAAACGCCCTGAAACGTCTAGAGTAGGAAGTCCCATTGCAGGAAAAAGATATACGCCAATAGCTAACATTAGAATAAATTGGATAATGCAAACACAAAGGTATACTAGTGTTTTTCCTCCCAAAACTGTAGCGTAAGAAACTGGATTTGTACGTAAACGCACAAAAGTTCCTTGACTTTTTTCTTTAACTATATTAATAGATAAAGGTACTATTATAAAGAAAATAGCAAATAATGTCCATGCTGGAACGTTGTGCTGAACGGAGTTAGGTAATATTTCTTCGTCATTTTTTATAGGAAGAATTTCTTTAAAACTAATAAAACTATCGGTTTCAAAAATAACTTCAGCGGGATCGTCTGTTATTTGTTGTTGAAACGCTTTATAGATGGATTGTGTTTCAATTTTTGAAATCATTTTGTCGATTCCGTTTTTTACCGAAGACTTAAAAGTAAGCTGTGTTGCAGGGTCAAAATAAAGTTTTACTTCTTTTTTAGGAATAACAATTGCTTCTGTTTCATTTTCTTCTTCTAAACCAAATTTAGAAATAATACCTTCTACATTCTGGGTTACTTTTTTTTCTAAATCGGAAGATAAGTGCTCAGGAATAATAATAGCTAGCTGGTTCTTTCCTGAAAAAACCAGATCTTTGGCTTCCGTTTCTGTTTCTTTTACAATAATTTCAAACGTATTCGAGTTTGCTAATCCATCTTGAATGGTTTGCGAAACGGTACCTTTATCATTATCGACAATTAAAATGGGGATTTTAGTATCGCTAATGGTTTTAAACGTACTATCTTGAATAATAGTTATGGTAATAATAAGTACTAATGGCATAATAAATAATACCACAAGACCTCCAAAATCTTTAATTAGGAGTAAGTACTCTTTGTATGCTGAAGCCCAAAGTTTACGCATGATCTCTTAAGGCTTTTCCTGTTAAACGTAAAAACACATCTTCTAGATTGTGTGCTCCTTCATACTTATTTATAAGAGCTGCTGGTCGACCTGTAGTTATTAATTTACCATGATCTATTATTGCAATTCTAGAGCAAAAAGTTTCAGCTTCATTTAAATGGTGCGAAGTATAAATTATAGTAGTCCCTTTTTTGTTTAGATTTTGAAGAAACTCGATAATTACATTTTTAGATTGTACATCTACACCAACGGTAGGTTCATCTAAAAATAAAACTTTTGGTTCGTGTAAAATGCTAGCAATTAGGTTAATTCTACGTTTCATTCCACCAGAAAATGTTTCTATTTTCTTATTTGAAAATTGTGACAATCCTAGTGTTTGTAAGTATTCGTTAATTTTGTTGCTTAATTTTTTCCCATGTAATCCATACATACTTCCAAAATATTTTAGATTTTCGAAAGCAGTTAGAGTAGGATAGAGTGCATACTCTTGTGGTACTATACCAATAAGTTGTTTGAGTTCATTTTTATGCGTTTGATACGTTAAACCGTTTATGGTAAAAGAACCAGATGTTGGTTTTATTAACGAGCACAATATGGAAATTAATGTGGTTTTTCCTGCTCCATTTGGACCAAGAAGCCCAAAAATTTCTTTTTCCTCAATGAACAAATCAAAATCTACTACCGAAAAATTTTCGGCAGTTTTATATTTTTTAGAAACCTGTTCAATATTAATCATATTAAATAGCTTTTTTTAAAGCTTTAAAAAACACTTCTTCTTTGTCTGCAATAGCTTCTAACTGCGTTGCTACTTCATTATAACCATCTGTTTTTGCTCCTCTATTTTTATAAATACGAGATGCATCTACAGCAAAATCACGCCATAAATCACCGATTTTTGTCATTTCTTTTGCAAGTTCAGTAAGCTTAGGATTGTTTAAAATTTTGCTTGATTCTTGTAAAAAGGCAGCAAAAATATAGCGAAAACCTCCACCTCCAGTTCCTATTTCTTCTTGCATTCTTACAATTTGTCCTAAGTAATGATTTGCTTTTTTAGTCCCTAATTTTTTAGGCCATTTTCTAATTTGTTTTGCAGTAAAACGAATTCCTTTTACGCCAATAATAGGCATTGGAGCTAACATATCTCTGCAGGTATGTTTTATTCCTTTTAGAATTGCTTTTTCTAAATTCAATTCTTTAGGGAAGTTTGTTGGGTAATATATATGTCCTTTTGGAGGTAATGCGCCTTTAGCAAACCTTACTTTTTCGAGTTCTTTTGCAGTTAAAGTAGTTACAGTTTCCATTACAGGATCGCTAATTAAATATGTGTCTTTTTCTTTGCCATAAACGACTAAGTTGTGCGCATTAAAATGAAAGCGATACTCATCCGGAAAATACGTTAGGTTGTAAACACCAACTTGTAAACCAACAGGGTTATTATTGATTAAATTTTCGTCTAATCTAGCTTTAGCTTTTTTAGGATCTTTAAATTTTTCTCGTTCTATTTTTATACCAACACGTTTTGCAAAACGTTTAAAAATAAATCCAGGCATTGCTCTGTATGTAATAGCTGGAGCGTGATTAACTTTTAAAAACGGAATATAACAAAATAGTAGTCCAGATCCAATACCAAATACCATTGGCTCACTTACATTAAAGCCATGGTGTTTCATTAAATTAGAAACCACACCATTTTCGCAATGCGCAGATTGATGGTGAGTAAAGTTAATTTGCATGGTCTAGGTTTTTTAGTTGGTCTATAGTAATTTCAAAAACCTCTGCATATTTTTGAAGGGTTTTATTAGATAGTTTATGGAATACTTTTGGTTTAAAATGACGTTTTACTCGCCATTGCCAAATACCAACATAACTTGCTAAAATAGGAAGATCCATTTTATGTAGTTCCATATAATATTCTATTGGACTAGTTATGTTGTTTTTTACTCTTTTTTTTGCGTCTGCAACACGTTGATTAATGTCTTCGATTGCATTATCTAGTGCAATAGTTTTAGGGTCCCAACCAGTTGTGTGTGCTGTTGTATATTCGCCATTTTCGTCTACAGCATAGCATAATTCTCTAAAATTTGCTGACTCTAGGTTACTTTTATCTTGAGGTACTTCGCTTTTTTTCATCACCTTTAACTTTTAGGCATTTCTTGAATAAACAAATTCATTTCACAAGATAATAATTCTTTATTTGAGGATGAAATACTGCATTCTAAAGTACAAATGCTATAATGATCTGCGTCAAATCTAGATTTTAAATTTGCTTTAGATATTATGGTTTCTCCAATTTTTGGAGAAGCAAAAAGAGTTACTTTTTTTATTGCTGAAATAAAGCCTATTAATTTTGTGCCTTCACCTTCTAAATCATCTTCTTCAAAATAACTTTTACCAACAATAGAAGAGCAGGTTTGCGCTGCATTTTCAATTAAACCAACTTCGTTAAATACGTTGTTTTCATCTGTAAAAATACAGTCTTCTTTTATTTTAAAGGAAGTGGTTACGTGTTCATCATCAATAGATATTACATGGTCTACCATTAAAAATGGCGCACGATGTGGTAAAAATTTTGTGATATCTAGTGACTGAAAATTATTCATTAGTTAGCAATAACTGTTTTCATTTGAGCAAAAGCAATTTCTTCTTTTTCCTGGTTAAAAGCTTTAACTTCTACCATGGTTACCCCCATAAATTCATGAAGTATAGTTGCTTCTGTTGTAATGGTTTCATTTAATTTTGGAAGTTTGTTTACATCTACTTTTTTAATAGATCCTATATAGCCAGTTGGTGCTTGTTCTCCTTTTAAAAAAAAATCGTAACCAGTATGTAGAGCAACTGTTTGTGCTAGGTTTTCAATGATTCCAGGTTCTAAAAAAAAGTTGTCTTTTACAAAAAGATTGGTGTCTAAAATAGTGAAGCTGGACACAATTTTATCGGCAGAAAAATCTAATAAAGTGTCTACCATTACAAATGGTGTTTTCTGCGGAATTAAATGTGATATGTCTGTTATTGGTAAAATCATTTAGCAAACAGTTAAAAGTGCATAAGCATAGGCAAATCGAGCGCTTTCCGGAACAGAGAGTAATATTTTTTCTCCTTTTTTAAGTTTACCTGAATGTACAAGTTCTTCTAACATAATGTAGATTGAACCTGCTCCAACATTACCGACTTTACTTAAATTCATGAACCAATTTTCCCAAGGGATTTCAACGCCTTGTGCTACCATTTCTTTATATAAACTTTCTTTAAAATAATAAGAAGAAACATGGGGTAAATAATAATTAATGTCTTCTGGCTTCATATTGTGTTTTGCGATAGCTTTTTTTAAACTATCAACACCTTTTACTAAAATATTTTCGCCAAGAAGTTTTACATCTTGTTTCATTGCGAATAATGATTTTTTACTCCATTGGTCTGAAGGATATTCGCTCCAAGGTTTTAAAAATCCGTCTTTTAGTTTATCACCTCCAGCATACATACATGCTTCTACTTCATGCGCATAGGAGTAGCCTTCCATCCATTCTATTTTTAATGGTTGGTTTCCTTTTGGCTCACTTTCTAATAAAAAAGCACCAGCCCCATCGGATAGCATCCAACGTAAAAAATCTTTATTAAAGGCTAATATAGGATTATCTTCTAATGTTTCTAGGTGTTTTAATTCCTCTTCAAAAGTATCCGACATCATCCAAGAAGATGTACGCTCAGATCCAGTACATACTGCATTTTTGGTTTCACCAGACTTTACAGACATGTAGCCATATTTAAGTGCATTCATACCAGAAACGCAAGCTCCAGATGGAGAGTTTATTTCAAGGTTTCCGTTTTTAAGAAATCCATGAACCATTGCAGCATGTGAAGGTAAAATTTGATCCGGACTAGATGTACCGCAAGAAAGCAACTCTATGTCTTTTGCTTTAAAATCTTGGTCACATAAAGCAACAACGGCTTCTTTGGTTAATTGCGCATTGTTATGTGTTATGTTGCCATTATCATCAATAGCATAGTATCTCGTTTTTATTTGATTGTTTCTTAAAACAATTCGTCTTCCTTTAGAAGTTTTACCGTTTATTATACCTAATTTTTCCTCCATTTCGTCGTTTGAAATTGGACGATTTGGTAGAAATTTTGAAACTTTGTTTATGTAAACGTCTTTCATTTTATGCCTTACTCTATATATTTTACAGAAGAATAGTATACTCTGTCTTTTTTTATTTTATGTATTGAAAACACATAAGTCAACAAAAATAAGATAAAAACAATAGGTGCAATAATCCAAATGGCAAATAATAAGTAATAACTAAAAAATTTAACCCAAAAAGCACGTTTTTTACTGTTTTTATTGCCTTTAGATTGAATTAAATTTGCCCATTTAGAAAAAAGGATGTTTGCACGCTTATCAGTTAATACCAAAAAAGGTTTAATTTTTACCGCATTTGCATGTAAAAAAGCGTCTTGTAAATTGTTGAAATTGTTCTCTTTTAAGTGTTTTAGTAGGATACTGCCAAACTTACCGGCTTCGTCAATGTCTTTTTGTGAAACTCCTGGTTTAGGAAAAATGCCAAGATAGCGTTCTTTTTTTCCTGTCATCATCCATTTTGCAATAGTAATAACGCTTATGTGGTTTATATGTCTATCTACTAAAGCAATATTGCCAACTAAATTAGCTTCTAGGTCTAGTAATTTTTTCTTCATTTTCTCTTGTGCCATAATCCACATATTCCTACAGCCAATAACAGTAATTACTGGCGTATTTTTGAGTATTTTTTTGGCATCTGTTGTATTTAAAAATGAATTTATAGGAATAGAAGGTGTTAAGTACCAAATTTGATAACCTAAAATTATGAGATCATATTTTTTATTAAGTATGTCTAAAGAAATTGGTTTTACTTTTTGTGGTATTTGTTGGTAAGTTTCAGGAAAAGCACCATAAAAATCCTTCTCTTTCCAAGGGAAAGGAAAAGGTTGTTCCATTTTTATTTCATGATAATCTACTTGAATAGCATCACTAGTTAAAGGAGAAACAATGTTGTTCACAATTTCGGTTAATTGACCTGATTGTGAATAATGTATTACTAAAACGTTTTTCAAAAGTTATAATTTTTGGTAATTTCGGAATAAAAGTCTAGATATAGAAGTTTCCCTCATTGTAAATAATAGAACTTATTAACTTTTACGAAAAGTATAAAAAAATAATAGCTTTCTTAATTATTTTTATTGAAAGTTTCCCAAAAATCAAAATAGTTAAACCATTGTAGCGGGTACTTGTTTAGCATCCAAGATACACTTTCTGTGTATTCTTTTAATAATGCTTGGGCATCTCTATGTTTTGCTTCTGCTTTTCTTGTAAAAAGATGGTAATGTTTGTTGGTTTCTTTCATTACGTATACAAATAGAACAGGGACTTTTAAACGCGATGCAAGCATAAAGGGTCCTGCAGGGAATTTTGCTACTTGGTTTAATAAGTCTTGCGTTAAGTGTTTAGAGCCTTTAATATATCTGTCTCCCGTAATTACAACAAGCTCATTTCTTGTTAGAGCGGCATTGATTTCAAATATATGACCTAAATCTTCTTGTATTAAAATAAGGTTTACTTTAGGTTTTTCTGTTACACTTTCTAGGTATTCTTTAATATTAGAATGTTCTGCATCTGTGGTTAAAATACTTATAGAAGTGTTTTCTTCTAACTCTCCAAAAAAGTGTTCTGCAATTTCAAAATTACCAACATGTGCACTAATTAAAACACCTCCTTTTTTTTGTTTTAAAGCATCGTTGATAAGCTCAACACCATCAAAATGATAAGTAAATTTGTCTCGTAAACCTGAAGATATAGCTATTTTGTCTATAATCGTTTGTCCAAATACATAGTAGCTTTTATAAATATTTAAAAAGCTTTTTAGTTTAGAGTTTTTTCGTCTTTCACGAAAATAATAGTAACTCGCTCTTGTGCTATCTCCAGCAAAAAAGCAAAAGTAAAAAGCAACAAAATAGAGGATAAAGTATGCAGAGCCAATTCCGAAAGTTTTCATGCAAAACACAAAAATTTTGTATCCAAAAACGGTTCCTCTGGACTTTCCTTGCCATTCAGCAGCCATAAATATTTAAAGTAAAATGGTTTAGCTTAATTTTTTTTCTATTAAGTCATAGAAGTCTTGAAGCGATTCTACATTTACAAAGTCTTCTCCAACTAACTTCACGCCAAAGTTAGACTCTACAGCTACCACAAGGTCCACAAAGTCTAAGCTATCTAATTCTAGAGTGTCTTTTAAGTTCGCTTCAGGAGCTATGTCGTCTGCTTCAACTTCAAATTCATCTATAAGAAAGTCGTTTATCTTTTCAATAATAACTTCTTTAGTCATATTGTATTATAATTTTTTTATTATTAATGCTGAATTTGTTCCACCAAATCCAAATGAATTGGACAAAAATACATCAAATTTTTTATCTAGCGTTTTACTTACTAGATTTAATTTTTTTGCATCTTCATCTGGTTCTTCTAAATTTATGTTTGGTGCTATGAAATTGTGCTGCATCATTAGCATAGAATAAATAACTTCGCTAGCTCCAGCCATCCAACACTCGTGACCAGTCATAGATTTAGTAGAGCTAACATAAGGACCGTTTTCGCCAAAAACTTTAACTATTGCTTTGGCTTCATTACCATCACCTACAGGAGTAGATGTTGCGTGCGCATTTACATAATCTATTTGTGACGCTTTTAAATTCGATTGTGAAATGGCTTTAGACATTGCTCTTGACGGGCCGTCTACATTTGGTGTGGAAATATGTTCCCCATTTGATGAAAAACCATAGCCAATAATCTCGGCTAAAATTGGTGCGCCACGTTTTATTGCAGATTCGTAACTTTCTACAACTAAGGTTGCAGCTCCACCACTTGGTACTAAACCGTCTCTATTTTTATCGAAAGGTCTAGATGCTTTTTCTGGGTTTTCTAGGTTCATGGCAAAAACACCAAGGCCATCAAAACTTCCCATTGCATATTTGTTTATTTCTTGAGCTCCTCCACAGATAATACAATCTTGTAAGCCGCTTTTTATAAGTTGGTAAGCCATACCAATAGCGTGCGATCCACTTGCACATGCAGCGCTAATAGTGAAATTTACCCCTGTAAGCTTAAAAAGCGTAGAAAGATTCATGGTTACAGTAGAGTTCATAGCTTGAAAAATAGCTCCAGAACCAACAAGTGTGGTGTCTTTTTTCTCTCTAATTTTATCTACGGAGTCTACAATAGCCTTTGCAGTACTATCATTTCCATATAAAATACCAACTTCATTATTTTCTAAAAAACCGATATCTATTTTTGCGTTTTCTAATGCTTCTGTAGTTGCTACATAGGCATAGGCACCTTCGTCTCCTAAACTTATGCGTTCTCTTCTGGAAAGCTGTTTTTTAAGATTTGGTTTTTCCACCATTCCGGTTAAAGGGGAACGATAGCCAAAGTCTTTTCGTTCTTGGTCGTAGACAATACCAGACTTTCCATTATATAGTGAATCTTTTACTTCTTCTAAGTTTTTTCCTATGCAGGAATATATTCCCATTCCCGTTATAACAACACGTTTCATACGTACTACAAAATTATTTTAAGAGTAAATTCCTCCATTAATATTTACTACTTCACCAGTAATATAAGAAGACTTTTTGGAAACTAAAAAAGAAACTAAATCTGCAACTTCTTGTGCGTCACCAAAACGATTTGCTGGAATTAGTTTTTTGAGTTCTTTTTCGTCTAAATCTGCGGTCATATCCGATTTTATAAAGCCAGGAGCTACAGCATTTACCGTGATATTTCTTTTTGCTACTTCTTGAGATAAAGCTTTAGTTGCTGCAATAATTGCTCCTTTTGCTGCAGAATAGTTTGTTTGACCAGGAGTTCCTTTTACTCCTGAAACCGAAGCTATATTTACAATACGGCCAAAACGGTTTCTAAGCATTTTTTGAATGCCATAATTGGTAACATTAAAAAAGCCATTTAATGATGTGTTTATTACGTTTTGCCAATCTTCTTGAGGCATCCACATAAATAAACCATCTTTTGTAATTCCTGCATTATTAATTATTACTTCTATTAATGCATCTGGATTTGCTTCTTGCCATGTATCCAATTTAGATTTAACTTGTTCAGCATCTGTTACGTTGAAGCCTAATATTTCTCCAGTATTACCAGCAGCTTCAACAGCTTTTAGGGTTTCTTTTGCAGCAGCTTCATTACTGTTATAATTTATTAATATGTGATAGTCTGTATCTATAGCTAGTTGTGAGCAAATGGCTTTACCAATTCCTCTAGAACCGCCAGTTATTAAGGCACATTTCATGTAGTATTGTTATTTGATATTAAGTCTACTTCGATTTGGAAGCGCAGTAGTGTTTAATTTGTTAAGGTTTATTTAAAGAGTTCTAACTGTCTGTACCACTTATTTTTTAGTACTTCTCCTTTTGTATTTATATAACCCCAAACTTTTTCTTCTTTTACTCTAGCGATACCATTAATAAAGCCTTTTTGATTATTCTTTTTAAAGATTGAAAAACCTCCAGCTGTAATATTGTATTTGTCGTCAATTACTTTTTCTCCAGATGTATTAATGAAACCCCAAAGCTTATCTATTTTAATAGGCGCTAAACCGTCTTTACTAAAAATTTCTGCATCTCTGTATTGTAAGGATATAACTACTTTTCCTGTAGTATCAATATACCCCCATTTTTTGTCTCTTGAAACAGGAGCAAGGCCATTTACAAAAGCTCTAACTTTATCGAAGCTTGGTTCTATTGTCCATTCTCCATTTTTATTGATGAAGCCAATTTTGTCGTTTTTCTTAGCGTAGGTAATGTCTCCATTTAATGAAAAGTCCCAAATCTTTTGAGCGCCAGCTACTTTTTTAAATTCACCATTAATAATTAGGCCATGACTTTCGCCAAGTGTTGCTACAATATTGCCATTGTATATATTACTAACTCCATCATATTTGGTTTCTACAAAATAGTTGCCAGTTTTATCTATTAATCCCCATTTTTCACCCTCTCTTACTTTAGCATATCCATTAACGTAATCAAAAGCTTTATTAAATTTAGGGGTAACGACTACTGTTCCAGAAGTGTTTATGAAGCCAACATTGTCACCTTGTCTTATTTGAGCAAGACCATCTTCAAAATCATAAATTTTATCTGTTGCAACATCTGTAAGTACCTTTTCTCCTTTTTTGTTTATGTAAAACCATTCTTTTTTACTTAATACAACAGCAATACCAGAGTTGAATCCTTTGGTTTTATCGAAAGATGGTTGAATTACCCATTCTCCTTTTCGGTTGATAAAACCCCATTTTTTGTTGTCATTCATAGCTTCTGCTAAATCTTCAGAAAAGCTTTTTGCGACTTTAAATTCTGGTTGAATTACCCATTCTCCTGATTTGTTAATATAGCCAAATTTGCCGTCTTCATTAGCAAGAGCAAGTTCTTGAGCACCAACTATAGTACTTAAAAATAATAATAATACGATTAATAGCGATTTTGTTTTCATGTGTTTGTGTTTTTATCTAATAGGTTATATTTCTTGGTTAGAAAAATATTTAAAATTGTTTTTATGCTTCATTGTTAATAATATGATCTTTAACAAGGTTAACATAAGGATACATAGTAACGTCTTCTGTAAATATAGGAACTATTTTTCGTATCTCATCATACAATTTTTTAGTTTTTGACGATACTTTATCTTGTGCTTTTAAATACTCAATAGCTTGAATTACAGTAATAAGTTCTATTGCCATAACTTCAAAAGCATTTTCAATAACCTTTTTTGTAATTAATGCAGCGTTGGTTCCCATGCTCACAATATCTTGATTATCATTATTGTTTGGAATAGAATGTACATACATTGGGTTCGATAAAGTTTGGTTCTCGGCAGTTGTAGAAGTCGCAGTGAATTGTACACCTTGCATACCAAAATTTAATCCTAATTGGCCAAGATTTACAAAAGCAGGAAGTATGTTGTTAAGGCTAGGATTTAATAAATAATTTAACTGTCTTTCTGCAAGCATACTCATTTTAGTAACGACTATTTTAAGCTTATCCATTTCTAGGGATACATAGTCTCCATGAAAGTTTCCACCATGATACACATGTTTCTTTTCTACATTTACAATTGGATTGTCGTTTGCTGAATTTACTTCTTCAATCAAAATACTTTCCACACTATTTAGAGTGTCTAAAACAGGGCCTAATATTTGTGGTACACAACGTAGTGAATAGTATTCTTGTACCTTATCTTGAAAAACAGAAACATCATCATTGTTTGCTTCATATAAATGATGTTCTCTTTTTCTGGTAAGCTTACTATCTACTAAATGTGCACGCATGCTTTTAGCAATATCTTGTTGTCCTTTGTGTTTTTTTGAATTGTTTAATTCTTCCGATAAATGATCGTCATAGGCTTCGACAATTTCATTAATTGCTGCAGAGCAAGAAATCATCCAGTTTAAAAGGCGTCTGGTGTACATGGTATTTACAATACCAATTCCTGTCATAACAGAAGTACCATTCATTAATGCTAAACCTTCACGAAGTTCTACAGAGATTGGAGTAAGATTTTCTTTTTCAAAAACTGTTGCAGTTGCTAATCTTTCTCCATTATAGAATACTTCGCCTTCCCCAATTAATACAAGTGCTAAATGTGCAAGTTGTACTAAATCTCCACTTGCTCCAACACCACCATGCTCGTAAATTAAAGGGGTAATGTTTTTATTTATAAGTTCTGTCATTAATTCAATAACAGATTTGTGTACACCCGAATTACCTAAAGAGAGTGTGTTTAATCTAGCTACCATAGCAGCTTTTACATATTGAGGAGCAATTGGGTTTCCTGTTCCTGAGGCATGACTACGAATTAAATTATATTGTAGTTGAATACGTTCAGAATCTTTAATTTTATATTGTGCCATTGGGCCAAAACCAGTATTAACACCATAAATTACTTTGTTTTCTGAGAATTCTTTTAGAAAGTTAAAACTCTTTTCTACAGTTTCAAAAACAGTGTCATCTACTTTAATTTTACTGTTTTCTATTATAATTTTATAAAAATCTTTTAATCCTAGTTTTCCGTTAAATGTTAGCATCTATATGTTTTATTCTGACTATTTTTAATAATTATTTTAATAACTCCAAGTAAAGTAGTTATTTTTGTGTGCGCTAATTTAATATAATTAAGATTAAATACTATAATGATTATGAATGAAATACATGTGGATGTTTTAATTATTGGAGCTGGACCTTCAGGATGTGTGGCTGCTTCTTACTTGCATAACCAAGGGAAACAGCTTAAAGTTGTTGAAAAAAGTACTTTTCCAAGGTTTGTAATAGGAGAAAGTCTATTGCCAAGATGTATGGATCATTTTGATGAAGTTGGCCTTTTAGATGTTTTGAAGGATTTTGGATTTGAAAAAAAACATGGAGCTCGTTTTTTAAGTGGTGATATTGTTTGTGATTTTGATTTTAGTAAAAAACATACCGAAGGATGGGATTGGACATGGCAAGTACCACGCGCAGATTTCGATAATGTTCTTGCGACAGAATTAGTGAATAGAGGAGTAGATATTACTTTTAATCATGAAGTTTTAGATGTAGTATTTGATGAAGATGGATCTTCGAAAACTAGTATTAAAGATGAAAATGGAGAACTATATATAGTACATGCAAAACACATTATAGATTCTAGCGGTTATGGTCGTGTTTTACCAAGAATTCTTGGTCTAGATAAACCATCGTCTATCCCAGAACATTCTTCCATTTTTGCACATGTAAAAGATTTAAAACGACCAGAAGGAGTAGAAGGAACCATGATTACTTTTGATGTTTTAGATAAAGATACATGGTTTTGGGTAATTCCTTTTTCTAATGGAGATACTAGTATTGGTTTTGTAGGTTTAACCGAATATTTAGATTCTTTTGAAGGAGATACCACCGAAAGAATGCAACAATTACTTAAAACTTCTGACTATTATTATAAACGTTTTGAAGGATTAGATTTTAAATTTAATCCAATTAATATTAAAAACTTTTCAAAATCTGTAACACAGCTTTACGGAAAAGGATATGCTTTAACTGGAAATAGTGCAGAGTTTTTAGATCCTGTTTTTTCGTCTGGAGTAACTTTTGCTACAGAGTCGGCTTTAAAAGCAGCCAAACTTATTACTAATGAGTTGAATGGCGAAACCGTTGATTGGGAAGAAGAGTACACTGGTTATATTATGAAAGGTGTTCGCGTTTTTGCAACTTATGTTAAAGAATGGTACACAGGAAACTTACAGACTTTATTTTTCCATAGACCTGAAAATCCTGATATAAAAAAACAAATTTGTGCTGTGCTTGCTGGTTATGTTTGGGATGAAACAAACCCTTTTGTTAAAAAACATGATAGACTTGTAAAGAATTTAGCACATGTTATAAATATGAATAAAGCAGAAAAAGCGAACCAATAAGGTTCGCTTTTTGCTTTTTTGAGATATAGGAGAGGTTATTTAATTTCTACTTTAATTAAAACATCTTCTTTTTTCTTTTTGTAAAACTCTATTACAAATTGATTTTCGGCAGTTTTAACCACTCTATTATTACTAAATTGGTGTACTGCTAATTTATCTGTTACATTTCTAGTGTCTAAAATATTGTCTTTAGATACAGCTCCTGTAGCATCATTAATTTTGTAAGCAGTTAAGTAACCACCATGACCATCACTGTGTAAAGCAGGTACTTGGTCTAATTCTAAATCTATGTTTTTCACATTATCTAAATAGACCAAATAGTGGTTGCTGTTGGTGAAAAAATAAGAATATGACATGCCACCTTTATAGGTTTTACTTGTATCGTATACTTGTCCTATTTTTGGAGCGCCAGACTGTCTTTTTGGTAGTTTTTTCATCCAAGCTAAATTACCATCTGCATCTATTTTAGTTAATAACATATCATTGTTATGAAAGGTATAATATACTTGGCCATTATTTCTATAATGCGCTACAATAAAAGTTTGTTCACCAATTAAAACAAGACTGCCATCGCTATGTATTACTAAATCACGAAGTTGTAAATTAGCAAACTCTGCTTTGTCATCTTTATCTTTTTTTGCATTCTTTTTTTGTGTTCTTTTACTTACATATTGGTTTAAAACTTCTACTGGAATTTCGTGTGCTGTTTTTTCAACTAGCTCTCCTTCTTTAGTAATTTTAAATGTGAAAACACCATCAGAGTTACCTAAATTATTATTTAAACCATTGGTGTAAAATCCTGCACAAATCATATAGCCATCTTCCGATTCAAATAAAGAAATACCATTAATAAACTTGTCATTTAAAACAATTTTGCTTTTTTCAATTCCTTCCGAACCATCTAGTAATCTAAATAGTTCCATGTGGTAGTTTGCATCTTTATCTTTTCTTTTTTTCTTATCTCTATTGCTGTCATCATGAAAAACTTTGGTTAAAATATATCCATGACCATTCGCATCGACAGCAAAATCTAATAAATCCATTCTTCTTTCGGTATATGGCATTTTATACTCTTTAGACCAAGTAGGATTTAAGTTCGTGTCATATACATTAACACCAATCATGTCGTAACTTTTTGTGTCTCTTTTTACCTCTGGTTTTTTTCTATATTGTATTAATAATTTAGATTCATCTTTAGAGGTTAAAAAATCAAATTTATCGGTTATACCAAAGCCTCCAAATCCGCCAAAACCTCCAAACCCTACGCCAGAACCTGTTGTGTATGTTGCCATTGGTGATCCAGCTAGTTTTCCGTTCACTTTTATTAATTCTATCCCTTCTCCAATAAATGCTCCTGTATTAAAGTCAATTTCTCTGTAGTATAGACGTTCTTGTTTTGTCTTTTTACCAGACCATGACGAGTAAAAAAAGTAGTATTTTTCTTGTAATTCTATCATGCCTTCTACGACATAATTATCTGGTAAGTCGTTATATTCTTTTTCGGAAATTAGGTTTAAATCGTCTACACCAAATTTTTGAATTACCAAATACTTTTTCCAAGGTTTAACTGTAAGAATTTCATTGTTTTTACTGAAATAATATTTTTTAGCAGCATCGTAAACTTGATAAGGTTCACTTACACTAAAATTATAATCTGGCGAAATTTCATTTTGCGCGTTAATTGTAAAAGAGTAAAAGCAAATACAAAGTAATAGGTAGATTTTTTTCATGGTAAAGTTTAAAGGTTAATTCTTACAAACATAACTAAATATCTATAATATTCTAAAAGCGAATAGTTTAATTAAAATAAAAAGATTATTTTTTTTGAATAGATGGTTTAAAATAAAAAAAGCGAACTTATAAAGTTCGCTTTTAACTTGAGTAAAGTAATATGTTTTACTTTGTTTTTTTCTTTAAATGTGCTGCAAAAGTCTTTGCTAGTTTAGCATAAGCTTCCGAAATTCTATATCCAGAATCATAATCTGCACCCATAAAGTTGTTTCCTTCTGCTTTAGTATATTTTACTTGAAATAAAACATTGTCTGGTGCATCGTTTTTGTACACTGTTAAAACAGCATCGATTTTAGAGTTTTGTCTTACTACACCAACATTATACCCTGCATACATAAAAGTAGTATGTACTTTAATAGTATATTCTGCTTCGTTATAATCTTTGCCAATTTTTATTTTACCATCATCCCATCTTTTATTAAAAGATTCAATAAATTTTGGTTCATATTTGTTTTCTCTGTCCGCAAACCAAGAGGCTTTAAACTTTTCTCCTGAGCCAGGGTTTTTTTCATCACGCTTAGCCATTTTATCTTTTAAAAATTCCTCTTCATTATCATATTTGGGAATTTCAAGATTAGAATAATCGAATTCAAGGGTGTACTTGGTGATACCTTTTAAGTTTTTCCAGTCCCCTTCTTGAACTTTTGCCTTTTGAGCAAACAGCATAGAGGTACATAATAAAACTACAATAAGCGATAGTTGTTTTTTCATTTTTATAAATTTAGATTCCCGCTAAAATAACGAATATTGTGCCAAAATTAAAATTAGTCTTTATTTTTACCTAAATGTAGAAGCATTTCTTTGGTAATATCGTTTAAAGAAAAAGCGTGTTTCCAGTTCCAATCTTGTCTTGCGGAAGCATCATCTATACTTTTTGGCCAAGAATCTGCAATGGCTTGTCTAAAGTCTGGTTTATAGGTTATTTTAAATTCTGGAATTTGTTCTTGAATAGCAGCAGCTATTTCTTTAGGTGTAAAACTAATTGCAGATAAATTATAAGAAGATCTAATTTTAATCGTGTCTGTATCAGCTTGCATGATATCTATTGTTGCTTTAATAGCATCATCCATAAACATCATTGGTAGTTTGGTGTTTTCACTTAAAAAACACTCGTATTTTTTGTTTTTAATGGCTTCATGGTAAATTTCTACTGCATAATCTGTGGTTCCTCCTCCAGGCAACGTTTTCCAGCTAATAATTCCTGGATAACGAATACTTCTTACATCTACATCGTACTTTTCATGGTAATACTCGCACCAACGTTCTCCAACTTGTTTTGTGATTCCGTATACGGTTGAAGGTTCCATGATAGTATGTTGTGCTGTGTTTTCCTTTGGTGTTGTAGGCCCAAAAACAGCTATGCTTGATGGCCAAAAAACATGATCTATTTGTTTTGCCTTTGCTAAATTTAATACATGAAAAAGAGAGTTCATGTTTAAATCCCAAGCCTCCATTGGGTATTTTTCTCCTGTTGCACTTAATAAAGCTGCCATTAAGTATACAGTTTTTACATTATGATTAATACAACAATCTTTAATAGCATTAAAATTCTTTGCATCTAAAATTACAAAAGGACCAGAATTGACTAACTCTAATTTTCTAGTATTTATGTCGCTTGCAATCACATTTTCTACACCATAAATATCTCTTAGTTTATAGGTGAGCTCCGAACCAATTTGCCCGCAAGCACCAATAATTAAAATTTTTGAAGTCATTAAATTATATGTTTTAGGTGCTCAAAAATAGCAAGATTTTAAAGAAGAAAATGTAAAAAACACAAAATAATAACTATATAAAGTATTTAATAATAAAAGTAAAGAATACGATATATTTGTAAAATAATAGTTGATAACAAATGAAAGCATTACTATATATTACCTTGTTTTTTTGTGTTTTTTCTTGTAAAAAAACAGATGTAACACAAAATGTAGAAGAAGTGAAAGATGAAACTTCTTTAAAAATAACGAAAGAAGATATTTCTAAGTTAAATTATACCGCATTTATTTTAGATTCTAGAACTAAAAATTCGTCCGAGTTTTGGCAAAAATATGCGGAACTAGACGAGGTCGTATCTAAAGTTAATCAAGCAGATTTGTCTTTTTTTAAAGAGAATAATGAAGTGTTAATAGCCTTTGTTAAAGATTTAAAAGAAACCATACCCGAAGAGGTTGATACACCACATATTAATGCCAGGTTAATTGCTTTAGAGACCCAAATGTTAAAACTAGAAGGTGTTGCAAATTTATCACAACCTAAAAAAGAAGAAGTGCTTTTAGTGGTTAGAGATTTTTTAACAGCCTTCTCAAACCTTAATCTTCAAATAAATAAAAAGATTGAAAAAGAATCACAAAACATTCAAAAACCATATTAAAATGAAGTATTCATATATATTCTTTTTGCTTATAATCGTTGCATCTTGTGGTGTAAAAGTGGATGAGGAAAAAGTGGTTTCCATTTCAGAAATAAAAAAAGAAATTCATACTAATTTAGATGCTTGGCATAAAGCTGCAGCAAATGCAGAATTTGATGCTTACTTTAATTTAATGAAAAAAGATGGCGTTTTTATAGGTACTGATGCTACCGAAAATTGGCAAAACGAAGCTTTTAGAACATTTTCAAAACCGTATTTCGATAAAGGAAAAGCTTGGAGTTTTACTGCATTAGAAAGAAATATTTATCTTTCTGAAGATAAAAAAATAGCTTGGTTTGATGAGCTACTTGATACACAAATGGAAATTTGTAGAGGTTCTGGTGTTTTAAGGTTAGAAGATAATACTTGGAAAATTGCACATTATGTTTTGTCTATTACAATTCCAAATAATACAGTTAATGAAGTGATTACTATCAAAAAAGAGTTTGATAGTTTATATACCAAAAAACTATTGAGTAAACCTTCATATTAATTTATTAATTTTTTGTTAAAGATGTAACAGTATTTATAAATAACCATCTATTTAGTATTAAATTGTAATCAAAAATTAAACACCAATCAAAATGAAAACCAACTTTAAAAACTTATCACTTCTTAGTGCAGTCGTTTTTTTAGGTCTTGTATCTTGTAAAGAAGAGGCTAAAAAAGAAATTGCTGTAGTAGAAACCACTCCTGGAATCAATTTAGATTACATGGATACTACAGTTCCTGCTAGCGAAGATTTTTTCAAACACGTTAATGGTAAATGGCTTGAAAATAACGAAATACCAGACGATCAAGCAACTTGGGGAAGCTTTCAAGAACTCCGCAAAAAAACAGATGCAGATGCTTTAGCTATTTTAAAATCTGCTATGTCCGATAATAAAGATTTAGGAAACATACAAGTCCTTCCAGGATCCGACCAGGAAAAAGCAGTATTCTACTACCAAACTATAATGGATACTATTAGTAGAAATAAAGCTGGTATAGCTCCTGTTAAACCAATTTTAGCAAAAATTGAAGCCATTAAAAATATTGACGACTTACAAGCTTTCATGATAGAAATGGAACCTAAAGGTGGTGGCGGTTTATACGGATTTGGTGTTGGTAGCGACCCTAAAGATAGTAACAGGAATGTTGCTTATTTAGGAGGAGGAAGTACTGGATTACCAGATAGAGATTACTATGTGAAAGACGATGAAGATTCTAAAGAAAAAAGAAAAAAATACGTTGCACATATTACTAGAATGTTTCAATACTTAGGCGATAGTGAAGCAGATGCGAATGCACAAGCAAATCAAATTTTAGCTTTCGAAACTAGATTAGAAGAAGCTAAAATGGATAAGGTAGATCGTCGTGATGCTCGTAAACGTTATAACCCTCGTTCTATTGACGAAGTTCAAGAAATGGTTCCTGCTGTTAATTGGAAAAACTTTTTAAATGGTATTGGTGTAAAAGAATTAGACACAGTAATTATTGGAGATTTAGGATACTTTAATCGATTACAAGAAGTTCTTGCTGATGGTAATGTAGAAGATTGGAAAACCTATTTAAAGTGGGATGCTTTTAATGGAGCTGCAGGATTGTTAAGTACTGATATTGAAACTGCTAATTGGGAGTTTTACGGAAAAGAACTCAATGGCTCTAAAGCGCAAAGACCAAGAGACGAACGTGCCCTAGGATCCTTAAATAGAACCATCGGTGAAGCATTAGGTAAATTATATGTGGATAAAAAGTTTCCGCCTGAAGCAAAAGTGAATGCCGAAAAAATGATAAAGAATGTTATTTTAGCTTTCGAGCATAGAATCAATAAGCTAGAATGGATGAGTCCAGAAACCAAAGAAAAAGCTATTGAAAAACTAAGAGCAACTAAAGTGAAAATTGCTTATCCAGACAAATGGAAAGACTATTCTGCATTGGCTGTTAATAGTGTTGAAGATGGAGGTACTTATCTTCAAAACTCTTTAAATGCTAGTGCATGGAATTTTCAAAAAGACTTAGATAAATTAGGAAAACCTGTAGATAAAAGCGAATGGTATATGGCACCACAAGTGGTAAATGCTTATTTTAACCCTGCTTATAATGAGATCGTTTTTCCTGCAGCTATTTTACAACCACCTTTTTATAATTATACTGCAGATGACGCTGTAAATTATGGGGGAATTGGCGCAGTTATTGGTCATGAGATTTCACATAGTTTTGATGACTCAGGTTCTCGTTATGATAAAGATGGAAACTTAAATAATTGGTGGACAGACGAAGATTTAAAACAGTTTGAAGGCTTAGGGAAAGCATTAGCAGATCAATATAGTGCTATTGAAGTTTTACCTGAAACTAATATTAATGGTGAATTTACTCTAGGTGAAAACATAGGAGATTTAGGTGGTGTTCTTGCAGCTTATGATGCTATGCAAATGAGTTTTGAAGGAAACAAACCGGAAAATATCGATGGTTACACACCCGAACAACGTTTCTTTATGAGTTGGGCAACAGTATGGAGAATAAAAATGCGTGAAGATGCATTACGTACTAGAATAAAAACAGATCCGCATTCTCCAGGAATGAATAGAGCTGTACAACCACTTTTAAATGTAGATGCTTTTTATGAAGCATTTAATATTAAAGAAGGCGATAAAATGTACATCGCTCCAGAAGATAGGGTAAGAATTTGGTAGTAAAAAACTTATATAAAAAAAGAGCAGCTAATATTAGCTGCTCTTTTTTTATATAAACAAGCGAACCTCATAAAGAAAATGCTATAAATTGATACAATAATTTTGCACTTCATCTTATAAAAAAGCAATTAAGTGTATTATGAACAAGAATTAGACTTGTTTTTTGTCGATAAAAATGCATTTAAACATAAAAAAATAGCATTTAATCGATTTTTTTGTGTTATTTTTTTTTTTTAGTCTTAAAGCTTTCTTAATTTTATAAACTTTATAGATTAAACATATTGTTATAATTACGATATGTTATACCCAACTAGATTTATTTTATGTAATTGCTTATGAAAAAAGTTACTTTATTTACATCAAAAACAAGTAAGGCCTATATTTTAATAGGAGCTTTTATTTATTTATTGTCAACTGTAAACTCTTTTGCTCAGTGTGATATCACAGTTATTTCAACATCAATGATTTCAGCTTGTAGTGATGGAGGTACAACTCCAGATCCAAGTGATGATACTTTTACAGCAGACATAACGGTAACCTTCGATGCAGCTCCTGCTACAGGAAACCTTGTGTTGTCTGGAGATAGTGGCGCACAGACCGTCGATGTTACAACATTTACTCCAGGAGTTATGTCTTATACATTCTCTGGAATTAATATGGCTGCAGACGGTACACCTATAGATATTACTGCGTCTTTTGTTGGGGATGCAACATGTACATCTACTTTTAATGAGCCTTCTGCAGGTTTAGCTCCAGCTTCCTGTAGTCCAGATTGTGAGATAACCAATATAACCGTTAGTGATATTTCAGCTTGTTCTGATGGTGGTACCCAAGGTGACCCTAGTGATGATACCTATACTGCAGATATTACAGTTACTTATTCTAATCCACCTTCTAGTGGAAATATAATACTTTCAGGGGATGGGACTAGAACCGAAGCTGTTGGTAGTATAGGTGCTACATCATATACTTTTCAAGATGTATCCATGCCTGCAGATGGTGGACCTATAGATGCTACCGTAACTTTTTCTGGTGGTGTATCTACTTGTACTTTATCTGTTTCCACAGGAGCTGCTCCAGCTTCCTGTAGTCCAGATTGTATAATAAACGGTATTACTGCTAGTAATATTTCAATATGTAACGATGGAGGAACACAAGGCCCTGGAAATGAAGGAGACGATACTTTTACAGCAGATATAACAGTTACTTTCGATTTTGCACCTGCTACTGGTACTCTGGACTTAACAGGTGATGGAAGCGCGGCCGAGGGAGTTGGTACTTTAGATTCAGCAACATCACATACTTTTGTTGGTGTTCAATTTAGTGCAGATGGTGGAGCGGTTGACTTAACTGCATCTTTTTCAGACGCATTTACTTCATGTGTATTTAATTTACCAAATACATTTACTGCACAGTCACAATGTAGTGCCCCAGTAGGAGATGGAGGCTTAGTGATTAATAAAACGCATTGTGATTGGGGATATACTACTGATGATAGGTATAGAATACGTTATTCAGGAACATTAACTAATACGGGTTCAAATCCAGTATATAATATAAGTATAACAGATGATCTAGGAACACCATTTTTAGGTGATGCAAATATTGTAAATATTGTATCTCGTTCTGCGGGACCACTAATGCCAACAGGTGTGACGCCAAATGGTTCTTTTAATGGAACTACTAATGAAGAGGTGATTATTATTGATACCTTAAGTGAATTAGATCCGGGTGAATCAATTCAATATGCTTTTTGTATAGAGGTTGATGCAGTCCCAGCGTTGGACGGGGCAACAGTAATTAATGAAATTTTTGCAACCGCTAATGATGCGGTTACGGGAGATCCATTTATTACAAGTGCAACAGATGTAGAGTTATTTGAAGAAAACCTATCTATTTTAAGTGCAGGTCTAGAGATAAGTGACGCAACGCCAGCTGTTAATACAGATGGAACATCAGATTTTTTCTATACCATTACATTAAGAAATTCCGGATCAGGCCCAGCTTCTAATATACAATACGTAGACTCTTTTGATCATTTATTTGCGTCAGGAATACCAATTAATACGTTTGTGGTAACTCAACTTTCAGGAGTTTTAAATGCTAATCCAGGTTTTGATGGAGGTTCTGGTCTTATTGGTACTTCTACAGATTTATTGATACCAGGTCAAACTATGGCAGCAAATACAAGTGCTTCCTATAGAGTAGACTTAAATGTAGGGCCTACGGGAAATCAAACAACAAGAAATACGCAAGGTGTGATTACTGGTGAGGATTCAGCCGGAACGGCAGTTTCAGATATTTCTAGAAGAAATTTAACTGCAGAACATGATGATGAGCAATGTTTTTGTGAAGAAACTCCAGTGCAAATTTTATTTGCTCCAATTCCAGTTGTTACAAAAACAATAATAAATAATGACCCAGCGGGTACATTAGGCAATAGAGATATTACCTTTCAAATAGAAATAGAAAATGACCCAACATCTCCTGTTGATATTTTTAATCTACAAGTTGTAGATGATATCTCAGCAATGTGCCCTGGTAATATTGTAAGTGTAGGTGCCCCGCAAATAATAACCTCTACTGCTACGGTAGACCCGGTTTTAAATGCTTTTTATACAGGACAAGGACTAAATAATATTTTTGAAAATAATACAGGTCAATTCGCGCCTGGTGAAAGGTTGATTTTAACTATTGATGTTGAAATCACATTACCTTGTACCGGAGATAATACAGCAACTTTTACAGCAACCGATCCTAATGGAACTGTGGTAGGACCAGTTACTGATTCGGTTAGTATAAATAACCCTCCAGAAGCTGAAGATAATACGGATAATACAAATGTAGATACCCTAATTACAATTGATCCTTTGGATAATGATTCCGATCCAGATTCGGACCCAATAATAATTACTGAAGTAGATAATATGCCTATTACTGAAGGTGGAGCTCCTGTATTACTTTCAGATGGTACAATTGTTCAATACGTAGCAGGTGAATTGGAAATCACACCTCCACCAGGAAGTAATACACC
Organism: Oceanihabitans sp. 2_MG-2023; assembly: GCF_030547245.1. GTDB lineage: Bacteria > Bacteroidota > Bacteroidia > Flavobacteriales > Flavobacteriaceae > Oceanihabitans. The sequence continues at coordinate 899,417 of NZ_JAUOQT010000001.1, forward strand.
AATTTCTTTTCCTTATACTGTAGCAGATCCTCTAGGTAATGAAGATACAGCAAATATATTTATTACTATAAATACCTGTACAGTAGCAGTCATTTCTTTAACCAATATTGGGGCTTGCGATTCAAATGGTACAACAGGTGATAGTTCAGATGATACTTTTACAGCTGATGTTGTTGTAGAGTTTACAAATCCACCAGGAGCTGGTAATCTTGATTTAACAGGAGCTGGAATTAATACATTTGTTCCTGTATCTGGATTATTTAGTTCAACACAACATACTTTTTCCGGATTAACTTTTTCTGCAGATGGTGCAGATGTAATCTTAACTGGAACTTTTGATAACCCAAGCGGTTGTACAGATACGCAAAACGCTGGAACTGCTCCGGATTCTTGTAGTGTTGCAGAAGCAGATATGGGTATCACAAAAACTTTAAATGAAAGTGGGCCTTTTGAAACAGGGGATACGGTTTCATGGAATATTGTTGTAAGTAATGATGGAACTGATACAGCTAATAACGTTATAGTAACAGACACTCCTACAAATGTGACAATAACAAATGTTTTAGGAGGAGGTTGTACAACGTTCCCTTGTAATGTGGGTACTGTTTTGGCTAATTCTCCAGCAAGTGATGTTACTATTGTTGTAACTGGTACAATTGATGGACCAGGAGCATTTACAAATGTAGCTTCTGTTTCAGCAGATGAAGTAGATGTCGATGTAACTAACGATACAGATGATGGTAGCGACGGAAATAATGATGGTGTAGCCACGGGAATTGCAGATATAAGTGTAACTAAAACTCTAGATACTCCTGCTCCTTATAATTCAGGTGATACAATTTCTTATACTATAGTAGTAAGTAATGACGGTCCAGATCCTGCTAATAATGTTATGGTTACTGATACACCAACAAACTTAACTCTTACAAGTGTGTCGGGTGGTGGTCCAGTTTGTGTTGATTTTGATTGTAACCTTGGTACAATTCCATCAGGAGGAAATATAACTCTTTTGGTAACGGGAACCATCGACGATGTTGGTGCATTCACTAATGATATTTCTGTTTTAGCAGATGAAACGGATCCAGATTTAACAAATAATATGGATGAAGATCCAGCAAATGGTGGTGTAGCTTCTGGAGTAGCAGATGTAGGTATTACAAAGACTTTAGATACAGTAGGTCCTTACACAAGTGGTGATACAGTTACTTATACATTGGTTGTTAGTAATGCTGGTCCAGATATAGCAAATAATATTGTTGTTACTGATGCTCCTAATAATTTAACCATTTCAAGTGTTTTTGGTGGTGGTTGTACAAGTTTCCCTTGTACAATTTCAAGTATTGCACCTGGAAGCCCTGCAAATGATGTAACTATAACAGTAACAGCAGTAATTAATGGTTCAGGTGCATTTACAAACAATGCTTCTGTGAGTGCAGATGAATTAGATAATAATCCTGTAAATGATACTGACGATGATGCTGCTAATGGAGGGACAGCATCCGGAATAGCCGATTTAATAACAACGAAAGTACTTACTAGTGCAACTAATACACCAGCAGAAGGAGATACTGTTACTTATACAATTTCAGTAGTTAACAATGGCCCTGATGATGCAACTAATGTTTCATTGTCTGATGTTATTCCTGTTGAATTGACAGCTACAGCTAATAATGGAAATACAGGTGGTGATCAACCTTCAACTTATCTATCGCCAAATTGGACTATTCCTTTTATAAGTAGTGGACAGTTTGTAACACTTATCATTGAAGGAACAGTTAACCTTGGTGAAGATGGTAATACAATAACAAATACAACAACAGCAGCTACAACACCAGATCAAGTAGATCCAACTACGGCTGGAGATGATTTAATAGAAAGCATCACTGTTGATGGTTGTATTGATACCGATGGTGATGGTGATTGTGATAGTACAGATCCTGATCCAGCAGATCCATGCGTATTTACTGCAGGAAGTGTAGCAGACACATCAAATGCCATATGGCAAGCAGCAGATTGTGATGGTGATGGCGATCCAAACGGAACAGATCCAGACCCAACCGATCCATGTGAATTTACAGTTGGAACTCCTGCTCCTACAAATCCAGGAACTCCTGGTTCTTCAGAACAAGCAGCGTATGATATATGGGCATTAGCCGATTGTGATGGTGATGGAGTAACAAATGGTCAAGAAGTTATTGATTTAACAAATCCTTATAATTCTTGTGAATATCTTCCGGTTAACCAAGATTATACAATAACAACTACAGAATTCCAAGATACAGATTGTGATGGTGATGGTGTAACTAATGCAAATGAAATTGATCCGGATGGAAATGGTATAGATGATGGAAATGGAACCGATCCAGATGACCCATGTGAATATGAACCTTTATTAGTTACAGAAACACAAACAGGAGCTTGGATATTAGCAGATTGTGATGGAGATGGTGATCCAAATGGAAGTGATCCAGACCCAATCGATCCATGTGTGTTTTCATCAGGAACAACATCTCCTACAGATCCTGTAGCACCAGGTACACCTGAACAAACAGCTTATGATATTTGGGCAGCAGCGGATTGTGATGGTGATGGGGATTCCAACGGAACCGATCCAGATCCACAAGATCCATGTGTATTTACAGCAGGAAGTGTAGCAGATACGTCTAATGCCATCTGGCAAGCAGCGGATTGTGATGGCGATGGCGAAACAAATGGAACAGAAGATAATAATGGATCCGATCCAACCGATCCATGTAGTGTTAGTGGTACTCAAACAATTCCATCACCAAGTGATCCAAACTATTCGGTTTGGGCAGCAGCCGATTGTGATGGCGATGGCGAGACCAATGGAGAAGAAATAATGAATGGTACAGAACCATTCGATCCATGTAGTGTAACAAATCCAACAATCCCAACAAATCCAGGAACTCCAGGAAGTTCAGAACAAGCAGCTTATGATATTTGGGCAGCAGCGGATTGTGATGGCGATGGGGATTCCAACGGAACCGATCCAGACCCACAAGACCCATGTGTATTTACCGCAGGAAGTGTAGCAGATACATCTAATGCAATATGGCAAGCAGCAGATTGTGATGGCGATGGGGATTCCAACGGAACGGATCCAGATCCACAAGATCCATGTGTATTTACCGCAGGAAGTGTAGCAGATACGTCTAATGCCATCTGGCAAGCAGCGGATTGTGATGGTGATGGGGATTCCAACGGAACCGATCCAGATCCACAAGATCCATGTGTGTTTACAGCAGGAAGTGTAGCAGATACGTCTAATGCAATATGGCAAGCAGCGGATTGTGATGGCGATGGCGAAACAAATGCTGTTGATCCAGCACCATATGACCCATGTGTAGGTGGAAATATTGCTAATGTAGATTTTACAGATAATAATACAGATTGGTATACATCCGATTGTGATGGAGATGGAGTAATCAACGGAACAGAGGTAGATCCAGATATGGATGGTACCGCAGGACCTGATGGAACGGATCCAACCGATCCATGTGATTACAACGTAGCAGATATAACAGTAACACAAACTGGAGATTGGTTAACCGCAGATTGTGATGGAGATGGAGATCCAAACGGAACTGATCCAGAACCACTAGATCCATGTGTATTCACAGCCGGAAGTGTAGGAGATGCAAGTAACCCAGTATGGGCAGATGC
>NZ_JAUOQT010000010.1 GCF_030547245.1 Oceanihabitans sp. 2_MG-2023
TCAAATTACAGATCCAAACAACTGCGCTTCTGCAACAGTAACTTTATTTGTTACCAATACAGATGATACTACAGCAATAATTAATGCAGAAGACGATTTCATGGATGGTATTGAAGTTTCTAACTCTCTGGGAGCAACAGCAGTTGTAAACGTTTTAAATAACGATACTATTGATGGAATAGCAGTAAATGCAAATGAAGTAACCATAACTTCCTCTACCAATTTCCCAAATAACATTTTTCTAAATGCAGATGGAACTATTGATGTAAATGAAAACACACCAACAGGAACCTACGATATATTCTATACTATTTGTCAAATTACAGATCCAAACAACTGCGCTTCTGCAACAGTGACTTTATATGTATTCAATACTTCAGGTAGTATTAATGCAGTATATGACTGGATAAATGCTGTTGGTACACCACAAGGACAAACGCTTTTAAATGTATTAAATAATGACACCTTAAATGGTTTAGATGCTACACCAAATAATGTGACTATAACGGTAGGCGATGGTAATCAAGGAGATTATATATCTTTAGATGCCAATGGTGATATTTCTATGCCATTAGAGTTTACACCTTCGGCAGATTATCAATTTCCATATACCATATGTGAAATTGCAAACCCAAATAATTGCAGTACTTCATCGGTTAGTATATATGTAAACAATACAATTACGGCTGTAAATGATGCATTAGACGCAATAGATGGTAGTGCTACAGCAACTTCTATTTTAAATGTATTAGATAATGATACTTTAAATGGAGGAACGATGATAAATTACGCAGTAACTGTAAATACAATATCGAATAGTAGTGGCGATTATTTTGTGTTAAATACCAACGGAACTATTGATATATTAATTGCTAATGTACCTTCAGGGACGTATACTATCGATTATCAAATATGTGAAAATTTCACTAGTAATGATAACTGTTCTACTGCATCTGTAACATTAATTGTAAACTAAAAAAAAATAATTATTTTAAAATCACAACATGACTAAAACAGCATTAATAACAGGAGCAGCATCTGGATTAGGCTATGAGTTAACTCTTTTATTAGCCAAAGACGCTTACAAATTGATATTAGTTGATATTAATGCAGTAAATCTAGCTAAAGTAAAAGATGAATTAGTACGTGGTTTTAAAGTAGAAGTAATAACGCTAGCTAAAGATTTAAGCCTTCCAAATATTTCACAAGAAATTATAGACGATATAAATAACGAACCAATTGATGTGTTAATTAATAATGCAGGATTTGGTTTGTTTGGCTCTTTTGCTGAAACCAATTGGGAGCGAGAATCTGCTATGTTGCATGTGCATATAATGACCACAACACATTTAACTAAACTGGTTTTAGAGGGTATGGTAAAACGTAAATCGGGTAAAATATTAAACATGTCTTCTCTTGCGGCTTTTCAACCAGGACCTTTAATGTCTATTTATTATGCTTCTAAAGGTTATATGCTTTCTTTTTCTGAAGCTATTGCATGTGAACTAAAGGGAACAGGAGTTTCTGTAACCGCTTTATGTCCTGGGCCAACAAAAACGCATTTTCAAGAAACAGTTTCAGAAGATAGTAAAGAAAATAAAATCACTTTTAATATGGCTTCCGCCAAAGCAGTTGCTGCTTATGGTTATAAAGCCATGTTAAAAGGGAAACCTGTGGCAATACCTGGAGGTTTTAATAAATTTCTTGCTACACTACCAAGGTTAATGCCTAGAAATGTAGCTGCTAATATTGTTAGAAAGATTCAAGAAAAAAACAGAGAAGATTAACTGTTTCCTGTTTTTTGAAAAACCTGAAACATACGAAAGCTAATGGCTAAAAAACAGCCAAATGTAAACGTAAATAACCAAACTTCTAAGTGTTGATTTGGCTGTATAACCATGTGTAATATATCCTTAAAAAGGATAGAAGGGTGTTGTAAAATATCCCAAGAATTATAGCGTAAAAATCTACCCAAGTAAATACCAAAAGCAGTTAATAAAAGAATTGCATGCATAAGATAACTTACCTTGTTTTTACTAAAATAATTTTGCAATAATTTTTTTATATCTACCATACTTAAAAAGAATAGCATTAACCCATTATAAGCAAAGGAAGTTACTAGTAAAACATCTAACCAAAAAAATGGGTTTTCACTAATTTTTAAATGTATTAGGTCTGTAATAATATAAGGCGCATTAGGTAAAAAGAGCAACCAAATACTAAACGCTATTGCAAGTTGAAATTTGTTTGTTTTTTCTCTGCTTTTTAAGTAGATTGTAATTGCATAAGGTATCACTGCAAGAAACAAGTTCCATACTAAAAATATGAAAAAATAAGTGTGTGTAATTTTTATTCTAACCATTAGTAAAAAGATACTTAAAAGCATAGAAGCACTAAGGAGTGAAATGACTTTGTATTGATTAAAGATATGGGATTTTAAATTATGCATTGTTTTGTGTTTTGTGTTCAAAAATTAGAATGGTAATAATACCTAATGTGTAAGCGATTAGATCTTGAATACTAAAAGTACTTCCTAAAATAATTTTAGCTACTGTGTTGTTTTGAAGCTTTAATACTTCTAAAAAATGGGTGAGTTGTAAAAACTCGATACCATAAGCAATGATAAAAACTGCTATTGCGATATAAAATGGTTTTGTTTTTATAACACTTTTAAACATACAATAGAGTAGTATAACGACAAGGTAATCGCCAAAAGTATGTCGGATAAAACCATCTTTTAAAAAGGTTGCAATAAAAGCTTCTACTATAAATAGTACAATGGCTGCTATGCTGTAGTTTTTGTTACATTGAAATTTCATAATTAAAAATGCTTGCTTAAATCTAAAGACCATAAAACTAAAAAGAAGTAACCTATTGCTATTGGTATGTTTAATAATAAGATAGCGCAGGTTTTTAGTATTTCGATTCTAAATTTAGGTTTTACAAAAGCGGAAATAATTAGAATAACTAATAAAATAAGGTTTATCCAAAATGCTATTAGTATAAAACCGAATCCGATTTGTTCTAGGTTTTTTAGATTATCAAAATATAGGTAAACGGCTAATAATACTGTTCCTATAATAAAGCTGGTTGCTGCTGTTATTTTACTGGTTAAAATTATATTTTTCATGATAGTTACTATTTGCGTTAGCGATTGCAGTGGTATCCTTTTTGCGAGATTATAAAGTGAATTAGTTCTATTGGCTTACAAGTTTGTTATTAATAAAATATTGAAACAAGTTTAGCTCTGTTTTGCAAAAAGATTTAACGTAAAGCGCGACCCTTTGAAGCTTTTTTGCGAAACGGGTAACGTCCTACTTATTCATTATCCGTTTGTCCAATCTATTTTTCTAGACACAAACATAACAGTAGCTAGGATGAGGAATAAACCAATGCTACCAACTAATAATGCGTAGTTTTCTAATTGAATGATTACGTAAATAAAGGTGTAAAGTGCTGTGAGTGATACCCCGATAAAAATGGGGAATTTAAAGTTTTTTAGTATGGATTTGGAATAGAGTGTGATGAGTACAATTACCGAAATACCTGCAATAAGATAGGCTTTTAAAAAGTTACTGTGCTCGGAAATAGAAACGAGTAAGGTATAAAACATGGTGAGTGCAATACCAATCATTAAATATTGAAAAGGGTGAATGTTTATTTTGCTTAAGCTTTGTATAAGGAAGAAAATGAGGAAGGTTAAACCAATAACTAGAAAACCGTATTTTGCAGAGCGTTCGGATTTTTGATACTCGTCTACCATGACCATAAATTTGGTGCCAAAAGCAAAGCTGTTGAGGTTTGGTATTTTGTTAAGGTGTTGTTGCGAGAAAGCTCTATTAATGTGAAGTATTTTCCAGTCTGCTGTAAATCCGTTTTTGGTAATTTCTTTGGTTTCGTCGTCTGGTAAATAGTTGCCAATAAAGCTTGGATCTGCCCAATTAGAAGTCATGCTCATGGTTGTGGTTTTACCAATAGGGATTAATTCTATTTGCTTGCTACCATTAAAAGCCATTGTAATATTAAAATTAGAATTCCTTGTTTCGGTAATATCTTCGGTTTTTATAAATCCAGATTCTAATACGTCTAGACGATTGTGGTTATTATTGTTGGTGTCATTAAAATTGGTTTGAAAAGAATAGGTATTGTTGTTTAGTTTTAAAAGCATTTCACTTTTAATACCTTTTAGGTTAGATGTTTTTATGATTACGCTTGCTTTGTCCCAAATAATGTCTTCTTTTTTTATTCCTTTTGAAGAAAGGTCTGTAGGGATAAAATACCCTGAAAAATCCATGTTGGTTGTAAAAACAGCAGATTCGAAGTTACCTCTGTTTAAGGTTTTAGAATTTACTGAAGCTTTAGTATCTAGATTTTCGGGAAAGATATATGCATAATTAATATGTGTTTGGGTTTCTTTAAAGTAGGTTTTTGTCTTTTCGTTATAGGTTTTTGTTTCGCTATAAGTTTTATAAGGGATCTTTAAAATGGGACCATAGACTAAAACATGATTCCCCCATTTTTGGTTGATTTCGTTTACTACATCCTGTTGCCTAAATGCACGTTCTTTTATTAAGCTTTCTATAAACGATAATGGAACAAGTAATATTAAGGTTAAAAAACCTATCATAAGCATTCTTGCAGTTATAGATGTTTTTAGCCAATTGGTGAATCTGTTTGTATTATGTTTTTGTATTTCTTCCATAGTAAAAGTGTTTTAGATTTTTGTTGTTAATAGAATGTCTAATTGTTGTTTCGAAAAAATGCTCATTCTAAATGAATGTATGTTTACTTGTAATAGTTTTTTATAATCATATTGATGAAAAGAATTTGCGTTTTTACCTATTAAGTAAGACTTGTAATAGTACTTGTAATACTCTGGGAGAATAATTACGCCTAATACAATTGCTCCAAATAAATAAGGACTTCTTTTTCCGTTTCCAAAGCATAAACATTGTAGTGCAATCTCGTCTTCTACTTTGGAGCCAAACCCAGTTAAAGTATGGTAGGCATCATGTCTTTCTACTTTAGAAATTAATTCGAAGTTGTTTTTATCTAAAAATTCGCCAAGATGTTTACCTAGAGAAGCCTCTGGATAGGTTAAAAGCTCTGCTTTGTAAATTCCCCATGGTTGATGCTTTTTGAATATGTTGGTATATATTTTTTGAGATTTTTCAAAAAGCCATTCGATAAGTTGTTTTCTTTTTTTCATAAATATAAAGTACTTTGAATTTCAAAGTAAAAGATTAAAAAAATATTTCTATCCCTTGCAAGGAAGGAGTTTATTGTTTGTTAATTAATTTTTCAAGCGCTTCAATATGTTTTTTAAATGCAGCTCTACCAAGATTTGTTGTTGCATATCGTGTGTTTGGTTTTCGGCCAATAAATTGTTTTTCTACTGTAATATATGCTACTTTTTCAAGTGCTTTGGTGTGACTTGCTAAATTACCATCGGTAACTTCTAGTAGCTCTTTAAGCATTTTAAAATCGGCATATTCGTTAACCATTAAAATAGACATGATGCCTAATCTAATGCGATGATCGAAAGCTTTATTTATGTTGGTTATTATACTCATATATTTCCTGAACAAGCAGGAATTTTTTTATTTAAGTTTGGTGTTGCTCTACTTTAGTAACCTTTCCATTTTCAAAATAGATATCTAATACATCTGGATCCATACTAAAAAGTCCGGGAACAAATCCAATGCCATAGGCAATGTGATTTTGGTTGTATGTGTAAAAATCTTTTCCTAATAATTCGATTATTTCTTCTTTTGTTTTTCCGATTAATATTTTACTTTCTATGATGTCTTCAGACATTTTATACCTCTCCTCAATATTAGTTTCCCATTCTTGTTTATCGAAATCATTGGTAGGATAATACGAAATCGATAATATCCATAAATACATTAGTCCGATATAAATTATAGGACTTAATAATATAGCTGGTATTAGGGCTATTAATTTTCTGTTCTCGTCGTTTCCTAGATTAAATTTTTTTAAGCCCCACTTTGATAAAAAGTAGGAAGGAATAGCAAGAATTAGAATTATTAGAAAGCTCATCTATTGGTAATTAATTTCATTCGTGTCTATTGTTTTCATTTTCTTAAAAAGCACTGCAATAGCAAAGCAAATAAAACCAATAATTATCGCAACAGGAATTAATATTATAATTGCTTGCTTTGTTGTTTTTCGTTTTTCTTTTTGGATTAAATAGAATTCTGCTTGTTCAGACATTTCGTTGGCATCTATAGAGCCATTCTTGTCTATATCAAATTTTTCAAATTGCAGATGAAACTTTTGGTTGGAATAATACGTAAAGGTTACTCCAAGTACATATATCATTAAGGTAGCAATTAACCCTGTCTTTATTGTATTACTCATTTCTTATCGTATTTAATATACATTATAGTTCCGTAAACAATATGTAAAAACCCGAAGCCTATAACCCAAAGTATAAAGCCATAACCAGGAAACAGCGCGCAAATTAAACCTAAAATAATTTCTATGAAACCTAAATACCTAATATCTCCAATACTATATTTGGATGCATTAACAAGTGCAAGACCATAAAAAATGAGCATTAAAGCCCCAGCTTGTCCATATTTTTGTTGTGCTAAAATGATTAAAATATAAATACCTCCAGTAATTAGCGGAATTAAAAAGTTAAAGATTAAACGTTTTGAAGAGGTGTCCCAAATTTTTTCATTATTCTTTTTTGCTTTTCTAGTGGTTAAAAATATTGCAGTTGCAATACTAAAAAAAGCTATTAAGGCTAAAATAAGTAAGCAAGTTTTAAAGACCCAACCATCTAAAAGTAATGTGCCATAGCTATGATTTATTACCAACCAATATGCAATAGTTGCACCAATTAGTGCGTAAATCCCAGCTAATATTCCTGATAAGCCACTTAAAGAAATAAATCTTGAAGATTTATTCATTAGGTTTTTAATCTCACTAATGTCTTTTAAATAATCTTTAGCTTCCATATAAAAGTACTTTGAAATACAAAGTAAATAAAAATAAAGCAATGTTACAAGTTAAAAGTTTCCTAAATAAATTTTATTATTTTTAAGCATGAATCCAGCTGAAGATTATATAGTTAACCAACCTGAGCCATATCGTGCTATATTAATGCATTTACAGGCAGTAATTGAACATACTTTACCTGAAGCAGAATTGAAGTATAAGTGGCGAATACCTTGTTATTATATTAATAAAAAACCTATTTGCTACTTAAATGCTACTCATAAAAAAGCATTTGTAGATGTTGGCTTTTGGCATTCGGCACATATCTCTAAAAAGTATGTAGATTATTTAGTTAGTGAAAACAGGAAATTAGTAAAATCATTACGTTATACAGCTTTAGAAGAAGTAGATGATGCTATTTTTGTTGCAATTCTTGAAGAGGTATATAAACACAAAGACAAAAGTTTTTATAAGTAAAGATAAATACTAGATAAAAGTAGATTAAATTCTAAATCTTCCTCCAACAGAAATGACACGTTGTAAGTACCAGAAATGTTGCGAAGCACTCTCGTTGCTATTACTTGTTGTTCTAATGTCTGGCATATTAATAAAACCACCTCTTAAATCGGTTTCTATAAAAAAGTATTTATAGAAAGTAAGGTTTAGTCCAACGTTTAAAGAAACACCATAGCCAGCTACATGAAACTCATCATACCTTTCTTTTTGTAAAAGTGTCGTGTTTGTTTTTGGATATAGAGCTCCAGCACCAAAACCTTCGGTTAAATTTATTTGAAAGATATCGGTATTATTAATTTTTAAAAGGGAAGAAATATCATCAAACCTATTAAACTCTAAATACACATAATTTAAGCCATTGGTGTGTTCGAATTTTAAGAAGTCTTCGGAAACAAAATAGGAGTCTCCACTAAATTCTTGGTTGTAAATGCTGCCTTCTTCGTCTTCCGGAAGGTCTATATAGCCACTAACATTTTTATATTTATTTCTTTTCATTACATATTTCATATGGTCTACACCAAAAGCGATATTGTATTTGTTAGAAATAAAATAACCAACCTTCACATTGGTTTGCGGTATGGTCATTCGTGTAGGGTTAATATAATCGATATGCCAACCTTTTGGTTTGTCTTTAGCAGAAGCATCGTGAATGGTAAAGTCGTAACCTTCCCCTTGAAATCTAATATCCGATTTAGAAAAGGTTTCTCTGTTTCCTCCCCAGCTTATAAAAAACTTTCCTTTGTTATTCGCTGTGTATTTTTCGGTATTAATTTCTACTTGCGTTTCTTGAGCAGTTGTAAATACAGAAAATAATATTAAGCTAAATAGTGCTAGTTTTGTTTGCGTAGCATTTTTCATTACAAATATGATTTGGGATAATTATAATGCGTTTATAGTTTTTCTAATAGCTACCAAATTGGTGAGCAATTTTTCTAAATTATCTAAATGCAACATATTAGCGCCATCACTTTTAGCATTTGCAGGATCAAAATGTGTTTCAATAAATAAACCATCAACATTATTTACAATTCCAGCTCTAGCTATAGTTTCTATCATATCTGGTCTTCCTCCAGTTACACCAACACTTTGATTTGGCTGTTGTAAAGAATGTGTTACGTCTAAAACCGTAGGTGCGTATTTGCGCATGGTTGGTATGCCACGAAAATCTACAATCATGTCTTGGTAGCCAAACATGGTACCTCTATCTGTAATCCATGCTTTATCGCTTCCTGAATCCTTTACTTTCTGTACTGCGTGTTTCATGGCTTCGGGACTCATAAATTGCCCTTTTTTTAAGTTTACCACTTTACCTGTTTTTGCGGCAGCAACGACCAAGTCGGTTTGACGCACTAAAAATGCTGGGATTTGTAAAACATCTACATATTTTGCAGCAAACGCAGCATCGCTAGCTTCATGAATATCTGTAACCGTTGGTACATCAAATTTTTCGGAAACTTTCTTTAAAATCTCTAGAGCTTTTTCATCTCCAATTCCTGTAAAACTGTCAATTCTACTTCGGTTTGCTTTTTTAAAACTCCCTTTAAAGATATAAGGAATCTCTAATTTGTTAGTAATTTCTACTACTTTTTCGGCTATCCGAAATGCCATTTCTTCACTCTCAATAGCACAAGGTCCTGCTAAAAGGAAAAAATTATTAGAATTGGTATGTTTTATTTTTGGAATATCTTGAAGATTCATCAACTTAAAATTTAAGCGACAAAGGTAATCAATTTAAAAAGTTTTTTTCATACTATTTCTCATAATCCATAATGCCATGAAAAAGTTAGCGGCAACTGTTAATCCACCATAAAGAGCAAACTGTTTTGAAGCATTAGATATGGTAACAATATGAAATAAATCAGATAAGTATGCTAATATCATATACGAAGATAAACACACAAATGTAATACCTAATCCAAAGTTTAATTTCTTATTAGGTTTTATTAGTTGCCATAAAAACGGGATACCAAATAATAAAATAGGATAGGCAGAAACACCTTCACTTTTATTTATATCTGTAAACCAATAAGCAATTATTGTTAAGTAATATAGATATGGGATGAATTTGGAGTACTTACTAATTTGGTTCATAATGCTATTAATTTTTAATTAGGGATAATTTGTAATTCTGTTTAGTTGTTTTAGGGAACAATTAAATATTAGAACGAAAAGTAGTAAGAAAAATTACAGTATTTTTCAATTATAACAAATTATTAACTAAAAAAGAATTGATATGTTAAAATGTAATATCAATAATCGGTAATGTAATAAAGCAGTAGCGATTTTGAGCTGTTTTTATAATGTATTGAAATCCAGTATATTTTATGGAAATTAGAAATAATTTATAAGATGCATATATTCACAAGAATTTAATGTACCTTTGCACGCTTAAAATAAGGCACTATTATGGCTAATATTAAAAACATTGCAATTATTGCACACGTAGATCATGGTAAAACTACATTAGTAGATAAAATCATGTACCATTGTCAACTCTTTAGAGAAAACCAGAATACTGGTGATTTAATTCTAGATAACAACGATTTAGAAAGAGAAAGAGGAATTACAATTACTTCTAAAAACGTATCGGTAGTATACAAAGACACAAAAATTAATATCATTGATACTCCTGGTCACGCCGATTTTGGTGGAGAAGTAGAGCGTGTATTAAATATGGCTGATGGTGTTGTACTATTGGTAGATGCTTTTGAAGGGCCAATGCCTCAAACACGTTTCGTATTACAAAAAGCAATTGATTTAGGCTTAAAACCTTGTGTTGTTGTAAATAAAGTAGATAAAGAAAACTGTACTCCAGATGAGGTACATGAAAAAGTTTTCGATCTTATGTTCGAATTAGGAGCAGAAGAGTGGCAACTAGATTTCCCTACGGTATACGGTTCTGCAAAGAACAACTGGATGAGTGACGATTGGAAAGTAGAAACGGAAAATGTAGAACCATTATTAGATATGGTTATAGAGCATGTTCCTACACCAAAATTTGAAGAAGGAACAACACAAATGTTAATTACATCTTTAGATTTCTCTTCCTTTACAGGTCGTATTGCAATTGGTAGATTACAAAGAGGAAGTCTTGTAGAAGGACAACAGGTTTCTTTAGTAAAAGCAGATGGAACAACTACAAAAACAAGAATTAAAGAATTATTTATTTTTGAAGGTCTAGGACGTAAAAAAGTACAAAGCGTTCAAACTGGAGATATTTGTGCACTTGTTGGTGTTGAAGGATTTGAAATTGGAGACACTGTTGCCGATATAGAAAATCCAGAAGGTTTAAAATCTATTGCGATAGATGAACCAACAATGAGTATGTTATTTACAATTAACGATTCGCCTTTCTTTGGTAAAGATGGTAAATATGTAACATCTCGTCATATAAAAGATCGTTTAGCAAAAGAATTAGAAAAAAACTTAGCACTTCGTTTAGGCGAAACTGATACTGCAGATAAGTTTATGGTTTTTGGTCGTGGTGTATTACACTTATCGGTTTTAATCGAAACAATGCGTCGTGAAGGTTATGAACTTCAAATTGGACAACCACAAGTAATCATTAAAGAAATTGATGGTGTTAAATGTGAACCAATAGAAGAGTTAACTATTGATCTTCCAGAAACAGTCTCTGGAAAAGCGGTAGAGTTTGTAACCAAACGTAAAGGGGAGTTATTAAGCATGGTTGCTAAAGGAGAACGTATGATTTGTGAGTTTATAATCCCTTCTCGTGGTATTATTGGTTTACGTAACCAATTACTAACAGCTACTGCTGGAGAGGCTATTATGGCACACCGTTTTAAAGAATACCAGCCTTTAAAAGGAGAGATTCCTGGACGTATTTCAGGTTCTTTAATATCTATGGAAAATGGTACTGCTATTCCTTATTCTATTGATAAATTACAAGATAGAGGGAAATTCTTTATTGAACCAGGAGAGAGTGTTTACGAAGGACAAGTAATTGGTGAGAATTCTCGTCAAGATGATATGGCTGTAAATATTACAAAAGCTAAAAAGCAAAGTAATGTACGTAGTTCTGGAGCAGATGATAAAGCTAAAATTGTACCGGCAATTAAATTTAGCTTAGAAGAGGCTTTAGAATATATTCAAAAAGACGAATATGTAGAAGTTACTCCAAATCACTTACGTTTACGTAAAATTTGGTTATCGGAAACAGATCGTAAAAGAAACAAGATCGCTTAAGTAAAACTTAAGTGCTCAACAAAAAAACATTACGTCAAATAGTCCACTCTAATTATGTGGATTTATTTGGCGTAATTTTGGTTTTGGCCATTTGTATTTATAGAGATTTTCATGAAACCATTTATTTTAATGGAAAGATCGTATTTGGGATTCCTTTTGTAGAGCTGTATGCATATATTGTAAAAGGAGCTTTCCCAATTGGGCTTTTGTCTACTTTGGGAGCTGTTGTGTCTTTGTTAGCAGCAAGAATGATAGTTAAACAGCAAAACTTAGGAAATCTTATTGGTATTTTTACAACCGTTAATTCTGGTGTTATCGATTACCTTTTTGGTAACCGCTCTGCAATTATTACCTATCCTTTAACTTTTGTAATCGCTATAATAGCAACAAAAAAATGGCATGATGGGGAACGCGTAAAAAAAGCAGATGCAAAGTATTATTTGTTAATTTTTAGTGCTTTTTTGGTTTCCTATACATTAGTTTTTTTAGGGTTTTATTGGTTTGGTACAAATATTACTAATCCGTTTTTTAAGCACACTGTGGCTATTATTTTTGGTATTTCTTTGGTAGGAAACATAAGTACAGCTTTTAAATACGAACAGACATTTTTAACTTGGTCTTTTTATAACTTAGTGCAAATTATAAAAAATGTAATTCAAGGAAATATTGCTAATGTTGTAAAGTATGTTTTTTATATTATTAATGCTATACTTACTTTTTTTGACTGGAAAATAAATGGAGATATTAAATCTAAAGATATAAGTGAGTAGTAAAGTTTAAGTTTACTATATTTACAAAAAATTTTAATATGCATTTTTTATATTTCGATCCAGGTTTAGGAGCAATGATTGTTCAAGCAGTTGTAGCAGCAGTTGCAGGAGTTGTTTTGTTTTCAAAAGGGTTAATGTATAAAATAAAAACACTTTTAGGGTTTTCTAAAAACCAAGAAGAAGAAATGTTTGATGATATTGAAATTAAAGATCAAGATACAGAAAATAAACAATAGTTCGTGGTAGATAATAGCAAGCATGCTTCTTCATTTAGAGATCCTTCTGGTTATATTTTTACGGAAGAAGGCGTTATTAAAAGAGCTATTTTTCCTATATATTTTAAGCAATACGAAGCGCTAACTACTTCTGGATTTTTTGATAGTTTATTTATAAACAAACTATTAATTCCGCATAGCGAAAAATCTAAAACCGGAGATAAAATTGTTATTCAGCCAGATCATATTCCGTTTATAAGCTACCCTTACGAATGGAGTTTTAATATGTATAAAGAAGCTGCTTTATTAACACTTAAGCTTCAGAAGTACAGTTTAGAAAAAGGTTTTTCACTTAAAGATGCAACGGCTTTTAACATTGCTTTTCATGAAGGCAAAGCTATTTTTATAGATACACTTTCTTTCGATTTCTATCAAGAAAACTCACCTTGGCGCGCATACAAACAATTTATTACTCATTTTTTAGGTCCTTTAGTTTTAGCACATTATCATGGTGCACAATCTTTAAAGTTGATGAGCAATTTTATAGATGGAATTCCTATTAAAATGCTAGCTTCTATGCTTCCGTTTAAAACCAAAATGAATCCTTTTTTGTATTCTAATATTCATTTGTTAGCCAAATTTGAAGATAAGCATAACGAAGACTATAAAGGGGAATCTAAAGCTTCCGCTTTGTCTAAAAAAGGACAATTAAATATCATACAAAGTTTGTATGATTATATCAAAAAACTGTCTTTAAAAGAGCATAGCGAATGGGGGAATTATTATGATAAAACCAATTATAGTACAGATGCTTTTGTGGAAAAATCTGCAATAATTAATTCGTGGATTACCAATTTAAACACGAAAACGCTAATTGATGTTGGTGGAAATGATGGTACTTTTGTTAGAAAAATAACTACAGACTTACAGCAAGCTCTGGTTTGTGATATCGATAATAACGCAGTAGATTTTAATTATAAAGCCATTAGAGAAAATAAAGAATCCTTTATTACTCCTTTTGTTTTAGATGTTTTAAATCCGTCTGCAGCCATAGGTTTTCAAAATAAAGAACGGGATTCTTTTATAAATAGAATGAAAGATTTTACGCCAGATGTTACATTAGCATTGGCGGTTATTCACCACATGTCTTTATCTGGTAACGTAACTTTTGAAATGTCTGCGCAGTTTTTCGCATCGTTTTCTAAGCACTTGGTTATCGAATTCCCAAAACGAAACGATTCTTGGGTACAACGCTTGTTAAGTAGTAAGGTAGATTTTAAAGATTATTTTGATTGGTATTCTTTAGAGAATTTTGAAACCGCTTATGCTATATATTTTGAGGTAATAGAAAAAAAATCTATAGCAAATAGCGAACGCGTGATGTATTTGCTAAAGCCGAAAGATGTTAAATAATTTAAGAAATAAGGTTGTTGATTTTATTGATAGTAAAAAAGAAACTCCAATTATTGCTGCTCTTGCAGCAGGACTTTATCCTTTGTTATATTATTATGATAAGAATTTTACTTTAGTAAATTCTTGGAGTCAGTTTTTTTTCTTTGCATTTATATATATACTTATTCCTGCAGTTAGTTTTTATCTGCTTTATAAGTTTTTTTTTAAAACTAGCTTTTTAAAAAAGTATAGCGGCTATATATTACCAGTTTTAAACCTATCTATATTTACTTTTCTAATAATTTTAAGCACATTTGGATTTGATAATAAGGAAAATTTTTTATTATTATTAATACCAATTGCTCTAGGTGTTTTATTAAAAAAGCATTTTAAAAAAGTAATTGTATTTCAGCTCCTACTTTCCTGTTTTGTTTTTTCAAAATTACTACCAAATTTTCACAGACACTTAACATACTCTAGCGCTTGGATGCAACAACCAGATACTATTGAAGAAGTGCTATTTAAAAAAAGACCTAATGTTTATATTATTCAACCAGATGGTTATGCAAATTTTGCTGAATTAAATAAGAGTAATTATAATTATGATAATAGTAAATTTGAATCTTTTTTAGTAGAAAATAATTTTAAACTGTATCCTAATTATAGAAGTAATTACAGTTCAACTTTAAGTTCAAACAGTTCTATGTTTTCTATGAAACACCATTATTTCCATGAGCCAAAGCCAGGAATGAATGAGCTTTATAATGCAAGAGATATTATTGTTGGAAAAAACCCTGTAATTTCTATTTTTAAAAAGAATAATTATAAGACCCTTTTATTACTTGAAAAGCCTTATTTATTATTAAATAGACCCGAAATAGAATATGATTATTCCAATCTAATAAATAAAGAGGTCTCTTATTTATCCAAAGGAAATGTTATTGTAAGAGATCTAGTAAAAGATTTGGAAACTTCTATAATAAGTAATGCTAAAACTAATAATTTCTATTTTATTGAAAAAATAAAACCTGGGCATATAGCTAATTATAAAAGCGGTTCAAAAGGTGCTGATA
Organism: Oceanihabitans sp. 2_MG-2023; assembly: GCF_030547245.1. GTDB lineage: Bacteria > Bacteroidota > Bacteroidia > Flavobacteriales > Flavobacteriaceae > Oceanihabitans. The sequence continues at coordinate 15,139 of NZ_JAUOQT010000010.1, forward strand.
TTGGAAGATTAAATTATTTAAAGGAGCTAGAAGAATCAAATGTCTGGTTAAAACAAACTATTGATATTATAACTAAAAATGATTCTAATAGTTTGATAGTAGTGGTAGCAGATCATGGCGGCTTTGTTGGTATGGATTATACTTCACAGTCTAAAGTAAAACAAACAGAAAGAGATTTGGTATACACTATTTTTACTTCTGCTTTAGCTATTAAATGGCCAAATCAAGCTCCGAATTTTGATGATAAACTAAAAACGAATGTAAATTTGTTTCGAATTTTATTTGCTTACTTAAGTGAAAATGAACAGTATTTAGAACACCTTCAAGAAGATAAAAGTTATACTATTATAGAAAAAAAGGCTCCTTTTGGAGTTTATGAACTAATTAATGAAGAAGGGGAAGTTGTTTTTAATAAAATTCAATTTTGATTCTTTAATCCTAGAATACTAAAAAAGAAACTGAAAATAATTATTTGAATCCCTAATTGTAATGCTATAACAGCAGGTATAATACTTCGAATGGTAGTTTTTATATTTAGGTTTCCAAAGTTTAAAGCCTTCCAGTTCGAAAAGCCATTATAACTTAGACCTAATCCTATTAATAGTATAACGAAACCAAGAATAAGCCCTTTTTCTAAGTTTAAGAAGTGGAATAACTTATTGTATCTATTACTTTTGGGGAGTAAGCCATTTTCTACAGCATAAATTTTTGTTAATGCATAAAATACTATAAACTGAAAACCTATAAGTAAAAAGGTTGAAGTGTAAAGTAAGGTGTGCACATCTAATGTAAATGTTTCAAAAACTAACGGGCTTTTAATTAATAAAGTAGAAAAAATAAAACCAACTAAAAATAGAAGAATACCAGGATATAAAAACAACCAGTTAGGAGCATATAGCATTAAAAAACGTAAATGTCTCCAACCATCTCGCCACGTGTTTAAATGCGGAGGTCTTGATCTTCCATCTTCATGTAAAATGGTTGATACTTCTGCTATAGTTAGGTTGTTAAGTTTAGATTTCACGATCATTTCTGATGCAAACTCCATTCCTGTAGTTTGTAAATTCATTTTGTAATACGCTTCTTTAGAAAATCCTCTTAAACCACAGTGAAAGTCACCAATATGGATTTTAAAAAACAATCTCCCAATAAACGATAATACAGGGTTTCCTAAATATTTATGAAGCAAAGGCATTGCGCCTTTTTTTATTCCACCTTTAAACCTGTTTCCCATAACAAGATCATTACCATTTCTTAGCTCTTTTAAGTAAGGTAAAAGTGCTTCAAAATCATAACTATCGTCAGCATCCCCCATAATTATATACTTGCCATTTGCAGCTTCAATACCACCTCTAAGGGCAGAGCCATAGCCTTTATTTTTAACAGTAATGACTCTGGCGTTTAGTTTTTTGGCTATTTCTTGTGAACCATCAGTACTACCATTGTCTGCAATAACTACTTCTCCAGAAACAGCATGAAGCTTCATAAAGGTGAATGCTTTTACAATACAGGTTTCTAGGGTTTCTGCTTCGTTTAAACACGGCATTACAACAGATAGTTCAATCATTTTTCTTAGTAAGAATTAGTTTGTAAAGTTCAACAAAGATTAAAAAAATTAAAAAGTAATTATAAAATAAATATCTTATAATAGAATGGCTAACGAAAGATACTATAAGTGCATTTATTAAAATAAAAGAAGAGAAAAGAAATAGAATGGCAAACTTATCAGAATAAAAACGGCATATTTTTAATCCGCTAAAAAATAAAATAATAGCAATGAATATTAATAGAAAAACGGATTTAAAGCCATGAATGATATTGCTTAAATATAAAGGAAACCATTTACTAAAGTTGTTTTTAATAAGTATTGGAAACATTTTTTTTCCTGCTAATTCTATGTTGGTTCTAGCTTCAACAATTGATTGATTTTTGTCTAGATAGTATTGTGTCCCTTTGTTATGAAAAGTAGTATTGCAAATATGGACTAATTTTCCATGAAAATCGTTGTAGTACGCAGCAAAGGAAGCTCTTTCTTTACTAGACATTAGCCAATTGTTTTTTGCTGTAAAATCATGACTCATTTTAAAAATGTGTTTAAGATCGGGATCTTTAAATAAGTTTACGTTACTAGCTTCACTAACATATAATGCAGAAGCCATTGCGTTTACATATTTAAAAGGAGTAGAGATAAAAACACCGTCCTTTACTTTATGATAACTTTTGTCTAGTAATATAGGAAGTAGAGGAATAAAAAGAAGAATAATAAATGGAATTAACTTCTCTTGTTTAAAAATAGATTTCCTCCATTTTAATACATATATAAATGCTATAATAATTGGCAATAAAAGAAATTGACCTCTAGTTAACACTAACAATACATAGCTAATGGAAAGGAATATTAAAGACCTGTTATTCTTTTTAAATAAAAAATGTAGCGTAAAGGAGATAAATAATAAATACAAAGGATAACTAATAGCTTCCGAACAAATTCTATTAGCCATTAATAATGGTTCAAATAAAGGGAAAACTAAAATAGCAAATAATAGGATCTTAAAAACTAAATTGAGAGTTAGCAAGTCTAATACTTTTTTATATAGAATATGTATAGCAAATAGATTAAATAGTATCTGTATTGTCAGAATGACATAGTCAAAATAGTTTTGACTAAAAACTTGAATAAGCCTAGTGAAAATAGGGTAGCCAGGAGATCTAAAAATGTTTGCTTCTAAATAACTTGGAGAGTCAGGATAGTAAATAGCTCCTTTATACAGTAAGTAAAAAAAAATCAAAGCATAACCAAATAATAGAATGTAGTTAGTATTAAAAAGTTTTTTAGCTTTCAAAAGAAGTTTAATTTAGAGAGTTTAAATATAGAGTTATTGGATTAAAACAAGAGCTTATTCTTAAAATATATTCTAGTAATACGTATAAATAATATTGAAAATTAACTTTTCTTTATCCATCTATATAAAATTACCTTAGAGAAGAATTATAAAAGTTAGAAAATGACTAAATTACCTGCCTATTATAAAACTAGATAAAAAAAACGAATAAGTAAGTGATTTCACTTGCAAGTTGAATTTAGCACTATGATTAAAAACAAAATATTAAACTTCATAAATTCAGATAAAGATACGCCACTACTAGCAGGATTAATATGTGGTTTGTATCCTTTATTATATTTTTATTCTAACTACTTTTTTTCTAAAAACTCACTAGAACAATTTGCAACCTTTTTTCTTTTATTTGTGGGGGTTTCCGTTTTTGTTTTTACCATTTCTTATTTTATCTTTAATAGATTACCCGCTTTAAAAAAGTATAAAAAACATTTGCTTTTTGTTCTTGTAATTATTGTTGTTGCTACATTTTTATCTCAAATTATTTATTTCAAACTAATGAAGAAGGCTTTAGTTCTTATCTATATTCTTGCCTTTTTATTATCCTTTAAGTTTTACAAATCCTACAAGAAGCTTTTAGTATTAGTAGTACTAATGTGTATTTTTCCTTTTTGTAAAATTGTAATTTCTTTATATGATTCTTTTAAACCATTAAGCTGGCAAGAACAACCAGATGCTATTGAAAATGTGGAGCTAACAAAAACACCAAATATTTACTTAATACAGCCAGATGGTTATGTTAGTAAAGAGGTTTTAAGCCAGGCGCCATATAATTCGGAAAGTGAAATATATAATTGGCTAGAAACAGAAGGCTTTAAAGTATATCCCGATTTTAGAAGCAATTATCCAGCTACTTTGACCTCTAATGCATCCATGTTTAGTATGAAACATCACTATTTTGGTGAATATATTTTTCCTTCACTAGAAATGCTAAATGCACGAGATGTTATAAGTGGTGAAAATCCGGTTATTTCTATTTTGGACAAGAATAATTATAGTACATTTTTGGTTGTTGAAAATGAATATTTTCAACACAATAATAGTGATCAAAAGTATGATTATAGAAATATTAGCCTAAAGGAAATACCGCTTTTTAGTCATGGTGGAAATGTCGAAAAAGATGTTTTAGTCGATTTAAAGGAAATGATGAAAATAGATGCTTCTAATCCAAAATTCTTCTTTGTAGAAAAATTAATGCCGCATCACGTTATACTTTATGATGATATTACAGATGTAGAAATCGAAAGAGAATGGTATTTAAGTAGAATTAAGGAGGCCAATTTATGGTTAAAAAAAACGATCAATCATATAGCTATTCAAGACCCGGATGCTATTGTAATAGTAATTGCAGATCATGGAGGAATGCTTGGTTTAGATAACTTTACGGAAAAATATAATAGTATTCAAAATATGAATTCTATTTTTTCTTCATTATTAGCTATAAAATGGAATGGTAATTTAGTAGGAGATGAAGATGTGAAATTAAAATCCAATGTTAATTTGTTCCGAGTTTTGTTTTCAGTGTTAAGTGAAGATGAAACCTACCTAAATAATCTAGAAGAAGATGAAAGCTATTACCTAGATAATAAAAACGGTATATTCCGTAAGCCACAGCAAGCAATAAAAAGTAATGGCGATTATAATTTAATAAAGGAGGGAAACTAAACTTCAAAGCGGTTAAATTACATAAATAGCTTTTAAATTAGTAAATTCAGCTTTCTAAAAAAACGCAGTAATTATTTTCACGATACATAAATATAAACCGGGGCATAAAGCACTTTGGGATCGTTTTATAACGAAAGCCAAAAATGCTACTTTTCTATTTCATAGAGACTTTATAGAATACCATGAAGATCGATTTAACGATTACTCGATACTTGTTTTTAAAAAAGAAAAACTCATAGCTGTTTTACCTGCTAACTTTGTAGGGAATAAAATATACTCGCATCAAGGTTTAACGTATGGCGGAATGGTAGTTTTAGAAACCATAAAACTAAAAGAGTTTGCCGACTGTTTAAAAGCAGCCTTAAGTTTTTATAAAAAAAATGGGTTTGAAAGTATACAGCTAAAAGAGCTTCCTTCTTTTTATAGTTTGGTGCCAAATGATGAAATGCAGTATTTGTCTTTTATTTTGAAAGCAGATCTGATTCGTAGAGATACGCTTTCGGTTTTAAATGTGCAGCAAAAACCAAAGCCATCTAAAGATAGAATTGCAGGAAATAAAAGAGCTTTAAAAAATAATTTGGTAGTGGAAGAAGTAGAAACGTTCGATGCTTTTTGGAATACGATTCTCGTACCAAATTTAAATGCGAAGCATGAAGCGCAACCAGTTCATAGTTTAGCAGAAATTACATATTTAAAGCGTAAGTTTCCAAAACAAATTAGACAATTTAACGTGTATAAGAACGATGAAATTGTTGCTGGAACTACTATTTTTGAAACAAAATATGTTGCGCATTCCCAATACATTTCTGGTAATGAAGATAAAAATATAATAGGAAGTTTAGATTTTTTACATCTATATTTGATGCAGGAAGTCTTTGCCGATAAAGCTTATTTTGATTTCGGAATCTCGAATGAAAACCAAAGCAAAAATATAAATCAAGGATTGCAATACTGGAAAGAAGGTTTTGGAGCAAGAACCATTACGCAAGACTTTTACCAAATAGATTTAAAAAATATTAATAACCTTGATGCTATTTTTATATGATTAAGTTTCTAGACTTACATAAAATTAATGCACGTTTTGAAATGCAGTTTCAAGAACAGTTTCAACAGTTTTTAAATTCTGGTTACTATGTTTTAGGCAAGCAAGTAACAGCTTTTGAAACCAACTTTGCAAACTATTGCGGTGCCAAACATTGTGTTGGAACAAGTAATGGCTTAGATGCATTAATTTTAATATTTAAGGCCTATAAAGAACTTGACCTATTACAAGATAATGACGAGGTTATTGTGCCTGCAAACACATATATAGCAAGTATCATATCGGTAATGCAAGCTGGATTAAAACCGATTTTTGTAGAACCAGACCTAAACACTTATAATATTTCTGTCACTAATATTGAAAAGCAAATAACACCAAAAACAAAAGCGATTCTTGCGGTACATTTATACGGACAAATAGCAGATATGGAACGTATTAATATACTTGCAAAAAAGCATGATATATTAGTTGTCGAAGATGCAGCACAAGCACATGGTGCAGTGTATGAAAACAACAAAAAAGCGGGAAATTTAAGTGATGCTGCAGCCTTTAGTTTTTATCCGAGTAAAAATCTTGGTGCTTTAGGTGATGCAGGAGCAGTTACTACAAATAATACTGCTTTAGCAGAAGTGATTAAAAAAATAAGAAACTACGGTGCTTCCAAAAAATATGTAAATGAACTAATCGGATTTAATAATAGATTGGACGAAATTCAAGCCGCATTTTTAAATGTAAAACTTCCAACGTTAGATGCAGATAATGAAATTAGAAGACAGGTAGCAAAGCGCTATATTGCTGAAGTTAATAACGAAAAAGTAATACTTCCGTTTTATAATAATTCTAACAATCATGTGTTTCATGTGTTTGTAGTTTTAGTAGAAAATAGAGACCATTTTATAAATTATTTAGATCAACATCAAATAGAAACTTTAATGCATTATCCTATTGCGCCCCATAAACAAGAGGCATTTAAAGCATTTGAGTCATTAGAATTGCCAATAACAGAAGAAATTCATAAAAACATTGTAAGTTTACCTATGAGTCCTGTTCTTACAGCTGACGAGGTAACGCAAGTTATTAAAATTTTAAACGGCTATTAATTGAAAATATTTCGACCTACATTTTATCTAAAAAAAATATATGCAAATGCTTCCTCTATACGCAATAAATCAAAACGTGTAAACCGATGAAGCGCGTATTAAATTATATAAACTCTAATGTTTTATTTAAAGTTGCTTCGCTAAACTCTGCGGCAGTTTTAACTAAAATACTTACGGGTTTTTTAACCTCTAAAGCTATTGCTTATTTTATAGGAGCAGAAGGAATGGCTTTAATTGGGAATTTGCGTAATTTTTTACATTCCGCACAATCCATTTCTATTCTTGGGCTTTATAACGGCGTGGTTAAATATGTGGCAGAGTTTAAAGACAATGCTTTAGAATTAAGTAAAACCTTATCGACCGTCTTTTACTTAGGTTTTATATCTACTTTTCTGGTTTCTTTTTTAAGTTATTTTAATGCAGAACATATCAATAACTATCTTTTTCCAGCATATAATAATTATGCGTATGTAATTAAAATATTTGCAATTGCATTACCTTTCTATGCGTTGAATATGTTCGCTTTCTCCATTTTAAATGGGTTTTCCAAATATAGAATCATTCTTATTATTAGTATTATTGGTCAAGTTTTAGGAGCGCTTATAACGATTGTTTTAATTTGGTTAAATAAAATAGACGGCGCCTTAATTGCTATTGTAATTGCGGAGTCTTTAATTTTATTAATTACTCTGGTTGGTATTTTAAATCATCGAAACTTAATGCCGCTAGTAAAGGTTAAGAGTATAAGTTTTTCTTCTATTAAAAAATTAAGCTCATATTCGGTAATGGCATTGTTTTCTGCAATAATTTTACCTCTTGTAGCAATTGCAGTTCGTACTTATATTATAGATAATGTTAGTCCTCAAGCTGCTGGTTTTTGGGAAGCAATGACACGAATATCAAAGTATTATTTAATGTTTGTAAGTTCTTTGTTAACCTTATATATTTTACCTCGTTTGTCTGAAATAGATAACGTTAAAGAATTTAGAAAAGAAGTTTTTGGGTTTTATAAAACGATAATCCCCATTTTTGCGGTAGGTTTAGTTATTATTTATTTCCTTAGATCGTATATTGTTGCAATTGTTTTTACTGCCGAATTTAAACCCGTAGAAGATTTGTTTTTTTGGCAACTACTAGGTGATTTTGTTAAGATTTTATCCATTGTAATAGCCTATCAGTTTTTAGCAAAAAATATGTTTTGGCACTATATAATAACCGAAGCGTTTTCTGTACTATTAATGTATTTAGCGAACATATATTTTATTGACTTGTATGGTGTAAAAGGGGCAGCAATAGCTCACTTTGTTAATTACCTTATTTACTATGTGGTAATCTTATTAATCTTTAGTTCTTCGTTGTTTGGTGTTATTCCTGATGTAGATGAAGCTAATGACTAGTACGTTTTTTTTTTTTTCTGAATTGTATTTTTTACTATTAGAATGAAAGAAGTTCGTTTTAGATCCTATCCATCTTCAGTTGAAATAGAGAATACCTTTATTTGCTTCGAAGGAAAGGTTTTGCCTGAAAATGTTATACTAAGAGGCGCTTTAGTGAAAAGGATAAGGACATTAATTTAGCGCGTTATAGACCAAGCTTCTAAATACTTTTTAGCTATTAAAACGTAATGATGTTCTTTTTCAATAAAAGCTCTAGCGTTTTTAGAAATTTCAGCAATTTTCTCCGGATGTAGAATTAGCCATTCTAATTTTTCTGCAATTTTTTTAGCATCTGGTAAGGCATTTATAGCAATAGTATCTTCTTCAATATGATAATAATCTAACCATTCTTGTTCTGCTCCAGTAAAAACCACTTTTCCTTTTGCCATTGCTTCTAAGGCGTTATAACCTTGGTCATAAGCAAATACTTGATCCAGAAGGATATGAGCAGAATTATAAGATTTTATATATTCGGAATACGGAAGGCTTCTAGCTTCAATAATCTCAATTTTTGAGGGATATTTATCTTTAATTATTTGTAATGCTTCATCAAATAAATCATTACCTTTTTTGTAGTAATTCTTGTCATTTATGCCATGAAAAATTACAATCTTATTTGTAATGTTTATGGGCTCTACTTTTACTTTATCTGTGTTTATGGGGTTCGGTATTAAGCCAATATATTTATTGTCATTACGCATTGGTAAATGATAATCTAAGTCGCTTGAAATTACGCCTTGAATGTTTTTAAAAACATAATCATGTAATTTTTTAAAAGGTTTTGTACGCCATTTTAATACATTCCAGTAATTAGCTTTAGAGACTTTATTGTTTTCATACGGAGTAAAAATGGAGTATCTAAACTTTTTGTCAAAAGCATAATTTACACTGATATAATCGGTACCACAAGACAGTAAAAACACTTTTTTATTATGTTTGAAAAGGTGTTGTAATAATGTGATCTCTAATTTCGGAATTGTACAAAAAGGGTTTTCATTTATTAATTGGACAACATCAAAATTAACAAGCTTACTTTTGTGTTTGTTAATTTGCCTTTTCGTACTTAAAGAAGTAATATCTATTGCTGTTAATTTATAGATGATTTTTTTTGCTAAAAGTAGAATCCCTTTGTTATACGCGTTTTTTAAATAAATATCGACAGGATAATTTTTAAAGTCATCACCAAAACCGGCAATAGTAACTTGTGCTCCAAGCGATTCTAACCCTTCTTTTAAAGAATTATGTAATCTACTATATTCTCCTATTAATAAAATTTTCATTTACTATCTTTGGTTTCTAAAAATTTACCCTTGCAAAATAACAATAAAAAAAAGATTTGTGTCGTTACTCCTTCATTAGCTAAAGGAGGAGCAGAAAAATCTTCGGCAACACTTACCACTATTTTGCATAATCTAGGATATAATGTACATGTGGTAACGCTGTTATCACAAGTAGAATATGAGTATTCTGGTACGCTTTTTAATTTAGGGGAATTTAAAGATAAAAATGATACTTTTTTAGGGAAAATAAAAAGATTCCGAAAATTAAAGCAATACTTTAAAGAGCATCATTTTGATTGTATTATCGATAATAGATATCGTATCTTAGCCTACAGAGAATATATATTCACAAAATATTTATACAGACATATTCCTGTAATTTATGTACTTCATAATTATGTGCAAGAAAAAACATTTACTCCTTATAAATGGTTGAATGCGTGGTTGTATAAAAACGAAACATTTACGGCGGTTTCCGAAGAAATAAATCAGAAATTTAAAAAAGAATTTCAAATTAAAAAGATGCATACTATTTATAATGCATTTGATTTTGAGGATATAGAAAGAAAGGCTTTAGATTTCAATGTGGTTGAAGCAGAAAAGAGTACGTATATTATTTATTACGGACGGATAGACGATGAACACAAGAATTTAAAACTTTTATTAAATGGATATAAAGCATCCAAATTGCCAACCCAAAACATTAAATTATGGATTCTCGGTAATGGTGAAGATCTAAATGAAATAATAACATACACAAAAAAAATACAATTAGAAACACATGTGGTATTTAAGGGGTTTACCGCAAATCCGTATCCGTATGTTAAAAATGCTTTGTTTACTATGCTTACAAGTAGACACGAAGGTTTCCCTATGGTAATTCCAGAATCGTTAGCATTAGCAACTCCAGTAATTTCTGTGAACTGTAATTCTGGGCCAAGAGAAGTAATACAAAATAAGGTAAATGGATTGTTAGTAGAAAATTATGACATAAATGCACTAGCGGAAGCTATGGATAGTTTTATATTTGACAAAACATTGTATCAACACTGTAAAGCAAATGCAAAACAAAGTGTTGCTAGGTTTTCTATAGAGAAGATTTCTAAGAATTGGAAAAAAATAATTGAAAGTACATGAGTCATACTATTATAAAAGATATTAAAATTATTGATATACCTCGAATTGCCGATAGTAGAGGTAATCTAGCTGTTATAGAGAAAGATTGTACTCCTTTTGAGATTAAAAGAGTGTATTATTTATATGATGTGCCCAGTGATGCATATCGAGGTGGTCATGCACATAAAGAGCAATTAGAATTCTTGGTTGCCTTAAGTGGTAGTTTTACTGTGATTCTAGATGATGGAAAACAAAAACAATCTATTACACTTAATAAGCCAAATAAAGGGTTGTTAATTCCAACAGGGATTTGGCGTGAGCTGGAAGATTTTTCTTCCGGATCTGTTTGTTTGGTGTTAGCTTCAGATGTTTTTGAAGAGAGCGATTACATTCGAGAATACAAAGACTTCGAGTTATTTAAACGGACTTAAATTAACGTGAAACTGTCGTAGTACTTTTTGTGTTTTCATTAAAAACAATAAAGTGCTTTTATTGCAACTAAGTATAAAACGTTGTTTTGCATTTAAATTACGCTTGTTTAAATGCTTTAAATAAAAATCCATCTTCTCTTTATTACCTACAAGTTTGTATTGCAAAGCAATAGAAAATCTATTGAAATCTAGATATTTTTTTAAAGAAGGATTGTTTTTAGCAGCTTCTTCATATACATCTAAATCTAAAAACTGTCTTAAATTGGTATTGGCATTAGAAATTCTGTTATCTGCATGTAAGTTATAAACGGCAGTAACATTATTGTTAAAAGCTATTGGATGTTGTATCGCTATTTTCATCCATAAATCGGTGTCTTCTCCAGCGCCAAGTGTAATTTTTTCATCAAAGCCATTAAAGGCCTCCAATGTTTTTTTAGGAACCATTACTGCAGATGTCCATGCAACACAGCTAAATTGACTGGATTTAAAATAGTCCTTAACAATACCATTCCATGCATTAGGAATGTCTATATAATCGGATTCTAAAGCGATTTCACCCATTTTTTTTACATATGCATTTGCATATAAACCACAGTTAGGGAAATCTTCTTGTAATTTTTTAAGTTGTGCTAAATGGTTGTTTAACCATAAGTCATCAGCATCTATAAAAGCAATATAAGCTGCAGTTGCTTTTTCTATTCCATAGTTTCTAGCATGTGCAACACCTTGGTTTTTTATCGTAAATATTTGTATTCTAGAATCGTTAAAAGTATCTAATAGTTTTAAACTCGCATCCGTAGAACCATCATTAACCACAATAATTTCAAAATCTTGAAATGTTTGCTCAAGTACACTTTTTATTGTGTTGACAATAAAGTGTTCTTTGTTGTATAATGGAATTACTATGGAGAAAAATGGCATTTATTAGATATGTAAATAACAAAGGTAGCTTAATCTATATAAATCAAATAGGTATAAAGACGGTTTTTTTGAAAGTAAATTTTTTTCAAAAGAACCTTTAAACGTTCTATAAATAAAGGCAAATAAAAATGGAAGCTTTAATCTTTTTATACTAAAAAAGACTCTTGTAATTAAAGTATAATTTTTGGGTATTAAGTTTTGTTTTAAAAATAAATGTAAGGCGTCTACAGATTCAATAGATTTTTTTAAAAACAGACTGCTTTTTTCTAAACCTAAATGATAGGTTGGGTTTTCAATATGTTCGACTTTTATTTTATTTAATTTTAAATGGTAAGAAAATAAAGTGTCTTCATGTCTTAAGTTAGGAATGTCTTCATCAAAGGAAACTACATTAAAAACATCTTTTCTTATTAAAAAATTTAAGGTCAAAAAGCTTAAATAAATATTTTCGTTCCTTTTTTTAGTAGCTAATGCCTCTCGCTTTTTTCCGTAGGTCCAACGCAGTAAATGGTCATCGTCAGGCTTTTTTTTAGTATATAAAATGCCACCATAAATTACTTGCGAAGCTTTTGTTATAGCTTGTAAATAGGTAGCAATAAAATTGCTTTCTTTTGGTAATACATCTGCATCTAAAAAAAGTAACCATTCGTTTTTTGCCTCTTTTGCTAAAAGATTCCGAATAGCGCTTCTACCAATATTTTTTTCAAGTATTAAATATTGAGCGTTTTCTAAATTATTTATTTCTTTATTAGCAGTAATAATATTTTTATCTGTCGAACCATCATCATAACATAATATTTCAAAATCTACAGATAGCTGTTTTGTTTGCGCATACACTTCTTCAACAAGTGCGCTAATGTTATAGTTGTATGTAGGAATTAAAATAGAGAGCATGAATGCTTGTTAGATTTGTTCAAAACTAACAAAAATAATGTAATCTGTTTGCTATTGGTATAGTAATTGTAATTTTGTTACTATGAATAAAATTTATCTAACCTTATTATCAGTATTAATTGTTGCTGTTGGCTATGCGCAACAAGAGTTTCATGTGTTTCCAGAAGACCATAAAACGTCGCCAGGAACAGCTACTGGCAATGGTACTTTGCAAAACCCTTGGGATCTGCAGACCGCATTAAAACAATCTATTAAGGTGGTTAAAGGAGGCGATACTATTTGGTTGCACGAAGGTGTGTATAATGGCAGGTATAATAGTACGCTTAACTGTACAATACCTAATACATATATAACGGTAAGTGCATACCAAGGGGAAAGCGTAATTTTAAATGGAAATGTTGCTTCAACAAAAGAACAAACATTAGGAATTCGAGGCGGACAAGTAATTTATAAAGATTTTGAAGTTACATGGTTAGGTGAATTTTCTAGAAATAAAAAAGATGCCAACTTCAAAAATCAAATCGCAGGTGTATATCATTTGTCGGGAAGAAACTGCAAGTTTATTAACCTTAAAATATATAATAATCCAGGTTTGGGTTTTGGCTCTTGGAAAAGTACAGGAGGAACTTTAATTACAGAGTGTTTTGTTTTTAATAATGGTGTAATTAATGAAAAAGGAAGAGGAGCAGGAGAAGGTTTTTATGTGCAGAATAAAAGTGAAGAAGAAAGAATTATAAAAAACAATGTTATTTTTAATAACTACTACAAAGGTATTGAGGTTTGGTCTGCAGGAAGAAAAGCAGATTTTGAATATGTGAAGAACATAACTTTAGATAATAATGTGATTTTTAATAGTGGTTTGCCTGCAAATAAATATACGGTAGATAATATTATTGTAGCTTCAGATGATAGAAATGCCATAAACATTGCTAAAAATATTAAAGTAACCAATAACATATTGTACCACAATACAAACTATCTAAAAAATGAGGTTAATGGAGATGCACCTTCTTTAACTTTAGGTTTTTACCACAAGTCACCAGTAGAGAATGTTGTGGTAGATAATAATATTATTTTAGGAAGAAATAATGCACTCAGAATATTATACGCAAAAACATTAACCTTTAAAAATAATATTGTCTATACTGGTTATATGAATTTTACAAATTCCGTTTTTGATTTGGCAAAAAATAAAAACTGGAAGTTTAGTAACAATTTATACTACTCTAAAAATAACGATGCTTTTCGAATTAATAAAACAAACTATCCACTTAACAAATGGAAATCCATGTTTAACATCGATATTAGTAGCCAGAAAAAACATATTGGTGCTTTTAATCTAAACAATGTTTTAGATATCACAAAAAGTGAATATAAAAATAACAGCTTTCGAGTAGTACTTTTTAATAAGGAAGAACAAGACGTAGTTATCGATTTCTCGGAATATAATATCGAAAAAGGTAGCGCTTTTACTATTACAGATGTTGAGGATTTAAACCATATTTTAAAATCTGGAACTGTAACGGAAGACTCTAAAATTACAGTGCCAATGCAGGCAGTAGATCCTTCAAGAAATAAAACATTAAATAATTTTGGCGTTTTTATTATTGAATTTAAGAAAGATAAACAATTAAAAGCAACTCCTTCTAAAAAAGAAAGTGGCTTAAAACGTTTTTTTAAGAGGTTGTTTTAACCTTTACGTTGTACAACTTCAAAAATCTGATTCTCATCACATTTTAAAGTCTTACTTGGGTATTTTAATAACAATGCATAATCATGTGTTGCCATTAAAATAGTATTACCGTTTTTATTTATTTCTTGTAAAACTTCCATAACTTCAATACTAGTTTGCGGATCTAGATTTCCTGTTGGCTCATCGGCAAGTATTAGTTCAGGGTCATTAAGCAAAGCTCTAGCAATAGCAACTCTTTGTTGTTCTCCTCCAGAAAGTTCATGCGGAAATTTAAAACCTTTGGTTTTCATTGCAACTTTATCTAAAACCTCGTCTATTCTAGTTTTCATTTTAGCTTTGTCTTTCCAACCAGTAGCCTTTAAAACAAATAATAAATTGTCGTTAATGGTTCTATCTGTAAGTAATTTAAAGTCTTGAAAAACAACACCCAATTTTCGTCTTAAAAATGGAATTTCCTTTTCTTTTAGTTTTCGTAAGTCATAATCTACTATATGCCCTTGGCCTTCTGTTAAAGCTAAATCGCCATAAAGGGTTTTCATAAAACTACTTTTTCCAGAACCCGTTTTTCCAATCAAATACACAAAATCACCTTTGTTTACTTCTACATTAACATCAGAAAGGACTAAGTTATTTCCTTGAAAAATAGAAACATCTTTTAATTGTAAAACAGGATTCGACATATAGTATTTTGGTTTTAAGAGTTGTAAATGTATTATTAATAAATTAAAAGTGAAAAGTTATAATTTAAAAGTTTTCTTAAAACGAAGACTTCTCAATATTTCTGTGTCTAATAATTAGTAAACAGCACTAATTATTAATAACTCGGTGTATAATTATAACAAAATTCTAACGTTATCATTTATATATTGATTTATATTTGATTCTTGAATAAAAAACATAGTCCATGACTAGAAAAAACCTTTATATATTTCTCCTTGCTATTGCTTGTAGTTTTCAAATAATAGCGCAACAATCTGCAGCATATACTAATGATTTAGTAGCGTATCAAAAAGCACTTAGTTTATATAATAATCAACAATATCTGGCAGCTCAGTCTTTATTTAATCAAATAAAAAAAACAGCAAAAACAGATGTGTTACAAAGTAATTGTGCATTTTATATTGCTAATTGTGCAGTGCGTTTAAACCAACAAAATGCAGATCAGTTAATCGAAGATTTTGTAGCAAAGTATCCAACAAGTACCAAACGAAATACAGCATATGCAGATGTAGCAGATTATTATTTTGTTAACGAAAAATATGCACATGCTAAAAAATGGTATGATAAAGTGGAAGAAAGCGGATTGGCTAGATCAGAAAAAGAACGCTATAACTTTAATAATGGCTATGTTGCTTTTGTAACTCAAGATTATAAAACTGCAAGAGAGTATTTAAGTCGTGTAGAAAATTCAGGAAGATATGGAGCGCAAGCAAAATATTATATCGGTTTTATGGCTTATGAAAATGATGATTATGACAAGGCAAATGAATACTTTAATCAGGTAGGAGAAGAAGAAAAATACAAAGAAAAACTTTCCTATTATCAAGCAGATTTACATTTTAAACTTGGCAAGTTTGAAGAAGCAATTACATTAGCAAAAGAACAACTACCAAATAGTGATGAAACTGAAGTGTCTCAACTCAATAAAATTATAGGCGAAAGTTATTTTAATCTAGAAAAATATGCTGAAGCTATTCCATTTTTAACCAAATACGAAGGAACTCGTGGTAAATGGAATAACACAGATTATTACCAATTAGGTTACGCTTACTACAAACAAAAAGACTATGACAAAGCAATAAGTGAGTTCAATAAAATAATAGGAGGTAATAATAGTGTAGCGCAAAATGCATACTATCATTTAGGAGAAAGCTATGTAAATGTTAATAAAAAACAACAGGCTTTAAATGCGTTTCGTAATGCTTCCGAAATGGATTACGATTTAAAAATTCAAGAAGATGCGTGGTTAAACTATGCGAAAATTAGTTACGAAATAGGAAATCCCTATCAATCGGCTCCGCAGGTATTAGCTGCTTATTTAGAAAAATATCCAGAGACATCTTATAAGAGTGAAATGGAAACTCTACTAATAGATTCTTATATCACATCTAAAAACTACAAGGAGGCTTTAAAATTATTAGAAGGAAAAAAAAGTTTTGAAAATAAAGTCGCTTATCAAAAAGTAACCTTTTATAGAGGGATCGAATTGTATAACGATAGTAAATATCAAGAAGCAGAAAGCCTTTTTGATGCTTCATTAAAAGAACCACAAGATGCTAAATATACTGCAAGAGCTACTTTTTGGAAAGCAGAAACAGATTATAATCTTTCTAATTTTGAGGATGCTTTAGTCGGTTTTAAACAGTTTGAACAGCAAACTTCTGCATCTCAAACACCAGAAATTACCAATTTAGATTACAATATTGCATACACGTATTTTAAACAGAAAAACTACACACAAGCAACACCGTATTTCAATCAGTTTATTACTAAAAGAAAAGAAGATCCGGTTAGGAGGAATGATGCATACCTTCGTTTAGGGGATGGTTATTTCGTTTCTAGTCAATATAACGAAGCAATTCAAGCATATAATAAAGCCATTCAAATTGGAGAAATAGAATCCGATTATGCATTTTTTCAAAAAGCATTAAGTGCTGGTTATGCAGGAGATGCTGCGAAAAAGATTTCCGAATTAGAAACTTTTATTTCGAAGTATCCAAAATCTACTTTACGAGATGATGCTATGTACGAATTAGGTAATTCTTATGTAAAGGCTGGCAATACTGAAAAAGCAATGCAGTCTTATAACCGTTTAAATAGCGAATATAATAGTAGTGTATTCGTGCCAAAAGCACTTTTACGCCAAGGATTAGTGCATTATAATGCCAGCGAAAATGATCCTGCTTTAGTGAAGTTTAAACAAATTGCTGCAGATTTTCCAAGTACACCAGAAGCTAATCAAGCTGTGGCAACTGCACGTTTAATTTATATAGATACTGGTAGAGTCGACGAATACGCGTCTTGGGTGCAAACATTAGATTATGTAGAAGTTACAGATGCCGATTTAGATAATACAACCTACGAAGCAGCAGAGAAGAAATATTTAGACAATAATACAAATCAAGCAATCCAACAATTTAATGTGTATTTAAATCAGTTCCCAAACGGATTACATGCTTTACAATCGCATTTTTATATCGCAGAATTATATTTTAAAAAAGATTTAAAAGAAACTGCTATTCCTCATTTTCAATATGTAATCGATGCTTCGCAAAGTGAATTTACCGAAGAATCTTTATTGCGTTTAGCACAAGTGCATACCGAAAATAAAAATTGGACTGCAGCTATACCTGTGCTAAGTAGGTTAGAAACAGAAGCTAGTTTTCCGCAGAATGTTATTTTTGCACAATCTAATTTAATGAAAGCAAATTACGAGTTAGAACAGTATAATGAAGCGGTCGCTTACGCGGAAAAAGTACTATTAAAAAATGGCTTAGATAATAAAATTAAAAGCGATGCACATGTTATTATTGCTCGTTCTGCAATAAAAACAGGAGACGAAGCAAAGGCAAAAACGGCTTATGCACAAGTAGCGCTTACCGCAACAGGAGAAACTGCAGCAGAAGCATTATTTTACAACGGGTATTTTGAAAATAAAGCTGGAAGTTATAAAGCATCTAACGTAACCATGCAACGATTAGCAAAAGATTATTCGGGTTATAAATACTATAGTGCAAAAGGATTAGTTGTTATGGCGAAAAACTATTATGCTCTGGACGATGCCTTTCAAGCAACTTATATTCTAGAAAGTGTAGTTAAAAATTTTGCAAGCTATTCCGATGTTGTTACAGAAGCACAAACCGAATTAAACAAAATAAAAACGGAACAAGCAAAAACAAATGCTTCTGTTGTACCAGAAGATTAGTTTTGTTACAAGCTATAAGCGTTAAAAAAAAAAAGGTCATGCTAAGCCAAGTTATAGCATTTCATCGTTCAAATAAATATCAAAAAGATATGCGAAAGCAAAAAAATAAAATTCTAATTTTTATCCTAACCATTGTTTCTACATTAGGTTTTTCACAAGAAAGAGAACAGGATACTCTAAATCCAGATGTTATTCAAGTTGTAAAACCATATACTCCTTCTGTTTCCGATGCATTTAAAGTAAAAGAAATTCCGTCTTTAGATGATGCAACGACTACTACAAAAAAGGAAATTAAATACAACATTTTTTCTTTTCCTGTGGCTTCTACATTTACTCCTGCAAAAGGAAAAGCTGCTGTTGTAGATAAAGAAGAACCTGCAAAATTGTATGATAATTATGCCACTTTAGCAGGAGGTATGTATACTTCTATTTTAGGTGAAGTATATTTAAATCATGCCTTTAGTAGAACCGAAAGTGTTGGTGGTTATGTGAGTCATCATTCATCACAAGGCGGAATTAATGATATTCTTTTAGACGATAATTTTTCGAATACTAAAGTAAGTGCTAATTACTCTAGAAATGAACGCGATTTAGCATGGAATATTGAAGGCGGATTTCTACACCAAAAATACAACTGGTACGGCTTGCCGCAACCTTTATATAATAAAGATGCTGCCGATGCTATTGGAGATGTAGATCATGCTTTTTTAGGCTTTAATCTTGGAGCAGATGTTGCCTTTACAGATTCGTATATAAACGAAGCCAGTATTTTATATAGACGTTTTGGAGACAATAATAGTTCTGGTGAAAATAGATTGTTAATCCAAACTAACGGAGATATCTCTATTCAGGATTTAGATTTTAATATTGGCTTACAAGTAGATTACTTAGGAGGGAAATTCGATAGAAATTATGCTATAGATGAAGAATTAAAATATGGAAACTTTAATATTGGTATTTCGCCAACGTATCAATTAATTAAAGAGGATCTAACCCTAGACTTAGGAGTTTCTTTCTTCTATTTAAACGATACAGAATATGGAGATAATAAATTTTTCATCTATCCTAATATAAAAGCTTCGTACAGAATGGTAGATGAAATTTTAATCGCTTATGGAGGAATTAAAGGAGACTTAATTCAAAACACTTATTACGATTTTGCGCAAGAAAACCCATTTGTATCTCCAACATTATTTATAACACCAACCGATCAAAAGTATAATGTTTTTGTAGGTTTAAAAGGGAAAGTGGCTAATGGTGTAAATTATAATATTGATGGAAAATATAGTAGAGAAAACGATAAAGCAATGTATAGAAATAATTTGGTTCCTTACGGGTTTGATGCCGATGAAGCATACCAAAATGGAAATTCTTTTGGAATCGTTTACGATGATGTTTCTACCTTTTCAGTTTCAGGAGAAATAAATGCAGACCTAAATCGTAATTTTACATTAGGTGTTAAAGCGGCATATTTTTCTTATAATGTAGATCAAGAAGCGGAAGCATGGAATCTTCCAAACTTTAAAGCAAATCTGTTTTTAGATTATCAAATTACCAAACAGTGGTTTGCAGGTGCAAATTTATTTTTTGTAGGAGAACGTAAAGGGTTAGCCGGTTTTAATGATATTGACAATCCGTTGTTTGTAGATTTATTAAATCCTACAGAAACTATCTCTTTAAAAAGTTATTTTGATGCTAATGCACACGTTGGTTATCATATTAACGATAGATGGTCTGCATTTGCTAAAATAAATAATATTGCAAACCAAGAATACAATCGTTGGCAAAACTATCCCGTACAAGGGCTTCAGTTTTTAGCAGGAGCAACTTATAAATTTGATTTTTAAGACAAGCTGTCCTACTAAAAACGGATTCAAAATCTAAAAATCGAAACTCAAAAGGGTTTTAAAATATAAGCGTTCTATTTTTGAATACTTTTCTTGTTTAACTTAATAACACCATTTTGATTCATTCTTTTTTTAAGTTAAATTGTATTGCGTATGGACATTATAGTCAGGAAAAGTATACTCGCCTTTTTATTAATATTCTTTGGTAATTATGAAAAAGAATAAGTAGACATTGTAATCACGAAAGCAAAGCGTACACTGTTAATCCTAACTTTGAAAACGCATACGCTTTTGCCATAAAAGAGGAGAAGTTTGTAGGACTAGGAAGCACAAACGATATGTATTGGGCAGAAGAACGCTTAGGAAAAGAAACTTTAAAGAAATGACTATTTGGGAAGCTTAAGCTAATTTTGTAGATCGAGAAAAAGGAAGCATTGAAACTGGAAAGTATGCAGATTTTATTATATTAGATAAAGATATCATGCAAGTTGCTGTTCAAGAAATCCCTAAAATTAAAGTACAACAAACTTTTATAGGTGGCGTGGCACAATAATTGCTTTCTTTGTAAAAATATTTATTAACTAAGATTACCGCTTTCGCGGAAAGTAAACATGAAAAAAATATACACATTTATACTAGCATTAATTATAACTACAACAACTTTTGCACAAGTAGATGCCTATAGTGAAGATGTAAAACAATGTATTAAAAGCAATGGTACCTATGATTATTACGAAAATGTAGTAGACCAAATGTTTTCTATGCTACAAGAACAATATGCTTCTCAAGAAGTTCCTGCATCGCTTTGGACCGAACTTAAAGGTCTTAAAACAGAATCTTTAGAAGAACTAAGCCAAATGGTAGTTTCTGCTTATCGTGGCCATTTTACACACCAAGATGTAAAAAACATGAACGCTTTATACGCTACCAAAGCTGGACAGAATATGTTTAAAAAAGCAGAAAACCTTACCGAAGGTGATAAAGTAGCTTTAACCGAATTTTATAGAAGTGATACCGGACAAAAAATCACAGGTTCTCAAGACTCTATGAATGCATCTATGAGCCAGATTTCGGAAATGTGGAGTAGTGGTTTTTATAGAACAATTGTAGATAAACTAAGTGAAAAAGGATTTAATTTGTAAGATGAAATATTTCTTATGTATCATTTTTATTGCGCTTTTTTCTTTAAACAGTTTTGCACAAGAGTTACCTCCTAATCCTGAACCTGGAAAATGCTATGTTAAATGTATTCTGGAAGATGGAAACTTATCAAATTGGCAAACTATAGATTGTGAGTTTTCAAAGTTAGCAAAGGATAAAGCCAAATTGAATACACTACAGATTAAAATGTCTAATTTAGGTTACGATGTTGCTATTACTGGTAAAGCAGATTTAAAAACTATTGCAGCATACAAGCAATACACCAAAGACGAAAAAAAGCGATTACGTAAAGCAAAAAGAAATCTCTAATTTTAATCGGAATCATGCAAAGTAAATTAATAACGATACTCTTTTTTGTTTTTGTTAGTCATTCTCTAGTTGCTCAATATGGATGGACAGATGCTGAGGTGTTTTTAAAATCAGGCGAAGTAAAAACAGGACAAGCCTTTTTGCCTTTGCAGCCCTATAATGCTATTACTATTTCTTCTAATGAAATGCTAAAGTTTAGAACCGATAGAAAAGCTAAAAAAGAAAAGTATAAACCGAATCAAGTAGATAGTGTTCTTTTTAAAGTAGAAGATAGAGTAGATAAATATACAACCATGTTTATCTCAAAAAAGAAAAAACGTTTAGCTTTTGTTCAACTAATTGTAGAAGGAAATGTAGCTATTGTAGGTAGAACAGAAAAAACGAACATGCAAACATCAATACAAAATGACGAAAACCCTTGGGAACAAGAAGGCCCTTCTGCTAGTAATTATTTTAATCATAATCGATTATTTTTAGTCAAAGAAGGTGAAGTCTTAGAGAAAGTAAAAGTGAAAGGCTTTCGTGTTCGTGCCATGGAATTTTTTGCAGATTGTGATGCTTTAGTAAAAAAACTAGACTCAAAAAAAATGCATAAAGATAATTTTTATGAAATAGCAGCTTTTTACAATACGAATTGTAATTAGTAAATTTTCGCTAAATAATCAAAGTGTGCTCCTTCGGTAATTAATTCGCATTGTAACCCAACAGAAGTACAAGCAGTAAATAAAGTATTAAAGTCTAAATAGAGCCATTTCATAGGTTTTTCTTTTTCGTCTTTATAGCTTAAAAAGTAATCTAATTCACCATAATAATTGGCAGTGGTATCCATCCAGAATCCGCCATCTTCATCTTCGTACATGTATTTAATGTCGCTAGAATCTATTAGTATTTGTCCTTCGGGATTTAGTAGTTTTTTTAAATGCTTCAAATACATTGCAACTTGTTGTAATTCTTGAAAAATTCCAGTACCATTCATAAGTAATAAAATAGTGTCAAAG
This sequence comes from Oceanihabitans sp. 2_MG-2023, assembly GCF_030547245.1. Classification (GTDB taxonomy): domain Bacteria; phylum Bacteroidota; class Bacteroidia; order Flavobacteriales; family Flavobacteriaceae; genus Oceanihabitans. The sequence goes on from NZ_JAUOQT010000010.1 coordinate 37,854, forward strand.
GTTTGCGTTTCATTTAAAATCGCTTTTACTTCTGCTTTAATAATGCCTCTTTTTTTGCAAACTGTAATAGCACCTTCCGAAATATCAATAGCTTTTATTGTAAAGCCTTTTTCTTGTAAATATAAACTATGACTTCCTGCTCCAGCTCCAACATCTAAAACACTTCCTTTACAGAGTTGTAGTGCTTTTTGTTCTAGTTTCGGCATGTCCTTAAAACTTCTAAAAAGATATGGAATTGGTAACTCGTCTGCGTCACTAATATTAGTAGAAGTGATAATGTCTTCGGTATAGTTTCCGTTTTGGTAATCTAATAAAGCTTTTCCAAATAAATCTTTTTCCATATAATTATTGTTGCGAGACTTTAGCAATCTGTTATTTATTTATTTATTTTGTCACACTAAGCACGATCAAAGTGTCTCAAAAAATTCTATTTTTGCTTCTATGGAAGAATTTCTAAATCAGCTCCCAAAGCTTGCCAAAGATAAACATAAGGAAAACAAAACCTTTTTTACAAAGCTAAAAAAGAAAGCACCAAAAAATTTAGATTATATCATGCAAGAATTGCACGAAGAAGAATTTGAGCGAACAGACTGCTTAACTTGTGCGAATTGCTGTAAAACAACAGGTCCTTTGTTTACAGATAAAGATGTAGAACGAATAGCTAAATTTTTCAAACAAAAGCCACAGCAGTTTATTGCGAATTATTTACGAGTAGACGAAGAAAACGATTATGTGTTGCAATCGGTACCATGTACTTTTTTAGGTGCAGATAATTACTGTTCTATTTATGATGTAAGACCAAAAGCTTGTCGTGAATTTCCACATACCGATCGAAAAAAATTTCAGCAAATTTCTAATCTTACCATGAAAAATGTTGCTATATGTCCTGCTGCTTTTAATATAGTAGAAGCTATGAAAAAAAGAATAAAAATATAAAGCGTGTTTTTTATTGCATATTGTTGCTTCCTGCAAGCATTCCTTTTTTTTAGTATCTTTAAAAACTAAAACTTTCTAATTTGGAAAACCTTATTAACTACTTTGAAACTATTCCATCCTTACATAGAAGTCTTATTCTTGTTGGTGGAATCACTTTTTTTTGGCTATTAGAAGGAGTGCTTCCATTGTATAAATTCAATTATAAAAAGTGGAAACATGCAGTGCCTAATTTATTCTTTACGCTTACTACTATAATTGTAAATTTCACATTAGCCTTTTTATTGTTAAAAACTGCCGATTGGGTTAAAATAAATGACTTTGGTATTATTAACTGGCTTCCTAATATGCCATTGGTTTTATATGTCTTTTTAGGTGTGTTTTTTCTAGATTTTTTTGGTGCATATTTGGCACACTATGTAGAACACAAAGTAAAACCATTATGGAAAATTCATATTGTTCACCACTCAGATCATAAAGTAGATACAACAACTGCAAATAGGCATCATCCGTTAGAAAGTATTATCCGTTTTGCATTTACTCTTTTTGGGGTTTTTATAGTTGGTACACCAATAGCAATTGTAATGTTATATCAATCTTTATCCTTAGTCGCAACACAATTTACTCATGCAAATATTAAGTTACCAAGAAAATTAGATAATGCATTAAGTTACTTTTTAGTTTCGCCAGATATGCACAAAGTACATCACCATTACGTGTTGCCTTATACCGATTCTAATTACGGAAATATTTTTTCGGTTTGGGATAGGCTTTTCGGAACTTTCATGATATTAGATAGAGACAAATTAGTTTATGGAGTGGATGTGTTTCCTAACGAAGCAGAAAATAGTAGTATTACTAATTTGCTAAAGCAACCTTTCCAAGAATATAGAAACCAAACTATAGTTGCTGTAAAGGAAGAATAATGCAAAAGCTAACAGTCTTTTTTTTAATGTTTTTATTTATGAACTGTAATTCTTCGAAAACGATAGACATTCAAGGGCACAGAGGTTGTAGAGGTTTAATGCCAGAAAACACACTTCAAGGGTTTAAAAAAGCAATAGTACTTGGTGTACATACTTTAGAATTGGATGTAGCTGTTTCTAAAGATAATATTGTAATTGTATCTCACGAACCTTATATGAACCCTGTGATTTGTTTAGATGCTAACGGTAAAGAAATACCAGAGGCAGATGCTAAAAAGTACAATCTATACCAATTAACACACGAAGAAATTAAAGCTTACGATTGCGGAATTAAATTTCATGAAAGATTTCCAAGTCAAGAAAAACAAAAAGCCTATAAGCCTTCTTTAAGTGAAGTATTCATTGTTTCTAATGCATTAAATAAAGAAATTAAATTCAATATTGAAATCAAGGCACTTCCCGAATACGATACTGTTTTTACTCCAAAACCGGAGGAATTTGTTCAGTTAGTTTTACAAACGATCCATGAGCATCAAGTATTTAATCAATGCAATTTGCAATCTTTTGATATTCGTATTTTAGAAGAAATAAAAAAACAAGCACCAAAAATGCAAGTAGCTCTTTTGGTAGATGAAAATGAAGACATTTCAGAAAAATTAAAACAGTTAAGTTTTTCACCAGAAATTATAAGTCCGTATTATAAACTAGTAAATAAAGAAAACACAAGTGCATATCATGTTCAAGGATTTAAAGTAATTCCGTGGACTGTTAATACTGCTTCAGAAATGTTAGAAATGATGCATAATAATGTAGACGGAATTATTACGGATTATCCAGATGTATTATTGCAGATTTATCAAGAAAATTATTAAATCCTTACAACTTATTTGGTGGTAAGGGATTAGCTTTGATGAATTGTTGTTTTTTGTAAAAAAACGTAAGCATTTCGTGTTTTTTGTGAATTGTATTCGAAACTAAAGTCTTTTGTTTCAGCTCAATAGTATTTCGTCTGTAAAATTTGGTATTCAACGAAAATACCTACATCTAACATATGTAAATTCCTTTTTTTTGTAAATTATACTAATCTTTGGATCGGAATTTGATTAATAGCAAATAATTAAATCAATTAATCGGTACAAATTTATTCACGTAATGAAAGAGGGGAAAATTACGATATTATGTTTATTTATGGCCTTGATGACCTTTAGTGCATCATTTGGTCAAACTACAGTATATTCTACAATTGCAAAAAATATTAACTCAGAGGCTAATAGTTTACAGCACAATTTAAATAGAGCAGGAGATACGCTACATTTAAGCAGTGACTACAAATTATATAAAGTAGAGTTTATTGGTGCTTATGAAGCTAAAGTTTTTCCAGTAGAAGGAGAGAAAAAGCAAATAAGTATTCCTTTAAAATCTGTTCCAGTTGGAGAGTATACTATTGCTGCTTTTCAAATAGAAAAAACAGAAGGTATTTACCAAGATCAAAAAACAATCGTTTTTAGAATTTCTAGACTTTTACCAATTGAAGATCCTATTGAAGAAGAATTAATTGCAGAAGCAGTTACAGAGCCTGAAATTATTGAGGAAGAGCCAATAGTTATTGAAGAAGAAAAAGTTGCTACTACAGAAGAAGAAAAAGAAGTACCTGTAAAAAAGGAACGTATTAAGAAAGAACGAGTAGTAAAGAAAAAGGTTAAAAAAGAAATTACAAAAGAAAAGAAAACAAGAGTTACCAAAGCACGCACACCTAGACCTGAAAAAGTAAGAGTAGAAAAAGAAAAAACAATTGCAGATGCAAAACCAGTTAGAACAAAAACACAAAGGCCTACTAGAGTTGTCGAAGCAAGAAAACCTAGTTTAGATTCTACAGAGTATAAAAGTTACAATCTTACAAATGGAAGAGGAGGTCGTTACGTGGTTCAATCTCGTGAAGAGTATAGAGCAGAAAATTTAAGACCAAATGGAGAACCATACAACTAGTTTAAATTAGTTATATAACCAAAATCACATATAGGTAAAGCCTCTAGATTTTATTCTAGAGGTTTTTTATTTATATAATAAATAAGGTTGTCGCATCTTATCATAATCTGCTAAACCTCTAGCCCAAGTTTTCTTAATCTCGTAAGCAGTATGCTTTGTTTCTATTTGTTTTTGAAGCTTTTTTGTTCCTGCTAGCGTGGTGAAATATGCATTAAAAAAGGTTTCCTTGTTTGCTGTAGCTTGGTATGCTTCTATCAAATAGTTTAAGTCTAATCTATTTAAATATTTAGTGTCGCTTAAATCCATGCCATAGCACACCTTATTTTCGTTTTTTGGGTGTTTAGATCCAACATTTGGTCGTGGTGTGAAAGTATATTCGTAATTAAACATTTTAGTATCTAAAAAAGGGCTTCCAAATATTTGAAACTGTTTATTTGTTCCTCTACCAGCGCTTACGTTTGTTCCTTCAAAGAAACACAAACTAGGATATAAGTTTATAGATTTCGCATTAGGTAAGTTTGGGGAAGGCTTAATAGGTAAATCATATACCGTTTCATGGGTGTAGTTTTTCATAGAAATTACAGTAATGTCACTTTGTAAACCGTTTTCTAACCATTTTTCACCATTAATCATTTTAGCATATTCGCCAATAGTCATCCCATGCACCACAGGAATAGGATGCAAACCAACAAAACTTTTGTGTTCTAACTCTAAAATTGGGCCATCAATATAATGTCCATTTGGGTTTGGCCTATCTAAAATAATAACTGGAATATTCGCTTCTGCGCAAGCTTCCATCACATAATGTAAAGAAGAAATATAAGTATAAAAACGTGCGCCAACATCTTGAATATCAAAAATCATAATATCTAAATCAGCAAGTTGTTTAATAGATGGTTTTTTGTTTTGTCCATAAATAGAAACAATAGGTAATCCCGTTTTGGTGTCAACTCCATCTTTTAAAAGTTCTCCAGCATCCGCAATACCTCTAAAACCATGTTCTGGAGAAAATACTTTTTTTACATCTACTTTTAAAGAAACCAATGAGTCCACAAGATGTGTGTAAGTGTTTTTTATAGGAGTTGTTTCTAACGAAGTAATCTCATTCTCATTTAGCTTAAAAATAACAGAAGTCTGATTTGCAACAATACCAACTCGCTTTCCAATTAATAAAGGTAAATAAGCTTCTGTTTGGTTTGCGCCAATACGTAAATCGTTGTTGTTTGGTAGTTCTATGTCACGTGCAACCTGTTGATGTACCTCCTTATTCTCGGCTAATTTTTCTTTTGATTTAGAAGCACAAGAAATTAATACCAAAACAAATAATAAAACTGTATTTTTGAAAACATTTAATCGCATAATCTAGTTTGAATTTCGAGTTTTTTATAGCTAAACGCATTATTAGTAGTAAAGCGTATAAAAGTAGTGTTTCAGCACCAATAATAAAAATTGGAATTGCTGCAATTGCTGTTGGTATTATTGTGATGATGATAGCAGTTGCTACAGGAATTGGCTTGCAGCAAAAGATTAGAGATAAAGTTTCGGCGTTTAATGGACACATAATTATTTCGAACTTCGATAGCAATAATTCCCAAGAAAGCGGAAAACCAATAACTACAAAACAAGATTTTTACCCAAAGTTCAAGCATGTAGAAGGCATCAAAAACGTACAAGCAGTTGCATCTAAATTTGGTGTGATTAGAACCGAAACTGACTTCGAAGCTATTATTGTAAAAGGTGTGGGAGCCGATTATAACTGGGAATATTTCACGGATTTTCTTGTTGAAGGTAGATTGCCAGACTACACGAAAGAAAGAAATCAAGACGTGCTTATTTCACAAGATTTAGCAAAAAGAATGCAGTTTAAATTAGGCGATAAATTCAGTACCTATTTTAAAAAAGAAGATCCAAACAAACTACCTACACAAATTCGTTATACCATAGTTGGGATTTACAATTCTGGACTTAAAGAATTTGATGAGACCTATGTGCTTGGAGATATTAGACATATACAAAGACTTAACCAGTGGGAGCCAGATCAAGTAGGGAGTTTTGAGGTTTTATTAAACGATTATAACCAACTACAAGATAAATACAGAGAAGTATTTCAAAATACACCTTCTTTATTAAACGCAGTAACTGTCGAACAAAAACACGCTTCTATTTTCGAGTGGATAAGTATTTTCGATAAAAACACCTATGGTATTATCGGGATTATGATCCTTGTAGCGGGAATAAATATGATAACCGCATTACTTGTTTTAATACTCGAACGCACAAAAATGATAGGTGTTTTTAAAGCGCTAGGAAGTAACAATTGGAGCATAAGAAAAATATTTTTATACAACGCAAGCTATATTATTCTAATTGGATTGTTTTGGGGAAATCTTATCGGTTTTGTCATATTACTAGCACAAAAATATGGTAAATTTTTCCCTTTAGATCCGGATGTTTACCATGTAAGTGAAGTGCCAGTCTATATAAATTTAGGCTATATCCTCGCACTAAATATTGGTACTTTTATACTATGCTTAATTATGCTTTTAATACCATCTTATTTAATTACCAAAATTTCACCAGTAAAAGCCATTCGTTTCGAATAGATAATTATGGCGTTTACTACTTCGCTTAAGCTGCGTAGTACTGCGCTTTTCGTTATATCTTTTTCTCGTACCTCAAAAAAGGATGCCACTACAATCGCTAACGCGGCCTAAAAAGAAATTTTTAATAAAAATACAATACTTCTATCCTATTTTAGATGCTTTCTTTTGGCGCTTTTATCATTCCAGTCCAATTTTGTCATTCCGAGTAAAGTCGAGGAATCTAACTCTAAAAACGAAAAGATTAAATAACAACCAAACCGCTATGGAAAAATAAAATAGAACTTTTAACTTTTAACTATTCCCTTTTAACTATTTTTGCAACAGTAAAAAAATAACATGGAATACGCAAAAAATATACTAGAAACTATTGGGAACACGCCATTAGTAAAACTAAATAAACTTACAGCAGACTTACCTTGTTTGGTGCTTGCTAAATACGAAACTTTTAATCCAGGGAATTCTGCAAAAGATAGAATGGCTTTAACCATGATCGAAGATGCTGAGGCAGACGGACGTTTAAAACCTGGAGGAACTATTATTGAAGGTACTTCTGGAAATACAGGATTAGGTCTAGCGCTTGCTGCAATTGTTAAAGGCTACAAATGTATTTTTGTGATTAGTGATAAACAATCTAAAGAAAAATGTGACGTATTAAGAGCACATGGAGCTGAGGTGATAGTTTGCCCTACAGATGTTGAACCAACAGATCCTAGATCGTACTACTCGGTATCTAAACGTTTAGGGGAAGAAACACCAAACTCATGGTATGTAAATCAATATGATAATCCAAGTAATGCAAAAGCACATTACCAGAGTACTGGACCAGAAATTTGGAAACAAACAGAAGGTAAAGTAACGCATTTTGTGGTTGGTGTTGGAACAGGAGGAACCATTTCTGGAATTAGTAAATATCTAAAAGAACAAAATCCAGATGTAAAAGTATGGGGAATTGATACCTATGGTTCTGTTTTTAAAAAATACCACGAAACAGGAATCTTTGATGAAAATGAAATATATCCATATGTAACCGAGGGTATTGGAGAAGATATTTTACCAGAAAATGTAGACTTTTCTCTAATTGATGGATTTACTAAAGTAACCGATAAAGATGCAGCAATATATACCCAAAAATTAGCTTTAGAAGAAGGTATGTTTTTAGGAAATAGCGCTGGAGCAGCAATTAAAGGATTACTGCAACTAAAAGATGAATTTAAAAAAGACGATGTCGTAGTTGTTTTATTCCATGATCATGGAAGTCGTTATGTTGGTAAAATGTACAATAACGATTGGATGAAAAAAATGGGTTACATCGATTAACTCTTATCTTATAGTTTCCGTTCTAAATAAATAAAAAAACCTCCTGAAATTTCAGGAGGTTTTTTATTATCGAATATTTTATTTCGAGTGTTTTTTTCTTTTTAATCTTTGAAGGATAGTCAATCCTTGTAAATTATTACGGATTTGTAGACCATAAAGAAGCTCCTTTTAACATCGCTCTTCTAGGTAATTTTAAACCAGCAACAATAAGTTCTGCAAAATCTTCGGGTTGTAAAACACTGTCTTCAGAGTCTTTAGTTGCAATGCCTAAATCTATAGACATGTCTGAAGCAATGGTGCTTGGTGTTAATGTGCACACTCTAATATTGTTTTTGCGTACTTCCTTCATTAAAGATTCCGACATACCAATAACTGCAAATTTTGAAGCAGAATAAGCAGAAGTACTTGCATTACCTGTTAATCCAGCTGTTGAAGCTACATTAAAAATATCGCCTTGGTTTTTTTCCATCAAGTGCGGCAAAACTTCTTTGGTAACATAATACATTCCCATTAAGTTAGTTTGTATTATTTGACTCCATTGGTTTACATCCATTTCATTTAAAGTTCCAAAAGCCGCAATTCCTGCATTGTTTACCAAAATATCTACTGAGCCAAGTGTTTCAATTAAAGTTTTAATACCAGATTTAACTTCTTCATAATTTCCCACATCAAAAACGGCGTACGTTGCATTTACACCTAATGCTTTTATTTGAGCAGTTGTTTCAATTAACGTAGCTTCATTTCTACCAGTAATGGCTACATCTATTCCTTCTTGGGCAAAAGCTATTGCAGTTGCTTTTCCTAATCCTCTACCTCCTCCGGTAATTATTGCTTTTTTGTTTTTAAGGTTTTTCATGGTGTATTTTTGTATTAATAGTACGTTTTAAGTGTATACAAAAATAGCTATGTCTTAGCTTATAAACTAGGTAAACCAGAATTCTTAACAGCAAATTAATATAATGTGTCTATTGTTTTGAATGCTAAATAATAAAGTAAACTCAGGATTCCAGCAAAAACAAAAAAACCTCCTAAATTCTAAGAAGTTTTTTGTTGTAAATTAATATAAATTATTTACTCATAATTATAAGTAGTAACTGTTTTATAGGTGTCTCCGTCAGATTCAATCATGTTTTCAATCTGCTCAACAATATTATCATTAGAGTCAAATTCATAATCAAATGTTACTGTTCTTGAAATATTTATATCGTAATCATAACGATAATAACTACTTATATAATTTTTACTTATTTGGTAAGTTTCTATGCCTAATCCAAATTGGGTGTCAAGTGCATAGTTGTTTTTCCATTCTGGTCCGTAGGTAAATATATTATAATTGTAAAAATCTGAAGCTTCCATGTCTAAATATTCAAATGTTGCTTCTAGCAAAGTATTTTCGTTAGGATCTTTTATCTCAAATCTTGTTAAATTATTATTTATATATTCATAATGCTTTTCAGACATAATTTGTTCCTCATCATTTAATAGTTTGTTTTCAATAATAAGATTTTCAGGATTTAGTGTAATGTTTTCATTAGTAGTTTGAGTACTACTTAAAGTGAATAATACTTGTATATTAGAATTATCAGTATAAGTAATTTCTTTCTCTTGATTTGCGCTTGGATTGCTTGAGCTGGATATCGAGTTTTTCTGTATTAATCTTTTAGCGTTATCATAAGTGTATGTGTTTGTCCATTCTAAATTATTAGAAGCATCATACTTTAAGATGTTAGATACTAAATCATTCTCATAAAATAATTCTTCAGATCTTCCATAAGAGTGTTCGACTTTTATCAATTTGTTTTCTTCAAAACTATAATTGGATGAATGTGAGAATGCATCATTAATATAGTAGTCTTTTTTTATAGAAGTTAAATTAATAGAGGTGTTAGAAGTGGTTGAGTTGTCATCGTCAGAATTACAAGAAACTAGTAAAAATGCAATAATTAAAATAAATAGAACGTTAAGTTTTTTCATGATGGATTGCTTTATAGTTGTTAAAATTTTAACAAAAAACATGCCAAAAACGTAATATTATTTATAAAATACAAGTAATCTACTTTTACTCTCTAACAATAACACCACCTTTCATTTCTTGAGCAGTAGGTTTTTCAAACCAGGATTCCATAAAATCAAAGTTTTCTTGTGATACTTCAAATTCAAAAGTATCTCCTTTTTCTGTGTTTCTTTTTAATACACGCTGTAATCGGGTTGCTTTATTAATATCTAAGAAATGGGTTTTAATTTCAAAACCATGTTTTGAAGCAAATTGTCTAAATTTTTCACGATGAGAAAATTTCGAAAGACCTAAATCTAGAATCGCATCGGTATTGGCATTTTCTAGTTGTATCACTAGATCTAGAATTAGTGTTTCTGCTCTTTCAATACGTTCTAAAAACCAATCTAATCCATCTTCGGGTTTCTTATCGGTAAGAAACAGGGTTTTGTTCCAGGTATCTATAGAAAAAAGGATTCCTTTGGTTTCTTTTTTTAATTGGTTGGAATAAGTGGTTTTCCCAGAACCTGTGTTTCCTAGTATTAAGTGAACCATTTTTTTAGATTTTAATTGTTTCTTTAAACATATAAAAATATAAAATTTCTTACTATTTGTTTTTTAATTGTAAAGGATTAGGCTTTCCAGAATACCTATGTTCCTTTTTTAATATCCAGAAATAAAAAATATCCAGCAGGTTAATTGATTGTAATTCAGTGTATTTATAGGTTATGACTTATAAATTGGTGATTTATCGAATAAATTACCAATAAAGTAAATTAGAAAATATATTTATTACTATTAAAAATAAGCTATTATGATAAAAAAATATTTCACTACGGTTAAAACAATGGCAATGGGTATTGTTTTTGTGTCTATGACATATACTATTCAAGCACAAGTTGGTATAGGTACTATAACGCCAAACTCCCAATTAGATGTTGAATCAGTTGCAGTAACAGGAAACACTATTGAGGCTTCTCATGGTAATTTAGCAAATGCAAGTTCAGCATTGTGGGTTAAAAATTCAGGTACAGGATATGGTATTCATGCACAAAATTTAAATACGTCATCCAACACTGCCGCTATGCGCGCTATACAATTAGGTACTGGTATAAATGCTCACGGACTTTTAATTAGTATGACTAATACAACGGTAGCGGGAACCACAGGCCAATTTATTGACCAGTTAGGTTTAGGACTAGGATCTTATATAAATATGGGAAATGCGGGATCCAATAGTTCCGGCGTCTATATTTTTCATGCAGGAAGTGGAGATGGGATGTCAATTTACCAAAATGGTACGGGTATGGGTCTATATAATGAAGTAGCTGGAAATTATGGTATATACAATGTGCTTAATAGTAATACCTTAGGGACAATTAACTTAATGAATGCAGGAGGAGTAGGGGAATATATAGATCTAGGCACAAATGATGGTACTGGTGTAGAGGTTATAGCAGTGGATAATGTGGCCACTCCTACTGCAGGAGGTGATGTTTATGCATTTAATGCCACTGTAAGAACAGCCACGGCAACGGGAGCCTTTGTTAACGGAGCCGTTTTAGCTGGCGTACAAAGCGGTATTGGTCATGGTGTGCTAGTAAATCACTCTGGAGCCGATGGAAGAAATGCAGAGTTTAATATTAATAATACGGCCAATACCGATGCTGCCATTTTCTCCGTACATCAAGGTCAAGGGTCTGCAATTCTTGCTCAAAATCAAAATAATAGTATTGTAGGAACTGTAAATGTAGGCGATTTTGCTTACACAGGAACAGATGTTACTGATCATGTTGGAGTATTTGGTTATTCCCAACCAGTAGCAGGTTGGGGTATTGGAGTGTTGGGTCAAGGAGGGTGGTATGGTACATTTTCTTTAGGAGATTCTAGTGCTACAGGAGCAAAAGCATTTATGATAGATCATCCAGAAGATCCAGCAAATAAAATATTAAAACATTTTTCTATTGAGTCTAATGAAGTATTAAATAAATACAGAGGAGTTGCTGTTTTTGATGCTACTGGTAAAGCAATTGTAAGCTTACCAGATTACTATGATAGTGTAAATAAAAATCCATCCTATCAATTAACCGCAATTGGAGCTGCTATGCCTAATTTGTTTATAGAAACAGAAATTACTAACAGACAATTTGTTGTTGCTGGAGGGGTGCCTAATAAAAAAGTATCCTGGGAAGTTACCGCAGAGCGAAATGATCCGTATTTACAGCAAAACCCGAATAAAAGAGAAACAGTAATATTAAAAGAAGGTGAAAGAAGTGGTAAATATTTAACTCCAGAATTGTATAACCAACCAAAAGAAAAAGGAATGTTTTACAATAAAAATAGGGAAAAACAAACAGCTAGTAAAATGTTAGACAAAAGCAGTGAGAAAGTAGCATCGATTAGAGACTATATCCATGAGGAACCTATAATTGAAAAACCAAAAGCTACCGAAGAAGACCCTAATGAAACCCTAGAAAATAACCCAAAGAATTAAGGGGTATTTCATAGCTGTTATATTTTATAAGAAGTCACTTTATTAAAGGTATTATTTACTTTAATAAAGTGACTTCTTATTTTCAAAACCCGTGATGCAAGAAAGGTTTTGAGGAAACAACCTTTTTAATTCGAAAAATTGTTCTACTTTTTTAGGTATTAACAACAATACCATGTTGCATTTCTTCAGCAGTAGGTTTTTCAAACCTACTTTCCATAAAATCAAAATCTGCTTGGCTTACTTCAAATTGGAAGGTGTCTCCTTTTTCAGAATTTCTTTGCAATATACGCTGTAATCTAGTTTCTTTCGGAATATCTAAAAAATGTAATTGTATCTCAAAACCATGAAGTTTGGCAAATTTTCTAAACTTTTCGCGATGTTTAAATTTAGAAAGCCCTAAACCTAAAATAACATCTGTATTAGCGTTTTCTAGTTGTATAATTAAATCTAGAATGAGGGTTTCTACTCTTTCTATTCGTTCTAAAAACCAATCTAATCCATCTTCAATTTTTTTATCTTTAAGAAATAGGGTTTTGTTCCAGGTATCTATAAAAAAAAGGATTCCTTTGGTTTCTTTTTTTTTAATTGGTTGGCATAGGTTGTTTTGCCGGAGCCTTTGTTTCCTAGTATTAAGTGAACCATTTTTTTGTCATTTAAATTCTAAATATTACTTTAGTAAAATGATAGAAAATTTTCTACATTATATTTGGCGATATAAAAAGTTTGCACTTACTAACTTAAAAACTACAAACCAAGAACCAGTTTCTGTTTTACAAGTTGGTTCGTATAACCTTGATGCTGGACCTGATTTTTTTAATGCGCAAATTACAATTGCAAATCAACTTTGGGCAGGTAATGTAGAAATACATGTAAATGCTAGTGATTGGTTTTTACATAACCACGAACAAGATAAAAACTACGATAATGTAATCTTACATGTGGTTTGGAAACACGATACAGAAATACACCGAAAAGACAATACCACTATACCAACTTTAGTGCTTAAAAATTTAGTAAATAAAAGCGCATTATATGGTTACCAAAAGCTATTTAATAAAAAGCAGAAGTGGATTAATTGCGAAAATGATTTTATAACTGTAGATAAGTTTATCGTGCACAATTGGCTAGAGCGTTTATATTTGGAACGTTTAGAGCGAAAGTCTAAAGAAATTACACAATTATTAAAGAGTAGTAAAAACAATTGGGAAGCGGTACTTTTTAAAATGCTTGCTAAAAGTTTTGGTTTAAAAGTAAATGGAGATGCTTTTTTAAGTCTAGCAAATTCTATAGATTTTAATATTATTCAAAAACTACAAAGTAAGCATAGTAGTTTAGAAGCTTTGCTTTTTGGTCAAAGTGATTTGTTAAATGAAGAAGTTCAAGATATATATTATTTAGAACTTCAAAAAGAATATCAATTTTTAAAACAAAAGTTTGGCTTGTCTAATCCATCTGTTACTCCATTACAGTTTTTTAGATTGCGACCACTAAATTTTCCAACCATTCGTTTGTCACAATTAGTTGGTGTCTATGCTTCAGAAAACCATTTATTCTCTAAAATTATAAGTGCTTCCGCTAAAGAAGAAATTTACAAATTGTTTCAGGTTAGTACTTCTGCGTATTGGGAAACACATTTTACCTTTGGGAAAAAGAGCAAATCTTCTAAAAAAAGAATCACAACTGCTTTTATCGACCTATTAATTATTAATACCATTGTACCGCTCAAATTTAGTTATGCAAAAAAACAAGGTAAAGCTGTAGATGAAGCTGTTATTACACTTATAAATGAAATAGTTTCCGAAAAAAATAGTATTGTAACTAAGTTTCAAGAGTTACAAGTAATTTCTAAATCGGCTATGCATAGCCAAGCATTACTGCAACTTAAAAACGAATATTGCGTTAAAAACAAATGTTTGCAATGTGCAATTGGTAATAGTTTATTGTCTGGCAATTAATATGTTCTTATTATGTCTTTGTAATTTGCATTTTTTATTTAAAAATTGATGTCAATTAACTAAATTGCAGTCATGAACATTTTTTATCGCATTCTCTTATATTTTCAAAAGCATGGGTATTACGTTTGCCAACGTATCGCCGATAGATTAGGTATGCGAGCAAAAGTGGTAAGAACTTCTTTTATTTATCTCACTTTTGTAACCGTTGGGTTTGGATTTGCCTTATACCTATTCTTAGCTTTTTGGATGAAAATAAAGGATGTAATTTATACAAAACGAACATCCGTTTTCGATCTATAAGTATGATGAGCCCTTTTTTAAAATTTTTTAGAACTAGAATATATACAGCTATTACTTTGTTGGTAATATTACTGCTAATAGGAGTGTTAGGTTTTAAATTATTATCCCATTATTCTTGGATAGATTCCTTATACATGACGGTAATAACCATTACAACGGTTGGTTTTGGAGAAGTGCAACCACTAGATCCAATATCTAAAATGTTTACTATATTTTTAATATTAATAAGTATAATAATTGTTGGTTACGCTTTAACAGTAATTACAGAATATATTTTAAGCAAAAATAATTTGGAAGAATTAAAACAAAAAAAGATGCAAAAAACCATAGATGAACTTGCAAACCATATTATTATTTGTGGTTATGGAAGAAACGGAAAACAAGCAGCCAAAAAATTACTAGCTTACAATAAGCCATTTGTTGTTATTGAAAAAGATAAAGAAACTATAGATAAGTTTGAATGTGAAGAAATCCCTTTTATTTTAGGTAATGCAAATGAAGATGAAGTTTTATTGGATGCAGGAATTGATAGAGCAAATACATTAATCTCTGCATTGCCAAGTGATGCGGATAATTTATTTGTGGTTCTTTCGGCAAGACAAATGAATACAGGTTTACGAATAATTAGTAGAGCGTCGGAAGAAACATCATATAAAAAATTAAAGTTTGCGGGAGCAAATAATGTAATACTTCCAGATAGAATTGGTGGAGATCATATGGCATCTTTAGTGGTTGTTCCCGATTTAATAGAGTTTATAGATAACTTAGGTATTGTAGGGAATTCAAATATTAATGTGGAAGAGATTGTAGTAGAAAAATTATACGATACCAATGTAAGTATTAAAACGATACGAGATTTAGACTTGCGTAGAAAAACCGGTTGTAATGTAATAGGGTATAAAAATGGCGATGGCGAATATATTGTAAACCCAGAAGCAGATCAAAAACTAGAGGCTAATGCCAAGATAATTGTGCTTGGTAGGCCAGAGCAAATACAAGTGTTAAATACCGTATACAACTTGCACTAGAGTTCTATTTTAACAGGATATGCTTTAAAAAACCGTTTTTTTTTAGCATATTGCTATCTTAATTTAAATTTAACTAACTAATATTATATCATGAAGAAATATCTTCTTACCATTTTTACATTCATTTTACCATTTATAAATTTTGCTCAAGATGCGCAAGAGGTTGGCATTGACCAGAAAATAGATCAAGTTTTTGGAGATGCTACAGGATGGTTTGTTAATTTTATTTTCTACCAGATTGATTTTGGAGGAAACGTTAAAGTCTTTTGGGTGTTATTTCCATTAATATTAGGAGCTTTATATTTTACGTTTTACTTTAAGTTTATCAATTTTAGAGGGTTTATTACATCTGTAAATATTGTTAGAGGAAAATATGATGATTTAGATCATAGAGAAAACCATAAAGTAGAAATAGAGAAATCTAAATTTACAGACGAAGAAGATAATCCAGATACAATAAGAGTCGAAGGTCATGACGGAGAGGTAAGCCACTTTCAAGCTTTAACAGCAGCACTATCTGCTACTGTTGGTTTAGGTAATATTGCTGGAGTTGCAATTGCAGTTTCGGTTGGTGGAGCTGGAGCTACATTCTGGATGATTGTTGCAGGTTTTTTAGGAATGGCTTCTAAATTTGTAGAATGTACACTAGGTGTAAAATATAGAGATATTGGCGCAGATGGAACCGTTTACGGTGGACCAATGTACTACTTAACCAAAGGTTTAAAGGCAAAAGGACTTGGCTCTTTAGGAAAAGTATTAGCAGGGTTATTTGCTATTTTTGTAATTGGTGGTTCTTTTGGTGGAGGAAACATGTTTCAGGTAAATCAAGCTTTTCAATTAGTACAAAATATTACAGGAGGAAACGAATCTTTCTTATATGGTAAAGGATGGTTGTTTGGTATTGTAATGGCTGTACTAGTAGGTATCGTTATTATTGGTGGAATTAAGAAAATTGCCAAAGTAACCGATAAAATTGTACCATTTATGGTTGCTATATATGTTGCAGCTTCTTTGTTTGTAATTATTGCAAACTATTCTATGATTGGAGATGCATTTGGACAGATTTTTAGTGGTGCTTTTAGCCCAGAAGGTGTTGCTGGTGGAGCAATTGGTGTATTAGTACAAGGATTTAGACGTGCAGCTTTCTCTAATGAAGCTGGTGTAGGTTCGGCTTCTATTGCACACTCTGCAGTAAAAACAAACTATGCTGCAAGTGAAGGTATGGTCGCTTTATTAGAGCCATTTATCGATACGGTTGTGGTTTGTACCATGACCGCTTTAGTATTAATTATTACAGGAAATGTAACTGCTGCAAATGCAGGATTAAACGATGCCCAGGCAATTTTATTAACTTCAGGAGCATTCGAATCTGCAATTTCATGGTTCCCATATGTATTAACCGTTGCAGTTGTTTTATTTGCATTTAGTACCATGATATCTTGGTCTTACTACGGTTTTCAAGGTTGGGCTTACCTTTTTGGAAGGTCTAAAAAAATGGAATATGCATATAAATTAATATTCTGTGTATTTGTAGTTATTGGTTCTGCTGCTAGTTTAGGATCTGTAATAGGTTTCTCTGATGCTATGATCTTTGCAATGATGGTTCCAAATATGATAGGACTTGTATTATTAGCACCAAGAGTACGTGAGGAATTAAAGAAATATACAGACGCTATTAAAAATAGAATTTCAGATAAATAAATATTTTTTGTAACTTCATCTTGCTAAAACTAACAAGATGAATATTTTAAAATCCCATTTCGTGTTTACTAAAAACCAACGAAATGGGATTTTTCTTTTGTTGGCAATTATTATTGCTTTACAATGTTTTATGTTTTTTAACGATTTTTCTTCCGAAGAAATTCCGGTAAACCAAAAACAATTAGCACTTTTTAAAAAAGAAATGGATTCTCTTCGTATTGTAGAAATAGAAAAACGTAAACCGAAGATTTATCCTTTCAACCCTAATTTTATAACCGATTATAAAGGGTACACTCTAGGAATGTCTAATGAAGAAATAAATAGATTACTACTATTTAGAAAACAAGATAAATGGGTAAACTCCGTGCTGCAGTTTCAGCAAGTGACTAAAGTTTCCGATTCCCTTTTAAATATTATTTCACCTTTTTTTAAATTCCCAGAATGGGTTACGAACCCCAAACCAAAAAAATATTCAAATTATAAAACAACAAACTATTCCAATACACCAAAAACATTTCAGCAAAAAATTGATTTAAACACTGCAACAGCCAGTCAGTTGCAAAAAGTGAGAGGAATTGGAGAAGCTTTTTCTAATAGAATTATAAAATATAGAAATAAGCAAAACGGATTTATTGCAGATGTACAGTTACAAGAAGTTTATGGCTTGCAACCAGAAGTGATTACACGTATTACAAATGAGTTTACTGTGAAAACTCCGAAAACAGTAAATAAAATTAATCTTAATACCGCTACAAGAGATCAGTTCGTTAATATACCTTATGTGGATTATGAAGTTGCACATCAAATTATAGAGCAAAGAACGTTGCGTGAAGGTTTTCAATCTATTGATGAATTAATAAAAGTAAAAGGCTTTCCAGTTAAAAAAATTGAGATAATTAAATTATATTTGACTCTTAATTAGAATATAATAAATCCATTAGGACTATGAGCAATATGTACTTCACAGAAGAGCATCAATTATTTAGACAGAGTTTACAAGATTTCTTGAAAAAAGAAGTGGTTCCACATATAAATAAATGGGAAGAAACTGGAACGGTTGAACGTTTTATTTGGAAGAAATTTGGTGAAATGGGCTTTTTTGGATTAGCTTATCCCGAAGCATATGGCGGTCTAAATCTAGATTTATTCTATACGGTTATATTGTTAGAAGAATTACAAAAAATAAACTCTGGCGGTTTTGCAGCTAATATATGGGCGCATACTTATTTAGCAATGACACATGTTAATAAAGAAGGAAGCCACGAAATAAAAGAGAAATACTTAACAGCAAGTATTACTGGAGAAAAAATAGGATGTTTATGTATTACAGAGCCTTTTGGAGGGTCTGACGTTGCAGGAATGCGAACTACAGCAGTTAAAAAAGGAGATACTTATGTGTTAAATGGCTCTAAAACATTTATTACAAACGGAGTATATAGTGACTATCTCGTAGTTGCTGCTAAAACCACTCCCGATCTAGGAAATAAAGGAATTAGTATTTTTATAATGGATAGAGATACACCAGGAATATCTGCAACCAAATTAGATAAGTTAGGTTGGAGGGCAAGTGATACAGCAGAAATTGCTTTCGATAATGTTACCATTCCCGCTAGTAATTTAATGGGAGAAGAAGGAAAAGGGTTCCCGTACATTATGCAGCATTTTGCACTAGAAAGATTAATTATGGGAATTAATGCACATGCTAGAGCAGAGTACGCTTTAGAGTATGCTAGGCAATACATGAGCGAACGTACTGCCTTTGGTAAAACCATAGATAAATTTCAAGCACTTCGTCATAGTTTTGTTGACTTGTATGCAGATATGGATATGTGTAAAACCTATAACTACTCTGTAGCTTACAGACTTAATAAAGGAGAATACGTAGTAAAAGAAGCTACCATTTCGAAATTAAAATCTACCAAAATGGCAGATGAGGTTGCTTATCAATGTGTGCAGTTTTTAGGTGGTTATGGTTATATGGAAGAATATCCAA
This sequence comes from Oceanihabitans sp. 2_MG-2023, assembly GCF_030547245.1. Taxonomy (GTDB): domain Bacteria; phylum Bacteroidota; class Bacteroidia; order Flavobacteriales; family Flavobacteriaceae; genus Oceanihabitans. The sequence continues at coordinate 57,083 of NZ_JAUOQT010000010.1, forward strand.
TGGCACGACTTTTGCGTGATAGCAGATTAGGACCAATTGGTGGAGGAACAAGTGAAATACTTCGCGAAATAATTGCAAAAATGGTAATCGATAAAAAGGAATACAAACCTGCGGCAAAATAATACGATTAACATTTTCATGAAATTAGTATCTCTATTTTGTTAAAATGGTAATTCATTTGTTAGCATATAAAGCAACGCTAAAATAATTTTAGTAGTATTTTCAAAATTGCTACATTGTTTCTCGTTTAGAATCGAACTAACAATAGTATTTTATTTGTAATTAATACTATATGGAATTCTAAATCGTTAACTACACTAAACTGTCCTAGACTATTATTAAATATATACTATGCAATTTAAAAACACAAAACAATTAGCAGTTGTACTATTACTTTTTTTAGGATGTACAAGTTACGCGCAAACCGAACTTAAAAATACCGTTGTAGATACATTAGATTCTTTTCCTATTGCAAGCGCAAGTGTCTACATTAAAAACACCACTATTGGTACAGTAACAAATATCGATGGTAATTTTGTATTACAAGTGCCAAAAAAACATGAAAACGATACATTAATTATTTCGTCTATTGGATATTCTACCTACAAAACTCCTATTCAAGAATTTAATAAAGATGTTTTAATTTACTTATCAGAACAACAAGCTTCTTTAGACGAAGTGATACTAATTGCAGAGCCAAGACCTACCACAGGAAATGAGATTGTACTAAAAGCAATAAAAAAACTAGAACGTAATCTTCCAGACTCTTCCTATATTCAAAAAGGATTTTTAAGACATAAAGAACGAAACAAAAATGAATTTAAATGGCTAATAGAAAGTGCTATTTCTGTTTACGATTCGGGATATGCAGCAAGTAGTGCAGAGCACCTAAAAATTAATGTAGATCAAGTACGTAAAAGTTATGATCTTCGTGATGTAGATAGTTTATTTACATATGCTTCTTATAAAAACCAAAACACTAAAACAAAACTCAAAGCAAAAGATATTAGCCGAAGATCCGTTTCTACCCAACAATTACTAAAAGCTATTAAATGGAATGATACTAGAGTGAATGGTTTGCAAAACCTTTTTCAAGGAAAACTAAATGTACTGCGAAACGCAAATAATGCAAAAGCCTTATTTGGAGATAATATTTTAGATACACACCAATTTACTTTAGACACGATTCTGGTAGATAATGAACGTAAATTATATAAAATTAAAATTGCCGATTCGAAAGATTTTGTTGGTTTAGAGACAAAAGGTATTTTTAACGAAGGATATCATGCACAAGGTTGGTTATATATTTATTATGATAACTACGCATTCAAAAAAATAGAATATGAGTTAGTAGCTGCGTCACCTGCACAAAAAGATAGAAGTAAAAGACTTTTTGATACCCAAACCAATCACAAATTAGTAATAACATATATGGAGTATAAAGATAAAATGTACCCAAACTATATTTATTACGAAACACCAAAGCTGGTAAATGTTGGTATGAAACCTTCTTTAAAAATATCTAAAGTAGAAGAAGCACGTTATAATAAAGAAGAACGCTACTATTACACAGTTCAAGAAATCTTGTTTTCCGAAATTATCTTAGATAAAGAAGAAATAGCCAAAGAACAACAAGAAACTTGGGATCCAGATATTTTTGCTTCCAAACCATATAATAAAGAGTTCTGGAAAAGCTATAATGTTTTATTAGAAAGTGAAGAAGATGAACAGCTTATTCTAGATCTTAGCAAAAGAGCATCTCTATATAAAGATTAATTATTTGGGCAAATACTCCTTCGCTAAAGCAAACATCTTTATCCTTTGAAAGCAAGTAATATTCTAATTATTGATACTAGGCATCTACATGCTCCAAAGCTTCAGCGAAGAAGTACCACGCTTTCCACTATATCTTTTTATTTGTCATTCCTGTTTAGACAGGATTAACAAATAAAAAGGATGTCGTTACAATCGTTTTCGCATTTAAAGCAAGTTAATTTTATGATTTTATTAATTTTTAACGTATAAAATCAGTTATTTGTTAACACGAAAACGTTTTCGTTGTTAATTTCATTTTGGTAATAACTTGTAATCCTGTAGATTCAAAGTATTATTAACCACAAATCGTAGACAAAATGAAAAATTTTACAATTACATGCCTAGCATTTCTTTTCCTAATAGTTTGGAGCTGTAGCAATGAGGAAGCAGATTTTAACGATCAAACTGTTCAAATAGAAGAAAAAACAACACAGTCTACACAAAGAGCAGGTTTAAAATCTATTGGTTCTGGTGTTATGATGCAAGCTTTTTATTGGGATGTTCCAGCCGGAGGTACTTGGTGGAATACCATAAACACCAAAGTGGAAGATTGGAGTAATGCAGGAATAGACGCTATTTGGCTTCCGCCAGTATCTAAAGCACAAAACGGACCCTTTTCCATGGGATATGACCCTTTTGATTATTTTGATTTCGGAGAATACAACCAAATGGGAAGTGTTGAAACTCGTTTTGGGTCCAGAACAGAACTAACCAACATGATAGATAATGCACACCTTTATGGATTAAATGTAATTGCAGATATTGTAATCAATCATAATAGTGGTGGAGCTAGTGAGTATAATCCGTATACAGGTGGTAATACTTGGACCGATTTTAATCCGCTTTCAGGAAACTTCTATCGTTCTACTACAGATTTTCATGCAAATAATGTGCATTCTAATGATAGTGGTGCGTTTGGTGGGTTTCCAGATTTATGTCACCACCAAACTTATGTGCAAGATTGGTTATGGAAAAACAGCAATAGTGTCGCAAAATATTATAGAGATGTTATTGGTTTTGATGGTTGGCGCTTTGATTATGTTAAAGGTTTTGAACCATGGGTAGTTAAAGAATGGAAAAATGAAGTAGGTGGTTTTTCTGTTGGTGAATTATGGGATAGCAATGTTACACTATTAGACTCTTGGACAAATGATGCGGAGGCAAGTGCTTTCGATTTTGCTTGTTATTATAAAATGAAAGATGCATTTATGGGAAATAACTTAAATGCCCTAAATGATAACATGCTATGGAAACAAAATGCATCTAAAGCAGTGACTTTTGTAACCAATCACGATACAGATGAAATAATAAATAATAAAATTTTGGCCTATGCGTATATATTAACTCATGAAGGATATCCTACAATTTTTTATAAAGATTATGAAGAATGGTTAGATAAAGAAAGACTAAATAATTTAATATGGATTCACAATAATTTAGCTGGTGGATCTACTAATATCTTGCATGTAGATACAGATGAATATATAGCTAAAAGAAATGGTTATAATAATAATGGCATAGTTGTTTATATAAACAATTCTAATTCCTGGCAAGAAAGATGGGTAGAAACCAATTGGTCTAATACAGTAATTAAAGACTACACTGGACATTCAACTTGGGAGCCAACAACACAATCTGGAAAATGGGTTAAAATACAAGCACCACCTAAAAGCTATTCGGTTTGGTCTGTAAAATAAAAAGTAAGTAAAAGTTTTAAAATAGTAGTTTTTATTTTAATTTCCTTCCTATATTTGCAGCCTTAAAAAATCTAAAAGAGAGGAGGTTAATAACGATGTTAAGAATTCCAGTAAAAGAAGGAGAAAATATAGAAAGAGCATTAAAACGTTACAAACGTAAGTTTGTTAAAACTACAGTTAAAAATCAACTGCAAGAGCGTAAGCAATATAATAAACCTTCTATAGAACGTAGAGCGCAAGTGCAAAAAGCACAATATGTGCAAGGTTTAAGAGATGCAGAAAACGTTTAAGCACTTTTAAAGAAAGCAATACAAAATCCTATTAGTAATACCTAATAGGATTTTTTTTGGTTTAAAAATTATTTCCAATAAAACTTTAGTACATTTAACTAATAACTAATAACTAATAACTAATAACTAATAACTAATAACTAATAACCAATAACCAATAACTAATAACCAATAACTAGTAACTAAAGTAATGCCATTCAAATCTTTCATAGACTATCTTTTGTTAGAAAAAAACTATTCTAAGCTTACTGTAAAAGCATATGAAAAAGATTTATCTGATTTTTTAGAATTCAACACAGCTCAATTCGATCAAGATGGTATTGAAGACGCAAATTATTCACAAGTACGAAGTTGGATCGTTTCTATGGTCGAAAAAGAAATTTCCAATAGAAGTATCAATAGAAAAGTTTCAGCATTAAATACCTACTATAAGTTTCTTCTTAAAATTGGAGAAATAGAAATAAATCCGCTAGCAAAACATAAAGCTTTAAAAACGAGTAAGAAAATTCAAATACCATTTTCAGAAACAGAAATAGCTATAGTGTTAGACGAGTTAAACTTTCAAGAAGACTTTAAAGGCCTTAGAGATAAACTTATAATAGAGTTGTTTTACTCTACAGGAATTCGAAGAATTGAATTAGTAACGCTTAAAGTTCATGATGTAGATCTTTCAAATAATACCTTGAAAGTATTAGGAAAACGTAATAAAGAAAGATTTGTACCATTATTATCATCTGTAATTCGAACTATTAAAAAATATAAAGAAGTAAGAAATCAATTAGAAGTAATAAAAGATAAAGACTATTTGTTTTTAACACAAAAAGGAGTTAAAATTTATGAAACACTTGTTTACCGAATAATAAATGAGTATTTTAGTTTAGCATCTACTAAAGTAAAAAAGAGCCCGCATATATTAAGGCACTCATTTGCGACTCATTTACTAAATCAAGGTGCAGATTTAAATGCTGTTAAAGAATTGCTTGGTCATTCTAGTTTAGCTGCAACACAAATATATACACATAATAGTATTGCAGAGTTAAAAAAAGTATATCTAAACACACATCCAAGAAGTAAAAAAAAATAGCATAATTGTTTAACCTATAATAAATTAGAAGTATGAAAGTAAACACCCAATCCGTCAACTTCAATGCAGACCAAAAACTATTAGACTTTATTCAAAAACGAATGGATAAGCTAGATACTTTTTATGATAAAATAATTAAATCCGATGTTTTTTTAAAAGTAGAAAACACAAGCGATAAAGAAAATAAAATATTTGAAGCACGAGTAAGTGTTCCAGGAGATAGCTTTGTTGTAAAAAAGCAATGTAAGTCTTTTGAGGAAGGTGCAGATGTAGCAATTGCATCTCTAGAAAGACAGTTAAAAAAGCGAAAAGAAAAATTAAGATCATATTTATGAAAAAAATATTGAAAAAATGTTTTGAATAATTAAATAAATATATACATTTGCAGTCCGTTAGAAATAGCGGGCTTTTTTTATAGCTAAAAAGCCAATAAAAAAAAGCCGATGTAGCTCAGCTGGCTAGAGCAGCTGATTTGTAATCAGCAGGTCGTGGGTTCGAGTCCCTCCATCGGCTCAAGTTCTTTAATAGAGTGAAATATTTATAATTGGGGAGATACTCAAGCGGCCAACGAGGACAGACTGTAACTCTGTTGTTTTTAACTTCGCAGGTTCGAATCCTGCTCTCCCCACTTTTTTTAATTAATACCAAAAAAAATTAAAAACAAGTAAGATTGTAAATGTTTAGAATTTTAAATAATTGCGAGAGTAGCTCAGTTGGTAGAGCGTCAGCCTTCCAAGCTGAATGTCGCCGGTTCGAACCCGGTCTCTCGCTCTAATATTTAGCCGGTGTAGCTCAGGGGTAGAGCGTTTCCTTGGTAAGGAAGAGGTCACGGGTTCAATTCCCGTCATTGGCTCTTTTTTTAGAAATTAGTATAGAATAAATTGAACAATAATATAAATAAGATTAAAATAAATTAAACATGGCAAAGGCAACTTTCGATCGTTCAAAACCACACTTAAACATTGGTACTATTGGACACGTAGATCACGGTAAAACAACTTTAACTGCTGCTATTACTAAAGTATTAGCTGATGCAGGTTTTTCAGAAGCAAGATCATTTGATCAAATTGATAACGCACCTGAAGAAAAAGAAAGAGGTATAACAATTAATACTTCGCACGTAGAGTATCAAACTGAAAATCGTCACTATGCGCACGTTGACTGTCCAGGTCACGCCGATTATGTAAAAAACATGGTTACAGGTGCTGCACAGATGGATGGTGCTATTTTAGTTGTAGCTGCTACAGATGGTCCTATGCCACAAACTCGTGAGCATATCTTATTAGGTCGTCAAGTAGGTATTCCTCGTATCGTTGTTTTCTTAAACAAGGTAGATATGGTTGATGATGAAGAGCTTTTAGAGTTAGTTGATATGGAAGTTAGAGATTTATTAAGCTTCTATGAGTACGATGGTGATAATGGACCTGTTGTTTCTGGTTCTGCTTTAGGAGCACTTAACGGTGAACAAAAATGGGTAGATACAGTTTTAGAATTAATGCAACAAGTGGATGCTTGGATTGAAGAGCCAACTCGTGAAGTTGATAAAGATTTCTTAATGCCAATTGAAGATGTATTCTCAATTACAGGTCGTGGTACTGTTGCTACTGGTCGTATTGAAACTGGTATCGCTAATACAGGAGATCCTGTTGAGATTATTGGAATGGGAGCTGAAAAGTTAACATCTACAATTACAGGAATTGAAATGTTCCGTCAAATATTAGATAGAGGAGAAGCTGGAGATAACGCTGGTATCTTATTAAGAGGAATTGAGAAATCTCAAATCTCTAGAGGTATGGTTATTACTAAGCCTGGTTCTGTAACACCACACGCTAAATTTAAAGCTGAGGTTTATATTCTTAAAAAAGAAGAAGGTGGACGTCACACTCCATTCCATAACAATTACCGTCCACAGTTCTACGTTCGTACAACGGATGTAACAGGAAACATTGCGCTTCCTGATGGAGTTGAAATGGTAATGCCTGGAGATAACTTAACGATTACTGTTGAGTTAATTCAACCAATTGCAATGAATGTTGGTCTTCGTTTCGCTATTCGTGAAGGAGGAAGAACAGTAGGAGCTGGTCAGGTTACTGAGATTTTAGACTAATTAAAAGTTTATAAATAATAAGTAAAGGTGTTCTGTTTTGGCAGAACGCCTTCACTTATATTTACGGGTTTAGCTCAGTTGGTAGAGCACTGGTCTCCAAAACCAGGTGTCGGGAGTTCGAGTCTCTCAACCCGTGCAAATACAAATATTATAATGGCAGGAATTGTAAATTATATAAAAGAATCATTTGGAGAATTAAAAAACAATGTGAGCTGGCCTACATGGGCAGAAACACAAAGTTTAACTATTCTTGTAGCTGTGTTTTCTATTATTTTCTCATTAGCAATTTGGGGAGTAGATACAGTTTTTAGTAAAGTTATTGGGTATTATTTTAATTTAATAAACGGATAATTTTAAGTTTTATGTCTGAAGGAATTCAAAAAAAATGGTACGTTGTTAGAGCTGTAAGTGGTCAGGAAAACAAAATTAAAGCATACATCGAGAATGAAATAGCTCGACTAGGTTTGCAAGATTATGTAGATCAAGTATTAGTTCCTACCGAAAAAGTAATTCAAATACGTAATGGTAAGAAGATAAGTAAAGAAAAGGTTTACTTCCCTGGTTACATTATGGTTCAGGCTAATTTAAGTGGAGAGATTCCTCATATAATAAAATCAGTAACTAATGTTATTGGATTTTTAGGGGAAACAAAAGGAGGAGAGCCTGTACCTTTAAGACAATCTGAAGTAAATAGAATGTTAGGTAAGGTTGATGAACTGGAAGTAGATACAGATGTTAATGTTGCTATACCTTTCACCATAGGAGAAACAGTGAAAGTTATAGATGGTCCATTTAATGGATTTGATGGAAGTATTGAAAAGATAAATGAAGAAAAACGTAAACTAGAAGTAATGGTTAAGATTTTTGGAAGAAAAACACCATTAGAACTTAGTTATATGCAAGTAGAAAAAGTATAATAATTGTTACATAAAGATAGATGTTTCTTTTGCTTCCAATAAAAGTAAACATCGACTAAATTATTTAAAATGGCAAAAGAGTTAGACAAAGTAGTTAAGTTACAAGTAAGGGGAGGTGCAGCGAATCCGTCGCCACCGGTTGGACCCGCTCTAGGAGCTGCTGGGGTTAATATCATGGAGTTCTGTAAGCAATTTAATGCTAGAACACAAGATAAACCAGGTAAAGTATTACCTGTGGCAATTTCTGTTTACAAAGACAAATCATTTGAGTTTGTAATCAAAACACCACCAGCTGCAGTACAATTATTAGAAGCGGCAAAAATCAAGAAGGGTTCTGGAGAACCAAACCGAAAAAAAGTAGCTAAAGTTTCGTGGGATCAAGTGAAAACTATCGCAGAAGACAAAATGGTAGATTTAAATGCATTTACAATTGAATCTGCAATGAAGATGGTAGCTGGAACCGCAAGGTCTATGGGTATAACCGTGACTGGAAACGCGCCAAATTAATCTATAAAAGAAATTTAAAATGGCAAGATTAACAAAAAAGAAAAAAGAAGCTTTAGCAAAAATAGAAAAAGGTAAAATTTATTCTATTACAGAAGCTTCTGCATTAATTAAAGAAATATCGAATGCAAAATTCGACGCATCTGTAGATTTAGCAGTTCGTTTAGGAGTTGATCCTAGAAAAGCTAACCAAATGGTAAGAGGTGTAGTATCTCTTCCTCATGGTACAGGTAAAGACGTAAAAGTTTTAGCATTAGTAACTCCAGATAAAGAAGCAGAAGCTAAAGAAGCTGGAGCAGATTACGTTGGTTTAGATGAGTACCTTGACAAAATCAAGAGTGGTTGGACAGACGTAGACGTTATTATTACTATGCCTAGTGTTATGGGTAAATTAGGTCCTTTAGGACGTGTGTTAGGTCCTCGTGGTTTAATGCCAAACCCTAAAACTGGTACCGTAACAATGGATATTGCAAAAGCCGTTACAGAAGTAAAAGCTGGTAAAATCGACTTTAAAGTGGATAAAACTGGTATTGTACACGCTGCAATTGGAAAAGCATCTTTTAGTGCTGATAAAATTGAAGGTAATGCAAATGAATTATTACAAACATTAATGAAACTTAAACCAACTGCAGCAAAAGGAGTTTATGTAAAAAGCATATTTATGTCTTCTACAATGAGCCCTAGTATTGCAGTAGATCCAAAAATAGGTTAATTAGTTAAAAACTTTTATTATGACAAGAGAAGAAAAATCACAAGTAATTAAAGACTTAACTGCACAATTAGCTGATAATGCAAATATCTATTTAGCAGATATTTCTGGATTAAATGCAGTTGCAACTTCAAATTTACGTCGTGCTTGTTTTAAAGCAAACGTGCAATTAGCTGTTGTTAAGAACACATTACTTGAAAAAGCAATGGAAGCATCAGATAGAGAATTTGGTGAGCTTCCAACAGTTTTAAAAGGAAATACATCAGTGATGTATTCTGAAACTGGAAATGCTCCAGCTAAAGTTATTAAGGCTTTTAGAAAAAAATCAGAAAAGCCTTTATTAAAAGGTGCTTTTATTGAGGAAGCTATTTACATTGGCGATGAGCAATTAGATATGTTAGTAGACATCAAGTCGAAAGAAGAATTAATTGGAGATATCATTGGATTATTACAATCTCCAGCTAAAAACGTTATTTCAGCGCTTCAATCGAGTGGAGGAAAACTTTCAGGTATCTTAAAAACATTATCTCAAAAAGAGGGATAATTTAAAAAGTACGCACTTTTACAATTATATATTATTTACAAAATTATTAAAACGATAGAAAAATGGCAGATTTAAAAGATTTCGCAGAACAATTAGTTAACTTAACAGTAAAAGAAGTTAATGAATTAGCAACTATATTAAAAGACGAGTATGGTATCGAGCCTGCTGCTGCAGCTGTAGCTGTTGCTGCTGGACCTGCTGCAGGTGGAGACGCTGCAGAAGCTCAAACTGAATTCGACGTAATATTAAAAGCTGCTGGTGGTTCTAAATTAGCAGTTGTAAAACTTGTTAAAGAATTAACTGGTTTAGGTTTAAAAGAAGCTAAAGGTTTAGTTGATGATGCACCAAGTGCAATCAAAGAAGGTGTTTCTAAAGATGAAGCTGAAGGCTTAAAATCTTCTTTAGAAGAAGCTGGAGCAGAGGTTGAGCTTAAGTAAGCTTAACAAGCAAACAACATAAAGGTTTAGGTCTAGAACATGTGTTCTAAGACCTAGACCATTTTGCGTATATAAATATGACGTATACGCTTTATATTTTTTTTAATCAAAATTCCGTCCATTGATGTTAGCAAAACAAGCTGAAAGATTAAATTTCTCATCTATTATCAATAGAACTGAATATCCAGATTTTATGGATATTCAAATAAAATCCTTTCAGGATTTTTTCCAGTTAGAAACAAAATCTGAAGAAAGAGGAGATGAAGGCCTATACAATACCTTTCTAGAAAATTTCCCAATAACAGACACTCGTAATCAATTTGTATTAGAATTTTTAGATTACTTTATTGATCCACCTAGATATTCTATTGAAGAATGTATCGAAAGAGGACTTACATATAGTGTTCCATTAAAAGCAAGGTTAAAGTTATACTGTACAGACCCTGAACATGAGGATTTCGAGACCATTGTTCAAGATGTGTACTTAGGCACAATACCTTACATGACACCTTCTGGTACTTTTTGTATCAACGGTGCAGAACGCGTTGTAGTTTCTCAATTACATCGTTCACCAGGTGTGTTCTTTGGGCAATCATTCCACGCTAATGGTACTAAATTATACTCTGCAAGAGTAATACCATTTAAAGGTTCTTGGATAGAGTTCGCTACAGATATCAACTCTGTAATGTATGCGTACATTGATAGAAAGAAAAAATTACCTGTAACCACTTTATTTAGAGCAATAGGTTTTGAACGTGATAAAGATATTCTTGAAATTTTTGATTTAGCGGAAGAAGTTAAAGTATCAAAATCAGGGCTTAAAAAAATCTTAGGACGTAAACTTGCTGCACGTGTACTTAATACATGGCATGAAGACTTTGTAGATGAAGACACTGGTGAGGTAGTATCTATCGAACGTAATGAAATCGTCTTAGATCGTGATACTGTTTTAGATAAAGATAATATTGAAGAAATCCTTGAAGCAAATGTAAAAACAATTCTTTTACATAAAGAAAGTGCTGAACAAGGTGATTACGCAATTATTCATAACACACTTCAAAAAGATCCTACTAACTCTGAAAAAGAAGCAGTAGAACATATTTATAGACAACTACGTAATGCCGAGCCGCCAGATGAAGAAACTGCACGTGGAATTATAGATAAATTATTCTTTAGTGACCAACGTTACTCTTTAGGAGAAGTAGGTCGTTACAGAATGAACAAAAAATTACAGTTAGATATTGGCATGGATAAGCAAGTGCTTACCAAAGAAGATATCATAACTATTATAAAATATTTAATCGAGCTTATTAACTCTAAAGCAGAGATTGATGATATTGACCACTTATCTAACCGTCGTGTACGTACAGTAGGTGAACAATTATCATCTCAGTTTGGTGTTGGTTTAGCACGTATGGCAAGAACGATTCGTGAACGTATGAACGTTCGTGATAATGAGGTGTTTACACCTATTGACTTAATTAATGCAAAGACATTATCTTCTGTAATTAATTCTTTCTTTGGTACGAACCAATTATCTCAATTTATGGATCAAACCAATCCGCTTGCAGAGATTACGCATAAGCGTCGTCTTTCCGCATTAGGACCTGGAGGTCTATCTCGTGAAAGAGCTGGTTTTGAGGTACGTGATGTTCACTATACTCACTACGGAAGACTTTGTCCTATTGAAACTCCTGAGGGACCAAATATTGGACTTATTTCTTCACTTTCGGTATTTGCTAAAGTGAATTCTATGGGATTCATTGAAACCCCTTATAGAAAGGTAACAGATGGTGTTGTAGATATTAAAAGCAATCCAACTTATCTTAGTGCAGAAGAAGAAGAAGATAAATTAATTGCTCAAGCAACTGTAGAAGTTGACGATAATGGAAAGATTTTACATGATAAGGTAATTGCTAGAATGGAAGGTGACTTCCCTGTAATTGACCCTAAAGAATTACATTATACAGATGTAGCTCCTAATCAAATATCTTCTATTTCTGCTTCATTAATTCCTTTCTTAGAGCATGATGATGCAAATAGAGCCTTAATGGGATCTAACATGATGCGTCAGGCTGTACCATTATTACGTCCGCAAGCTCCTATTGTAGGAACTGGTTTAGAACGTCAAGTGGCTTCAGATTCTCGTGTACTTATCAATGCAGAAAGAGATGGAGTTGTTCAATATGTAGATTCATTAGAAATTACAATAAAATACGATCGTACAGAAGATGAAGCTAAAGTAAGCTTTGATTCAGATACGGTAACATATCCTTTAACCAAGTTTAGAAAAACAAATCAAGGTACAAGTATTAACTTGAAACCGATTGTTGTTAAAGGAGATAAAGTTAAAAAAGGACAAGTTTTATCTGAAGGATATGCAACTCAAAAAGGAGAGCTAGCCTTAGGTAGAAACATGAAAGTAGCCTTTATGCCTTGGAAAGGGTATAACTTTGAGGATGCTATCGTGATTTCTGAAAAAGTAGTACGTGAAGATATCTTTACATCCATTCATATAGATGAGTACTCTTTAGACGTTAGAGATACAAAATTAGGTAATGAAGAATTAACTAACGACATTCCTAATGTTTCTGAAGAAGCTACTAAAGATCTAGATGAAAACGGAATGATTCGAATTGGAGCAGAAGTAAAACCTGGTGATATCCTTATCGGAAAAATTACACCAAAAGGGGAATCTGATCCAACTCCGGAAGAAAAACTATTACGTGCAATCTTTGGTGACAAAGCAGGAGATGTAAAAGATGCATCTTTAAAAGCATCACCTTCTTTACATGGTGTTGTAATTAACAAGAAGTTATTTGCAAGAGCTGTAAAAGATAAACGTAAACGTGCACAAGACAAAGAAGATATAGCGCAATTAGAAGCTTTATATTATACTAAGTTTGACGATTTACAAAGTGTTTTAGTAGATAAATTATTTACACTTGTAAATGGAAAAACTGCGCAAGGTATATTTAATGATTTAGGTGAAGAAGTACTTCCAAAAGGAAAGAAATTTACACTTAAAATGTTAAATGCTGTAGATGATTATACACACTTAACTTCAGGTACTTGGACAACAGATGACAAGACCAATAAGTTAGTTGCAGATTTAATTCATAATTACAAAATTAAAGAAAACGATTTACAAGGTTCTTTAAGACGTGAAAAATTTACTATCTCTGTAGGAGATGAATTACCAGCTGGTATTATCAAATTAGCAAAAGTTTATATTGCTAAAAAACGTAAGCTTAAAGTTGGAGATAAAATGGCAGGACGACATGGTAACAAAGGTATTGTTGCTCGTATTGTACGTCAAGAAGATATGCCATTCTTAGAAGACGGAACTCCTGTGGATATTGTATTAAATCCACTTGGTGTACCTTCTCGTATGAATATTGGTCAGATTTACGAAACTGTTTTAGGTTGGGCTGGACAAAAATTAAACCGTACATATGCTACGCCAATTTTTGATGGAGCAACACTAGACCAAATTAATGGATTTACAGATGAAGCTGGAATCCCAAGATTTGGACACACATATTTATATGATGGTGGTACAGGAGACCGTTTTGATCAACCAGCAACAGTTGGAGTTATCTATATGTTAAAATTAGGACATATGGTTGACGATAAAATGCACGCTCGTTCTATAGGACCATACTCACTTATTACACAACAACCTCTTGGTGGTAAAGCACAATTTGGTGGACAACGTTTTGGTGAAATGGAAGTTTGGGCACTAGAAGCATATGGAGCATCTGCAACATTACGAGAAATATTGACAGTTAAATCTGATGATGTAATTGGTAGAGCTAAAACATACGAAAGTATCGTGAAAGGAGAACCAATGCCAGATCCAGGATTACCAGAATCATTCAATGTATTAATGCATGAATTAAAAGGTTTAGGATTAGACATTAGATTAGAGGAGTAAAAAAAATAGTAATCAGTTAACAGTATGCATTACTAATGGATACTGTTACTGAAAACTGAAGACTTAAAAAACATGGCAAGAAAACAAGATAAGAACACAGTAAAGAGATTTAATAAAATCTCCATTGGTTTAGCATCACCAGAGTCTATTTTAGCAGAATCTAGAGGTGAAGTTTTAAAACCAGAAACTATCAATTATCGTACACATAAACCAGAACGTGACGGTTTATTTTGTGAGCGTATTTTTGGTCCAGTAAAGGATTATGAATGTGCTTGTGGAAAATATAAACGTATTCGCTACAAAGGGATTGTATGTGATCGTTGTGGAGTAGAAGTAACAGAAAAGAAAGTACGTCGTGACAGAGTAGGACATATTAATTTAGTAGTCCCTGTTGCACATATTTGGTATTTCCGTTCTTTACCAAACAAAATAGGTTACCTTTTAGGGTTACCATCTAAGAAATTAGATATGATTATTTACTACGAACGTTACGTAGTAATTCAACCAGGTATTGCTAAAAATGCCGAAGGAGAACCATTACAAAAAATGGATTTCTTAACAGAAGAAGAATATTTAAACATTCTAGAAACACTTCCAAAAGAAAACCAATACCTAGATGATACAGATCCAAACAAGTTCCTAGCTAAAATGGGAGCAGAATGTTTAATAGACTTATTAGCTAGAATAGATTTAGAAACACTTTCTTACGAGTTACGTCACAAAGCAAATACCGAAACGTCTAAACAACGTAAAACCGAAGCTTTAAAACGTTTACAAGTTGTAGAAGCGCTAAAAGAATCTAACGAAAATAGAGAAAACCGTCCAGAATGGATGATCTTAAAAGTAGTGCCAATTATTCCACCTGAATTAAGACCTTTAGTACCTTTAGATGGTGGACGTTTTGCAACTTCAGATTTAAATGATTTATATCGTCGTGTAATTATTAGAAATAACCGTCTTAAAAGACTTGTTGAAATAAAAGCACCAGAAGTTATTTTACGTAATGAAAAACGTATGTTACAAGAATCTGTAGATTCTTTATTAGATAACACACGTAAATCATCTGCAGTAAAAACAGACTCTAACAGACCATTAAAATCTTTATCAGATTCCCTTAAAGGTAAACAAGGACGTTTTCGTCAAAACTTACTTGGTAAGCGTGTCGATTATTCTGCACGTTCTGTAATTGTTGTTGGACCAGAATTAAAATTATTTGAATGTGGATTGCCTAAAAACATGGCAGCAGAGCTTTACAAACCTTTCGTAATTAGAAAACTAATTGAAAGAGGTATTGTGAAAACTGTAAAATCTGCAAAGAAAATTATAGATAAAAGAGAACCTGTAGTTTGGGATATTTTAGAAAATGTTTTAAAAGGACATCCAGTACTTTTAAATCGTGCTCCTACACTTCACAGACTAGGTATTCAAGCTTTTCAACCAAAATTAATTGAAGGAAAAGCAATTCAATTACACCCGTTAGTAACTACTGCATTTAATGCCGATTTTGATGGAGATCAAATGGCAGTACACTTACCATTAGGACCAGAAGCTATTTTAGAATGTCAATTATTAATGTTGGCTTCTCATAATATCTTAAATCCTGCAAATGGTTCGCCAGTAACTGTACCATCTCAAGATATGGTACTTGGTCTTTATTATATGACTAAGCTACGTACTTCTACAGATACGGTTAAAGTTAAAGGTGAAGGATTAACATTCTACTCTGAAGAAGAAGTTACTATTGCTTACAATGAAAAACGTGTAGATTTAAATGCAGGAATTAAAGTAAGAGCTATAGATTTTAATGACGCAGGAGAATTAGTTCCTCAAATTATTGAAACGACTGTTGGACGTGTAATTTTTAATAGAAACGTACCAAAAGTAGCAGGTTATATTAATGAAGTATTAACTAAAAAATCACTAAGAAATATTATTGGTGATATTTTAAAAGTAACTTCAGTACCAGAAACGGCTGCATTTTTAGATGAAATAAAAACTTTAGGATACTACTATGCATTTAAAGGTGGTTTATCCTTTAGTTTAGGGGATATTATTATTCCACCTGAAAAACAAAGTATGATTGACAAAGCGAATGGCTTAGTTGATGGTATTATGGGTAACTATAACATGGGACTTATAACAAATAACGAACGTTATAACCAAGTGATTGATATCTGGACTTCTACCAATGCTGAATTGACGGAATTGTCAATGAAACGTATTCGTGAAGACCAACAAGGTTTCAATTCGGTATATATGATGCTTGATTCTGGAGCTCGTGGATCTAAAGAACAGATTCGTCAGTTAACAGGAATGCGTGGATTAATGGCAAAACCTAAAAAATCTACTGCAGGTGGAGGATCTATTATTGAAAATCCAATTCTTTCTAACTTTAAAGAAGGACTTTCTATTTTAGAATACTTTATCTCGACACACGGTGCGCGTAAAGGTCTTGCCGATACAGCACTTAAAACTGCCGATGCAGGATATTTAACACGTCGTTTAGTAGATGTATCACAAGATGTTATTGTTAATACTGTAGATTGTGGTACTTTAAGAGGAGTAGAAATTTCTCCACTTAAAAAGAATGATGAAGTTGTTGAAACTTTAGAAGAAAGAATTGTTGGTCGTATTTCATTAAATGATATATACAATCCATTAACAGACGAATTATTAGTTGGTGCTAATGAGTTAATTACAGACGATATTGCAAAAGCAATTGAAAACTCTCCAATTGATACCGTAGATGCTCGTTCTCCATTAAGTTGTGAAGCTAAAAAAGGTATTTGCGCTAAATGTTATGGAAGAAACCTTGCAACAAACAAAATGGTGCAACGTGGAGAAGCAGTAGGTGTTGTGGCAGCACAGTCTATTGGTGAACCAGGAACACAGTTAACACTTCGTACATTCCACGTTGGTGGTATTGCAGGAAACATTTCTGAAGAAAATAAATTAGCCGTTAAATTTGATGGTGTTGCAGAAATTGAAGAACTTAAAACTGTAAAAGGAGAAGATAATGAAGGTAACATTGTAGATGTTGTAATCTCTCGTACTTCAGAAATTAAGTTAATAGATAAGAAAACTGGAATAACATTAAGTACTAATAACATTCCTTATGGTTCTTATGTCTATGTGAAAAATGGAGATAAATTAACTAAAGGAGACGTAGTTTGTCAATGGGATCCATATAACGGTGTAATTATTTCAGAATTTGCTGGAAAAGTACGTTATGAAAATATTGAACAAGGTGTTACTTACCAAGTAGAAATAGATGAGCAAACAGGTTTCCAAGAGAAAGTAATTTCAGAATCTAGAAACAAGAAACTTATCCCAACGCTTATTGTAGAAGATAGTAAAGGCGAAGCAATTCGTTCTTACAATTTACCAGTAGGTGCACACATTATGATTGACGATGGTGAAAAAGTTAAGATTGGTAAAGTCTTAGTTAAAATTCCACGTAAATCCGCAAAAGCAGGAGATATTACAGGAGGTCTTCCACGTGTAACAGAATTATTTGAAGCACGTAACCCTTCTAATCCAGCTGTTGTTAGTGCTATTGATGGTGTGGTTTCTTTTGGAAAAATTAAAAGAGGTAATCGCGAAATTATAGTAGAATCTAAAACTGGAGATATTAAGAAATATCTAGTAAAATTATCGAATCAAATTCTTGTACAAGAAAACGATTTTGTAAAAGCAGGTATGCCTTTATCAGACGGTTCTATTACACCTAACGATATACTAAACATAAAAGGACCATCTGCTGTTCAACAATACTTAGTAAATGAAGTACAAGAGGTATATCGTTTACAAGGAGTGAAAATTAATGATAAACACTTCGAAGTAGTTGTTAGACAAATGATGCGTAAAGTTAGAATTATAGATTCTGGCGATACTATTTTCCTTGAAGATCAACTAGTACATAAATCTGATTTCATTGAAGAAAATGATGAAATCTTTGGAATGAAAGTAGTTGAAAACGCTGGAGAATCTGATACCTTAAAAGAGGGACAAATTGTTTCTGCACGAGATTTAAGAGATGAAAATTCTATTTTACGTCGTGAAGATAAAGCATTGGTGGAAGCTAGAGATGCTAGACCAGCAACTGCTACTCCTATCTTACAAGGTATTACAAGAGCATCATTACAAACAAAATCATTTATATCAGCAGCTTCTTTCCAAGAAACTACAAAAGTATTAAATGAAGCTGCGGTAGCAGGTAAGATTGATACTTTAGAAGGACTTAAAGAAAATGTAATTGTAGGACACAGAATTCCAGCAGGAACAGGAATGCGTAATTATGATAACATTATTGTCGGGTCTAAAGAAGAATTTGATCAAATGATGCAAGCTAAACAAGAAGTTAATTATAATTAAATAATTGTCATTCCTGCGCAGGTAGGAATCTCTTAATTTGAAACTAATGTTTTAATAATAACAAAAGTCCTGTTTTTCTAAACAGGACTTTTTTTTTAAATAAAAAAAATTAATATAACTTCCGTTTTCACGGAAATAAAAATAAGTTTACGATGGCAGAAGATAAAAACAAGAAAAAACCAGGACAAATTAATATAGAATTAGATGAGAAAGTTGCTGAAGGAACTTACTCTAACCTTGCAATTATTAACCATTCTGTTTCCGAGTTTGTGGTAGATTTTGTTAGTATTATGCCTGGAACACCAAAAAGTAAGGTGAAATCTAGAATTATATTAACACCACAACATGCAAAGCGTTTAATGAAAGCTTTAAGTGATAACGTAGCTAAATTTGAAAATATGCATGGTGAAATTAAAGATTATGAGCAACCTCCAATTCCACTTAATTTTGGGCCAACGGGAGAGGCTTAATAAAGAATTCAAGTTAATCACAAAAAAGTTTGCTTTACATGTTTCAAAAGCAAACCTTCAATTCCAATTAATTTGGACCAACAACGATGCATAAACAATAAAGAATAATCCCTTTTATTTATAAAAGGGATTTTTTTTGCCATTATTTTATAAATAAAAGTAAGCAAATATTTAAGATGTTTCCTTTTTATTAAAACAATATAAAAAACACCAGAAAAGGCATTTTATGATTTATTTAATTACTGAACTAGATATATTCATGGAATTCTTTAAAACACCCGATAGTTCCCTAGTACATCATTTTGTACATGCATAGAAATTTATGATTTATTGTAGCAGTAATATTTTCATTAATTAATTGCTTATCTTGAATTTTCATAAATAGATTAATTTGGGTATTAATCATTAGAAATTTAAAATATTTTTTTATTCAAAAGTGAAATTTATGATAAAGCATTAAGTATCAATATTTATTATCAATATCTATTTTTAAATAAATATTATTTATTTTCGATTAAAAGTTGAGATAAATAAAAGCGTTTTAAGGGTTTTTTGGATTTACGCTATATGGTTTTAAGGTTGATGAGTTATAAGTTTATTAAAGGTGATTTAAATGAGTATTTTTATTTAAACTCGCTTACAAAGTGGAATTTTAAATTTGGATACTTTTGTTGTGTCATTTGTAAAGAAAATGCTGAGTCTGCTAAAAAAACTAATTGATTTCTTTTGTCTTTAGCTAAATAACGTTGTTTAACTCTTAAAAACTCTTTATATTCTTCACTTTTTACATCATCTGTTTCAATCCAACAAGCTTTGAAAACATTTAAGTTTTCGTAGGTACATTTTGCTCCATATTCATGCTCTAATCGATATTGTATAACTTCATATTGTAAAGCTCCTACAGTTCCTATAACTTTTCTACCATTTAGTTCTAAAGTAAATAATTGTGCTACACCTTCATCCATTAATTGATCGATACCTTTATTTAATTGTTTAGATTTCATTGGGTCTGCATTATTGATATATCTAAAATG
Source organism: Oceanihabitans sp. 2_MG-2023 (assembly GCF_030547245.1). Taxonomy (GTDB): domain Bacteria; phylum Bacteroidota; class Bacteroidia; order Flavobacteriales; family Flavobacteriaceae; genus Oceanihabitans. Next base: position 77,002 of record NZ_JAUOQT010000010.1, read on the forward strand.
TTCTGGCGAAAAACTTGGTACACCTTTATAGTTTAGTATTTCCCCTTGGGTTAAGGTATCACCAATTTTAAAAGTTCCTGTGTCTTGTAAACCTACAATATCTCCAGGATATGAAATGTCTACTATTTCTTTTTTTTCAGCAAAAAACGCATTCGGACTAGAAAATTTCACTTTTTTATTATGTCTTACGTGTAAGTAAGAAGTATTTCTTTTAAATTCTCCAGATACTATTTTAATAAAAGCCAATCTGTTTCTATGATTTGGATCCATGTTAGCATGTATTTTAAATACAAACCCAGAAAATGTATCTTCATCAGGTTTTACAAGTCGTTCTTCACTTTGTTTAGCTCTCGGTTTAGGTGCTATTTCTACAAAACAATCTAATAATTCACGTACTCCAAAACTATTTAAAGCAGATCCAAAAAATACGGGTTGTAAATTGCCTTCCAAATAATCAGAATTCTGGAAAGTTGGATAAATGCCTTCTACTAATTCTATCTCTTCGCGTAATGTCTCTGCAGCTTTATCTCCTATTAATTTATTTAATTCACTAGAATTTAAATCAGAAATTTCTATCGTTTCCTCAATGTTTTTTCTGCTATCTCCACTAAAAAGATTAATGTTCTTCTCCCATATATTATAAATTCCTTTAAAGTCGTAACCCATACCTATAGGAAAACTTAAAGGAGTTACTTTTAATCCTAATTTTTGTTCAATCTCATCCAGTAGTTCAAAAGCATCTTTTCCTTCACGATCCATTTTATTTATAAAAACAATCATCGGTATGTTTCGCATTCTACAAACTTCAACGAGTTTTTCTGTTTGCTCTTCCACACCTTTTGCTACATCAATTACTACAATAACACTGTCTACAGCAGTTAAAGTTCTAAAGGTGTCTTCAGCAAAATCTTTATGTCCAGGTGTATCTAGAATATTTATTTTTATACCATTATATTCAAAAGCTAGAACAGAGGTTGCTACAGAAATACCACGTTGTCTTTCAATTTCCATAAAATCACTAGTAGCTCCTTTTTTTATTTTATTACTTTTTACTGCTCCAGCTTCTTGGATAGCACCTCCAAAGAGCAATAATTTTTCGGTAAGTGTAGTTTTTCCTGCATCTGGATGCGAAATAATTCCAAAAGTTCGTCTACGGTTGATTTCGTCTATAAATTTCATTGAAAATTAATTTTGGCAAATATAAAGTATTCAAAGTATTATATTAATTGTATCAAGATTATTATAATAGTTTTATAATAATATAGATTTTAATTTTAATTTAAATTCTTGGTTTTATTGTAAATTATAGTAATTATTATAGTGCTAGGTTAAGTATTTAGCTACTTATTTTAAAATAAATTCTTTTATCGTTAAAATTATTCATCACAACGATAAAACTAGTCTTGTTTAAACATTAAGATTAAATTCACATAAATTTTTTGATTTTTGTACAATAAATTACTGAAATAATCACTTAGTCGTGCGTATTTGTTTTTCATCGATTTAAGTGAATGTTTTTAGTATATCGATATAATTATAGCATTGTATTGATACTTTTGTTTAAAAAATAATTTTACGGAAAAACCGTAAAAACAAAGTTTAACCATTATTTCTCCCTAAGAGAGTGGATAACTATAATAAAATTTTATTGAATAAAACTAACACAAGATGTTGTGCTAGTTCTTTGTGCGAAATAATTAATACGTTTTGTGGTGCTTGCATTGCAGAACTTTTTTTATATAATAAAAAATAAATTACCCTCTATAATATGAAAATCTTTACTCGATTCTCTAATGCAAAATCACTAAGTTTATTAGTTTTTGCTTTATTTTCTTTTAATTCAATCATGTCGCAAACAAATGCACCTAGTATACAATCTGGTGTTTCGTTTCAATGGAGTGATTCACAAACTGTAAGAACAGATCCCGCAACTATACAAAGTATAACTGTTGGGACACGTGTTTTTACAGACTTTGGAGTGCCACAATCTTATGCGTTAACTCAGTTGGGGCAACAAGGGCATAATCAAAATGGAGTTGAAGAAAATGGTGTTAATTTAGCTACATCAAGTGATCCTGTAATTACACCAAATTGGGATGCTTTAGCGTTAGCTGCATTTCAAGATAAAAACTTAAATCATTATTTTGAAGCATCTCAAAATGGACAAGATATTTGTGATAATTATACTGCAGCAGATGGGGTTCCAAATGAAGAGTCAACAATTGCTCAAAGACAAACTTTTTCATATTCTCCTGGGATACGAAGTACCTCAGGTAGTATAATTGCTATTACAGAACGTAATGCAAATAATTGCTATCATATAGAGTTTTTTGGTACAAAATCTGGAAGTACAACTACAGAATCTTTAGGTAGTACTTTTGTAAACCCACAAGGCCCAACCTATTATGGTCATGGTGGTACAGGTGGAGCAAATGATTTTGGAACAATTGATGCTGTAATTGCACCAACAGGTGATGCAGATTACTGGTTGACTAATAAAGTTGTTGGACAAAATGGAGGTACCATTGGTATTGCACTTTTTTATGTAGATAGCATTGCTGAGCTAGGTTCTATTATAACAGATGTACAAATAACAGCAGCTAATTATGATCATGGGGATGGTAAATTATTTATTTTTTCTTTGCCTGATGCTGATGGAGATGGGTTTAGTGATATTGATGATTTAGATGATGATGATGATGGGATTTTAGATATTGATGAATCTAATGGGTATTCTCCAAGCTATGATGAAGATGGAGATGGTATACCAAACTGGGAAGACACTGTTGATGATGGTACTGGTGACGGAAGTTTAACCGATTATACCGATGCTAATGGAGATGGTGTGCCAGATGTTTATGATTTTGATGGGGATGGAATTCCTAATCATTTAGATTTTGATTCGGATAATGATGGTTGTTTTGATGCGATTGAAGGTGGCGATTTTATTGTTGTTGGAGAAGTAGAAGCAGAAGGAGCACTTGATGGTGATATTGATGCAACAACTGGTGTCCCTGATAATGTGGATGTTAATAATGGGCAAACAATAGGTACTTCTCAAAATGCTTCTGCTTTTGATGTAGATGGACAGTGTGATAGAGATAATGATGGGGTTTTAGATGGTTCAGATATTTGTCAAGGTTCTGATGATTCAGTAGATACAGATAATGATACTGTTCCAGATGGCTGCGATTTAGATAATGATAATGATGGTATTTTAGATATAAATGAAGGGATTTGTACAACACCAATTCAATCTGGTACATGGACTTTAGTAAGTGATACTGAAGCAACTTTCGATTACGGAAATGGAGTAACAGCAAGGTTGGTGACGAATTCAACTGGTTTTCAGGTTAATGGAGCAGATAGTTTTAATACGGAAGCTTTTTGGTCTGAAACCTTGAGTGGTGATACTTCTTTAGTAAGAGAATATAGTTGGGGGAGTACTTTAACGGTTTCTTTTGAAGACGCTGCTGGAGATCCAATTAATGTAACAAATCCAATATTACACGTAGATAGATTAGGTGGTAGTGATGGTGCTACAGAAAATTCTGCTTTAATGACCTTGCAAGGAGGTTTAACTTGGACTGCTTTAAGTGGTACTGCTGATTTTCTTGTAACATCTAATACCGCTAAAGATAGTGGTTCAGGTAATCCTGTAGGAACAGGATATACTTTCGAAAGTACTCAAAATGTAGCAGATGGTACAGCTGCAGGATCTTTACAGGTAAATGGAAATATATCAACTTTTACAATCCAGTTTGTGCAAGATGGTGTTTCAGGTGTGCTTTCAGATGGAATTGAATTTATACTTTTTGCTTGTCCTGATTTAGATACGGATGAAGATGGTATTCCAGATTATTTAGATTTAGATAGTGATGGAGATGGTTGTTCTGATGCGCTTGAAGGAGCAGACAGTATTAGTGCAAGTAGTGTTGTAGATGGACAATTAACAGGTGCTGTTAATACAGGTACCGGTGTACCTAGTAATGTAGATGAAAATGCAGGTCAAGGAGTAGGAGGAGCTATAGATGGAACACCTTCTGATTTAAATGGACAATGTGATTCAGATAACGATGGAACTATTGATGCAAACGATTTATGTCCTGGCTTTGATGATAAAGCAAATAATGATGGAGATGCTTTACCTGATGGATGTGATGAAGATGATGATAATGATGGTATTTCAGATGTAAACGAAGGTTTGGTAACTACTCCAGGACAACCAGCCTGTACTTCTGCTACGGTATTAAACTTTAATAATGCGTATTCTGAAGAACCAGGAGGTGATGGAAATATAAATACATTTTTATTAAACGAAACTTTCAGATTTCCTGGTGTAATCCCTGGTGTAGACGCTTTAGTTACTATTGTTGAATTAAATGGAACAACAGTTCCTGTTTTAGATGATAATTCTTTAAACGTTAATTCTTTTCAGCCAAGATCTGCTTTCACGTTAACTAATGTTGGAGATCGTGCGTATACGGAATATAGATTTGATTTTGTTACTACAAATGGAGTAGCCGGAGTTAATGATGTTATTATTCCTGAATTCTTTGTTAATTTTAACGATGTCGATGGTGGTGCAAGTTATGGTGAACAGAATTGGTCACAATTAGCAAATAGTTATACTGTTAATCAGGATACAGAATTATTAGTAACATTTGAGGATAATTTTATTGTTGGTACAGCTGGTATTACAGAGTATCCATCTGTAACTAATGGTTTCCCTCAAGTAAATTATGCTACACAGCATAATGGTAAATCTTCTTATACAATTAGGTTAGGTGTTGTTGCTAGAGTTGCTGGTGCTTCCGCTTCTGGAAGACAGCATAATGTAGAGTTTAATTGCATAACTAATTTTGTTAACCCGATAAATACAACAATTTTAGATTCAGACGGTGATGGGATTCCAAATCATTTAGATTTAGATAGTGATGGAGATACTTGTCCAGACGCTTTAGAAGGTAATGGAGGATTAGTAGTTTCTCAATTGGATGCTAATGGAATGATTACTGGAGCGATAAATACAAATGGTATTCCTAATGCTGCAAATAGTGGAAATGGACAGGCAGATGTTAGTTCTACGGATGATACTGTTAACGGTTGTATTGGATCTGTAACAGGAACAGTATATAATGATGAAGATGGTAATGGAGCACAAGAAGGAACAGAAACAGGATACACTTC
>NZ_JAUOQT010000011.1 GCF_030547245.1 Oceanihabitans sp. 2_MG-2023
ACAGATGGAGACGGACTTACAGATTGTGAGGAAACTACAGGAATCGATGATCCAAATACACCATTAGATCCAAATGATTTCGGAGATGGTATTTCAGATCCAACAGATCCATGTGATCCAATCGGAATTGATAGTACAGATACGGATGGAGACGGACTTACAGATTGTGAGGAAACTACAGGAATCGATGATCCAAATACACCATTAGATCCAAATGATTTCGGAGATGGTATTTCAGATCCAACAGATCCATGTGATCCTACAGGTTTATGTGATACCGATGGAGATGGAGTATTAGACGCTACTGAAATCTTAAATGGTACAGATCCAACAGATCCTTGTTCTTATAATGTTGAAGATGTTACAGAACCAATTATAGCAGCAATAGATTGTGATGGTGATGGAGTTATTGATGCTGACGAGATTATAGATGGTACAGATCCAACTAATAGCTGTGATTTCATAATTGATAGCATGACACAAGAACCATCTGCAGCTTGGGCAGCAGGTGATTGTGATAATGATAATGTACTAAATGGAGAAGAGTTAGGTTATGGAGATACTGATGGAGATGGCATGCCAAACTTTAATGATACGGATGATGATAATGATGGTGTATTAACTATTAATGAAGATTATACCGATACAGATGTGTCTGATGGAGAAGTTGATCCGACAGGAGATAATGATCCAACAAACGATGATACTGATGATGATGGTACACCTGATTACTTAGATACGGATGATGATGATGATGCGATCCTAACTAGTGATGAATATCCTGGAGATGGTTTTGGCTTCGATGCATTTGATAGTGATGGTGATGGTTTGCCTGATTACTTAGAAGTAGATAATGGGGTATTAACAGAATCCGATGATGATATTGAAATATTCAATGCTGTAACCCCTAACGGAGATTACGATAATGATGTATTTACAATTGAAAACATTGAGCTATTCCCTGAGAACCAAGTAAGAATCTATAATAGATGGGGAGTATTAGTATATGATGCTTTAGGATATGGACAAAATGGAGAGTATTTTAGCGGTAGATCTAACGGTAGAGTTACTATTAGTGAAGATGAATTATTACCAGCAGGAACTTACTTCTATATTGTAACCTATGTTAAAAATGGGGAAACTAAAGAAAAAGCAGGTTATTTATACATTCATAGATAGAATTAAAAAGGAGGTAGATTAATGTCTACCTCCATTTAAAAAATAAAACATAACAAATTAGAATGAAAAATAAAATCTTACTACTAGTTATTAGTATTAGCACTATTTTTTGCTTTGAAAATTTTGCGCAGCAAGAAGCACAATATACTCAGTACATGTATAATACAATGAGTATAAACCCTGCATATGCTGGATCAAGAGAAGTCTTAAGTATAGTTGGTTTATACCGAACACAATGGGTTGGCTTAGAAGGAGCTCCAAATACACAAACATTAAGTGTTCATTCTCCAATTGGAAGTAGTGAAAAACTAGGTTTAGGATTATCTATTGTTAATGACAATATTGGTCCAACACATGAAACTAATTTTGATATTGATTTATCTTACACCTTGCATACTTCAGATAAAGGAAGATTCTCCTTTGGTTTAAAAGCAGGAGGTCATTTAATGAATATTAATTATGATGAATTAAATCGATACAATGAAGGAGATGCTGTATTGCCAACGGGTTCTATAAGTGAATTTTCCCCAAATGTAGGTGTTGGTTTATATTATCGTCATGCTGATAAATGGTATTTAGGTGTTTCTGCTCCTAACTTATTAGAAACAGAACATTTAGATGAAATAAGCTTATCTACAGCAAAAGAAAGGATTCACTATTACTTAATTGGTGGTTATGTTTTCGATTTAACAGAGAATTTAAAATTCAAACCAGCATTTTTAGGTAAAGCTGTAGAAGGTGCTCCATTACAAGTAGATTTAACCGCAAATTTTTTAATTAACGACAAACTTACTCTAGGAGCTGCATATAGATGGAGTGCTGCAGTTAGTGCTTTGGCTGGTTTTCAAATTACAGAAGGATTAATGATTGGTTTAGCATATGACAGAGAAACTACTGAGCTTGGTAAAACCAAATTTAATGATGGTTCTTATGAAATCATGCTAAGATTTGAATTGTTTAAAAAAGATAGTAAAATTATTTCTCCTAGATTCTTCTAAATAAAAGATTATGAAATTATATAAACTTACATTAATTGCATTTTTTGGTCTCTTTGTATCTTTCGGATATGCCCAAAAAGGAAAAATAAAAAAAGCAAATAAAGATTACGACCAATTCAGCTATGTAAAGACAAGTGAAGTTTTACTAGAAGTAGCAGAAGCAGGTCACAAATCTGTCGATTTATTTCAAAAATTAGGTAACTCATTCTATTTTAATAACAAAATGGAAGAAGCTGCTAAATGGTATGGAGAATTAATGGATTTAAACGAACCTATAGATGCTGAATATTACTTTAGATATGCACAAGCATTAAAATATGGTGAAAACTATGAAGAGTCCGATAAATGGATGCAAAAGTTTAATGATTCTAGATCTAATGATTCTAGAGGAAGAGCTTTTGCTTCTACAGTAGATTATCTTGCTAAAATTGAAAAAGCTAGTAAAGATTTTGAAGTAACCAATATGGACTTTAATTCTGAAGTTTCTGATTTTGGAACTACACAATATAAAAACAAACTAATATTTGCTTCTTCAAGAGGGGATGGTAATATTTATAAATGGAATGATCAACCATTCTTAGATTTATACGCTGTAGAAAAACAAGAAGATGGCTCTTATATTAATGTAGAAAGCTATGATGAAACTGTAAATACTCCTTATCATGAATCTACACCTTCATTTACTCCAGACGATCAAATAATGTTTTTTACACGTAATAATTATACGAATAAAAAACTAAAAAAAGATAGTGAAGATGTTACTAGATTAAAACTATATAGAGCTAGATTACAGGAAGATGAAACATGGGGAGATGTTGAGTCAATTCATTTTAATAGCAATCAGTATAGCGTTGCACATCCAACAGTTAATGTATATGGTACAAAACTATATTTTGCTTCCGATATGCCAGACACACAAGGTGAATCAGACTTATATGTTGTAGATATTAATACAGACGGTACTTTAGGTACACCAAAAAATTTAGGATCTAGAATTAATACAGAAGGACAAGAAACATTTCCTTTTATAAATGAAAAAGGAGATTTATTCTTTTCCTCTAACGGCTATCCTGGTTTAGGAGGATTAGACGTATACGTGATTAGAGATTTTGAAAATAAATACGAAAGCGCTTCTACATTAGTAGTAGAAAATATAGCGAAACCAATTAACAGTCCGCAAGATGATTTTGCATACTATGAAAACTTAGGAACTAATGAGGGATTCTTTTCTTCAAATAGACTAAACGGAAAAGGCGATGATGATATCTATAGTTTTGCAGCTATTGAAAATAAATGCGAACAAATAGTGGAAGGTATTGTTAAAGATAAAAATACAAGAGAATTATTACCAGAGTCTACAGTTATCTTATTTGATAAAGACGGTAAAGAAAAAGAAAGGTTAGTTGTTGGAGAAGACGCTACTTTTGCTTTTAACCTAGCATGTGAAGAAGAATATTTAGTTCGTGCTCAGAAACAAGATTATGCTTCCGATGAAGTACGTTTTACAACACCTAGTACTAAACAAGAATTAGAGTTAGAGCTTAACTTATCTAAAGAAGTTAGAGAAATTAAGGTAGGAACAGATTTAGCTAAAGTATTAGATATTCCAATTATTTATTTCGACTTTGATAAATCTAATATTAGACCAGATGCTGCTTTAGAATTACAAAAAGTAATTGCTGTTATGAAGCAATATCCTAATATGAAAATAGATGTACGTTCTCATACAGATTCTAGAGCTCCTTATGCGTATAACGAAGCCTTATCTAAAAGAAGAAACAAATCTACTATAGCACATATCATTAACGTTGGTTTAATCGATGCTAATCGATTAACAGGTAAAGGATATGGAGAAAGAGTTTTAACGAATAGATGTTCTGATGGTGTACCATGTACAGAAGAAGAACACCAACTTAACAGACGTAGTGAATTTATTGTAGTTTCGATGGACTAATAATAAAAAAATAGTAATAAAAAACCACCAATAAATTGGTGGTTTTTTTATTTAAAATCCATTTTTTATTTAAAAAAAAGCAAGCTTAAATTAAGCTTGCTTTTTTTGTAGTGACCTCGACAGGATTCAAACCTGTAACCTCTTGAGCCGTAATCAAGTGCGCTATTCAGTTGCGCCACGAGGCCATTTTTGTGGGTGCAAATATATTTCTTTTTAATAGAATCACAAAGTAAAGAGGAAATTTATTTTAAATTTTATTAAAGAGAAAAACTTCTAATTCATAACATGTGTTTTAAAGCATTTATGAAGATAAGGTATATTATTGTGTTACATTTTATTTCATAGCCTAAAAGCATAAGAAAATAGCTCTAAGAGATGAAATACAAGGTAGAAACTAATGTAAGATGAGCATATGTATAACGCTTAATCCAAAGCATTTTTAGTCACATAAACTTTCCAACCAAAAATTGCCATTTGTATTTTTGAAGCTTTACTTAAATCTAAACCTTGTTTTGTGTAACTAGGCAATACTATTTTATTCGCTTTAGCTAACAATTTAAATATTTTCTTTTTCATGACTTAAAAGCAATGTATTAAGTTGTAAACTTATTGCTTTACATGCACTTTGCCAAATATTGATTATAAAGAGTAAAACTCATTCTAGACTAAGTTTTACTTTTGTTACATACTATAAATTAGTAAGTATTAGTTCAATTAATGTTTTAGCAAGAGTTAGCATAGTTTTTAGTTTTTAAAGATTAATAAGCGTTTTGTTTTTGTAATGTTTTTTCAATATATATTTTTTCGAAACTATAGTCCAAATGTTTCTAATAAAAAGAATGGTTTTGAATATTATATTACAACAAAAATAACGCATTGTATATTAAATTGTAACCTTATCCTCTTAGTTTGTGTTTTGTTTTGTAGCTGTTAACCGGTTTTATGTTTTATAGTGTTATTTTTTAAGGAGGTTTTTAGCATTGTTTTAAATATTGTAGGCAATTTTTTGTTAAAAAAGAATGTTTTAATTCGTTATCCTCTTTTTTTTAGTATTAAAAACATTAAAAAACAGGATTTTTTATTTTGTAGATTTTTTTCTATAAGTGTTAAAGTTATGTATTTCTAGAGGTTAAAACTCTCTTAAACTTAAATGGATATGTACTTTTACTAAAAATTTCCCTAATGAAAACAAATTATACTTTATTACTATTTTTATTGATATATCAATTTTCTTTTAGTCAAATTGTAATTAATGAAGTCGATTGCGATACACCAAGTACAGATGATAAGGAGTTCATTGAACTTAAATCTGACACACCAAACTTTCCTTTAGATGGTTATGTTTTGGTTTTGTTTAACGGTAATGGAGATGATAGTTACTTTACTTTAGATCTAGATGGATACCAAACAGATCCAAACGGTTTACTTTTAATTGGTAGTGATTCTGTAACACCTTTTCCGCAAGTATTAATCTCATTAAATACCATTCAAAATGGAGCTGATGCTGTTGCTATATATTTAGGAAATGCTTCTGATTTTCCTGAAGAAACACCAGCTACACAAACTAATTTAATCGATGCTTTGGTTTATGATACTTCCGATTCGGATGATACAGAACTAATGGCAGCCTTAGGTGTTACAGAGCAAATAAATGAAGGTTCTGGTAATAATACCAATTCGATTCAACTTTTACAAGATGGTTCATATATCTCTACAACACCTACGCCAAGAGCGATTAATGATGGAGTTGGAGAAGCTGTTGTTGCTATTAACATGTCTACAGATCAAATAATATATAATGAAGGAGATGTTTTTGATATTGTTTTTTCAACCGAAGAAAACGTAACAGAAGATGTAACCTTTAGTTTTACTTTAGATAATTACGGATTTAATACTACCGATTTTACAGGAAATACAACTGTAACAATAGCTAACGGTTCAAATTCTGTAACAACTACAATAACCATAATTAACGATACCTTAGATGAAGGTGATGAAGAACCTATAGTGAAGTTCGTTCCTCTAGATTGGCCTTATATAGCTAATAATAATTTTTTAAAATTAAGAGCTGTGGATGATGATTATACCATGGCTAATTTTGGTACACCTTCCAATCAATTTAATCCATTTTTAGGAAATGTAACAAGTACACAACCAGAAGGATATTATGACAGTTTACATGGTTTACAAGACGAAGAATTACGTCAAGCGCTTCAAGATATTATTGCAGAAGAAGGTGTGGTAAGAGCACAAACCTATGCAGATGTAATTGATATTTTAAAAGAAGCAGATCAAAACCCAGAGCATAGTAACGAAGTTTGGTTATTATACACAGAGCAAGGTAGATCGAAGTTAGAAAATCATACAGGAGGTAGCAGTACAGGTAAATGGAATAGAGAGCATACGTACCCTAGATCTCGTGGTACTTTTTATGATATCGATGCAGATGATATAGCAGATGGAAAAGAAGTTTTTTGGAACACTACTGCAGATTCACTTCGTCATGGATATTCTGATGCACATGCTTTAAGAGCTGCAGATGGACCAGAGAATAGCTCACGAAATAATAAAAATTATGGAGATCCTGCTTTTGGAGGGTATGATGGTCCAAATAATACTGCTGCTAGTTTTTATGGCGATGTTGCAAGAAGTGTGTTCTTTATGGCTGTTCGTTACAACGGATTAGCTCTTGTAAATGGTTATCCTGAAGATATAGATGAAAATGACGGAACTCTTGGTGATCTAGCAACCTTGTTAGAATGGCATAGAAATGATCCTCCAGACGATTATGAAATGAACAGAAACAATGTAGTATATACTTGGCAGATGAATAGAAACCCTTTTATAGATCAACCAGATTTAGTAGAATATATTTGGGGAAATCAAGTAGATCTAGATGTAACTTGGGATCAAGGATTGAGTATTTCGGAAACCAATGCGCTTCAAGTGCAAGTGTATCCTAATCCAGCGAGAAATGTTGTTTATATTAACGGACTTTTAAATAAAGCTACTGTAGAAGTTTTCTCTGTGGAAGGACGAAAAGTAGAAACCTATAACATCCATGGTAATTCGGTTTTAAATACTAACCTTTCTAGTGGAATGTATTTGTTTAAAATTACTTCTGAAGATAAAACCACAATAAAGAAAATAGTGATTCAATAGAATTTAATCGCATAAAAAAAATCGCAAACATAATGTTTGCGATTTTTTTTTTTTTTAATTATTTCTTGGTCTTTACTTGTATAACGCCATCCTTCGCCTTACCTCCATAAATTCTTGTATGCTTTTCTCCTTTTAATACATTTATGGTTTCAATATTATTTGGATCTAAAGCTTCTAATTCTTCACTAGTAGATTCTTTGTCGTCAATAAAAATTAATGGACTATTTTCACTATCGGTTGAAATAACAAGTTTATTGTCTTTCGTTTTTGTTTTAACAACTTTTATGTCATTTGCTCCACCTTCTTCAACAACCCAAGTTTGTTTTTCTTTGGAGTTTTTAATTTCTTCTTTAACAACGTTTCCATCTTTATCTTTGGCAATAAAATAAACTTTTTCATTATTTTCTGATGCATCCGAATTTAAATCAATAACATTCGTATTTCTTTTTATAATTACTTTGGTGTCTTTAGGATTTCCTTTATCGTCTTCCGTTAAAACAACCAAATTACTACCAGAACCAGATTTTACAACTTTAGTGTTTTCATCCTCAATAATATAAATTTCGTTTTTTTCTATGGTACCAATCGAAATACTTTCCTCATCACTATTATAAGTTATTTTAATTGGTTTTATAGCATTGCTAGAATTAGAACTAAAGTTTGTTTTCGTGTTTTTAGATTTTGCTTCAATTTTAATTGTAATAATTTCATTTTGTTCATTGCGTTCAATGCTTTTAAAATCAAGATGTACACCTTTATTTTTAAAATCACTTTTTACTTTTTCTAATGCAGCATCTGTAAAATCTTTATTTATAATAAGGACTTCAATATCCCCAACAGTTTGTATGATGGTTGAATAGCTTTGATTTACATACAATTCTTTTGTACTAAAACTCATTAAAAATACCGTTAATAATGGTAGAACTAAGGTGTACTTTAAAACGTTTAGTTTATTGGATTTTGATTTGTGTAACATAACGATTCGTTTTTTGATTAAGGAGGTGTAAAAATTATTTGTAAGTATTAATTGCATATTGGAAACGGTTGTTTTAAGTAAAACATATTCGTAACTTTTTTTACAGGAGGAAATACTTTGTGCATTTTTATCGGCAATAAATTCTAAATTTTGTTGTATTTCTTTTTTGTAAAACCAAATGAGCGGATTAAACCAAAAAACAATACTTGCTAACTGTGCTAATAAGATATCTATAGAGTGTAGTTGACTTGCATGCACTTTTTCATGATTTATAATATGTGCTAATTCAACAGTATTAAATTGTTTTGGATTGTATACTATATAACTGAAAAATGAAAAAGGCAAAACCGAATTTTCCGTTTCCAGGTATGTTAAACCATCCTTTTTATAAGATTTGTTTTTAAGAAGCAATCGAATTAGTGAAACGAATTCAAGTATTAGCTTTATTAAAAAGAAACTAACTCCAAGTAAATAAATACTTGATATTAAAATAAAATTATAATCCCACTTTGTTGTTGTTGCAGAAGTTGTATTTGTGGAAAAATCCGAAATGTTAACTACGGTATTTGGGTTTTCTATATAAATTGGAATTATTAAGAGCGGTAAAAAAAATGCAGCTAGTAAGCCTATAAATAAAAACAGCCTGTTACTTTCAAAAAAAGTTTCCCGTTGTAAAAATAGTTTATAACAAAAATAAAATATCGCTATAATAGCGGATGCTTTAAGTAAATATTCCATCCTTATTTTTTTTGTTCAATTATAGATATAATTTCTTTTAATTCGGCAATGCTAATTTTTTCTTCTTTAGCAAAAAAAGAAACGACACTTTTATAAGAACTGTTAAAATAGTTCTCTATTGCGGTGTTCATAAATTTCTTTTTATATGCTTCTTTACTTATAATAGGGAAGTATTGATGAGTTTTTCCAAAGGCATTATAACTAACATATTTTTTTTCTTCTAGATGCCTAATAATTGTAGAAAGCGTGTTATAATGTGGTTTTTCGTCTTTAATCTCTGCTAATACGTCTTTTACAAAAGCTTTTTCAAGTTTCCATAAAATGTGCATGATCTCTTCTTCTTTATTTGTTAGTTTTTGCATACTGCTGATTTTATACAAAGTAAAGCTATAACTATTATTGTAGTTATACAACTAATTGTGTAGTTATTTAACTAAATTTTAAGTTTTGCTTTTTCATTTAGAAGAAATACTATCTTCGCATTTTAAATTCTTCAAAGCTTTTGCTAAGAAGTCAAAAATATAAATATGAGTATTGCTTTTTTAATTTTAGGATTTGTTTTATTAGTAATAGGAGGAGAGTTTTTAGTTAGGGCTTCAGTAGCTTTATCTTTTAAACTAAACATATCTAAAATCGTTATAGGTATGACAGTGGTTTCCTTTGCTACTTCAGCGCCAGAGTTACTTGTAAGCTTAAATGCGGCATTATCTGGTTCGCCAGCAATTGCAATAAATAATGTTGTAGGTTCTAATATTGCTAATATTGGTTTGGTTTTAGGTATAACTGCTATAGTTGGTGCAATTGGTGTTGATAAGTCGTTTTATAAAGTGAATTGGCCTGTAATGATGCTGTTTTCTATAGCTTTATACTATTTTCTTTGGAATGATAGTCAACTTACAGCAATCGAGGGAGGCGTATTGTTTGCAGGATTACTTGTGTTTATCATCTTTTTAATAAAAAGTCAGAAAAATGAAGAGGTTTCCGATGAAGTTGATGATGCTTTAGCAACGGTTTCTAATTTTAAAATGACTATTTGGTTACTTATAGGAGCTCTAGCTTTATATTTTGGTAGTGAGTGGCTAGTAAAAGGAGCTACAGAAATAGCGACACAGCTTGGTGTGAGTGAAGCTGTAATTGGTGTAACTATGATTGCTATAGGAACAAGTGTTCCGGAACTTGCAGCTTCTATAATTGCTGCTGCAAAACAAGAAAAAGCTATTTCTTTAGGGAATTTATTAGGTTCTAATATCTTTAATATTGGTTCTGTGCTTGGTTTAACTTCTATAATTAAAACGATTCCTGTAACAGAGCCTTTAATATTATCTCGGGATATCTTTTGGATGTTAATTTTTGCTTCTAGTGTTTTAGTACTAGCATTACTACCAAAGCGACATGAGATAAATAAAATAAAAGGATTTACACTAGTTGTACTTTATGGTATTTTTATTTTCTTAGTATTTAGAGGATAAAAAAAAGGTTATCAATTAAGATAACCTTTTTAGTGGATAATTAAATAATGTAAACGGTATTAGCTAATATTTGCAGATTTAACTGTTTTAATAATTCTACCAGCAATTTTATATGGATCTCCATTAGAAGCAGGTCTTCTGTCTTCTAACCAACCTTTCCATCCTTTTTCTACGGTAATAATTGGAATACGAATAGATGCTCCTCTATCAGAAACTCCCCAAGAGAAATCTGTAATAGCAGCTGTTTCATGTAAACCAGTTAAACGTTGATCGTTAAACTCTCCATAAACAGCAATATGTTCTTTTACAACTGGACGGAAAGCTTCACAGATTTTTCCGTAAATTTCTTCAGATCCACATGTTCTTAAAACTTCATTTGAGAAATTTGCATGCATACCAGATCCATTCCAGTCCATATCCTTACCTAATGGTTTTGGATGATAGTCAATGTAAAAACCATATTTTTCAGTCAAACGGTCTAGTAAATATCTAGCAATCCATATTTCATCTCCTGCTTTCTTAGCTCCTTTAGCAAACAATTGGAATTCCCATTGTCCTGAAGCAACCTCTTGGTTTATACCTTCAAAGTTTAATCCAGCATCAATACATAAATCGGCATGTTCTTCAACTAAATCTCTACCATGTGTGTTTTTTCCACCTACAGAACAGTAATACATTCCTTGAGGTGCTGGATAACCACCAATAGGGAATCCTAATGGTAACTGTGTTTTGGTATCCATAATAAAATATTCTTGCTCAAAACCAAACCAAAAATCATTATCGTCGTCATCAATAGTAGCTCTTCCATTAGATACATGAGGAGTTCCATCTGCATTTAATACTTCAGTCATTACTAGGTATCCATTAATTCTGTCTGGATCTGGGTAAATTGCTACAGGTTTTAATAAACAGTCCGAAGCACCTCCAGAAGCTTGTCTAGTCGACGATCCATCAAAAGACCACATGCCTAATTCTTCAATAGTACCTTTAAAGTTTTCGTGCTCTTCTACTTTGGTTTTACTTCTCATGTTTTGTGTAGGGAAGTAACCATCTAGCCAAATGTATTCTAATTTAATTTTTGCCATAATAAAATTTTTGTTTTATCTAATATAATATTACAAATATTGCTTTTTTTTTTATTTAGTCAAAAAAAATGGGGGGTTTAAGTTGAAATAATGTTAATTATTATTATTAACCCTATTTTTTAGTAGGTAGTAATGTAAATATTAAAGATTTCGTATTTTTGAATAAAAATATTAATAATATGTCAACATTAAGATTTCACGCACTAAAAGAAACTTATAATAGAATACCAGTACTTATTGAAGAAAAAGAAAGACGTTCTTCTATTTTTGGAGCGAATGTTTTTAATGAAGATACCATGCTTCAATATTTAACAAAAGAAGCTTTTAATAGTGTTCAAGATGCTATTAAAAATGGTTCTAAAATAGATCGAGTAATTGCAGATCATATTTCAACAGGAATGAAAGAATGGGCGATTTCTAAAGGAGTTACACATTATACACACTGGTTTCAACCGTTAACTGGAGCAACAGCAGAAAAACACGATGCATTTTTTGAGCCAATTGGAAACACAAGGGCTATTGAAAAGTTTGAAGGTGGGCAACTAGTACAACAAGAACCGGACGCTTCCAGTTTTCCAAACGGAGGAATACGAAACACTTTTGAAGCTCGTGGTTATACCGCTTGGGATCCAACCTCTCCAGCATTTATTTATGGAACAACTCTTTGTGTGCCAACCGTATTTGTGTCTTATACAGGCGAAGCTTTAGATTATAAAACACCATTATTACGCGCTTTACAGGCTGTAGATCAAGCGGCAGTAGCTGTTTGTAAATATTTTGATAAAAATGTAAAAAAAGTAAATGCTTCTTTAGGTTGGGAGCAAGAGTATTTTTTAATAGATCTTGCTTTGGCTAATTCACGTCCAGATATAGTGTTAACTGGTCGTACTTTATTAGGGCATTCTCCAGCAAAAGGACAACAATTAGACGATCATTATTTTGGTACCATACCGAATAGAGCAATGGCTTATATGCGTGATTTAGAAACCGAATGCATGTTGCTTGGTATTCCTGTTAAAACGAGACATAACGAGGTTGCTCCTAATCAATTTGAATTAGCTCCTGTTTATGAAGAGGCTAACCTTGCAGTAGACCATAATTCGTTACTTATGGATGTTATGGATAAAATTGCAGCTCGCCATAATTTTAAAGTCCTTTTTCATGAAAAACCATTTGCAGGAGTAAACGGTTCTGGAAAGCATAATAACTGGAGCTTAACTACAGATACTGGTGTAAATCTTTTAAGCCCAGGTAAAACACCAATGAGTAATCTACAGTTTTTAACCTTTTTTATTAATACAATAAAGGCGGTTTATGATAATGAAGAATTACTTCGTGCAGCAATTGCATCTGCAAGCAACGATCATCGATTAGGAGCTAACGAAGCTCCACCAGCTATTATTTCTGTGTTTATAGGTGAGCAGTTAACAAAAACCTTAAGTGAGCTCGAAAACGTAACGAATGGTAAATTGTCTCCAGAAGAAAAAACAGACTTAAAACTAAATGTAGTAGGTAAAATACCAGATGTATTGCTAGATAATACTGACAGAAATAGAACTTCACCTTTCGCATTTACAGGAAATAAATTTGAATTTAGAGCAGTTGGTTCTACTGCAAATTGCGCAAACCCAATGACAGTTTTAAATGCAATAGTTGCAAAGCAATTAATAGAATTTAAAGGAGAAGTGGATGTATTAATCGATAAGAAAAACTTAAAAAAAGATGAAGCTGTTTTTAACATATTAAGAGAGTATATTAAGAAGTCTAAAAATATTTTATTTGAAGGAAATGGTTATGGTGAAGCTTGGGAAAAAGAAGCTAAAAAACGAGGGTTAAGTAATAATAAAACAACTCCCGAAGCTTTAAAAGCTAAAGTATCTAAAAAAGCAATCCATTTGTTTGGAGACCTAGGTATCATGAATAAAGTAGAAGTAGAAGCGCGTTACGAAATAGAAGTAGAGCAATATACCATGCGCTTACAAATAGAAAGTCGTGTGCTTGGTGATATCGCTAGAAATCATATTGTACCAACTGCAGTAAAATACCAAAATGTTTTAATAGAAAATGTTAGAGGTCTTAAAGAAATCTATGGCACAAGTTTTAAAAAGTTAGCTAAAGAGCAAATGCTTTTAATTGAAGACATTTCTAGTCACTTAGAGTCTTTAAATTCTAATGTAACTAATATGACTAATGCACGTAAAACTGCTAATAATCTAGAGGATATCGAAAAAAAAGCAGCGGCATATTGCTTTAAAGTAAAGCCAATTTTTAGTGATATTAGGTATCATTGTGATAAATTAGAATTACTAGTAGACGATGAGCTTTGGCCATTAACAAAATACAGAGAATTATTATTTACAAATTAAGAAAAATCGTACGTTTTATTAGGCTACTTCACTAGAAGTAGCTTTTTTTTTACTGCTAAATCTTCTTGATTGTAGTTTGTCTATATTAATTTGCATATCAACGAATTAATAAAAAAATAATGATTTGCCATCTCCTTTTTTATTATTTTAGCACTGCTATTAATCAATAATCAATTTAAAATGAAGAGGCTTTTCTTAAGTGTCCTTATGCTCATGGTTGCGACATTCATATTCTCGCAAGCTAGTAAAGAAAAAGAGGATCAAGATTTCAAAAAAGATTTAGTACAGAATCAACAAAAGGTTCAACATAATATTAACTAGTTTTAGTTAGTAAATAACGCTACAAGTTATTTTGTGTTAATTTAAGTTTTTAAGTATTTTAAAATAAAGACAAATGGACTTTCTTCATTTGTCTTTATTATTTTTATGATATGCATCTTTTACCCCAAAAAACAATTACAATGATTTCTAATTACAAACAGCTTTTTATTATTTTCTTTCTGTGTTTATTTGTTTTACAATCAAGTGCGCAAAATAAAAATGAAGAGGATAAAGAAACTATAGATAAATCACATGAATTCTTTTATAAGTATCGCGGTGATAATGTTTTTACAGCTGCTCTAGGTACTGCAGTTATTAATGGAGATTTTCCAGATCCTTTATTCGAATTTTATGGACAAGTAGGTTTTAAAAGGTATATAAATCCTTATGTTAACGTGAATTTTACGTATAATAAATTTAATCTTGCGCATAAAAATATTAGTAATACTGGTTATATGTCTTTTGATCTTAATGTAGAAAGTACCATTATGCCAGATCGTTTTTTTACTCCTTTTGTTTTTGCTGGTGCAGGTATTAATGCTTCAAACTATTTTAACGAAACTGGAATGAAAATTCAAGGAGGTTTTGGTATAGAATACATAATTATGGAAGATTTTGGAGTTAAATTATTTACAGATTATAATCATACTTTTTCTGATGACCTAGATGGAAAAGTTTATGGAAAAGCGAATGATACTTTTTGGCGAATAGCTTTTGGCCTTAATTATTACTTTGGTAATTCAAATAAAAAGCAGCAAATACCTGAGGATGCACCAACAATTATTAATTCCAATCCAATAATTCATAAATAACTAAAATACTATTCTTATTTTTGTTGCTCAAAATATATTTCATGAGCCAAGATGTAAGTAAAAGATATGCGCAAAGAGGAGTTTCTGCTTCTAAAGAAGATGTGCATAACGCTATAAAAAATATAGATAAAGGATTGTTCCCAAAGGCATTCTGTAAAATTGTTCCAGATTATTTAACTAATGATGATGATTATTGTTTAATCATGCATGCAGATGGAGCAGGAACAAAGTCTTCGCTTGCATACATGTATTGGAAAGAAACAGGAGATATATCTGTTTGGAAAGGCATTGCTCAAGATGCTCTTATCATGAATATTGACGATTTACTTTGCGTTGGCGCTACAGATAATATCATGCTTTCTTCGACCATAGGTAGGAATAAAAACTTAATACCTGGAGAGGTTATTTCTGCAATTATTAACGGAACTGAAGAGTTAATACAAGATTTAAAAACCTTTGGTGTTACTATTCACTCAACAGGAGGGGAAACAGCAGATGTTGGAGATTTAGTAAGAACCATCATTGTAGACTCTACGGTAACTGCAAGAATGAAGCGTGAAGATGTTATAGACAATGCTAATATAAAACCAGGAGATGTAATTGTTGGCCTTGAAAGTTTTGGTCAAGCTACTTACGAGAAAGAGTATAATGGAGGAATGGGAAGTAATGGTTTAACTTCTGCAAGACATGATGTGTTTTCAAAATATCTGGCTGAAAAATATCCAGAAAGTTTTGACGCTTCTGTTCCAGAAGA
This sequence comes from Oceanihabitans sp. 2_MG-2023, assembly GCF_030547245.1. Lineage (GTDB taxonomy): Bacteria > Bacteroidota > Bacteroidia > Flavobacteriales > Flavobacteriaceae > Oceanihabitans. The sequence goes on from NZ_JAUOQT010000011.1 coordinate 15,815, forward strand.
TTTAGTGTACTCTGGAAATACCAAACTAACAGATGCTGTAGCAGACGCACCTATAGATGCAGGAAAACTAGTATTGTCTCCTACAAGAACATACGCGCCAATTATAAGTGCAATCTTAGCTAAATATAATAGTGATACACTTCACGGAATGGTACACTGTTCTGGAGGAGCACAAACTAAAATTCTACACTTTATAGATAACCTTCATATTGTAAAAGATAATATGTTCGTTGTTCCACCTTTATTTAAACTTATTCAAGAACAATCTAAAACAGATTGGAAAGAAATGTACCAAGTATTTAACTGTGGACATCGAATGGAATTATACGTAACTCCTGAAATAGCTGAAGATATAATCGCTATTTCTAAATCTTTTAATGTAAATGCTAAAGTAATTGGTAGTGTGGAGGCCTCAGAAAATAAAAAATTAACAATTAAAAGTGAATATGGTGTTTTTGAGTACTAGACTTTCTTGTTAAGTTTTCATTCAGCATATTAAAAAATAACTTTATTCATTAAAACGAATAACTAATGAGTTTTGAGAAAAAAATCCTACTTATTATATCTCTACTATTATTCGTAATTAATATATATGTGATTTCAGAATATACCATTCTAGAAAACAGAATATTAAGATTGGTAAGTGTTTTTCTTTATTTTTTACTTTTCATTTATTTTAAAGGGTATAGAAACAAGGCTATATTATATGTTTTTATATGTTTTTTATTTTCAGGTTGTTTCTTGCTTTTCTATGAAAATCCAATCTATAATAAATTAACGTCTTTATTTTCAATTACAGGGTATTTAATCCTATTGGTTTTTGGATTGAAAAAGATTCAATTAAAAAAAGTAAATAAACTGCTTATTGCTTTTTTTGTGATTATAATCTCTTTAAATTTCTTTTTTCTAGATCAATTAATTCGTTTTATTACATATAAATTACATGATGATTTGCAGCAAATCATACTCTATTTTTATGGTATAATACTTGTTTTATCCTGTGTGTTTGCTGGACATTATAATTTTACTACCAACACCACAAAAGCAATGTATTTTATGTACTTTGTTTTTGGTTTTGCACTATCCGATTTTTTTGCAGTATTAGCTTACTATTTTAATATCAACTTATTATATGTGCCAGCAACATCCTTTTACTTTTTTGCTTTCTTTTTTATCATAAGGTATGCTATCCATGATTATAAAGAAGAAGAACAGGTGTTATTAAATCCGTAATTATAGAAACTAATCTTGGGTATTTCGATTATTTATGTACAGTTTGTTTTCTTGTTAAAATTTGTTAAAAACATTAAATATTTTCTTTAAGTATTTAAATTCGTATGCTATTAAATTTTACAAATGAAAAAAATTTTAATTCTATTACTCGTTCTTTCTGTACAGTTCACTTTTGCACAATCCCCTGTTAAAGTTGTTGATACCACTACAAAAAAGAGTTTTCCTAAATGGAAAAATAAAAATATAGCTACTTTAGATGTTAGTGAAGTAGCTTTTGTAAACTGGAATTCTGGAGGAAGTAATTCTATTTCCGCATTATTAGGATTTGTAAGTGAAGCAAACTATAAATTCAAACACTTTTTTTGGAACAACAATATTAATATTCGATATGGTATTAATAAGCAACAAAGTCAAGAGCTAAGAAAAACCGAAGATTTAATAGAGGTTAACTCTAATATTGGTTATCGAAAAGATAGTTTAACCAATTGGTTTTTTACTTCAAAGTTTAATTTTAAAACGCAATTTACAAACGGTTATACCTATCCAAATACCACAAATGCAATTTCTAAATTCATGGCTCCAGGCTATTTATTTTATGGCGTTGGAATTGAATATGGAAAAAACATAGAAAAACTATCTGTGTACTTTTCTCCTGCAACTACTAAATCTACTTTTGTTTTAGATCAAGAATTAGCAAATTCAGGAGCTTTTGGTGTAACTCCAGCGGTGCTAGACGATGAAGATAATGTAATAAAGAAAGGAGAACGAGTACGAAATGAATTCGGTATACTCATTACCAATGCCTACGAAACAGAAATTGCTAAAAACATTTATATGAAGCATTTAGTTAGTTTATATACAGATTATTTAAATGATTTTGGTAACATAGATGCAGATTGGCAAGTAAACTTAGACTTTAAAGTAAACAACTATATTAGAGCAAATTTAGGTTCACATTTAAAATATGATAACGATGTGAAAAATTTAATGGCTATTAACGAAGAAACAGAAGAGGAAGAATATGTAGAAGAAGGGGCTAAAGTACAATGGAAACAAATTCTTGGTATTGGTGTTGTAGTAGATTTTTAAACAAACCCTTTTATTATAAAGATAAATATACTAGCTACTAAACAGTCTATTAAAAATAAAAAACTAAGAAGTTTTAGGTTAGACACACCGACCATTTTATAAAAGCCAATTCTTTTTCTAACACTAAAATCATTGAGTAGTAAACCAAATAAAATAACAACAAATAACTTTGTTAGAATAGTAAGTAAAAAACTTTGACTAACTATTAAAACAATAATATTTATAGAAAAAGACCACAAAAATAGTGGCTTATAATACGCAAGTATTCCTTTTAGTAGTTTCATTAGTAATATTAAAACGCAAAAGAGACCTAATTATTTTCATAATAATATTGCTTGTATATACACTATAGAAAATCCATAAATTATCGTATTTTTGACACACAATTTTTAGAAGATACATGTTAGAGAAATTACAAATAGTAAAACAGCGTTTTGATGAGGTTAGTGATTTAATCATTCAGCCAGATATTATTACAGATCAAAAACGTTATGTAGAATTAAATAAAGAGTACAAAGACTTACGCTTGTTAATGGATAAACGTGAGCAATATATAGAGTATACAAATAATTTAGCTGAAGCGGAAGAAATTATTTCAGACGGTAGTGATGCCGAAATGGTAGAAATGGCCAAAATGCAATATGAAGAAGCTAAAGAGGCTATACCTAAGTTAGACGATGAAATTCGTGTATTATTAATTCCTAAAGATCCTCAAGATTCTAAAAATGCAGTAGTAGAATTACGTGCAGGAACTGGAGGAGATGAAGCGAGTATTTTTGCAGGAGACTTATTTAGAATGTATTCTAAGTATTGCGAAAGTAAAGGTTGGAAAGTAGATACTGTCGATTATAGTGAAGGGACTAATGGCGGATTTAAAGAAATTCAGTTTGAAGTAACCGGAGACGATGTTTATGGAACGTTAAAATTTGAAGCTGGTGTGCATCGTGTACAACGAGTACCACAAACCGAAACACAAGGACGTGTTCACACAAGTGCTGCAACGGTAATGGTATTTCCTGAAGCCGAAGAATTTGATGTAGAAATAAATCCAAAAGATGTACGTATCGATTTTTTCTGTTCTTCAGGTCCAGGTGGTCAGTCTGTAAATACTACTTATTCTGCAGTACGTTTAACACATATCCCAACAGGATTAGTAGCACAATGTCAAGACCAAAAATCACAACATAAAAATAAAGAAAAAGCATTTAAAGTATTGCGTTCTAGGTTGTATGATATGGAATTGGCAAAAAAGATGGAAGAAGATGCAGCGTTACGTGGTACCATGGTAACCTCTGGAGATAGAAGTGCAAAAATTAGAACCTATAATTATTCGCAAGGTCGTGTAACAGACCATAGAATCGGATTAACATTATACGATTTATCTAATATAGTAAATGGTGATATTCAAAAAATTATAGACGAGTTACAACTAGCAGATAATACAGAAAAGTTAAAAGCTAGCGACGAACATTTATAGATTCAAGCCTCTTTTTGAGGCTTTTTTTATATCAAATACTATTAATTTATTTTTTACGTAATCCATACGAAATCCTAAAATATAAAATAAGAATCTGCATTTAGTACAGAAAAGTCAAAGCATTATCCATGACAACAGAACAACTTACTGCTCAAATTCAAAAGAAAAAATCCTTTCTTTGCATAGGATTAGATGTCGATTTAAATAAAATTCCGGAACATTTATTAGAAACCGAAGATCCAATTTTTGCTTTCAACAAAGAGATAATAGATGCAACGCAGCACCTTTGTGTTGCATATAAACCAAATACTGCTTTTTATGAAGCTTATGGTTTAAAAGGATGGAAAGCTCTAGAAAAAACGATTCATTATCTAAATGAAAAGCATCCAGAAATTTTCACTATTGCTGATGCAAAACGTGGCGATATAGGTAATACAAGTACCATGTATGCAAAAGCTTTTTTTGAAGATTTAGCTTTTGATAGCGTAACAGTAGCTCCATATATGGGAAAAGATTCGGTAGAGCCTTTCTTAGCTTTTGAAAATAAACACACTATTATGTTGGCTTTAACTTCCAATGCAGGTGCTTTCGATTTTCAAACCAAACAAGTAGAAGGAAAAGAATTATACAAACACGTTTTAGAAACTTCTAAAACTTGGAAAAATTCTGAAAATCTCATGTATGTTGTTGGTGCAACTAAAGCAGAATATTTTTCGGAAATAAGAAAAATTATTCCAGATAGCTTTTTGCTAGTTCCAGGAGTTGGAGCGCAAGGAGGAAACCTTCAGGAGGTTTGTAAATACGGAATGACTGCACAAGTTGGTTTACTAATTAATTCATCTAGAGGAATTATTTACGCTTCCAAAGAAAAAGATTTTGCACATGCAGCTGCTAAAAAAGCAAAAGAACTACAAGGGCAAATGGAAGTTATTTTGAATAATAAATAAAAGTAGAATGTCATTGCATGATTGAATGACGAAGCAATCTCATTATGAAATTCAAAGACCAAATAGGAAGAGAATTAAAATTTAATTCGGTTCCTAAGCGAATAATCTCATTAGTTCCATCGCAGACCGAATTATTATATGATTTAGGTTTAAAAACTTCAATAATTGGAATAACTAAATTTTGTGTGCATCCTATTCATTTAATAAAAACAAAAACTATTGTAGGTGGTACAAAACAAATTAATATTGAAAAGATTAAAGCCTTACAACCAGATATTATTTTGTGTAATAAAGAAGAAAACACAAAAGAAATTGTAGCGGCTTGTAATAAGATTTGCTCGGTACATGTTTCTAACATTGAATCAATTTTAGATTGTATTACAATGATTAACCAATATGGAGAAATTTTTAAGAAGGAAAAAGAAGCTTTAGTAATTTCAGAAAAAATTAAAACAAACCTAAAAGACTTCCAAAGCTTTATTAAAGAAAAAAATACTTTAAAAGCTGCTTATTTTATCTGGAAAAACCCATTCATGGTTGCGGGAAATAATACATTCATCCATTATTTATTGGCGTTAAATAAGTTTGAAAATGTATATGCAGATTTAGGAAGATACCCAGAAATCAATCTCAAACAACAAGAAAATGTTGATGTTGTTTTTTTATCTAGTGAACCGTACCCTTTTAAAGAAAAACATATAGAAGAATTACAAGCATATTATACTAATGCCAAAATACTATTAGTAGATGGCGAAATGTTTTCATGGTATGGTTCTAGACTAATTAAGTCTTTTTCGTACTTTAAGTTGCTACATCAAAATCTTGTGTAGATTTTTGATTGGTTACAGATTCTACTAATTGTTTCGCTTTGTTTTCTATAGCTTTTATGCTAAAAACTTTATTTTCGTTTGGCGTTTTTTTACCAACCTTACAATAATGTGTACTCATAACTAATTCTTTACTTGTTCTTTATATATAAAGTACGAGTAAATCGCTAAATTGGATGTTAGTTAAAGGTTAAAGAATGTATAATTATTGTTAAATAGTAGGTTGCGAGTGTTCTCTGGATAAATATTTAAGCTTATTTAATTTGCTTAAAAGCTGGATTGCTTTGTATTCCGAAATATCACTTAAAGCATGATCGGTTTGCCTAAAATTATAAGCTTGTTCGATAAGAAACTTATATTTTTTATTAAGCTTGATCTGGTTTTGCTTTATTAATTCTATTTGGTTCATTAGGTTAGTTTTAGGGCATTAGATAATCCGTAATTAAATATACATTATTTATTTAAAAATGTAAAAAAAAGCTTAAAAAAATAACAAAAAAACCGATTTAAGGTTTTAAATCGGTTTTATTCTAATAACTAACTAACTCAAAAACATGGAGTTCTATTCTTGATAGTACAAATGTATGTTTGTTTTATTGTAAAAAGGTTATGCTAATATTAGATTTTTGTTAAGTTCGTTTTTTATTAATCCTGAAGTGCAAAAACTTTACGTAATAAATCGGTAGATCTTGAAGATACTTTACTACGTATTTCTTCTTCTTCTACAGCAATCATTTTATATACGCCATTTAAGGCTTCACCTGTAACATAATCTGTTAAATCCGGATTTACATTACTTGTAAAAGGAATGGCGTTATACTTGTTAATAAGGTTAGCCCAAATTTGATCTGCTCCAACTTTGTCAAAAGAAGCTTTAATTACTGGATTAAATTTAGCGTATAATGCCGTTTGTGTTTTGCCAGTTAAATATTGTGTAGCTGCATCATTGTCTCCTAGAAGTATGTTTTTAGCATCTGTAAACGTAATGTCTTTAACTGCATTTACAAAAATTGGTGTTGCTTCTCCAACGGCATCTTCTGCAGCTCGATTTAATACTTTTAAACCTTCATCGGCTAAACTACTTAGCCCTATGTCACGAAGTGCTTTATCTACTTTTTGCAATTCTTCTGGTAGTAAGATTTTCACCAAATCGTTTTTATAAAAACCATCGGTTTGCGTTAATTTGGTTACTTGTTTGTCAATACCAAGATCTAAAGCTTCTCTTAATCCAGAGCCTATTTCAGATTCTGAAAGCGTGCTTACTTCTTCAGGTAATTGATCTATTACTTGTTGTAATTCTGCACAGGCAGTAAAGTTTAAAATAATAGCGAATACAAATATTTTTTTCATAATTTCTGTTTTTTTTAATGTAAAGATACGTATTCTTTAGATGCGTTTTTAGAACAAAAACTGCGTATTATTTCTATTTTTTTTTCGATTAGCAAGAAAATCCTTATTATTAAAGGGTTAGTCAAATAATAGTTAGGAGAAAATAACGGTTTTATTGTTAAAGACCATTACCTTTCTTTTAATGTGAAGTTTTATAGCATTGGCTAATACAATTTTTTCTAAATCACGTCCTTTGGCTATTAAATCTTCAATAGCATGTGTGTGGGAAACACGTTCAACATCTTGTTCTATAATTGGTCCAGCATCTAATTCTTCGGTAACATAGTGACTCGTTGCTCCAATTATTTTAACGCCTCTTTTATATGCGGAATGATAGGGTTTTGCTCCTACAAAGGCTGGTAAAAATGAATGATGAATATTTATTACTTTATTAGGATATTGATTAATTACTTTGCTTGAAACAATTTGCATATAACGAGCAAGAACTATAAAATGAATACCGAATTTTTCACACAGTCTTAATTGTTCATCTTCTGCTTTTGCTTTAGTGTCTTTAGTGACAGGAATGTGATAAAACGGAATTTTAAAACTATCAGCAATTGGCTTTAAAGTTGCATGATTACTTACAATAAAAGGGATGTCAACATCTAGTTCTCCAGAATTATAACGTCCTAAAATGTCATACAAACAATGGTCGTATTTAGATACAAATAAGGCCATTTTTGGTTTGTCTTCGGCAGCATAAATACGCCATTTCATATTAAACTGTTCTGCTAAGTTTATTTTGAAATTTTGTTTAAAGTCTTCTATTTCAAATTTTTCCGTTTCAAATTCACTCTCTAAACGCATAAAAAAGATATCTTGTTCTCTATCTACATGTTGATCGATGTAAACAATATTTCCTTTATTGTTTGCTATGAAATTAGTGACAGTTGCAATAATTCCGGATTGGTCATTGCAGTTTATTAGTATGGTTAATTTTTTCATATTTATTTTCCGCGAAAGCCAGAATTGTTTATGTTCTCGTTATTTGTTAACGAAAATTTATTGGCTAATATTTATACTAAATTAGTCTAAAAAGTCGAAGTTATTTTTTCGTTTTTAACTTTTAGATTATTACAAATAATTGAGTGATATTTTTGAATATTCCGTAAATTGCAAGCCTAAATCAGATTATATTTTAAGAATGATACAAGCAAAACCATACAAGCCAAAACATAAAGTTAGAATTGTAACTGCAGCAGCCTTATTTGATGGTCACGATGCATCTATTAACATTATGCGTCGTATTATTCAATCTACGGGAGTTGAGGTAATTCATTTAGGCCATGATAGGAGTGTAGATGAGGTGGTGAATACTGCAATTCAAGAAGATGCAAATGCTATTTGTTTAACTTCATATCAAGGTGGTCATAACGAGTATTTTAAATACATGTACGATCTTTTAAAAGAAAGAGGGGCACAACACATTCAGATTTTTGGTGGTGGTGGAGGTGTAATTCTTCCTTCTGAAATTAAAGAATTAATGGATTATGGTATTGCACGAATTTACTCGCCAGATGATGGTCGAGCTATGGGATTACAAGGTATGATTAATGATTTGGTTGAAAAATCTGATTTTGCAATTGGGGATACTTTAAATGGAGAAATAGATATTTTGCCAACTAAAAATCCAAAAGCAATTGCTAGAGTAATTTCTTCTGCCGAAAATTTTCCAGAAGTAGCTAAAGTGACTTTAGATAAAATTCATATCAAAAATAAAAATTCTAACACCCCGGTTTTGGGTATTACAGGAACTGGTGGAGCTGGAAAATCATCGTTAGTAGATGAACTGGTTCGTCGTTTTTTAATCGATTTCCCAGACAAAACAATAGGTCTAGTTTCTGTAGATCCTTCTAAACGAAAAACCGGAGGTGCACTTTTAGGAGACAGAATTCGAATGAATGCGATTAATTCGCCAAGAGTTTACATGCGTAGCTTGGCTACACGTCAATCTAATTTGGCATTATCAAAATATGTAAACGAAGCAGTTCAGGTTTTAAAGGCAGCCGAATATGATTTAATTATTTTAGAAACTTCAGGTATTGGACAATCGGATACCGAAATCATAGAGCATTCGGATGTTTCTCTATACGTAATGACTCCAGAGTTTGGTGCAGCAACACAATTAGAAAAAATTGATATGTTGGATTTTGCAGATTTAGTTGCCATAAATAAATTTGACAAACGAGGTGCATTAGATGCCTTGCGTGATGTGAAAAAACAATTCATGCGCAACAATAATCTTTGGGATATTCCGCAAGAAGATTTGCCAGTTTATGGTACAATAGCTTCTCAGTTTAACGACCCAGGAATGAATACGCTATACAAAGCAATCATGGATAAGCTAGTAGAGAAAGCGGATTCTGTTTTAAAATCTACTTTCCACATTTCAGACCAAATGAGTGAAAAGATATTCGTAATTCCTCCTTCAAGAACACGTTATCTTTCTGAAATTGCTGAAAATAATCGCAGTTACGATAAAACAGCTAATACACAAGTAGAAGTTGCTCAAAAACTTTACGGAATTTATAAAACATTAGAATCTGTTTTAAATACAACGCCACAATTAGATAAAGCAGGAATTGCTTCAGATTCTTTTACAACAACCGAAGAGAACAAGGATTTTATAAGACTATTAGTTTCCGAATTCGACAGAGTAAAACTAAACTTAGACCCTTATAATTGGGAAGTGATTACTGGTTGGGATGAAAAAGTAAACAAATATAAAAACCCTATTTATAGCTTTAAAGTAAGAGATAAAGAGATTAAAATTGAGACACATTCGGAGTCATTATCTCACTTACAAATTCCGCGTGTAGCTTTACCAAAGTACCAAGCTTGGGGAGATTTATTACGTTGGACCTTACAAGAAAATGTGCCAGGGGAATTCCCGTATACTTCCGGATTATACCCATTTAAACGAACAGGAGAAGATCCAGCACGTATGTTTGCTGGTGAAGGAGGTCCAGAACGTACCAACAGACGTTTTCATTATGTAAGTGCAGGGTTGCCAGCAAAACGTTTGTCGACCGCTTTTGATAGTGTAACACTTTATGGAAACGATCCAGATTTACGTCCGGATATCTACGGAAAAATTGGTAATGCAGGCGTTTCTATTTGTTGTTTAGACGATGCTAAAAAACTGTATTCTGGTTTCGACTTGGCAAATGTTATGACGTCGGTAAGTATGACAATTAATGGTCCTGCACCTATGTTGCTTGGCTTTTTTATGAATGCAGCTATAGACCAACAATGCGAATTTTACATTAAAGAAAATGGTTTAGAAAAAGAAGTAGAGACAAAAATTGCAAAAATCTATAAAGGCAAAGAACGTCCTTCTTATAATGGCGAATTACCAGAAGGGAACAATGGTTTAGGTTTAATGCTTCTTGGTGTTACTGGAGATCAAGTGTTGCCAGCAGACATTTATGCAGAAATTAAAAAGAATACCATTGCACAAGTTAGAGGAACAGTGCAAGCAGATATTTTAAAAGAAGATCAAGCACAAAATACTTGTATTTTTTCAACAGAATTTGCTTTGCGTTTAATGGGAGATGTGCAAGAATATTTTATCGAGAATAATGTACGTAACTTCTATTCGGTTTCTATTTCGGGATACCATATTGCAGAAGCAGGAGCCAATCCAATTACGCAATTAGCGCTTACTTTATCTAATGGTTTCACGTACGTCGAATATTATTTAAGTCGTGGCATGGATATCAATAAATTTGGACCGAACTTATCGTTCTTTTTCTCTAACGGAATCGATCCAGAATACGCAGTAATTGGTCGTGTAGCAAGAAAAATTTGGGCAAAAGCCATGAAGCATAAGTATGGAGCAAATGCCAGAGCGCAAATGTTGAAGTATCATATTCAAACCTCTGGGCGAAGCTTACATGCACAAGAAATTGACTTTAACGATATTCGTACCACACTGCAAGCATTGTATGCTATTTATGATAACTGTAATTCCTTACATACGAATGCCTATGATGAAGCGATAACGACACCTACAGAGGAATCTGTTAGACGTGCGATGGCTATTCAACTCATTATCAATAAAGAATTAGGACTAAATAAAAATGAAAATCCAATACAAGGTTCTTTTATTATTGAAGAATTAACCGATTTAGTTGAAGAAGCTGTGCTTTTAGAATTTGACAGAATTACAGAAAGAGGCGGTGTTTTAGGTGCCATGGAAACCATGTACCAACGTAGTAAAATACAAGAAGAGAGTTTATACTACGAAACCTTAAAACACAATGGGAAATTCCCAATTATAGGAGTGAATACGTTCTTGAGTTCTAAAGGATCTCCAACGGTTATTCCTGCGGAAGTGATTCGTGCAACAGAAGAAGAGAAGCAATTTCAGATAAAAACCTTAGAGCATTTACATCAAGCAAACGATACTAAAGTTTTATTGAAAGATTTACAAGACAAAGCTATTAATAACGAAAATATTTTTGAAGCTTTAATGGATGTTTGTAAAGTATGTAGTTTAGGCCAAATTACTTCGGCATTGTTTGAAGTAGGAGGGCAGTATAGAAGAAATATGTAAGTAGAGAACTGCTTTTTTTACATCAAAAAAACAACAAAAATGTCTATCAATCATACCTTTAAAGCTACTGTAAATTGGGCAATAAACGAAGGAGGGAGCACACAAAACCCAAGAACTTTTAGTCGAAACCTTAACGTTGCTATTGCTAATAAAACGATGCCGTTACAAATGTCTGCAGCTAAAGCCTTTAGAGGAGACGATACATTATATAACCCGGAAGATTTATTATTATCCGCTTTAGCATCTTGTCACATGATGTCTTATTTATACGTGTGTGCTCAAGAAGAAATAGAAGTCTTAAGTTACATAGATGATGCAGAAGGAGATTTGGTAGTGGAAAGTTCAGGAAGCGGAAGTTTTAAAATGGTGAGATTAAAGCCAATAGTAACTATTAAGAATGCGAATCAAAAAAGGCTAGCACTCGATTTACATGAAAAAGCAAATAGCTTATGCTTTATTGCTAACTCTTGTAATTTTCCGATCTCTCATGACGCCATAATTAGGGTTTTCTAACTAGTTTTTGTTTTTATTAGTTGTGTTAAAAACTGTAAAAACGACTTAATAGACGACAAAAATACGTATATTTGTGTAAAATGTCGTGATTATGGAGAATTTTAAACTTGAAAATGCAATAAAAAATTTGGCAAATGAGCCAGAAGCTTTTTATAATTTACAAAATAAATACGATAGAATTATTAGTGTTCTTGGTGGTAGCTTGCAAGTTGGGCAAACCATATCTAATGATTTTGATCTCATAGAAATCACCCGAAAAGGTTTACCAAAATCGGTGGTAAATACTATTAGTAATTTGCTTGGTATTTCGATGGAGAAAATGAGTGCTTTAATTCATGTTTCCCATCGTACTATACAGCGAAAAAGCGATGTAGAATTATTAAATGTATATCCTACAGAGCAAATTTTAGAAATTGCCGAAGTTATTTCTAGAGGTATTGAAGTGCTTGGTACACTAGAAGCCTTTACTTCTTGGTTGCACAGCGAAATACGTGTTTTAAATTATCAAAAACCAATAAATTTTCTAGATACAAGTTTTGGTACAAGTTTAATTAAAGATACGCTTGGTCGTATTGAATTTGGTGTTTATTCTTAAAACAATTCTTTTGAAAATTTACAGAATAGCAAAAAAACAATATTTAAAAGATTTATCGGGAGAAGGAGCTCGTTTATATGGAGGACGATGGAATAAGAAAGGATATAATATGGTCTATTTTTCCGAAAGTCTATCCCTTGCTGTTTTAGAAATATTGGTGCATATAGATTTTAAGTTTTTAACCAATGATTTTGGGTTTTTAGAAGCTCAAGTTCCAGATAGTTTAATTTCCCCAAAACTAAAGGAGTCTAAATTAGACACCAATTGGCGGCATAATCCACCTTCAAATTATTCTATGCAATTTGGAACAGATTGGTTAAAAACGAATGCGAATTTAGCAATGCAAGTACCTTCCGCTATTTTACCAATGACAAATAATATTTTGGTAAACCCAACGCATTCCCTAATTAAAGAAGTGAAAATTATTAAAACAGGGGTTTTAGATGTGGATTCTAGAGTTTTTCAAAAAAAATAATCTACATAATATGCATCTTTCTTAATACTTTCTCGTCTATTATAGGAACATAAAACTCTTATATTATGAAAAATAAAGAATGCACGTGTAACTGTGATGGTTGCGCAAAAGGAAATTGTCAAAATTGTACTTGCGATTCTTGTACATGTACTAGTTGTAACTGTTAAGCAATACTTAAAGACAGTAATAACAACGCTAATCTTAGTAACTTTGTACTAAGATTAGCGTTATTTTAATAAATGGTTATGGATACTCAAGACATTTGGAAATTACATGCAGACGACATTAAATATTTTATTCTTAGTAAAGTAAAAGATGTCGCTGTTGCTGAAGATTTACTCCAGGAAACTTTCATTAAAGTACACACCAAACTAAATACGTTAAAAGACGAAGGAAAATTGAAGTCTTGGTTGTTCGCTATAGCAAGGTATACTGTTTTAGACTATTTTGGAAGTAAAAAATTGGTGTATGAAACCACAGACGAAGATTTTGTTTTTGAAGAACAAAAACTAGAACATACTGAAGCCGATTGCTTACACGGAATAATTAAAAGCTTGCCTAAAAAGTATCGAGATCCATTGTTTTTAAGCGACATAAAAGGTGTCAAACAACAAGAAATTGCTGAGCAATTGCACTTGCCATTACCTACCATAAAATCTCAAATACAACGTGGACGTAAAATGATTGCGCAAGGTTTTGTAGACTGTTGTGATTTTGTAATAAATGAAGAAGGTTATTTGGTAGGTGAAATCAAAGACAAAGCAGACTGCAAAATGTGTCATTAATATGTACCTTTGTGCAGAATTAAGATGATTCATTTTGTTTTACAACTTCAAATTTACGTAACATGTCCTTTAAAAAATTAAACCCAGTACTAAAAGAAGCTTTAGAAACATTAAATTATGAGGCGCCTTTACCTTTTCAGAAAGAAATATTACCAAAAATAAAAGGAGGAGCAAATGTATATGGATTAGCACCAAAAGGGGCTGGAAAGACTACTATTTTAATCATTGCCATCATTCATAAATTAAAAGCAGCTGCTTTTGAAGATTCGCCTAGAGCATTGATTATTGTAAAAGACAAACAAGCAGCGTTAGATCTAAAAGAAACGTTTGAAAAATTTACCAAGTACATGGATTTAAGAATCTATGCCGCTTACGATGAGCAAACTTTAGACCAACAACGTGAGGAAATTTATTATGGAGTCGATGTTTTAATAGCAACACCAAAACGTTTAAATAAATTATATTTTATGAATAGTTTGCATTTAGGACAGCTTAAATTATTAGCTTTAGAAGATGCAGAGTTTTTAATACGAAATAATTATCATAACGATGTTTTGCGAGTAACAGAGAGCTTACAGAAATGTCAATATGTGCTTTTAGCAGAAAAAATGCATCCTAAGTTTGAACGTCTTCAAGATACTATTATGTATAATTCGCAAACAATTGAAGCTAAATAATTACAAAGTTAGCATCCAACTATTTTGTAATTTTTTAAAGGTTTTAAGTTCTTTTCTTAAAATAGGAATATAATCCTTGCCGTTACTATTACATTTTTCTAAACGTCTACAGTGACTATATAATCTGTTCGTTAATTTTCTAACAGAAGCAATATGTTTGTGTTTTTTATCCGAATAGCGTTCCATTTCTGCATTAATAATTTCTGGCGCTAAAGAAACCGAATGCTGAACAATATCTCCAGAAAAATAAATATTTGCATCTTCTGAACCATCTTCTTGTAAGTATGCTAAATCTTGATTTAGATAGGTAGAAATACTTCTAGATAAAATAAAAATATGCAAAGCTTGCTTATATATAGGTAGGTCTGAAAGATGTGATGGGATGTGGGCTAACATGATATTTTTCGATTTCCATCAAATTTAGTTACAAGACAGCAGTAAACACTTTCGATTTTAAAGAAAAAACGTATATTTACTTTAAAAATTAAATTATTTTAATATTAAACTTTAATAATGAGCTTAGATAATCTTAACTGGAAGATATTGAAGTGTTTGCAAGAGAATTCGCGACAATCTAATGCTGCTATTGGTAGACAGGTTGGTATTACTTCTCCTGCAGTTTCAGAGCGAATAAAGAAGATGGAAGATTTAGGGATTATTCAAAATCACATCACATTAATTTCTCCTTTCGAGGTTGGTTACCAACTAAAAGCACTTATAACTTTGCATGCTTTTATGGGGAAACTAAAACCTTTTTTAGAAAAAGTAAAAACTTTTGATGAGGTGATTAATTGCTATAGAATTACCGGAAATGAAAACATTGTTATGGAGGTTGTTTTAAGAAACCAAAAACATCTAGAAACATTTATAGACCAACTTATTGTATATGGAGAAAGTAAAACACAAATAGTACTATCACATGTTGTTAAAAATAATGTAATAAAGAGGTTTTGATTGAAGTTTAAAATATTTGATAATCAGTATGTTAGAAATTTAAATTCTCGCATGCGTTTAGTTATTTATAGGTTTAAGTATTAGCGCTTTTTAAAATATTAGGTTTTTCATAAATTATATAGAATAATAACAGGTTCTCAATTTAGTTTTCTTTTCAGATGAATTACAACTTAATACTAAAAGGGCTAAAATTATAACGTATCATTTTGTACCGATTTTGTTATGTTTTTTTTCATATATATATTTAAACCAAATAATAATAATGCACACAGAACTCCCAGTAAGGTCATAATAGACCATGTATTATTAAATCCAAATCCATCGGCAAACTGCATTCCTGCATTATGTCCAAAGATATGAGCAAAAGAAAACGCTATAGAATATAAAGCCATATACTCTCCTTGATTCCCTTTTTTTGCACGTTGCATGGCAAATGCATTAGAAAACGGAAAAGCAATCATTTCACCAATTGTCATTAAAAACATACCAATAATTAAAATTCCAGACCAAGTGGTTAGGTTTAAAACTATAAAGCTTAAAGCAGTTAATGCAGCACCAAAAAACATTAAACTAGATTTAGAGTATTTAGAATTTTCTAACCATTTTATTAAAGGCATTTCTAAAAGAAAAATAAAAAATCCGTTAGCCCCAAGAAGTAACCCAATTTGTAATTCTGTTAAAGTATGTGTTTCTCTATAGTATATTGGCATGGTAGAAAAGTATTGCAGAAAAACAAAGCCAAACAAGAACATCGCAACTAGAAAAATCAAGAAAGCTTTATCATTATAAGCAGAGTCAGGGTTTTCAACAATAATATTGTCTAATATTTTAGCCTTTTTAGGGTTTAATACAAGAATTAGCACCAAAGTGGCAAGTATACATGTGATGCCATCTACCCAAAATAAACCACTATAACTCATTGTTGTAATAATTAAACCACCAACAGCTGGTCCTGCAGAAAAACCTAAGTTTATAGCAAGACGAATGAGGGTTACGCTTCTGGTCTTATTTTCGGGTTTACTGTAGGCGCTTAATGCAACAAACATTGCTGGTCGAAACATATCTGCAACTAACATCACTAAAAAAATACCAATACATAACGATGTGAAAGTGTTTAAAAATTGTAATGCTACAAATAGTATTCCTGTAAATAATAGGCTTCTAACCATTACTTTGTAATAGCCAATTTTGTCTGTTAATTTTCCTCCTAACCAAGATCCAACAACAGAGCCTAAGCCAAAGGCAGACATGATCCAGCCAACATCTTTAAGTGTAAAGTTTAAATCTTCTGTTAGATATAGCGAAAGAAAAGGTATCACCATAGTTCCTGCTCTATTAATTAAAGTTATTAGTGCAAGCCACCATACTTCAGTAGAGAGCCCTTTAAATGTGTTTATATAGTTATGGAATAGTGTTTTCATGTTGGTTGGTTTAATGGATTCTTGGTTTATTTCATTTGCAAAAGGGTTACTTCGTTTATAGACCTAAAATAAAAAAGTCCAACTACGAAGTTGGACTTTTAATATTGTATTAATTGATATTTACATCATCATAACATATAAGTAGCCCAACTTGTAACTCTACAAGAGGTATATTGCTTATAATTTTTAATGACTAAATTCATTTTATTTATATTTTATGATTCAAAGCTAAACAAAATAATTAGAAATTGTATTTTTAAGCCGAAAAAATTTCAACATGAAGTATTTACTCTATCTATTTTTATTTACATCTGTACTAAGTTGTGCGCAACAAAAACAACCTTTATTAGGGGAGACAGATTGGCAACGAGAGCAAAATGCAGATTTTAAAGATGCTTCTAAATCGCCTTTAAAAGCTAAAGATAGAAAGACTTTTAGAACCCTGGATTTTTTTAAGTTTGATTCTACTTTTGTAGTTTCTGCTACTTTAAAAAGAACACCAGATTCTAAGTGGTTTAAGATGAAAACAACTACAAATCGTGTTTCTAAAGAACGAGTGTTTGGTGTTTTATCGTTTCCATTAAATGGAAAAACATATCAGTTAAAAGTATATCAAGGTCAAGACTTAATGCAAAAAGAAGGTTTTGAAGATTATTTGTTTTTACCTTTTTTAGATACTACTAATGGAGATACTACTTATGGAGGTGGACGTTATATTGATTTGCGTATACCGAAAGACGATTATTTAGTAATTGATTTTAATAAAGCTTATAATCCATATTGTGCATACAACGAAAAGTATTCCTGTCCAATTGTTCCAAGAGACAATTATGTAGATGAAAATATAGAAGCAGGAGTGAAGGTTTTTGTCAAGTAGTTTATTTATGTAATAGATATGTGGCGTTTTTATTTCAGTATTATTTTGTTAAAAACATTCCTAAAAATACCGCTAGAAATCCTAATATAAAACTAGCAATAGTATACACTGCAAAACTGGTGAAGTCACCAGTTTTTAAAAACATATGATTTTCATAAGCAAAGGTAGAGAAGGTTGTAAATCCACCACAAAATCCTGTAGCTAAGAGTAGGGTTTGGTTAGAAGATAAACTGTTATTTTTAAGCGCATAACCAAGGATTAAACCAATTAGTAAACTTCCTAAAATGTTGGCTATAAATGTTCCGTAAGGGATTCCGTTTTGGCTGTTGTTTAAATATTTTCCAATAATATAACGTAATACACTACCAAAACCTCCTCCAACAAATACAAGTAATAAATTCTTCATAAGAACAAAAGTAAATAAAAAACCTTGCAGATTTTAGTTGCAAGGTTTTAATGGTTTAAATATTACTAATTATTTAATAGGGTAGTAAATATCTGTTTCAATTTCTTCTGGTTTAACAGTGGTTGGATCATTTACATAAAGTTCCCATACAGATTCACCATTCATCTCTAATTTTTTGTCCTGCATGTATTTTCCAATAGCCATATGTGCTTCATAATCGCCTGAGCCATAATTACCATATTTAGCAATTTTAACTGCATTTCCCTCCGGTATATTAAAAGCTGTCATTCCTTGTGCAGGAGGGATTTCTTTTTTTAATAATAAACCAATGTAAAATTCTGCTTCTTTTGTTGTTTCATCCCATTTGGTGTAGTAAGTTCCGGGAACATAATCGTTATGTGTTAATTTGTTAGCTGCATATAATCCAGCTTTAGGCATGAATTCCATAAACAATTTTGTCATTTCTTCTTGTGGCATATCTGTAGAAGTATTTTGTTTGTATCCAATAAATTTTTGAGCAGGTAGCTCAACTTCAACAACATCACCTAGTTTAAAATCTACTTTAGGTAATTTTTCGTATGCTTCGGTTACAATACGGTCTAATTTGTTAAGTCCTTTATCGAACATGATACCAAGATTTTTTTCCATTCCACCTTGCGCTGCAGCAAAAGCTTTAAAGAGAAAATTCATTTTATCATGTTTCATTCCCCAAGTTACTTCTGTGCCTTCTTCTACTTCTTTAAATTTCCAATACACATCATTTGGTTCCATACCGCCAAAAGATATTTCTTGATCTATAGATTGGTTTGGTGTTACAGCAATGGTTTCCATATAACCAGGGCCTTCTGCACCTTCCCAAGAATAATTACCACCAATTCCTGAAGTTTTTTCAGGGTACGTAATTGTCATGGTAGGATCTTCTTCTTTCCATGGTCCCCAATTTTCCCAATTTTTAAAATCGTTAATCTGATTAAAAACCATACTAGCAGGAGCTTTAATTAATTTAGTTCGTTTTACATCATAGCTGTTTGGTTGTACAGCAATATAAATTGAAAAACCAATAATTAAAATAAGTAAAACGAAAAGAATGTATTTAAATGCTTTCATTGTTTGTTTATTTGAGATATTATCAAATATAATGAAATATTTTTCAGTATTGAAAACGATTGATTTGCAGGTCTTTATTAAAACTAAATTTGAATATTTCGAAATTTATAAAAAAATGTAACAGTAAGCATTATGTGGTAAACCTTTGTTTAATAGTGTTTTTACAACTTTGCTCATAAAATTTTTATTTAAAATGAATATTTTAGAAAACAAAAATAGTGTTTGCTGAATTATTTAAAGAAGTGTTTTATAGAAACTATAAAAAGAATAAAACAAATAAAAGCAACTAAAACCCAGATACTTCCTTTATAATGTTGCTTGTGCAGTTTAATGTCTTTTCTGTAGGTATATGTTATCGCTATAATAAATGCGATTGCAAATAAAATTCCGAAAACGATTTGACCATTACTAAACATATATCTATTTTTATGCAAAATTAAGAAACAAAACCATAAGATTTCCGTTTTTACGGAAATGAAAAAATAAAAATAGGATATGAAAAATAAAATTGAAGCTGTAAAGGCATTCCATACTGCTTTTAAAATAGGACACAGAGAAGCTCCAAAAGCAGACTTAGGTATAGATAAAAACACCCTTCGTTTTAATTTAATGAAAGAGGAAAATGAAGAATATCTAGAAGCTGCCAATAGTAATGATTTAGTGGAGGTTGCAGATGCTCTTGGTGATATGTTGTATATACTTTGCGGAACTATTATAGAACACGGAATGCAACATAAAATAGAAGAAGTTTTTAACGAAATTCAACGCAGTAATATGAGTAAACTTGGCGAAGATGGGCAACCTATTTACCGCGAAGATGGCAAAGTGCTTAAAGGGCCAAATTATTTTAAACCGAATATCGCCGAAATATTAGATAAGTAAACAAAAAAGAGAAGCAATTGCTTCTCTTTTTTGTTTAAATCATTTAGTATTATACTTTATAGCGCCATCCATGTTTATCTTCTGATACGTTGTATTGTATATCATTTAGTTGTTTTTTAAACATGGTATAATATGTGTTTTCTGGTTCCACAATATCAAAAGCTTCATCCGCATGCTTAAAAGCTGAAATAGGACTTACAACTGCAGCAGTACCACTACCAAATATTTCCTTTAGACTTCCGTTTCTTGCAGCCTCTTTTATTTCTTTAACTGTAACAGGTCTAATTTCTATTTCAATATTATTGTCTTTAGCAATTTGTAGGATACTTTTTCTTGTAATACCATCTAAAATTCTGTCACTAGTTGGAGCAGTTATTAGTTTGTCGTTTACCCTAAAAAAGATATTCATAGTTCCTGCTTCTTCAAGATATTCATGCGTATTTGCATCTGTCCAAATTACTTGTTGATATCCTTCTTCTTGTACTAAATTGGTTGGATAAAATTGTGCAGCATAATTACCAGCAGCTTTTGCAAAACCAACTCCGCCATCAGCAGAACGGCTATATTTTTCAGCAATAACAACTTTTACAGTACCTTTATAATAGGCTTTAACAGGAGAACAAATAATCATGAATTTGTACTCATTAGCTGGAGATGCAGAGATTGCAGGTTCCGATGCAATAACAAAAGGTCTAATATAAAGTGCATTGCCTTCCCCTTTTTTAACCCATTCCTTATCTAATTTTAGTAAAGTTTCTAGTCCTTCAAAAAAGTATTCTTTAGGAAATTCAGGCATTGCTAACCTTTTAGCAGAAATATTTATTCTATTAAAATTGTCTTCCGGTCTAAATAACCAAACAGCATCATTTTCATCTTTAAAAGCTTTCATTCCTTCAAAAACAGCTTGTCCATAATGAAAAACTCTAGCAGAAGGATCTATAGTAAGCGGTTGATAAGGGGTTATTTTAGGTGTTTGCCACTTTCCATCTTTAAAATCGCAAGTAAACATATGGTCTGTAAATTCACGACCAAAGTCAATATTTTCAAAATCTACATTATCTATTCTAGACTTCTCTACTTTTAGTATATCCATTTTTTTTACAATTTTTTCTTGATATTAATAGCTAATATAAGGAAACAAATTTACAGAATAATAGTGGTATAAAAAAGATTAATTATTTTAAAAAACACTATCTTTAGGGCTTTAAAAAACTAATGTATAAAATATAAACAAATGAAAAAAATAGCACTAATAATGATGTTCTTAACGGTTTTTGTAGCATGTAAAGAAGAAACAAAAAAAGAAACTGTTGTTGTAGAGGAAACAAAAAAAGAAACTGCTTATAAATCTTTTGGTAAAGAAATTATTGCAGACGATGCTATAACAGCAAAATCTATGGCAGAACATTATAAGTCTATGAAAGTTGGAGATAGTATTAACTCTAAAATGATAGCGAAAGTAGGCGATGTTTGTCAGGCAAAAGGTTGCTGGATGAAATTAGACCTAGAGAATGGGGAGCAGGTGATGGTTAAATTTAAAGACTATGGTTTTTTTATGCCAAAAAATATTGCAGGACAAGAAGTTATTATAAACGGAAAAGCATATGTTAACGAAGTCCCAGTTGAAGAGTTGCGTCATTATGCAGAAGATGCAGGGAAATCTGCAGAAGAAATTGCTTTAATTACAGAGTCTAAAAAAACGTATTCTTTTGAAGCAGATGGTGTTTTACTTGTTGAAGAAGCGTTATAAATGAAAAAGCTAATTTGGTTGGTTTGTTTCGCTTTTTTGATAAGTTGTAATACAAAAGAAAAACAAGTCGAGAAAAAAGAAAAAAAAGTTTATGATATGTATGAGCCATCCGAAATGGCTATACTCATGAACAAAATGTATGCGCATAATTTAAAGATTAAAAAAGAAATTATTGCAGGTGAAATACCAACAGAATTCCCATTAGATTTTTTAGAAATTCATACTGCAGAACTTTCCGATTTTAAATCTAGAAGTGAGAGATTTCAAGCTTTCTCTTCCCTCTTTGTTACTGCAGAAAAGGAAGTTTTTAATTCCCAATCTAATCTTCCAATAAAAGACAGGTTTAATAATGCTGTTGGGTTATGTATTTCTTGTCATCAAACAGAGTGTACAGGGCCAATTCCAAGAATTAAAAAGCTATTAATTAAATAGTTCTTTTATTGAAACGTAAAATAATAATTACAGAAGACGGCTCTACAAGTATTCATATTCCTGAATGGAATGAACAATATCATTCCAAACATGGAGCCATACAAGAAGCACAGCATGTTTATATTAAAAACGGATTGCACCATTTTGTTGCTAAAAATAATTCGGAAAATATAGCCCTTCTTGAAATTGGTTTTGGTACAGGTTTAAATGCTTTTATGACTTTACTGGAGGCCGAAAAATGGAACCTTAATATAGCCTATATAGGAGTAGAGGCTTTTCCTGTTACTACAGAAGAATTTATACAACTTAATTACGCTGAAGAATTAAAAGCGTCAAATAAAGAGCATCTATTCAAAAAATTACATGAAATTATTTGGGAAGTACAAGAACAGATAACTACTAATTTTAAACTAACAAAAGCTAAAAAAGATTTTTCAGAAATAAATGAAAATGAGGTTTTTAATCTTATTTATTTTGATGCTTTTGGCGCAGAAGTACAGCCGGAATTATGGACAGAAGAAATTTTTAAAAGCATGTTTGATGCACTTAAAAGCAATGGCGTATTAGTTACCTATGCAGCAAAAGGAAGCGTTAAAAGAGCGTTAAGAAGTGTAGGTTTTACTTTGGAGCGTTTGGCAGGCCCTCCTGGAAAAAGACATATGTTAAGAGCAACTAAATTATAATTAATGGGTGCCAACTAAACTGTTGCTTTTTTTGCATTGCGAATAGTAGTGATCATACATTGCGGTTATTGTTTTGTAAAAAGAAATTTTATTTTTATAATTAACTATATACTTACAGCTTCCTTCTAATTCTACCAATTTTTGAAAAGCTAAAATTAATGTAGCCTTATCTTCTTTAAGCATGTCTAAGGCAGTTAATATATTCCAATAGTGAATAACACTATAGTTTTCTACATTACTATTTAAAGACTTTTTGGTTTCTGTAATTACATATTCAGCAAAACTAAAGTGATCATTTGTTACATGCTTTTTCTGTACCGGATTGTATGTGAAAAAGTCGGTTTCAAAATTTTCAAAACTTAATGGCGTCGATTCTTGGCTAAAACTCGAAGCTACACAAGTAAGTGCAACTAAAAATGTAAAAATAAATTTCATTGTTCTTTTTTAAGATTTAAGGCTTTCTCAAAATAATAGATTGTGAAAATATACCTTCTATTTGTTAAATGTAAAATAATGCATTAATAAGTTTTAATTATTCGATAAACTACTAATTTAATCGATTTTTTAAATCTAAATTACTGATAATTACTATTTTATATGATTTAACGCAAAAATAAAGCCATACTTTTAAGTATGGCTTTATTTTATTAAATAGATGTTTTATCTAAGCTTTTTTAGCCTTAATAGTGATTTTTAATTCCATTTCGTCATTAATAAACTTGTCTCCAAGATTGTCAAAAACAGATTTAGAACCATAGTTAATTCCCCATTTTGTTCTATCAATAGTAAAAGCATCACTAGAAATAGTCATTATATCACCTTCACTTGTAATAGTAACAGGAAATGTAACATTGTGTTTGTTTCCTTTTAATGCTAAGTTACCAGAAAGCATTGTTTTTCCTGCTTCAGCAGCTTGCGTACCAGTAATTTCAAATGCTCCAGTAGGGAATTTGTTTACATCAAAAAAGTCACCT
Source organism: Oceanihabitans sp. 2_MG-2023 (assembly GCF_030547245.1). Classification (GTDB taxonomy): domain Bacteria; phylum Bacteroidota; class Bacteroidia; order Flavobacteriales; family Flavobacteriaceae; genus Oceanihabitans. Next base: position 39,869 of record NZ_JAUOQT010000011.1, read on the forward strand.
TCTTTTCCCTCTACAGTCCCCATTAAATGTGCATCAAGATTCTTTTTTTGATCTCCTTCAACATCTGTAGAGTTTATGGACTTCATGTTAATTAAAAAAGTACCGCTTTGTAAAACGCCATTATCGACATGAAATACACCACTTTCAACATTCACAGTTCCATTATGTGTACCTGTAGGTTTAAAACCTTTCCATTCAATAGTAGACTCAGAGACATTTGCTACATATTTTGCAGTAGTACTTTCACTAACAGCAGCAGCTTCTGCTTCACTTGTACTAGCTTCTTTTGCTTTTTTACAACCAATAACTGCAGTACATAAAGCAATAACAGTAAAAATATTTAATACTTGTTTTTTCATAATTATAGTTTTTTTAGTGTTAAAGTTCAAAAATACAAATTGTTAATTTAGTTAAATAACAAAAAGGATAAAAAAAGTCAATGACATTTTGACATTTTAATAATAATGGCAGTACTTTTGCCATCTGTTAAAAGTATTTATAAAAACTAGGTACAAAAATGAGCAAGAAAAATAAAGAAGAAGTTATAGACGAGCAAGTAGAGCAATCAACAGAAGAAACGCAAGAGTTAACTGTTGAAGAGCAACTACAAATAGAATTAAAACAAGAAAAAGATAAATTTTTACGTCTTTTTGCGGAGTTCGAAAATTATAAAAAACGTACATCTAAAGAACGAATCGAATTGTTTAAAACGGCAAGTCAAGATGTAATGGTGTCACTTTTACCTGTTTTAGATGATTTTGAACGTGCTTTAAGTCATATTGAAGACGACAAAGAAGCAGAAGAGTTACGTAAAGGAGTACATTTAATTTATCAGAAATTACTATCTACACTAGAACAAAAAGGTCTAGCAGCAATAGAAGTAATAAAAGGAGATGTTTTTAATGCAGACGACCATGAAGCAATTACACAAATTCCTGCACCTTCAGAAGATTTAAAAGGAAAAGTGATTGATGTAGTTGAAAAAGGATATAAATTAGGAGATAAAGTAATCCGTTTTCCAAAAGTTGTAATCGGACAATAATACAAGAATGGCAAAGAGAGATTATTACGAAATATTAGGAGTAAGTAAAAGCGCAACAGCTGCAGAAATTAAAAAAGCCTACAGAAAAATGGCTTTAAAATTTCATCCAGACAAAAATCCAGATGATAAAGATGCAGAAGGAAAGTTTAAAGAAGCAGCAGAAGCTTATGAAATTTTAAGTAACGCAGATAAAAAAGCACGTTATGACCAATTTGGACATCAAGCATTCGATGGCTCCGGTGGTTTTGGAGGTGGCGGAGGTGGTATGAATATGGATGACATATTTAGCCAGTTTGGTGATATCTTCGGTGGCTTTGGCGGAGGTGGCGGTTTCTCTGGTGGCTTTGGCGGAGGTGGTCAACGTAGAGTTAAAGGTAGTAACCTTAGAATTCGTGTTAAACTTACTCTAGAAGAAATTGCCAATGGAGTTGAAAAGAAAATTAAAGTAAAACGTAAGGTTCAAGCTCCAGGTACAACGTACAGAACCTGTTCAACCTGTAATGGTTCTGGTCAAGTAACTAGAGTTACTAATACTATTTTAGGAAGAATGCAAACGGCTGCCACCTGTACAACTTGCGGTGGAGCTGGACAAACAATCGATAAAAAACCAGCAGAAGCAGATGCGCATGGTTTAATTATAAAAGAGGAAACGGTTTCTATTAAAATTCCTGCAGGTGTTGTAGATGGAATGCAATTAAAAGTATCTGGAAAAGGAAACGAAGCACCAGGAAATGGAATTTCTGGAGATATGCTAGTTGCTATAGAAGAGCAAGATCATGAAACACTACAACGCGAAGGCGATAATTTACATTACGATATGTATGTAAGTCTTCCAGACGCTGTTCTTGGTACCTCAAAAGAAATAGACACGGTTACAGGTAAAGTGCGAATTAAAGTAGAAGCAGGTGTACAATCTGGTAAAATTTTACGCTTACGCGGAAAAGGTATACCAAGTATTAATGGTTATGGTAAAGGAGATTTATTAGTGCATGTAAATGTTTGGACACCAAAAACGTTAAACAAACAACAAAAAGAATTTTTTGAATCGATGCGAGAAGATGAGCATTTCTCACCAAAACCTGAAAGCTCAGATAAATCTTTTTTCGAAAAAGTTAAAGATATGTTTTCTTAATAAAACACAGCTAAAAATCAAGAATCCACTTTTTTAAGTGGATTTTTTTAACAAATCTGTTTCAATTAACATTTATTTAGCAAAAAATAGTATATTTGAATTATCGCTAGTTAATTTTAGCGATAATTTTTCTTTTTCATAGCAATTTTTTCCCATCCTTTCACTTTAAGTAAAAGGGTGGGTTTTGTTTTTTAGCACTTCTTATTTCTTTAAATAATGAAAACAAGGATGTAAATAGTTTAAACTCTTTTGTATATCTTTAATTTAAAACAAATGCATGCTATTTCTCTTGTAACATTTTCTATCTTTACAAGCCTTAGATATTAATAAAAAGTTACTAAATATTAAATATGAAAAACCTCTTAGAAGCACACGCAGTTTCTAAAAATTTTGGAGATTTTACAGCGTTAAATAACGTTTCTATTTCTGTTCCTAAAGGAAGTGTTTTTGGTTTGTTAGGTCCAAACGGAGCAGGAAAAACAACCTTAATACGTGTAATAAACCAAATTACAATGCCAGATTCTGGACATGTTATTTTAGATGGCGAACCTCTACAATCCCATCATGTGCAAAATATTGGTTATTTGCCTGAAGAACGTGGCTTGTACAAGTCTATGAAAGTTGGCGAACAAGCATTGTATTTAGCACAATTAAAAGGATTAAGTAAAGCAGAAGCCAAAATACGATTAAAATATTGGTTCGAACGTTTAGAAATTGGAGACTGGTGGAACAAGAAAATTCAAGAGCTTTCTAAAGGAATGGCTCAAAAAATACAGTTTGTTGTCACTGTCTTGCATGAACCAAAATTGTTGATTTTTGATGAGCCTTTTTCTGGTTTCGATCCAATTAATGCCAATCTAATTAAAGACGAAATTTTACGCCTTAAAGAGAATGGAGCAACGGTAATATTTTCTACACATAGAATGGAATCTGTGGAAGAACTGTGTGACCATATTGCATTAATTCATCAATCTAATAAAATATTAGATGGTAAATTAACAGATATAAAAAGACAATATAAAACCAACACCTATGAAGTAGGTATAAATGCTCCCGATAAAATAACACTTGCCGAAACTATCTCGAAAAAATTTAATGCTTCGCTTACAGATTTTAGATCTTTAAATGACGAATTAAAACTAAATATAAAGCTTGCCGAAAACGAATCGGCTAATGATTTATTGAGCTATTTAACAAGTATAGGTCAAGTTTCTCATTTTGTAGAACTAATCCCTAGTGCAAACGATATTTTTATTCAAGCAGTTAAGAATAACTAATTTTATGAACCATTTACCACTTATAATAAAACGCGAATATTTAACAAAAGTTAAAAACAAATCGTTTATTATCATGACTATTTTAAGTCCTATTATTATGATAGCACTTATTGCAGTTGTAGCTTATTTATCGCAATTAAATAATAATAAAATACGTACTATTTCTGTTTTAGATGAATCTGAATTGGTAACTGATATTTTTCAAAATCAAGAATATACAAAGTATAATATGCTTAACAATGTATCTTTAGACGATGCAAAAACTATTGTTGAAGCAGCAGAAACCTATGGTTTGTTGTACATACCAAAACAAGATAGCGTTACTGCATTGGTAAAACATATTAAATTTTATTCTAAAGAATCTCCTTCATTATCTGTTATCTCTGGTTTAGAAAGTAAATTAGAAAATAGATTAAGAGATCTTAAATTACAAGAGCAAGGTATCGATTTAGAAAAGTTAACTGCATCTAAGATCCATGTAAATATTGAACAAGAAAGTTTTATTGGAGAAAAGACATCTAAAATAGATAGCTATTTTAAATTAGGTTTTGGTTTGGCTGCTGGGTATCTATTATTCATGTTTATTATTATTTATGGGAATATGATTATGCGAAGTATTATTGAAGAAAAGACAAGTAGAATTATAGAAGTTATTATTTCTTCAGTAAAACCAATACAATTAATGCTTGGTAAAATTATTGGCACTTCTTTAGCAGGAATAACACAATTTGTTATCTGGATTATTATTGGAAGTGTTTTAATGACAGTAGTTTCTGCTATTTTGGGTATAGACTTAATGCAGCAAACACCGCAGAATGACATGATGCAACAGGCAATGGAAAACCCAGAAGTAGCTGTAGAAATGCAAAATGCAATGTCTGCGTTTTGGAATTTACCAATAGCCAATCTTATTATTGCATTTATCCTATTTTTTGTAGCCGGGTATTTATTATATAGCTCGCTATATGCCGCAATTGGTGCTGCAGTAGATAATGAAACGGATACACAACAATTTATGTTTCCTATTATCATGCCATTAGTTTTAGCCGTATATATAGGTATATTTACAGTAATAGAAGATCCTCATGGTACGGTTTCTACCATCTTTTCTTTTATACCATTTACCTCTCCGGTGGTAATGCTAATGCGTATTCCTTTTGGCGTGCCTGTTTGGCAACAAGTACTTTCTTTTTTTATATTAGTTGCTACCTTCATGTTAACCGTTTGGTTTGCAGCCAAAATATATAGGGTAGGTATTTTAATGTATGGTAAAAAGCCAAGTTATAAAGAGATTATAAAATGGATTAAGTATTAAAATGAAAGAAATAAAAACCATATTAAATAAATCAATTAATATATCTAAAGATGTAGAAATTAGTGTGCAAAACATCTTGGTTTTACTTTTAGTTTTAGTATTTGCTACTGTTTTTTTAAGACTTCTTAGAAGGTTAATAAGTCGCAAACTACCAAGCGATGATAAACTGAAGTTTAGAGCTGTTTTTTCTTATGCAACTTGGTTTAGCTATGTGATTATAGTTTTAATTACCTTACATACTGTTGGTGTAAACGTAACCGGTATTTTTGCAGCTTCAGCAGCATTATTAATAGGTATTGGTTTAGCATTACAAACACTTTTTCAGGATATTATTTCTGGTGTGTTTATTTTAATTGATCAATCCGTGCATGTTGGAGATATAATTGAATTAGATGGAAAAGTAGGTCGTGTAGAAGAAATTAAACTACGAACAACAAGAGCAGTAACCATAGATAATAAAGTACTAGTAATTCCAAACCATTTATATCTAACTAATAGTTTATACAATTGGACGCAAAATGGAACAACAACAAGAGAGAGTGTAGAAGTAGGTGTAGCTTATGGAAGTGATGTGCAATTAGTAAAAAAAATACTTTTGCAAGCAGCCAACGATAATAAGTCTGTTTTAAAATTTCCTGCTCCTACCGTATTATTTACTAATTTTGGGGATAGTTCTCTAGATTTTAAATTAGTATTTACTTTAAATGATAGTTTTCAAGCATCTATTCCAAAAAGTGAAATACGTTTTGAAATAGATAAATTGTTTAGAGAAAACAATATTTCTATACCTTTTCCACAAAGAGATATTCATATTATTCAGAAATAAAAAAAATATAAGATGCCGAAAATATTAGTAATTGAAGATGAAGCAGCAATACGAAGAGTATTAGTTAAAATACTTTCCGAAGAAAACGACACCTATGCCGTGGAAGAAGCTGAAGATGGTTTAGTTGGAATTGAAAAAATAAAAAAAGAAGACTACGATTTGGTACTTTGTGATATTAAGATGCCAAAAATGGATGGTGTTGAGGTTTTAGAAGCCGTTAAAAAAATAAAGCCAGAAACACCAATGGTAATGATTTCTGGACATGGCGATCTAGATACAGCAGTTAATACAATGCGTCTTGGTGCTTTTGATTATATATCTAAACCGCCAGATTTAAATCGTTTATTAAATACCGTTCGTATTGCTTTAGATAGAAAAGAGCTTGTTGTAGAAAACAAAAGACTGAAAAAGAAAGTAAGCAAGAACTACGAAATGATTGGTAAAAGCGACGCTATTTCTCATATCAAAGAAATAATAGAAAAAGTAGCACAAACCGATGCTCGTGTTTTAATTACTGGGCCTAACGGAACAGGAAAAGAATTAGTAGCACATTGGTTACACCAAAAAAGTGATCGCTCTAAAGGGGCAATGATAGAAGTGAATTGTGCTGCAATACCAAGTGAACTAATAGAAAGTGAACTTTTTGGCCACGTTAAAGGTGCTTTTACAAGCGCAAATAAAGATAGGGCTGGTAAATTTGAAGCAGCTAATGGAGGTACCATTTTTTTAGACGAAATTGGAGATATGAGTCTTTCTGCGCAAGCAAAAGTACTTCGTGCATTACAGGAAAGTAGAATACAACGTGTTGGTAGTGACAAGGACATTAAAGTAAATGTTAGAGTAGTAGCAGCAACCAATAAAAACCTTAAAAAGGAAATTGAAGAAGGAAACTTTAGAGAAGATTTATACCATAGACTAGCTGTAATTCTTATTAAAGTTCCAGCACTAAATGATAGACGTGATGATATTCCATTGTTAATAGAATATTTTTCTAAGAAAATTGCAGACGAGCAAGGTACTGCTCAAAAAAGCTTTTCAGCTAAAGCTATAAAATTATTACAAGAGTATGATTGGACTGGTAACATTAGAGAACTACGTAATGTTGTAGAACGTTTAATTATTCTTGGCGAAAAGGAAGTAAGCGAAAAAGATGTAAAACTGTTTGCTAGTAAGTAATATTTCTTCTTAAACAATTTTTTTAAGAATTCAAGACTATCTAAAAAGCATAAAATACAGCTTTTTAGATAGTCTTTTTTAATGTTGCCAAAAAGGTGTCTAAGATATTATTTACTTCTTCCGGGATTTTTTCTTGCTCCACCCAAGTATGTATATCTCCTAAATATTGCATGCCTAAATATTTAGCAGATTCTACAAAAGGCATATTAAAACCTTTAACTAAATCATTGCCATTACTTGTGCTTATCATGGCCATTTTTTTTCCTCGTAGTTGTCTTCCTAAATCTTTTTCTGTTCTAATAACATCTGAAATGCGATCAAAAAAAGCTTTCATAATTCCACTCATAGTGTACCAATATACTGGAGTTGCAAAAATTATAGTAGAATAGTTTGTAATAACATCAGTTATCAAAGGCATAAAATCATCAGCAGCATTTTTATACTCATAATCATAATGACCAATGTTTTTTGTATTTAAATCAATAATATCAAAGTTTGATTTTAATGCGAAACTATTCACTATTTTTTGTGTATCGCCAAAGCTTCTAGAGCTTCCTTGAAGTATTACCGTTTTATTCATGAATAAATTAATTTGTTTAGCTAAATAATAATATTCTTCTAACTAAAACTTTAATTTCTAATAGAAACAATTAATGGTATAACAGAAAATATTGATGTGCTTTCGAATAATTCAAAAAGTGTGACTTTTATATTTTAAAACTAACACTAATTCCAGTTTGTATATCTGGACTATTATTTACAGTAAGATCTTGTTGTAAATAAATAGTGGTTGTAATCTTTTTGGTAAAGGAATATAACAAAGTCCAATAATTATTGTTTTTATACAAGTTGGTAGTGCCAATTCCCCATGCTTGCTCTGCATCTGGATGGCGAACAGGAATAATATAGTCTAGTTCTTCTTTTTTATTTAAACTAGTTTGAATATAAAAGTCTAAACCAATAGCATGCGTTGTTCCTTTTTTGGATACAAAGTTATATTCTAAAGCACTCTCTAAAAATGCGATGTATTTATTGGTGCCAAATTGCACATTCTCTTTTTTTAAGTCGATTGCATTTTTTCTTAACGTACCAAAACTGGCACCTATATGTGCATAGTTTTTATTTTTAAAAGCAATTTTTTTAACTGCATTTATAGATCCACCTAAGTCAAAAGAAGTATTATATTTAGACAGGTTTGTTCCAAGGTGCGCACCAAGATTCATAAAAAAACTTTTATTTTTATTTATTAGCCATTCCGGATAATAATAGTATGTAGTTTCTATTCCGCTCAAAAAAACATCATTTTTTTCTAATTCTGCAGTGTTGCCATTCCTGTCAGTATATTTAATTCCTGCTTCATTTAATTTAAAAGCCTTTCTGTCAAAAGGATCTTCTCCACCTGCAATTTTGCTGTGAAAATCTTCAATAAACTTATCACTTGTAAAAAAAGAAAGCGGATATTCTCCATTCGTTAACATGGCAACGCGTAAAGCAACTACTAATTCTTTATTGTTACTTAAATTAAAAGCAATATTGGCCTTTATACTTTTAATAACACCATCTATTTGCAATTGAAAAGTTTCTGCGTCTAAGTCTTCTACATCAAAATGATATTGTGCCAAATCCCAATCGTATTTTCTGGCTTCATTTCTTGTCGCTTCATCATTTGGTATATAGGTGGTTACAGGAGCTCCCCAAACATTGGCGCTTTCTAAGCTAATATTAACCATGTTATTTTTGGTGGCATGCATTTTAAAATTACCTTGAAGCCTAGAAAAAAAGATACCAAATGGATGTGAAGATAAAATACTGGGTTTTGTAATTCCGTTTTTAATAGTAGTTTCTATCCTATCAGTTTGTTGCGAAAAAGTAATAAGCGGAAATAGAATAACTAGAGATAAACTCAAGTAAAGTGTTTTCATAAAGATTAATTAGCGTATGGATAAAACTACAACATTAATAATAACCATACCAATTAAAGGGTAAACATATTATATGCGGCTATTTCGTTTTAGAATTTCTATTAATAAAAAATATTAATATCTTTAAACATAATTTATAAAGAGCCCATAAAATTGAAAGCAATTAAAATAAACGACTTTAAAATACAATCACAAATAGAAATTTCGAAACTTACAACAACTTATAATTTAGAAGTAGATGAAGACGATGTAAAAGACGAATTAAAAAAGGTAAGACGAAAACTTGGCGAATTACAGGATACCCTTTATGCGCATGGTAAATACGCCGTTTTGGTTTGCTTACAAGGTATGGATACGGCAGGGAAAGATAGTTTGATTCGTGAAGTATTTAAAGACTTTAATGCTAGAGGAGTTGTAGTACATAGTTTTAAAGTGCCAACAGAATTAGAGTTAAAACACGATTTTATCTGGAGACATTATATAGCACTTCCTGCTCGTGGTAAATTTGGCGTATTTAATAGAACGCATTATGAAAACGTATTAGTTACGAGAGTGCATCCTGGTTATATTATGGGCGAAAATTTACCACACGTAAATTCGGTAGATGATGTAAATGACGCTTTCTGGGATGCCCGTTTTGAGCAAATTAATAATTTTGAAAAGCACATTGCAGAAACTGGTACGGTTATTTTTAAATTCTTTTTAAATCTATCTAAAGGCGAGCAGAAAGATAGATTACTTCGTCGTTTGGATAAGAAATCTAAAAACTGGAAATTTTCTCCAGGTGATTTAAAAGAACGTAAATTATGGGATAAATATCAGGAATGCTATGAAGATGCAATCAACAGAACATCTAAACCTCATGCGCCTTGGTTTAATATTCCTGCAGACGATAAACCAACAGCAAGACTTATAGTGGCTAAAATAATGTACGACACATTAAAGGAGTATACCGATATTAAAGAGCCAGAATTGGATGATGATGTGAAGGCAAATATTGCTTTATATAAAGAACAACTTAGTAAAGAGTAATACTTTAGAAAATGAAAGATACAAGTAATCACGATACGCGCATTGCAAAAATGACCTTTGCTTCTGTATATCCGCATTACATTACCAAAGTAGAAAAAAAAGGAAGAACCAAAGGAGAATTACATCAAGTAATTCAATGGCTAACGGGTTGTAATGAACAAAAGTTAGAAGCATTAATAACTGAAAAAGTAACTTTTGAAATGTTCTTTAAAAACGCATCCTTAAACCCAAATACACCATTAATTAAAGGTGTGATTTGTGGTTACAGAATAGAAGATATTGAAAATCTGCTAACCAAAGAAGTACGCTATTTAGATAAATTGGTAGAGGAATTAGCAAGAGGGCGAAAAATGGATAAGATATTGCGAGTAGCATAATTTTTATTTTTTTTAGTTCAATATTAATCCCAACAACAAAATGAAGAAATCTATTTATTATTTATCGGTTATAGCACTCTTAACCTTTGGTTGTGTTAATACAGCTAGGGTTCAGGATATTATTCCTAATCACGATAGTTTCACTATACTCTCTAGTTTTGTAAACGAAACACGCGTCATTAATGTGTGGCTTCCACCAAATTATAAAAATAGTACGGATGCTTTTCCTGTGTTATATATGCCTGATGGCGGAATAAAAGAAGATTTTCCACATATAGCGAATTCCATAGCCAAACTAGTTGAAAGCAAAAATATTCCACCAGTAATTCTTGTGGGTATTGAAAATACAGAAAGAGGAAGAGACTTAACAGGTTTTTCGGAAGTGGAAGCGGATGCTGAATATTGTCCGTTAACCGATGGTGCAAAAAACTTTAGAGCATTTATAACCGAAGAATTAATGCTTCAGATAAATACAAAATACAGAACAAGTTCACAAAAAGGTATTATTGGTGAATCTTTAGCAGGTCTTTTTGTTATGGAAACCTTCCTTGTACAACCAAATGCATTTGATTTCTATATTGCAATGGATCCTTCGCTTTGGTGGAATAATCACTATCTAGAACAAAATGCTTCCACATACCTAAAAGCTTTTCCAAATAAAACAAAGAAACTGTGGTTTGCTGGCTCGGGAGTAGAAGACATTTCCATACATACCAATAATCTTGCAAAAACCTTAAAAAGTAATTCGACTAGTGCGTTAATTTGGAAATATGAAGATGCACCTAATGAAAAGCATAGCACCATTTTTAGAGCTAAAAAAGAACAAGCTCTGACTTGGATAATGAGTGAAAACAACTAATCTAATATTATATAATAAAAAAAACAAATGAAAAACAAATTAAAAATCATAGTATTCTTACTATTAGCAACGACATCGATAGTACATGCCCAAAAAGTAAAGCTTAAAAAAGGTAAAGCTTTAATTGAAGATGTACATGTATTTAATTGTGAAAAAGGACCCGCAGAATGGGTGACTCTAATGGATAAGGAAACTGGAGAAGAGCTGATTTTTATAAGAATAGAGTTTGGAGCAAAACAAGGAAAACAAGACTATACTATTTACAAATTTATTAAGGAAAATATAATTGTTGAAATTTCAGGTTATAGTTTTTTAAAAAATCATGTGAAGTTTTTATACAACAACAAAGTATTTGATTTAAACGGGAAATTAGATCTTTCTAAAATAAAATTATTAAAAGAAAAGTTTGATGAAGATATTACGAATAGAACCAACTATTAAAAATAAATAATAAAAGTAGAAGTGTTTTATACTTTAATTAAGAATCTTAATTTCTAGAAGCAGTATCTTTAAACTTCAATTTGACATTCCTGTAAAAGTAGGAATCGACATTCAAAATAATAATATGAAAAAATTCCTTCTTTTACTTTTAGCTTTAAGTTCAATTACAAGCTATTCTCAAACAGACCAAGAAATTCTTAAAAAAATATACTCGCAATCATTAACTAATGGTAAAAGCTATGAGTGGTTAGATTATTTATCCAATCAAATTGGAGGGCGTTTATCTGGATCTATTCAAGCAGAATTTGCTGTACAATGGGGAAAAGAGGAACTAGAAAAACTTGGATTAGATAAGGTTTGGTTACAAGAAGTTATGGTGCCAAAATGGGTTCGTGGAGCAAAAGAATATGCATTTATGGAGTCTTCAAAAAAACAAACTACAAATGTTAATATTTGTGCGCTTGGTGGCTCTGTAGCAACAAATCCTTTAGGATTAAAAGCAAAGGTTATAGAAGTGCACGATTTTAAAGCATTAGAAAAATTAGGAGAAGAACAAATTAAAGGTAAAATCGTTTTTTTTAATAGGCCAATGCAAGAAGATTTAATAAGTACTTTTAACGCTTATGGTGGCTGTGTAAATCAGCGTTATAGTGGAGCTGTAGAGGCTGCAAAGTATGGAGCTGTTGGTGTGATTGTTCGTTCTATGAATCTTCGTTTGGACGATTTACCACACACAGGAAGTATGACCTATGATAATCTACCTATAGAAAAACGAATACCAGCAGCAGCAATAAGTACTAATGATGCAGAGTTATTAAGTACTTCATTAAAATTAGATGAAAACTTAGAGTTTTATTTTAAACAAAGTTGCTCACAATATAAAGATGTACTGTCTCATAACGTAATTGGCGAGATTACAGGGAGCGAATTTCCTAACGAATATTTTGTGGTAGGTGGTCATTTAGATTCTTGGGATTTAGGAGATGGTTCGCATGATGATGGGGCAGGAGTTGTACAGTCTATGGATGTTTTAAGACTTTTAAAAGCTTCTGGAATTAAACCAAAAAGAAGTATTCGTGTCGTTTTATTTATGAACGAAGAAAACGGATTACGAGGAGGAAATAAATATGCAGAAGAAGCAAAACGTAAAAACGAGAATCACGTTTTTGCCTTAGAGAGTGATGCTGGCGGTTTTACACCAAGAGGTTTTAGTTTTGATTGTAGTGATGCTAATTTTAACCAAGTATTAAGCTGGAAACCTTTATTTGAACCATATTTAATTCATTATTTTGAAAAAGGGGGAAGTGGAGCAGATGTTGGACCATTAAAAAATGATAGTAATGTTTTAGCAGGATTACGCCCAGACTCTCAACGTTATTTCGATCATCATCATGCAGCTAACGATACTTTTGATGCGGTTAATAAACGCGAATTAGAACTTGGTGCAGCAACTATGACTGCTTTAGTGTATTTGTTTGATAAGTATGGCACGAACCCTTTGCCAAAACAAAGTGGGGTTAAAAATTAATATCTATAAAGCAGGTGCTATTTTTTTAACGAATAAAAATAGTGTCTGTTTTTTTCATGTCTTCAAGTTGCTGTAGTGCTAAAACTAATTCGCTAGCATCCCAATAGCCATATTCAAGCACTATTTTCTTATTAATAAATTGATAGGTAATATGTACAGGCATTTCAATTTTTTTATTGTTTTCTAATAGATTGCCTTCCCATATACCCCAAAAGTTCACCCATTTTTTTCCATTGTCATCCGTTACCATTTCAAATTCTCTTCTATTTTCTTCAAATGCTCTTGTTAAAAAACTAGAATCATTTTTTTTATGATACTCGGGCAAACTTGTAGCTGTAAAATACTTGTTTCTAGTGTTGTAATACACTTTTGCAGTATCTGCATACTGCATAGTTAAACTATCCCATTTTTGATAGTCATAATTATTAATAACAGCTTTAACAATGTCAATTTCTGGAGATTTTTGCGTGTAGCGATTTTTTTTGGTACAGGAAACTAGTACAAATAATAACAATCCTAATGTGATAATTTTTTTCATGAAACTAAAATTTAAATGAATAAACCGTTTTCATAAATAAATAGGAAGATTTTCAATAACTGTAAAAATGAGGCAATGCTAATTTAAATTAGTAATATGATGCTTATAAAGATACAAAATAAAAATATTAATTGTTGATTTTTAGTGAATTAACAATTGGTTAGCATGTATTCATTTATTTGATTAAACATTAAATAATTATTATTTTTTAATTAAATATTAGATGGTTTGTTTCATTTTAGTATTTTTATAGCACTATTAATCAACCTTTTAAAAATGAAAAAAAAATTACTTTATTTAGCCTGTATAATTACAAGCTTTACTTTTGCACAAACTATTACTACATTTAACAGTACAGATGGGGCTACCTATGCTATAGTGAATGGTACTATAGATCAATCGCCTACAGGAGCAGGTACTTCGTGGAGTTTTACTGGTTTAACAACAACAGAAAACTCTGTAGATACGTATGACGCACCAACAGCTACACAAATTACAAATTTTCCAGGCACTACTAATGTTTATAAAAATACTGCAGGAACAACTGTAAACAATATTCTGTTAAAAGAAAACGGAACAGAAATATCTTTAACAGGAGCAACAACACCAGATATAGAGTTAAATTATAGTAATGATAATGCACTTATTGGTACCTTTCCTTTAAGCTTCGGATATAATAATTCCGATCCAGTCGCTGGAACTTTTACTTATCAAGGTACTAGTGGTACATTTGCAGGGAATATTGAGAAAACAGTAGAAGCCCATGGTACATTAAACATGGATGTTGATGCAATAGGGGCTTTTACAGGAACTGTTACTCAATTGAAAACAGTACAAACAGTTAGTTTGAGTATTCCACCAATTTTTAATAATATCGGTACAGCCACACAAACTACACATAATTATTATGATAATACTAGTGGGGACCTTGTGTTTAGAGTAACAGAATTAAATATAATAAGTGGGTTTTTAGGTGTTAATGAAACAGATACTATAGCTGAAAGTTTAGCTGCATACTTATTGAATGTTAATGAAAATGTTATTACAGAATTTTCTGTAACTCCTAATCCAGTACAATCTGTTTTAAACATTAATTTAAAATCACCAACAGCAATCAAATCAGTTAGTGTTTTTGATATTAATGGTAGGCAAGTTTTAAGTTCATCTAATATTACATCAGTAATAGATGTTAGTACTTTACAAGCAGGGATGTATATTGTTCAGGTGTATACCAATAAAGGAACACTTACAAAAAAGTTTATTAAAAAGTAATATTTTAGTTTTTATACTAGAAACACAAAACCTGAAAAGTTAATTTTTCAGGTTTTGTGTTTCTAGTTGTTTTCTTATTTGTTTTATGGTAAGTGTACTACCATCATGACTCCAACCAGGAGCAGCAAAAGCATACATGAATTTATGATACCAGTTTTTCGATTTCTTCATATCGTTCCAAATATCTTTGTATTCATGCGTTAAAATAATTAACGGATTATACGAATTTGGTGCGTGAGTAACACCATATTTAATTTCAATATTTTCATCTAAGGCTTTCCAAGTACCAAAAATTTTGTCAAAAATATTTAAAAATCCACCATGATTTTTATCCATATATTCTATGTTTTGTGCATGGTGTACTTGGTGCATAGTATGTGTATTAAATACTTTTTCAATAATACCTAGTTTAGGAACGTAAACCGTATGTAATTGAAATTGCCAAAGCGATTCAATACCTAAGCAAACGACTACCATTTCAGGTGGAAAGCCAATTGCTGGCATCCACATATAAAATAACGGTTTGTAAAAAAGAGTAAACCATCCGTTTCTCACTGCTGTGCCTAAATTAAAATTATTAGAAGAATGATGTACAATATGTGCAGCCCAAAGAAAGCGTATATTATGGTTTTGTCGATGAAACCAATAGTAACTAAAATCATCACAAAGTTGGCAAATAAGCCAAACGTACCAGGCATATCCAAATGATTCGTAGCCCATAATATTAGTAGGTACACCATCTACTATAGGGTTAAAAAGGTGGTAAACATAGTTAAATAGTACAATAGCGGCAATTGTTTTTGTTAGTGGAGCAATAATCGCAGAGCCAACACCCATAGTTACACTTGCGGCTAAATCTTTCCAAGCGTATAATTTTTGACTTCTAGCTTCTTTATGATGTTTGCTATAACTAAGCTCTAATAAAATGAGTCCTAAAAAACATGGTACACCGTAAACTAAAGGGTTTGTGAAATTCATTAAAATTTATTTTAGTTTCAAAAATACCTTGATTTTGTACGAAAACCTTGATTAAATGGTTTTTCTTTAAAAAATAAATCCACTTAAAGCATATGATGTCTTCTAGTGGATTTATTTTTATTTTGAAAGTGTTTTATTTTGCTAGTACATTTTCAGTTTTACTACTCGTAATTTCAATTTCAATTTGATTGTTTAGTATATCATCAAAGGTTTCTCTTTTACGTATTAAATGCGCTTTGTTATCCATCCAAAGTACTTCTGCTGGACGATAACGAGAATTGTAATTGCTAGCCATAGAATAACAATATGCTCCAGCATTTTTAAAAGCTAAGATATCTCCTTCATTAATCTCACTAATTCTTCTATTATTTGCAAAAGTATCTGTTTCACAAATATAACCTACTACACTATAAAAACGTTCTCTTCCTTTTGGATTAGAAATATTTTCAATTTCATGTTGCGAACCATAAAGCATTGGTCTTATTAAATGATTAAAGCCAGAATCTACTTGAGCAAATACAGTTGAGGTAGTCTGTTTAACAACATTTACTTTTACTAAAAATTGCCCAGCTTCACTAACTAAAAACTTTCCAGGTTCAAAACCAAGGGTTAGTTCTTTACCGTATTCTTTGCAAAAAGCATTAAAACGTTTAGAAAGTTTTTCTCCAAACTCTTCAATATTGGTTTCAATATCGTCTTTTTTGTAAGGTACTTTAAATCCAGATCCAAAATCTATAAAATCTAAAGTTTTAAAGTGTTTAGCCGTTTCAAATAAAATCTCGCTGGCATATAAAAATACATCAATATCTAAAATATCACTTCCGGTATGCATGTGAATTCCGTTAATATGCATTTTAGTGTTTTCTACAATACGAAGTATATGTGGTATTTGGTGAATAGAAATTCCGAATTTACTATCTATATGTCCTACAGATATATTCGTGTTTCCTCCAGCCATTACATGTGGATTTATACGAATACAAACCGGTGTTTTTGGATGCTTTGTTCCAAATTGCTCTAAAATTGAAAGGTTATCAATATTAATTTGAACGCCAAGTTTTGCAGCAGTTTCGATTTCTTCTAAAGAAACACCATTAGGTGTAAAGATAATTTGATCTGGAGTAAATCCAGCTTTCAAACCTAAATTTACCTCTTGAATTGAAACAGTATCTAAACCTGCTCCTAAAGATTTCATTAATTTTAAAATGGAAATATTAGATAACGCTTTTACAGCATAGTTAAGCTTTACTTGTTTCACCTTCTTAAAAGCAGAAGTTAAACGCGTATACTGAAAACCAATTTTTTCGGCATCATATACGTAAATTGGGCTTCCAAAATCTTTGGCTATTTGTAATAATTGATTGTTTTTCATCTAAATATTTTTTTCAAAGATATTTTTTTCAACGTGTTTTAAAATTAAAATGGTATAATATTACATATTTAAAACAATTTGTTAATTATTTAACAAATTTGAATTTATATCGTTTGTTGCTTTTTTTCATAATTAAATATTAGGGTAAGTTCTTGTGATTATTTACTTTTGTAAATCTAAAATTTTACTTTAAACAAGATGAATTTACACGAATATCAAGGAAAAGAATTATTAAGCAGTTTTGGCGTACGTATTCAAAGAGGAATAGTTGCACAAAATGCTCAAGAAGCAGTAGCAGCTGCTAAAAAATTAACAGAAGATACAGGCACTGGTTGGCACGTGATTAAAGCACAGGTCCATGCTGGTGGTCGTGGTAAAGGTGGAGGAGTTAAGCTTGCAAAAAGCTTAGATCAAGTTGAAGAAATTGCAGGACAAATTATTGGAATGGATTTGGTTACACCTCAAACTTCTGCCGAAGGTAAACGTGTACACCAAGTTTTAGTTGCAGAAGATGTGTATTATCCTGGTGATTCTGAACCAGAAGAATATTATATGTCTGTACTTTTAAATAGAGGAACAGGTAAAAATATGATTATGTATTCTACTGAAGGTGGAATGGATATCGAAACAGTTGCTGAAGAAACTCCTCATTTAATTTTTCATGAAGAAATAGATCCAGCTTTAGGTATTATGGGTTTTCAAGCTAGAAAAATAGCTTTTAACTTAGGTTTATCTGGATTAGCTTTTAAAGAAATGACAAAATTCGTAACAGCTTTATATAAAGCATATGTAGAATCAGATTCTTCTTTATTTGAAATTAACCCTGTTTTAAAAACAAGTGATTCTAAAATAATGGCAGTAGATGCTAAAGTATCTTTAGACGATAATGCTTTATTTAGACATAAAGACTTAGCTGCATTACGCGATTTACGTGAAGAAAATGCAATTGAAGTAGAAGCTGGAGAGCATGGATTAAACTATGTAGACCTTGATGGAAACGTTGGTTGTATGGTAAATGGTGCTGGTTTAGCGATGGCAACAATGGATTTAATTAAGCAAGCAGGTGGTGAGCCTGCTAACTTTTTAGATGTTGGTGGTACAGCAGATGCAGCAAGAGTAGAAATTGCATTCGAACTTATTTTAAGAGATCCAGCTGTAAAAGCTATTTTGATTAACATTTTTGGTGGTATCGTTCGTTGTGATCGTGTTGCTCAAGGTGTGATTGATGCTTATAAGAACATGGGTAATATAGAAGTACCAATTATAGTACGTTTACAAGGAACAAATGCAGACATTGCTAAAGAATTAATTGATAATTCTGGATTAGATGTAATGAGTGCTACCGAGTTTCAAGAAGCTGCAGATAAAGTACAAGCTGTATTAGCTAAATAGAATAAAAATACTATGTTAGTATGCCAATTTTGGTATTACTTAAATATAAAGTAAAAAAGAGCAACTAATTGTTGCTCTTTTTTTGTGTTGTACTGTTTGCTTTTTTTTCTCCTTTTTTTGGCATTGGCCCACGTAAATGAATTACTAAACCATTAAGAAAATTACGTAATATTTGATCGCCACACTCCATATATTTGGGGTGATCTTCTTTTCTAAAAAAAGCATTAAGCTCACTCTTTCCTATCCTAAAATCTACTAGAGCAAGAATTTTAATAATATCGTCATCACGAAGTTTGTGGGCTACACGTAGTTTTTTAAATATATCATTATTTGTCATAGTAGAATTTTAAAAAATGTTGTTAGTTTTATTACTGAAACCCGTCTAAAACCATGTTAACAAAGGTGTTACTGCTAGTTTTCCGAGGGTTTGTTTCTATGAAACTAGTATAAAATCGATGAATTACTCTTTTTTTTTCGACAAGATACAATATATCAACGATTATAAAAGAGGGATTATATCTAACTTTATAATAATTAATTAATTCCTAATAATAATGATAAATAGGGTAGAAAAACTAAGCCTTTTGTCCGAAATGATTGCGTTTGCAAAGTGTGATAAAAAAGTAAAAAGTATAGAACATAATTTTTTGTTAGGTGTTGCAAAACAATTGCATATATCTCGCGAAGATTTCGATTATCTTATTGCACATCCTATAAATTATAAACATTTACAATCCCATAGTGAACGCATTGTGCAGTTTCATAGATTGGTTTTATTAATGAGTATTGATGGAGAAATTACAGATCAAGAAATTATTAAATTGCATAATTTTGGATTACGAATGGGATTAAACCACGAATCTATTAATAAAGTATTGTATTTAATGGATAGCTTCCCAAACAAAATTGTACCACCAGATGTACTGATTGATATTTTTAAGGTACAATATAATTAAAGTTAGAAATAAAGAAGTTAGGTATAAGTAAAAAGGAAATCAATCCTGAAGAAGTTTATATATAACATTGTATTCAATTCACTTTAATTTTTCAATGCTTCCAGTTTGCTTTGATAGATTTTAATTTCATCACGTAGTTTTGCAGCAACTAAAAAGTCTAAAGCTTTTGCTGCTTGTTCCATAGTTTTTCGTTTTTCACGAATTTTCTTCTCCAACTCACCTTTACTTAAGTATTCGTTTTCTGGTTCGGCTGCTTTTGCAGCTTCTAATTCATAACTATAGGTGCTTACCGAGTTTTTAGATAAAGCACTATCTAAGCTTTTATTCAATGCTTTTGGTACTAAGTTGTTTTTGGTGTTATATGCAATTTGTTTGGAGCGTCTGTATTCGGTTTCATCAATAGTTTTTTGCATACTTTTAGTGATTTTATCCGCATACATAATTGCTTTTCCGTTAAGGTTTCTTGCCGCTCGACCAACCGTTTGTGTTAGTGATCTTGCCGATCGTAAAAAGCCTTCTTTATCTGCATCTAAAATAGCGACTAGTGAAACTTCTGGTAAATCTAAACCTTCACGTAATAAGTTTACACCTACCAAAACATCATATATTCCTTTACGTAAATCTTGCATAATTTGTACACGTTCTAGAGTATCAACATCACTATGAATATAATTTACGCGAACTTGAATTCGGCTTAAATATTTGGTTAATTCTTCTGCCATACGTTTGGTAAGCGTTGTAACTAATGTACGTTCGTCTTTCTCTACGCGTTGTTGAATTTCTTCAATCAAATCATCAATCTGATTTAAACTTGGTCTAACCTCAATGATTGGATCTAATAAACCTGTAGGTCGAATAACTTGTTCTACATAAATACCATCCGTTTTTTGAAGCTCATAATCTGCAGGAGTTGCACTTACATAAATGACTTGGTTTTGAAGCGCTTCAAATTCTTCAAATTTTAAAGGTCTATTGTCCATTGCAGCAGGTAACCTAAAACCATATTCCACTAAGTTTTCTTTTCTACTTCTATCTCCTCCATACATAGCGTGTACTTGCGAAATGGTTACGTGACTTTCATCAACAACCATTAAAAAATCCTCTGGGAAATAATCTAACAAACAGAAAGGTCGTGTTCCTGGCTGTCTTCCGTCAAGGTACCTTGAATAATTTTCTATTCCAGAACAGTAGCCTAATTCACGAATCATTTCTAAATCAAATTCGGTACGTTCTTTCAACCTTTTTGCTTCTAAATGTTTCCCTATTTCTTTAAAATAATCGTGTTGTTTTACTAAGTCGTCTTGAATATTTTTTATAGCACCTTGTAACACATCTGGTGAAGTAACAAACATGTTTGCAGGATAAATAGTTAAAATATCGTATTTTTCAATGACTTGATTCGTTTGAATATTGAAGGATTCAATTTCTTCGATTTCATCACCAAAAAAGTGAATTCGAAATGCATCATCTGCATAACTTGGAAAAATATCTACTGTATCCCCTTTAATTCGGAAGTTTCCATGGTTGAAATCTGCTTCTGTACGCGAATACAAACTTTGTACTAATTGGTGTAACAATTTCGTTCGCGAAATGATTTGGTCTCGTTTTAATGTGATGACATTTTTTTGAAACTCTACCGGGTTTCCAATACCATATAAACATGAAACGGAAGCTATTACAATAACATCACGTCGACCAGAAAGTAGAGAAGAAGTGGTGCTTAATCGCATCTTCTCTATTTCTTCATTAATAGATAAATCCTTTTCTATGTATACACCAGAAGTCGGTATGTATGCTTCTGGTTGGTAATAATCATAATACGAAACAAAATACTCAACAGCATTTTCAGGGAAGAACTGTTTAAACTCACTGTATAACTGTGCCGCTAATGTTTTGTTATGCGCAAGAACTAAAGTTGGTCTTTGTACTTCTTCAATAACATTAGCAACAGTAAATGTCTTCCCAGAACCTGTTACACCAAGTAAAGTTTGATATTTTTCGTTTGTATCTAGTCCATTCACTAGTTGTTTAATAGCTTGTGGCTGATCTCCAGTTGGTTTAAATTCGGATTCTATTTTAAATTTCATATGTTATTGTCATGCTGTACTATGATTCCGCATCTAAAAACGTAATACCTTTAATTGACTTAAAGCTAGTGGAAATTGAAATCTTAGGAAGCTATCGTTTTAAAGTAAAATGTCCTTTAAGTTCCTCATCAGTATGTAATGTGATTAGGTACCAATAATCATTGCTTTCTAGGTTATATCCTCTGTAGGTTCCATCCCAAGATTTTTCAGCAGGGGAAACCTCTTTTAGAAGTTTACCATATCTGTCAAAGATTAGGATTTGTTTAATGGTATTTTGAGTATCTGTTATTAACCAAGTATCATTAAATGTATCTCCATTAGGTGAGAAAAATAAAGGGATATTTATTTCCTGGATACTATCGATTGTAAAAGGAATCGATTTAACGACACAACCATTTTCATCTTGAACAACTAAAGTATGTATACCATTGGCAAGATCTGAAAATGTTGGATTCATTTGTGAAGTACCAGAATCTACAGTATATAAATAATTTATACTAGTATCCGTCATACTTACTGTTATGGAATCATCCACGATTGTAATATTAGAAGCATCCAGTGTGAAATCTGTAGCAGGATAAATAGTGATATCAAAACTAGTTTCGTTATCACAAGTGTTAGGAGCGGTACCAATTATATTATAAATATAAAGAGTTTGCGATGTTGTGATCATATCACCAGCGTTTAATTGCGTTCCACCACCATTGGTTGCGGTGTAATAGTTTCCATTAGTTAATGTTGGTAAAGTATAACTTGTACAAACTGCTTCGTTGGATAAAGTATCTACAGGAGGATTTCCGGTAACCGTAATATCAAAGCTAGATTCGTTAGAACAAGTGTCAGGAGCAGTGCCCACTTCGTTGTAAATATAAATAGTTTGTGTGGTTGTAATATTGTCCCCAATGTTCATTTGTGTTC
>NZ_JAUOQT010000012.1 GCF_030547245.1 Oceanihabitans sp. 2_MG-2023
GCGGATGGAACCGTTATTGATATTGAAGAAACAGTAACTACTTTAACTCCTGACGCTACAGATCCAACACAACTTGTGTATACTTCTGAAGATGGAACTACTACAACTATAGACACCAATGGAGTAAGTGTAGCTGACCAAAATGATGGTAATACTGTTGCTCAAGTAACAGAAGCGGATGGAACCGTAATTGATATTGAAGAAACAGTAACTACTTTAACTCCTGACGCTACAGATCCAACGCAACTTGTGTATACTTCTGAAGATGGAACTACTACAACTATAGACACCACAGATGACCAAATGATCTCTACAACAGTAACAACACCTTTAGAAGAAGTAAATGTTGCTTTAGAAGATGGTGGTGATATAGATATTAATATTCAGGATGCCGATGCAGATCCAACAAATGAAATTCAAACGCTTTCTATAAGTGGAAATGATTTAACTATATCAGATGGTAACACGGTTACTTTGCCAGAACCTACTTTAACCGTTACAAAAGAAACAATAGGATATGTTTTTGCAGCTGCACACACACAAGCTAACGGAACAAACTCTTTTAATATTAATAGTACTGTAACAAGAACAGCAGTTGGTAGATATACCGTTGCATTTACAACAGCACATCCAAATGGAGCAAGTTATGATGTAACCTTTGGTGCTCAAGAAGATATAACAAATAGAGACACAAGATTAGTTTCAGTAGTAACGGGAACTCAAACAGCAAATGGTTTTCAAGTAATGGTTGCTACTGGAGATAATGGGGGTACTGCAGATGTTCTTGTTGATGAAGTTTGGTATTTCAATACATCGGCTACTAGAGAAGTAGTAACAGATGTAGTATTAGTAACATCATCTGGTTCAAATCCAGTGACAAACCCTACTACTCCATCAGGAACTCCTACTACAGATTTCACACAGAATAATTTTGCAGATGCGCAGAATTTTTCATTAAACTTTAATGCTGGAAATAATGCAGGGTCGACTTGGGAAGCTTTAATTTCAAATAGACCTTACGCAGCATTACCAACCCTAACGGCAGTTTCTAATGGAAGTCCAATCGGAATAACAGTAGTTAGTCAAGACAACGGAGATGGGACATATAATTATTTAATAACAGGTACAGATCCATTGGCAGCAAATAATCCAAGTATAACGATATCTGGCGGTACTACTGGTGGAGGAACAGGAACGCAATTTGGAGGAAACTGTACATGTGTTACATTCTACATCAACTAAAAAAAAAAAAAAAATGAAATCATTAAAATTAATAATAACAGTCCTTAGCATTTGTATTTTTCAAACCGCTTTTTCACAAACCCCTAGAGGAGAAGAACTGTTAGGTTTATATAATATTCCTACAACAGAATTTACAAATATAACCTCTCCTATTATAGGAACGTTATTATATAACCCAACAGATGAAAACGTATATGTATATACAACCGCTGGATGGACTACAGTTACAAATGCGAATGACCTGGATTCGGATACTACTAATGAGCTTAATGAAACAGTAGAACTTAACGGCACAAACCTGGAAACTACAGATGCTGGAGGTACAATAACCACAGACTTATCCTCTTTATCTTCTTCCATAACTCAGGTAGTATCAACAGGAAATACTATTGCTACACATACAAGTGGAACTACTACAACTAACATTATAGAAACAAATACTAGTTTTTCTCAAAATGACGCTAGTCCAACTGGTGAAATAACATTCAATAATGAATCCGGTACTCCAGCAACAGCACAAATAATTGGAGATGAAGCGGACAACCAAATAGAAGTTGGAACAAATGGTGGTGCGTATTTAGGACCTACTGTTTATGTTGGTCAATTTATTATCACAGCAACAGGTACGCAAACAATTACAGGCTTACCTTTTGAACCATCTTCTATAACTTTTGTTGCACATGCAAATGTGGAAACTTTAGATTTAGATTCCGATAACGGTGTAGGAGATAATAATACAGGTTTAGCAAACTCTTTTGGTACCATGAATGGTTTTGCAAGAAATGATTCTGGAACAATAACACAACAAGTAATTTATGTTGGTGGTAGTGGTAACTCTATTAATGATATTTCAAGATTTGCTTCAAGCACCAGATGTATTGGCTTAAGATATGGTAATCAAAATGGTAATGCTTTAGGCAGAACTTTAGCAAGCTTATCTGCTTTTACTACAGATGGATTTTCGTTAAATGTTACCACCAAATCAGATAACGTAGTTGTACTTTATACTGCTTACAAATAAATAGAAATATGAGAACAATTAAATACTTAGCGTTACTCCTGTTTCAAATAAGTTTTGCACAACAAGCATTTCATAATTTTGGAAATCTACAAATTCATGACGAAGGTCAAATAGGATTCCATATCGACTTAGAAAATGACGGAATGTTCAATGAAAACTTAGGCTTGGCTGGTTTTTATAATTCGGATAATGCTTTAACCATATCTGGAACCGAAATTCCTAAATTTTATGATATGGATATTGCTGTTATTGACCATTTATTTTTAGAAATAAGCACCGAAGTTTCTAATGGTTTAAATTATGTTATTGGAGATGCAATAACCCCTAGAGAGAATCCAAATATCTCACTAGACTTTTTAGAAAACACTTTTTATGTTTCTGAAAATGACTTTCGTTTAACAGATGGCTACGCATCTTTTAATGGAAATGATTCATTTATCTTTCCTATTGGAGACGATAACAAATTAAGACCATTAATAACTCCCTTACAAACCAACAACCCCAAATTTAAAGCTGCTTATTTTAATGAAGACCCAAACTTCCCTTCTACTTTTGTAGAGAGCTTCGACACAAACAATTCCGAAGGTATTATTAATAGTATTTCGACCGAAGAATTTTGGGATTTTAATGGCACACAAGAAACACAAGTAACACTAACTTGGGATTCAGATAGTGATATCAATACACTTGTTGATGATTTATTAAACCTACGCGTTGTAGGGTGGAGCACAACTGAAAACCAATGGAAAGATTTAGGCAATGTTGATTTTACAGGAAATCAAAATGAAGGCACAATTACTTCCACTTATTTTATTCCAAATGCATATGAAATTATAACTTTTGGATCTCTAATTGGTAGTGACGGAATTACGGTTTATAATGGTATTAGTCCAAATGGAGATGGAAAAAATGATGTTTTTGTTATTGAAGGTGTTGCACTATTTAAAAATACTTTAAAAATATTTAATCGCTGGGGAAGAGTTGTATATGATGTAGAAAATTACCAAAACGACTGGAATGGCTACACCAATAAAAAAGTACTCATTGGCAGCAACAAAAAACTTCCTGTGGGAACGTATTTTTATGTTTTAAATTTACCAGAAGAAGACAAAGAATATGCTGGATGGTTATATATTAATTATTAAATCTTTTTTAAAAAATGATAGCCTGGTTTTTTAAATCCTAAGTTGTGATAAAATCGGTGTGAAGCATCATTTTTAATATATGCATTTAGCTCCATGGTTTCAACGCCCTTATTTTTCACATAATCCGTAATCCATTGCATAAATTGCTTCCCTAACCCATGGTTTCTATACGAATCATCTATATAAACATGATCAACTTCCATGCTTTTTCCAGAATAATGTCTTGTACAAAACCACATCCCAGAGATACCAATAAGTTTTTCTGCATCAAAAACTCCAGCACATTCATAATTTTGATGTATTATTTCTTTAAAACGTTTTTCTAAAACATCCATAGAAATTTTCCCTTCATTTAATTTATAAACCAAAGGAATTATAGTAGATATCTTTTCTTTTTCAATGATTTTAAACGAAAAATGCATAACTTAAATTTTCTGTAAATTTAATTAATTTTGGCTCATAATTTGTAACACTTCATCCGTATTTGAAAAGAAGAAACTTCATAAAAAAAACAACACTATCTGGAATAGCACTAGCAACTATACCTTGTTTTACTTTTGCTCAAAATATAATTTCTTCAGAAGAACTTATGGGTAAAGGAAATCCGAAACTTTTTGGAACTGATTATAAGCTTCGTAAAGAAGCATATCTTGCGTTTCAGAATATGAAAGCAACAGCTTTGAAAGAAGGAGTTCGCATTCAAATAGTATCAAGCTATAGAAGTTTCAACCATCAAAAACATATATGGGAACGTAAATACAAACGCTATATAAACCAAGGTTTAAGTGCTGAAAAAAGCATTCAAAAAATAATTGAATACTCTACTGTTCCTGGCACCTCAAGACACCACTGGGGAACAGACATCGATATTATTGATGCCAATGTACATGCTCCAAAACATGTGCTTCGTGAAGAAAACTTTCACAGAGATGGCTCCTACATTTACTTAAAGAAATGGATGGATGCACATGCAAATTCTTTTGGGTTCTATTTAGTTTACACTGCTGATTTAAACAGAAAAGGTTTTAAGTATGAACCTTGGCATTATAGCTACAAACCCTTGTCACAAAATTATTTAAAAAGCTACAAAAAAGTAAACATACAAGAGATGCTTCAAAAAGAGAAACTATTAGGAAATGATTATTTTTCAACATCCTTTATCAATAAATATCGAAATGAAAATATTTTAGATATTAA
This sequence comes from Oceanihabitans sp. 2_MG-2023, assembly GCF_030547245.1. Taxonomy (GTDB): domain Bacteria; phylum Bacteroidota; class Bacteroidia; order Flavobacteriales; family Flavobacteriaceae; genus Oceanihabitans. The sequence continues at coordinate 4,606 of NZ_JAUOQT010000012.1, forward strand.
TCCAGAACTTTTGTAACTTTAAATCCTTATAAATAACAAACTAACATGAGATCAGGTAATTTAAAAGTAAGGTTAATTATAGGTTTATGCATTGCAGCCTATTTTGGTTTTAAATATTTTTCATCGCAAGAAGTAAATCCTTATACAGGCAAAAAACAGGCGATTTCTATGACTGTAGATGAAGAAATTCAAATGGGTTTACAAAGTAGGGATCAAATGGCTGCGCAACATGGTGGTTTATACCCTAATGAAAGTTACCAAGCCTTAGTAGATAACGTTGGAAACAAACTAATAAAAAACAGCATTGCTAAAGAAACACCTTATAAATACGAGTTTCATTTACTAGCAGATGCACAAACCATAAATGCTTTTGCATTACCTGGAGGCCAAATATTTATTACTTATGCATTGTTTTCACAATTAGAAAATGAAGACCAACTAGCTGGTGTTTTAGGGCATGAAATTGGTCACGTATTGGGAAAACATAGTGCAGAACGTATTGCTAACAGCGAACTTTGGCAAGGACTATCTACTGCAGGTTCTGTTGGTGGAGATCTTGGCGGATTGATTGGTGGTGTTGGCCAAAATTTAATTTTAAAAAATGGTCGTGGTGACGAATTAGAAAGTGATGATCTTGGAGTACGTTTTATGCTAAGAGCTGGTTACGATCCTGAAGAAATGATAGATGTAATGGAAATTCTAAAAGCTGCAGCTGGACCAAATCGTGTACCAGAATTTCAAAGTTCGCATCCAGATCCAGACAATCGAATAGAGAAAATTAGAGAATCTATAAAAAAATATAGAGGGCAGTTACAATAATATAAAAATACGTTAATCCTAATATAAGATCCCGACTCGTCGGGATTCTTTTTTTATATTTGGGTTTCAAAATGACAGCACTACATGAATAAGAAAGTTATATTAATGATTTTAGATGGTTGGGGTAAATCTCCAGACCCAAAAGTTTCTGCAATAGATAACGCGAATACATCTTTTATAGACTCCCTGTATACCAAATACCCAAATGCATCTTTACGCACAGACGGTTTACATGTTGGCCTACCAGAAGGACAAATGGGAAATTCTGAAGTTGGCCATATGAATCTTGGAGCTGGACGTATTGTATACCAGGATTTAGCTAAAATTAATTTAGCGATCGAGCAAGATACATTAAAAGACGAAAAAGTGTTAATTGAAGCACTAAAGTATGCTTCAGATAACAAGAAAAATGTTCATTTCTTAGGACTACTAAGTAATGGTGGAGTACATGCACACACCAATCATTTAAAGGGTTTTATTGACGCTGCTAATAAAGCTGGTGTGCACTCTTTTGTACATGCATTTACAGATGGTCGAGATGTAGACCCTAAGTCAGGAAAAGGCTATGTCCAAAATCTAGAAAACTATATTGAAGGCACAAAAACAAAGATAGCAACTGTTACAGGTCGTTATTATGCAATGGATAGAGATAAACGCTGGGAACGCGTAAAACTGGCGTATGACGCTTTAACAAAAAACGTAGGAACAAAAACTACCAATTTAACAGAATCTATTCAATCTAATTACGATAATGATATTACCGATGAATTCATTAAACCACTAATTGCGACAGATAAGGATGGAGTGCCAGTTGCTAAAATTGAAAAAGAAGATGTCGTAATATTTTTTAATTTTAGAACAGATAGAGGTCGTGAATTAACAGAAATGTTAAATCAAAAAGACTTCCCTGAGTACGATACTAAAAAAATAGATTTGCATTATGTAACCATTACAAATTACAGTGATGACTTTAAAGGCATTAATGTAATTTTTAACAAAGAAAACATAACGGAAACTCTAGGAGAAGTTCTTTCTGTTCATGGTAAGAAACAAATTAGAATTGCAGAAACCGAAAAATACCCACATGTTACATTTTTCTTTTCTGGAGGACAAGAAACTCCTTTTGAAGGTGAGTCCCGTATTTTAAAAAACTCTCCTAAAGTTGCTACATACGACTTAAAACCCGAGATGAGTGCTTTCGAACTTACAGACGCTCTAGTTCCTGAACTTGAAAAAGGAGAAGTAGATTTTGTTTGTTTAAACTTTGCAAATGGAGATATGGTTGGGCATACAGGTATTATGGAAGCCGCAATTAAAGCATGCGAAGCCGTAGATACTTGTGTTGAAAAAGTAATAACTGCAGCTCTTGAAAATGATTATACTACAATCTTAATTGCAGACCATGGTAATTGTGAAACTATGATAAATCCAGATGGATCACCAAATACTGCACACACAACGAATCCTGTACCTATTATTATAATAGACAAAGAGATAAAAGCAATTAATGATGGTGTTTTAGGTGATGTCGCTCCTACAATTTTAAAATTAATTGGTATAGAACAACCCAAAGCAATGACTCAACATGCGTTAATATAAAGTGATTTTTATTGTATTTTCGCAACCTATTTATTAAACACTAATGAATTTAAACGATAAACTTATTCTTGCCATTGATTTTGATGGAACCATTGTAGATGATGCCTATCCTAAAGTTGGAAAACCAAAACTTTTTGCTATTGAAACACTTAAAAAACTACAAGCTGATGGTCATCGTTTAATTTTATGGACATACAGATCTGGAAGACCTCTTGAAGAAGCTGTTGCTTTTTGTAAAAATAAAGGCATCGAATTTTATGCCATAAACAAAAGTTTTCCTGAAGAACAATTTGACGAAAATAAAAGTCGAAAAATTCATGCAGATTTATTCATTGACGATAGAAATATTGGTGGTTTTTTAGGTTGGGGAGAAGTATATCAGTACCTTTCAAACCCAAAATACAACACTAAAATACCACCAAAAAAGAAAGGTTTCTTTTCCTTTTTAAGAAGAAGCCATTAACCTTTTATTAAATCGAAATATTGTTTATCTACAGCTTCTCTATGCTCTGGATGCGCTATAGCAACTAATGCTTTCACACGTTCCTTAATCGTTTTCCCATATAGATTGGCAATTCCGTATTCGGTAATAATATAATGTGCATGTGACCTTGTAGTTACTACTCCTGCTCCTGGTTTTAAAGCTGGTACAATTCGACTTATGCCAGATTTGGTTATTGAAGGTAATGCTATAATTGCTTTACCGCCTTCACTTAAAGAAGCTCCTCTAATAAAATCCATCTGACCTCCTACTCCAGAATACATATGCGCTCCTATAGAATCTGCACAAACTTGTCCCGTAACATCTACTTCGATTGCCGAATTGATAGCTACCATTTTAGGGTTTTGTTTTATAATAGAAACATCATTCGTATAATTAGAAGCTCGCATTTCTACAAAAGGGTTATCATCTACATAATCATAAAGTCTTTTAGAACCAATTAAAAAAGTAGCCAAGGCTCTACCTCGGTTTATTCCTTTATAGTTTCCATTAATAACATCCTTCAAAATTAAATCGATAACACCATCCGAAAACATTTCAGTATGTAATCCTAAATCTCTATGATTTGTCAATCGTGTTAAAACTGCATTTGGTATACTACCAATTCCCATTTGTAAAGTACTTCTATCTTCAATTAAACCAGCAACATAATCACCAATTTTAGCTTCAATAACAGTTGGCTCTGCTATATCATGTGTTGGTATTGCTTCGTTAGATTCTACAAATAAATCAATTTCAGAAACATGAATAATTCCGGCACCATGTGTTCTTGGCATATTTCTATTTACTTGTGCAATAACATGTTTTGCATTATCTATAGCTGCCAATGTAGCTTCAACAGAAACACCTAATGAACAATACCCATGTTTATCTGGAACAGACACATGAATTAATGCAACATCTAAATCAATAATATTTCGTTTAAAAAGAAGTGGTAATTCACTTAAAAAAACTGGCGTATAAGAACCATTTCCACCTTTTAAAGTGTGTCTTACATTTTTTCCAATAAAAAAGGAATTTACATGAAAACTCTCCTGCAACTCTGGATTTGCATATGGTGCTTCTCCTTCAGTATGTAATTGACAAACCTCAACGTTCCTTAACTCTTCATGACGATTAGCCATTGCTTTTATAAGTGCCTGAGGTGCTGCTGCAGCAGCCTGTATATACACTCTATTATTAGATTTAATTACTTTTACAGCTTCTTCTGCACTAACGGATTTATACATATTCTTTTATTTTGAGCTACAAAAGTATAGTATAAATAAAGTTTAAAAACTGTCAAATATCATGTTTCAATAAAAAATATACTTTGTTATTTTTAGTATCTTTGCACCATATTTTTATATCCTATGATTATTGTAAAAACAAGAGAAGAAATAGAATTAATGCGTGAAGCAGCCTTAGTAGTATCTAAAACTTTAGGTGAAATTGCAAAAGCTGTAAAACCAGGAGTTACTACATTAGAGTTAGATAAACTTGCTGAAACCTGTATTAGAGACCAAGGTGCTATACCTGGTTTTTTAGGTTTGTACGACTTCCCGAATACGCTTTGTATGAGCCCAAATTCGCAAGTGGTACATGGTATTCCTAACACTACTCCTTTAGTTGAAGGCGACATTATATCTATTGATTGTGGCGCTATTAAAGAAGGTTTTTATGGTGATCATGCGTACACTTTTGCTGTTGGTGAAATTGCTCCGGAAACCGAAAAACTCCTTCAAGTTACAAAAGAATCGCTTTATGTTGGAATAAAGGAACTTAAAGTTGGTAACCGTGTTGGAGATGTGGGATATGCCATTCAAAAATATTGTGAAGATCATGGATACGGAGTTGTTAGAGAATTGGTTGGACATGGCTTAGGAACAAAAATGCACGAAGACCCAGAAATGCCAAACTATGGAAAACGTGGTCGTGGTAAAAAGTTTATTGAAGGTATGGTTGTAGCTATTGAGCCAATGATTAACCTTGGTACAAAAAGCATAAAACAACATAGAGACGGCTGGACAATCACTACATTAGATAATAAGCCATCTGCTCATTTTGAACATGATGTTGCGATTGTAGATGGGAAACCAGAACTACTTTCTACATTTGCTTATATTTATGAAGCTTTAGGAATTAAGAGTAATGAGGAAGATGCCTTTAGACAAAAAGCTTTAGTTTTATAATATTTGACACGAGTTATCAGTAATTTAATCACTGTTATTTATAAAAAAGATGATTTAGTGATTGAATTAATGGATAATAATTATAAAATCGTTTATAAAGGAAATTTATGAACATATAAATACAAAGCTGATTTATTATTTTAGATAAAATAAAAGCAATTGATTGTTTAGTCTCTACATATATAAAACAAACGCTAAACTATTTAGCTGTTTCAAAATTAAAATTAGGCTTACTAATTAATTTTGAAGAAGATAGTTTAAAATATAAAAGGATTGTACTTTAGCCGTCCGTGAAAATTCGTAAAACTCGTGTCAAAACAACTCTTCAAAACAATTCTTAATATTTTCCCTAGACCTATATTAATTAGGTTTAGTTACATTGCACGACCAATTTTAGCATTTTTTTTAAAAGGAAGTACTTATACAGACCCAATTGATGGTAAAAGTTTTAAAAATTTTTTGTCGTATGGTTATGAAATACAACGCGAGAATGTACTATCGCCTTCTACATTAAGCTTAGAACGCCATAGATTATTATGGTTATATTTAAAAAAGGAAACCGATTTCTTTACTGCAAAAAAAAGTGTACTTCACTTTGCACCAGAACAATGTTTTTTAAACCGTTTTAGAAAACTAAACAATCTAGACTATACCACTACAGATTTACTTTCTCCTATTGCAGATGTAAAAGCAGATATTTGCAACCTTCCGTTTAAAGATAATAGTTACGACGTTATTTTATGTAATCATGTTTTAGAACATATTCCGGATGACACTAAAGCGATGCAAGAATTATATCGTGTACTAAAACCAGGAGGTTATGGTATTTTTCAAATTCCGCAAGACGACATATATAGAAAAAAGACTTTTGAAGATAATTCTATTACAGATAAGAAAGAGCGCGCAAAAATCTTCGGACAATATGATCATGTTCGTGTTTATGGTCGTGATTATTTTGATAAACTTAGAAGTATTGGATTTAAAGTAGAAGAAATGGATTACACAGCAAATCTTTCCGAAGAAGATATAAAAAAATACTGTCTAGCCAAAGGCGAAATTATTCCTGTAGTTTATAAATAAAAACATATTATGACACAACAAATCATTATTGCTACAGCCGCCACTTTTGGAATGTTATCTGTTATTTTTGGTGCCTTTGGAGCACATGCTTTAAAAAAAAATCTATCCGAAGATCAGCTTCACAGCTTTGAAGTTGGTGTAAAATACCAAATGTATCACGCCATTGTTTTATTAGTTTTAGGACTAAACCCTGGCTTTATAACCACCGCAATTTACTGGTGTTTTACTATAGGGATTATACTATTCTCTTTTAGTATTTACGGATTGGTTTTATCGGATGCTAAAGGAAAAAAACTTCGTTTTTTAGGACCAATTACTCCAATAGGTGGTTTACTTTTAGTTACTGGTTGGTTGTTAATATTATCTACTGCTTTACAATAGCTATTTTTTCTGAAACATTATTGTTTCACTATTTTATAGGTAAACTCTCTTTGGTTACTAATTACTTTCACTAAATACATACCCGTTTTTAAATTGGAAACATTTAATGTTTTCACATTAGTTTCTAATACATTTTGACCTAAAAGATTAAATATTTGAATAGTATCTATTGTTAAATTCGATGTTATTTGCAATTCATTTTGAACCGGATTAGGATAGATATGTATAGTGCTATTTTCATAATCTGGTGTAGACAAGCTCCCATCCTGCAACAAAATATCGAACCAACCAGAAGTTCTTCCAATCGCATTATCACTCCAAACTTGCACTAAATAACTGGTATTAGAAACAACAGGTATATCTTCTAAAATGGCACTTCCGCATCCTCCAGCAACAGGATTTGTTTCTTCACCAAAACAATAGCCGTTTTCCCAAATTTGCATATTAAATCCTGCCTGTGTTATAAGGTCAATTGTTGTACTATCTCCCGTATAAAAAGCAAACCAAACATCTTGTCTATTTGCTACATCATTACAAGTAGGAGTTTGAAATGAAGTTGTTGCAAATTCATTATTAGCAATTAAAGTCTCTCCTAAATTTATATGATATGAAGAAGAATAATAAGCTTCTGAGCAGTTATCGTTAGAGGCTAATTCACAGCCATATTCAACCTCAAAATTTGTATTGCAACCAGGTGCATTATTTTCAAAAGTACCAGGAAACCACGAACTCTCTTCTACGCCAACCAAATAAAGATACGAACAAACCCAATTGGCATTACAAAAAGACAAACTAGAATTATTTCTAATAATTACTTCAGGCCAATTACCTATGATATTATTAGAACCAATATTAATATCTTCTAAAACCGCATTATTTTCAATGATGATACTATGTTCACTTCCTAAATATAATAAACCATTAAAACTCTCTAGAGCGTCATTATTAGAAATATGCACAAACTCCGATCCATAGATCTCATTTAAACCAGTAAAATCAATGAGGTTATCGTTATCTGAAATTACTGTAAATTCTCCTGCTCCATAATTTTCTAAACCAACTAAATTCGTTAATGCATCGTTATTTATGATATAGAAAGAAGCTAAAGTGTTAAAAGTATTTGGAACTCCTGCAACACTTGTTAGCATAGGATTATTACTAATACTAAATGCACTTTCGAAACCTGATTGGTTCACCAAATTTTCTAATCCAGTTATTGCAACTAATGAAGGATTATTACTTACTCCAAACCCATTCCCTGTACCTTCCACATAAGATAAAACCAAGTTTGAGTTTAGTCCATCTGTATTTTGTAGAACTGCATTATTAGAAATGGACAAACTGGTACATGCCGTAATTTGTGCTAATCCGCTTAAATCTGTAATATCATCTCCCGATATAATTAAGGCAACATCAAGCATGGTACAATTTGGATAATCCATTGCAAATGCATCTATTTCTGCTTGCGAGTGGAAGGCTCCATCTGGTGGACATTGACTAAACACGAAATAAGGGAACACAAACAGAAAGAGTAGTAATTGCTTCATTTTAAGATATTTAATTTAAATATAATAAAATTATTGCAAGAGGTTATAATCAAAATTATAAAATTTAACATAGTAATCACATGCAAAGTAATACTAAGAATAATTCTAATGTATTTTGCTTAAAATAGTTGTCTAATAGCCATTCCTAAAACAACATAAAGCAATAAAATAAATAATTCCAGTTTATATTGTTTTAAATGTTTCATAATTAGTTTAACAGAAAAAAGCTGAACTAAATAATTTAGCCCAACTTTAATCACGATTAATAGCATCTTTTAATCTTTATTACTTTGCTGCGTTTCAACAAAGACTTTTACTTAATCCATAACGTCTGAAAGTTTAATTGTCTTTCCGCAATGTTTAGATTCTATTTTAAAAATAACATCTCCTTTTTTTCCTTTGTTAGCCCAACGTACTTCTTTACCAGTATTACAAGAGATGCTTGTTTTGGATCCTTTGTTTAAAGAAACAAAACCTGTTCCTGTATAAATACTCACTTTTTCTTTAGTATCATTTACTAATGAGAAACTACTTGCGATTGAGACTTCTATATTTTGAGATGCATTTATAGTTTGTTTTTCTTCTGAAAAAGAAAATAATACGAATGTAGTTAATGCGATAATTATTGTTTTCATGTTGATTTGTTTTAAAATTACTTCTGCAAATATGTTACTAAAAACCATTTATGAATGTTTCTAATTTCTGAAACCTAGTTTTTAACTTCTAAATCAGAAAAAAACTACAAATTATTTCTTGATAAAATATTCTGTTTTTAAATGTTATTGTTTTTAACGCACTGAAACACTGCTACCACAGTTAGCATTTGCACTATAAAAAGCAGTACCTGTACCACCAGAATTAGAATCAAATTTATACGTGTAATTTGAATTACATGTCACTTTTGTACTACTATTTGCATTTATGCGTGTTCCATTTCTTGATCCATTTTGGTATATATAAATGTCCCTTCCTGTCTTATTATTAATGGTTATTAAATTTCTAGCATTGTTATTATCCATTTGCTCCATACGTGCTTGGTGGGTTTTTAACTTAGCATACTCTGGTGTTGCTTTAATAGAATCGTTATATCTTTTTATTTCTTCGTCACCTGCTTCTCTAGCACGTCTAATTTTTGCTATTTCCATTTTATCTTTTGTAGTTAATGGATTAGCTTGCTTTGCTTTCATAGCTGTTACATAATCATTAAACACCTTCTCTATGTTTACCCTTTTTATATACTTAAAAGTTGGTGATTGACCTACTCCTTCTACTTTTGCTTTCATTCTTGCCATAAACCCTCCTTTTTTCTTTTTACCAGCACCTTCTTTTGTTACTGTTTCTCCTCGTTCTTTAACCAGAACATAAAATGCTTTTACATTTGCTAGTTTTGGCACATCACTATCTGAAGTATTACTAACTACAAATAATATATCATCTGTCATCATATAAGCATCCTTTGTATACTTATGTTTTATATATAATACATTTGGATAACTATCTACTCTAACATAATTACTTAACTCTGTTTGGCTAAAACCACTAACTCCTTTATCTACCGGTGTTGCGACAAAACCTACAGGCTGTCCTGTAACTAGCCTTGTAACTTTTAAGCTAATTGCTGGTTTACCTCTTGTAAAGTTATAAGTACCATCACCATTGGCTGATTGATCTGCAAAACCTTCGTAAATTGCAGATTCTCCATTGGCTTCCATGGCTTCATAAAAGTTTTTTTGCGCTTTTGTTATGGTTGCAACTAGAAGTAATACAACCGAAAATATTATTTTTTTCATTTTAAATGATTTTTAGTGATTAAATAAGTGTGTGTAATTTTTGATAAAAAGCTTTAATGTTTTTTAAACCCCGCAAGCAAAACACTTACGAGATTTTGAAAAAAACAAACTACTATCTATTATATTTTAATAAATTGTTTTGTGAATACATTGCCATTTTTGGCTTCCATTTTAATAATATACATCCCGTTAGGTAAACTAGACACATCCATATTATTATTTTGAGTTCTTAATACTTGCTTTCCTAACATAGAATAAATGGTTGCTTGCTTTAAGCCTTGATTCATTTTTATATTTAAAACTGAAGTTGATGGGTTTGGGTATATAGAAACCGTATTTAAACTAAAATCCTCTACACTTAATGCTCCACAATCTAAGCTATACGTTGCAGTTGCATCTTTTAGCCAAGCAGCTGGTGATGTACCTACAATAGCAGCATCTACCTCTATACAAGTTAAATTTGTATTTTGGCTAGCATTCATAGTTGTAATATTTGCATTATTTCCATTAGCTATATTTAAACTTGTTAATTGGTTATTAATACAACTTAATTCTGTTAATGCGGTATTAGCCGACACGTCTAAACTTGTTAATTGGTTATTACTACAATCAAGTCTTGATAAAGAGGTGTTAGTAGAAACATCTAAACTTGCTAATTGGTTATCGATAGAAAATAATGACTCTAAATAGATGTTGGAAGAAACGTCTAAACTTGTTATAGGATTATAACTAGAATCAAATTCTATTAAAGCCGTGTTAGCCGAAACATCTAAACTGGTTATTTGGTTATTATAACAATATAATTTTGTTAAGTTGATGTTAGCCGAAACATTTAAACTCGTTAATAGATTGCTATTACAAACCAATTCCGTTAAATTGGTAAATACCTCTATGCCAGTTAAGTCAATTATATTATAGTATCTACAATCTATCAATCCTGTAAAAGCAGTTGCTTCACTACATTGTATTTCTGTATCACCGTTTGTATTTATTGCTGTGTTACCTACTAAATACGCTTTAAAATTTGCGTCTGGTATGTTTACGTTACAAGTTGTACAATTATCACTATAACTTGCCATTGCATCTTTTTGCCAACCAGCTGAGTTTGGAGTAAAACCAGCATCTACTTGAATACAAGTTAATGTAGCATTGCTTGTTGCATCAAAATTTATCATGTTTGCATTATTACCATTAGCAATATTCAGACTTGTTAAATTGTTATTATCACAAAATAAATCTATTAAGAAAATGTTAGCAGACACATCTAAACTCGTTAAATTATTATCATAACAATATAATCCTGTAATATTTGTAAATGCTTCAATACCTGTTAAATCTGAAATATTATCATTATAAGCATAAATAGTACCTATGGCATCAGTTGCTTCGCTACACTGTATTTCTGTATCTCCGTTGGTATTTATTGCTGTGTCACCAACTAAAGCAGCTTTAAAGTTTGCATCTGGTATGTATATGGTACAAGGTGTACAGTCATCACTGTAACTTGCAGCGGCATCTTTATACCAATTATTTGGTGATGTACCCACTATATTAGCATCTACTTGAATACATGTTAAAGAAGGATTATTACCAGTAGATAGAAATGTTAAGTTTGCATTAAAACCATTGGCAATGTTTAAACCTACTAAATTATTAGCATAGCTTGTAATAGATGTCAACGCTGTATTTGCAGAAAGATCTAAACTAGTTATGCTATTATTATAGCACTCAAAAGATATTAAAGCAGTATTGTTAGAAACATCTAAGCTCGTTAATTGGTTATTTTGACATTTTAATTGCGTTAAAGCGGTGCTAACAGAACCATCTAAACTTGTTAATTGGTTACTTGTACAATCTATAGTTATTAAAGCAGTATTAGAAGAAACATCTAAACTTGTTAATTGGTTAAAACCACAAAACAAATATTGTAAACTGGTGTTAGCCGAAACATCTAAACTTGTTAATTGGTTATTTTGACAATATAATTCTGTTAAAGCAGTAAATGCTTCTACACCTGTTAAGTCACTTATATTTAGGTTTGTACAGTTTATTATCCCAGAAAAGGCAGTGGCTTCACTACATTGTATTTCTGTATCTCCGTTGGTGTTTATTGCGGTGTTACCTACTAAATATGCTTTAAAATTTGCATCTGGTATGTTTACGGTACAAGTTGTACAACTTGCGCTATACGTTGCCCCAGCATCTTTATACCAATCCGTTGGCGATGTACCTACAATAGCAGCATCTACCTCAATACACGTTAACGCCGTATTATCTGTAGCATAAAAAGAGGTCATATTTGCATTATTTCCATTGGCTATATTTAAACTTGTTAATTGGTTCTCATTACACCATAATAATACTAAATTTGGTTGCGCAGAAACGTCTAAACTCGTTAATTGGCAATCAGTAGCAAAAAAGTCCTCTAAAGCGGTGTTAGTAGAAACATCTATACTCGTTAATTGGGTTCTACTAATAGCTAACCTTACTAAAGCAGTATTAGCCGAAACATCTATACTTGTTATTGGGTTTGTATCAAAATCAAGTTCTGTTAAAGCTGTATTACTTGAAACGTCTAAACTCGTTAATTGGTTAGTATAACAACTTAAATTAGTTAAAGCCGTGTTAGCCGAAACATCTAAACTCGTTATTTGGTTTTCACCACATTTTAATTCTGTTAAAGCAGTGCTAGAAGGAAGGTTTATACTCGTTAATTGGTTATCTCGACAATCTATACTTGTTAAAGCTGTATTAGCAGAAAGATCTAAACTCGTTAATTGGTTGGTCACACAATTTAATTGTGTTAAAGCAGTAAATGCTCCAATACCTGTTAAATCATTTATACCTAAACTATAACAATTAATTTCTCCAGTAAAAACACTTGCTTCACTTACCTGTATTTCTGAATCTCCATTAGTGTTAATAGAAGTATTACCTACTAAATAGGCTTTAAAGTTAGCATCTGGAATGTTTACATTTTGTGCATAGCCAAATGTTGCTATGAGTACGAATAATAAAAGTAATTTGTTTTTCATGATATAAAAAATTTATTGAGTTTGTTTGATACAAAACTATTTGTAAACAAGCTTTTACAGCAGTCAAAAAAACTCGATTCAAGTCACGAACTAACCATTTGAATCAAAAAACAACTATTTGAGTCAAAATGCTTTTATGACTAATTAATTGCCTCAAAAAAAGATATATTTACAAAGAAAGTATATCAAAACGGTGTTGTTAAAGTTGCTGATTTTATTCTTAACTAATACTTTTAAATTTGTTTAGCTATTAATATTTAGTAGAATTATGAAAAAGAAATATGAAACTATAATTAGTTTAGGAACCCAAGAGCGTTATTCTAATAGCTTAAATAAAAGAATACGTTTATTAAATACATTTTGTTTAATTTGGAGTCATATAATTCTGTTTTTCTATTCCTTAGAAATGATTTTTGGTTTTGTACAAGAGTACATTAACAAAAATGCTATTACTTTTCATTTTTTTGACTACCAAGCATTTTTCACATATTTTCTTATTTTCAACTCTTTAATTATAACACTATTTCTGAATAAGAATCATCTCTTTAAATGGGCTCGCATACTCTTTATCTGTGTTTTTATTATTAGTAATACATATGCTGCACTTATTATTTCGCCAGGCAATTACTTGGAATATTATTTATTACTTGCATCTCCTATTTCTCTAATACTTTTCACAAAAAAAACAACATCATACTTTGTATTAGCAATCAGTTTTTCGCTGTTTTTAACACCTTATTTTTTTTATGTTGTTTATCCAACAGATTATGTAGATAGACTATTAGTTCTTGAAGCCTTATGTATTTTTCTAGTAATACATCTTTTGGTAAATTATTTTAAAGAAAGTAATATAAAAAGCGAAAAACTATTAGCGCTAGAAAGAGACAAAGTACTTACCGATAAAATGATATTAGAAGGGCAAGAAGCAGAATTACGTGAATTGAATGAATTTAAATCTCACTTCTTCGTGAATCTTTCACATGAAATACGTACTCCTTTAACCTTAATTCAAGGCTATACAAATCAGTTAAACTTTAAAGAATCGGATACAGAAAACAATCAAAAAACAGCTATAATAAAAGAACAATGCCAACAAATGCAAAATATTATTAATAGTATTATGGATTTAAGCAAAATGGATAGCAATGAGTTTCAACTTATTAGTTCACCACTGGATGTAAACTCCTTTTTAGAAAAACATTTTATAAACTTCCAGAGTCTTTTCGCTAAAAAAAATATAGAGTTTACATTTAACAACAAGACTTTAAAAACAAACATTTTAGTAGATGAAAACCTGTTTTCTAAAGCAATAACTAATCTTCTAAGTAATGCATTAAAATTTACACCTAAAAACGGAAGCGTTGCTATTAACACATCATTTAATAATGAAGGTCTTACTATTAATGTTATAGACACAGGTATTGGCATCAATAAGGATGAAAGCAAATCTATCTTTAAACGTTTTTATCAAGTAAAAAACGACATTACTAAAAGCCAAGGTAGTGGTATAGGCTTGGCTTTTACAAAAAGTATTATTGATGCGCATCAATTTTCTATTGCTGTAGAAAGTAGTTTTGGAAATGGCACTTGCTTTACAATCTCTATTCCAAAAAAGTTTGTAAACACAAATCAACCCGATATAAAACCACTGCAAACTATTGAAACAAATAAAACTAGCTTAAAAAAACAAACAAACACAACGTATAAAAACAATAAACAAAAAATACTTATAGTAGATGACCATGAACAGATGAGAAAGTATTTAAAAAAGATTTTACAGCATTATGAGATTACGGAAGCTGAAAATGGAAAGGAAGCACTTAACATACTTCAAAACAACAACTTTGATCTCATTCTAACAGATTATATGATGCCTGTGATGGATGGAGAAACTTTAGTGAAAAAATTAAAACTACAAAAAAACAAAACGCCAATTTTAGTACTAACTGCAAGAACAGATCATCAAGGAAAACTATCTATGTTACGACTAGGTATTGATGGTTATTTACAAAAACCTTTTATGGAAGAAGAGCTTTTAATTAATATTAAGAACGCTATATCTCTTTATAAAAACATTGTAGAATTTGACAAGGAAAACTCTCCAGAAACATTGAAAAACCTCAACGAGTATGCCGATAAATTTAATAGTAAAATCACATCTTATATAAATCAAAACTTAAATTCACCACTGCTAACCGTAGATTCCATTTCTGAATACATGAAGGTTTCTAGAAGCACACTAAACCGAAAAGTGAAGAGTCTTTTAGGGCAAACTGTTAACCAATTAATACAAGAAGCACGTTTAGAAAAAGCACGAAATTTAAGAGCAGAAGACCCTTTTGCCTCTAAAAAACAAATTGCAGAAGCTGTTGGTGTTACCAATACAACCTATTTATTTGAGAAACTAAAAGAACGTTATGGTGCTTAGTAGTAATTAGTAATACTTTTGTTTAAACTTAAAACAAAAAAATCTCGTAAGCAGAACACTTACGAGATTTCAATAACTAAATTAAACGAAACTATAGATTACTGTTTAATGAAACGTTTGGTGGTAACACCTCCGTTTTCATCTTTAATTCTTATTAAATATACACCATTTAACAAACGACTTACATCTATACTTTTGTTTGAAGTGCTTAGCACTTCCTTTCCTAATACCGAATAAATAGTTACTGCTTTTAAGTTACTATTTATTTTAATATGCAAATCTGAAGTTGTAGGATTTGGGTATATAGAAATTGTATTTAAACCAAAATCATTTACACTTAATATCGTAGGACAATCTTCATCAAAACTAGCATTGGCTGGAATACCCCAATTGGAGTTAGGCGTAAAACCTGCATCTATTTGCACACAAGTTACAGCGCTACTTACTACATTAAAACGAGTGACATTGCTGTTGTTTCCGTTTGCCATATTTATGGCTGTAAGTGCAGTTGTATGTGCTTTAAAATCTACCAAATCCGGAAGCATACTTAAATCTAAAATACCGGAAATACCTGTTTGCTCTAAAAGTAATTGTGTAAGTTTTGTGTTTTGAGAAACATCCACACTAGTAAGCGTTGCATTCCCAAAAGCCTGTAAACCTATAATTTCTGTAAAAGCTTCCATTCCTGTTAAATCTTGAATGTTTGCATTTGCAACATTAATACTTCCTGTATAAGCACTTGCTTCACTAACTTGAATTTCGGAATCGCTATTTGTATTAATATTTGTGTTAGCAATTAATATGGCTTTAAAGCTTGCGTCTGGAATAGTTACATTCTGTGCATTTGTTGCTAAACCTATTGTTATAAAGGTAAAAATGGAAAGTAATCTTGTTTTCATCATTATGTTTTTATTGATTATGGCACAAAACTACTCCCAAAGTGCATTTAAAAATCTTGCCAATTTCTGAAACTTGCCTTTCAACTTCTAAACAAAAAATCCCGTAAGATTTAACACTTACGAGATTTAAAACAATAATTAAAACTACAAACTACTGCTTCATAAAACGTTTAGTGGTTATACTTCCTGTTTCATCTTCAATGGTAATTAAATAGAGTCCGCTTTTTAAATTAGCGGTATTTAGGGATTTTGATGTTGTTTCTAAAACCTTTGCTCCTAGAACAGAATAAACAATTGCTTGCTTAAGGTTATTATTCATTTTAATATTTAAAATAGAGGTTGTTGGATTTGGATAAACCTTTATTTCTTTTTTATTTAACTGTAAATCATTAACTCCTAATGTTGCGCCAAACTCATAAACTCCCATATCTACAGTGGTATTAAACACACGATTATTCCCTAATAAATCCGAAACTATTCCTGCTGGTATTTTAGAATTATCTCCACTATCTACAGCCGGCGAACCTGATGTTAAAGTATAATCATTCGTCGATGCATTCATAAATAACGGATTTGCATTACTTGTATTGGTTTTACTTCCGCTAGGGATTGCTGAAAAATTTTGCTCATCAATAGAGTTTGAGACAGTAATAGAAGCAGGTAGTGTTTGGTATAACCCTGTAATTGATCTTGCAGTAACTCCTCCTGTAGTTTCATTATCATAAAAAATACTATTTGCAATAGTAGCATTTATAGTTCTTCCTGTTCCTGCTTCAGACAAACCAATAGTTGCTCTATTAAAATTATTCAAGCTGTTTGCTGTTCCGGTATCCACATTACCAACAAAAGTATTATTAACAAGCGTTGTATTTACTGTACTATTAGTTCCGTTTGCTCTTACCCACATAGAACTTCCTGAATTTGCCAAACTAGAACCATTATCCTCTGTTCTATTTTTTTCAAATAAGGAATTTGTTACACTAAAATTAATACTTGTACTTGCATTTCCTAACAAATAAATAGCGCCACCATTTCTAGCTAAATTTTCTGTAAACTCACAAGATTCAATATTTAATGTTGCTGCAAATGGAGTGGTCACTGGACGAGATATAGCTCCTCCTGATGCAAATGCCACATTATTTTTAATTTTACAATTTTTAATAGTAATTGTAATAGAGCTAGCTCCAAGTTCTATACCGGCTCCACTTGTTTGTGTTCCTGTACTATTTGCATAACCTCCTGTAATAGTTAATCTATCTAAAACAACATTACGTGTAAAGTTTGGTACTTGTACAACTTGATACGAATTATCTGCTTTTGTACTATTTGTATATGAAATTATGGCATCATCATTACCTAACAAATCTCCACTTAAAATAGTTTCGTTTGCTCCTATTACTCGCTGCCCTAATTGCGTTTCTGTTCCATCAAATCCTCCATATACTTTCACACCATTTCCTGGTCTAAAACCAACATCTCTTCTATCTGTTTTTGGCGTGTATGTACCTGCTGCAATCCAGACTTCTTCAGTATCTTGTGCAATATTTAAAGCTTCATATAAATTATTAAAAGCATTACTCCATGAAATACCATTATCACTTCCTGTTGCGTTTGCATCTACATAAATTCTTCCAATAGTTCTAGCGGTAGAAAACGTATATGCTTCTGACCAAGGTGTCGTATTACCTGCGCATTGTTGTCTAACATACACATTGTATTCTATAAATTCCTCTAAGCCTGCTAAAGCAGTTGTACCAGTTGTAATATTTGAAGCTAGGATAGCAGCACTGAAAGATTCGGAAGCTTTATGATATGCAATATCGTAGGTACCAGAATCTGAAATATTTATATCTGCACTTGTATTGGTAATATTAGCTGCAGATAAAATAGAAGGCGAAGGTTCAAAACAAAAATCTCCATAAGAAGCTATACTTTCTACTTCTGTTGCTGTTAGAATTCTATTATAAATTAATATATCATCAATAACACCTTCATATTTTTCACCAGCTGCAAGTAATTCGTTTGAAATGTTAGCTACATATATTGGTGTATTTACATCATGGCTTTGTGTAATATTTACAGCAAAAGTATCTGTTCCATTAGGACGAGTATTACTTGTTGTTTTAAGTACACCGTCTGCATAAAAATTGATAATAACATCAATATTATTTCTGTTTGGTGAAACATTTGTCAATATGGTTTGTACATCAAACACAATATGATGCCATTCGCCATCATTTAATCCTGGTTCATCATGCGAAAAAGTATACGCTTGGTTATATCCTCCTGTTCCTGCATAATACAATGAACTTCGAACTTCTAATCGAATATTATTATTTTCAACTGAAACAGACACACCATTCCATCCTCCGGATGTTGTATTTGTTCTATCGCTATCATCTAAAATAATTTGTCTTGTTGCTCCTGTATAAGATGTCTTAATCCAAAAACTATAAGATAAAGATTCACCAGTTCCAGTAAAATCAATATTAGGTCTATTTAGATAATCGCCATTAAGTGTGATTGCGTTTGTTGTAGAACCACCAAATCGGTTATTAACTTCGGTAAGTGCTGTTCCTGTTTGTGTAAAGTTTACACCTGCGGCACCATCTGCTAATACTGCACCATTTTGAAATTCATAGGCAGCAACTAATCCGTTAAACGGGAATTGAGCAAATGCAATACTTGTAATTAGTAGAAATAAGGGTAATAATTTTGATTTCATAATATATAGTTTATAGTTTATGAATCAAAACTACTTGTAAAGTCTATCTAAAAATAAAGCCAATTTCTGAAATGCTAGTTTCAACTTCTAAAACAAAAAAACCTGTAATAAAGACACTTAATGACTATTATTACAATCATTTTACACGATTTTATAAGTCTTATAAAATAAATGTTTCTATTTTTATTCCACTATTACTGTTCCGTAAACGGAATAATAACCTCTACTTGCGTACCTATTGGATGTTCATTATCAAACAAATCCATAATCGTTACACCTACCTGTTTTTCTTTTCCGTAGTTTAATAATGCTAAACGGTCTTGTGTTGCCTTTATAGCAAAAGGTGCATGTTTTTTCCCACCGTGAGCTTTAATTTTATTGGCTTGCTCTCGCCCAACTCCATTATCTATAATAATACACTTTATCGTTTTATCTTCTAAGTAGATATGGAAATTAATTTCTAGTTTCCGATCTGTTTTTCGGTGTAACAATCCATGTTTTAAAGCATTTTCTACATAAGGTTGAATTAACATGGTAGGAATATATACGCTATCCGATTTTAAATCTCCAGTGGAGCTAATATTATAATTTAATTTATCTTCAAAACGTAGTTTCTCTAATTCTAAATACATTTCTAAACAATTAATCTCTTCTTGTAATGTGATTTTTCCTTTTGTACTATGACTTAAATAAGTTCGTATTAAATCGGCAAATTTCCCTAAATACTCACTTGCTAATCTACTTTTATTTAAAACAATATAATCTTGAATAGAATTAAGTGCATTAAAAATAAAATGCGGATTCATTTGTGAACGTAAGTTTTCTAGTTTTAAAGCTATTAATTCGTTATCTAATGAAAGTTGTTTAATTTCTATTTGTTTGGATTTTTCTTTGTTTTTCAATTTCCTTTTAAAGTAAAAAACAATGAATCCTATAATAGACAAACTATAGAGTAAAATAAACCACCATTTTTTCCAAAAGGGTAATTTAATATGTAGTTTAATACTTTCGATTCCATTTTCACTAGCTGCATCACTATTGGTTGGCCGTACTTGAAAGGTATATTTTCCAGCAGGCAAACTACTATATTTCATGGCATTCACACCAATATCGGTGGTAATCCAATCGGCATTATAGCCTAATAAACGGTATTGATACGTTTTATTACTATTGTATAGAATACCATTCACATTAAACTCAAATTGTATGGAATTCTGATTGTAATCTAAATTGTAATCGGTTCCAATATCTACCGATTTTTCATTAATTTTTATATCATTAAAATAGATTTCTGGACAAGAAGTGGTTTTAAAAACTTTATCTTTATCAAAAGAAAATATACCGTTATTGGAAGACAAAACCACTTGGTTTTTTAAAATTTCAATACCCGATATTTTATAAGACAGTATCCCATCTGTTTTTGTCAGATTTTTAAAGGTCTTCAAATCGGTATTAAACATTTGCAAACCCTTTGGTGTTGCTATCCAAAGCGCATTTCCATCTCCTTTTAAAAATGTAATTTGATTAGACAGTAACCCTTTTTCAGTAGAATACCGTGCAATAACTTGATTATCTCTTATAGCAAAAATTCCATTTTTAAACGTACCAACCCAAACGATACCATTTGCAGTTTCGGAAATAGAAATAGCAGAAATTTCTTTGCCTTCATATTGTATTGTGGTTGCGTTATATGCATCGTCTAATACTAACAAATCATCTACAAAGCCAATAAAAGCAGTATTATTTTTAGGGCTGTAGTGTGTCGTATACACACGCTTATCATTAGAGAACTCCTTGATTACCCCAGAATGTTCATTTAAAAAAACCAACCGTACATACGTTCCATAGAGTGTGGTATACGCATTTAAACGAGAAAAACTTTTTACTCCTTTAAAGTGACCTTTTCTTGTTGCTTCTAAAGTGTTATTATCTACAAAATAAGTCCCATCATCTGTACTTACATAACTATATTTTTGTTTTGGATTATATTGTATTGCAGATACTTTATTATTTAAAAAATGGGAGAACTTATACTCCGAGTTATTTAAATTAAGAAAACCTACCTGTCCTACTTTAGTCCCAAAAAACACTACAGAATCATTGACTTTATTAATAGCCATGACATCGTTACTTTTTTCGGGCAACGCATATTTCACCACTGCTATGTTAGGTATTAAATAAATACCATTTGTGAGTGTTGTTACCCAATACGTATGGTCTTTATCTATAATTACATCGGTAACCACTTCCTCTTTTAAAATTTGCCTTTTTAATTGAAATTCCTTTAGATTCTTTTCATAAATAAAGATTCCCTTATTTGTCAAAACCCATAAATCATTTTGAATTACTTTGATTGAAATAATTCTTAGATCTTTTAAAAGCGCTAATCCTTTCACTAACTCCGTTGTGCCTGACGCTAAATTTGATCTTCTAAATGTATTTTGAAACTTAAATTGCTGCGACAAGAACAAGGTGCTGTCTAGTTTAAAAACAAGTGTTTTTCCTTGAGCGGTACTGGCCCCTTTATCATCTTTATAGTTAACATTAAGCAAAAACTTACGTTTCTCTTTTAAGTCTTCATCTAATATTACTATTGCTTTAAAATCAATTAAAACATAGAAGTCTTCTAATGGTATCAGTCTAACCCCTCCTTCTTTATTTATTTGTTTTAGAAGAATTCGCTTCGTAGTTAAATCTACAACATGTAAAGTTCTACCTGTAGTAATTAAAACCTTGTTATTATGTACTATATAATTTGCAAGTTGTCCTTTTAAATCCTCTTTTAAATCTAAAAAAGTGACCAATTTATTATTTTCAACATAAAAAAACTGACCAGAAATATTGGTACACCAAACACGCCCTTGTGGATCTTCTGTAAGTTGAAAAACGGACAGACCTCGT
The DNA here is from genome assembly GCF_030547245.1 of Oceanihabitans sp. 2_MG-2023. Taxonomy (GTDB): domain Bacteria; phylum Bacteroidota; class Bacteroidia; order Flavobacteriales; family Flavobacteriaceae; genus Oceanihabitans. The sequence goes on from NZ_JAUOQT010000012.1 coordinate 26,483, forward strand.
TTTTCTGCATTGGTATACTGCGTATAATTTTTACCGTCATAACGATACAAACCACTATCGCAGGCCAGCCAAATAAAACCTTTACTATCTTCTAAAATGCTATAAAATTCAACATCAGGTAAACCATCTTTTTCTGTAAGATGAATAGACACTGGTTCTTGTGCATGCAGTAAATAGAAGCACAATAGAAATAGCATTAAAAGTAGGTTTTTACTCAACATCTAGGAATTGTAGATAAAACTACAATAAAATATACTTTAATGTATCTATATAACTCAAAAAAAATCTAATTTAAGATCTTTATTTATGGTGAAAAAGTTTACCCTATATTCTGAACGATTGTCAAGAATTCTTCTTTTTTATCATTTGAAATGGATACGGTTTTATCATTTTCCATAATAATATACCCACCATCTTTTTTAATATATTCTTTGATATAGGAAAGGTTTATAAGGTGAGAACGGTGCGGTCTATAAAATATCTTTATCTCGTGAAGAATATTTACAAAGAATTTTAATGGTTTGCTTACCAAAATACTACCATGGGTCACGGTAGAAACATTAGTATACATACCATCTGCTTCTAGCATAATAATATCTGTAAAATCTACAAATTTAATTCCATCAGCGTTTGGCAATCCTATTTTTTTAAAATTAGAATCTTCCAAACTTGCTTTCAATTCTGTTAGGCGTTTATTGATTTGTGTATTTCCTAAAAAAGCAATTGCTTTATCTACTGCAGCCTTTACTTGACTTGGCCTTACGGGTTTTAACAAATAATCTATTGCCGAAAGCTGAAAGGCTTGTATCGCATATTCACTATACGCTGTTGTGAAAATGATTTCGAAATTATGTACTTCCTTTTCAATAAAATTTAGAATCTCAAGACCAGAATGTTCTGGCATTTCTATATCTAAAAAAACAATACTTGGCTGTTCTTTTTTTATAAGTGCTACACCGGAAAGCAAATCTTCTGCTTCAAAAATCTCTGTGATTTTCGGGCAGTTTTCTTCTACTAAAATATGTAGAACTTGTCTTGCTTTTTTCTCGTCGTCAATTATAAGTGCCTTCATCTGCTATAATTTATTTTTTAGAATTGGAATGTTTAATACTACTTTTGTCCCTATTGCTTTGCCTCCTTCTATGAGATCCATAATTTCTACACCAATCTTTTTTTCGCGACCGTAGTTTAACAAATCTAAACGTTCTGTGGTTGCCTTTAATGCGAAAGATTTATGCTGTGCTTCTCGTTTTTTATTAATTTCTTTAGATTTCTCTCTACCTATTCCATTATCTTTTATAATACACTCTATACTTTTATTGGTAGGTTTTCCTATGGAAACATTTAACTTTCTATTATCTTTTTTATGCAGTAAACCGTGCTTTAAAGCATTTTCTACATACGGTTGAATAAGCATGGTTGGAATTTTAATCATATCAGAATTTGCAGCTTCATCAACATGAAAAGTATATTCTAATTGTTCTTCGAAACGTAATTTTTCAAGCTCTAAATAGAGATTTAAATTATGTACTTCGTCTGGAATAGAAATAAAACCTGTATCACTAAAGTGAAGGTAATTACGAATTAAATCTGCAAATTTCCCTAAATAATCACTTGCTAGATTTTTTTTATTCAACACAATATAGTCTTGAATAGAATTTAGAGCATTAAATATAAAATGCGGATTCATCTGTGCTTTTAAAGCCTTTAATTCTGAATCTCTGTATTGTTTTTCTATTGCTAATCGTTTTTGCGTTTCTTTTAGTTCTATAGTTACTAACTCTGCTTTCTTTTTTGCTCTCAACCTACTAAAGTAAAAAACAGAAGCTAGTAGTAACAAACCTGCAACAGTTAAAGAGCCTATAAATAAATTTCTGTTTTTTTGACTTTCTAATTTGGTAATTGCGACTTGTTGTTCGGCTACTTCTTTTTCTCTTCTAGTTTTTTCTGTATCGTATTTGATTTCAATATCACTTATTACTTTTTTCTTCTCTATCCCCAAAACACTATCTCTTACGACAATTTCTTTTTCTAAGTAATACAAGGATTTTTTATAGTCTAATTTCTTTTCATATAGTTCTGAAAGGGCTCTGTAATTAACTTCTAGATTAGATAAATTTGGATGTTTTGAAGCAGATAAAATTGCCTCTACTTCTTTTAATTGTTGTTCGGCTAAATTATAATCACCTAATAACATGGTATTATTTCCAATATTTTGTTTGGTAGTAAGAACTCTAGTTTGATCTCCCATTTGTTCAAAAATAGGAAGTGATTTTTTAAAATACTCATTGGTTTTCTTATAATCTTCTTTTTCAATATAAATAGAACCTAAAACGGAATAAATCATTGCCTTTAAATAAGGTCTTTTTTCAATAGACTCTGCTTTTTTAGCATATTTTATTGCTTCTTCTGTTTCGTCTAATTGATATTTAACAGCTGCCATTTGCAAGCATACTTCCGACAAAAACACCTCATCTTCTTGTATTGTTGGATGGTTATAAAGAGATTCCATTACATCAAAAGATTTCACGTATTCTTCTATATTATAATATGTACCTGAAAGGTTATATTTGGTAATAAGATAATCCTTATCTCCTTCTCTTCCTTGTTCTTCATCCCTTTTTAATATTTCATGATACAGTTCTATCACTTTAGAAAATTCACCTTTAGACTCATAAGCACCAGCAATAGTTTCTTGAGAAATCCGTATTAGTCCAGGATTTTGTAATCTTTCTCCAATACTTAAAGCTTTTTTAGCATATATAAATGTAGAGTCTATATTACCTTGAATAGAATGATACAGTGCTTTTTCGTTAATCCATTTACCTTCTTGACTCTCTTCTTTATCTTCAATACTTTTATTAAGAAGTTTGTTTAAAACATACCAATGAACATCAGAATCTCTATGACGGTAATAGTTGATAAACGCTATAGACTTTTTTCTTTTTAGGCTATCCGTTTCTATTTTAGATAATACTTGCTCTAAACTGTCAATAACTTTTTGTTGCGAAAAACTATAATGGAAAAGAAATAGGATTAAAAATATTGGTAATATTTTTTTCATAAATTTGGTATTTAGTGTAAAAATGAAAAAAACATTATAATAACCACCTTTTCATTTGCTGAAATGTGGATTTGAGCTTTTAACACAAAAAATTATGCTTCTGGAAATCCGTTAAGGCTTAAGGTTTCCAATTCGTTGTTATTATTTTCAAAAACAATAAAAACTTTTAGTTCGGAATGGTTTTTTAAAAACGATTTTGTTTTTTCTATTCCCATTGCTTGAAAAGCAGTTGCATATGCATCTGCTTGAATGCAACTGGTAGCAACTACCGAAACACCTAATATGTTCGATTTACTTGGATATCCTGTTTTTGCATCTATAATATGCGCATAACGTTTACCGTTTTCATCTAACTTAAATTTCCTGTAAGTGCCAGAGGTTGCCATAGCAGATTCTTGCAAGGTAATTGCCTTTAAAACCGATTGGGTTCCATCAAAATTTGGTTTATCGATACCCACAGTCCATGCTGCATTTTTTTCTATATTTTTTCCTTTAGCACGAATTTCACCTCCAATTTCTACTAAATAATTAGTTACATTTTTACTTTCTAAAAAATCTGCAACTACATCTACTGCATACCCTTTAGCTATTGCATTAAAATCTATAAACGTATTCTTATATTTTTTAATTATTATTTGATCTGCAATATCAATATTCTTTAATCCTACAAACTGCATTAAGCTATCAATTTTAAGACTATCTAAACGTTCTATTTTCTTTTCTGGGCCAAATCCTAATGCATTTACAATGGTTCCTATAGTAGGATCGAAAACACCTTCTGTTTGACTATAGATTTGTTTAGAAACTTCTAGTACTTTTTTAAAATGCAAATCGATTTTGTTACTTTCATTTCTATTCAGTTTAGAAATATCAGAATTAGTTTGATAGGTAGACATCGATTTATTAATTACATAATATAAGCTATCTATTTGCTTTCCAAAATTAGTATCTACATCATAAATTATGGAATAGCTAGTACCAAAAACAGGACCAGAAATTTTGGTGTTTTTTGGTTCTTTTTTACAGGAAATCAATAATATGCTAAAAGAAAATGCTATTAATTTATACTTTAATTTCATTTGAAAAGTTTGATTGCCTTTGTGGAATTCCTCAAAAAGGAGCTTTTTTTAGTTAATTGTTATCTTTCAATTTAAATTTGTGTCCAGCACTTGAATACCATTATATTCAATTAAATATTCTTGATTTAAATACACCGGTAAATCTTCACTATTAGGATTACCAAGTCCAACACCTGCATACAATACTTTAGCATTTTTATTGGAGGCATGTTTTTTAAAAGTCTCCATCCAAACTATATCGTAGTTATTAGGGTTTTCTGGTAGTAGTACAGCACGAACAATTACAAAAAAGTATTGGCTATTTTTATCTATACAAACAAATTGCGGGTGTTTTTTAAGCGTACTATTTATTGCAACAAACTCGAAACCTCGTTTTTCTAAATCTTTACCAACGTGATTCATTGCTAAGTTATGTAACTCTTGTTTTGTAAGGGGTTTGTTCATACTGCAAAAATACTATAAATGTTTTACAGATGATGACATTTTAAAAATCTTTCGATGTAACTATAGAAGTAAGAAACAAATCCAATAAATATAAATATTATGAAACCAAACCATTTATTTTGCATCACAATCGCTATTTTACTTTGTTTTTCTTGCAAAAACAAGAAAACAAATGCTAATTCAGGATTTGACTTTCCGTTGGAAGATTATACACAAAACAATCAGCAACAAAGTAATAACATACAAAATACAAATTATACTAACAGTACAAATTGGCAACACAAAAGCCAGAAAATCAATAATAATCAACAACAAAAAAAAACCAATAAAAACGGCTTAAAACCATATAAAATCATAAGTCCACAATTTGGAATCCTATTTGGGATTCTACCAATTCCAAAATCCTGGAATGAAAAAAGCAAAAACCAAGAGAATATATTGTTTGAAAATGCTAGTGGTGTAAAAGTATATGGCGAACAATATTTTTCATTTTCGCATCACAATGACCCACAAAGAAATCAATTCTCAAAACAAAACGGAGCCAATGTGCAACCTCTAAAATCTTTAGATCGCGTTATAAACGAAGATTTTAAACCGTACTTTCAAAAGGAAGGTGCATCTTTTGTTAGACAATACCCATTACCACATTTAGCACAAAAAGACAAACTAATGGATAGTTATATATTTAAAGCTACCCCAGAAAACAAACAATACCAATGTATGGTAACAGAATGGAAAGATCAAAAAGGAAATCTATCTGTTGTCATTGTACGTTATTATGTTACACAATATCCACAAATTGGCGGAATGGGTTGGGGATATACAATCAATGCATTAGAAGCTCCTAAAAAGGTCTACGAAAATGCAAAACAAAATCTTATTTACGCTTTAATTAATTTACAAATCAACCCGCAATGGGTAAAAACAAACAACCAATACTATGCGCAAATGGCGCAGAAAAATAATACAGAACACCAAGCAAGAATGGCAGCTATTAAAGCAACTGGAAGAACAATTCGTCAAAACGCAAAAACATATAGTGATATGGCCGATAGCAGACATGAAAGTTGGAAAAAAAGAAATGCTATTTCTGATGCCGGACATGCCAATACTATAAATAGTATTTGGGAACGTAGCACTATGACAAATACAACAGGAGACATTTACCAAGTTGAAGGATACAATAACAATGTTTGGAAAAATGCTAACGACACCTATCTTGGAACAGATGATTATAATTATAATCCAAATATAGATAATACTGCAAACCATGAAAGCTGGGAACAGTTAGAACATGTAACCAATTAATACCCAGAATTTACCATTAAACTTAATAAAATACACTTTATCAAAAATGATATGAAATATTATAACTTTCTAGTATCTTTCCTATTAAGATGCAAAAAAGAAATACTAAAAATAATCATTCTGTAATTGAGTCTATTAAAAATAATGATTCCAATACGCTAAAGCAATTGTATCAATCCAACTACCCAAAAATTGAAGCTTATATTTTAAAAAACAATGGAAATAAAGAACACGCCAAAGATATTTTTCAAGAAGCATTTTTAAGTGTTTGGAAAAACGTTAAAAACGATAAATTTGAATCGCAAAATGATTCCGCTATTCATGGCTATCTCTACACCATTTCTAAAAACAAATGGTTAGATTATTTACGCTCTCAGCATCATAAAAAAACTGTTGTAGTCTCAAAAATCAATCATTTTGAAGCTGTAGACACAAATTTATATGAAAATGATGATGATATTTTAAAAGAAAAACGATTAGATAGTATAATGCATGCTTTTAAAGGTCTTGGTGGCTCGTGTAAAGCACTATTAAAGAAATTTTATTTTGAAAAGAAATCGATGATGATTATTGCTGAAGAATTACAATTAGACGCAGCATCTACTAGAAACAAAAAGTACAGATGTATGCAAAAATTACGAACATTAGCTTCAGAAAATAACAAATAGCATGAACCCAAATACAAACATCACAGAAAAAGAATTCGAAAACATAGAGCGTTACTTAAGTGGTTCCATGTCACCTGAAGCGCGTAAAGCATTGGAATTAAAATTAAAAAACAACAGTGCGTTATTACATTATTTTAATGAACACAAAATAATGCAAGAAGCTATAGAAACACAAAGCTTGAAGGAACAATTAGATATTTACCATAGTGGTATCTCTGCAGATAAAACGCTTAAAAACAACCACATTAAAGTTATTTCTTTTCCATTTAAAAAAATGATTGCAGCTGCAGTTTTAATTATAGCATTGGGAAGCTTTTGGTTTTTTAATTTGAGTTCTAATAATGAAAAATTATATACGCAATATTTTAAAGCAGATCCTGGTTTACCAACTACGATGGGAGAAACCAACAATTATGATTTTTATAATGCCATGGTTAACTACAAACAAGGTGACTATACTTTAGCAATCTCTAAATGGGAAAAACTTCTAAATACTAAACCAAAAAACGACACATTAAATTATTTTATTGGCGTTGCTCATTTAGCAAATAAAAATGAAAAGAAGGCTATTCTGTATTTAAGTAAAGTAACAAATAATACGCTTGGAAGCTTCACTAATGAAGCCTATTACTACTTAGGTTTAGCACATTTAAAAGCCGATAACATGGAACTTGCAAAAAAAAATCTTACCTTTAGTACTATTGATAATAGCAAAAAAATACTTTCTAAACTAAACAACTAAAACTTCACTTTATGAAGAAGTTCACTTGCTATTGCTTTGCTGTGGTATTATTTCACATTACTACAGTGCCTACTTATGCGCAAAAGGATTCCATCTCTAAGATCGATAAACTAAGAAAACTAGTTGATCAAAAAAAAATAGCCAAAGCTAAGGCAGAACTCTATCATCAAATAGAGCAATTTAAAGCTGTAAAACAATACGATTCACTTATAAACTATTATGAATTTATTGGCAGCTTTATTCTAGCAAATAATGATAAACAACTTGCGATTAAACGCTCTAAAGAATTTACTGAAGAATTACTAAAACAAAATGACCCATATATTTCATATAAAGCACTTACTGGATTGTCAGTTACGTATTCAGATGCAGGAGATTACTCTAAAGCATATGAAACAGTAACAGAAGCAATCCCTTTTGTCGCACAATTGCAAGAGAATAGACCTAAAGAAAAAGCAGAATTAGAATATGATCTTGGTTATTATTCTCTTCAATTAAGCAATTATCCATTATCTAAAAAACACTATTTAAAGAGCATAGAAGCACTTAAAAATGTAAAAAACATAGATTATGTAGCGTTACAAAGAACCTATAACAGCATAGGAATAGTATACTGGACTGAAGCCAAAATGGATAGTACTAAATATTATATGAATAAATCTTTAAATGCACTTCATAACGCACCAAAAGGAGACGACTTCATGAACGAGTATTATCGTCCAGCCCTATTACAAATCAATTTAGCCATAGTATCTCAAGCCATAGGTAAGAATAATGAAGCTATTAAATTTACAGAGAAAGCTATTTCCGATTTACAAAAATTCATAGATAATTCTATAGATGAACAACGTAAGTTGAGAGCTAAAAAAAGTAAACTCGCTGCTATTGATAATTTGGGCGTTTTTTATAATGAAATAGGTGAATTTAAAAGAGCTGAAGAACTTATAAACTACGCATTTAACATCAAGAAACAAGCATTTGGCGAGACAGATCCAAGTGTAAATATTTCAAAAATAATACTTGCTCAAGCTAAAATAAACACCAAAGATCTAGAAAATGCAGCAATACTTTTAGACCAAGCAATTGCTACAATAGAAAAAAACAAAAAAGCACAAACGTACTGGTTAGGTATAGCTTACATTTCTAGAGCTAGTGTTTATAAAGATTTAAAAGATTATACTAATGCAAGTTCTTATTACTTAAAAGGGGAACTTTTAAACAGAAAAGCTACTAACAATAACTTCTCTAAAGAAATGTTAGAAGAAATGGGAACCATGTCAGTTTTTCATGCAAAGCATGGAGATAAAACCAAGGCTTTGGCATTAGCAAAAGAAGCTTATACATTCACAAAAAAAGGAAGTTTTAAAAATACAGTTCGGGAATTTATTAGTACAACAAATCTAGCTAACACCTATTACATTCTTAAAAATTACGAAGAAGCAAAAAAATACAGTACTGCAGCTCTAGAGTTCGGCTTCGAAAATCCTAACTCGAATAATGCCTCAGATTCTATTTCAATACAATTTGAAAAACCTCGTGCAATATCCATAAACACACGCTCTAAGTATGCACTTTCTACAACGAAGGATGAAGCTTTCTTAAAGCATTTACTTCTTCAAATTGAAGAAGGAATAACCATACTAGACCAACGAAAAACAGTATTAAAATCACACAACGATATTACAACGCTAATGTCTCAAAATCAAGAGCTTTTTAATTTTGCAAAAAAAATAAGGTTAGAATTATTTGAAAAAACCAATAACAAACAATACCTAATGGATGTTATTAATCTTCATGAGTCTGGATTGTATAATCGTATTCGTTCCCGACTTAACCTAAGAGAAGACCTCGCTTTTTCTGGAATTTCAAAAACTATTTTGGAGCGAGAGGAAAAATTAAAAAACAATATTGCTGCTACTTTACAAACGAACAAGAACTCAAGTATTAGTGATTTCTTTAAAGCCTCAAAATCTTGGAGTTTTTTTTTAGACAGCCTTAAACAAGACTATCCAAAATATTACAAAATGCGTTATGCGACCATAGAAACTCCGTTAAGCAATCTTCAAAATAATATTCCAGAACAAACTACAGTCGTTAGATATTTAAACATAGATAAGAAGCTCTATGCTTTAATAGTAGATAAAACAACCTTTAATATAGTGAGATTAACCTCTAAAAACAATAGTAAACCTATTGCCTTTTTAGCTACAAACAAACTTGATTTGGATAGGACTTCGGAATCACTTTACATCTTATATCAAAATTTATGGAAACCAATCGAAGATAAGATTCATAATAAAAACATAATAATAATTCCGGATGGAGCACTTTTTAATCTAAGTTTTGAATCTTTAACCTCAAGTAAAGCAACTTCTTTTGAAACAATGGTAGAACATAGTTTATTATCTAAACACAATATATCTTATAACTATAGTCTATTCTTATTAAAGGAAAACCAGAAAACAACAGATTATTCTAGCGATTTTATTGCCTTTGCACCAGAATTTAATGATGAAATGAAGGACGATTATAGAATGACAATTACCGATTCTATGCATATGGACAAGGCATATTTAAAATTATTACCACAACCATTTAGCGCAGAATTGGTTAAAGAGCGTACAAAATTATTTAATGGCAAATCATTTTTAAACGAAAATGCTTCCAAACAAGTATTTGAAAATGAAGCCAAAGAACATAAAATCATACATATAGGCACACATGCAGAATCTAATAATATATCTCCCGAACTCTCTAGGTTAGTCTTTGCTAAAGATGCTTCAGGTGAAGATAATTCACTATACACCTATGAAATATACAATCAGAATTTATCCTCCAACCTGGCTGTATTAACAGCTTGCGAAACAGGTAAACCAACCTATCAATCTGGAGAAGGTATGATTTCATTAGCACATGCTTTTAATTACGCTGGAAGCGAAAGTATTTTAACTAGCCTATGGAAAATTGACGAACAATCTAGCATGAAAATTATTGATCTATTTTATAATAATATTTCTGAAGGAACTCCAAAACATGAGGCATTAAGACTTGCGAAACTGGATTATATTAAAATGGCTAATGGTCGTGCAAAACACCCACAATATTGGGCAGGATTAATTCTTATTGGAGATGCTAGCCCCATTGAAATTCAAACATCAAACCCTTTACGCTATCTATTATTAGGTGTTTTAGTACTTATACTACTTATTATTTTTATGAAACTTAGAAAGAAGGCATAAAAAAGGCTGTCAATTTTATGGACAGCCTTTTTAATTAACAACTAACTAAAATTAGTTTTAAACGATTATTTATTGTTTAATCAATCGTTTTACAATCGAGCCATGTGTGCCATTAATTTTTATAAAATACATACCACTAGTATAATTTTCTAGTGAAATTTCTATATCTAATGCCTTTCCTTTTACATCTATGGTTTTAATAACACTCCCTCTTACATCGATTAACATGACATCGATAAGTTCTAAACGATTAGAGTTACGCAAGATTACTTTATCTATAACTGGATTTGGAAATAGCTGAATATCATTTTCAGATAAAACATTGTCAGTGATACTTAGTGTAGTATCTTCTACTTTTACAAAAAAAGTACAGGTTTCTGTATTTCCGGAAGAATCTGTAATTAGATAACTAACATTATAATTACCGTCTTGTAAAATAGTACCAGGAACTGGTGTTTGCATTATGCTTGATACTTCACAATTATCGGAAACAGCAACTACGTTATCTAAATAATAATCTGGTAACGTTAATGGTCCATCACTAACTTCAACCAATCCATTAGGACAAACTATAGTGGGTTTAATAATATCTTCTACAGTAACCGTCGCTGGTGCAGATTGGCTATTACCATTAGAATCTAAAACTGTTAAATTTACTGTATTTGCACCTAAATTTGCGCAAGAAAAATTGGTGACATCAAGTACAAAACTTGAAATAGAACAATTATCTGAGGAACCATTATCTATTTCATCTTCTATAATCGAAGCGTTTCCTGTAGCATCCAATTGAACGGTTATATTTTGGGTTAACACTGTAGGACTTAAAGTATCTTCGACTATTACAATAGCGCTTGCATTACTCGTATTACCAGCTTCATCTGTTACAGATAAGCTTACGGTATTTGCACCTATATCTGCACATGTAAAATCACTACGATCTAATGCAAAAATTAAATTTGCAGAAATAGTACAGTTATCTGAAGAACCAGCGTCTATTTGAGACGACACTATAGAAACGTTACCCGTATTATCTAGTTGTACAGTAATATCTTGTGTTAGTACATCTGGAGGTAAAATATCTTCTTTATTAGAAATAGTTACTACCACATTTTTATCATCTGGATAAGTTATATCCATAGTATAATGCTTGCATCCAAAATCTGCATATATAGGTGTTGTAAAACTTTTAGTTGTAATTAATCCACTAACCGTAGCAACAGTAAAGGAATCACCTACATTAGCATCAAAACCCAATGTTACATTTAAATCTCCGTCAAAAACAACGTTTGTTCCAGTTATGTTTAATAAATCGTATTCTGTTCCTTGTATTAAACCGTCTAATTCAATATCTAACACAGAAGTTTCGGAAGACTTATAATCTCCTTGTACACTTAACGTTCCTGGAGACAATCCTGGAGCAAATGTTCCATTATTTGTATAATTACCAACAGTTGGAACATCTAAAATACCAACACCTTTAATCTTACCAGTAACTTCATTTGTAAACAACTGACTTCCTGTAAATTCAAGCTCTCCAGAAACTACTTCTATGGTACCAGAATTATTTAATTCGGTAGCAATTTGAACGATTCCCGTGGTAGTTGTTCTTTGTATTAAGCCAGCATTATTTACAACACCAGATGTTCCTGACCAACTAATATTCCCTGCATCTGCTTGCATATCAATAATTCCTTCTGTTGTATTGTTTAGCATACTTCCATTACCAACAATAAGTAAATCGCCATTATCAATAAATAAAAATGCACCTTGATTTTCGAGGGTTGTATCTCCAGAAACAAACTTATTTGAAGAACCGATAAGTTTCAAAACATTCCTATTTGTTAAAGTTCCTCCTCCGGACAAGGTTCCTGTTGTCCAATTAAAATTATCTGTTTCCGAAAAATTAAAAGCTGTATATGTTCCATCTACTACATTTACTATGCTATTCCAATTTAAATCACCATCGATAGTTCCTTCTAATGTTCCCGAAGGATTAATAGTAGTATCCCAATTCATACTTGCTCCTGCAAACACATTATAAGTACCATCTGTAAAATTTTTGCCTAATGTATTTTGAAAAGAAAGTGTACCCGATTCTACTTGA
>NZ_JAUOQT010000013.1 GCF_030547245.1 Oceanihabitans sp. 2_MG-2023
AAATGAATCCATTATTTATTATCAGAAATGAGTAAGAGAAAATTCAAAAGCAGAGTGAGAAGTAATTAAATATTAATTTGTGAATTAATGTTTGTTTTATAGTTCAGAGGTTCATCTGAGCTATTTTTTATAACGTGTTTGTGTATGGTTAGTTGCGTGGTTAAGCAACTAATTTAGCAAACATTTACGAACCCGTGAATATTCCGCAGGAATATTCGCAAGTAGAGAAGAACAAAGCAATTAATTATACACGGTGTTACCACCAGTAATTATTTCAGAGATACTTGAATTCGTTTGTTTTCAGGCTCTATTTTAATCCAATTTCTGTTTTCTCGTTTAGGAATACATTCTATCAAACTCAATCCGTTTTTATAATTATCAACTGACTGTTTTCCAAATTTAATTTTCATTTCATAAATTCCTTGTCCTCCTTTTCCAATCCAAGCTCGTGTTACAATTGATTTATTTTTCTCAATATTCTCTTTAGATAAACTTTTTAAGTCGTAAGGAAAGCAATCAACTCCATCACACCAAAAACCTTGAACACTTTCAATTCCTAAATTGTCAAAATCAAGTCTGTATTCCAAATGTGAGCAAAATTCACTATTAAAAACAGGTTCTTTAAAATTATAATTGAACGCTCCGCATTTCTGACATTCAGTATTTTCAGATTCTAATTCGTCATTTTCGCAATGATTACATTTTCCGTATTCACTATTTATGTGTGAAATAATGACTTTCGCTTCTTTATGGCTAATTCCGAAATCGTCAATAATTTTTTTAACTGCAAATAGTTTTAAATCCTGCTTAACCATTCCCCAAATTTCAAACTTTTGTTCTTCCGACAAATTCAGTTCGTTTATTTCATTTCCGCATTTTTTGCAGTTCAGTTTCATTTGAGTGGTCTAATTGGTGGTAACGTTGTTGTATAAGATTAGTTGCGTGTTTTGAGCACTAAAGTTAGCAAATAAATCACAGATAGAAAGTCCGCGAGGACTTTCGTAAACTGGCTAAAACCAGCAATTAATTTTATACGGTGTTATGCAATGGTTTTATAGCTTTTTCTTATTCGGATTCTTTCTGTTTGAAAACAAAGAAACAATCTCAATTGAATTTTTATTAATTCGGTAATAAAGATTATTATGTTTTTCGACTACAGCTTTTCGAATATTTTTTTTCTCGAATGATACTGGGAAAATTTCGGGTGATTTTGAAATCAGTTCTATTGTATGATCTAATTTTGCAGAGAATGTTCTTAATTCTCTTTCTGTCCATTTATTCTCAAGATATTCAATAGTTTCTTTAAGTTCAGATATTGCGTGGTCAGTCCACAGAATTTTATAACCACTTTTCATAGATTCCTTTCACGTTTGAGTGAGAAGTCAATTTTCCGTTATCAGCATCTTGAATTCCTTTTTCGATAGACTCTTTTTCGCTTGCAGAAATTTCATTCCACCAATCGTTCTTCTCTTTCTCTCTTAATTTCATTAGTTTGTCAATCAGAGATGTGTCATTCAAAGTTGATAACCATTGAATTAATTCTATTTTTTTATTTTCTAAACTTAAATCCATAATATCAAATTTACAAATTTAATCTAAACATTCAATTTTTGAACGTGATTTTAACTGTTGCATAACGGTCTCGGCTATGAGTAGTTGCGTGGGTTAATACTTAACTTCCCAAGTACACACTCAACTGAAAATCCGCGAGGATTTTCAGAAGTAGGCGAGAGCAAGCAATTACTTATAGCCATTGTTAGCCTTTCGTTATTAATTTCTTCTAATTAGTTTCAAGTTTATTTAAGTGTGCTCCCATTCCATTTTTCATAACAAATAAAGATGTAATTTCATTCAAACTATCTCTTACAAACTCTCCTTTAAGATAAATATCAGTCTGACCAAATATTTTATCTTTTGTTTCAAAATAGAAATAATCCATATCTCCAAGATCTCCATTCATAACGCCTACTAGGTCATTGTCTTGTATCTGAATTTTATAGTTTAATTCTGGTAATGGGCCATCATAGCCTTCAAACTTTACAACCTTATAAGTTCCTACATATTCATTTAGTTGTGCCTTTGTTAGATGAACTAAATTATGTGGTATAAAATCAGGAAGCGGTTCATTACTTTCAATAAGTAAGTTAATTTGTTTGTATGCATTAATTGCATTTTCTCTAAATATAGTAACATGATATGCCAAGTTAGTCCAGCCAGCATTTTGGTATAGATCTACATCATTTTTATAGTAAGGATCATTTAGAAAAAAATCTATCATCTCATCTTCTAATTGAGGCTGATCTAATCTGTAATACCATTCTTTATTTTTAGCCAACCCGTCCATGACTCTATCAGTAATCAAGTCCACGCGAGTATCGAACTTGTCTATTTCGTATTTATTATAAATATAGATCTCGTTTAATGGCTCAATAACTGCTTTTAGCTTTTCTGGAACATTATCAACATTTTCTATGAGGTTAGTATATCCATTTGCATGAATTTTCATATGAAAAGCATTCATGATAGCATATCTTAAAGCATTTCGGTTTTGATTTTTATAATCATCATAGGTAAGTTTATTTGCTTGTATTAGGTTGATGATTGAATCTTTGGTTTTATAATAGGCAATTAGCTCGTCCGATTTTTGAATATCTAGTCCTAAATCATGTTGTACTTCTTTTAAAATTGAAACAATCTTATTTTCGGTTTTTCGCTGTTCGTTTTTATTATTTATTTGAAGTGCGATAAGAATACCGATAATAACAAGCACAATTTCACCGACTGCATAAAGTAGATATTTGCTAAACTTATTTTCTGAGAGTAGGTTTTTACGAATTTTTCTAAAGAATTTTATCATTTGGTTAATGGTTGGTCTTAATGAAGGCTAACGTTGTTGTATATGGTTTGTTGCGTGTTTTAAGTAACTAATTTAGTAAATAATTACGGACAAAGAAAGTCCGCGAGGACTTTCGTAAGTAAGCAATAAGCCAGCAATAAATTATATACGGTGTTGGCATTAGTTTTTATTTTTTTATATGTTTTTCAAATACTAAATTATATCTTACTGTGTTTTCATTCAGAGATTTAGCAATTTCACTTAATTCAATTAAGTTAGGATAATCCTTGTAAATCAATTGACTGATAAAAAAGTATGTAGATATAAGTAAATAATATGAATGAGCATAAGTCTTTATTTTTGTCAAACTACTTTTAAAAGGTGAAAAAGCATCTCCGTGGAAACGTTCATTCCTATAAGTATATAAAATTCCGTTTATGAGTAATTTTATAATCTGTAATTGAGATAATTGATATTTTTTTTCTTTTAACTCAATTTCTCTCCCAGAAAGAAGAATTTGCAATAACATACCAGCTCTTCTTTGTGTATCCGCATTTAAATCTCCGTATTTCTTTTCAATTGCATCAAATAATTCATTTCCTATACAATCTTTAACTCTGTCGGTTATCTGCCTTTGTTGCGATTTTATAGCAGAAGATTCTTCTTCAAATAACTTTTTAATCAAGTATTCAGTTGCTTGTAAAGGAACAGCTTTTGTCAATTCCTTAAAAGCACTATTTAATTCTGAATTATTATTGTATTGGTTTATAAAAAAATCTTCTGAAATTTTGTTAGTTATTTTCCAAGTTTTGGAAACTGACCAATTTGATTTTTTAGCAATGTAAGTTGAGTATGCCTCAAAAGTTCTCCAAGCTAAATCAAATCCAATGTCTGGTCTGTTAGGAAGTTGTTCGTATATATCAATTTTAAAAGATAAAAGTCTTTGGAATTCATAATTTTCAATTAAAGGAAGCTTAATTGGACGTAAAATATTTATAATTCCTTTGTCATTTAATAATTCTAAAAATGCTTTTTGTGCAGAAAAAATTATGACTTCATTCGGCCATTTATTATTGTACTCTATTCGTTTCTTACTGTAGCTCATAAATTAATGCCAACGTGTTTGTATATGGTTTGTTGCGTGTCTAAGCACCTAATTTAGCAAATAAAAACCGAATAGAAAATCCGCGAGGATTTTCGTAAGCAGGCTAAAACCAGCAATAAATTATATACGGTGTTGTGCGTTCGTTTTTATTCAATTAATTTTTTTAAATACTTGTGCAGAGATTTTAAAAATTCAATACCTGCATAATTCGGTGTTTCTTTTTCATAGAAATATCTCCAGTTGACAAAAATCAAGTCATTCTCATTTAGTTTATTATAAAACTCACTTTCGGAAATTTTCAAGTCAGAAGTTACATTTAAAACGATAGAGTCTCTAATTTCACTTGGTAATTTCTTGAATAATTTATTCAATTCGTGTATTCTAAACTCTTTGTTTAATTTTTGTTTTATGATTAATTTGAATGTCAATTCAATCGATAATCCTAACAGAACAATAGCTGGAATTCTTTGTGTTGCTAACAGTGTATTAATTCCTAAATCATCAGAATTTTTCAAATGTTTTAGATGAATAACGTTATCTGGTTTTCGAAGTTTTGATAATTCTTTTAAACCATTATCAGAGATTTTTTCTAATTCAGTACTTGCGTGCTCAAATATTCGGATTGAGTTTTTTAAATTATCACTATTCATTTTTTAATTCCGATTGAGTATTTTTAAATGACGCACAACGTGATTGTATATGGTTTGTTGCGTGTTTTAAACACCTAATTTAGCAAATACAAACCGAATAGAAAATCCGCGAGGATTTTCGTAAGTAGGCTAGAACTAGCAATAAATTATATACGGTGTTGTGCTTTCGTTATTTTTCTTGTTTTAAATAAGCATCAATAGCCGTAATTGTCTTTAGTCCCTCTTTATGTAGTAACAGTCGAACTCTATGATTTAGTAAAATGTTAGCTTTCGTCAAGCCAAAATTATCGGAAATTATTTTTTTTTGGTCTTCATCTAGGTTTATCACGGAATTATAAAATTTATAAAATGATTTTTCATTCGAGTTTTCTTTCCACCTTTCCGGCATCCCAATGTCTGATCCAGAACCTGTTTCGAAAAAAGGATAAATATTATCATTATATTTTAAGATTGAATTATTGTGTACACTCTCTTCTTTTATGACTTCATCAAATAATCTGTAGTAATATTGAATACTATTTCTTAAAGAATCTGAAGTAATGAGTCCTGTTTTGCCAGACGATTTCATGTCATCAAAAACTATATTTTTACCTTCAAACCAATGGATTCCAAAAGCATTACCTGACTTTGTGACTAATACAATAGGGTCTGTGGCTATTGAATCTGACTGCAAATAACGTCCCAAAAAAGTATAAGCATCTAATTGAATAGTATCCCCTTGAAAAAGCCTTTCTAATTCTGCTAAGTCCTGTTTAATATCTAATTGTATTCTAGCAAGGTATTTCTTTTCATCACCTTTGTCTTTTTTTATATCATTAAGATTATTTAATTGCAAGGCAATAAGAATACCAATTACAACAAGAATAACTTCTCCAATAGCATAAATAAAATAATTACTGAGTTTATTTTCAGTTAATAGTTTTTGTCTAATTTTTCTAAAGAATTTTATCATGGGTTAGCGGTTTCTGGTAATGAAGCACAACGGTCTTGTGTATGCTTTGTTGCGTGTTTAAGCAACTAAGTTAGCAAATAAAAACCGAATAGAAAATCCGCGAGGATTTTCGTAAGCAGTCTAGAACTAGCAATAAAATATACACGATGTTAGTTACAGGGCTTTCTTTTTCCGCCCATTGTATAACCCGTTTTTTGTCTTGGTCCAAATTCAATTCGTACTATTCTGCAACAATTCACTTCAATTACAAATTGGAAGTTTTCCAAAATCGCACTACTATTCCCATAACAATCGTCAAATTCAAATTCGCCTGGTAAAGCTTTTTGTAATTCTGTTAAATTGTCTCCAATTTTAAATTTCGGAATTGTGTTTTTTAATATGTTGTGTCTCACATATTGAGGAACAACATTGTATGCAGTAGAAGGTAATAGTTTAGGGAAAACAAATAAATAAATGAAAAGGAAAAAAATCGGTAAAGTCAGAATAGGAATCAAATGTATTTGTTTTAATTCATTCCGTTTTTTGTTCCAAATCAGATGAAAAGTCAGTCCGAAGATTAGTCCACAAACAAAAGCATCTAAAAATACTCCGTAGAAATTGTCAGACGTTAAAAATATCCAACCAATAAGAATAATAAAACCGATTAATGCGTAAATTCCAGAAAGAAGAGTAAATGAAGTTAAAGTCAGTTTTTCAGTCAGTTTTACAATTCTTTTTTGTGGAATTAATATGAAAAGTCCATAAAAGATTAAAAGAAAAAAAGATGCCCAAAATAGAACGACTCCAGTATCTCCTCCGGAAGCATTTTCATATCTTATATTCGACCATATTATATGAGTTATAATTAGTCCAATCCAACCTAATGTTAAAGATAGAAAAGATGTTTTTTTGAAGTTCTTCATTCGCCTTGTAGCTAACGTCCCTGTATATGGCTCGTAGCGTGCAAATTATTAATTATTTTCGGATTGAGCACGAGCCAAATTTTTTAATTTTTCTTATTATCTTTTTTTTCAATAAGCCAAATTAAAAAATTTGGCGGACTGGCAAATATGCCTTAACTTTGATTAAGCAACTAGCTAGCTATGAGATATATACGTTGTTAGCAGCTGCCATTATTTCCCTTTGTTGTTTGGATTTAACTGCTTTCCTCTATTTCCGTGTACTTGTGAATTTTGTTTATTTGTGCCTTTTGTTCCTTTGTTGGAATTATTTTGATTGGCTTGATTCGCTTGGGTCGAAACTTTTTTCTTCATAATTTATTGATTTTTAATTTCTATGTTTAAATCTTTTAATTGGTTTAACACCCATTTTATGGCTTTTTTGTTTGGTATTTTACCACTAAATATTTCTTGAATATATAAATCTCCTTTATTGGTAGCGTTCGCAGGATAACCATAAGCATAAGCAAAATCTGACCAACCTTCAATTTCCGCAACTGAAAACATAATTCTTCTCAACATTGAGGGATGAGCCAAGCAAAAAGCAAGTTCAATCATTTCTAAAGGTTGATTAGCTTTTTTGATTGTTACATCTAATTCTAACCAACCATTTTTTTTGATAATACCAGTTCTGTTTTTTTCGCTTGAGTATTTTGAAACTGCCCAATTGCATATTACTTCAACTCTATGACCAGCGTATTCAATAGCATCTACTAATGCACAAATAATCGCTCCTCTTTGAATTATTGTTTCAGGTTCGATAGCAGCTGAAAATGATATAGAATATACCAAAGTAAATACTCTTCCAGGTGAATTATTGATTACAAACTCACGAGAGACAAAACATTCTGGGTCATTTGATAAATATCTACCAACATCTACATTATAACCAGCAACATCATAAATCTGACTTGGACGAATTACTTTTTCTGTAATCTGTGGTGTAATTTCAGTTTGATATTTTTTAACTTGTTCCAAACCGTCTTGCCAACCTTGTAAAGCAAGTTTTTTTGCCTCTAACCAAGTAACATTCCCATTCCATTCTCGTGAATATCCACGAGATGATTTTTCGTAAGCATCACTTTCTCTAAATGCGTATAACCAAAAATCATATAAATCTTCGTAAATGATATGTTTGTTTATAACACTCAATGTTTATAGGTTGTTTTTAATTAATTCAATTGTTGCTATATCTAGACCTTTCCATAAAACGGAATTCTCAACCAATTCTTGATTAAGATTGTTTTTCAAAAGTTTTGCTCCAAAAAAGGATGCTCTTGGACTTACAATATGTCTAATTTCTTTTTTCTCAATAACTCGTCTAATAGATTGAACGTAATCTACCCATTTATCATTATTCGCAAGTTTTCGTTCCAAAGTTTCGTCATATTTCCAATCGATAAAAATAAATCTATCTATTGAAGCTGCGTCAAGTTGATTTCTGCCTACATATTGTCTATCTGCTCCTTGTCCATATGTATTAGCTGCTGCGATACAGTAAAAGTTTTTATGTCTTTTTATTCGTTTGTCTGGAAAGTCCATATAGTCATTTGCAAGTGCAGCATTAAAAGCTAAAACAGCTTGTGGAAAACTACCGTCTATTTCATCAAATAAAAATAGTCCTCCGTTTTCGTATGCTTTTCTGAATTCTGTTGAGACTATTTTTCCATTTGCATCAATAAAACCAGTAAGTTTAAATTCGCTTGCAATAGCACCAGTAAAATAGAAAGGAATATTTAATGCATCTGCACATTGATTGGCTGCTGTAGTTTTTCCTGAACCAGCTGGACCTGTTAAAAATACATTTAATCGTGTACTTACTATTGCAATTAATTCTTCAAACTGATAATGAACGATACCAACCTCTGAAGGTTTGCTATCATTAATTTTTACATTAATAAAAGGTAAGCACTTTCTTTTAAGTAAGGAAATATCCTTTTTGTACTTTAAAGTACTTTCAGTTAAGGTTTTCAGGTCATTTTTTATTTCATCAAGTTCCGAATTATTATCTATTTGTTTGAGTTCGCTTTCTAATTCAGAAATTTTTTGACTGATTTTTTCATTCTCAATACGTTCAATTAAATCTTTTACCTCTTTTTTAAAATCGGAATTTTCACTACGAATTTTTCTTACCGTCTGCGAAAAAAGGTCGTTTATTTTTTTATCAATGTCAGCAGTTATAAAAGGTCTTAATTTTTCTTCAAATGGTCTGTTTTTAGTGTTATTCCGAGAATTTCTATTCCTGTTTTGATTGTTGTTATCTTTACTCATTGTTGTTTACGGAATGTTTTTTTTGGTTGCTGCTAACGTGTTTGTGTATGATTTCGTTGCGTGTTTGAGCAACTAAATTAGCAAATATAAACCGAATAGAAAATCCGCAAGGATTTTCGTAAGTAAGCGAGTGCTAGCAATGAATTATACACGGTGTTGTCTAACTATTATATCTTATTTCTTCTAATTTCACTTAAAGCCTTATAAATAAAGGGTTTTGTTGTTTTGTGTAATGCAAAATAATGTAATAAAATACAATAAAAAGCATTGTTTGTTGTACCTATTGTTGTACCTTAGTATTCGTTTGCATCCCATTGCACCTATTCTAAATCAATAAGTTATGGCTTCAATAAAATTAATATTAAAAAAATCTAAAGTCGATAAGTCTGGAAAAGCACCTTTATATTTAAGAGTGATAAAAGACCGAAAAACTAAATTTATTTCTTTAAGCTTAAAATTAGAGCCTAACGAATGGGATGAGGATAAGCAAAAAGTAAAGAAAAATCATAGTAATTCTACACGACTAAATAGTTACATTTCTCAAAAGGTTGCAGATGCACAAGGACAAATAGCAGATTTAGAAACTAAAAATCAATCCACATCAGCAAGAAAACTAAAAGAAGCTATTAAGGGGAAACCGTTAGTTAATTTCTTTGAGTATGCATACAACCGATGCGAAAAACAAAAAGACACTTTAGCACTATCAACATATAACAACTATAAAAACTATCTCAAAAAGTTTGAAAAGTTTATAGGCCATAAAGAGTTAATGTTCGATGATATTACAGTAACAACATTAAAAGACTATGCAGGTTACTGTAGTACCACTTTAGGTAATAATAACACGACTATAAATTTTTCTTTAAAGATTCTTAACCTAATGTTTAAAGAAGCGCAGAGAGAGGATTTAATACCGTTAAATCATTTTCCTTTTAGTAAATTTAAAGTCAAGAAATCAAAAAGCACAAAACGTTTTTTAACTGCCGAACAATTAGAAGCATTTATTAAATTAGAGGTTTCAGATAAAGCAAAGGCACAAATTATAAAAGATATGTTTTTGTTTGCTGTCTTTTCTGGAGGTTTAAGGTTTGGCGATATAATAGAATTAAAATGGAATAATTACAACGCTAAGACACACAAAATAACAAAGACAATACGCAAAACAAACAGACAGCACAGTATTAGAATTGGGCAAGTTGCAATAGATATTTTAGAAAAATATAATTCAGAAAATGTAAGTCAAAACGATATAATATTTCCTTTTGCAAATATTGATAACGATTATTTTACAGACAGAGAACAAAGAGCAAAAGTAGTAAGACAAGCAATAGCGTTAAGCAATATGTATTTAACTAAAATGGGTAAAACTTTAGAGTTACCATTTTCTTTAACCTTTCATATTAGCAGACATACATTTGCTACCAGAGCATTAAATAACGGTATGAGAATAGAACACGTATCTAAACTTATGGATCATTCCGATATTGGAATAACACAAGTTTATGCAAAAATTATAAGTAGTGAATTAGATAATGCAGTAGATAAATACATCAATTAAAAAATGGGAGAATATTCAAAAATAGAACTAGCGTTATTAGGAAAGTTTACAGATGCTATTGATAATCTTATAGAATCAAAAACTTATAGTGAAACGGATAAAGACAAAATGATGTTTGCATCTTGTGTTAATGAAGAAGAAAAAAACGACTTCACTAAAAGTGAAATCAAGAAAATGCAAAAGAAACTTGCAAAGTGTAGTACAGATATAGCAGGATATTTAAGGTCTTATATCAATCCTTCTGAATTAGATTTAAAAGGAGATTCAATTTATGATTTAAGAAAACGTTTAATAAATAGTTTTTTAAGTAGAGAATTAGAAGATTCTTTAATAGTGCTAAAACGACATTTTACTTCATTTGAAATAATAAAATCACTTGATGATTTAGATTGGCAATCAATTGTTGAAGAAGGGCAGTTTTATATTGACAGTAAATTTATGAATCATTTCATAAAGTATATGGCTTTAGCAGAAAGGTTAACCACTTTTAAAAGCTTATTAAAGTATCAAAACGAAGAAACAAAATCAGAAGAAACTAACGAGATTTACGACCTATTAGATACAATTAGAACTAAAGACCACACAGATTTACAATTATATGATATAGTTAAAGAGCGCACACAATTAAATAAAGACGCATTACAGTATTTATATAAAGACATTGAAGTCTATTTGTTTGGAGAAAAAGATGATTTTGAGTGTAGATATTCAGAAGATGAAACTGAACAAGCAATAGAGGATTTAAAAGCTAAAGGGCATTCAGAGGATGACTTAATAATGTTGGGTTACATTAGAAAAAGTAAAGCTTTTAATGTTGCTACAAATGATATGGATTTAGATTTCACTTATATCAATAAAGAGAAAATATTCTTTCCATTAGAGTTTTTTCCTATTTATCAATTACAAGGTTTAATAAATGCAGAATTAAGTAAAATAAAAGAAAAAGAAGAATTATTAAATCCTCATATAAAAAGCACACCTAAACTAAAAACAGACCTTTCAGTTCCTCAATTATCATTAGTATTTAAAATGATAAACGATTTAAAGCCTAAAGTCTTTAATACAAAATCTGATGCAGAATTATTTCGTTTCATATCAGCTAATTTTCAAACTAAAAAATCTTCTGAAAAAGGAATTAGTACTCAAAAATTAAGGAACGAATTTAATAACCCAGACTTAAAAGCTATCGAATTTTGGGAAAAACACTTACATACAATGCTGTCTAATATCAGAAAATTAAAATAATTTATTTCCAACAAACTCAATGTTTATAAGGGTTTTACTTGGGGTTATATAACCTTGTATAACTGTTTTAGCTTCCTTTGTTGTCTCATATTTGCTTCACAATTAAATCATTAACATTTAAAAAAGAAGTAAATGGAAGCAGTAATTTTAACATCAGAGCAGTACAACGAATTAGTATCAAGATTAGACAAATTAAACTCTACAATAGAGTCTAATCAAAAAACATCAAAAGAAATTTTTCTCGACAATCAAGAGTTTATCCAGCTAATGCATATTAGTAAAAGAACAGCACAAACTTGGAGAGACGAAGGTAAAATATCATTTTCTCAAATTGGTAGTAAAATTTACTACAAAATGAAAGATGTAGAAGTCTTACTAGATAAAAACTACAATAAAGCCTTTAAAAATAAAAGGTAATTGTTTTGTACGATACACTTAAAATAAAGCATCAAGTAAAACAATTACCTAAAGAAGTTATAAAGCAACAAGAAAAACCATTTTTATGGAAAGGCTTAAAATGGACACCTATTTTCAATAAAAAAACAAGACAGGTAAACGCTTATGAGACGAGCGTAAATAACTTAGACCTTCGTTTAAAAGGAAATACAATATTTTGTAATAACTCATTACAAAAATGGTATATGGGTAATAATTACGAGTTGTTTTCATACTCACAAGTCGTTAAGGCATTAAGTAAATTAGATAGTGTTTTACCTTTCAATGTGTATGATGCTAATATTCATTACTTAGCAGTTGGTACTATAATAGAAGAAGAAGCAAAACCAATTCTAGATCCTTGGTTAAGCTTAAACGGTAAACAACCAATTCCGATGTTAGGTACAAATAAACAATACGGTAAAAAATTCTATCTTACAGATTATAATCTTAAAGGCTATGATAAAACTTTTGAAGTAAAAACACACGAGCGCATAAAGTTAAATAAGCCATTATTTCGGTTCGAGTTAGAAATCTACACGAGAAATCTAAATAAACGTAAAAATCCTATTGGAATATATAAGGTTAGAGATTTAATAGATAAAGAGAAGTATCAAATGTTAGCAGATGAGTTAATGAGTAAATATGATAAAATAGAAAAGCAACAAGGTATTCCATTATCACAGCTTAATAACAAAGAAAAAGAAGTGTTGGCATTATTTCAAAATCAAGAAATATTACAACAGTATAAAATAGACCATTCTGAAACATTTAGTAATCGTAGAAAGCTATATAATAGAATCAAAAAGTTATCAAACAATCAGTATCTAATGCACATAAAAGAGCAGTTAAAAGCAAGTGTTAAACACACGCTATTTTAGTACTTGTAATATAACATAAAACAGGGGTAAAATTAAATGGTTAAAATCTATGTCCTATGTTATAAGATATTTCTATTTTTACTATTTAAAATGAAGTTTAAAAGCAATCAATTATTTTATGACAATTAAATTTAATGTTAACGATTTTCTATTTCAATTATTTCCTGTAGAGAAAAATAATATAGAAGAACTTCATGATTTATTAAAAAGGTTCTACACGGAAGGTCCTTTTGAGCCTGAAATTGAAATAATAGATAACATCATTACAGTAAAAATTGATTCAACCACCATTAATGAAGATAAAGAATCATATCAAAGATTAGTTAACTTATGCGAGAAAGGGCAATTTTCTGAAGCTAAGCCATTAGTTCAAAAATTAATATCTAAAACTCCTAATGTATCAGAATATTATAGAATATACGGTCAGATTCTTTCTGAAGAAGGAGAACAAGAAGAGGCTATTAATAACCTTATTGATGCACTAAGATGGAATCCTAAAAACGAATGGGCATTGCTCATGATGGGAAATATCTTTGCTAAGTACAAAGGGGATACTAATACAGCCTTAACTTATTATAATCAAGTTTTAGTTGTAAAGCCAAACGACCATTTAACATTAAATAATATTGGTGCAAATCTTATGCAACTAGGCAAAACAAAAGATGCATTACAATATTTTAATAAAGCTTTAAAAGTACAACCTAATTACCCTAATACACATTTAGCTTTAGGCTTAATTGCAGAAAAAGAGCAAGATTTTGAAGATTCTTTTAAACACGCTTTAAATGCTCTAAAAGCTAATAAAAATAGAGATGTAATACATGATAATAGTTTTAGAATAGCTATCGAATCAGCTCAAAAATTAACTAAAAATATTAATGGACAAAAGGTTGTTAATGATTTTCTAGTTTTATTAGAAACTCAATGTGGTAAACCTATTCGAGTTGAAATTGACGAGAATATTTCTACAGCGGCTAAAATTGAGTTTGCAGAATATTATGATAGAACATATCATTTAGTAAAATATAAATCTTCATATCCTGCTGTTGAGCATTTAGTAATGCATGAGCTTATGCATTTAGAGTTAGTAACCGAAGCTAGAAATCAAAATTTAAATCAACTGTTTGTTACAAATGACTCGTTAAAATCTAAATTTATCTATTCTCTAGATAAGTTTGCTAAAAAGCTTAAGAATAGTGGGGTGTCAGATGATGGTGTCTCAAACTACCTGCAATTATTGTTTAATGGTATTAATCTACAAGCATACAATACTCCAATAGATTTATTTATTGAAGATAGAATATACAATAACTATCCTGAACTGAGACCATTTCAGTTTCTTTCCATGTTAGCTATTGTACAGGAAGGGATTAATGCGTCAACAAATCCAGAAGTAGTTAAGAAAAGTCCTTCCTCTATACTATCAAAATCTAAGATATTTAACCTTGTAAATGCTTTGCATCTTAAAGATTTATATCAGGTAGACCTTATAAAAGATCATAATCCTACAAAACTCGAATTAAATCAAGCTAAAGAATTTTATACAGAGTTTGAAGATTATAGAAAAGATAAAGCTCCAAGTGAAGAATACGAATTAGTGCAACATTGGGCAGAAGATTTAAAAATTGATGCCTATTTTGAACTAGTTCCTGAAAACAAAAACAATAGAAAAACAATAGAAGATGTTTTATCAGAAATAGAAGAAGACCCATTTGGCTTAAATACTATAGACCCATCTAAAGAACGTAAAATGAAAAAGTTCTTAGATAGTCATTCAGATAAAAGTATAAATTCTGCAGTAGCAATGTATATGGTTGGTGCTTTAGAATTTTTCAAATCAATGAACAAAGTAAAAGTAAAAGAATTAGCATTCGAATTTGCAACATTAGGAATGACTGGTATTGATCCAAATAAAGATGGATATTCTATTCCTTCAATTAAAAATACATCATTCTCTGGCTACAAGGCATTAGCTTATTATTATGTAAGTTGGGCTGTAGGTATACCTGAAATGCTTTCTCAATTACAGATGCCTTTTGATAAAGAGTATGCATTGGCTAAAAAACTATTTAATTTATGATTAAGACTAATTTTCCTAAAACCGACGAAGAAGCAAAAAAATATGGTGGTTTTTTACAACACAAAGGAGTTTTTTGCAAAACCTTTATAGCTGTTAATTTAGAAGAGTCTGTAAATAATATAAACAACTTTCTAATAAAAAACAGATATAAACCTGTACCTGTTGAGTTTCTTGATTCAGATATGTCATATGAGGATGATGTTATTTCAATTTCACCTCATGGTTATAAGGAAGAGTTCGTACTATTCATTAAAGATTCAAAAAGTTTAAATCAAACAATGGAGTCGTTAATTGATTTTAGAGATAAAAGAGATTGGGAACAATTTCATAATTCTAAAGACTTAGCACTTGCAATATCCATAGAGGCATCCGAACTTCTTGAGATTTTTCTTTGGAAAGACAATGAAGATGTAGATTATGATAAATTAGAAGAAGAATTAGCAGATGTGCTTTCTTACTCTCTGTTACTTGTAAACAAACATAATCTTGATATAAACGAAATCATTTCTAAGAAAATAGCAAAGAACAACGAAAAGTATCCAGTATCTAAAGCAAAAGGTAAGGCGACAAAATATAATAAACTATAAATTTTATTAAATGAGCCCTTTTAGTACTCCTACAAATATTACTAGTTATCCATTTAATAAAAAGCAAATAGAGTATATTAAACAAGATGAGTTTGTAAGCTCAAATTACCCTATTGTATATATTATCTATGATGACAACAATAAAATAGCCTATGTAGGTGAATCTACAAATGCTATAATGAGGATGAGTAATCACCTTGCACATCCGGAGAAAAGCAAATTAAAATTTGTATACATAATTTCTAGTTTAACATTTAATAAATCTGCAGCCTTAGATATTGAATCTTATTTAATTCAGTACTTAACAGCCTCAGGAGATTTTAAATTACTGAATGGTAATGGTGGCGTTTCAAGTCACAACTATTATCAAAAAGATCAATATTTTGAATTATTTAAAGATATTTGGGAAAATTTAAAGTTCGGTAACGTTAAGATGAAGGATTTACTTGAATTGGAAAATTCAAATTTATTCAAATACTCACCTTATAAATCACTTTCTGAAGATCAATATACTTCTGTGTTAGAAATTTTAGATAGTTACGCTTCAAATAAGTTTAATACAGTATTTGTTAATGGAAGTGCAGGAACAGGAAAAACAATTTTAGCTGTGTATCTAATTAAGTTAATGGCTATGGTGTCTAATAATGATTTAGAAGATTTAGAGATTGAAGATGAGATTTTATTAAGCAAGTTAATTTCTTTAAAAGAAATATTTCCTGAGGGCATAAGCATTGGTTTAGTAATACCAATGTCAAGTTTAAGAAGTACACTAAAAAAAGTATTTAAAAGCATACATGGCTTAAATCAAAATATGGTTATTGGTCCTACTGATGTAATTAGAAAAGATTACGATATTCTTATTGTTGATGAAGCCCATAGATTAACAAGACGTAAATCTATTATGGGTTACAAGTCTTTTGATGATGTGAATAGAGCTTTAGGATTATATCACAGCGAAACCATTAACGGTAAAAAAAATCAATCTGCTGAAAAAAATGGTACGCAACTAGATTGGATCATGAAGTCAAGTAAACGCCAATTATTTTTTTATGATTCTGAGCAATCAATTAAACCTGCAGATATCAGAAAAAAAGATTTTGATAAAGTAAAAGAATCAAAAAACGCTACAGAAATTAATCTTATTTCTCAAATGAGATCAAAGGGTGGTGTAAATTACATAGAGTTTATTAATAATTTATTGTATTGTAATCTTCCTACTGATCCTAAAATATTTAAAAGTAATAACTACGACTTGTTATTATTTACAAATATGAAAGTTATGATTTCTGAGTTACAAAAAAAGGAAGATGAATTTGGTTTGTGCAGGACTATATCAGGCTATTCGTGGAAATGGTTATCAAGAAAGGATGATGTTCCGGATATTGTAATTGACGATATAGAATTAAGATGGAATAAAGAAGGAAATACTGCAGATTGGGTAAATACAACCAATGATGTTACTGAAATGGGGTGTATACACACTACGCAAGGTTATGATTTGAATTATGCAGCTATAATTTTTGGTGAAGAAGTAGACTATTGTCCAATAAAAAATGAAATTATTGTATATAAGGAAAACTATCATGATAGAAGTGGTGGTCAAGGTGTAAAAACAGAAAGAGAATTACAAGATTACATTATTAAAATCTATAAAACCATTATGTTTCGTGGTATAAAAGGTTCTTATATTTACGTTTATAACAAAAACTTGAGAGACTATTTTAGCAAGCATATAGTAACATATGATGGTAAATAAAATGTTAAAAAAGTCAAGATTGTTAAAGGAAATATTATCTTGTAAATGATGTAGTTATATGATATTGTGCATTTGTAATAAGAATTAAATCATGAATTTTTATAATATTTTACTTTCCAAAAAACATGTGTTAATAATATTGTTATTTCCTTTTGTATTATTTTCACAAGTTCCTGCATATTATTCAAGTATAGATTTTTCACAATCACCAGAAAATTTAAAAACACAACTAACAGTATTAATAACAAATACACATGCAACACTTATCCCATATACATCGAGTAATACAGATACTTGGGATGTTTTAAAACAATCAGATCTAGAAAGTCAAACAAGTGATAATGTATTGTTAATTTATGGTTACAACGATTCAGATGCATTAAGTAGTAACGATTATTCACGAAATAAAGATTTATCATGTCATTCTTCATCTTGTATAGGTTTATGGAATCGTGAACATGTATTTGCTAAATCTTTAGCTAATCCAAGTTTAGATGATTCTTATCCAAGTGCAGGTACAGATGTTCATAATTTAAGAAGTTGTGATAGTCAAATGAATAGTTCTCGCAACAATCGTATTTTTCAAGATGATTCAGGTAATGCTCATATAACATCAATTGGTAATTTTTATCCAGGTGATGAATGGAAGGGTGATGTTGCACGCATTATAATGTATATGTATACACGTTATCCAACTCAATGTGAAGCGATAAATATAGGTTATGGTACTTTAAACAATACAAGTACAATGCCTAATGTGTTTTTAGATTGGAATGCGCAAGATCCTGTTTCTCAATTTGAAAGAGATAGAAATAATATAATTTATTCAGCACAAGGAAACCGTAATCCGTTTATAGATAATCCATACTTAGCAACAGTAATTTGGGGTGGTGCAGTTGCCGAAAATACTTGGAATACATTAAGTGTTGATGAAATAGACTTAGAATCAATCAAAGTATATCCTACAGTTACAGAAGACTTTGTTTACATAAAGGATTATAAAGTAAATAAAGAAATATATTATTCACTTTATAATACTCTTGGCACAGAAGTTTTAAGTTCTAAAATAACAAATATAATAGATGTGTCTTCTCTTTCAAATGGTTTATATATGCTTAAAATCAAATATAATAATACATTGATAAATAGGAAGATAATTAAGATATAATGACTATTGTAGTTATCATAAATAAGTCCACACAAAACAAAACCCAGTATTTTGCGAAAGGCAAAAATCCTCTGTCTTTTGTTTTATTCCGCTCACCACACTAGTTTAGCGTTTTTAATCTTTAAGGTAATAGCCTATTGCAATTTGGTTTTCATAAAATCAAACCAAACCGCAACAAGCTATTTCATATTATTTTTTCATAAAACCCTAAACTCCCCAAAGCTATGTTACATAATAGAAGTTATAGTAGCAAAAACCTTTTCAATGGTACGCTACGCTAAGTTTTTATGTTTTAGTAGCTATAACTGCTATTATGTAAAATATCCGCTCATCCAACGCGCACTTCCGTACATATAACCACATTTTGAGCTAACAATGAACATTCCTGCATTCTTGCATTGTTTTTATAAGTGCTTTTTTAGTTTCAATACAATAAGGCTTTTAATTTTGAAGTTGAGGTTTATATAAGATAATTTGTAAAGCACCTATAAAATCAAAAAATCCAAATAAGAGTATTACCATTCATTTGTCAATAACATTAGTAGAAGAATAAGAAAATAGAGTACAAAAAAAATAAAGGGCAATACACTTATTTC
The DNA here is from genome assembly GCF_030547245.1 of Oceanihabitans sp. 2_MG-2023. Classification (GTDB taxonomy): domain Bacteria; phylum Bacteroidota; class Bacteroidia; order Flavobacteriales; family Flavobacteriaceae; genus Oceanihabitans. The sequence continues at coordinate 19,059 of NZ_JAUOQT010000013.1, forward strand.
CGCTTCTGCCAGCGCACTAGGTACTTTAATATTGTTTTTATTTCTTATCTCATTCCATTGCACAAAACCATCGTTAAGTCCAAGTATTCCTTATCTCAAGTCTTTGTTTATTCCATTTCACTAAGAAATAAAAATGTCCTAACATCATATTTAGAACTATAAAAAAATAAAAAAGATAGCAAATATAAGTGCCTTGCTTCAGCCAACGCTAAAAGCCTGTAAAGGTCAAGCCCTACGGGTTTTGAATAAAACTTTTTTCACAATATTTCTTCTTTTTTATTAAACATTTTAGCTCAAAAAACTTTTACCCAAAAACCTTGACAGCCTTATCCAAGGCACTTTTAGATAGCACATCTTTTTTCTTTCTTTTCCAAAAATAATGGCGCGAAGCGTAGCGAAGCAAATTTTAAATTGGATAGCTATGTCAACTTTTGAACTGAAAACACACCGAAGCGGAAGAACTTACTCGAAACCTCATTTTTTTATACTAAACAAAGGTCTAAACAGCGGAAAACCGCTTTCAAATCCTTGTCCTAACTGTTTTGTAGTGAAAACTTCCACCGAAAAAGAAAAAAACACGCTGTTTCATTTATCTATGATGCTACAAATAGGTGGTTTTTACGCTTATTATTTAAAAGGTAGTGTTATTCCGTTTATCTCAATAGATGATTGCAGAAAAACGCTTAAAAGCAGTTTAAAATCAGATTGTAATGCAGGCGATATAATGCAAAAACATATTAAAGCGGTTGAGGTTATTAGTAACAAAGAAAAAGAGTTACAAAATGTCATTGATGAAATGGCAGTTTTAAAGGTGTCATATATACGCAATTGTTTCAAGTTAATGCAAACTAAAGAAGCTTAATGCAAAGGCATCATATTACGCTGAAACAGTAACAAAATGGCATAATTTTCGTTATATTAGAAGAGTAAACAAAGTTTAAAAGCAATATCAAGTCCGTACCAAATCCGAACGTGTATTAATTTTAAATATTTATAGTTATGGGGAAAATATCCCAAGGAATTTTAGGAGGGTTATCAGGAAAAGTAGGTAACGTAATTGGTGGTAGTTGGAAAGGTATTGACTACATCAGAATTAAGCCATCAAGTGTGGCGAATCCTCGAACAGAGGGGCAAGTCAATCAGCGTAATAAATTTACTGTTACATTGGAGTATTTACAACCGAACAAAGAGTTCTTGAAAGTCGGTTACAAGTCATTTGCGACAAAGAAAACAGAATTTAATGCTGCAATGTCTTATGTGTTGAATAATGCAGTAGGAGGTACTGCGCCAAACTTTACGGTAGATTATTCTAACGCTCTATTAAGTAGAGGTTCATTATCTGGAGCATTAAATGCAACTACAGATTTAGCAACAGCAGGACAAGTTTCTTTTGCTTGGGATGATAACTCATTAGAGGGTAATGCAAATACAACTGATAAAGCAATGGTTTTAGTTTACAATCCAAGTAAAAAAGAATCAATGTATATTTTAGATGGGGCAATTAGAACTGCAGGTTCTCAAACAGTAAACATACCAGGAACTTATGCAGGCGATACAGTAGAGCTGTTTATTGCGTTTGTTTCCGCAGATGGTACACAAGTATCAAACAGTTTGTATTTAGGCTCTGGTACGGCAGCTTAATAACTTTAAGCGTAAATACATACAAAAAGAAACCGTTACAGTATATTTGTAACGGTTTTTTTATGCTTTTAGATCACTATTTCTACTTCTCAAATATATAGTTTAAAAAGTTGTACCTATGTTGTACCTTTTTTAATTTTACCTATTAAAAGTCAATAAAATCAATACATACAGAGTGTTATTTACACAACACGGTGTTGTGGTTAGTTTTTATTTCGTTATTACTGATATTTTTCCATCTATTCCTCTTTTTCCAAACATTCCTACTGATTCTTTTTTAGGAATATAGTCGATTTGAATAATTTCATATTCTTTTAATATTGAGATTAAGTTTCCATCTTCATAGCTTGTCAGTTCGTCATTCAAAAATAACAATGGATTTTGTCCAAGTTCGTTATTTCTAATTTTGGCATTAAGAAACTTTTCAAAGTTATATTTCTTAATTCCGTTTTCAAATTCATAGAAGTTAGGTTGTTTAATATTCAATTTTTCTTTCTCGATAAGATTCCAAAATTTATTTCCCCAATTTCCAGTATCCCATTTTAGTATTTTAGAATTCAGTTCTGTTTCTATAAAACTTTTGTTCTCTTTTTTGTTAACTATTATTTCGGTTAAAACATAAATGTCATAAGGGAATTCAGATTTTTGTAATTTGGTTTTCAGAGTTTCATTATAGTCAGAAAGTTTGATTTCATTTCTTTTCAGATATTCTAGATAAGTTCCTAAATCATAACCAGCTAACGAATTAATTTTGCTAATTATTAATTCAGATTTCAGTTCAGTATTGTTATTTATTTTATTGCTCTTACAATTTAAAAGAGACAAAAAAAGTACTAATATGTAAATTGATTTTCGGATTCTCAATGTTTTTCTCAAATTAACCACAACGTTTATGTATAATAATAGTTGCGGGTTTGTATGCGAGGATTTTCCGAAGGAAAATCAGACGTTACAAACACGCAACGACCTTTGATTAAGCACTAAACCGCAATTATTTTTATACGGTGTTGTACTGCGTTATTTTTTGTCAAATTCTTTAATTAAATTATGTAATCTATCACTTTCTGAAAATCTTTCAAGCCATTTTCTAGCCGTTATTCCGTGGTTATTTATTTTATCCAAATCAGCTCCACGATTTAGAAGCTCTTTTATTATCTCAAATCTCAATTGGTTAACTTCTTTTTGTTCTTCTCTCCAAGTCAGGCCATATTCTCTGATTGCTGTGAATATTGGATTATTTCCGTGTTTTTCGGTCGAGTTAATTTCCGCTTTTCCAGTTTTTATTAATATCAATGAAATATTGGACATACTGTGAAATGATAAAGCTACTTCTAGCGCATTATATCCATCTGCTGTTTTTGTATTAATTTCAGCTCCTTTGTCTATTAAATAAGAAATTAATTTGATGTGATTTTCAGAACCTTTTAATTCAGATTTTAAGTCACTAATTGCTTTTATTAACAGAGTGCTGGATTTTTCAGAATTCGTAAAGCTGTTAAAGTCAATCTTTTCTTTTTCAATTATTTCAATGACTTTTTCCGTTGAAGAATTAAACAAGTATTGATAAAATTCTCTTCTGGTTTTATCATCAATTTGGTATAGTTGTTTAGTCCGACATATTTCAGATTCAGAGGTTTTTGATGAAAACAAATTTTTAAATAAACTCATTTGATTATTGATTGGTCTAATGCAGTACAACGTGTTTGTATATGGTTTGTTGCGTGTTTCAAGCAACTAATTTAGTAAATAATTACCGACCAAGAAAGTCCGCGAGGACTTTCGTAAGTAGGCGAGAAGCCAGCAATAAATTATATACGGTGTTGTGCCCAGTTACTTTAAACGATAGATTGTTTTATTTTTTTCTCCTATTTTTTCAAATAAATCTAATTCAGCACCTTTCTTTAAATCTCTACTGGCAGTTGCAGAAGAAATATCTTTAAAAATATCCATATAATCTTTTCTTGTAAATTCAGTTTTATTTAATGAAACATAATATTCTAATCTGTCTTTTTCATTTAACGTTCGATTATTATAATCTAATAATTCACTTATTGAAATGTCAATCACGTTTAGCATATATTCAATAAACTTGGTCGATTTACCAGATTTATCACTCTCAGCCAAAGCTTTATAATATTTTTCCTGGTCTTTACTAATTAAAGTTTCAAAAGGCAAAAACTCAAAGATTGGATATTTTTCCATTAAAATTAAAGTTTGCCATAATCTTCCCATTCTGCCATTTCCATCTAAAAATGGATGTATAAATTCCATTTCGTAATGGAAAACACAACTTTTAATTAATTCAATTTCATCAGACTTTTTCAAATATTCAAAAAGGTCTTTCATTAAGTACGGCACATTTCCAAAAGGTGGTGCCAAATGCTCAACTTTTGAGCCTTTTACAATTCCGACACTTTGATTTCTATATTTTCCAGAATTTTCAATTAAACCTTCCATTAAGTTTTGATGTGCTTTTAAAAAGGATTTTTCATTTGAAGGATTGTAATCATCTAAATTTTCATATATTTTAATTGCATTTAAAACTTCAAGAACATCTTTTTTAGGACCGATAACTCTTTTGTTTTCAAGAAGTGCTGTTATTTGTTCTTCTGTGAGTGTGTTTCCTTCTATTTTTAACGAAGAATGAATAGTTTTAATTCTATTCTGTTTTCTTAATTTCGGTGAAGGTTTGTTTAATAAATTAGCATTTACTTCTCCTATTTTCTCTGAAATAGAAGTTATTAATTTTAGAATAGAAGATGTTATTTCGTAAGGTGGTTTCATTCGTGATACTATCATTTGATACTATCAAAGATACAATCATTTAATCTGAATTATCTTATGAAACGGAAATTTTTAATTGGGCACAACGGTCTTGTGTATGCTTTGTTGCGTGTTTAAGCACCTAAGTTAGCAAATAAAAACCGAATAGAAAATCCGC
>NZ_JAUOQT010000014.1 GCF_030547245.1 Oceanihabitans sp. 2_MG-2023
TCAGTTGCACTTTTGTTACTTCTGAATTTCCTTCGGAAATTCCTCGCTAACAAAAACGCAACTTTCCATACACAAACACGTTGTAGCTAATTAAGAAAAAATCGAATGACGAATACACTTAACAATAATTTAGGCTTATTAAAAAATCCTTTTTCTAAATTTTCTGCAGAAGAAGAAATAGAATATCACAATGAAATTTTTTATGAACCTAACTTTTATCAAACTTTACTCGATGATTTAAAATCTGGTACAAGTAGGTTTATTTTAGGTCAAAGAGGACATGGAAAATCCTCTATAATTCACAAATTAAAAAACGACCTTGAAAAGTCTCAAATTCTTACGATTATTATCGATAGATTTGATGAAATTTCATTAGAAAACAATAAAATAGAATTACTTAATTTAATTTTACAAGAGTTTGTTACTAAATACACACTCTTTTTAAATAAAAATAAAGCATACTTAAAAAAATTAAATAAAGAGGATAAGGAAGTTCTTTGCTTATTAATTAAACTGTTCTTTAAACCACTAACCAAATCAGAATACGAAGAAAGATATGAAAATTTAAAAAAAATAAAAACAAAAAATTGGTTCATTAACCTTTATAATAAAATTGTAAAGCCAACAAATTCCTTAATAGGAACAGGTATTCTCATAACATCAAAATTAATAGCAGAATCCTTAAATCTAAATAGCTATGAAACTAATACTAGCTATACAGATTTCTTATCAGAAATGGATAATATCAATACTTCTGCCACCTCACAAGAGAGAGAATTAATAAAAAGTAAAAGACATTTAAAAGAACTCTTAAACAGATTAAATAGAATTTCAAAAAAAACTTATTATAAATCATCTGTCGTATTATTTGATAAAGTAGATGAATTTCAAGAATTAAATCAAGATATTAATAAAATAGCCAACTTTACAGAAGATATTTTAACTGATACTGAATTACTTCTACAAAATGATATAGCTATTGCTTTTAGTTTATGGTCAGAAGTTAAACCTATTTTATCTAAAAAAGTGCGCTTCGATAAATTTAAAGAAATTGATATTAGTTGGAAAAATAGCAATATGGAACCTCTAATAGATAAAAGAATTTTATATTTTTCTGGAAATACGAGAACTTTTTCAAGTCTTTTTGAACATCAGTCGGACTTAGAAAATATAATTTCTATATCAAATAAATCACCTCGGGATTTGATATCCTGCCTTTCAGATATCTACGATTTTCAAACATCCAATGATAGTTCTACCATGTTTGAAAGCGACTCTGTTTCAAGAGGACTTATAAAATTTGCTAAAAGATATGACTATCTATCAATGTACCCTTCTAGGACTGGTAAGAATAAAGATGTTATTAGTATGATTAACATTATACTAAGAACTAGAAAGACCAATATTACTATAATGGATTTGAATTCTACGTTTAATCAAAAAACGAGATGGAGTCAAACAAAAATAGAAAGTATGGTAAAGTATAAACTTCTCGTAGAAGATTCAAAATTAGGAAATAATGGGGAAAAAATTTACTCAGTTTTAGACCCTAAATTAATTCATTTAATAAAAAGAAACATTACGAATCTTGAAAATAACTAGCTACAACACCGTATATAATTTATTGCTGGTTCTAGCCTACTTACGAAAATCCTCGCGGATTTTCTATTCGGTTTTTATTTGCTAAATTAGGTGCTTAAACCACGCAACAAACCATATACAAACACGTTGGCTGCAATGCAAACGAACTACGAAAACAAAAGAATCCATTAAATGAAATTCGCATTAATTGATGACAAAAAAGTTGAAGCTTTTAAAGGAGCCAAAGGATTCTGTCAAAATTGCGGAGCAGAAATGATTGCAAAATGTGGAGAGTTAAAAGTAAACCATTGGGCACATAAAAGAAAACGACAATGTGATTCTTGGTGGGAAAACGAAACTGAATGGCACCGAAATTGGAAAGAAAACTATCCAATCGCTTGGCAGGAAGTTATTCAATTTGACAAAAAAACCAATGAAAAACACATTGCTGATGTTTATACAGATAACGGATTAGTAATTGAGTTTCAACACTCTCGAATTGATCCTGAGGAGCGAAGGAAGCGTGAGGATTTTTATAAAAACATGGTTTGGGTTGTTGATGGAACTCGTCTAAAGAGAGATTTTCCTCGTTTCAGTAAAGAATGGAAAAGTGATGGTATTAGCGATGTACATAAAACAAACAAACCTGGAATATTTGAGATTTGGTTTCCAGAATTTTGTTTCCCTGAATCTTGGCTACATAGCACTGTACCTGTGGTATTTGATTATTATGGAAACGGTTTTTTAGAAGATCCTCATGGATTAAGGAAAAAACTGTACTGCTTATTCCCTAAAGTTGGTAAACATGTCTGTGTTGCAGAGATTTCAAGTAAAGCTTTCATTAAGGCTACTACTTCTGGTGAATGGACTTTGAGACTTCAAAAGTTTTCAACTTATTTAATTGAACAGAGAAAACTACAAATTCAAAGAGAGAAACTTGAACAAGAAAGACGTCATGCTATTAATCGACATGAATTTAATCGACGATTACTTTCAAAGCAATTTAAAAGCAAAAGAAGAAGACGAAGATTTTAAATTTAAACAAAGCACAGCAGCCAACACCGTGTATAATTAATTGCTTTGGCAAGTGCTTATTTGGAAAATTCCTTCGGAATTTTCTCGCGTTCGTTTTTGTTTACTAAATTAGTTGCTTAAACACGCAACTAACCATACACAACAACGTTATAAAAAATAGCTCAGATGAACCTCTGAACTATAAAACAAACATTAATTCACAAATTAATATTTAATTACTTCTCACTCTGCTTTTGAATTTTCTCTTACTCATTTCTGATAATAAATAATGGATTCATTTTTTTTAGAATATAATTACAAACCTGAAACTGAAAATTACTTTTACAAAGTTTCCCTCACTCCTATTCTGAAATTATTAAAACTTACTCAATCGGAATTTTTTCACTCATTCGGAATTTGAATATAAAAGGATTGGATTACTCAAACGCAAAATGCTGCAAAGAGTTTTAAAGAAAAACACTTTTCGCCATTCAAAGGTAAAAGCAAAACTCGTTTCGCTTTTGGTTTATAATTGTTCCATGATTATGGCTAAATATTTCGTGCTTACTCAAATGTTTCGCTACATTTTATAACAACGTGTATAAAAAATTGCTAGATTAGTGCTTAAATAATGGTAGTTGCATTTTTGCCAACTTCTGATTTTCCTTCGGAAAATCCTCGTCGCCAAAAACGCAACTTTCCATACACAAGACCGTTGGCAATAATGTCGGAAATGCATAAAGGAATCATAATTTTAGCTTATTTAATTGCCTTACCAATATTTGGACAGAATATGGATTTACCCAAAGATTTAACTGAATTTTTAAAATCAAAATCGGAATTGATGTATGACCAAAAAACTGTGGAACCTGACTTTGTCGGAATTATTCACTTTGACAAATTGGAACTCGGAAAAGTATGGATTGAGGGAAATGTTAGCGGAAAATCATATTACGAAATTCCTGCTATCAATCTGACTGATAAATGCGAACATTATAACCCTGAATACATCCTACTCTATTTGCCGAATGAAAAACTTTACGGAACTTGGGATTCTGACCATTGGACCCTTTATGTTTTCCCGAACATTAGCTGGACTGATATTACTAAAAATCCAGCGGAATTTATAAACCAACAATGGAATCCGAAAAAAGAAATCGGAATTGAATTTGACCCAAAAGCTGATTATAATATGATAAACGGATGGCCATTTTGACCGAAAATAAAAACACTATTGCCAACATCGCATAAAAATAATGCGTATATTAGTACTTAAACAAAGAACAGTGCACTTTTGCTACTTCTGATTTTCCTTCGGAAAATCCTCGCACACAAAAACGCACTATTCTTATACGTAACCGTTGTAAGCAATTTGACAAAAATATCGTGATAAAGAACCTGAACGAATTACATAACTTATTTTTCAACGAGTGGATATTGCCATTTATTCGATTAGAGAACGAGAATTTAATCTCTAAATCGAATAGTATTTTACTTAATTATGTCAAGAATTTTGGTGCATTAATTGAAAAAAACAACAATCAAGACCATTTTGAAATAAGTCAAAATTCAACGGAATTAGAATTGACCAATTTCATTGCGGAAAATTCTGGAAATTGGAATATAGCTGTAAATAGAAAGAGTGATAAAATTTATTCAAACGAACATTGGTTATATACGGAAAGTGACTTTACTGATTACAAAAAATTAAACTTTGGAATTGAGGAATGTTTAATAAGTTTTAGCTTGCAAGAAGTATATTTCGAATATTGTGAAAATAATATAAAAGCAAATTCAGAACTGAATCTAAAACCGCTTTGGATTGACAAAAGATATTGCTCAAATGAAAGAACTCATAGCTTTTATTATGATTCTGAATTTAAAGCTCTGAAATTCAATCACAGTCATAATAATTTTGAAAGAATAGCATTTATAAAATAACAATAGCGGAATAAAAACTGCTTACAACACCGTGTATAATTAATTGCTTTATTGAGCCTACTTGCGAATATTCCTGCGGAATATTCACGGGTTCGTAAATGTTTACTAATTTAGTTGCTTAACCACGCAACTAACCATACACAAAACAGTTGTGTGCCATTTGAGAAAACCATAATCCGTTGACAAAAACAGAGAATATTGAACAAGTTTTAAAAGCAGTTGAAATTCACGAAAAAATAGTGAATGAATCAACTGAAATGGAAAGTGATACAAAATCACATTTTCTGGAACTTTCAAAGTTCATTAAAGAATGTCTAAAGGATAAAACTAAAATTCAAAACATCAATTCTCACCAAATCAAGTCTTTGAGAAATGAACTACTAACTTTTTGGAATGAAACAATAAGCGTTGAGACTGAAAAATTCTGGACAGAAATTAAAAACGGGAATTTAAATCTTGAAAGAAAAGAACCTTTGAAATTCGCTTTAAATAAAAATAGATTCAGAAATGTTGAACAAGGAATTGGAGCAAGAAAATATTGGAGTTCCCTAAAATCGCTTGAATCTATAAAAGATGAATATTCCGATTTGGAAATCAAAAAAATTGATAAAATAATTGTCGAGGATGAGAATAAACGGATTGGAATTTTAAAAAAATGTTTAGCGAAAAAAAATATTCCTAAAAGTCAATATTTAAAATTTGGAGAATGTATGGCGTATTTCGCAAATTGTGATTTATTTAATAAGTATTTGACTGAAAAAGAAGTAACTGATTTATATACGATTTGGAAAAATTTCAAATCATAAACTGAATAAAAAACGGACACACAACAACGTGTATAAAAAATTGCTAAATTAGTGCTTAAATAAAGGTCGTTGCATTTTTGTTACGTCTGATTTTCCTTCGGAAAATCCTCGCACACAAAAACGCAACTTTCCATACACAAACACGTTAGGCGTAATAAAAAAAAAGATGATAAATAAAATAAGTTTAGAAAATTTTAAAGGTTTTAAAGATCTAAAGAATATCAAACTAAAACCTATTACAATTCTTGCTGGAACAAACAGCTGTGGAAAGAGCAGTATTTTGCAAAGTATACTTTTAATGAAACAAACTTTAGAGAGCAAAACTCTTAATCAAACATTATTATTAAATGGTCGGTTTGTTCACCTTGGTAACTTTGAAAATGTTATTTATGGAAAAGACAGTTCGAAAAGCATTAAATTAGGGATAAGTTATAATGTTAAAAAAGAAAAATTCTCATCTGATATAACAGGACCACTTCCTTTTCATTTTATATTTAGACATATATTAACTGAGAAATCATTCGATTTACCTCAAGCTGAATATCAAATTAATTATTACGTTTGGATTAAAAACATTGAAAATACCAAAAGCAAGTCCTACATAAAACCTACAATAGTAGAAAAAGTTGATTTAGAAATAAAAGTTAAGACTAATGACAATAAGGAATTTACTGAAAGTTATTTTAGAGCAGAATTAACAGAAACCAAAAATATTTATTCGTGTTTATGGAAATTACCAAATGATCGACGTAGCAAATCAGAAGATGATTTCATTAAAGGAAAAGACAAGTTTAAAATCAAATTTATAAATTTAGTTCCAAATTCTTTTGAGGTAGATAATCCAAAGTCATATAATAAAAATCATGATATTGATATTTATTTTTATGTGTTAGACAGTTTAATTAAGCATATATTTAATTCAGTTACATATGTTGGTCCTCTAAGAGAAGAACCATCACGAAGATATATTTATGAAGACGAAGTTATCGAGATTGGTGTAAAAGGTGAAAACGCTGCATATATTTTTCTTTCTGAATCGGATAAATTAATTGACAATGTTCATTTTTTCAATAAAGATGAAAACAAGTTTTATAAAGAAAATCAAACTACCTTAGGTAATTCTGTAAATAAATGGAATGACTTATTCAAAATAAAAAACTTTAAAGCTGAGCCCTCACAAGAAGTTATCAGACTTAATCTCGATAGTTCAAATAATGAAAACACAAGAGTAAATATAGCTGACGTTGGGTTTGGAGTGAGTCAAATATTTCCAATTGTTCTAGAAGGTTTACGAATGAAAAAAGATGCAACAATGCTTCTTGAACAACCTGAAATTCATCTACATCCAAAAATTCAAATGCAACTTGCAGATTATTTCATATCTCTAGCATTATCTCAAAAAAACTTAATTATAGAAACGCATAGTGAACACATAATTAATAGGTTAGTAAGAAGAATTGTAGAGGATACAGAATTTGATTTAAATGAGTACATCGGAATATATTTTATAGAACCTACAGCAAATGGAAGTAAGTTTACGCCAATAAAAGTTAATGAAGTAAGCGGTATTATTAATTGGCCTAAAGATTTCTTTGATCAAACTGCAAATGAACAAGAACAGATAATACTTGCATCAATAAATAAAAGAAAAAACAGAAATGAATAAACTAATGTTATTACCTGCATTAGCCTTTATTTCTGAAAATGATTGGTCTCAAGAAAGTTTTAAAGATAACTATCTTGAAATTATGATTAATGCGTTTAAAGAAATAGATAATAATGAAAATTTAAGTTTAATTTGGTCAAATAAATTAGAAGAAATTTTATGGACTGAACCACGCTATAAACCTTGGGGAGATTTAAATGTAAGAAATTCACTAGTTCCTATATTTTATAAATTTTTTGTAAAAAATGTTGATTTTATATCACATGAGAATGTTCAATCAACTTCTTCCCCTAATTTGGAACATACAAATACTGAAATACTAGATGAATATTATTCAATATCAAATCATTTAATTTTGGAAGAAATTGAGTTTGCTCTTTTTAACCCTAATTACTCTATTCAATTTGAAACGGAATGCAACCAAACTTATAGTCCTATCTGTTGTTGTAGTAATTTTGATATTCTAAAATTACAACTTAAACCATTTCTGTTTAATGGATCTATAGAAGAAAGTAAAGCAAAACTAACGTATGTTATTTCTCTTTACCTTAAAAAAAATGGATTAATAAAAAATAATACATATTGCCTATCGAGTGCATTTATGCGTAAAGTTCAAACATTGAGCGATTTGAATATTATAGAATTGATTGATCGACTGTCTTTAAGAATTTCTTATAATGGGCAACAAGCAAGAGAGTGTATAATTTTACAAGACGAATTTATAACTACTAATGGTATTAATGAATTTAGAATGAGAATTACTAATAGACCAACTTCAAAAAGAGTACATTATGTTATTAACGATAATGTATTAGAGTTTTTGAATTACTACGGAGTTGGAGAACATGATAAAAGACTATAAATTACTACGCCTAACAACGTGTATAATTAATTGCTGCAGCTGGTTAAGACGATGGTCCTTCACTACTTTTAACTATATTGTATTGCGGAAAATGAATCGTGTACTTTTACGCAACTAACCATACACGAACACGTTAGCATTCATATTTTCTTAAGATTTTCAAAAACGAAAATTCAGGTAATATGAAATTAAAATTTTTAATAAACTTTTTTTAGTTCATTACCATTTAT
>NZ_JAUOQT010000015.1 GCF_030547245.1 Oceanihabitans sp. 2_MG-2023
GCACTTTTGTTACTTCTGAATTTCCTTCGGAAATTCCTCGCTAACAAAAACGCAACTTTCCATACACAAACTCGTTGTACACCATTTGAGGAAATATGAAAATACTGACAATAATTGCACTTTTTTTATTTATTAATTCTGGAATTATAGAGAATGATTGCGTTGATAATGTAAAAATCGGAATGGATATTACTGAATTCTTACAAAGTAAAAATGGAATTTATAAAGTAAAAGAAGGAACAATCAAACTCGAAGGAGATGACTACCCAATTTTTAATGTATATGAAAACTCTGAATTAATTTATGCGGTTGAACCAAACGAAGCGGAAAAAAAAGTTTGGAGAATATGGCTTTATGGAAAAAAATTCAAAACTGATATCGGAATTGGTGTCGGAAATACTCTTGGTGATTTAAAAGAAAAATATACTATAACCGAAATGTCAACCGCGGAAGGAACTGTAGTTATTTCTGTTCAAGAAATTAAGGTCGGATTTGATTTAGATACTTCTCAAATTCCAAGAGAATGGTGGAATGAAATAAAGATGGAGGAATTGAAAAATGATTTGCCAATAAATCTGATAATAATATAAAAACGGTGTACAACACCGTGTATAATTAATTGCTTGGTCACTGCCGACTTACGAACATTCCTGCGGAATATTCTATCTGTGATTTATTTGCTAAATTAGGTGCTTAAATACGCAACTAACCATACACAACAACGTTGGCATTCATTAACCACGAAAACACAAAAAAACTATGTTACCATTTATTATTGGAGGAGTCGTAGCTGTAATAGCAGGAATATTTGGATATTCAATATTTAGTAGTGAGAAAAAAGAAATTTATGTTTCTGTTCTTGGACCAAGTTCATCTGGAAAAACAACACTACATAATTATTTAAGAAAAACTGAATATAAAGACGCTACAATAGGACATAACGACCTTGAAAAAATAGTTATAAAAAAAGGAAATCAAAAAGTAACTATTAAAAAAGGGAAAGATATTGCTGGTACAGACCAAGCTGTAAAAGCTTATTATAAAGAAGAAATTCAATTGAGCGATGTTAGCTTTTTCATATTTGATTCTTCAAAAATATTAGAAAAAGAAACTTACTCAAAAAATGTTAATGGCAGATTAAATTTTATTAATAAATATTGCAAAACAAGCAAGAAAGAAAAACTTAAAATAATGCTTATCGCTTCACATTTCGATAAAGTAAAAACCAAACCTTCAGCTAAAAAGTTAATTTGGGAGAAAATAGATAAAATTGCAAACGAAGGAAAAATCAATAAACCTATTTATATTGATTTAACAAATGAAACCGAGTTAGAAGCTCTTAAAAACGAGCTTTTTAAATAAATTCAATATAAACAAAAATAAAATTATGGGTTTTTTCGAGGATTTAATTGACAGAACAAAAAAAACAATAGACGAAATAGAATATTCTGAAGATAGAGAACAAAGTTTATTGGATAAATTTTGGAGTAATAGAAAGGATTTAGAAGAAGGAATAGATAGTGCATTTGGACAAGAAAAAAACAAATTAAGTAGCCTTTTAGAACTATTAAACAGAAAAGGAAAGGAAAATGATATGGAACCTTGGTAACTTACAGTTTTAATTTATAAAAGAAAGACAACAATGAAAATTCTTTTCGGATTTTAATAATTAAATTATAGCTTAAACAAATGGAAGAAAATGTTCTAATGTGGATTCAGAATGAAAATAGCGATAAATTCGACTATATGTTTTATGGTACTCAACTTTTAGAAGAAAAAAATCTACAGAAAATAAAAGTTATTAGAGAACTTATTTTTAATAATCCAAATTCAAAAAAAATATGGAAAGAGAAAGGTTATTCTCAATCTTCTGTATTACAAATTGAAAACAATTTTGTTATAACTGGTGTGTTGAAAACAGTAGATAGTAATGGTAGACATTTACCATTTATGTTTTATTTCCCAAAAAATAAAAATAATTTAGAAGAAATCATTTATAAAAATCTTAAAAAAATTCAAAAAGAAATTGATTCTGATTTATTGCAAAAATTATTATCTAAAACAAAAATAGACAACAAAAAAAAAATCATAATTTATAGTGCTATATTATTAACATTCATAATTCTACTATACAAAATATTAAAATAACAATGGAAAAAATAAATTCAAAAGTCGTGATTTTCGCAAGAGAAGAAGATGTTTCAGCTTCAAAATATGAGGATAATTATGAAGAGGTAATGGCTAACGATATAATTATGTTACCCAATGAGAAAATTACGGAATTTAATAATGCTCACAATATATTAGGCAATAAAAAAATTTCTAATAATTCAATACTTATTTCACATCCTTACAAAGAGAATTATTACATAAGTATAGAGGATAGTGATGAATTAATACAGAGAGAAAAATTAGCAAATACAGCTGATTTAGCTAGGCTTTTAGGAGCTAAAAAATTTGAAGTTTTAAGTGTCGTTCAGCAAGAAACAGAAAAACAATATGAAATAGACATAAACGGGAGACTTAAAGTAACTACTTTAAAAACTAAACTCAATAAAAAAATATCGAAAAAACTTAAAAAAGCATATTCGATAGAAAACACTTATCCAGGAGCAAAACCTGAATACCAAAAAGCTTTAGAAAAGCTAAAAAGCTATGGTTTAATAATTGACCCAGAAGTCAAAGCATTAGTAGAATCCAGAAATCCAAATGATAGCAATCAAATAACTACTCAAAAGATAAGCCTAAAAACAGCTAGTGAAATAAATGAGAATTTAGATATTGCTTCAAGTCTAGTTGCTTTAGGTGGAATTTTAGATATTTCTGCAAATTTCAAAAGCCGAATATCTTCAAGAAAATCAATGGAATTATCAATTAATATTGAATTTTAAAATAACGAAATGCCAACACCGTATATAATTTATTGCTAGCTTCTCGCCTACTTACGAAAGTCCTCGCGGACTTTCTTTGTCCGTAATTATTTACTAAATTAGTTGCTTGAAACACGCAACAAACCATATACAAACACGTTAGCATTCATATTTTCTTTAGATTTTCAAAAACGAAAATTCAGGTAATATGAAATTAAAATTTTTAATAAACTTTTTTTAGTTCATTACCATTTATACATTTTTTCCCACAAGCTTTTAAGATTAATAAGGAAAAGATAGCCTGAAATACGGAACGTAAATAAATCCATAGCTCCGATTTATGGATTTTACTCAAGAAACTTTTAAGACTAAAAGAATGAAATAACCTGAAAAAACTAAACGGATAATTAATTCTTAGCTTCGATTCATGGATTTGTAACAAGAAACTTTTAAGATCAAAAGAATAAAAAACTCTGAAATACGGAACGCAAATATTAAACTTGAAATACGGAACGCAAAGATAATTCCTAGCTTCGGTTCATGGATTTTTCACAAAAATCATTTGAAATCAAAAAGAAAAAAATAACCTGAAATACTGAATGTAAAATCCTTAAAAAAACTAAACCATACGTAATGCTAACAACGTGTATATTTTATTGCTAGTTCTCGCCTACTTACGAAAATCCTCGCGGATTTTCTATTCGGTTTTTATTTGCTAACTTAGGTGCTTAAACACGCAACAAAGCATACACAAGACCGTTGTGCTTCATTATGACAAACCGCTAACCGATGATAAAATTCTTTAGAAAAATACGCTTTGATCTTATGGAAAAAAATAAAACTGGAAAGTATTTTAAATATGCTGTTGGGGAAATTGTACTAGTTGTTATTGGGATTTTGATTGCACTAAGCATTAATAATTTCAATAATAGTAGACAAGAAAGAAAAATAGAACAAGAATATTTATTGTCATTGCAAACTGAATTTGAAATTAATTTAACAAGAATAAATAATAGCATTAAAGAAAATAAGGAACGAGTAAATGCAGTAGATGATATGCTGACCTTATTTGATAATAATGTTCGTGACACAATAAGTGATAAAGCTATATCAAATATAATGTATTCCGTTTTTTCTGGCGAAGCAGTCTATAATCCCTCAAATGGAGTATTAACTGATATTATTAGCTCAGGAAACCTTAATTTAATTCAAAATAAAAAACTAAGACAACGTCTTGCTTCTTTTGAAAGTAAATTGGAATTTTTAAAATTAGTAGAAAATGCTGTTAAATCTATGAAGAGTGAACTGAAAAGCCAATTAAATAAAAATGGAAGTATCCGAAAAGTACTAATAGATAGAGGTCTCAATTTTGACCACAAATCAATTTCTGATTCTGTGAACAATAAAGTAATATTTAGTTTGACTGAGTTTGAAAATAGTCTTTTAGATTACTATCTGACAATTAAAGCAGAAAATGGACCAAGGGCTTTTGGTGGAATAAAAGAGGAAATAGAACAAATTTTAATTGACCTTGATTTGGAGATAAAAAAATAACGAAAGCACAACAACGTGTATAATTCATGCTCACGCATGAACTTCAATTAAAATGTATATCTTTAATCATCTGATTTGCTGCATCTGAAAATCCTGCGGATTCTCAGCCGCACAAATCATACACGAACACGTTGTGCTTCATTATGACAAACCGCTAACCAATGATAAAATTCTTTAGAAAAATTAGACAAAACTTACTAATGGAAAACAAAACTAGAAAGTATTTTAAATATGCTATTGGAGAAATTATCCTTGTCGTTATTGGTATTCTAATTGCCTTACAGATTAACAATTGGAATGAAAACCAAAAGTTAAAATCAAGGACTCAAGATTATTATGCTCAATTATTAGACGAACTGAACAATGATATTATCTCTACTCAAAGTATTATTAAAGAATTCAGTAATCATCAAAATGAATATAACAATTACATAAGCTCTTATGACAAAAAAGGGTTGACACCAATTAAAGCTTATGAACAGATTTCTAAACTTGCTCTAGTATATTCACCTATAACGTTCAATACAAATACTATCGAATCACTTCAGGGCAGTGGTGATATTGGCTTAATTCCGTCACATATAAGAAATAAATTAATGAACTTAACAAGTCTACAAAAAACTACCATAAAGCGCTTTGAAGACACAGGTAAAGGGCAACTAGAAATAACTCAAAAATTAAGTGGTTTATTAGGGGCAACTACTCTACCTAAAAGGCTGGTAAATCAACCTGAAATGAAAAATTTTTTAAATATTGATGAAAATTTAAAGGAACTGATTTTAGTTTACGAAGGCTTACATCGTTGGAAGAGTATAGCTCAACTCGAATCTATTTACAGATTAGAAAATATACAAAAGGAAACAGGTGTTATTATCGAACTAATAAATAAGGAACAAAACAAATAACGAAAGCACAACAACGTGTATAATTCATTGCTAGTGCAATGATTACATGGAAAATCCTGCGGATTTTCCTCTGGCTCGTTTTCTTTTGCTAAATTAGTTACCTAAACACGCAACGAAAGTCATACACGAACACGTTGTAAAACATTTTGATTAAAATTGACTGAAGAAGAAAAATATACGAACAATCCATTTTCAGTGACTCTATTATTCTACACTCATAAGTCGAGTGAAGCCTTAATGAAAAAAAATGGATTTAAAATTGGTCAAAACAACTTTCACTTATTAAATGATACTGAAAAATATGTTTCAAGAGTTAGTAAAATAAATGGAGATTTAAGAAGAGTTTTTGAACAACTAAATTCAATTAGAGTTTTCATAAGACGATTTCCAAATAAGAAATTTTACTACGAAAACGGAATTGGAGAATTAGACTACATTCAATATCATACAGAGTCTCTTGTTCATAAAATCCATACGATTATGGAAATTATGAAATTAATGGTAAATGAAGTTTATTGTTTGGGAATTCAAGAAAGAAACTGTAATTGGAAAAATTTGACAAGAAAACTCGACAAGGAAACTGACTGTTTAAGAGTTATAGATAATTATTTAGATGTTTTTAAAGATTATATTGATTTAAGACACATTAATACTCATCGTGGAATTTATAAAGATGGTGAAAAAGAAGAAATAGAAATGGACTTTGGGTTAGATATATATTTAATGAGTCAAAGTTTAGGATATGAATTAGATGAGAAATTCCAAAAGGCTTTCCCAAAATTTATGATTGACTACAAAATTAAGGAACTAAAAAAACAACGAATCGAATTCATTAACAAAACGGAAAAAATAATTAACGAAAAGTTAAAGTTATTTCTATCAGCTTTGAGTGAGGAATTTAATAATCGAACAAAAACGTTTTACAACACCGTATAAAAATAATTGCGGTTTAGTGATTAATCAAAGGTCGTTGCGTGTTTGTATGCGAGGATTTTCCTTCGGAAAATCCTCGCATACAAACACGCAACTATTCTTATACATAAACGTTACCAAAAACAACTCGGAAAATCGAATTCCATATTTAACGGAAAACTAAACATTGAATATTTCGAGTTTTTTCT
>NZ_JAUOQT010000016.1 GCF_030547245.1 Oceanihabitans sp. 2_MG-2023
AGAAAAAACTCGAAATATTCAATGTTTAGTTTTCCGTTAAATATGGAATTCGATTTTCCGAGTTGTTTTTGGTAACGGTTTTGTGTATGCTTTGTTGCGTATTTTAGCAACTAAGTTAGCAAATAATAACCGAATAGAAAATCCGCGAGGATTTTCGTAAGCAGTCTAGAACTAGCAATAAAATATACACGTTGTTAACTGCTTTCGCGACAAATAAGAGTAAGCAGATTTAGATTAGCAATAAAGATTGGACAATAAAAAAAAACAAAAGCTAAACGCTAGTTTTGCTTTTACAACTTAATAACGAAAAGTGTTTATTTTCAAACGCTTTGTAGTATTTAGCTTTTGAGTGATTAATCCGCAAGCAATTTTAATTTCCGTAAGTGCTAGATTCCAGTATTTTAAATTCAGAATTCGAGTAAGAGATTCCGAAAGCAAGGAATTCAATATCTGAGTAAATTCAGAGTTTGAGTAAAAGTTTTTTCAGAATTGAGTAAGGAAAAACTCTGATGAATAATGTTTTTAGAAATTCAGTTAAAATAGGAGTTACAATTTTCGGAGCGATTGCATTTAACGTGTTTGTATATGGTTTGTTGCGTGGTTAAGCACGTAATTTAGCAAATAAAAACCGAATAGAAAATCCGCGAGGATTTTCGTAAGTAGGCTAGAACTAGCAATAAATTATATACGGTGTTAGCACCAGTTTTTTAATCATTTATATAATCTGTTGTTCATTTAATGAAAAGTGTAGTCTTTAGTATTTTCAACGCCAAATACCTTCAGGAATTGGTTTTTCCTCTACTATTTCTACTAATAGACTGTCAGGACCTCTAACAAAAAAACTTTTCATTCCGTGAATAGAGTCAATTTTTATACTATGAACAATATCTAGTCCATCAGATTTCATTTTATTCATTAGAAACTCAATATTTTCAGTTGAAAAACCAATATGATCGATTGAGCTACCATCTGTTGGTTTAATTTCTTCATTAGTCCACCACGATTCTTCCTCAACTGGTTTGCCAAACACAATTATATTAATATTATTGACGGTCAATAAATTCCATTTCCATCGAAGCTCGTTATTCTGCCATTGCTTCGCTTCTTTATATACTGGAAGGAATCCTAGATTGGATTCAAACCAGTTCATAGTTTTATCAACATCAGATGATAGTAAGTGGATATGTTCAAACCTATGATTTTTGTTTCCAGTATAAACTTCTATGACTTCTTTTTCTGGGCCAAGAAAGTACATCCAAAAATTATCACCAAGAGGTGTAATGTTGGTATGAACCGCTATTCCCTCATTGACTCTCCAGTCAAATTCAGATTGACCATCCACACCTGACCAACCAATATGCCATAAACTTGAACCTAAATGTGTTGATGGTGCAGTATCGACAAGGTTCATTAATAAAAACGATTTTTCCGTAAAAAGAGCATCCACTCGCTCTCGATATTTTACTTGAGTCGCACCAAAGTATTTTTGATAATATGCAATAGTTGAATCTCTGTCTGTAACATTTAGATGGATATGATGGAAATTCACTTTACTTAATTTTTCAGTCTCTTCGGGTATTTCAGGTAGCTGTTTACATCCAACAATTTGAAATATTAGAACAATGAAGACAATTACGGTAGTTCTATATTTTATGTCATTCAAATTATTCATTTTTTTAAATTGGTGCTAACGTGTTTGTGTATGATTTCGTTGCGTGTTTCAGCAACTAATTTAGCAAATACAAACCGAATAGAAAATCCGCGAGGATTTTCGTAAGTAGGTGAGTACTAGCAATGAATTATACACGGTGTTGTGCACAGTTATTTACATATTTCATTAAAATGATAATCCAAAAATGATTCATCAGGTTCATTGATTTTCGGTTTTTTAAATTTCAAACCTGTCAAAAGCTTTTCAATTTGTCCGTCAGACTTTGTTCCGAAAATAATATTGTATTCAGAGTCCAACGAAAAATATCCTTTATCGAACATTTTGTCGTGTAAAACACAAAAACAAATCGCGTTTTTTGGATTTAACCTTTCTTCTTTATCTACAGTCCAAGGTTTAATGTGGCTGCATATTAGTAAGTCGGTTTTGTTTATTTCGCAAATTGCACAAGTCGAATTGTAATTGTCCAATACAATTTCTCTTAGTTTATTTTGATAAGCTCGAACTTTGATTTCGCTTTTTGATTCAGTCGGATTATTGTTTTTATTAATTTCTTGATTTCGCACAAAGTATTTTTCCGCTTCCTCCTTTACAATATTCAATTCGTCAATAATATCCAACGCTCTTATAAAATCTAAATCATTATTTTCCCGAAGTTCTGAAATTGAATGTTTGTTTAAAATACCTTTTCTATCTCCACGAATATTGAAATGATGTAATAATTCCATTACTACAAATCCGCCACCTCGTGCAGGTGCTGGTAAATCAAGTATTTCTCTTTGGATATTCCTATGACTTTTTCCGTCAATTAGATAGGCTTTTAATACTTCGGCAGTTATGTAATTATTAAATTTATCAGTGATTGCCATAGTTCGGTTTTAATTGTGCACAACGGTTTCGGCTATGAGTAGTTGCGTGGTTTAGCCTTAAACTTTGCTAGTATACACCAAACTGAAAATCCGCGAGGATTTTCAGAAGTAGGCGAGAACCAGCAATTACTTATAGCCAATGTTGTGTACAGTTATTTTATCTTTTTATATGTATCAATAATTTCTTTTCCTGCTGGATTATTCTTGTTTTTACTAATTTTTTCTGAATAATATTTATTTGCAAAATCAATATCTTCGGTTTTACCTACCAATAAATAACATAAGTAAAATAAGGAAATACCTCTTTCAAAACTTCCATCACCTGCGTTTCCAACCCATTCAGATGCAAAATTAACCACATTGTCTTTTTCCCTTTTCAAAATAGTTTCTAAATCTTTTATAGAATCGATATTAAGATAGTGAAGTTTATCAACGTGACTTTCTAAACTGTATGTTTCGGTTTCCGACATTAACTTGCAACCAGTATTTTTACATATACCTTCGTCAATTTGTTTTAATAATTTATTAGATAAAATAAATGATTTTAATGAAGCCGCATTAATTTCAACATCTTCGGGATGAGTTTTTATTGTTTCGTCAATTGTCTCTTCGTAAGTATTTAAACCTTTCTTTATATTTACGAATTCAATATCGGCAGTTTCTAATAGAGCAGCTACTCTATAAAAATTTCTTTTCAATATATCAGGAATAGACTGTTCACTTTTATATCCAATATCGTGTTCAATTTCAGCCCAAGCGTGTTGAAGAATCGACCTTATTTGAATCTCAATTTTTATATTCTTAAACCTCTTATATTCAGTTAGTTTTTTTCTTTCTTTAGTAAGTGTAACGACATAATGTAGAGATTTATAACCAAATCTGTCGGATTCTAATTTCCTTTTATCGATTGAGTTTTCATCGTCAAGTTCAAATTCTTTTCTTATAATTTCTGCCACTTTATCGACCTCATCCTCTAAATAAGTGATTATTCTCAAACCAACTAAATCGGTTATTTCGTCTAAAGCTTTATATTTTTGATTTTTACGATAAATTTTTTCATCAAGTTTGTTTATCCCTTTAGTTCTGGATTCAATTTTATGAAAATTCACTTCATTTTGAACCAATAATTCACGAATTAGTACTTCAGCTTTAAGTTTAAAATCTTCATATTTTTTATAGCCTAATTTATATTCATTCGTTAATTTATGCATATCGTTTATTTAATTGTACACAACGTGTTTGTATATGGTTTGTTGCGTGGTTTAGCACGTAATTTAGCAAATAAAAACCGAATAGAAAATCCGAGAGGATTTTCATAAGTAGGCTAGAACTAGCAATAAATTATATACGGTGTTGTAAGTAGTGCTTTTTTCGTTCATTTACTTAATTTCAAAATCCGAAATGCTCCTTGAATTACCAATGCAAAAACAATTGTTCCGATAATCAAATCAGGTTTATTAGAACTCAAATAATGCACTAAAATTCCTGCAATTATTACTCCCAAATTGATAATCACGTCATTCGAAGTAAAAATCATACTCGCTTTCATATGTGCTTCTTCTTTGCTCTTTGACTTTTGCAAAATATAAAGACAAATTCCGTTTGCGATAAGTGCAAAAATCGAAACAATAATCATTGTTGAAAAATCGGGAAGTTTCTCGTTTCCTAAAAATCTTCTCAAGACTTCTACAAATCCAATAATCGCAAGTATTATTTGAAAATATCCAGCAAGTTTGGCAATCCGTTTTTTCTTTATTACTGTTCCGCCAACCGCAAACAAACTAATTCCATACACAAAACTGTCCGCAAGCATATCTAAACTATCGGCAACAAGTCCCATAGATTTTGAGATAATTCCTGTTGTCATTTCGATTATGAAAAACGCAAAATTTATGATAAGTACAGACCAAAGAAGTTTTTTCTGATTTTCGTTTTCTTTAAATTCCGTTTGGTCGGTTTTTTCAGTTGAGATTTTCTTTCCGCCTAAATTCAATTCGATAACGGACTTTTCGATTTGGTCAATTTCTCCGCTGTGAAAAACGGTCAATTTTCGGTTCGGAATATCAAATTCCAAATTTGCAATGCTCGAAATTCCGTCCAATTTCATTCGGATTAGATTTTCCTCTGAAGGACAGTCCATTTTGGTAATTTCAAATATCGTTTTATTCACTTGGTTTCTGGGTTTTTCGGCATTACTTACAACGGTCTTGTGTATGCTTTGTTGCGTGTTTAAGCACCTAAGTTAGCAAATAAAAACCGAATAGAAAATCCGCGA
>NZ_JAUOQT010000017.1 GCF_030547245.1 Oceanihabitans sp. 2_MG-2023
ATGAGCTAAATGAGCTTCGTATTTATCGTACTTATTTTGCACCCATTTATTGACTTCTCTAGAGATTGTTGATCTAGTTCTATCTAGTCTTTTAGCTATATAAGCTTTCGTGTTGTTTTCGTTTAAAAGAGTCTCTATTTGAATTCTCTCTTTTAGAGTAAGTCGTTTATGTTTTTTTACTTCCATTATAACAAATCTATAAATTTAGATTTGTTGCGTTAAGTTATTGAATGGAGGAATGGTTGGTCATAATGAAGGCTAACGTGTTCGTGTAATGATTAGTTGCGATGGCGAGAACTAAGTTAATAAAAGAAACTGAACCAGTAGAAAATTCCGCAGGAATTTTCCGAGTACGCAACAACCACAGCAATTAATTATACACGTTGTTAGCCACTGGCTTTTTATTAATAATCTTGAACTAAAACTTCAGTTGGAATATGTAGATTAGAATTAAGTTTTCTTATCATGCCTAAAGTCAGTTTTCTTTTTTTATTTAGTATTTCACTAACTCTGCTTTTAAATCCGACAACTTCTGCCAAATCTTTTTGATTCATTCCCATTTGTTCCATTCGGAATTTAATAGCCTCAATTGGATCAGGCATTCCAATAGGAAATTTTTCATTTTCGTATTGGTCAATTAGAATAGAAAGTATTTCCAATTCATCACCTTTTACAGTTCCTTTTTTCGCATCAAAAATCAGTTCAAGTCTATTGAGTGCGTTCTGATAATCTTTTTCGTTTCTAATAGGTTTAATGTTCATATTAAATTTCGTTTGCGTTAATTTTGTCATATTCAGCGTGAGTTCCAATAAAACGAATCCAACAGATTTGATAATCAAAGTTGAATTTAACAATCAGCCGATAATCATTACCTTTTATATTAAAAACAATACGATTGTCTTTTAAAATACTAGCGCTTGGATATTCATTTTTCAACTTGTTAATATTTTCCCATTCCGCTTTTTCAGTTTCTCGATACCATGATTTTAATTGTTGTTCACAATCAGCATGTTTTATCCAAAAATCGCGTAAAGTTCGTTTTGCAATTACTCTCACATTTAATTGTTTGTCGCAAATATACTAAAAAAGTTACCAATTTGGTAACAATTTCTGTTTTTTTCGCTTGTGGCTAACGGTTTTGTGTATGGTTAGTTGCGTGTTTCAGCAACTAATTTAGTAAACAAAAACGAACGCGAGAAAATTCCGAAAGAATTTTCCAAATAAGCACTTGCCAAAGCAATTAATTATACACGTTGTTGTACCCAGTTTTTTTTCTTTTTATTATTTCAAATATTCCTAAAGTCAGTATCGCAATTATGATTCCTTGTATAAAGAATATTCCAATTCCATACGATATTGATTCCATAAGTCCAGCGTTTCCATTTTCTGTTTGATAGTCTCTATGGAAGCTTGTTGTTATTATTACAAAACGTTCAAAATACATTCCGCTTTTCATTCCGAACGCAACTAATAATACATACCAAAATTTCGATGCTAATTTTTTAATAAACAATGTAAGTGGTAAAATCAGAGCACCAAAAAACATAATCCAATATGCAATTGCATAAGGTCCAGTAGCTCGATTGATAAAGGCGTGTTCATCTGGATTCATAGCCATTCCAATCAGGTAAAAAGAAAAGGTAACTATCGTATAAATAATAATTGTCCAACGAATTAAATTCAGAACTTTTTTCGTTTCAAATCGATTTTTGAAAATCAGTTCGACAAGCATTAAAGTCAGAATTATGGGAATCAGACAGTAAATCAGATTCGCATCAATTATTTCAATAACTCTTTTGTACAATTCCATTTTTATCTTCGTAATCTTTGTCCGTATCCAGTTTTTAAAAATTCCGATGCTTTTTCGAGATAACTTTGTTCAATATCTTGGTTTTCTTTCAGCACGTGATGAATCATTTCTTCCGTTCCAGTATTTAAATCAGTCAGATTTATTTCAAATCCGTAGTCTACAGGATGGTAAGCATTTGATATTGTTATTCTCAAATTTTTGTCCGAATTATTAAATTCAAATTCGTCCATTATTACAGTCCCATTTGGTTGTTCCGAAAACGTGTAATTTGGTTCGTCAAAATCAAATTCCGATGTCAGAAATTCAAAATATAACTTTGTTTTATTGACAAAATTTTTCCTTTTTGAATCGTAAATTTCTTTTGGTGTGGTCATTTTCTCAAATTGGGTACAACGGGTTTGTATATGATTAGTGGCGTGTTTAAGCACCTAATTTAGCAAATAAAAACCGAATAGAAAATCCGCGAGGATTTTCGTAAGTAGGCGAGGACTAGCCATTAATTATAAACGTTGTTGTGCTTTCGTTATTCTTTTTTTACTAATTCGGATTCAATTTGTGCTATAATATTTTCAACAAACTTTAAAATATTTTTTTGATATTCCAATCTATTCTTTTCTAAATCAGATTTTGTTACCAAAACACCTAAAAATGAATCATTTTTTAAATGTCTAATAATTGCACTATTTCTTTCTTCTTCAGTTATTGGTTTGTTTAAGCCATTCCTTTTTCTATCCCTTTCAGGTTCCAAGTATGCAGCATAATTACTCGATTTCTCCACCAATGATGATGTTAAATCTAAACAAAAGTCTTCATCTTCAAAACCATATTTAATTTCTGCAGAAAACTCTGCAAGTAAACTTTTCAATTTTTGATTTTTTATAATGTCAGTTTTACCAGAGCCAATCAGTCCATCATAAGTTCCATTAACGGGTTCTACTCTCCAGTATGATATTGCTCCGCGATAAATATATTCTCCAATAGAATCAATATCTTTTTGTTCATTCATTGTAATTTGCAATTTGTAGCAAAATTCCACGACAGTTGTTTGATTTTTGATTGTCGCTTTAGTCCTATTTTGTGTTTCCAGAAAATCTGTTTTCATCGCCTTTAGAATTGCGACTTCTTCATTTTCAGCAATCCTGTTTTGGTTCAAATTATTTATACCTAGAGCAATTAAAATTCCTATAACTACAAGTACAATTTCGCCAATCGCATAAATCAGATACTTACTGAATTTATTTTCAGTCAGCAGTTTTTGTCGAATTTTTCTAAAGAATTTTATCATTGGTTTGCGGTTTCTGGTAATGAAGCACAACGTGTTTGTATAAGATTAGTTGCGTTGTTTAAGCAACTAATTTAGCAAATACAAACCGAATAGAAAATCCGCGAGGATTTTCGTAAGTAGGCTTGCACCAGCAATTAATTTTATACGGTGTTGGCAACCGTTTTTTTATTCATTCTATAATGTAAATTCAGAAACCGAATTCCGTAAAAATTCAGGTTATGGTCAGCTCTCAATACATTTTCTTCATCTTCATAAACTCTAATCCATTCGTGCATTGATTTTACAAATCTTGCCCAATATTCTCCTTTTTCATTTGTCAAGGTGAAGTAAAATCCGTTATCTCCAAATTTTTTTCCATCAGAGCAGAGTAGAAGAGAACCATCTTTCTCAACTTTCTTTGTCATAACCACAGAAGCATTTCCGTTTGGCAATGGAAACACAACTTTTAGAAGTGGTTTTTCATAATTCGGATTTTTACAAGTTGTATAAATTCCTGAATAAATTACATCGTTTGTGCTTTTTATTATTCTATACCAAATTGTCCATTTCGTTTCATTTGTATGTTTGTCTTTTAGTTTGATTATTTCACTTTTCAGTCCTTTTGCGGTGTCAATTGAATTCAGAGGTAAATTCAGTTGTTGAAGTCGCTTGCTAAAAATCAAATAAAGAAGTTTACCAAAAGGTTTAAAAATACCTTTCCATTCAGACCAAACTTCAAAATCGTAATTCGATGTGTTTTCGTAAAAGTCAGCAACTTTATCGTTTAAACGATTTTTGTCTTGGTCAGAAATTCCGATTTGTTCCATTTTTTCAAGAAGTCCAGAATTCGGCAAGTTTTTTTGAATTTCTAAATTCTCTTTTTCTGCTAATTCGAAGATAAATTTATCTTTAATTATATCTGTATTTCCAATAGGTCCAATTAACCACTCAAAATCGTTCGGGTTTATTCTTTTTCCTGTGGTTTTTACCCAAATTTGAGTGATTTTATCTTGTATTGCCATTAAGTTCGTTCAAATGGTTGCCAACGTGTTTGTGTATGGAAAGTTGCGTTTTTGTGAGCGAGGATTTTCCGAAGGAAAATCGGAAGTAACAAAAGAGC
>NZ_JAUOQT010000018.1 GCF_030547245.1 Oceanihabitans sp. 2_MG-2023
AGTCGTTTATGTTTTTTTACTTCCATTATAACAAATCTATAAATTTAGATTTGTTGCGTTAAGTTATTGAATGGAGGTCATTTTCTGCTAATTGTGCCTAACGTGTTTGTATATGGTTTGTTGCGTGATTAAGTCACTAAGTTAGCAAATAAAAACCGAATAGAATATTCCGCAGGAATATTCGTAAGCAGGCTAGAACCTAGCAATAAAATATATGCATTGTTGGCAACAGTTTTTATTATTCAGATTACAGTATGTCGTTTAAATCTTGTCTTCCGACAATTGCCATTATTTCAACAACGTCATTATTTATTTTATAGTAAATACTATCTATTCCGCAAACACATCTTCTATAGTCTTTTTTTATATAATCAACTGACTCGAATGAAAAAGGCCTTTGGGAAATAATTTCAAAATATTTAAAGAATGATTCAAAATATTTATCCGCTTGAGTCATTCCAAATTTTTTAACTCCATAGTGATGGATTCGGATTAAGTCATTTTTAGCTTCGTTACTTAATCGATATTTAGCCATTTAGTAAAGTTTTTGATTGAGCTAAAATTTCATTTTTTGATTCGCTTGTAAATCCGCTATTTTCAGCTTTTTCCAATTTAGTTCGAACCCAATCAATTTCGACTTGTTGTTTTCTAGCTTGTCTAATTAAATCGTTTACTAATTCGCTTTTGCTTGAATATTCTTTTCCATTGACTTGTGCTTTCAGCCATTCGTCGTTAGGTTCTGTAAATGATATACTTTGTCTTGACATAATTCAATTATTTGGTGTAAATATACATCAATTTCGAATCATATCCAAATTGTTGCCAACGGTCTCGTATAAGAATAGTTGCGGGTTTACGTGCGAGGATTTTCCGCAGAAAAATCAGACGTAGTAGGCTTGGAGCGACCTCTGGTTAAGCCCAAAATTAAGCGATTATTTTTATACATTGTTGGCAACAGTTATATTAGTTTTTAACAACTCTAAAACCAATATGATTACCTCTATCTTGGTTCAAATCATATAATACTAATGTTGATCTATAATATGTAAGAAGTGTTTCTGAATGACTTCTGAAAGAACCACCTCTTATTACTCTTCTTGAATTAGCACCTGGTACATTGTTAACAGGGTTTGTTATTCCATTTAAATAAAATGAATCATTATAATAATCTTGACAAAACTCAAAAACATTTCCACCCATATCATAAAGCCCATATAAATTAGGAGTGAATTGACCAACAGCATTAATATGTACATTAGGATTATATAAATATGGAATTTCTCCATTGTAATTTGCTTGATTCGAAGAAATAGTTCCATTACCTGTAGGATATTCTAATTGATTTCCTCCTCTTGCAGCATATTCCCATTGAGCTTCTGTAGGTAAACTCATGTCACAATATTGTGCAAATGCAAAAGCGCCATCCCATGTTACCCAATTAACAGGCCAATTAGATTTAGAATTGTCTAATAATGAAAATGTATTGTTTGAATTATCATAATCAATCCAACTTTTATTATTAACGTTCCAATATTCAAGTGTGCCTTCATTAGTGCAACCTCCATGAAAATTATTTAAATGTAATAACAATTTATCTTGATATGTGGAATTTTCACTTCCATAAATTCCGTATTCTTGTAATATTCCACAATTGTAACTGAATTGATATATTGATACATAAATTAACCCATCGGCTAATGCTGAATTTAAAAAGTTAACATATTCTTGATTTGTAATTTCTTTTTCAGATATTTTATAATTTGATAAGGTAACACTAACTTCAGGGGAATCATTTTGAGTAGTAATTCCTCCCATAATAAAAGTTCCTCCAATAATGTCTTTAAGAACTATTCCACAATTTATATTAGGATCAGTTTCATTAACATCATTTAAATTAATTGAAAAATTTAAAACTTCAAAAATTGAATTATTTGAAACTTTTATAACTCCTGAAATTATTGGAGTTATTTCAAAATCAAACAAATTTTCATTTGCAACTTTCAATTCACCTGTAGTTGAATTAATTGCAATTGCTCCATTTGGAGATTGATTTTCAATTGAAAAAGTAAGATTCCCTGAATTAGTTGTTGCATTAATAGTTCCCAAAATTTGATTTAGTAATGGGTTTTCATCAATTGTTATTGAGAAATCAGTTGTAGAAATGGTTGTTTCTGTAGGGTTGTTTGTTTGTTCATTATCACTTGAACAAGAAATTATTAAAAATCCTAAAATCAAGATTATATTCAATTTTTTCATAAAGTTTTGGTTTAATTGTTGCCAACGGTCTTGTGTATGGAAAGTTGCGTTTTTGGCGACGAGGATTTTCCGAAGGAAAATCAGAAGTTGGCAAA
>NZ_JAUOQT010000019.1 GCF_030547245.1 Oceanihabitans sp. 2_MG-2023
GCTCTTTTGTTACTTCCGATTTTCCTTCGGAAAATCCTCGCTCACAAAAACGCAACTTTCCATACACAAACACGTTGTGCATAATGTCTGAAAAACGAAATCCGAATTAAAATTTGAGAAAGAAAGAAATATTTTGGTTGATTGGAACGACAATTCTCGTACTGATTTTGAACACGCTGATTTTCGGAATTGACGGATTAAAATCTGACTCGACTCTTGATATAAATATTCACGATACTTATTTCGTAATTGCGAATTTTCATTTCATTCTATTACTCGCAGTTCTGGTGTTTTTTGGAATTTATTTGGTTAGAACATTACGAAAGAATTTTAAAAACTTGACTGCAAATCTGATTTTAATTATTTCGACAATACTTCTGATTTTAGTATTAATCGGAATTGATACGATTTTAGATGCTTTTATTAGACAAACCACGAGTTGGACAATTTATCCGCCTTTAAGCGCTGGAGAAATTGAACCTGAAATAGAACCGAAAGAAAATAATTTAGAAATTTTATCAAGTGTACTTTTTTACACCCAAATATTATTACTGATTTTCCTAGCTTATTGCGGATTTAAAACTGGACGGAATTATAAACGGAACGAATAAAAACACTATGCACAACATCGTGTATAAAAAAATGCTAAATTAGTGCTTAAATTAAGATCGTTGCACTTTTGTTACGTCTGATTTTCCTACGGAAAATCCTCGCTCACAAAAACGCAACTTTTCATACACAAAAACGTTGGCAAACATTACTCACTCGAATTCTGTAAAACACAAAAAAAATGAATATAGAAAACCTTAAATCAATCATTATTGGAAAATGGAAATATCAAGATGGAAGAACGTTGGAATTTGTAACAAGTGAGGATTTTATATTTACTGACAAAAATGGAGTTACACATCCAGAAAAACAAAAATTATTACTTTCTGAGCAAAAAGATGGAACTTTACAATTAAGTATTCCTTTTTTATTTGAAGCAATTGGAATATTAAAATCAGTTTCTAATACTGAAATTATTTACCATAGTCTAGAATTAGATGGAACCAAAAAAGAAAGAAGATTAACTAGAAGTTAAACTCATTCTTTAAAAAATTAACGGAATGAAAATATAGAAATAGAAAAATGAATAAAACTCTTACTGAATTTCTTTATGGAAAAGATTTCAAAAAAGCACTTGATTGCTTTGAAAATAAATTGAATGAATTGGAAACAAAGCATTCGGTATATTTAAAAGACAATAATATTGAATTCAAAGAATCATACATAATAACATTTAATAGTAAAATATTTGATTATTTAATAACAGACGAGAAAGTGAGAGATTTAATGAGTTCAGACTTTGACAAAGCATTTGAAAACTGTTTTTCTGATGTTTTAACAATAGTTTCCAAAACGTAGTTAATTCATTTTAATAAAAATCGTCGGAATGAATAAACTGAATAATAACGATTTGCCAACAACGTGTATAACCAATTGCTCAGTCTGTGTGTACTCGGAAAATCCTGCGGATTTTCCTAATGGTTCGGTTTATTTTGCTAACTTAGTTCTCGCCAACGCAACTAGCCATACACAAAACCGTTGCCATTCATTGACGTAACGCACTCTGAAGCCAAAAATTAGAGTTTATAAAAATTGAGTTTTGACAAGAAAACGCTGAAACTTTACTCAAATTAGGAATAAAAAATTACAGCGGATTTTTTAGCAAATTAAAAAACTGAACTGAATCTGGAATTACACATTCAAACGTGAAATAAGAATCACATCGATTTTATTTAATTCCAAGTATTCTATTAAAGGTTTTTAATTCGCACTTATAAAATTGAATAAATTTT
The DNA here is from genome assembly GCF_030547245.1 of Oceanihabitans sp. 2_MG-2023. Taxonomy (GTDB): domain Bacteria; phylum Bacteroidota; class Bacteroidia; order Flavobacteriales; family Flavobacteriaceae; genus Oceanihabitans. Next base: position 1,842 of record NZ_JAUOQT010000019.1, read on the forward strand.
TGTTTGAATGATTTTAAAAAATTGTGCATATTGTAAAGTATTTAAGTGTAATTATAAGACGAAAAAGTATTGAATTTGTTACAAATATTATTTGAATTATAAATCAAAACCAAATTGTGTGTGGAATAAAGCAAGTTTCGGAATTGCTCACTCAAACGGAATTGAAAAATAAAGCGGAATATAATGCTCACGGAATTTACTCAAACTCTAAAAATCTGAAAACGGAATTTAACTGAACAATTTGAACTCTGAGAAAAAACAACGAAATGGCAACAACGTGTATAAAAAATCGCTAGATTAGTGCTTAAATAATGGTAGTTGCATTTTTGCCAACTTCTGATTTTCCTTCGGAAAATCCTCGTCGCCAA
>NZ_JAUOQT010000002.1 GCF_030547245.1 Oceanihabitans sp. 2_MG-2023
ATAGAACTTTTTTATCGCTATTTTTAATATCTCTATTTCCGTAGCGGGGTGCAAATATAGATACCTTTTTCTTTACAACAATAACTTTTTTAAGCTTTTTTTTAATTATTTTTCCTAACCCCTTTTAGAAGCTTATTCTCAAGACTTTATAAATAAACTTTTTTTGTCTAATATTCTAACCGAACTCCAATATCGCGTTAAGGATAGAAGCGACATCCTTTTTGCGATACTAATACAATACAAACTATTTTAAAAAATAACTAGAAAATAGTAGGATGGATTATTGAAATACTAACAAGTAACAAAAAGATATAGCGGAGAGCCTGACGATACTTAGCCCATAGGATAAGTAGCGGAACGCTATAATAGTTATAAAAAGAAGTTCCAAACAACACCGAAACGCACAGCAAAATCTCTATAAGGATAGTTTGGCGCGGAGTAATAGTCGTAGCCTGTCCATGCGGAATTAAAGTGTTCTGCTTTTAAATAGATTCTTGCTTGACGAATTTTGGCATTGATAAAGAAGTCTAATCTTGGAAATGCTCCATATTCTTTTTGGTCTTGCACATAGAGTTCTGCTAAAACGGGATCATATCCATTCATATAGTATTTAGTAAAATAGCTAAATGTGATTCCGGTTTGTAAAAAAAGCTCGTTATTAAAGAATGTATTAGAATAGTATAATGTATTACGCATTACAAATTCTGGCACGTTTAAAGTATTATTTTCGTCTTTTACGTTTTGATATAATATGGTATTGTATAAACCTAGGTTTTTATACTTAATATCTTTTTCTACTTTTAGTTTAAAGTAGTTTATTGTTGCATTATTTTGGTAAGGTTTTATTAGGCTATCGGTTGGATTACTTTTAAAATAAGTGTAGTCGTCTATATTTGAAAAACTCAAAGTAACATCTGCAATTTTATTAGACTGTAATTGCAATTCTATTTCTTGCGTTTTAGTGTTATTAAAATTGTTTTCCCAATTGTAGTTAATATAATCGTTTTGAAATAATTGAAAGTTAAAATTAGGCGCTTTAGAGTTTGTATTAATTTTAGCACTTACCACAGCATCTTGGTTTATTGGGTATGTTGCTTTTGCTGTTAAAAAGTTACCATTAAAATCTCCTGCTATGTTTGCTCCTATTTCTCCTTCTAATTGAAATTTTTCAAACTTTTTATTATAGGATCCGCCTATGGCTAGCACTTGTCCTTTTAATCGATTCGTTACGGTGTTTCCGTTAAGAACCACCAAATTATCATATCCATAATTATAATCGTTATGACTAATGTTAAATTGTAAGGCTCCAAGCGTTTTATTGGTATAATTTACGTGTAGTTGGTTATAAAAATTTTCTAGTTTCACTTGTTTTTTTAAATCACTGGATCGGAAGGATTCACCAAAATAATCGGTTTCATCATCCTGTTCAAACTGAAAAAATTTATCTTCAAAAGAAATAATATGACCTATAGACACCGTATTTGATGCTATAGAATCTTTTGGTTGTATTAAATTGTATTGATGATCTAAATGAAAACGTTTGCCTTTTAAAATGCTTTCGGCATCTTCAAAATTAACTTCTAAAACACCTCGATCTTTAAATTCGGAATCTCCAGACTCGAAGAAAATAATATTATCATCTTTTAATCCTCCGTTTTCTTCATTTAGCAAATCTTGAGCTACAAAGTGTGCATTAGCTGTATACCGTTTATTTTTAGTATTGTAGCTTGTTGTAAATCTAAAATTTCCGGTACTAGTTAAAATATGCTGGTATTTCCCTAAGGAACGTAAACCTTTATATGCTATAGAAAAATTTAATTGAGGCGATGTATTGACGGTAAAAAAAGCATCTACTTGCTGTCCTTGTGAAAAAGCGGTTTTGTAATACAGCTCTGTTAATGGTGTTGGAACACGATAGTAGTTTATATCTTCAATTTCCATATAATTAAAGTGTCTTGCTCTGGCACCAAACAAGGGCATGAGTTTATCACTATTAAAATTATACGCAAGTTTATTATAGGTTTGACCAACGTTAGAGAATGGCAGTAACTCAAAATTATCTTTTCGTAAGTAATTAAATTTATATTCCTTTTTTATAGTTAGTGTTGTATCTACGTGCACTGTATCTCTTTTGTGAGAGATTATTAAGTAGTCTTGTATTTTTGCTATTGGGTCTTTAGTGTTATCTGTACTAGATTCTCTATTCGCTCTGGTTGAAGAAGAATCACTAATCGTATTAATTTGATTAGTTTCATTAATTTCGGTTTTATCTAATTTTTTTTTAGGTAATACTTGCGCATGCCCAAAATGAAAAACACTTAATAAAAAGAATATCAGAATTTTTTGCTTCATAATTATTTTTTAGACCTTGCAACAACCTAAAGCCGACTTGTCTTTTTTTTGCCAAAAATAGCAAATATCTAATAGGTATTAATTACAATTATACAATTTATAACAACGTGTTATTCTTAACAATTACTTAAATGCTAAAATTAAACTACTCGAATGTTAAATTTGAATGCGGCACAGACGAAGCTGGAAGAGGGTGTTTAGCTGGTCCAGTAACTGCTGCTGCAGTAATTTTACCTGATAATTTTAAAAACAAACTGCTTAACGATTCGAAACAACTAAGCGAAAAAAAACGAGATTTATTACAACCAATCATAGAGACAGAGTCCATTTGTTTTGGTTTTGCACATGTTTTTGAAGATGAGATTGACGAAATAAACATTCTAAATGCTTCTATATTAGCTATGCATAAATCTATTGCTAGTTTAAAACAAAAGCCCAATTTTATCATTGTAGATGGGAATAAGTTTAAGCCTTTTAATGATATACCGCATGAGACTATTATTAAAGGAGACGGTAAATTTTTAAGTATTGCTGCTGCTTCGGTATTAGCAAAAACATATAGAGATGCGTATATGCATAAAATTCATGAAGAATTTCCGATGTACAATTGGAAACAAAACAAAGGATACCCTACAAAAGAACACAGAGAAGCCATAAGAAAGTATGGAATAACCAAATACCATAGAAAATCCTTTAGACTATTACCAGAACAATTACGTTTAGAAATATGAATTGCTCGTTACATTTAGTAAATAAAAACCCATATTTGGATCTTATTACCTTTAACCTATATACTTTTAACACGTAAAATTTTTGAAGCATACAACTTTACATACTTTAGTACACTTATAACATTAAATACTTAATCACACTTCTTATATTTGTAAAAATCCCTTTATTATATGAACAAAATTTGGAGTTTTTTCCTTCTTAGCCTTTTACTTATTAGTTGTAATACAAAAAATAAGCACATAAATACTACAGATTATATTCCAGAAAACGCTTCGGTAATTATTCAAGTAAACAATTTAGAAAGTTTAAAAAGCAATTTCAATAATAATGATTTTTTAGAAGGATTAAATACAAGTAAATCCTATACTGATTTAACAAAAAAAATTCAAAATCTAAAATATTTAAACACCGTAAATCCGCTTTTAATTTGTTTTAATTATGATGAAAAAGACAGTTTGCAATACACCGTTATCACGAAACAAACACCAGATTTATTTGCAATAGATTCCCTACCAAATATTAGTATTGAAGCATATCTTTTTGAAAACCTATCCATTCACAAAACACAAATAGACAAAAGTGTTACCTACAACACTGTTATTGATAGTGTTTTTGTAGCTTCCTCTAGCAAAGATATTCTAGAAGCTTCTTTAATTACGACAAATAAAGACGATGAATTAAAAACGATTTTAAAAATAGGTGATACTAAAAAACCTTTTTCTATTCTAGTAAACAATAGCCACAAACCACCAATACAATCAGTTTTTATTAACGACAAAATTCTTTTTAAAAACTTTACAAACTACACGCTTGTTGATGCAGATATAAATCAAGATGCAATTATTTTAAACGGCATTACCAAAGCAACAGACTCCACAAAGCACCTAATTAACATTTTTAAAAACACCATTGCTAAAGAAAATAAAACTGCAAACCTTACTCCAAGTAATGCAGATGGTTTTATGAGCTTTACATTTAACGATTTTTCTATTCTAAATAAAAATTTAAAACAATACAACAAAGTAGATACACTAGCAACAGAAACATCCCTTTTTGATAATATTATTGAAGTTGGTGTTATTTACGAAGGAAAAAACCAAGCTGTATTTTTAAACTCATTAGATGTTATAGCTACCAAAGACGCTTTACTTAACGATCAAAATTTAGTAGAAACGTTTAGACAAACAAACATTTACGATTTTAGCAAAACAGCCTTATTTAGCAATACCTTTTCGCCATTAATTACTTTTAAAGACGCGAATTTTTATGCCAATATAAACGACTACTTTCTTTTTACAAGTACCAAAGAAGCTTTAGAAAATATAATTGTCAACCATCAAAACAAGACAACATACAACGAAAAAGCATACTACAAAAACACTAAAGAACAGCTTACTAATGCTTCATCTTTACTTATGGTTGCTAATCCTTCTGCTTTAAAAAATATTTTAGAAAACAATCTTGAAAAAGATCTAAATCTAAAATTAGGTGATTATAAAACTTCTGCTTTACAATTTGTATACGACACCAATTTTGCACATGTTAATGCTATTATTAAAAAGAACAAAATAACGGTTAGAGAAAATTCGGTTACTGAATTATACAATATAAAATTAGATGCCGACTTATTAAATAATCCACAACTAGTAGACAATCATATTAACAAACAAAAAGATATTGTAGTTCAAGACATAAATAACACTCTATATTTAATTTCTAATCGAGGAAAAGTGCTTTGGAAAAAGCAACTTCAAGGTCCTATTTTAGGTAAAGTACAACAAATAGACATGTACAAAAACGGAAGGTTGCAATTAGTATTTGCAACTCCAAATCGCGTTTATGTTTTAGATAGAACAGGAAAAAACGTCGCTCCTTTTCCTTTAAAGTTTAATGATGTAATTACACAACCACTTTCGGTTTTCGATTATGATAACAATAAAAAATACAGACTAGTAGTAACCCAAGGAAAAAATATATTAATGTATGATGCCAAAGGAAAAACAGTAAAAGGGTTTACATTTAAATCTGCAGAAAGCACCATTAATCACCAACCACAACATTTTAGAATAGGACGTAAAGACTACTTAACCTTTAAAACAGACAATAGGTTATATATTTTAGACAGAATAGGAAAAACAAGAGTAACTCCAAAAAGCAAGTACTCTTTTTCTAATCAAGCGTTATACCTTTATTATAACAAATTTACAACCACAACCAAAGATGGAAAATTGGTAAGTTTTAATACCAATGGTACTAGCAATGAGCAAAACCTAAATCTTGGTAGTAAACACCATTTAGCAACTACTACAAAAACATTAGTCGCACAATCTGAAAACAAGTTAACTATAAAAAGTAAAACTTTAGATTTAGATTTTGGTAATTATGACACCCCAAAACTTTTTTATATAAACGATAAGATTTATGTTTCTGCAACAGACCTGCAAACGCAAAAAGTGTACTTATATGATAGCAATGGTAAACTACAAAACAATTTCCCAGTATATGGAAACTCTGCAATTGCTTTAGATAATTTAGATAAAGACCGAAATCTAGAGTTTGTTACCAAAGGAGAAAACGACGCTATCCTTATTTACCAAATAAACTAAACGTCAAACAGTTAAACAAAATAACCCGTTTTTTTTTATGTTTCTTTTGAGAAAATGTTAACTTTAGCATCTCCTTACTATTAACTAGCTACAGTGTAACCCAAAAAACATTTAAAATTATGAAAACACGTTATGTAGTACTAGTACTATTATCCTTTATTATGTTCTCCAACATTAGTTGTGACGAAGACGACATCTTTCCACAAAACGAAGAAGATCCGTTATTTACTTCTACCAACTATATTTACGAAGGCGACTTACGTAAATACTATTTAGAAAGTGAAAACACAAGACTAAATGACAGTATTGCTGTTTGGCAACAAATTCCAGATTCGGATCCCGCTTATGACATTACCCAAAACCATATAGCGGAAGCATATGCTACTATTGAAACCAATGACATGGAATCGGACACCATTGTAAGTCCTACAGAGGCATTTTTAATTATTAACCCAATTCCTCCAATTCCTCCTGCTCCTTCACCATGTTTATGCTTAATTGTAAATAATACGATTGGCTCGATTGCTTTACAGCCAGGAACTAATCAAATGAGTTTAACTATAACTTCTACAGAAGATGAAGAAACTTTGGTAAACACAACCCCAAATTCGTTAATAAGCACCATACCAGATACAAACAATACAGGAATGTATCAACCTTTCCAATTTGGACAAGAAGGTTTTATAGGAGAAGCAATGATTAGCGTGCAAACAGAAAATAACAGTTATTCGTTTCTAGCTGATTTTTATACTCCTCAGTGATAAATAACAGTTTATTAATACTTTAAATATTTGTAAATTAGTCTTCAATTAAATTTGAAGACTTTTTTTATGAAAAACAAACTGTTTTTATTCCTCCTTTTTCTTTCTACAACTAATTTCTTTGGACAAAGCACAAACGACTCTATTTATTCTAGTAATATTTACTCTTTGTTTATTAAAGCTAATCAATTTATATACGCTCAACAAGATTCCGCTTATCATTATTACAATGAAATAAATAAACTTGCCAGAAACAAAAACGACTTTGAAACTCTAATACATAGTATAAATGCATCCAATAAAAGTGCTGCACATTTTTACGATTTAGAGAGAATGAAAGCGAATTTCAAACAACTAGATTCTATTGTTTTAAAAAACGAAACCAAATTAAAAGAAATAGAAAATGTCCTGTTTTATACAAATTCAATAAACCAAGATAAAGGCATCTATTATTATTTATTAAATAATAATGAAAAATCTCGGAATGCCTTTCTTACTATTATTAACACAACAGAAGCATTAAAAGAAAAGGAATTAAATGTATATCATCTAGACCTATTAACCAGCGCCTATAGTTTTATAGCCAAAATGTATTTTAATGATGGCAAGTATGATTTAGCAAAAGAATACTATACAAAGAATATTCATATATTAGAAACAAAAAAAGCAAATGATCTTTATAAAATTAATAGAAACTATAGTTTACTAGCCGAAGTTTTAAAAAGTCAAAAACAATATACCTTATCTAATTCCTACTTTAAAAAATCGCTAGCGTTCAACTTGAACAATAACGGAAACTCTAGCAGTATCATTACCGAAGCAAACCACTTACTAGAAAATTATTTGACTACAAAAAAAATAGATAGTTCTACTTACTACCTAAAAATCATGCAAGATAATCTTTCTGAAAATCACCCAAGATGGAATGTTTTTCACGAAGCAAAGGCCAAAATTCTACAAGCAGAAAACAACTATCTAGAAGCAGAAAAAGAACTCCAAAGAGCTTTAGAACTTATAAAGCAAAAATGGCTAAACCAACCTCATAATACTATTGCAGAAGCGTATAACAACTTAGGTTTGCTACATGCAAAATTTAATCAGCCAGAAAAAGCTTTAGAAAATTATAATCTTGCATTGCAGCAATTTTCAATCAACGTAAATCCTTCCACTATTAATCAAACTACTCTTTTAAAAATATTAAAGAATAAAGCTGAAATTTTAAATGCACTAGCCAATCCTTCCGGAAGTTTAGAAACTGTAAATGAAGCCATACAAACCTTAGACCTATTAAAACCAAGTTTTAAAAACAATACCGACAAGCTCTTTTTAATGGAAGAAGCTTTTCCTATTTTCGAGTCTGGGTTAGAAGCAACCTATAACCTATATCAAAAAACGAAGCAAGATTCGCTAATAGATAAGGCTTTCTTTTATTCTGAAAAAAGTAAATCCGCACTTTTACTAGAAGCACTTTTAAGCACTAAAGCAACAACTTTTGCAAATATTCCAAAAGAAATTATTGAGCAAGAGCAAGTATTAAAATCTAAAATAAATCATACCGAAAAACAGATCAATAGATCTGCAAATGATGTATTACAAGAGCAATTATTTCAATTAAAAAACGAATACAGAGATTTAATAACTACCATTGAAACCAACTACAAAAGTTATTTTAATTTAAAGTATAATTCGGAAGTTATTTCTGCAGATCAAGTGCAAGATCTATTAAAACCAGAAGATGTATTGCTTTCCTATTTTTATGGAAACCATGCTATTTATACCATTGCAATTACCAAGAGCTCAAAAACCATTCAGCGTCATAAAATATACACCAATTTAGAAGACGAGATTATTGGCATCTACCAAATGCTTAACAATCCGAAGTCAAATTTAAAAACCTTAAATAGCAAAACATATACTTTATATGAAAAATTAGTTGCTCCGAGTTTGGCAAATATAAATCCTAAAAACATAATCATTGTAGCAGATGGTTTATTGAATTACATTCCGTTTTCCAGTCTAAATACAGATACAACAAAGAACAAATATTTAGTAGAAGACCATGCCATTAGTTATGCTAATTCTGCTACTTTACTAAAACAGCTTATCGAAAAAGAAGTGGTAAACAATGAAGTCCTTGCCTTTGCTCCTAGTTTTAGTAATGCTTCTTCTACCTTATTACCATTACCCAACAATACTGCAGAAGCAACAGATATTTTAAATTATTTTAAAGGAAAAACATTAACTAGCAACCAAGCTACACTCGAAAATTTTAATACCGAAAGCAGCAAATACGGCATTCTTCATTTTGCAACACATGCTATTTTAGATGATGAAACTCCAGAATATTCTTATTTAGCATTTCAACCAAATGCAACCAATAATAACTTATTATATGTAAGCGATTTGTATAATTTAAACCTGAACACCAATTTAGTAACTTTAAGTGCTTGCGAAAGTGGTATTGGAAACTTGAAACGTGGTGAAGGTTTTATGAGTCTTGCTCGCGGATTTTATTTTAGTGGAGCATCAAGTATCTCTAGTACTTTATGGAAAATTAACGATGCTTCTGCACTAAAGATTATGGATTCTTTTTATAAAAACCTATCTAAAAAAGAACCTAAAAATAGCGCTTTACAAAAAGCACAAATCGCTTTTTTAAACACTAATAAACAGAATGCTTTAATACATCCATATTATTGGTCTGGATTTGTAATTTCTGGAAACACAACCGCTTTAGCTTCTAGTAGTAATTTGATATGGTATATTTTAGGTGGAATTGTTTTTATTATAGCAGGTGGAATATTTAGAAAACGTACAAAATCAAAAATATAAAGTTATGTATACCGTATACAGTGTGGAATGATAAAGCTTACAAACCATAACCAAAATCCTTTTTTGTTACAACTTCTCGATACAATTGCAATAAAAAATTGCAATCACTCGAAGTGATACTATTATTTAAGGTCTTTTAAAAGTGCTTGTGCCTTTTCTTTATTATAGTTAAAATTAGTAATAAGATTTTCTAAGTACTTTACAGCTTCTGCTTTATTTTCTTCTTTTAAAGAAATTAATGCCAAATACCATGTAGATTCACCAACGAAGCTTTTGTTATCTTGTACAACAAGCGTAAAAAATGTTTTTGCATTTACTAGATCTTCTAAATTTAAATACGCCTGTCCTTTATAGAAATTAAAATAATCCTTTTTAGCATCAGCAGGAATTGCATCTAATTTTTCAATAGCACTTTTATAATCTTTACTTTCATAAGCAACAAAAGCTTCACGCTCTAAAGTATTTTCGGTATCTCCTCTAGTAATAGTATATACTGTATTTGGATACGCACTAAAATTAGTATCATACATAGTTGTATAGTCAGTACCAAAAAACGAATGATAACCAAACCATCCCATTAACAAGGCTATTGACGCAGCAATAGCAAAATTTTTATAATTAAAAATTGGTTTTATTCTTTTCGATGTTTCGCTATCAAAAAACTCAATCCTTGTAGTTTCGGTTGAAGATAAATCATTTTCAAACCCTTGAAGTTTTGTTTTTAAAGTATCTATTTCATTACTTTTAATTACTTCTTTTAAGTTTTGTTCAAATAAAAATTGTGTTTTAAATTCGGTATCATTTTCTAATAAATTTTCAAACGTCTTTTCCTGCTCTGCAGTTAAACTGTTAGAAAAATAATGATATAGAAGGTCTTGATTTTTCATTGCTAATAATCTTTTGCGTTAATTCTATCTTTTAGGGTTTTCATACATCTGGACTTTGCACTTTTCACTACGTTTTCACTAGTGTAATCTCCAGCTTCAATAATGTCTTTAATAGTAAAACCTCTATAATAAAATAAGGTTAATAATTCTTGACATTTCTTTCCAAGAGTAACAAAATACTTTTTTAATAAAACTTGTTCTGTAGTAAGTTCTTGCGAGTCCATTTCTAATTCGGAATCTATAAGTTCTTCCTTTTCTCTAACAATAGACAAATCAAAATCGGGATTAATTGTCTTATTGTTTTTCTTCATTTTATCATAAATTAAATACTTCCCAATGCTAAATAAATAGGTAGAAATACTGCTTGTAAACTCTTGTACTTTACCTTGCATAACATTATTATAAAAGACAATGTATGCATCTTGGTAGATGTCTATATTATCTTCTTGAGATAAGTTATACTTTCTAGCAAAATTTAAAAACTTATCTCTGTTGTCTTCATATATTTTTCTAAACAATATATCGGAGCCCTGTTTTAAATCTTCAATAGTAATATTCTCTTGTACTCTATGCATTTAATGTAACTAAGTATTAAAGGTTAACACACTACTGCTAAATTAACTTTTTTTGACATAACTCTTTAGTTTTCTAACAGATATCTCTTCTCCTTTATTTTTTATATCCCATGTTAACCTCTGATAAACTTTGCTATTAAAAGAGCGAAATCTAAAAACATATAATCATGAAATTTTTTAAATTATCACTAATAATGCTATCGTTTTGTGTCACCACAAACACACAAACGCAACTTTTAAAAGAATTAGGTAACGTAGCAGAACGAGCTGAGGCGCATACTTTAGAAAAAAAAGCAGGCAAAACTACAAGAGAACAACGACAAGTTAATAGTACTTCAGCCATTCAAAAAACGTATACGTTTACACACAAGTTTGTAATGCAAATTCAAAGTAATAAACACAATACGAATATCAACTATTTTTTAAATAATGACGCTAATTATATTGGCACTAGTATGGATTTAGGAAATAATATTACTAAAATGATTACTGTCATGGACATCTCTACTAAAAAAGCAACGATGTTTATGGAAATAAATAACCAAAAAACACAAATGTCTATACCAATAGATTTAGATAGTATGACAGAAGATGCAATGCAAGAGCAAGATGTAAAAATTACACCTACAGGTAAAACAAAAAACATCTTAAATTTTACTTGCCATGAATATAAAGTAGAAGGCAAAGATTACAATGGAAACGTTTGGGTTACACAAGATGCTGGCGTTACTTTTTCGAAAGCATTTTATCAAGCAAAAGTAAAAAAAGGGTTAAATCAATCTTGGATGTCTATGATTAATGGATTAACCATGGAAATGAATATAACAGATACTAGCAAAAGAAAAGATCAAAATATGGTTATGAAATGTATTGCCCTAGAAAAAAGCAATCTAACTATTAATGGTAGTGATTATAAAAAAATGATGTAAAAATGTTAACCTCTTATAGCGATACACATTAATACTTATAACCCAAAAAAACACGTATTAAATGAAATTCACAAAAACAATTCACAAAAACAACGTCTTCAATACAATGAAGATTAGTAAAAATGTACAATTAACAAACAACCCAATTATGAAAACAAAAAACAGTCTATTCGTATGCGTACTAATCTTTTTATTTGCCACACAAATGCAAGCACAAATTGCTATTGGTGGAGGATTAGGATATAACGAAAAAATTTCTGGACCAGGAGTTACACTTAAAGGTGTATTTAATATCACAGATAATATTGCTATTACACCAAGTGCTTCTTACTTTTTTGGAAATCAAGTTTATGGTTACAAAAGAAGTCTATTTGCTGGTGACGTAAATGCGCATTACTATTTTAATATTATTGAAAGCAAATTAAAAGTATATCCAGTAGTTGGAGTAAACTTTTCCAGCTATAAAACTGGTAACTCATATTATGATGCCTTTTTTGACTATGAAACAGAACAAGTTACTGACAGTGCAATTGGAGGCAATATTGGTGCTGGAGCAACCTACCAATTTACAGACAAGCTAAAAGTCTATTTAGAGCCTAAATTTGTTGCTAGTAATTATAGCCAAGTAGTTATAAATGCTGGTGTATTATTAAATCTTTAAACAAAATACAACCGAATTTATCTACCCTAAAAACGACCTGCTATTATCTATTTATTTTATTTGAAGTAGTCTTCAAACAAAAAAGCTTCAGAAAAACTTCTGAAGCTTTTTTATTTTCTGTTAACCTTTCACTTTATAAAACATAAAAAAGTATACATGCTAAAAAACAAATGAAACTATAGTGTTTTTTTTGGGTTACTATAGCAAAGCAGGAAACTGCTTGATTAAAGGTCGAAGAAAGTTTCTTCGGCTTTTTTTTTAAGAATGGTGTTAACCTCAAACAGAATATCACATTAAACAGCAAACATATATTAATCCAATAAATTTAAAAATTATGAAACTTTCAAAAACAACAATTTCAAAAACAAAGTATTTTCTTTTAGCCCTTTTAGTAGCTTTTAGTTTTTCTTGCTCTACAGAAGATGGCGAGGATGGCGCAGTGGGATTAACTGGTCCTGCAGGTACAGATGGCTTAAATGGTGCAGATGGTAATGCCAATGTACAGACTATTACTTATGATACATCTACATTAGATGGGACTAGATTTATTTTAACTGTACCTGCAATTACACAAGATGTACTTAATGATGATGTTATCTTAGGCTATCATACGGCAAGTGGATATGATTATCCAATGCCAGGAGGTGGAGTTGCTGCAGATTATGTAACTAGACCATTTATAACAGTTGGCACCTATTATATTGACTTTGAGAATTGGGATGGTAACAACTATACTATAACTGCAGGAGATATAGATAGTGTGAAAATTATTATCATTGAATCTACAAGTACTACAACTGGTAGAGTAGGAAATAATAAACAACAAGTATACAACGAGCTTAACCAAGCAGGAGTAGACATAAACGATTACTATGCCGTTTGCGATTATTACGGAATTGCATATTAATATTTATTACCAATATACTAAAAACCGAAGTAAAATGCTTCGGTTTTTTTATGCCTTTTTTATAACAAAATGATTAGTATTGTAGTCTTAAAATTAGCAAGATGATTACACGTAAAACTGCAACTATTTCCAAGTTTATTATTCATAAAGTAGGTAATAAACATAACGATACAAAAAATGCTTTTTCAGAAAAAGAAGTACATTTTGACGAACAAAGTTATGAGCTTATGCTTCCGTTTTTACTAAGACCTTTTGGGTCTGTGGTACAGAGTTATCGTTTTAACCACCATTCTAATGTAGCACTAAATGAAATTAATAACTATGCTAAAAATATTTTTAGTGATGATGATGCTTTTATTGAAACTTCAAAAAATATTGTAAAGCATTTATACGAACAAAGCGATTCTGCACAAATAAAAACTGGAGATGTTTTGGTTGCTCTTTTTGAAGGTATAGAATACAAAGAAATGGTTACCAATGCTATTGGTATTTTTAAAATTGAAAACAAAACTAATTTCTTTCAAACCTATTTAGAAAACAATAGTTATGATGTTTTGGTACAACAAGGAATTTCTTCTAAAAAAGTAGATAAAGGTTGTCTTATTTTAAACCAATCAGACATGGAAGGCAATATTATTTTAAGTGTAGATAATAATAGTTATGATGCGCAATATTGGTTAGATAAGTTCTTAAATATTAAATATGCAGATGACATGAATAATCATACACATAACTATTTAGACATGTGTAGTGAATTTTCTACCGAAATTTTAAAAACCAGTTTTGGCGAACAAGAACGAAACATCTTTCTTGCAAAAACCATTGACTATTTTAAAGAAAACGAAATTATTAACGTTGAAAATTTTAAAGAAGAAGTTTTTAAAGACGAAAACCACATACAGCTTTTTGAAGATTTTAAAAAGGAATACGAAGGCGAACAAAACGTATTACTACGAAACCAATTTGATTTAGCAGAAGCGGTTGTAAAAAAGGATAAAAAGAAAATTAAAACAGATATAAAATTAGATACAAATATTCAAATAAAACTAGATATTGATGCTCCAGATGCTGCCGAAGAATATCTAGAACGTGGTTACGACGAAGATAAAAAAATGTACTACTACAAAGTGTTCTTTAATGCTGAAGGTTAATTAAAAACCCCAATATATTTAACAAAAACCGAAGTTTAAACTTCGGTTTTTTGTTTTATAAACTCAGCTTCAAAAAGTACCGTAAAATGTTTCAGTAATTTTTCTTTTACTTCTGCAACATTCACTTCTTTTACTCCAAGCTCTACATGTAACGATGTAACGGCTTTTCCTCGTATACCACAAGGTATCATATTATCAAAATAACCAAGATCTGCATTTACATTTAAAGCAAATCCGTGCATGGTTACCCAACGAGAAGCACGAACTCCCATAGCACAAATTTTTCTAGCAAAAGGAGTTCCTACATCTAGCCAAACTCCGGTTTCACCTGGACTTCGTTCTGCTTTTAAACCATATTCTGCTAAAGTGAGAATAATCATTTCTTCTAAAAAACGAAGGTATTTATGAATGTCTGTAAAAAAGTTATCTAAATCTAAAATAGGATAACCTACAATTTGTCCTGGACCATGATAAGTAATATCGCCTCCTCTATTTACTTTGTAAAAACTTGCTCCTTTTTCTGCAAGTTGTTTTTCGTTTACTAACAGGTTAGACATGTCGCCACTTTTACCTAAGGTATACACATGAGGATGCTCTACCAATAAAAAATAGTTGTTTGTTGGTAAAGTTAATTCTTCTCTCCTATTTTTAATTTTAGCATCCACTATCGATTTAAATAAAGACTCTTGATAGTCCCAAGTATCTTTATAATCTTGTAATCCTAAATCTTGTAATTCTATATTTTTATTCAATGCTTTACTCTTCTAATTCTACATCTAAAGTCATTGCTTCTGGTGACTTTATCATGTCAATAAAATTCATTTTTAAAGAAACCGATTTTTTATCGCTACTTATCACTGCATTTTTATTGGTTACCGATTTTATTTTCTTCGGAAAATTATACACCAAAGTATAACTCATGGCTTCAAACATTTCTTTAGAATCTCCCATTTGGCCAATTTCTTCATTCAACTCTTCTATATCTGCTTCCGATTGTTGAAAACCTTCTTTAATAGATCTAGAAAACGTTTTTCCGTCATATGCAAAATCTACATATTCAAAAATATCTTCAGATGCTTTTGCTACAGCACTTTCTCCCATTTTCCCCATTTGTGCATTGTTTTCAGAATTCATTTTTTTGGCTTCTTCAATTTTCTTTAAAGCCTCAGGTAGTTCTTTTAAACTAGTAAATGTAGAACCAAATCCCATATCAAAAAGCCCTTCTTCTTCATCCATTTTCATTTTAATAACAATACTCTCTAAAGATTTTAATTTATCTTGTTCTTCTTGGGATAAAGTAGCAATACTATCTGCTTTTTCTACTAGCATATCTTTAAAATACATGACACTATCTAGTTTCATTTTTTCTTTCCCATTGTCTTTTTTACCGCCTCCCATTTCTTCCATGGTTTTCATGACTTCACTCATATCATAGCTCATAATAAATTCTCCAGAACCATCTGGATTAAAGCTAATCTCTTCGGTGAAATTACAACTGGTTAATAAAAAAACGCTGGCAATTGCTAGTATAAATTGTTTCATAGTATAAATTTTAGTTCTACAAAACAAAGATACGTATTTTATCTTTCCGGATTGTTTAAAATAACTAGTGCAGCTATAACTCCAGGAACCCATCCACAAAGCCACAATAGAAAAACAATTAATATAGATCCGCAACCTTTACCTATAACAGATAATGGTGGGCATAAAATAGCTAATAAGACTCTCCAAAAACTCATTGATTTTGATTTAATTGATTGATGTATTTATTGGACGCAAAGGTTTGTGTTTTGTTACACTTTGCATTAGTGATTGAACGCATGTTGGAGCTCCTTGAAAAGAGCGACTAGTGAAAGCACGGCTTTTTTATTTCGAAAAAAGAATGCCCAAAAAAGCGTTTTCTAATTACTAGCTTTAGTGTATCTTTGTAGCTTCTTAAAAAATATAAAAATTACATGTCGCAGTTATCTGAACAAGAATTAGTACGAAGAGATAAGTTAGCCAAATTAAGAGATTTAGGCATTAACCCATATCCTGCAGATTTATACCCTTTAACACACCTTACCAATAAAATAAAACAGGAATTTAAAGAAGGAGATAAAGTAAACATTGCTGGACGTTTAATGTCAAGACGTATTCAAGGAAATGCTAGTTTTGCTGAGCTACAAGATAGTGAAGGTAGAATACAAGTGTATTTTAATAGAGACGAAATTTGTACTAGCGAAGACAAAAGCAAGTACAATGATGTATATAAAAAATTACTAGATATTGGTGATTTTATTGGTATTGAAGGGGAATTATTTACCACAAAAGTGGGACAGAAAAGTGTTCGTGTTACAGACTTTACGCTTTTAAGTAAAGCTTTAAAACCCTTACCGCTACCAAAAGAAGATGCTGAAGGAAATTTACACGATGCGTTTAATGACCCAGAATTACGTTACAGACAGCGTTATGCCGATTTAGTAGTAAACCCAAAAGTAAAAGAAGTTTTTGTTAAAAGAACCAAACTTTTTAATGCCATGCGTGGTTTTTTTAATGACGCTGGATATTTTGAAGTAGAAACGCCAATTTTACAACCAATTCCTGGTGGAGCAGCAGCAAGACCTTTTACTACACACCACAATTCTTTAGATATTCCATTATACATGCGAATTGCTAACGAGTTATACTTAAAGCGTCTTATTGTAGGTGGTTTTGACGGTGTCTATGAGTTTTCTAAAAACTTTAGAAACGAAGGAATGGACAGAACGCACAATCCAGAATTTACAGCCATGGAAATTTATGTGTCTTATAAAGATTACAATTGGATGATGGATTTTTGTGAACAATTATTAGAACACTGTGCTGTTGCTGTTAACGGAACTTCTAAGGCTACTTTTGGAGAACACGAAATAGACTTTAAAGCGCCTTATGCTAGAGTAACTATGGCAGATTCTATTAAGCATTTTACTGGTTTTGATATTACTGGAAAAACAGAAGATGAAATTAGAGAGGCTGCAAAAGGCATGGGAATTGCTGTAGATGCAACCATGGGTAAAGGAAAGCTTATTGATGAAATATTTGGTGAAAAATGTGAAGGAAACTACATTCAACCAACCTTTATTACAGACTACCCAAAAGAGATGAGCCCGTTATGTAAAGAACATAGAGACAACCCAGAACTTACCGAGCGTTTCGAGTTAATGGTTTGTGGAAAAGAAATAGCAAATGCCTATTCGGAATTGAATGATCCTATTGATCAACGGGAACGTTTTGAACACCAATTAAAATTGGCAGCTAAAGGAGATGATGAAGCTACCGAGTTTATAGATCATGACTTTTTACGTGCTTTAGAATATGGTATGCCTCCAACTTCTGGAATGGGAATTGGTATGGACAGATTAATCATGTTTTTAACCAATAACCAAAGTATACAGGAAGTTTTATTCTTTCCGCAAATGCGACCAGAGAAAAAAGCTTTAGCAATTAGTGATGAAGCAAAAGAAGTTTTAAAAACGTTGAAAGCTGCTGAGAAATTAGAATTAAACGATTTAAAAGGAAAGTCTGGTTTATCGAATAAAAAATGGGATAAAACCATTAAAGAGCTAACTAAAAACAATCTTGCAAAAGTTGCAAAAACAGAAGAAGGTTTGTTTGTAGAGATTGTTTAATTTCTGCGAAGATAGAAACCTTATTATAACAAAAGGAATTACAGAAATGTAGTTCCTTTTTTTTTGATTTATAAGGAAACCACTTCCAACTTATAACCAACACCATGAACATTGGTTAATTTTATAGTCTCATCTTCTTGCAGTTTTTTTCGAAGCTTAGAAATATAGGTATCTAGACTTCTGCCAACCACAACCCCATTATCTTCCCAAACTTTTTTTATGAGTTCTTCTCTTTTAATAATTTGGTTTGGTTGTCCTACAAAAATAGCCAGTATTTCACACTCTTTTTTAGAAAGGCTAATTTCTACACTTTCTTTAATAAGCTTGTTTTCTTTTGGATAAAATTGAAACTTTCCTAAAGAGGTGAAATTTAAATCCTTTTCTTCAGAAATATGCTTTGGTTTTCTTCTATACGCAAATAGTACAAGTAATACTAAAAACACTAAAAAAAGCACGTATAAAATTTTGGTTTTGCTTTTACTTGAATTATTAACATCTTCAAATTGCACTGTAACTTGATAGCATTCTTTATGTAGCTCTCTTCCTTTACATGGTATAATATTATTTTCAGCATTATAATTCATGATATAGCTGTAGGCTACTTCTTGATTATTACATAAAGTAACTTCGGTGATATAATGTTGTGGTAATTTTGCTCTTTCAAAACTATTTTTAATAATCGCAACCAAACTGTCTGGTTGAATAGCGATGGTATTCTCAAAAGTTACTTGAAATTTATTTTCACTTAAAGCAATAACTGGTTTCACCAAAGTAGTCGAATCCTGATTGGCTAATAATAAATGATGCCCAACTTCGCGTAAAGACACTTTTACCGTTTCTGAGAAGTTATCTTTCTTCTTAGTATTACAAGATATAACGCTAATAAAAAATAATAATAACCCGAAGCTTCTAAATAAATATGCAGTATTAGTATTCATATGGTACTGTAAATAACATATAATTTCTCGACTTTTTACAATAGTTGACACTTCTTTTACATTCTTTTGACATATTTTAACTAGAAACCCTCTTAAATTTGTAACATCAAAACGAACAGAAATACAATCTATTTATTAATCACTAAATTTAAAGACATGAAAAAGACTATATTAATTTTTGCAGCTGTTATTGTTACATTAAGCTTAACCGCTTTTGGTATAAACTGGCAAGATTTTAAAACAGAAAAAGCGAGTACCAAAGACGCTAATAAAATTGCTTTAAATACTGTTTCTAATAAAATTAAAAAGGAAAGCATCAATATAAATGAAGCGGAAAACTATGGCCCAATTGCATTTAACGTTTTAACCGAAGATGAATTTATTTACGATGTTGGCTCTAGATTTGCTCCTATTAAAAAAAGTGTGATCGATAATGCAACTTCTATTCATTCTTTTTATGATGAAGAAACCATCCATGCTATTGAAATATTAAAATATGCTGAAATTATTATCGTTGAAAACGATATTCAAACAGATACGCGTGAAATTACAACAAACAAAGAACTAACAGAAGCACAATTAAATCTTTTACAAAATGCCAATTATGGTAGTAATTTTTTAATAAATATTGTTTTTCAAAAAAAGAATAAAGTAACAGGTTTATTAGAGTACAGCAACGATTCTCCACATTTAACCATTGTACCAGAAAAAGAAGCAACTTACAAACATGGAAAAGATGCTTTAAAAAAGTTTTTAAGAGAAAATAGTTTAGATGCTAGATTAAAAGCGAAAGTAGATCCTAATACATTACAAGCTGCTAAATTAAAATTTACAGTAACTAAAGAAGGAGGAATTAAAAATATAAGCTTAGACAGATCTAGCAGTTACCCACTTGTAGATGAAACAATGAAATCCCTTATTTTAGAAACACAAGGTTCATGGAAACCTGCTGAAAATGCAAAAGGAGAAAAAACAGACCAAGAACTTGTTGTCTCTTTTGGTACAATGGGTTGTTAATATTATTTACAAATTAAAATTATATAAAAGGAACTCCTAAAATGGAGTTCCTTTTTTTTTATTATATTTAATTACAAATTCTCCCTAAAGCAACAACTAGATTTAAAACTTTTAATAAATGAAAAAGTTATCCATTGCACTAGTGCTTTTATTTTTGTTTCCATTTACTTTTCTGGCACAAGAAATTAACACCGAAAAATCTATTGTTAATTTTAAAATCAACAATTTAATTGTTAGTAATGTTAAAGGTACATTTAAAGAAATGACAGGAATTTTTAAGTTAGATGTCGATGACTTAAGTAAATCAGAAATAGATGTTTGTATTTCAGCTAAAACAATAAATACAGAAAACGAAGAAAGAGATACACATTTACGTTCTGAAGATTTTTTTTATGTAGAAAACAATCCTACGATTTGTTATACTTCGTCTAATATCCAGAAATCAAAAACAGGCTATACAGCTTTAGGAAAACTAACGATGTTAGGTGTTTCTCGTGATGTAAATATCCCTTTCACCTATAAAAACAATATTTTTATTGGAGCCTTTAAAATAAACAGAACCGATTATCATCTTGGCGAAAACGAAAATCCATTTGCAATTGGAGAAATGGTGAAAATTGAAATAAAATGTATCGTTAATTAAAGTTAATTATTCTTTATTGTTTTGAAATTATTGTAGCTTTAATTCGACTATTTTACTACTAAAACAGAAGAACATGAAAAACATTACATTTCTATTAGCTGTATTTTTTTTAACTAATTACGCTACAATTCAAGCACAACAGACTATAAATCAAGAAAAATCTGAAATTAATTTTCATATTACAGGAGGAGGAATCTTTAAAGTAAAAGGAACTTTTACTGGAATGCAAGGAGATTTTATTTTAAACACTTCGGCTTTAGAAAACGCCAGTTTTAATATTTGTGTAGATGCAACAACAATAAATACTAAAAATAAAAAAAGAGATGCGCATTTACGTAATTCTGATTTTTTTGATGTAGAAAAATATCCTGAAATTTGTTTTATTTCTTCCGCTGTAACAAAAACAAAAAACGGTTATAATACCATAGGAAACCTAACTATTCATGGTGTTACAAAAGAAGTTGAAATCCCCTTTACTTTTTCTAAAAACACCTTCGATGGTAATTTAATTATAAATAGATTTGATTATAATCTAGGAGAAGAATTTGGAACCATGAGAGTAGGTACCGAAGCCACAGTACATATTACTTGTAAAATCAATTAACTAATAGATTATTAAAAATACTCTATTTTAGCCTAAATTTTAATATATGAAACTAACTTTACTCAAAATAACTGCATTATTTATTTTTAGCCTTTCTACCTATGCACAAACATACAACACCTATTATCAAAGTGTTGTAGATAATGTTTCTGCTTCTAATATACTTGCAGATTTAACTACTTTTGAAAACTTTGGGGTAAAAGAAGTTGGAACAACAGCTTTAACGAACGCTCAAAATTGGATAACTTCTAGATACACAGCTTTAGGCTACACAGATATTACTTTACAACCTTTTACATACTCTTCTGGAACAAGTAATAATATTATAGTTACTAAAACAGGAACCGTTTACCCTGACACCTTCATAATTATTGATGGCCATTATGATACTATTAATGGTCCTGGAACAAACGACAATGGAAGTGGTACCACATTAATATTAGAAGTAGCAAGATTATTAAAAGATATAGATACAGAATACTCCATTAAGTTTATACATTTTAGTGGCGAAGAAGAAGGGTTAATAGGTAGTCAATATTATGTAAATAATACAGTAAATCCAGAAAACTTAGATATACGTTTAGTATTTAATTTAGACCAAGTAGGCGGAGTAAATGGAGAAACAAATGACACCATAACATGTGAGGAAGACCGAAGTAATCCACCTGCAAACAATAGTGCTTCTTCAGCAATGACTACTATTCTAGCAAACTGTGTTGAATTATATTCTAACTTAAATACAGTAATTTCATATGCCTACGCTTCCGATTATATTCCTTTTGAAAATAATGGAGAAATTATTACTGGCTTATATGAAACAAACGAAACAACACATGCGCATACAACTACAGATGTTTTAGCAAATATGGATCCTACATTTTTAACTCAAGTTACCAAAGGATCTTTAGGTGCTTTATTAGAATATGCTGTTAGTACAAATCCTTTAAGCATTACTGAAAACAAATTAGAACTCTTTAAAATATATCCAAACCCTAGTAATAATGGAATTGTAAATATTAATTTTTTAACAGAAACAACCACAAATAATTCATTAATTATTTATGATGTTTTAGGAAAAGAGGTATATAAAAAGTCAAACCTACAGCATCTACAAGCTTTAAATTTAAAGAAATTAAGAAAAGGCATTTATATAGCAGTTGTTAAAACAGATAAAGAATCCACAACAAAAAAACTAATACTTAATTAGTATCATATTAATTACTTTTAAATGCCTATAAATAAAATTTATAGGCATTTTTTATTCATTATTATATCTATTTTATTACTTTCACGACAGCTATTTAATTATCATTTATGAAGAAAGTAATTTTAACCTTATTAGTTGCATTTACATTAGTATCTTGTTTTAATGATCCTGATGACGACTTTATTGCACAATGTACAACACCAACAAACCTTCAATTTAGTAATACAACGCACGAAAGCACTACTATTACTTGGGAGGACAGTAATACACCTGCATCCTATAATTTAGAATATGGGATTTCTGGTTTTACAATTGGCTTAGGTACAACCATGGAAACTACGGAAAAAACGGCTACGCTAATTGGATTGGAAGCGAATACAACTTATGATGTTTATATTCAATCTATTTGTAGCGATAATGTTAGTTTACAAACTGAAGTGGTAAGTTTTACAACTACTGCTCCAATAGTGGTAGCTCAATTTTTAAACAACCTATCTGATTTACATATTTTCGCTGGAGATATTGCAGAATTAACTCCTGGTCCTTATGCTTTTGAATATGATTTAATTACTCCTTTATTTACAGACTATTCGCATAAACAACGTTTAATCGCTTTACCTTCTGGAGAAGCAATGCAACATGTAGATAATGGTTTACCTACATTTCCAGACAATACGGTTATTGCAAAAACATTCTATTATTTTAATGATGAACGTGATGAAACATTAGGAAAACGAATCATGGAAACCCGAATTTTAATTAAACAAAACGGTGTATGGGAAACTGGAAATTACACCTGGAATGATACACAAACGGAAGCTACTCTAGATTTAGATGGAAGTGTGGTAGCATATAGTTATATTGATGGTGCTGGAGAAACGAAGAATTTAAATTACAAAATACCTTCGAATACAGATTGTTTTACTTGCCATAGTAATGCAGATGTTATTACACCAATTGGACCTAAATTACGTTCCATGAATTTTAATAACCAATTACAAGATTTTATTGATAATAATTACTTAACAAATCTTACAGATCCTTCTAGCATTAGTGTATTACCAGATTGGGAAGATGATAGAAATTATACTGTTACACAAAGAGCTAGAGCATATTTCGATGTAAACTGTGCGCATTGCCATTCTCCAGGAGGAACTTGCAACCCTACTACCAGTCTAGATTTTAGACTAGAAACATCTTTTGATGCTACAGACATTTATTTATATAGATATTCTATACAAGCTAGAACGCAAAGTTATGTAGATGGCTACTCGATGCCATATATTGGCACCACAGTTTTACATGAAGAAGGCTATAATTTAATAGAAGAATTTATAAATTCTCTATAAAACATAAATTATAAAAAAAGGCTTTCGTTTACTCGAAAGCCTTTTTTTATATAATAAATTCTGTTTTCTTCCTATAAACCTAAAACCTTTTTTCCTTGTTCAAAAACAACATCTACAGGAATATTAGCAGCACTTAATCGGTCTAAATCTGCTTGTAAACTAGAAGTAATAACACCTTTATCTGCTACCAGTGCAGCTACACCATCATAATCTCCATTTCCTTGTAATGTTAATATTAGGTTAGATAAATCTTTCATTGCATCTTCCATTTTATCAAAATTCACTTTAAAAGTACCATCATCATTTCTAGTAAAAGCACCTTTTTCTTTAAAGAAATTAAAACGAATCATATTTGCCTTTCCATGTGCAGAAGAAGCGCCAAAACGAACAGATCTAAATATTCCAGCCATAAAAGTTACCATATTATCTTTTATATCTTCTTTTAATTCCCCTTTAGCTTGTAGTTGTTGAATCATATATAAACCAAGAATATCTGCTTTCCCTTCTTCTAGAGCACTTGCGTGTTCTTTTAAAGATTCTCTTACTGTTCCAGTATTGTTAATGGTATTTTTAATTCCTAAACCATGTGCAACTTCATGAAACATCGTATTTGCAAAAAAAGCATCAAACGTTATGTGTTTACGCTGGCTCTCATCTATTAAAACATTAGAAATCGGTAAAAGTATTTTATCAAATTTAGCTTGCATTGCGTTTTTAAGTTGTAACCTTCTAGTACCTTTTGCTAGTTGCACTTCTTCATCATTTGGTAAATTTATAGCAATCGTTTTACTACCAGAATTACAATCTCCAGCGTAAAAGACAACATCGTATGCATTTAAATCACTATCTGTTCCTGGTGTTTCTTTTTTGTATGCTGCATCAACAGGAAGATTTTTTTGTAATTCGGGTAAGTACGCCGAAAACTTAGCCAAACGCTTACTCCATGCTTGATCTTTAATAAGTACATAACCTTCATGTGCGGCTTTGTTTCCAAATAGTTGATCTTCGTACGTTTCTATTGGGCCAATAACAATGTCTAGCGTGTTTGTTTTCATGTCCATCCAAGCTAAATCACTTTTTTGGTATTCATCATTTAATAAAGCAGCCGCTCGTAATTCTAAATATTTTTTCAACCCAGTATCTGCTGCAAGTTTAGATGCTTCTAAAAGTAATTCGGAAACCTCTGCAACTTCATGCTTAAATTTTTCATGATATGGAATGGTAAATAATTTCCCGTTTTCATCACGACGAACAAAATTATAAATACTAGACTTATCTTTCATTTGGGCTGTATCAAATTCTTCTTTAGTCATATCTTTTGGATAGAAATTTGCTCCAGCTGGTTTTTCTCCAATTCCATCTATAAAAGGAGTATTTCCGTTTAAACGATCCCAAGGGCCATAATTTATTTTCACATATTTTTTGGTGTTCACGTCTTTAATTTCGTTTAATAAAGCGTCACAATCTCCATAAGCTTCATACCAAAACAAATCGTTCATTTTATTCGCTGCATCTATTAAAATAGGAAGCATTTTCTGTTCGTTTTCGGTAAGCACGCTTATATCTGCAGTGAGTTTTACGGACACATATTTATTTAAATTCTGTTCCATTTCTGTTGGTTTTACTACAACATTTTCTTCGGCTTGTTTAGCTTCGTTTTTACAAGAAAACATAGAAAAAGCTATTAATAAGAGGATTATTATTCGTTTCATATTTCTATTTCTTTTTTTTAATTAATAGTATCAAAGATAACCATTTTAACAACTAGTAAAAATGTTAATGTCTAGTTAAATACACTTTAGCAATTAAACTTTTTCATTTTCTAAGTGTCCTAGAAGCAAATAACAATAAAAACTTAAACAGATGAAAAAATTATTAATTATAGCATTAGCCTTAGTAACCATTCAAGTTAGTGCTCAAGACAAAAAAGAGAGAAAACATAGAGGTGCAGATTTAGCTCCAGAAGAAATGGCTCAATTACAAACTAAAAAAATGACTTTAGATTTAGATCTAACGGAAGCACAACAAAAAGAAATTGGTGTCCTTAATTTAGAAAATGCCAAAGCTAGAAAAGCAAAAATGGAGGCTAGAAAAAGTAGAAAAGAATCGGATGAAAAACCTAGCAAAGAAGAAATGCTTAAAATGCAGAATGACAGATTAGATGCTCAAATTGCTACAAAACAAAAAATGAAAAGCATTTTAAATGCAGAGCAATATGCTAAATGGGAAAAGCAACAAGGGAAAAGAAAGCATAAAATGGATGAGAAAAGCAGAAAAGGAAAGCGCAAAGGCGGAGCAAATCAAGAATAGTTAGTTAGTTTTTTTTTAGCACCTTAAAGGAGAAATCCTTTAAGGTGCTTTTATTTTTATAAGGTTTTTGCTACTGTATCTACTGCACGTATTGTTTTATCTAAATCGGTATAAGTTAAAGCATCCGTAATAAACCATGTTTCAAAAGCACTTGGCGCAATATAAATTCCTTCATTTAACATACCATGAAAGAACTTTTTAAAAGTGTCGTTATTTCCTTCGGCTGAAGTTTTAAAATCTAAAACTTCACCTTCAGCAAAATGCACAGAAATCATGGACCCTATTCTATTTATAGTATGTATTATATTGTTTTGGTTTAAAACCTTAGTAATTCCTTTATGTAAATACTCGGTTTTTTCAGCAAGGCGATTATAAATTTCGGCATCTTTATTTAATTCTTGTAACATAGCTAAACCTGCAGCCATTGCTAATGGGTTTCCACTTAAAGTTCCTGCTTGATATACAGGACCAAGAGGAGCTAAACAACTCATAATTTCTTTATTAGCAGCAAAAGCACCAACCGGTAATCCTCCTCCTATTACTTTACCAAAACAAACAATATCTGCTTTTATGGTGTACAGTTCTTGAGCTCCTCCTTTTGCAAGTCTGAAACCGGTCATAACCTCATCAAAAATTAAAAGAATATTATTTGCATCGCATACTTCTCTTAATTGTTTTAAAAAATTATTTTTTGGAGGAATACATCCCATATTACCAGCAACTGGCTCTAGAATAATACAAGCTATTTCGTTTTTATTGGCTTCAATAATTTGCTTTACATTTTCTATATTATTATAAGCTGCAAGTAAGGTATCTTTTGCTGTACCGTCCGTTACTCCTGGGCTATTTGGCGACCCAAAAGTCACCGCTCCACTACCAGCTTGAATTAAAAACGAATCGCTATGACCATGGTAGCAGCCTGCAAATTTAATAATCTTGTCTTTACCTGTAAAACCTCGAGCAAGGCGAACTGCACTCATGCAAGCTTCTGTTCCAGAATTTACAAAACGAATCATTTCGATATTTGGAACCATTGCAACTGCTAATGCTGCAATTTGCGTTTCAATTTCGGTAGGTGTCCCAAAAGATGTTCCTTTTTTTGTCTTTTCTACAACAGCATCAACAACTGGTTTAAAAGCATGACCAAGTATCATTGGTCCCCAAGAATTAATATAATCTATATATTGGTTATTATCTTCATCTATTAAATAAGCTCCTTTTGCTTCTTTAATAAATATTGGTGTACCTCCTACAGCTTTAAAAGCTCTTACAGGTGAATTTACTCCGCCTGGTATTACTTTTTCAGCTTCTGTAAATAATGCACTACTACGTATATAATTCATAAAATTTAATAATCTTTTGGTATTGGTTTTACATATAATACTTGCCCTACAAACAAACCTGTATCATTTAAACCATTTAATTCTTGAAGTTCTTGAACTGTAATTTTATATTTTTTAGAAATAGAATATAAAGTATCTCCTTTTGCTACAGTATACTTATCATTATTCGCTGCATTTTTTCCTAAAACTTCTGCATCAAATCGATACAACTGATAACGTTCAATTAAGCTAATTAACTTTACAGGGTATTTTCTATCTGTAGCATAACCAGCAGCTCGTAATCCTTTTGCCCAAGATTGGTAATCATCTTGTTCAAAATCAAACAAATTACTATATCTTTTTCGTCCTGTTAAGAATAACGAATGGTCTCTAAAGGAATATTTCGAATTATTATATTTTCGGAAACATTCTTGAGATGCATCATCATCATGATAAATTTTAGCTCCTGTCCAATCATGACATTTAATACCAAAGTGGTTATTCGCCTCAACTGAAAGTCTTCCTTTTCCTGAAGCCGATTCTAAAATACCTTGAGCTAAGGTAATACTAGCAGGAATACCATATTTACGCATTTCATCTTGAGCTATATCACTATAAATAGCAATATACTCTTCGGTAGAATTTGCATAAACTTCAGGAGTAGTTGGAGTAATTTCTGGTGTGGTTACTTCTTGTTGTTTTGGTTCTATTTCAGTAGTCTTATTTACTACTTCCCTTTTATCTTTTTTAGTAACAACTTTTTTACTGGAGCCGCAACTAAACATAAAAAAAGTTAGGCAGCTTATTACAATTATTTTCTTCATTTTTTATTGAATCAATGGTAAATTCTTCTTTTTTAAAACGGTATTCATACCTTCTATACCTTGTAATCCTCCAGTATGAATAATTAATATTTTAGATTGCTTCGGAAAAAAATCTTTTGCAATTAAATCCTGTATACCATAAAGCATTTTCCCTGTATAAACGGGGTCTAATGGTATCTTATGTTCTTCTTTGAAAGTATTTATAAACCGTATTAATACTTCGTTTGCTTTAGCATACCCTCCAAAATGATAATCTGTTATTAATTCCCAATTTGTTTTGGTTGTAAATTTAGTAATTTCTTCTTGTAAAAAGTCTCCTTTTAACGCTGGAAATCCAAGAATTTTTTGATGCGGAAAACTTGCATTAATTATTCCTGATATTGTACCTCCTGTTCCTACAGGGCAGCAGATATAATCGTATACTTCATCTCCTTCTTCTAAAATTTCCTCACATCCTTTTACAGCTAATTTGTTAGTTCCTCCTTCTGGAATTAAATAAAAATCACCAAACTGTAGCTCTAAGTTTTCAATAAATAGTTTAGATCCTTTGTTTCTAAATTCATCACGTGAAATAAATTGAAATTGCATTCCCTGCTGTTTAGCAAAACTTAAAGTAGGGTTTCCGTTTATTTTATTTTTTAACTCTTCACCTCTAACAACACCTATTGTTTCAAAACCAAAAATATTACCTGCAGCAGCAACTGCTGCAATGTGATTAGAATAAGCACCTCCAAAGGTTAATAAAGTTCTTTTTTTTTGATTCTTAGCTTCTATGATATTATACTTTAGTTTATGCAACTTATTACCAGAAACAAACGCGTGATTCTTGTAAATATTCTTTACAAAAACCTGAAAATCAGAAGTTAAATTAATTTTAACAGTTAAACCCATCTTTTAAACGAAAAATCACACATTATTATTAATTTTATTCTATTTTAGCTATAAGTGTTAATATTCTGTTATTTTTTAATCAAAATCGTTAAAAAACAAAATATAACACATTAAAGGATTCCCAAAATCTACATAAATATTATCTTACAATATCTTTTTGATATAAACTTATGTTCCAAATTTAAAGTTTATGATGAAAACACTACACTCTAAGACCGCAAATCTGCGTTGCAAAAAAATGCAATTTATAATTAAATTACCTATTATTTGTTTACTACTATTATTTTCTACGAATACTTTTGGGCAAGGCACAAGTTGTGCAACTGCCACTACACTAAACATTGACGGAGTTTGTGATTCTGGAAATATTTCAGACAATACTCAAGACCTTCCTAATATTGCTTCTTGCAATGGTTTTGCGAACTTTAAAAGGGAAGGCTGGTACACTTTTACAGTAACAACTGGACCTTTAGACATAAATATAACTGCATTATCAAATAATCGAAACCTATTTTTACAATTAATAAGCTCAACTTCTTCTTGTACAGGATTATCACAAATAAATTGTGCAAACAATGATACTGCAAATAATTCAGCACAAACCGAAACAATTAATGCAACTTTAAATAATGGCATTTATTATATAAAAGTAGCAAATGTTTCTGGTGGTAATAATCCTATGACGTTAAATAGTATATGCGTAACGTCTTCAGCACCTCTAGCTAACGATGACTGCTCAACTGCAACAACATTAAACTGTGGTGATACAAATATATCTGGATCAACCATAGGTAGTTCTAATACTACAATCTCTACTGGTTGCACAATAAGCAACTATGGAGTTTGGTACTCATTTATTGGAGATGGGCAACAAACAACAATATCATCAACTTCATCAGGCGGTTGGGATCATGAAATGAACATAGTAAGTGGTAGTTGTGGCACCTTAACAAATATTAGCTGTGAAGATAGTGATTTTACAAATGGTACAGAAAGTTACACCTTTACTAGTTCTATAGGAACCAACTATTATATATATATAGCTCATTGGGATTCTACAAGTGCAACAACAGGTAACTTTACCATTTCTAGGACATGCTCAACGCCACCAACTACTCCTACTAACGACGACTGCTCAGCAGCAGTAACATTAAACTGTGGCGATAATATTGCAGGCACGACAAATAATTCAACAGCAGCGAGTAGTGGCACGGGTTGTTCTATTAGTGACTATGGCGTTTGGTACACCTTTACAGGAGATGGAATAGAGACTACTATTACTACAGATGCAGCTGCTAGTTTTGATCATGAAATGGCTATTGCAAGTGGTAGTTGCGGTTCTTTAACTAATATTACTTGTGAAGATAGTACTGGAAACGGAGGTATTGAAAGCTATACTTTCACTCCTATTCTTGGTGTGGAATATTATATTTATATAGCAGATTACTACACATATGGTGGAGCAACAGATACTGGAAATTTCACTATTTCTAGAACTTGTGTTTCTGCGTGTACACCACCAACAGCACAACCAACAAACTTAACGTTTGGAACTATAACAGATAATTCTATTGACGGAAGCTTTACAGCTTCTGCACCAGCATCCAGCAACTATCTTGTATTAATGAATACTACAGGCACTACTCCTACTCCTCCAACAAACACAACCTCGTATGCAATTGGGAATACGACACTTGGAGCAACCGTAGTAGATAATGATGAAAATACAAATTTTACAGCTACCGGATTAAACCCAACTACAACGTATTATTTCTTTATTTATTCCTTTAATGATTTTGGTTGCTTTGGAGGACCACTTTACAATACTATAAACCCACTTACTGATAATGAAACCACTTTAATAGCAACCTATTGTATTCCATCATCTACAGACACAAGCAACTACATTGATGATTTTATTACAACAGGAGCTATAAATAACATTAACCATACAAATTCTGGTTTTTCAACAGCTGGCTATGGAGATTTTACTTCTATGGTCGTTGAACAACTTACAGGATCTAATGTAGATTTTACTATTAATTTTGTTGGAGGTACTTACGAAACTAATATTTGGGTAGATTGGAATAATGATACAGATTTTGATGATGCCAATGAAAAGGTATTTGAAACTGCTGGATATAGCGACCCAACAATAGGTAGTTTTACCGTTCTTGGAACAGCAGCACCAGGAAACTATAGAATGCGTATACGATCAGATTGGTTAAATTCTGATCCAGACCCTTGTGGTTATGACGACGATAGTGAAACTCATGATTACACTTTAACAGTCACTCCTTTAAATTGTACAGACAACCCTGTTAGTTTAACAGGAATTACTACATCTACTACCACTGGAACGATTAGTTGGACAGATCCCGCACCCGCTCCTGCAAACGGGTATGAATATATTGTTTCTACAGATAATACTACAGGAACTCCTGGTGGTGATATTTCTGGAACTACTACTGGAACTACGGTTAATCTTACTGGATTAACAGCTGGAACTACATACTATGTATTCGTAAGAGGAATTTGTAATGCAGTAGACTTTGGCGTTTGGATTACCACAACATTCACAACTGGTTGCTCAAATATTATAACTACTCCTACTGTTTGCCCTTTAATAGCTGGAGAACAAGGAGTTGATCCTTTTACAGCTGATCCTTTTGATCCTGACCCAAGCTTTAGCTTAGACTGTACCAGTCCATCATTAACGTTACAAGCTCATTCTACAATAAGAGAAACAGACAGTTATATTGTTGAACAAATTGCATACCCAAATCCAGCTCCAGAGTATGAGTTTCCTACATTTGGAGGAGCTGGAGTACAAACAATAGATGATGATGATGTTTGGGCTGATGCCAGAACGAATCTTGGTTTTAATTTTTGTTTTTACGGAAATACATATACAGAAACACTAGTTGGTGCTAATGGTATGATCACTTTTGATAATTCGTATATACCAGGTTCTTATTGTGGCTATTCATTTAACGCAAATCTTCCTAGTTTGGCTGGAGCCTTATTTAACAATACCATTTATGGTGTTTATCACGATTTAGACCCAAGGGGCTTATTAGGAACACCTATTAAAAGTCGTGTAATAGGAACTCCCGGATGTAGACAATTTATTATTTCTTGGATTGATATTCCAATGTTTGATGATGCAAGTAGATTGTATACTGGGATGATAGTCCTTCATGAAACTACAAATATTATTGAAGTATTTATTGAAGAAAAAAGAATAGCAAATGGTGACGTTTATCCTTGGAATGATGGTAATGCCATTGTAGGAATACAAGGAGATGGAAATACTGGAGAAGCTATTGCTGCTCCATGTAGAAACGGTCTAGACACTAACTGGGAAACAACCAACGAAGCTTGGCGATTTGTACCAAATGGAGCTATTATTGCACCAGACTCTGTAA
Organism: Oceanihabitans sp. 2_MG-2023; assembly: GCF_030547245.1. GTDB lineage: Bacteria > Bacteroidota > Bacteroidia > Flavobacteriales > Flavobacteriaceae > Oceanihabitans. The sequence continues at coordinate 32,577 of NZ_JAUOQT010000002.1, forward strand.
CATGGTATTCTGCAAGCACAGGAGCTGCAGTAATAGGAACAGGATCAACTTTAACAGTAACAACACCCGACACCTACACTGCCGAAGTTACTTATACTTCTTGTGGTAATACAGTTACTTTTTCTGATGATGTTATTGTAGATCAATCCAGTAAAACATGGATGGGATATATTGATAACAATTGGTACATAGATGGTAACTGGGAACCTAACGGAGTACCAACATCAAGCGATTGTGTCCTAATTCCAGATATCGCAGTTTCTAATGTAGACTTTCCTGTAGCAGATATTGTAAATCTAATTCCTTTACCTCCACAACCTGCAAATGCTTTAAACTTGACTGTTGCATCTTCTGCTAGTCTTGAGGTATCATCAAACACAAAATTAATAGTTACAGATTGGATTCATTTAGATGGAACCATTAACATAAGAAACAATGGTAGCTTAATTCAAATTAACAATGGCGCACCAAATGTTAATAACAATACTGGAAATGGAAATATCAATATGCAAAGAACAGCAACTATAGCTAGTTCATATGATTATATCTATTGGTCATCTCCTGTTGAAGGGTTTAGTGTTTCTAATGTTTCGCCTGGGTCTTCATATATTTATGAATGGATACCAACAATACCTGGAAATGGTGCTGGAAATTATGGAAACTGGCAAGCAACCACAGAAAACATGGTTAATGGTAAAGGATATATCATTAGAAATGTAACAGGAACACCGACACCGTCAACACCTGAATTTGTAGGTAGACCCAACAATGGAGTAATTACCAAAGCCATAACAAGAGGTAACTACAACGGAGCAGATTACGCTGGTGGAGGTAATACTATAGCTACTAACTTAGATGACAATTGGAATTTAATTGGTAATCCTTACCCTTCAGCAATTTCTGCAGATACTTTTATATCTGTAAATGCTGCAGTAATTGCAGATGATACAAGTCCAGCTATTTCTGGAACTGTTTATTTATGGAGACATCTAGCCATCCCGAGTAACGCAATTAATGATCCTTTTTATGAAGACTTTGTTTACAATTATAATCCTAACGATTATATCGCTTATAATAGCACTGGATCTAATCCTTCTGGTTTTGGTGGAGATATAGCAGCTGGACAATCCTTTTTTGTACTCATGGAAGATACTGCACCTGTTAACTCTACTGTTTCCTTTGATAACATTATGCGTAATGAAACATTAAACAACAGTCAGTTTTATAGAAACTCTCAAGATAATAATCGTTCTTCAAGTATTGAAAAACATAGAATTTGGTTAGATTTAATTACTCCAAACAACACTGCAAACTCTATACTTGTGGGCTATGTAGATGGAGCTTCCAATAGTTTGGATAGACTTTATGATGGTCATGAATTAAGCGAAACTAGCACCAGGTTTTATTCTATAATTGAAGAGGAAGAATTAGGAATACAAGGAAAATCACTTCCTTTTGATGAAAACGATACTGTAGCATTAGGTATAGAAATTCCTCAAAACGGAAACTATTCTATTGCAATAAATACTTTAGACGGATTATTTCAAAACACGAATCAAGCTATTTATATTGAAGACACTTACACAAACCTAATACATAATTTACGAATTAACCCTTATAGTTTTAATATTGATTCAGGAACTTACAATGACCGATTTATATTAAGATATACTGATGAATCATTAAGTGTGGATAATTTTGAAATTTCAGGATTAGAAATTTTAGCGCCTAACAATAAATACATTAAAGTGAAATCTGGAAACAGTAACATTGAAACAGTTATTGTATATGATCTTTTAGGAAGAACTTTAATTAATCAAACAGAAATTAATGCTTCTGAAATTACATTCAATAATAATAATTTTTCGGAAGGTGCATATATTGTAAAAGCAGTTCTTGAAAACGGAAGTCAAAAAATTCAGAAAGTAGTTTTAAAAAATTAATAATACTTTAAAAACTTCCAAAACGACCTTGATTTTAAATAATCAAGGTCGTTTTCATTTATATAAGCCTCTCTTTCAAAAGATATATTTCTATAAGCTTGATGCCAATCTCTTAACTGTACTAATCCAATTAAAAACTCAATAAAATACAAAATATAAAATGGAATAATTAATAATTCTAACTGCTGTCTTAAATGAATTTTTTCATGATTAATTAAAACCTTATTCTTCATTAAACTAGTATACTTTAAAAACACAAAAGGAAAAATAGTAATCCCAGTATACCCTCTAGGAACCATATATTTTGAAATAAAAATCATACTTAACACCATTCAAAAATCAAACCAAATTACATTATATTTGTTACATGAAGAAATTTGTTCCAATAGAAGAAGGCGATTATTACTTAACTCCAGAAGGCTACAAATGTTTCACTGCACAATACCATTTAAAACGTGGTTACTGTTGCGAGAGTGGATGTAGACATTGTCCTTATGGGTATAATTCTTCTACTTCAGGTAAAACAATTAAAAAAAAGTAAAGCAAATTATAATGAAGACATTTAAAGAGCAAATACTAGAAGGTATACCAGATATTTTACCAGAAACTAAAGTATACGAAATAGAAATAAATCACGCACCTAATCGAAAAGCTATTTTAACTGCTGAAGAAAAAAAACTAGCACTCCGTAATGCTCTACGTTATTTTAATAAAAAACAACATGCAGAATTACTTCCAGAATTTAAAAACGAATTAGAAACCTACGGAAGAATTTACATGTATCGTCTGCGTCCAGATTATAAAATGTACGCCAGACCAATAGACGAATATCCAGCAAAATCGAAACAAGCAGCCGCAATCATGCTTATGATTCAAAATAACCTGGACTATGCAGTTGCACAACATCCCCACGAATTAATTACCTATGGTGGTAATGGTGGCGTTTTTTCTAATTGGGCACAATACAGACTTACCATGAAGTATTTGGCCGAAATGAATAACGAACAAACACTAGTAATGTACTCTGGGCATCCAATGGGATTATTTCCTAGTCATAAAAACGCACCACGTGTTGTAGTTACTAATGGTATGATGATTCCTAATTACTCAAAACCAGACGACTGGGAAAAATTCAATGCACTTGGTATAACACAATACGGACAAATGACTGCGGGAAGTTTCATGTACATTGGACCACAAGGAATTGTACATGGCACTACAATAACCGTTTTAAATGCGTTTAGAAAAATAAAAAAAGAACCACAAGGAAACCTTTTTGTAACCTCTGGTTTAGGTGGTATGTCTGGCGCACAACCAAAAGCAGGAAACATTGCAGGTTGTATTACTGTTTGCGCAGAAGTAAATCCGAAAATCACACAAGTACGTTTAGATCAAGGTTGGATAGACGAAAAAATCACAGATTTAAACGAGTTAGTAGTAAGAATTAATAAAGCTAAAACAGAAAAAGAAACTATTTCTATAGCATATCTAGGAAACATAGTAGATGTTTGGGAGAAATTAGACGAAGCAAATATTCATATAGATATAGGAAGCGATCAGACCTCTCTTCATAATCCTTGGGCTGGAGGGTATTATCCAGTAGACATCTCATTCGAAAAAGCAAATGAGATGATGGCAAATAACCCAAAGCTTTTTAAAGAAAAAATTCAAGAAACATTACGTCGTCATGCCTTAGCGATAAACAAACACACCGCAAAAGGAACTTATTTCTTTGATTATGGAAATGCTTTTTTATTAGAAGCTTCTCGTGCTGGAGCAGATGTAATGGCCCAAAACCCAACAATTGGGCGTGAATTTAAATACCCAAGTTATGTTCAAGATATTATGGGGCCAATGTGCTTCGATTATGGTTTCGGTCCATTTCGTTGGGTTTGCACCTCAGGAAAGCCAGAAGACTTAGCGAAAACAGACACTATTGCATGTGACGTTTTAGAAGAGATCATGAGAAATTCTCCTGAAGAAATTCAGCAACAAATGCAAGATAATATTACATGGATTAAAGGAGCCCAAGAAAACAAATTGGTAGTTGGCTCACAAGCAAGAATACTGTATGCAGATGCCGAAGGACGTATGAAAATTGCACAAGCATTTAATGAAGCTATTGCAAAAAAAGAAATAGGATATGTTGTTTTAGGAAGAGATCATCATGATGTATCAGGAACAGACTCTCCATATAGAGAAACAAGTAATATTTATGATGGCTCTCGCTTTACAGCAGATATGGCGATACAAAATGTAATTGGTGACAGCTTTAGAGGTGCCACTTGGGTTAGTATACACAATGGTGGTGGCGTTGGTTGGGGAGAAGTTATAAATGGTGGATTTGGTATGGTTCTTGATGGTACTATAGAAGCATCTAAACGATTAAAAACCATGCTCTTCTGGGACGTAAACAACGGGATTTCAAGACGAAGTTGGGCACGAAATTCGGGGGCAGAGTTTGCTATTAAACGTGCCATGGAAATAGAACCTAATTTAAAAGTAACACTTCCAAATCACGTAGATGATGCTTTATTGAATTAGAAAAATTTAAAAAACTGCAATTATGAAACATCTATTATCCATCACATCGCTATTACTATTATTAGTAATATCCACTTCGTGTAACTCGGTTAGAGTAGCTTCCGATTACGACAGACAAGTAAATTTTAATAACTTTAAAACCTTTGCTTTCTTTAAAACAGGAATTGACAAAGCCGAAATTAATGATCTAGACAAACGTAGAATTTTAAGAGCTATAGAATCTGAACTATTAGCCAAAGGTTTTACAAAGTCTGAAAACCCAGATCTATTAGTTAGTATTTTTACAAAATCTAGAGAAAAAATAAATGTCTATAACAATAACAATTTTGGCCCTTATGGATATGGTTGGGGATGGAGTCCTTGGTATTGGAATAACTACAATACCGTATCGAAATCTACAGAAGGCATACTTTATATAGATTTAATTGAGGCTAGTAAAAAAGAACTCGTATGGCAAGGGCAAGGCACAGGCTATTTGTCACAAAATAAAAAAGAAGAAAGAATACAAGAATTTGTTACTAAAATAATGGAGAAATATCCGCCCGGCTTACACGAATAATAAGCACAAAAAAACCACTCTAAATTAATAGAGTGGTTTTTTTTATATACAATTATATTATTTTTTCTCTTTGTAAGATTCTTTCAAAGATTTTTGATACGCTTCATACTGACTTGGAGTTAAGATTTGTCTTAATTTAGTATTTGCAGCTTCTAATAAAGTAGACTTTGCTTTTTGAACTGTAGCAATATCATTATTCCCTTCTAAACCTTTCTCGTTATATGCTAAATCAACTAATACTTTAAATGTTTCTACCTGTTGGTCACCAGTTAACTCTACTAATTGATGTAACTCATAAGTTTGTTTTTTAGCTATTGCTTCAGGGCGCTCTGATTCTGCTACTCTAGAATCCTGTGCTTGTGTTTGTTGCATACCAACAAAAAATATAGCGATTAAGCTTAAAAGTGAAATGTATTTTTTCATGTTTTATTAAGTTATTAATTTAAGAGTTCAATATACAAAATAATTTGAAAAACAGAATACATTATTTTATCCCTTTATAATTAACTAATAATTAATTAGTGTATTTATCTTAGCTTTTACTTTTTCCGTAGAAGGAATCATCGTTTCTTCTAAAGTGGAATTTAAAGGTATTGCTGGCATATTTTCACTACCAATCGTCATTACTGGAGCATCTAAAAACCTAAAACATTCTTCCTGAATTTTTCCTGCTAAGGCTCTAGCAAAACTGTTATTGGAAGGCTCTTCAGTCACCACCAAACACTTTCCTGTTTTCTTTACAGATTTCATAATCGTATCTTCATCTAATGGAAATAAGGTACGTAAATCAATAATTTCAATTTGATCTCGCATTCCTAATTCTCCGGAAGCATTATATGCCCAATGCACTCCCATGCCATAAGTAACAATCGTTAAAGTTTCTACATTTTCCTGTTTCCAAATTTCTTGTAACAGCCATGCTTTTCCAAAAGGAAGTACATAATCTTCACTAGGTTCTACAGAAGTCGCAGTTAAAGTTCCCGGTACCTTAGACCAATACAGCCCTTTATGTTCTAAAATCACAACCGGATTTGGATCGTAATAAGCCGCTTTCATTAATCCTTTTAAATCGGCTCCATTACTTGGATAGGCTATTTTTATCCCTCGAATATTAGTAATTACACTTTCTACAGAAGACGAATGATATGGTCCACCACTACCATAAGCACCAATTGGTACACGAAGTATCATGCTTACTGGCCATTTTCCGTTAGATAAGTAGCAACTTCTACTTACTTCTGTAAATAATTGATTTAATCCAGGCCAAATATAATCGGCAAACTGTACCTCAACTATTGGTTTTAACCCAACAGCACTCATACCAACTGTAGAACCTACAATAAATGCTTCTTGAATTGGGGTGTTAAAAACCCTATCATCACCAAATTTTTGAGCTAATGTAGCTGCTTCTCTAAAAACGCCACCAAGTCTTCCTCCAACATCTTGTCCGTAAAGCAAGCATTCTTTGTGTTTTCGCATCAGTTCTTCTACAGCAAATAATGCACAATCAACCATCACCACTTTATCTGCCCCTTTTGGTGATCTCACCCCTTTTTCTTCAGTTATTGGTGTAGGCACAAAATCGTTGGTAAATAAATCTTCTGGCTTTGGATCCTCTGCTTGTAATGCTTTTTTAAAGTCTGCTTCTACTTTCGCTTTCGCGGAATTTTCTATTACTTCAATCTCACTATCTGTAAAACCATTAGCTAGTAATTGTTGTTTTATAACTGGATATGGATCTCGAGAACGGGCTTCATCTAAATCATCACGATACCACTCCATTCTAACACCAGATGTGTGGTGATTTAATAAAGGGACTTTAGCATGTACCAAAAACGGTCTACGTTCTGTTCGAATGGTATGTATTACTTTTTCTACAGCTTCATAGCTTTCTATAAAGTTAGCTCCATCAATGGAAATCGCTTCTAATCCATGAAAACCTTTTGCATACTCAAATGCATTTTGTGCTCTCGTCTCCGCTGCATTTGCAGAAATATCCCAACCATTATCTTGTACTAAATATAAAATTGGCATTTGTTTTAAAGCTGCCATTTGAAACGCTTCTGCTATTTCCCCTTCGGTTACAGAAGCATCCCCTAAAGAACACACGACAAACGGTAAGTCTTTAAGTGTTTTATCATCCAAACCTTGTAATTCTTTGTACTGCATTCCCATGGCAACTCCAGTAGCAGGAATGGTTTGCATTCCTGTAGCTGAAGATTGATGTGGTATTTTAGGTTTATCATCCTCTTTTAAACTTGGATGCGAATAATACGTTCTTCCTGCAGAAAACGGATCGTCTTTTTTTGCTAGCAATTGTAACATAAGATCATGAGGCTCTAGCCCAAAAGACAATAACATAGCATCATCTCTATAGTATGGAAATGCATAATCCTGAGGCAATAATTGCATTCCTAAAGCAATCTGAATGGCTTCATGACCTCTAGAAGTGGCATGCACATATTTTGAAACTTGTTTAAAATTAGCTTCATATAATTCTGCCATTGCTTTCGCTGTACAGAGTTTTGAAAATCCTTTTTTTAGTATGTCTTTATTCATCTTAAGTTTTCTTAAACCTATCCGTTTGTATTATATTTCTCTATTTACATCAAATTGCTCAAAATAATCAGCTACTCTTCGCACAAAACTACCTCCTAAAAACCCATCAACAACACGATGATCAAAAGAAAGGGATAAATACATCATACTACGAATAGCAATTTCATCTCCTTTTTCTGTGGTAATTACTTCTGGTCTTTTTTTAATGATTCCAAGTGCTAAAATGGCAACTTCCGGTTGGTTGATAATTGGAGTTCCCATGACGCTACCAAAGGTTCCTACATTTGATATAGTGAAAGTGCTTCCTTTAATATCATCTCCTGCTAATTTATTTTCTCTTGCTTTTCCAGCTAAAACATTTACATTACTAGCAATGGTTTTTAAATCTTTAGTATCCGCATTTTTCACAACAGGAACAATTAAGTTTCCACTTGGTAAAGCGGTTGCCATCCCAATATTAATAGCTTCTTTTACAATAATATTATTTCCATCTACCGAAGCATTAATGTTTGGAAAATCTTTTACTGCTTTCGCTACTGCTTCTACAAATAATGGTGTAAACGTTAAACGCTCACCATGTTTTTCTTGAAAAGCTATTTTATTAGCGTTTCTCCAGTTTACCATATTGGTTAAATCTGCTTCCACATAAGCAGTAACGTGCGGTGAAGTGTGTTTAGAATACACCATATGATCTGCAATCATTTGACGCATTCTATCCATTTCGATGATTTTACCTTTTCCTTTATCAAATTCTAATTGCGGAATGCGATATGCGGTTGGATCTTTTTCTGCTATTGGCTGCGCAAATTTGTATGGTCTTCCTTCTTCAATATATTGAAATACATCACTTTTACGTAATCTACCTTCGTGACCTGTTGCAGGAATTCGTGCAAGTTCTTCAAAACTAATGTGGTGTTCTTTTGCTATTTTTATAATTAAAGGAGAAAAGAAAATGTTGGAATTAGTAACAGAAAAAGAATTTGACGCAGATATTGATGCTTGCTGAATAGATTTTGTTTTTTTGAGTGCTTTTGTTTTTTTAGTACGTGACTCTTCTGGCTTGGACGATTCCTTTATATTTTTTGAAGAATTTACTACTTCTGAAATTTCTAAAACAGCAATTACTGCTCCAACAGGAACAACATCTTTTGCTTGAAATAAAGTTTTTATCAATGAACCAGATGCTGGTGCTGGCACTTCATTATCTACTTTATCTGTAGCAACTTCCAGAATAATATCTCCTTCTTCAAAAGTATCTCCTTCAGCTATTAACCAATTGATAATGGTTCCTTCTGTAATACTTTCACCCATTTTAGGCATTTTTAATTCAAATTTCGACATCTTTATTAACTAGCGTTTGTTAGTTTATTCTTTCTTTAATTTTTACCGCAATTTGCGTTAGCGATTGCAACGGCATCCTTTTTTACGTCGGTTCGAGTGCAATTGCTTTTTAGCAATTTTGTATCGAGAACAAGTAAAAAAGATATAGTGTAAAGCGCGACCCTTGTGGTAACGCCCAACTATTTCTTCATAAAATCACGAAGTGTTTTATAAACATCCTCTTGTATTTTCATATTTTCTGGCACTTCTCTTAAAGGTGCAACGGCCTTTAAACTTTCATGACAATCTGCTGGTAATTGTTGATATAATTGGGTGCCTTTGGTTTTCCAAGCAATCATTTCATCACTAACTTGTTTAATTACTTTAGCAGGATTACCAACGACTAAACTTCTGTTTGGAATTTTGGTTTCTGCTTTTACAAATGCCATTGCTCCAACGATGCATTCGTCTCCAATTTCGACATCATCCATAATTACGGTATTCATACCAATTAAGCAATTACGTCCTAAATTTGCTCCATGAATAATGGCTCCATGACCAACATGTGCACTTTCTTTTAACGTAATAGATTTTCCAGGAAACATATGAACGGTACAATTTTCTTGTACGTTGACACCATCTTCTAAAATAATTTGTCCCCAATCGCCACGAATGGCTGCGCCAGGACCAATGTAACAGTTTTTACCAATGATGACGTTTCCTGTAACTGCAGCCAAAGGATGTACGAAACTAGATTTGTGCACCACTGGTGTGTAACCTTTAAAAGAATAAATCATCTTACTTAAACCCTTTTAATTTTTCTTTTGTAAACTCTGACAGCACTAATTTTCCACTAGTTGCCGCTCTTTCGGCTAACAACTTATCCCAATCTTCTGTTCCTTTCCAAAATACTTTTTTCATTTCGAGCATGGCTTCTGTATTGTATGTGCATAAGTGTTCTGCGGTTTGTTTTACAGCCTCGTCCAATGCTTCTGTTGTGTCGAAAACATGAGTATATAAACCTTTTTGTTTTGCGAATTCTGGCGAATAGAATGTATTCGCATCTATTGCTATTTGCGACATTGCGCTTAATCCCATTTTACGCTCAATTGCTGGTCCGACAACAAATGGTCCAATACCAATATTTAATTCACTTAACTTAATAGAAGCAAATTTTGTTGCCATACAATAATCGGTTGCAGCTGCAAGTCCAACACCACCACCAACGGTTTTCCCTTGAATACGACCGATAATAAATTTCGGACATGTACGCATCGCATTAATTACGTTTGCAAAACCAGAAAAGAATATTTTTCCTGTTGCTGCATCGTTGATGTTTATGAGTTCTTCGAAGCTAGCACCAGCACAAAAGGTTCTGTCTCCGCCACTTTTAAGAACAACAACTTTAATAGCGTCGTTAGTTCCAGCTCCGGTAATAGTTTGCGCTAGTTTTGCAAGAACATCTCCTGGTAAAGAGTTGTGTGCAGGATGGAAAAACTCTATGTATCCTACTTCGTTTTTAATTACTAGTTTTACGTATGGTGTGTTCATATTCTTAGTATGTCAATGCGTACTTGTTACGCATTCGTATTTTTTTTTAATTCTTATTGTACTTGGAAAGATCCCAATCTAAACTCAAATCCATCCAATCTGGATTCCTTTCTGTTATTAGATTCTTCTTCCATGCTTTTTTCCATTTCTTAATAGTCTTCTCTCTTCTAATAGCAATCCGTATATCTGAGTGCTCTTCAAAATAAACTAATTTTTTAATATTATAATGTCCAACGTGCGTTCCAAAGGTTGCTGCTTTATGTTCATGCATTCTTCGTTCCATATTATTTGTTACACCAACATAAAAGATGTGATTTCTTTCGTGTGTTAGAATGTATGTATAATATTTTTTGGACATTTAGTTGTTATATATGCCACTGCATTAAAGTTTTCCGTTAACATTAATGCGACTGCGTAACAGGTGCGCAGTGACTTTATAAGAGACCAAATTGCTTAAAGTGATGATTCAAATGTTTGCGTTCTAAAAGATACGCTTCATATTTATTTAATTCTCCGAAGACTAAATTCTTCAATTTCGCCTCTGGATTCTCTTTATAAAATTCTATATACTTTTCTCTTTGTTCTTTAAATTTTTCAATTGCTGTTTCTAAATCTGCATGCTTTAAATCATCTAATGTATCTTTTTCTAACTGTGGAAACTGACTGTTTTTTGGAAACTTTTTATAATTATACAAACTATGATGCACTTTCTCTAAAATGATTGAAGGTGTAGCAATTTCAAAATCTTGAATTTCACCTGAAGCAATTTTATAGGTATACTCTAAATGCTCAATCATGTGTTGTGGCGTCATGATTCCCCATTTAGGTTTCGCATCTGCTTTTAAATTTGAAAGACATACATTTATTTTTTCCGAAGTCATCTCTACAAAGCTTTCTTGCTTTTTCTCTACCATCGTTAATATGGTTGCAACAGCTACTAACGGACTATCTTTTTCTGTTTTCTGACTTTCGGGACGGTTTTCAAAATTAGCATCAAAAACTTCCACATGCCATTTTACAATACCGCTTGGATGTTCTGCGGAAGCGACATCTCTATCTACTTTTTCTTTGCATGTTAAACGCACATAAATGGTATCGTTATGGTATAATGGTCGTAAAAAACGGATACTATCTAAGCCATAATTAGCTGCTACAGGACCTTTATTTGGATATACAAATAATCCTGCTGCTGCAGAAATAATGAAATACCCATGCGCTGTCCTCTTTTCAAAAATACTTCCGTCTAAAGATGTAATATCTGTATGAGCATAGAAGTGATCCCAAGTTAAATTGGCAAAATTCTGGATATCATTATCGGTTAATGTACGCTTATGTGTTTTTAGGGACATTCCTGGTTGAATATCTTCCCAATGGTATTGAAATGGATGCAGTTCTGCTTCCTTATATTTTGCATTTTGCTGGTAAATTCCAGTAATTTCCGTTATCGTTGTTGGTGAACCTTGAATGGCTGTACGCTGTAAATAGTGTTTTATGCCACGCATACCTCCCATTTCTTCGCCTCCACCAGCACGTCCTGGACCTCCATGAACTAAATATGGTAATGGCGAACCATGACCTGTACTTTGCTTCGCACTTTCTCTATTTAAAACTAAAATTCTACCATGATGAGATGCTGCATGTATCACATACTCTTTAGCAATTTTATCGTCATTGGTAGCAATAGAAGACACTAACGACCCTTTACCCATTTGCGCCAAAGTAATGGCTTCTTCTAAATTTTTATACGGCATGATGGTACTTACTGGTCCGAAAGCTTCACGCTCGTGAATGACAGTATTTTGAAATGGGTTATCTGCTCGTAATAAAATCGGACTAATAAAAGCGCCTTTTTTTGCATCTGCTCCAATGGTATTAATTTCGTTTAAATTACCGTAGACAATTTGTGCTTCTTTTGACAAATCGTTTACCGAATCTCGAACCGCTTGTACTTGTTGATGACTAACCAAAGAACCCATTCTCACCTCTTTTAATCTTGGGTCTCCAATGGTGATTTTATCTAGTTGTTTTGCTAATGCAATTTGCACATCGTCTACTAATTTCTCAGGAACAATGATGCGTCTAATCGCTGTACATTTTTGCCCAGCTTTAACCGTCATTTCCTTTCTAACTTCTTTGATAAACAAGTCGAATTCTGGTGTTCCAGGAACCGCATCTTCTCCTAAAATAGACGCATTTAAAGAATCGGCTTCCATAGTAAAAGGCACAGATTCTTGAATTAATCTTGGATGCGCTTTTAGTAATCGTCCGGTTTGTGCAGAACCTGTAAAGGTAACTACATCTTGAGATTCTACAGTATCTAGAATATTTTTAACCGTTCCGTTTATGATTTGTAATGCACCTTCTGGTAAAATACCTGAATCTATAATGGTTCTTGCAACTGCTTCGGCTAAATAGGAAGAAGAAGGTGCTGGCAATACCACAGCAGGAACTCCAGCCATCCAGTTGACTGCACATTTTTCTAACATGCCCCAAACCGGAAAGTTAAAAGCATTAATATGTACCGCAACTCCTTTTTTAGGTACCATAATATGATGCGCCATAAAGCGTCCACCACGAGATAAATCGATAGCATCGCCTTCTACATGATACGGTTGATTAGGAAACAATTTACGTAATGATGCATTGGCAAACAGGTTACCAAAACCGCCTTCAATATCTATCCAACTATCTACTTTGGTTGCTCCTGTTCTATAACTTAAATCGTAAAACGCATCTTTTCTTTTGGTAAGATATAATGCTAATTTTTTAAGCATGTTTCCACGCTCTTGGAAGGTCATTTTACGAAGTACTTCTCCTCCTTTTGTTCGTCCGTAGTTTAAAATTTCGGGAACATCTAATCCTTCTATTGCAACGCTAGTAAATGCTTCACCAGTTACTGCATCTAAGATTGGTGTTCCTTCTTCTTTTCCTGTTGTCCAAGAACCTTGAACGTAATGTTTTATCTTTTCCATCTTAATGCCCACGAAAGTGGGTATCTGTTAAATTAGACTTTTATTCTTTTTTGGCGTTACCTAAAGGTCGGGCTTTCCGTTATATCTTTTTCTCATGCTTCAAAAAAGGATGCCACTGTAATCCCTAACGCACTTATTTGCTATGTTCTTTCTTAGCCAAAATTTATTTCTTTTTTACTGAGATTCCTGCCTACGTAGGAATTAGTTAAGCCAGAATCCTTAAAATTCTGCCTGTAATTTTTCCTTCGATAGATTTTACATAACCATCTACAATTTTGTCCATAGACACTGGTGTATTTCCTGGAAAATAATCTTTGTATTTTTCGTAAGCATCTTCTACTAAATCTGAAGAAACCGCATTTATTCTAATACCGTTTTCTAACTCTAAAGCGACTGCTTTTACAAAACTGTGAATTCCTCCATTAACCATAGCAGCACTAGTTGTCATATCCACTGGATCATCTGCCAAAATTCCTGTTGACAATGTAATTGAACCATTATGATTTAAAAACTCTTTACCAATACGAACCGTATTTACTTGTCCCATTAGTTTGCTTTTTATACCAATATAAAAATCCTCTTCTGATAAATTTTTGAATTTATCCCACTTTGCATCACCAGCAATAGCAACAATAGCATCAAGTTTACCAATAGTTTCAAACATAGATTTAATGGATTTAGATTCTGAAAAATCGACATTTATATCACCAGAATTTCGTCCAGCAACTATAACTTCATGTTTTACTGAAAGTCTTTCAGTTACTTTTTTGCCTATGGTTCCGTTTCCTCCTATAATTAGTATTTTCATATTAAACGCGTTCTATAATTGCTGCATATCCCTGACCAACTCCAATACACATCGTAATTAAAGCATATTTTTTATTCTGTTCCTGCAATTCTAAAGCCGCAGAATATGCCACTCTTGCACCTGTTACACCAAGCGGATGACCGATAGCAATAGCGCCTCCGTTTGGGTTAATTCTTGGGTCGTTATCTGCCAATCCCCAAGCGCGAATGCATGCCAAAGCTTGTGCCGCAAAGGCTTCGTTAAGCTCGATGATATCCATATCCTCCATCGTTAAACCTGCTTTTTCTAATGCTTTATTAGACGCTTGCACAGGACCAATACCCATAATTCTAGGTTCGACGCCAACCACTGCAGAACTTACAATTCTAGCTAATGGTTTAAGATTGTACTTTTTTACTGCATCTTCACTCGCAATAATGGTTGCCGCTGCACCATCATTTAATCCTGAAGAATTTCCTGCAGTTACGCTTCCGCCTTCTTTTTTAAATGCTGCTCTTAGTTTTCCTAAAACTTCTAAGGAAGAGCTTGGTTTTATAAACTCATCTTTTGAAAATTGGATAGGATCTTTTTTACGTTGCGGAATTTCGACAGTAACTATTTCTTTTGCTAGTCGTCCGTTTTCTTGTGCTTTGGTTGCTTTTTGCTGACTCCAAAGTGCGAATTTATCTTGGTCTTCGCGAGAGATATTATATTTTTCTACTAAGTTTTCTGCCGTCATTCCCATGCCGTCTGTGCCATACATTTCGTGCATTTTCGGATTTACAAATCGCCATCCGAAAGTAGAATCGTATAGTTTAGAATCGCCTCCAAAAGCGCTTGATGGTTTTGCCATAACGTAGGGTCCGCGTGTCATGTTTTCAACTCCACCAGAAATAAACACGTCGCCATCGCCTGTTTTTATGGCACGATTAGCGTGAATGATTGCGGATAATCCAGAGCTACATAAACGGTTAACGGTTTCGCCAGGAACGGTATATGGCAATCCTGCTAAAAGCGAAGCCATTCGTGCTACATTACGGTTGTCTTCTCCTGCTTGGTTGGCACAACCCATGATAACATCGTCGTATGCTTCTTTTGGGATGTTTGGATTACGTTTTACAACTTCTTCTATTACTAAAGCGCCTAAATCGTCTGTACGAACAGCAGATAAAGTACCTTTATAATTTCCTATTGGTGTTCTAATTCCGTCTATTATGTATGCTTCTTTCATAATTAATGCCTGCGAAAGCAGGTATCTTATTAATTGTTATTCCTAAATATCTTGTTTCCTAGATTCCAGTTTAGGCTTAAATCTGCCCAACTCGGATTCATTTCTTCTATTAATTTAATCTTCCAATCTCTTTTCCATTTCTTAAATTGAATTTCTCTAATTGATGCTTTTTCACCATTTACGAATTCTTCAAAATAAACTAGATTCTCACAATTATATCTAGCTGTAAAAGATTTTGGGTAAACTTTTAATTTATGCTCTTTAACTCTTTCTCCTAAATTATTAGTTACTCCGATATAAATTACTCCATTTGGCTTATTTGCCATTATGTAGACGTACCAAAGTTTCATTTACTTTTTATTATGAGATTCCTGCCTTCGCAGGAATTAATCCCAATCTTTTTGAGTTCTATAAACAACGCCTTTAAAAAGCGCAACTAATTCATCTCCTCTTTTTACTTCAATAATATTAAAGCCTAATTTATTTTTTACGTTTTCTATTACTGATTCTGCAACTATGTAATCCCCTTCGTTCAATGCTTCAATGTGGTTAATGCTTGTCTCGATAGAAACTGCATATTTACCATGTGTGTTTGCTGCAAAACCGAAAGCTGTGTCTGCTAAGGAATAACTGATTCCACCATGAGCTTTACCCATGCTATTTAGCATTTCTTTTCTTACAGTCATTGCTACTTTACAGCGACCTATTTCGCATTCTAGGATTTCGATCCCTAGCCAAGTACTGTAGGCGTCTTGGGATAACATGCGTTTAGGGATGAGGTGTGAGGCAATAGGTTTACTCTTGGATTCCATTGAAATTTATTTAATTCTTTTAGAAATTTTAGTTCGTAAAGATGTTATCATTTTAGATAACTCTGTAATCAACTTTCGATTCTCTTCATCTTCTTCGGCAGAAATATAATTTCTCATTTGCGCTTTAGAACTACATGAAACACATTCATGAGCACTATGCCAAGCATTTCCCAAATAATTATAAAACTGTTTATCTGTACCACTCGAACCCTCAGCTATATTTAAAGCGATAGAATCTGCAGCTCTTTTAAATTGTGATGTGAGTTCAAATCGTTCTTCTTTTGGAAAATTTTTAATTAATTTACTTACAAACTCTCCAAACTCCATGGCTTTAGTGTAAATTCCTAAATCTTCAAATTTAAAATGATACTTCGATTTCCTCATACCTCAAACCTTTTTAATAAAACCTCATACCCGATTGGTTCATTTTACGTAACAATGGACTGCAACGGTATCTATCTTCATGGTACTCATTATATAAATCGTCTAACTTAGTTACACACCAATCGATACCTTTTTCATCTGCCCAAGCCAATAACCCTTTTGGATAATTAACACCCTTGGTCATGGCATTGTCTATATCTTCTGCAGATGCGATGTTTAAAAATAGTGCGTCTGCTGCTTCATTGATTAACATTACTAAAACTCTGTTGCATATTTGTTCTGCTACATCTTTATCTTCTTTTGGTTCTGGTTTTACAGC
Organism: Oceanihabitans sp. 2_MG-2023; assembly: GCF_030547245.1. Classification (GTDB taxonomy): domain Bacteria; phylum Bacteroidota; class Bacteroidia; order Flavobacteriales; family Flavobacteriaceae; genus Oceanihabitans. The sequence continues at coordinate 49,558 of NZ_JAUOQT010000002.1, forward strand.
TCCTTCAGAATAATCATAATAGCCTTTTCCAGATTTTCGCCCTAAATAACCTGCTTCAGCAAAACGTTTTTGTGTGAATGCCGGTTTATATCTTGGATCGAAATAGAACGCTGTAAATACCGTTTCGGTTACAGTGTAATTAACATCATTTCCTATAAAATCCATGAGTTCAAATGGTCCCATTCTGAAACCACCTACGCTTTTTAAACTATGATCTATAGTTGCAAAATCGGCTATTCCTTCTTCATATATTCGTAACGCTTCGCCATAAAAAGGTCTTGCTACACGGTTTACAATAAAACCTGGTGTGTCTTTAGCGACTGCTACTACTTTTTTCCAGTCTTTAATGGTTTGAATGGCTTTTTCAAGCACTTCTTTTGAGGTTTGAATGGCTGGAATTACCTCCACCAATTTCATTAAAGGAGCTGGATTGAAAAAATGAATTCCGACACAGCGTTCTGGTTTTTGTAATGATGCAGCAATGGATGCTATAGACAAACTAGATGTGTTTGAAGCGATTATACAATCGTCTGCAACATAACTTTCTAATTCTGAAAATACTTTTTTCTTGATCTCTAGGTTTTCAATAATAGCTTCGATAGTAAGATTAGAATCTCCTAAATCTTTTAAACTATCTACATAAGAAATGTTAGATTGGATTCTGTTTTTTTCTTCCGTATCCATTCGTCCTTTTTCAATAAGACGCAATAGTATTTTCTCTAAACTCGCTTTAGCTTTATCTAAAGCCGCTTGATTGGTATCGTATAACTTTACTTTACAACCAGCAGTAGCTGCGACTTGCGCTATGCCGCTTCCCATGGTTCCAGATCCTATTATTCCTACGTTCATTTATTTCTTTTTTTATAGATTCCGCATCAAGTGCAGAATAACAAAACTGATTACTTATTTTGATGAGATCCCGAAACTAGTTCGGGACAAAGCCAATTTTTAATTGCCTTTGAAATTTGGTTTTCTTTTTTCAATAAATGCTGCAACGCCTTCTGCATAATCGTTAGTACTTGCTGCTTCTATTTGTAATTTAGATTCTAAAGCCAGTTGTTGCTCTAAAGTATTGGTTAATGACGCATTGAATGCTTCTTTAATTTTTCCGAGTGCTAAAGTTGGCATATTTGCTAATTTTAAAGCGAGTTTATTAACGTCTTCTTCAAAATTTTCTAATGGAATCATTTTGTAAATCATTCCCATTTTCTCTGCTTCTTCAGCTCCAATCTTATCACCTAACATGGCTAATGCTTGCGCTTTTTGAAATCCGATTAATCTTGGTAAAAAATACGTTCCTGCACTATCTGGAACTAAACCTATTAGGCTAAATGCTTGAATAAAACTTACTTTTTCGTGTGCAACAACAATATCACAAGCTAAAGCTATGTTTGCTCCAGCACCTGCTGCAACACCATTTACTGCACCTAGAATAGGCTTTTTAATATTTCTAATTCTAGTTATAATTGGATTGTAATGCTCTTCTAGTATTTTTTTGAATCCAGGATTTAATTCTGGATCTGTAACTTCTTTTAAATCCTGTCCAGCACAAAATGCTTTTCCGTTTCCTGAAAGAACTATTGCTCTAACGTCATTATTTTTTTCACAAGCATCTAATGTGTCGTGTAATAAAAATGCCATTTCACGATTGAAACTATTGAACACTTCCGGTCTATTTAGCGTGATGTACGCTATTTTATTTTCTATTTTTAAAAGAATGCTTTTACTCATATGTTTTTCTTTTATTGTGGATTCCTACATTCGCAAGAATGACAAAACACTATTTTTTTTTTATGTTCTCGATTCAAAATTGCAAAAAAGCAATTTCACTCGAACTGACGTATTATTAATACTTTCTATTAAGAGATTTCTGCTTTCGCAGGAATTTGATTATTTCAAACACTTGAAGTAATCAAATGGCTCTTGGCAATCGTCACACTGAAATTGTGCTTTGCATGCTGTGGAGCCAAACTGACTAACTAATCTTGTATTTGTGGAACCACAATTAGTACATTTTACCAATCGTTTCCCGTTTAACAATACCTCTTTATCTGCTTCGGCATTTAAAGGTGCAGCTATCCCGTAATCTTCTAATGCTTTACGTCCTCTTGGTGTAATCCAATCGGTTGTCCAAGCTGGTGCTAAAATTAATTCTATTTCGGAATCATACCCTGCGGTTTTTAAAGCTGCTTTAATATCGTCACCAATCACATCCATAGCAGGACAACCACTATAGGTTGGTGTAATTTGTACTTTAACTATGTTATTTTCGATAACAGCAGAACGTACGACTCCCATATCCATTATGGATAATACTGGAATTTCAGGATCTGAAACTTGTTCCAGTATTGGAATTAATATAGACTCTATGTTTTGTTCTGTTGTTGTCATATTCGCTTCCCGTGAAAACGGGAATCTTATTTTATTGTTTATCGCTTTAATTTGTTTACTCTTAACAAATCACTCGAAGTGACGTCATGTTTAACCGACTAACTTTTACTTTTTCGATTATGAGATTCCTGCCTTCGCAGGAATTTGTGTTACCATTCCATATTAGGATACGTTCTTTGCATGTATTGTAAATCGCTTAATAAATATCCTAAATGTTCTGTATGAACGCCTTGCTTACCTCCTTTTTGAAACCATTTTGATTCTGGAACAGTTAAAGTTGCTTCTTTTAAAACCGCTTGTACTTTCTCGTAGTATGCTTCTTTTAGTTTGGTTACATCTACACCAATTTCTTCTGAAACCATAGCTTTATCTGCTTCGGTTTGATGAAATAATTCGTCTGTGTATGTCCATAAACCATCAATAGCATCTTGCATTTTTTGATGACTCACTGCTGTACCATCACCTAAGCGTTTTATCCAATCTATTGAAAAACGCAAATGATAACTCACTTCTTTTATCGATTTGTTAGCTATAGCAGATAATGTTAAGTCTTTACTTTTCTGTAATTCTTGTAAAAAAAGCAAATGATACACATCGAATAAAAACTGACGTGCCATAGTATAAGCAAAATCTCTATTGGGTTGTTCTACCAACAAAACATTTACATATTCACGTTCTTTACGAAGCATTGCAATATCATCTTCGGTTCTTTTATCTCCTGCAATTTTTGCAGCGTATTGGTAATAGCTACGTACTTGCCCAAATAAATCTAAAGATATATTTGTGCATGCAATATCTGTTTCTAGACTTGGTCCATGCCCTGTTAACTCTCCTAGTCTTTGACCAAGGATTAAACTGTTGTCTGCAATGCCTAGAATGTAGTTGTATAGGTTTTGTTTCATCTTCAGTGCCCACGAAAGTGGGTATCTTTTTAATTACTTCTCGATACGATTTGTTCGTTCCTCACAAATCACTCGAAGTGAAGTTCTTATTAATAATGAGATTCCTGCCTTCGCAGGAATTTGTTACATGTGCTTTACCTCATCTGGTAAATCATAAAATGTTGGATGACGATATACTTTATCGTGAGCAGGTTCAAACATTTCACCATTATTCTCAGGATTTGAAGCTGTGATGTGTTTAGATTCTACCACCCAAATACTTACGCCTTCGCTTCTTCTTGTGTAGACATCTCTAGCGTTTTCTAATGCCATTTCCTCATCTGCTGCGTGTAAACTTCCGCAGTGACGATGTTCTAATCCGTTTTTACTTCTTACGAAGACTTCCCATAAGGGCCAATTTTTTGTTGACATAATTTTAATGCCTGTGAAAACAGGTATCTTGTTAATTATATTTTACTTTCTTAATTTATTATAGTTCAGATTCCAATTAATACTTATATCTGTCCAATTAGGATTCATTTCCTCTATCAATTGAATTTTCCAATCTCTTTTCCATTTTTTGAATTGTCTTTCTCGTTTCTCTGCTTCATTACCTTGTTCGAACTCTTCAAAATAAACTATTTTATCACAATTATATTTAGCTGTGAATGATTTTGGATACACTTTTAGTTTATGTTCTTTAACTCTTTCCTCAATATTATCGGTTACACCAATATAAATTAAACCATAAGGTTTATTTGTCATGATATAGACATACCAATAATTCATTAATATCGATTATGAGACCTCTTTTTTCAAAGAGGTATGTTTCTTTTCTGCATAAGCCATTGCTGCGTCACGAACCCATTCTCCCTCTTCCCAAGCGTCAACTCTTGCTTTCATTCGTTCTTTATTCATTGGTCCATGGCCTTTTACTACTTGCCAAAACTCGTCCCAATCAATCTCTCCAAAATCATACACTCCTTTTTCTTCATTCCATTTTAAATCGGCATCTGGAATGGTTAACCCGATTAACTCGGCTTGCGGTACGGTTTGATCTATAAATTGTTGGCGTAAATCGTCGTTAGACTTACGTTTTAATTTCCATTTCATGGATTGTTCTGTATGGATGGACTCTGCATCTGTAGGACCTAACATCATTAAACTTGGCCACCACCAGCGGTTTAGAGCATCTTGCGCTAATTCTTTTTGTTCTGGAGTTCCGTTTGCCAGTTTTATCATGATTTCATATCCTTGACGTTGGTGAAAACTTTCCTCTTTACACACGCGAACCATTGCTCTTGCATATGGTCCATATGAAGTATTACACAATGGCACTTGATTTATAATTGCTGCGCCATCTACTAGCCAACCGATTGCTCCCATATCTGCCCAAGTTATTGTTGGATAATTAAAAATGGAAGAATACTTTGCTTTACCTGAATGTAATTGTTCGTATAATTCTTCGCGAGAAACACCTAAGGTTTCACAAGCAGAATATAAATACAAACCATGTCCAGCTTCATCTTGAACTTTAGCTAACAATGCTACTTTTCGTCTTAAGGAAGGCGCTCTTGTAATCCAATTTCCTTCTGGAAGCATGCCAACAATTTCGGAATGTGCGTGTTGCGACATTTGTCTAATATGCGTTTTGCGATATTTTTCTGGCATCCAATCTTTAGGTTCGATTTTCTCGTCTCTTGCGATTCGAGCTTCGAATTGTGCTTCTAGGTTTTTTATTTGTTCTTCACTCATTGTATTAGTTATTAGTGAATAGTTTTTTAGTTTTTAGTGGATTCCTGCCTATGCAGAAATGCCATTAATTACTTTATATATTTACCAAGACTTAAGAATATTCACGATTCTTAGTTGGTGTGTGCGTTAAGGATTGCAGCGTTATCCTTTTTTGTTTTTCTCAAAAAAGATTTAAGCGGAAAGCCTGACCCTTGTGGTAACGCCCAAATTATTATTTAATGAGATTCTTCGCTATTGCTCGGAATGACATTTTTATTTGAGATTCCTGTCTTCGCAGGAATTTTACACATCGAAATCAACGATTACTTTATCTGTTGTTGGTACTGCTTGACAGCTTAGCACCAAATTTTGAGATACTTCTTTATCGCTTAAAGCATAATTTATTTTCATTTCTACTGTACCTTCCTTGACTTCACATTTACAGGTGCTACAAACGCCTCCTTTACAAGCAAATGGCAAATCTGCTCCTGCGCCTAAGGCTGCGTCTAGAATATTATCATATTCTTTAGTCATAGTGAAAGTAAATTCTTTTCCACCATCTACGATTATTACTTCGGTTCCTTCTACTTTTTGTTGTGCTAAACGTTCTGCTCTTTTAATATCTTCATCTGAAAGTCCGGTTACAAAAAGCTCGAAATGAACGAGTTCTTTTGGTAATCCTGCTTGAATTAGATATTCACTAACGTAGTTTACCATTTTTTCTGGACCACAAAGAAAGACTTCGTTTGTATCTGGAATATCGATAAATGTTTTGGTTAGCACTTGCATTTTTTCATCGTCAAATCGTCCGTTGAACAATTCGATATCTCTACGTTCTTTGGTTAAGAAATAATATATTTCTAATCTACCAAAGTATGTATTTCTAAGTTGTTCTAGTTCTTCTTTAAAGATAATGGATTTTGCTGTTTTATTGACATAAAATAATTTACAAGTTGCATTAGGTTCTGCAGATAAATGGGTTTTTATCATAGACAAAACTGGTGTAACACCACTTCCAGCAGCAAAGAATATATAGTTTTTAGATGCTTCTGGTTGTACTTCTACTCCAAAGTTTCCGCTTGGCGCCATAACCTCTAGAGTATCACCTGTTTGTAAGACTTCATTAACGTAGGTTGAAAATATACCTCCTGGAATTTGTTTTACAGCTACTTTCCATTGGTTATCTATAGGACTAGAACAAAGGGAATAGGAACGACGAATATCTTCTCCGTTAATATCGGCTTTAAGAGTTAAATGTTGTCCTGGACGAAATTTAAATTCCTTTTCTAATGTAGTTGGGATATGAAAAGAAACTACAGAAGTATCTTCTGTTTCTTTATATATTTCGTTTATTTTAAGCTTATAAAATTGTGCCATTATTGTGATACGTCTTAAGCGTATTTACTTTAATTAAAATCCTAATAATCATTAAAAAATTCCTGTTACAACAAGAATAAAACACAAACTAACACTTGTTAGTTTATTTGACAAAGTTAAGAAATATATTGCAAACTATTTGTTAATTCCCTGAATTAGGATTGTGCTTAGGTTATTTGCTAAATCGTTTGCGTTGAGGTCTTCTTTTTTAGGAATCCAAAGATAAAGGGAGCGCAAAGTGGAAAGCATAGTAAACATAACAATTTCGGGATTAACTTTCTTGATTTCGGAAGAAGAAACACCTTCTTTTATTATGCTTAAAAAAGTAGCTTCATAGTTGTTTCTTAACTTTAAATAATAATTTAAATGTTCTTCTAAATGCATCCAGTCGTTATTTAAAGATGCCATTCCTGGAGTATTATTGTTTGTAATTGTTACGTGAAGCGCTATAATTTGACTTAATTTATCTAGACTATTGTATTTAGAATTATAAATCAGTTCCATACCTTGGGTAAATTCTTCCGCTAAAGAAATAATAATTTCTTTTAGAATTTCTTGTTTTGAATTTATGTGATTATATAAGCTAGCCGCTTTAATGCCCATTTCTGTTGCTATATCTCGCATAGTAACAGCACTAAAACCCTTTTCTTTAAAAAGTTTAGCTGCGGTTGTAATTATTTCGTTTTTTCTAGTTTCTGTTTTCATATTGTGGAGGAAGATAAAGAAAATTTGCTGTAACTATTGTTACTTATAATTTGAAAAATTTGCTGGTACTTTGCCTAAAACAAAAAAATATGGGATTATTAAGTTTCTTTTTGGGGAATAATAAGGATAAAATTGAAGATTTTAAATCTAGAGGAGCCATCATTTTAGATGTAAGAACAAAAGGTGAATATAGCCAAGGAGCAATTCCTGGTTCAAAAAACATTCCTTTACAAATTATTTCGGGTAAAATTAAGGAGATTGAAAAACTAAACAAACCTGTAATTACTTGTTGCGCGAGTGGCATGCGATCTGGCAGTGCTGCTAGTATTTTAAAAGCGCATGGTATTGAAACAATTAATGGAGGAGGTTGGTTAAGTTTGAGTAAAAAACTATAGTTTAATAGTATTAAAGTTTATGGGCTTATATTTTTTTTCATAAATCTAAATTACACTAGTTACTGGATAAAATTAAATAATATATTATATTGTAATGCTTAATCAATAAATTTTATATTATGAAAAAAATTACTTTAATACTTTTTTGTTTCTTAACCTTTTCCTTTTTTGTGAATGCTCAAGACACTTGTGCCGGAGCATCAATTATTACTGCCGGAACATACACTGTACAAAATATAAACGGAACTGAAGGCACAACTGTTATTTGCTCAGGAGGCTCAACTACTGGCGCTGCTGCTGAATGGTATACCTATACCCCTACAACCTCTGGATCGGCAACAGTATCTTCCAATATTTTGCCAGCGAACTTAAACGGGGATACTAGAGTTCATATTTATGAAGGCACTTGTGGCGCGTTGGTATGTATTTCAGGAAGCGACGATGTAGATTACCCAGGCGGTAATTATTTATCTGAAGTTACCTTTAATACTACTGCAAATACTACCTATTATATCGTTTGGGATAATAGATGGAGTTCTTTTGGTTTTGAGTTTACTTTAACGGAGTCTATAGCTGTATGTATTGCTCCTTCGACTTTTGTAGCTACTGCTAATTCTACTCCTACTACATTTGATTTAGGTTGGTCTGATACAAATACAGGTACTCCAACATGGGAAATAGAATGGGGAGCAGTTGGTTTTTCTCAAGGAACTGGAGTTCTCGCTTCAAACATCACAACACCAAATTATATGTTTACCGGATTGACTGCTAATACAAATTACGAGTTTTATATACGTACTAATTGCGGTGGTTTTGATGGAGATAGTGATTGGGTTGGCCCAGTTGGCTTTAGATCTGCGAGAGATTGTTCGGATTCTGCAATGTTTCCATATTCTGAGAGTTTTACAGATGGAACTATATTAGATTGCTGGGAAACTGAAGATGTAGATATGATTAGTCCTGTATGGTCATATAACACGGACATAAATGATTTAAATGGAGATGGCACGAATGATAGTTTTATGGTTGTCTTTCCACAAAGCGCAACTGAAACAACAAAAGATGATTGGATTTTTTCTAAAAAAATGGATCTATCAATTAATAGTTCGTACGGAATAGACGCAATGTATAATGCATTTGACTTAAACTCTGCTTCTAACGAAAGTTTTGAATTGTATGTTACTAATGAGCAATCTTCTACTGCAACGTATCAATCTTTACTAGGAACCTATATGGGAATTACGCAGTCAGGAGTTTTTGGAGACGTAACTGGAAATGATTTAATTTCTCAAGCTTATATAGCTTCTGCAACATATACACCTCCAACAAATGGCACATACTATGTAGCACTTCGCGCAACGACAACTGCATCGGCTAACCTTTTAATGTTTTTCAATTTAACTGTTTCTGAAACATTAGGTATAGAAGAAATTGATCAGAATACTTTTAAACACTTTATTAATTATGATACAAATATTTTGACTTTACAGGCAACTACAAACATGTCTGATTTTATACTATTTAATAGTTTAGGTCAAGAGGTATTATACTCTAAGTTGTCTACAAAAAAGCACGAAGTTAACCTAAATCCTATTAGCACAGGTGTTTATTTCGCTAAAGTAAACATAGAAAACAAAATCAAAACTTTTAAAATGATTGTAAAGTAAACAACCAGTAAACATTTCAAAAGTATATATGTATAATTCTGATTTGCACATTAAGTTTCTTCTTATGTATTTTTCAGAATTATACTTTTTTAAATAGCTACCATCGTAATTATGGAAAAGAACTTGTTAAAGCTTTTATTATCACTTAGTGTATTATTTTTTTTTAATTGCAAAGGAGATGATGATTTTACAACATCTACATCAATAGATTTAAGTGAAAACACAATTATTTATGAGAATGACATTTACGATGCTTACACCTTACTATCCCCTTTAGGGTCAAACAATACTTTTCTTATCAACAATGAAGGTTTTGTGGTTAACAAATGGGAATCTAACACTTCGGCTTTAGTTTCATATTTAACAGACGAGGGTAATTTAATTAGAGCATTAAGACAAACTAATACCGAATTTGAATCTGGATTAACTGGAGCAATAGAAATATTAAACTTTGAAGGAGATCAAATATGGTTTTGGGAGTACAACACATCTAATTATGTATTACATCACGATTTAAGCTTGTTACCTAACGGTAATATACTTGCTATCGTTTGGGAATATAAATCTGCAAATGAAGCCATTCAAAAAGGACGAAATCCAAATTTACTTTTTGACAACAAAGTTTGGCCTTGCAAGATTATAGAGATAAATCCGCTAGCAAATAACCAAGCAGAAATTGTTTGGCAATGGTCTGTTTGGGATCATTTAATTCAAGATTATGATGCTACAAAAGAAAACTTCGGAGTGGTTTCTAATCATCCAGAATTGATTAATATTAATTTTTCTAGTGGCGATGCAAATTTTAATCACCTAAATTCCATTGCATATATTGAAGCATTTGATCAAATTGTAGTAAGTTCAAGAAACTTTAATGAATTTTGGATTATTGATCATAGCACATCTACAGCAGAAGCGGCATCCCACCTAGGAGGCAACAGCAATAAAGGAGGCGATTTATTATATCGATGGGGAAACCCGATAGCTTATAATATGGGAACTCCTGAAGACCAACGCTTATTTGGTCAGCATGATGTAACTTGGCTTGGAAACACTACAAATAACGGAGGTAACTTCCTGGTGTTTAATAACAATAAATACTCGAATAAATCTTCAATTGATGAAATTCTAATTCCACAATTACCAAACGGAACCTACGAATTATTACCCAATAGCATAAACCTACCAGAAACCTATAATTGGTCTTATGAAAATGACATTATATACTCTTCGCGACTTTCTGGAGCAAAAAGATTACCTAATGGAAACACTTTAATTACAAATGGTAGAGCAGGAACGCTATATGAGATTAACCAATTGGGAACTATTGTATGGCAATATCAAAACCCAATAGAAACTAACTCTTCTATTTTTAAAGTTAATAAATACGAGAAAAACCACCCTGCTTTTGATGGAAAAGACTTAGCTCCTTTACCGATTGCAATTGAATAATTTAAATTAATAACTATCTAAAATCAGTTTCGATAATTATAACTTAGATTTATAATTTTAGATTTTGAAAATCCGTTTGAGATCCAATAAAGTTTTCATTAGATTTTAGCGTCCAACCTAAAGAGTTCGTTAAGATATAGAATTTAGACAATTCGCTAATGAGTCTGTTTTTGGCATTGGTTTTTAAATCGGATGCTTCCACTTTTTTCATTAAAGATTGCTTTACGATTTCTTTTATCTCATTATAATCATTGGCTTCAAATGGATTTAAGAAATCTGCTTGCACATCATAATATTCAAAATCTGGGTTGACTTTAATTTCTTCTTTTGGAATACTAACAATGGTAAGTATTTTGTTTTCAGAATCTATTTTAAATTCAATTTTACTTAAATCGTAAGCAATAGTTACATCGGCATTTACCACAACTAGTGCTTTTTTATTGGAAGTAAAATATTGCCCGAAAATTTCTTTAGAATTTTTATAATTAAAAACTTCGCTAAAGTGACCTTCGGTAACAACAAGTTTACCAACGTTTTTAATTTGCTCTTGTATTAACATAGAGCTTTCTTGAAGTACAATTTTGTCTTCTTTTTTAGTATTACATTGTTTGAATGCAAAGAGTATTACCAAGGTAATAATGGCACCTAAAAGGATTTTACGCATCTTTCCTATTTTAGGGAAAGGTATAAAAAAAATGAATTAAATAAGATTATTCTTTTTTGCTTTTTGAACAGCTTCTAACTTATTATGCACTTGCAGTTTTCTATAAATATTTTCAATATGCTTTCTAACAGTTCCTGTTGAAATAATTAAGTTACTACCAATAGAATTATAACTCAATCCTTTACTTAATTGCTCAAGAACATCAATTTCTCTTTCTGTAAGTTTTATTTCTTCTTGTTCGGTTTTGTTATTAATTTCTATTGGATTTCTAAGTAGTTTCAGAGTTTTTAAAGCAATAGAAGGGTTCATTGCTGCTCCTCCGTTTATCGTTTCGAGAATACCTTTATGTAAATCTTTAGGATTTATTTCTTTTAGTAAATAGCCATCTGCTCCCGCTTTAATAGAATTAAAAATATTTTCGTCATTATCAAAAACAGTAAGCATAATAATTTTAATATGCGGATACTTTTGTTTTACAATTTCGGTGGTTTCAATACCATTAAGGATAGGCATATCAATATCCATTAGAATAAGGTCTATATTGTGATTTTCTTCTAATTTAACTAACAAATCAGATCCATTAAGCCCAGAAAATTTAAAACTTAGATCGTCAAAAAAAGACAATTTTTCTTTTACAGTATGTATAAGAAAAGTATTATCGTCTGCTATGGCAATTTTAATATTCATAAAAAGATATTTCTACTAATGTATGTGTTTCTTGCTTTACTTGAAATACGATGAATTACGTATTTAACTCTTTTGTTAATTTAATAACAGTTCCTTTATTAGGTATCGATTCGAAATGCAATGTTGCATGAATATCATTGGCTCTTTTTTTCATATTGTTTATTCCGTTACCTAAATCTACCTTTTTTAAATCAAAGCCTTTCCCATTATCTAAAATAGAAATTGTAAGTTGCTGCTTATTTGTACTATTGATATACACTTCAATTTTAGATGCATATGCGTATTTAAGGGCATTATTAACTGCTTCTTGAATGATTCTATAAATATTCATGCCTTCGACAGAAGTTAGTTTTAAATCTTTTTGTGTATTTTCTTCGGCATTAAAAGAGAAGGATATTTTTTCAGAAATCAAATTGGCTTTATCTATAAAATTAGAAATTCTAGATTGCAAATCATCATAGGTAATTTCACTCTTATTCATAGCCCAAATAGTATCTCTAAGCTCGTAAATAGTAGAAGTAGTGAAAGTGCTTATGCTGCTTAATTTTTTGTCTAATTTATCTGGTAGATGGAATCCATATTTTAAGTTATCTAAAGAAGAAATAATAAAAGTAAGTTGTGCGCCAATATTATCGTGCAAATCTCTTGAAATTCGTAAACGTTGTTCTTGCAGTCTATTTTGCGTTTCAATTTTTGCTAATGCTTCTTTAAGGTCGTTCTCTTTTTTAAGTTGTTGGTTTTTTAATTTTTGTTGGTTATAAAATAAATAACCTAAAAACCCAAGAATTACTGTTACTGCTATTAGCAAGAAAATTTGATAATTTCTTTGCTGTATTGTCAAGCTTTGTTCTGCTATATTTGCTCTTTGTGTTAAAATCTCTTTTTCTTTTCTTTCTGTCTCATATTCAATTTCTAATTCGGCTATTTTACTATTAGTATTCACATTAGAAACACTATCTTTTAATTTGTTAAAGATTAGGTTATACTTCAAGGCTTCTTTATAGTTTTTCAAAGAATCATAACTTTTATACAAATACTCTGCAGCATATTTTTGTAAGGGAAAATACTTGTATGTATTAGATAATTGGAAAGCTTGATCAAAATGAAAAGCGGCTTTATTAAATTCTTTTTTCGCAAAAAATAAGTCTCCAAAATATAGTTTAGAATCTGTAATACCATACACATCATTTCTTTGCTCTCTAATCTGTAAAGAGCTGTCTAAATACTTTTCGGCAAGGCTAAACTTCTCTGTATTTAAATATACATTTGCTATATGTGAGTAACCAAAAGGAATGCTTACACTATCTTTAATATGCTTTCTAAATTTTAATGATTTCTCATGATAATACAGTGCGCTATCCCATTGTTTTTTTAAACCATGCAACACACCATAATTATCATAAGCACTATAAAGTCGATCAAGGTTATCGTTATACTTCTCCCTAATTTTAATGCCTTTCTGCATATAAGCAAACGCTTTTTTTAAATCTCTGTATTTTAATTTCCAACCCAAATCACTATATAAATCGCCTATTTTAATTTGCTTATTAAATTTTTCATAGATTCTAATAGACTGTAAAGACAACTGAAGCGCTTCTTCATTTTTTGAAGTAAAATGCAATGCTAATATTTTTTGTTCAATAGATGCTGCTAATAGTAGACTGTCGTTTATTTCCTTAGATAAAAATATAGCCTTATCTGCTAATTTTTCAAAAACAGCAATATTACCAACAGCCTTATCATATGGTATTTGTAATATCTCCCGTATTTGATTTTCTTTGGAATATTTAGCAATAGAAATAGTTAAACTATCTAAATAGTTATTTTGAGAGATTGCATTATGCAAAAAAAACAAAACAATAAATGTAAAAAAATATCTTTTTGAATTCACAGAATAATAAAATGAAAATTATAATAGTAGTTATAAAAAAAAGCATCAACTACAATAACTTAACTAATTAAGATTGTGATCGATGCTTTTATAGATAATTGATTAATAGCAAGTTAAATGTAATGTAATTTGTTAAACTATTCTATTTTTTTCGACAAAACGATTATAAAAAAGATGAAGCGTAATAAATTAAATTATAACGCTTCACCTAGAAATCTTAACAACGATACTATTTATTTTTAAGATCCCTCTATGTAATTAAACAATTACACAGGCGTATTTAACGACTAAATAGCGCTTTAAATATTATTATAAAACTTAATCAAAATTAGCTCTAAAAGTTCCTTCTGTAATCATTTTAGTAGTCATTGCATCTGCATTATAACCTTCAAAAGAAAAAGTTCCTTCAACAGTTGTTCCATCATCAGAAGTTATTTCAATAGTACCAGAATCTAAAGTTCCTAAAGCTGCGGTTGCAAAATTAGAAGCCCATGAATTTAAAGCTGGTGAAATCTCTAAATACTGAATTCCGTTTTGGTTAGTAAGGCTATCGCCAGTTACATACGTACCAACTCCATTATAATTTGGTAAAGTAATGGAGATTGTGTTCCCGCTATTATCCCCTCCTTGAACAGCTAAAACACCATTAGTAGATTGCGCTCCTACAATAACCGATGGATCTTGAGCAGCAGAAAAATTTGAACCACCAACTTTAGCTGTTAAATATTCATCTCCACTTCCTCCTCCACTGCTTCCTCCATTATCATCGTTGGAACATGAAGTTAATGTTACTAGTGACACTGCCATTACAAATAGCATAATTTGTTTTAATTTTCTCATTGTTGCTTATTTTATTGATTATTAATAAGACAAAATTGCAACAAAAGGAATGTGTAAACAATACGATGAATTACGTATATTTAGAATACGATATGCGAAAACTTAGAATGAAGTATTTTTTGCTTTTCTTTTAATTGTTTTAAAAATTGCTGATGTGCATTCGAATTAGCGTGGAATGGTTTATGCTGAATCCCCTTTTGAATAACAGCAACTTCTTGCATTGTTTTTGATGTTTCAGAAGAAATCCAGACTTGCTGAAACGCATTCCAAATATAATCTACTGCTACATTATTAGGATGTATCATGTCCTCTTTATAAAAACGATAATCTCTAAGTTCGTCTAGCATGATTTCGTAAGACGGAAAATATTGTATTTGATTTTCGGCTTCCACCAAATTATGAATTGCAGTGATTAAATGCGCCTTACTTTGGGTGTTTTGAATAAAACCATCTTTAACATGTCTAACCGGAGAAACCGTAAAAACAACTGAAACTTTACTATTTACGCTTTTTATTTTACCAATCATATTTTCAAGAGAAGCTACAATTTCTGGAACAGTAAGTAATTCTTTTTGAAACTCTTTTTGAGGCACTTTGTGACAATTAGCGACAATACTTAGATTTTTAAGATGCCTGTACACCCATGCTGTTCCCAAAGTAATAATAATATGAGTTGCTTTGTTTATTTGTTCTTTTGTTCTTTCAATCTGTGTATTTAAATTTTCTAACAAAACTTCTTTAGACACATTACTTAATTTAGAGTGTGCGTCGTAACAATGCCATTGCTCGTTATGAAAAAAAACATCTTCGTCGGAATAGACTTTTCCCTGAATTGCATTAACAACTAAAGATGCAATAGCTTTTGGATGGAATAGAATCCCGAAAGGATTTACCGCAGATTGAAACTTAAAGTAGCCAAACTTATCTCCTATGTTTTCTGAAAAACACGAACCCAAAAGCAAGAGGTTAGCGTTATAATCTATTAGATTATCTTTCTCTTGCTTTAGTGGTATTTGTGTTTGAAGTTTCATAATAGATTCTGCATCAATAGCAGAATTTCCATATTATTCTATATATTTTTTTGCTTCACTAAGCGCTATCGCTATTCCTCCTGGGTTTTTCCCTCCAGCAGTAGCAAAGAAAGGTTGTCCTCCACCACCTCCTTGAATATGCTTACCTAGTTCTCTAACTACAGTTCCTGCATTTAAGTCTTTTTTGGCCACTAACTCTTTAGAAATATAGCATGAAAGCAGTGCTTTTCCATTTTGTTCGGTTGCAAATAACAAAAATAAATTGGTTTGATTTTGTCCTAAATTAAAACATACATCTTTAATTCCTGCAGCATCTAAATCTAGTTTTTTAGCTAAAAACTGAATCCCATTAACTTCAGACAATTCCTTTTTTAAATCACCAATAACATTTTTAGCTTTTTCTTTTAGTAAGCTTTCAATTTGCTTTTTTAAATCGGTATTTTCGGTTTGCAAGTTTTGTAATGCTTTTACCGGTTCTTTTGCATTGTTTAATAAATCTTTCATTTCAAAATACGCTCTGTTATTTTCAAAATAAAAATCTTTAACCGCATCATTAGTTATCGCTTCAATTCTTCTAATACCCGAAGCTACTGCCCCTTCTGAAGTAATTTTAAAATGCCAAATATCTCCTGTATTCTTAACATGAGTACCTCCACAAAGTTCAATAGATTGCCCAAAACGAATCGTACGAACAGCATCTCCATATTTTTCACCAAAGAGCGCCATGGCACCTTCTTCAAGTGCTTTTTCCATAGACACGTTTCTATTTTCTTGTAATGCTAATTTTCCATCAATTCTAGCATTTACAAAATTTTCTACATCTCTCAATTCATCTACTGTTAGCTTAGAGAAATGTGAAAAATCAAAACGTAAATATTTAGAGTGTACAGCAGAACCTTTTTGTTCTACATGCTCTCCTAAAACTTCGCGTAATGCTTGATGCAATAAGTGTGTTGCTGTATGGTTACACTCGGTTCTATAGCGTTGTTTAGCATCTACAGTAGCTTCAAAAGTTTGATACACATCACTTGGTAACTCTTTAGTTATATGAATTATTATATTGTTTTCTTTCTTGGTATCTACAATATAAAATACATTTCCTTTGCTAGATTCTATATAACCTTTATCTCCAACTTGTCCTCCACCTTCTGCATAAAAAGGGGTTAAGTTAAATACTAATTGGTATAATTCGCCATCCTTTTTAGAAACGACTTTACGGTATTTTGTAATTTTAACCTTTGCATTTAATTGGTCATAGCCAATAAACTCTTGATCTTCATCCTCTATTAAAACGGTCCAATCGTCAGATTTCAATTCCGAAGCCTCACGACCTCTACCTTGTTGTTCTTTTAATCGTTTATTGAATTCTCCTTTGTTATACGAAAACCCTTTTTCACGTAAAATCAAATCGGTTAAATCTTCAGGAAAACCATAAGTATCTTTAAGTTCAAAAACCTTTGAACCAGAAACTTGTTTATCTGTAGCATTATCAACAATACGATCTAAAATAGCCAAACCTTGATCTAATGTTCTTAAAAACGAAGCTTCTTCCTCTTTAATCACATTTTCAATCAATTGTTTTTGCGCTTTAAGTTCTGGAAAAGCGGTTCCCATTTTTTTACTTAATACATCTACTAGTCTATAAATAAAAGGTTCTTTTTTATCTAGGAAAGTAAATCCGTAACGTACCGCACGACGTAAAATTCTACGAATAACATATCCAGCTCCAGTATTACTTGGTAATTGTCCGTCTGCAATAGAAAATGCTACTGCACGAACATGATCGGATATTACACGAATAGCGATATCTGTTTTTTCGTCTTTACCGTAATTTTTATCGGTAATGGTTTCAATTTCACGAATTATAGGTGTAAAAACATCGGTATCGTAGTTAGATTGCACATTTTGTAACACCATACAAAGACGTTCGAACCCCATGCCGGTATCAATATGCTTGTTTGGTAAATTTTCAAGCGAACCGTTAGCTTTTCGGTTGTATTGCATAAATACTAGATTCCAGATTTCGACAACTTGTGGATGGTCCATATTTACTAAAGACTTACCATCAACTTTAGCTTTTTCTTCAGCTGAACGGATATCTACATGAATTTCACTACAAGGTCCACAAGGCCCTTGCTCTCCCATTTCCCAAAAATTATCTTTTTTGTTACCTTTTAAAATACGATCTTCAGAGATATATTGCTTCCAAATATCATATGCTTCTGTATCCATTTCAAGTTTATCTGCATCTTCGCTTCCTTCAAAAACAGTTACATACAAAATATCCTTATCAATTTTATATACATCAACCAAAAGCTCCCAAGCCCAAGCTATTGCTTCCTTTTTAAAATAATCACCAAAAGACCAGTTACCTAACATTTCAAACAAAGTATGGTGATAGGTATCATAACCAACCTCCTCCAAATCATTATGTTTACCAGAAACACGTAGACACTTTTGACTATCTGTAAGTCTAGTATTTTTTGGCTCGCCATTACCTAAAAAGTACTCTTTAAAAGGAGCCATTCCAGAATTTACAAACATTAATGTTGGGTCATCTTTTAAAACCATTGGTGCAGATGGTACGATGCTATGCTTTTTTTCTTCAAAAAAACTTAAAAATTTTGAGCGAATATCTTGAGACTTCATTTGTTTTTTAATAATCTTTGATGTTGTTAAATTGTCTTAATTACAAAACAATTTTTATCTTTGGTCGTTAGCTAATAAATATTAAATAGAATCTCTATTTATATTTCATGCAAAAATAGTATAAATTATATAATGAGTAAGGTAAAATATTATTATGATTCTGAAACGCTTTCATATAGAAAGATTGAGCGTAAAAAACGACGTACTTTTAAGTACATAACTGTTTTTTTTAGTGCAGCAGCTTTGTTTGGTTTGTTTTTCCTTTTTATTGCTAGTAATTACTTTGAATCTCCTAAAGAAAAAGCTTTAAATAGAGAATTACAGAATTTAAAATTAAATTTTGATTTACTAAATAAAAAATTTGATGAAGCAGAAGCTGTTTTAGCAAACGTAGAAGATAGAGATAATAATATTTATAGACATTATTTTGAAGCAAACCCAATCCCTGAAGAACAACGCAAAGCAGGTTTTGGAGGAATCAATAGATACAAAAGCTTTGAAGGTTATGACAATTCTAAACTAATTATAGAAAGTAACAAACGTATTGATAGATTGCAAAAGCGAATTGTTGTACAATCTAAATCTCTAGACGAAATAGCAATTCTTGCTACAGAAAAAGAAAAACTTCTAGCTGCAATTCCTGCCATTCAACCTGTAAGAAATGAAGACTTAACACGTATGGCTTCTGGATATGGTATGCGAACAGATCCTTTTACCAAAGCTCGAAAAATGCATTGGGGGATGGATTTTACAGCTCCAAGAGGAACACCTATTTATGCTGCAGGAGATGGTGTTGTAGAACGTGCCGACAGCAATGCAGCAGGTTATGGAAAGCATATAAGAATTGATCATGGCTATGGATATGTTTCCTTATATGCACACATGTACAAATACAATGTTAGAAAAAATCAAAAAGTAAAACGTGGAGATTTAATTGGTTTTGTAGGCAGTACAGGAAGAAGTGAAGCACCGCATTTACACTACGAAGTTTTTAAAGACGAACAACGCATAAACCCTATAAACTTTTACTATGGCAGTTTAACTGCCGAAGAGTTTAATGAGTTATTAAAACATGCAAGTTTGGAAAATCAATCTCTAGATTAATGTTTATAGAACTACCCGAAAAACGATATTATGGTATTGGCGAAGTTGCCAAGGCTTTTGGTGTAAACACCTCATTAATTCGTTTCTGGGAAAAAGAATTTGATGTTTTAAAGCCAAAAAAAAATGCCAAAGGCAACAGAAAATTTACTCCAGAAGACATAAACAATCTAAAACTTATATATCATTTAGTAAAAGAAAGAGGATTTACTCTTGAAGGTGCCAAAACACACTTAAAAGAAGAAAAACAAAAAACACTAACTAATTTCGATATAATCAGTAAATTAGAAGGAATTAAAAATCAATTAACTAAAATAAAAGAACAACTTTAAAACGAACAATTATGAAAAAAGTACTTATTCCGTTAATAATATTAGGCTTAATTGCTTTTGCAATATTTAAATGGGGAGTTGGAATTAATAATGAAATTATTGAAAAAGAAGGTCTTGCTTTAGCGCAATGGGCAAATGTAGAAAGCTCTTACCAACGTAGAGCAGATTTAATTCCTAATCTAGTATCTACAGTAAAAGGATATGCAGATCATGAGAAAGAAACCTTAGAAGCTGTAATAAAAGCTAGAGCGGAAGCTACTAAACCAACTATTAATTTAGATGAAAGTGCGTTAACCCCTGAAAACATGGCTAAATTTCAACAAGCACAACAAGGATTAAGTGGTGCTTTATCAAGACTTTTAGTTTCTGTAGAACGCTACCCAGAATTAAAAGCAGACCAGAGCTTTTTAGAATTACAGAGTCAGTTAGAAGGAACAGAAAATAGAATCAATGTAGAGCGCAATAGATTTAATGAACTTGCAGGAGCTTATAATATTTTTATTCAAAAATTCCCTACAAATCTAGTTGCTGGATTTATAAACAAACAAGGACTAGGATTATTTAAATCTGCTCCAGGTAGTGAAAATGCACCAGAAGTAGATTTTAACTAAAAATCATGTCTAACAAAGTAGAAGACTTTTTAAGCACCATAGAAGAGCAAGAAGTTGTTGAAGCTATTCGTTTAGCCGAAAAAAACACCTCTGGAGAAATACGTGTACATATTGAAAACACTTTTAAAGGCGACATAGAAAATCGTGCTTTAGAAGTGTTTTCTATTTTAAAAATGCATAATACTAGATTACAAAATGGGGTTTTAATTTATGTTGCTGTACAAAACAAAGCATTTGCTATTTATGGAGATAAAGGCATTCATGATTTGGTAGGAGCAGACTTTTGGAACCATACCAAAACAACCATTGCTAATCATTTTAAATCTGGGAACTTTAAGCAAGGACTAGTAGATGGTATTTTACATGCAGGGGAACAATTAAAAAAACATTTCCCTATCGCTAATTTAGATTCGAATGAGCTCTCTAACGAAATTTCGAAAGGTTAAAAAAACATGAAGTATTTAGTTCGTTTTTTTCAGTTTACACATAGAAAATATAGTTTTCTTGCTTTATGCTTTGCATTATTCTCTTTTGGAAACATTGCTGCACAATATGATATACCTGAAACACCAGAATTTCAAACTAGTGTTTACGATTACATTAGCATGCTTTCCTCTAACGAAAAAACTGCTTTAGAAAATAAATTAATTAAATATTCAGACACTACATCGACACAAATAGTAGTTGGAATCATACCAACAACCAAAGGTGAAAACATCATGTATTTAGCCACACAATGGGCTCATAAATGGGGTATTGGTGGTAGCAAAGAAAAAGATAACGGTGTTTTTATTTTACTAGCTAGAGATGATAGAAAGATTGCCATTGCAACTGGTTATGGTGTTGAGCATTTATTAACAGATGCGATGTCTAAACGAATTATTGAAAGGGATATTATTCCTTATTTTAAACAAAACGATTACTACGGTGGTTTAAATAGAGGCGCCGATGCTATTTTTGAAATTTTAACTGGCGAATATCAAGGTTCAAGACAGTCTAGTTCTGGGGAATTCCCGATTGGTTTTTTTATACTCCTTTTTATCATCTTTATTATTGTTTTAATTTCTATTTCTAAAAATAGACCTAGAGGCGGTAATGGCACTGATCATTTTGGAGGAGGTAGTAATACCACTCGAGGTATTTTAGAAGCAATCATATTAAGCAACTCTGGTCGTGGAGGGTATAGAAGCGGTTCTGGTGGTTTTGGCGGTGGCTTTGGTGGCGGAAGTTCTGGAGGTGGCTTTGGTGGTGGCTTCGGAGGTGGCGGCTTTGGAGGTGGAGGCGCTTCTGGAGGATGGTAGCCCTGTGTTAAAACTTCGGACTAAGACTGTTATAAGTTCAGAAAAAAAATTATTTCTTAGAACCTGACCAATAATATATTTCTTCTTTATCGTCATATTTATACAACATCCCTTCTTTTGGCTTGCCTGCCGAAACAACTTTATATGTAATTTTACTATTCTCTTGATAAAGTTTATCACAATCAAATGTTTTATTTAAACATTTATTTTTGGCTTTAGTATTGCCAAAATAATTAACCCAAACCATTTCTTTTGGTATATCAAGCCCATCTAAATATTCTAAAATTATTTGTGCTTTTTTATTTGAAGCTTTCATATTTACACCTTCATTTTCATGAGAATCATGATGAACCTCAATTAAGACCACAAATTCTTTCTTGATAAGTTTTACAATTTTTTTATCTATTATTTTTTTATCTCTATTAGAAATCACTTCTGTTTTTGAAGTAATACTAATTGGTAACTTATTGTCTTTTAATAATAAATCACATGAAATTATTTTCCAATCTAAAATATCCTCTGCATGACATTTCACATAACATTTTCCTAACTGTGGATTTACTGGAAGTCCATTATTTTGAGACCAACAATTAATGGAATAGATAAAGAGAAAAAATGTAATAATTTTATACATAAAGAATAATTGAAAAATGTAAGTTACTAAAAAAAAGAACTGTTTATTTTTTAGTGAAACTTTAAAAACAAAAAAGACATAACATAGAAGATTTTTCTTTTATATTATGCCTATTCTTTAATAATTTATATTTTGTTATTTCTTTCGCATATAAACACTAACAGGAACCCCATGAAAATCAAACTTCTCACGTAATTTATTTTCTAAAAACCGTTTATAAGGTTCTTTCACGTATTGAGGTAAATTACAGAAAAAAGCAAACTGTGGTTGCGGAGTTGGCAACTGCATGATGTATTTAATCTTTACAAATTTCGCCTTAAGTGCTGGAGGAGGATAGTTTTCTATAATTGGCAACATTACTTCATTAAGCTCACTAGTTTTAATACGCTTGCTTCGGTTTTGATAGACCTCTACTGCCGTTTCTATAGCTTTAAAAATACGTTGCTTGTTTAATACCGAAATAAATACAATTGGTACATCTGTAAAAGGCTCCATCTGCTTTCTTATAGCGCGTTCAAACTCTTTAATAGTGTTATTTCCTTTATCTTCTACTAAATCCCATTTATTAACTAGAATAACAATACCTTTTCTATTACGTTCTGCTAACCAAAAAATATTTTGTACTTGACCGTCAAAACCACGAGTAGCATCTAAGACAACAAGACAAACATCACAGTGCTCAATGGCTCTAACACTTCGCATTACAGAATAAAACTCTAAATCTTCTTTAACTTTAGATTTTTTACGAATTCCAGCAGTATCTACTAGATTAAATTCGAATCCGAAACGATTGTATTTCGTATCAATAGAATCTCTAGTTGTCCCTGCAATATCGGTAACAATGTATCTATCTTCTCCTATTAATGCATTAATAAAGGACGATTTCCCAGCATTTGGACGACCAACTACAGCAAAACGAGGTAGTTCGTCTACTTCATCTTGTGTTTCTTCTACTTCTGGTAAAGCTTCAACAAGAGCATCTAATAAATCTCCTGTACCACTACCATTAATACTTGCAACAGTATAATATTCCCCTAAACCTAATGAATAAAACTCTACAGCATCTTCTGCACGTTTACCATTATCGACTTTATTTACTACTAAAAAAACTGGTTTGGTTACTTTACGAAGTAATTTAGCAACATCTTCATCCATTCCTGTTACTCCTGATTCTACATCTACCATAAAGATAATGGCATCTGCTTCAGAGATAGCTAATTCAACTTGCTTATCTATTTCTGTTTCAAAAATATCATCACTTCCCTTTACATATCCTCCTGTATCGATTAACGAAAATTCTTTTCCGTTCCAATCACTTTTCCCGTAATGTCTATCTCTTGTTACACCACTTACTGCATCTACAATGGCTTCTCTACGTTGAATTAAACGGTTAAAAAATGTTGACTTTCCAACATTTGGTCTTCCTACAATAGCTACTATATTACTCATAATTTTTTATTTTATCTGCATTACATATCCTGTAAGCGCCTGCAAAGGTAGTGTTTAGTTACAGAAAAAACTGTACATTGAAACATTAAAAATTTGTAAAATGTCATTAAGCAACGAAATAGTACTAAGACCTCGTTTTAAATTTGATGTAAAACTAGATAACGAATCACTATTAAACCATTTTGAAACTACTAAAAAAACACAAAAAGATTTTATAGTTTCTAGGATAGATGATCATGTATTTATTAAAATACCAAAAGCAAAACAACACTTTTGGTCTCCACAATTACATTTAGAAATAAATAAAAATGAAAACAATACCAACAGTACTATTTATGGTTTATTTGGACCAAACCCTACTGTTTGGACTATGTTTATGTTTTTTCACTTTATAGTTATAGGATTATTTTTTGGGTTTGGTGTTTGGGCTTACACCAACTGGTCCTTAGAAACCAATTATTCCCTACAATTAGCAGTAACTTTGTTTATGATTATTGTTTGGTTTGCGCTATATTTTGGCGGAAGAATTGGAAAAAAAACAGGAACAGCACAAATGTATGAACTTCATACTTTTATGCGAGATACACTAAGAAGTAAAGGCATACATGCCGAAACTAATTAATTATTATATCCAAAACGCTTTAGTTGCCTTTGATTGCTTCTCCAGTTTTTGTTTACCTTGACATAAAGTTCTAAGTGAATTTGCTTGCCAAAGAATTTTTCTAAATCTTTTCTAGCTTCTACACCTACTCGTTTTAAAGCAGTTCCTTTATGGCCAATTATAATTCCCTTTTGCGTTTCTCTTTCTACCATTATTACAGAACGTATACGAATGATTTTTTCTTCTTCAAAAAACTCTTCGGTATCTACCTCAACAGCATACGGAATTTCTTTTTTATAATGCATCAAGATTTTCTCTCTAATGTTTTCATTTATAAAAAAACGTTCTGGTTTATCTGTAAGTTGATCTTTTGGATAAAAGGCTGGAGATTCTGGGATTAAATCAATAATTCTATTAAAAACTTCTTTTACGTTGAAACCTTCTAAAGCGGAAATTGGAAAAATCTCTGCATTAGGAACATTTGCTTGCCACGTTTGTACTTGTTCTTCTAATTGTGCCTGATCGGATTTATCAATTTTATTAAGAAGTAATAAAACTGGTATTTTAGAATTAGTGATTTTTTTAAAAAAAGCTTCGTCTTTAAGTTCTTTTTCTCCAATTTCAACCATGTAGATCAACACATCTGCATCTTCGAAAGCAGATTTTACAAAATCCATCATAGAAGCTTGTAACTCATAAGCTGGTTTAATAATCCCTGGAGTATCAGATAAAACTACTTGAAAATCATCACCATTAACAATACCTAGAATTCTATGGCGTGTTGTTTGCGCTTTAGAAGTAATAATAGATAATTTCTCACCTACAAAGGCATTCATTAACGTAGATTTACCCACGTTTGGATTTCCAATAATATTTACAAAACCTGCTTTATGTTTCATTTTATTTCTTTTTAATAGATTGCAAAGTTACGACCTTGGTTTGTTTATTCCTCTATCATACATCACAATACTTCCAGCGACTGATACATTTAAGCTCAATTGGGATTTAAATTTAATTAAGAAGTGGCTTTTTTCTATGGCTTGTTTAGACAAACCATGATCTTCTGCACCTAGTAAATACACGCAACGTCTTGGGTGATGAAAAGTTTCTAAAGCTATAGCGGTGTCGTCTAATTCTACGCCAACTAATCTTGCCCCTTTTGGAATGTTGTTATAAAAATCTTCAAAAGTAGGATAGTGAAAATATGGCATAGCCTTTACTGCATTATGTGTATCGCAAGCTTGTTTGGCGTATCTATTTCCAATGGTAAAAATATAACTTGCTCCTAAGTTTTGAGCTGTACGCCAAAGCACTCCTAAGTTTTCGGGTGTTTTTCCGTTTTGAATTCCGATCCCGAAATATTCATTTTCAAAATTATCGACCATTTTACAAAAATATAATTTTATAAATATAGGAGAAGACTATCCTTTTAAATTAAAAATATTTTTCGCGATTTTTTCTTTTGTATTAGTATATCCTAGGTCAAAGATGGCATCCATACTCTTCATATTAAACGTACCAAAGCGAACAAGTTCTTCTGGAGAAATAACCAGATCACAGTCTGAAAATTTAGCTATGGAATGAGATTCTGCCATAATTTTATATGCTCTTTCTAACACCGAATACGAATGTTTTAGACTTCTTGCTTTAATTGGTTTTAGAGGGTTAACATACACTCCAATCATGGATTGACATATCCCTTTTAAAGGTTCTGTTGGAAAATTATTAAGTACTCCACCATCAATATAATGTGAATTTTCAATTTTTACAGGAGTAAAAACACCAGGAAAAGAAGCAGATGCTAAAATGGGTTTTATTAATTCTCCAGAACTAAAAATCTTTAATTTACCGGTTTCGATATTAGTAGCTGCTACAAAAAGCTTTTTTTTTAAACTACTAAAATTATCTTCTGGAAAACAACTATGAAATTCATCGGCAAGTTTTTCTGTATCAATAAAACCTGGTTTTTTAAAGGTAAATTTATTGGTTCTAAATATAGGAATGGTTTTAAAAAAATGAAGAATTTCCTGCCAAGTCAATCCGCCTGCATATAAAGAACCAACTATTGCGCCTGCACTTGTGCCAGAAATATGTGTAGGATATATTCCAGCTTCCTCTAAAGCTTTAATTGCTCCAATATGAGCAACTCCTCTAACTCCACCTCCCGACAAAACTAATCCTATATTCATTTTTTAGTTATTTTAATGATTTAGAGTTTTACATATTATTACTTATTTAGCAATCATTTGAAAGTTAATTAATCCGCCATCAATTTCTGCTTTGGTAAGCTTTCCGTTTTTATAATAATATATGTTTTCTTTTCCTTTAGAATTTATTTTCTTGTAAGTATGATTCCCCAAAGATTTAATAATATTCAAGGTTCCATCTTCTTCAGAAAAACAATGAGACACCCCTTTAGGTTCTTCAAAATACATTAATATCGTACTATAATCAATAGACGCATTAAATACTTTCGCTTTTTCATTTTCTATAATAGAATAATGATTCCCCAGCCATTTAGTGGTAGTTTCTGCATGTGTTTTGTTGTTTACGGTGATAATAACATCTGCTTTTTTTAAACTGTTATCATTAAAAACTACATTGTATTTATAGTCTACATTTATTTCGGTAATAAATCTAGTCTTTATGTTGGTTATACTCTTGTAATGAATTTCTGAATCTTTATTACTTCTAGATGCTTGAAGCTCTCCAACAACTTTATCCTTTAAAATAATATCAAAATTTAAAATGGTAGTTTTTGTATTTACTTCTGTCTTTGGAAATGAAAGAATATGGAAAAGTATAAAATACCAAATCATGATTTTTTTTTAATTAGTCTAAAATTACTACATTTTAAGAAAGAGAAAAAACTACGAATAGAATAAATTTTTAATTTACATATTTTTTTAAAACAAAAAAGCAGATTGTATTTAAGGTACAATCTACTTTTTTATTTGAATAAACACTGTTCTAAATGAAACAGAATTTGTTTTAGTTTCCTTTGTTATAGTCTTCTAAAAACTTAGCTAAGCCACTATCTGTTAAAGGGTGTTTTAACAATCCTGTAATAGAAGATAAAGGTCCTGTCATTACATCTGCTCCTAATTTTGCACAGTTAATAACATGCATTGTGTGACGAATTGATGCAGCTAAAATTTCAGTTCTAAATCCGTAGTTATCGTAAATCATTCTAATCTCATCGATAAGATTTAAACCATCTGTAGATATATCATCTAATCTTCCTAAGAATGGAGAAACATAAGTTGCACCAGCTTTGGCTGCTAATAAAGCTTGTCCTGCTGAAAAAACTAAGGTTACGTTTGTTTTTATTCCTTTATCTGAAAAATATTTACAAGCTTTTACACCATCTGCAATCATTGGAAGTTTTACAACTATTTGCGGATGTAATGCAGCTAAAGCTTCCCCTTCTTTCACCATACCATCAAAATCTGTAGATATAACTTCGGCAGAAACATCTCCTTCTACAAGTTCGCAAATCTTTTTGTAATGGTTTAAAATATTTTCTGCTCCAGTAATTCCTTCTTTAGCCATTAAAGACGGATTGGTTGTTACACCATCTAAAACTCCTAAATCTTGAGCTTCTTTAATTTGTTCTAGGTTTGCTGTGTCAATAAAAAATTTCATATCTATTCTTTTATACTGTTTGTAAATATTCTAATACTTGTTTGCTTACTTTCTCTCCGGTAAATCCAAATTTATCATCTAATACGGTAGCTGGTGCAGAATAGCCAAAGTGTTCTAAACCAAAAACTTTACCTGCATCACCAACTAAACCTTCTAAGTTTACTGGTAAACCTGCTGTTAAGCCAAACAATGGTTTGTTTTTAGGAATCACACTATTTTGATAGTCTTTAGATTGTAATCTAAAAACACCTTCAGATATTACAGAGGCTATATTTACTTTTAGATTATTTTCTTTCTCTAATATTTCAGCGGCAGCAACTAAGGTTGCAACTTCTGATCCGTTTGCGATTAAAACTACATCTGGGTTTGCTACTTCTTTTACTAAATAACCACCTTTTTCGGCAGCTAAAGCTTCGTTGTATCTTGAATCTCCTTGTGGCTCTACATCTTTAATTCCCTGTCTCGAAAGAATTAAACCAGTAGGTCTGCTTTTGTTTTCTAAAGCCATTTTCCAAGCAACACTAGTTTCTGCGGCATCTGCAGGGCGTAAAGCTAAGAAACTTGGGTCCCCACTATGGTTTTTCAGTTTTTCTAATAAACGTATTTGTGCTTCCTGCTCGATTGGTTGGTGAGTTGGTCCATCTTCACCTACTCTAAACGCATCATGTGTCCAAACGTATTTGACACCTAGTTCTTGTAATGCGCTTAAACGAATTGCAGGTTTCATATAATCGGAAAACACAAAAAATGTCGCAACAACAGGAATAACTCCTCCATGTAAAGCTAATCCGTTAGCAATACAAGCCATCGTTAACTCTGCAACTCCTGCTTGCAAGAAAGAACCTGTAAAGTCGCCTTTTTGTATAGCGTGTGTTTTTTTAAGGAAACCATCTGTTTTATCGGAGTTTGATAAATCTGCCGAGGAAACAATCATGTTCTCTACATTTTCGGCTAAATACCCTAATACTCCAGAGGAAGCTGCTCTTGTTGCTAAACCAGCTTTATGAGTTATTGAAGAAAAATCTAATTCTGGTAATTCACCAGATAAGAAAAAGTCTAATTTAGTTGCTAATGCTTCGTTTGCTTTTCTCCAACTAGCAATTTCTTCTTTCTTTTTGGCAGCTTGAGCCGTTTTTTCAGCTATAATATTTTTATAAAATGCTTGCACCTCTTCATAAATATCAAAAGGACTTTCTGGGTTTGCACCTAGGTTTAATAATGTTTTTTCGTAATCTGCACCGGTCTTACTAATTGGTTGTCCGTGAGAATCACAATGTCCTTCATATTTACTTCCATCGGCAGTAACACAACCTTTACCCATTATTGTTTTACCAATAATTAAAGTAGGTTTTTCTGTTTCGTTATTAGCTTCTGTTAAAGCTTTTCTAATCTCGTCATGATTATGACCATCGATAGTTATTACTTTCCATCCCCAAGCTTCATACTTCATGGCAGTATCTTCAGAAGTCACCTCATCTGTAGAAGTGGATAATTGAATATCATTAGAATCGAAAAACATAATAAAGTTATTCAAACCTAAATGACCAGCAATTCGACCAGCTCCTTGTGAAATTTCTTCTTGAATTCCTCCATCAGAAATAAAACCATATACTTTATGATTCATCCAATCTCCAGAACGTGCTTGTAAGTATTTTGCGGCAATTGCAGCTCCAACTCCCATAGTGTGTCCTTGACCTAGAGGTCCTGAAGTATTCTCTACACCTCTTGCAACATCTACTTCTGGGTGGCCAGGAGTAATAGAACCCCATTGTCTAAAGTTTGCTACATCCTCCTTTTTATAATTACCTAAAAGATAATATTGCGCATACATTAAAGTAGATAAATGACCAGCATCCATAAAAAAACGATCTCTAAACGGCCACGTCATATCTGATGGGTCGTAGTTAAAGAATTCGGAATACAGAATATGCATAAAATCTCCGCCTCCCATTGGCCCACCTGGATGTCCAGACTTGGCTTTTTCTACCATAGCTACAGCCAAGGCTCTTATGTTATCTGCTGCTTGTTGGTCAATTTGCTTGTTCATTTTTAATATTTTGATACGTTTAATAAACTTGTTTAATTTCTAATAAAAATTAGCATTACAAAGATGCTCATTATTTCATAAAATTAATAGTTAATCTAGGATAAATTATTAAGGTTATTACCGTTTTATAAACATCCTCTTTATTTATTAATAAATAGTAAAGAAAAGACTAGTTAAGCGTATTGAAATATTAAAAATGATTTGTTTTCCACTTATTCTCTATTTAGTAAACGAATTTGTTTTTCATCTTTTAAAATATTTTTAAAGATTTGAAACAATTGTGTTTTTAGATTTTTATAATCGATAAAAAATTCACTAATCACTTTTATAAGTTCTTTATGCTCTTTTTTATAACCTACTTCTTCTTTAGGTTGCTTAATATTATCGACTAAAACTTCTAAATCATTGGTATGCGTTCTAACAATATTTAAGAGTTCATTATTTCGTTTTTGAGATCTATTTAAAACGTCTACTATTTCTGTAGTATCTGCAAATTCTTCTTTATTTATAAGCTGTAAAGTATACGTTGTTACTAAATCGTCTAAAAATAATTGTTCATCTTTTATAAAGCTTAATTCGGAATACCATTTTTTAGATGCTTGGTGCATTTCGGATGCACTCATAAGTTCCAAATATTTGTTTTGCGTTTTTGTAGTTATCATAGCTATATATTTAAAAGTTTACATTTTATTTATTCTGGAATTACTAATAATGGTATTATAGGATGAGAACCTATATTTTTCACTACTGGTTCTTTAATAAGGTTTTCAATAAAACTATGCTGATAGTTTACTATTGCAAGTAAATCAATACTTAACTCTTCAATAAAATCATTAATTACTGTTGCTTTTTTAGCATAATTTGGCATCCAATGAAAACTGTGCTCAAAATCTTGTAAAAATCTATCCAACTGATTAAGGTTATACTGTTGTACTTTACTTAACTCTTTTCTTTCTTGAATATGAATTATTTTAATCGTAGCATTATATAACTGGGTTATTTCGCTTAAGGCTTCTAGTTCTGTATCTTTATAAAAACGATTATAATCTGTTGGAAAAGCAACTTTTTTTGGTTTTACAAAATCATACTCATCTGGCACAATCAAAACTGGGCAGGATTTTATATTTTTAAAAACAGATATGGTATTACTACCAAAGAAAATGGTGTCTTTATTAGATGCTCCTTTTGTTCCCATAACTACCAGACTAATTTGATATTCTTTAATCGTATTTAAAATAGCTGAAGTTAATTTTTCAGTACTTAAAACAATTTCAAAATCATGATTTTCGGTATCATTAGAAACCATAGCCAGCTCTTTTAAATCGAGTAACTTTTGCCATGCCTTCGTTTTTAGTTCTTCTAAAAAATGCCCAGTAACAAGGCTTCTTTGCGCTAAAGCCTCATTATTTATAGTATTAAAAAAATAAAAGGTACAAGATTCTTTTGCATATAATTTTAAGGCATAAACTATAGCACTCCAAGCATTATCAGAGAAATCTGTTGGTATTAATATATTCTTTTTCATTTTTAATATTTATAATTTTGAAGGAATAACTAAAAATGGAATATTAAGATGAAACCCTATTTGATTAATAGTTGATTTAAAGAATAAGTTTTCAAAAAAGGAGTGTTTATTATTTATCATTACTAGAAAATTAATTCTAGCTTTTCTTTGAAATTCATTTATAGCGTCTTCCACATTATTATTTTTCACATCATGAAATAAATGTGCTACATGTTTAAAATACAGTTCTAGCTTTTGTTTATTTATTTGTTGTTTTTCGGAAAGTGATTCTCCATAATTAACGTGTAAAACATTAACACGAGAGGTATATGCTGATGCCATCGCTACCAATGGAAGCATTTGTTTATCTTGAAAAGCTACCTCATAATCTGTTGGGAATAAAATTTCATGAAGTGGTTCAAACTCAAAATTACTAGGAATAGCTAAAACTGGCACTCTAATGCTTTTAAAAACATGAACCGTATTAGAGCCAAACAACACACCTTGCACATTGGAAGCTCCTTGCGTACCCATAACCACCAAATCTATATTTTCACGATTTACGATTTCTTTTATTTCTGGAATTAAATTATTGAAAGCAGAAATGGTTTCAATAGTATGTTTAGGGTTAGAAAATTTTTCATTAATTCTGGTCTTAATAGTAGCTAAACCTTTTAAAGAGCTTTCTTTGGCAGCATCAAACACACTGAATTGCGCATTGCTAACTTGCATATATTCCATTTGATAAATAACTGGAGTATATGTATTTAAAATGTAAAAGAAACATGTTTCATTTTTAAATAAGTGTAGTGCATATTGAATAGCATTCCATGCATTATTAGAAAAATCGGTTGGTAATAATATTCTTTTCATGGTGTTTATTTTTTTTAATATTCACGTCTTAAGTTTTGTAACACTAGCAATGGAACTTCAAGTTTTAAACTTATTTTATCTATAGTAGATTGAAATAATATATTCTCTAAATAAGAATGCTGTGTATTTACCATAATTAAAAAATCTATAGTATTATCGGAAACATACGTATTAATAGCGCTATCTATCTTTTTATTATCTGTAGTGTAATAGCTTATATTATTTTTACAAATAGTTTCTTCAATAAATGCTTTATTATCTTCCTGTCTGAAAGACAATTTGCCATTTTTAGATACATATAGCATGTCTATTTTTGTTCTAAACGGGGAAAGCAAATCACATATTAATTTTAACTCTCTTCTCTTATATGGAATTAAATAATTAGTTGGAAACAGCGCGTGTTTAGGTTGTTGATATTTATAATCTTCTGGAATCGCCAATATTGGGCATCGTACATATTTTAAAACCTGTAGTGTATTGCTTCCAAAGGTTATATTTCTTGTATTGCTCTTTCCTTTAGTTCCCATCACTACGAGGTCTATATTTTTACCATCTACGATTAAATCGGATTCGTCAAGCAAAGAGTTATAAGCAGATATCGTATAATAGGTAAATCTAGGATTTGGAGAAATTTCTTTAACAGTACGCAATAAGTCTGCTAAATTCTCTTCTGATTGCAACTTAACACGTTTCAAAATATCATTAAAATCTGTTCTACTTAATAAAGCTTCATGATTATATACCTCAGCTTGATATGCATGCATGAAGTAAAACTCTACTTTTTGATATTTAAAAAACTCTAATGCATAGGTAATAGCATTCATTGCATTATTGGAAAAATCGGTTGGAATCATTATTTTCATCATACCTAAAGTGTTTATTTTTAATACATTAAAATTAAAAAAGTAAACTAAAAAAAACTATGATAAATATCAGTAAACCAAGAAGAAAAGAGTTTCATAAAATAAAAAAAGCCAGATTTTTTAATCTGGCTTTTTCATGGATTAATAGCAAGTAATTTAATTCATGTAGTATAACATAAACCCCTTAAATTACACTATAAATATACTTTTATAAAAAATGAGAAACTATGACTAAAGTCATAGTTCCATTTTTTTTTTAAATTTCATGCATTACTAAAAAGGGAATATCTGTATGGTAACTAATTTCTTCAACTTTATTATGAAATAATATTTGCTGAAAATAATTAAGATTTTTAGCTACCATAGTTATTAAGTCTACATCTCTGCTTTCAATAAAGCACTGCACAGCATCTTCCACTTTTTTACTTGTTAAATAATGAAAACTATACTTGTAATTATTAAAATAATCTGCTAATAATTCTTTATTTTTTTCTTGATTAGTATTTAATTTTTCAGCCTCTGTTTTAATATGTATAATTCTTAATTGCGAAGTGGTTCTGTCTAAAATTTTGGAAAGCGGAAATAAGGTTTGCAGGTTATAATTTATAGAATAATCTGTAGGAAAAGCTATTTCTTCAATTTTATGATACTTTGCGTTTTCTGGCACAACTAAAGTGGTGCATTTTACTTTTGTTATTACATCTGCAGTATTACTCCCAACAATATATTTTTTAAGACCAGAAGCTCCTTTTGTTCCCATTACAATGGTATTTATTTTTTTTTCTTGAACTTGCTCTCTTATCGATTCAATAAAAAAATTATAATCTGAAACGGTATAAAACTTATGATTGGTATTATTAGGTATTTGATTAGCGATTTTTTTTAAAAGTGCTACCAACTTCTTTTTAGAAGGCTTAATATATTCGTCTTGTATCGTAGTCGAAGTAGCTATATATGAGGTATCATCCATAGCTATATTATTTAGTTTATTTACATGGAGCAAATAAAAATTACATATGGAATACTCGTAAAAATGCAAAGCATATTTAATAGCATTCCATGAATTCTCAGAAAAGTCTGTTGGTAATAAAATATTATACATTGGTATTCTACTTAAAAAAACAAAGTTAATTTTAACAGTCTTTTTAAAATATGACGAATATCACTTTGATACTATTTTTAAAAAATTAAACTATTTGTTCTAATTTTTCAATATCTAGAATCTTAATATTTCTACCTTCAATTTCAATTAAACCTTTCTTTTTAAAACTAGACAAGGTTCGTATTAGACTTTCGGTGGCAATACCAGCAGCACTAGACAAATCACTACGCGAAATTTTTATAGGCTGGTTAGGTTTGCAATTTAATTTTTCGGAAAATTTTAAAATGGTACTTGCTGTTTTTTTACTTACAGAGCTATACGCCATTTCCAATAATTGATCTTTAACTCCTTTTAAATCGTCTGTAAGCAACTGTATAAGTTCTAAAGTCACTTTATGATTAGTATTTAAAATACCTTTTAGTTGATCTTTAGAAACACCAACTAATTTAGTTTCTTTAATTGCTGCTGCAGATTCTTGATACACTATATTTTGAATAAACGAGGTGTAACCAAACAAGTCATCCTCTTTATACAAAGCAGTTGTAAGCTCTTTGCCTTGCTCGTCTAACTTATAACATTTTACGATACCTTGAATTACTAAAAATATATAATTGGAGTTTTGACCTTCTTTATAAATTATATCGCCTTGTAAAAAATGAAAAGGTTTTCCATTGTCATCAAAATAGTTTTTAAGATCGTTAAGTGTTCTTATTTCATCCTCTTCTTCTGTTTCTATTTCTGTATGCTCCTTATCTCTTATGTCTTTTAAAATAGATGCTCTAGCAATTCTACTTTCAATAGCACTAATAAGTTCATTTTCATCAAAAGGCTTTGTTATATAATCATCTGCACCAAGATCCATTCCTTTTCTTACATCTTTTCGTTCAGTTTTTGCAGATAGAAAAACAAACGGAATGTTTTGTGTATTTTCATTTTTAAACAAAGTTTCTAATACTCCATAACCATCTAATTCTGGCATCATGACATCACAAACTATAATATCTGGAAGCTCTTTAATTGCTGCTTCTACTCCCAACTTTCCATTTGCAGCTGTAACGACATTATAGTTAGAAAGCTCTAAAAGTTCGGCTGTGTTTTCTCTTAAAACAACATCATCTTCAATTAATAAAATTTTCTTCATTATTGGGCAATATTTGGAATTGTAATTATAAATGTGGATCCTTTATTTTCTTCACTTGTAAACGATATGGTTCCGCCTAAATTTTCAAAATGGGTTTTTATTATGTTTAGTCCAATTCCTGTTCCTTGTGTTAGCAATGCATTTTCTGCTCTAAAATAACGGTTAAATATATTTTTTTGGTCTTTTTCAGGAATTCCAATACCATTATCGATTATTTGAATGATTGTATTTTCTTTATCTTGATGAACAATTATTTTTACCGTTGAGTTTTCTGGTGAATATTTAATAGCATTATGCACTAGGTTTGACAAAGCTAATTCCATAATTTTCTCGTCTTGTGTTAACGAAATATGATCAATATTTTCTGGATAACTTATTTTTTGTCCAAATTTTAAAAGCATATTTGCATTGTAAACTACTTCGTCTACAACTTTACTTAATTTAAAAGTACTAAACTTATAATTTACATTACCTGTTTCTAATTTTTCAATAGATAAAAAATCATTTAATATATTATTTAGATAGTGCACTTTATTGGTAATTGTTTCAATATGCTTATCTCTCTTTGCTTGTTGTTCTTCTAATTTATACTTACTTAACAACATGGTGGATGTTAAAATACCGCTTAATGGTGTTTTAAACTCATGCGATACTAGCGATAAGAATTTTGTTTTGAGTTCGTTAAGTTCGATTTCCTTTTTAAGTGCATTTTTTATTTTGTTCTCTGCTTCAATTCGTTTTTTATTTTCTGCATCCAACTTAATATTGACGCCTTTTAATTCATCTATAGTAGCGCTTAATTCTTTGGTTCTTTGAAATACTTTCTCTTCCAGATCTTCATTTAACTGCTGTATTTCTAGTTCTTGTTGTTTACGTACAGAAATATCAATTACCAAAGCCATTATGTATCCTTCGCCATCCATTTTAAACGGATTTAATCCAGCCTCTACAGGAAAGCTGCTTCCATCTTTATGTGCTCCAAACAAATCTCGACCTCGTCCCATTGGTCTACTTTCCTTGTGTTTCATAAAACCATTAAAATGTGCTCCATGACCGGCATGATAATTTTTTGGAATAAGTACATTTAACGTTTGGTTTATAAGTTCGCCTTTTTTATAGCCAAACATGAGATCTGTTGAAGCGTTTGTAAAAACAATATTCTGTTTTTCATCTACAACAATTACACCTTCTGAAACGGCTTCAAAAAGTACATTAAAAATCTCCTGGTCTATTTTAAACATAAATAATTATAATGTTTTAATACTGCTTTAAAAATACAAAACTATATGTCCTAAACCACACTTATTTAATTCTAATAACTGATTAATATCATAATTTAATAGCTAACAGGTAATTATATTTATACTTAGGAAACACCTACAGTATGAAAAAAAAGCACAAAACAACTCTAAATTTCTATAAAAACTTAGGAAATCTATTTTACGCCATAGCTGCTGCAGATAAAAGTATCACGCCTTTAGAGGTGATAACTTTGAAAGAAATTATTAAATCGAAATGGCTAAAAACAGAGACTTTAAAAGATACATTTGGCACGGATAGCGCTTACCAAATCGAATTTATTTTCGATATACTGCATCGTGAAAACAATTTAGATGTAGAAAAATGCTACGCAGATTTTATAAACTATAAAAAGGCACAAAATCATTTTTTTTCTCCATCTGTTAATCAATTAATATTACAAACTGCTAATGCGATTGCCAATAGTTTTTCAGGAAAAAATAAATCCGAACTAATACTACTTGCGAAGCTTGAAATGGAATTAAGAAAGACAGATATATAATTATAAATAATAAGATCATGAAAAAAACAATATTACTATTCGCTCTATTACTGATCCCTCTTTTTGGGTTTACACAAACCTTAGAAAACATAGACTACATTTCAACATTTAAAGAAGACCTAGCAGCTATCAAAAAAGATAATCAATGGGCTTTTATAAATAAAGAAGGCTCCATTGTTATAGATTTTCGAGAAGATTTAACGGAAACAAAAACAGAAGCTGGCTCTTCTCCGGTTTTTAATAACGAAAGATGCTTAATCCAACAACAAAAAGATGGTATAAACTATTATGGATTTATTGATACATCTGGAAAAACTGTTATTGAACCTCAGTTTTTAAATGCTACTACCTTTTCCAATAATTATGCTATCGCATTAGAATTAGTTAAAGTAGATTTAGGTAAAAACAACCTGCTTAATAAGGACATCGTGAAATACAACTATTTTCAAGTAGTTATAGATTCTTCCGGAAAGGTTATAACTTATTTAACAGAAGCTACTCCTGTAGAATTATCGACTACAAATTTAAAGAAAGCACCAGTGATATCATCCAAGTTCCTTTCTGAAAAATTAGTAGCTGTTATGACAAAAAACAAACAATGGATTATAAAAAAAATAGACTAATACCAAATGAGATATTTATTTGCAATAGCCTTACTATTTTTTTGTTTCTCCTGCTCTAAAAAGGAGGGCAAAATCCTTCCTTCAGAACAAGATTTAACAGAGTCTGTTTACACTTCTGTCACTATACAACCAGATAGTTTATACCAAGCTTATGCCATTGTTGCAGGTATTTTAGAGAAGAATTTTGTTGAAGAAGGTGATAACATAAAAAAAGACGAAGCCATCTCTCAAATAATAAACAACACACCAGTTTTAAATACGCAAAACGCAAAGCTATCTTTAGATTTAGCAAAAGAAAATTACAACGGAAACGCTGCTATTTTATTTGGAATTAAAGAGGAAATAGAAGCTGCTATTCTGAAGTATAAAAACGATTCGATTACCTTTTTCAGACAACAAAATCTTTGGAAACAAAACATTGGATCTAAAGCTGAATTTGACACAAAACAATTAAACCACCAACTGTCTAAAAACAATTTAGCTGTACTTAAAAACAAATACAACCAAACTAAAAACCACTTAAACATAAGTGTTAAGCAAGCACAAAACAACTACCAAACCGCATTAATTAGCACGAAAGATTTCACTGTAAGAAGTGCTATTCATGGCAAAGTTTATGCCCTCTATAAAGAACCTGGAGAATTAGTGAATACCATGGAACCTGTTGCTTCTATTGGAAGTGCTTCTACCTTTATCATTGAAATGTTGGTAGATGAAGTAGATATCGTTAAAATTATAAAAAACCAAGATGTTTTAGTAACGTTGGATGCTTATACAGGTAAAGTATTACAAGGCAAAGTCTCAAAAATATATCCTAAAAAAGATGCGAGAAATCAAACTTTTAAAGTGGAAGCCCTATTTATAAAACCCCCAAAAGTACTGTACCCAGGACTTTCTGGCGAAGCAAATATTATAATATCTAAAAAGAAAAAGATTTTAACGGTTCCAAAAAGTTACATCACAGATAACAACCAAGTAAACACAGATGATGGTTTAGTGCCTATTACAACAGGTTTAGAAAATATGGAATTCTCGGAAGTCTTAAGTGGGATTACCAAAGACACCTATATATATAAACCAGAATAATGGTAAACTGGACCGTCATATTAGACATTGCAAAAAAGCAACTAATAACCAAATTTAAGTCTACTGCTATTGCTGCTTTAGGTGTTACTTTTGGTATTGGCGCTTACATTACTTTAGTTAGCTTTATGACAGGTTTAAATAATATGCTAGACGATTTAATTTTAAACCAAACCCCTCACATTCATATTTATAACGAAATTGAACCTTCAAAAAAACAACCCGTAGATGGCTATGATGCGTTTAAAAACAGCTTTAATGTGGTGCATTCCATTAAACCTAAATTAAGTCAAAAAAAAATTCATAACGCTTCACCAATTATTCATTTTTTAAATAAAAACAAAGAAGTAAAAGGTGCCATTCCTCAAGTAAAAATGCAAATATTTTACATAGCTGGATCTATTGAAATTGCAGGTAATCTAACAGGAATACAACCAGTTGAAGAAGCGAGACTATTTAATTTTAGAGATTATATTATTGCGGGTTCTCCCGAAAAACTTAAAAACACAGAAAACGGCATATTATTAGGCTCTGGTATTGCAAAAAAAATGGCATTATCTGTTGGTGACAGAGTTCAAATAAGCACGATAAAAGGAGATATATTTCCTTTAAAAATTGTAGGATTTTATCAAAGTGGCATTTCCGATATAGATGCCATTCAAAGTTTTGTAAACTTAAAAACTGTACAACGTATTTTAGGAGAAGCACAAAATTACATCACAGATATTAATGTAAAGCTTTATGATATCGAAAAAGCACTACTCTTATCTCAAAAAACAGAGCAACAATTTAATGTAACTGCAATAGATATTAAAACTGCTAATGCACAATTTGAAACAGGAACAAATGTTAGAAACCTTATTACTTACGCCGTATCTATAGCCTTATTAATCGTCGCTGGTTTTGGTGTTTATAATATTTTAAGCATGCTTATTTATGAAAAGATGAATGATATTGCTATCTTAAAAGCAATCGGCTTTTCGGGGAATGATGTGCAGTACATTTTTATGAGTCAAGCATTGATAATTGGTATCATAGGTGGTATTCTAGGACTATTAATAGGCTTAATATTCACGAATATAATTAGCACTATTCCGTTTAAAACAGATGCATTAGCAAAAGTAGATACCTATCCTATTGATTTTAATGTTTGGTATTATATAATAGGTTTCTCCTTTGCAATCATCTCTACCTTTTTTGCAGGTTATTTACCATCGCTTAAAGCTAAAAAAATAGATCCAGTAAAAATAATAAGAGGACAATAATGGAAACAGTTCTAGAAGCAAAAAACATAAATAAATACTTTAAAAAACCTGTACTTTTTCATGTGCTTAAGGATATTAATTTTAAAATTAATAAAGGCGAATTCGTTTCCATAATGGGTAAATCTGGTTGTGGAAAATCTACCTTACTCTACATCCTATCTACTATGGACACAGAATACGAAGGAGAATTAAATTTGAATAACGATTTAATAACCGGAGAAAGCAGACAAAAACTAACGTTTATTAGAAATAAACATATAGGCTTTGTATTTCAGTTTCATTATTTGCTTTCCGAGTTTACAGTTTTAGAAAACGTGATGCTTCCTGCTAAAAAACTAGGCGAAAAAAGTATTAAAGAAATTGAAAAAGACGCACTTGAAAAACTTAAAATATTAAACATCGAACATTTAGCACATAAGCGAGCATCTCAAGTCTCTGGAGGAGAAAAACAACGTGTTGCAATTGCTAGAGCGCTTATAAATAACCCATTAATTATTATGGGAGATGAACCTACCGGAAACTTAGATAGCCATAATGCAGATAATGTCTTTAATATATTTAAAAAATTGAGCGTAGAGGATAACCTATCCTTATTAATTGTCACACATGACGAAGATTTCGCTAATCGTACCGATCGTATTATTACTATGGAAGATGGTAGAATAATTAGCTAATAATTAACACCTTAAACTGATTTTAATCATATTATTCTTATAATTTTATTAGTAATTTTATAGGTATTAAACAGGTTTAGGCATGAAAACAGAACAGGAGTTATTAACGCAAATTACAGAGCTAACCTATAACATTGAGACTAACTATCCAGAGTTATATACGTTTTTAATGGAAGATCCAAGTACGATTCCCTCCATAGAACACCCAGATATAAACCCTACGGTTTTGCAAGATTACTTAAATACGTTAAAGCAAAAGTTAAAACACCATATTGAAAATCATAAAACGAAATAAATGGCATTTATAGATTATTATAAAGCTTTAGGAGTTTCTAAAACAGCATCTGAAAAAGACATAAAAAAAGCCTACAGAAAATTGGCTCGCAAACATCATCCCGATTTAAACCCGAATGATAAAGAAGCGGAAAAAAAGTTTAAAGAAATCAATGAGGCTAATGAAGTATTGAGTAATCCTGAAAATCGCAAAAAATACGATCAGTATGGAGAGCATTGGCAAAACTCGGAAGCCTACGAACAAGCAAAACAACAGCAAAGCAGACAGCAACGGGCGTACCAAGGGCAAGCAGGAGGTTCTGGCGGTTATAGTGAAAGAGATTTCGAAGATATTTTTGGCAATATGTTTGGCGGGCAAGCTTCAGGAAGAAGAGGTTCAGGGAATTCTAGATTTAGAGGACAAGATTTTAATGCAGAACTTCAGTTAGATCTTAAAGATGTTTATGAAGAGCACAAGCGTACGCTTACTGTAAATAATAAAAACATACGAATTACTATTCCTGCTGGAGTAGAAAACGGGCAAACCATTAAGATTAAAGGGCATGGTGGAAAAGGAGTTAATGGTGGACCAAATGGTGATTTATTAATTCAGTTTTCCATTCATAATCACACAAAATTCAAAAGAAATAAAGACAACCTTTACACTACTGTAAATTTAGATTTATATACCGCAATGCTTGGTGGCGATTTGATGGTGGATACGTTTACTAGCAAAGTTAAATTAACAATTAAACCAGAGACGCAAAACGGAACGAAAGTGAAGTTGAAAGGAAAAGGATTTCCGAAATACAAAAAAGCAGGACAATTTGGCGATTTATATATTACATATCAACTAAAAACACCTACAAAGCTTACGGATAAAGAGAAAGAGTTATTTACAGAACTTCAAAAACTAAGATAATTATGGAAGTAACAGATTTAATTTCGATCAACACCTTTTGCTCGCATTACAAAGTGCCTACAACGTTTATCCATGATTTAAAGGAATATGAACTAATTGAAATTGTGGTTTTAAATAATGATCATTTTATTAAAACAACACAAATTATCGAGGTTGAAAAACTGATCCGTTTACACTTTGATCTTCATATTAATTTAGAAGGTTTAGATGCTGTTTATCATTTATTACAGCGCGTAGAAAACATGCAAAACAAAATAACCTCACTTCAAAATACATTAAGACTTTACGAAGATTTATAGACATATAAAAATGGAAACCATACAGCAATTATTTCTAGAGTATCCTCTTGTGAAAAGCATACTTAAATACCTTATAATCGCTGGATTTGTATTATTGTGTATTCAGTTTATTAGAAGGTTTTTAAAACGAAATATAGCGAATACTTCCGTAAGGTATAAATCGCAAAAAGGAGTAGAATTACTAGGCTATTTTATACTTGCTTTTGTTACTATTTTATATTTCACCGGAAGCATTAAAGACTTTACCATTACACTAGGGTTGCTTTCCGCAGGATTAGCTTTTACGTTACAAGAATTAATATTAAGTATTGCAGGCTCTGTATATATTTTTATTGTAAAAGTATACGAACCAGGAGATCGAATTGAAATTAATGGAATAAAAGGAGATGTTATTGACGTAGATAGTATTTATACCACCATGATGGAAATTGGACAATGGGTAGAAAGTGATAATTATACAGGTAGAATTGTAAAACTAAGTAATGCGTTTGTATTTAAAGGTCCTGTTTATAACTACTCCAAAGATTTCCCTTTTATTTGGGACGAGTTCAATTTACCTATTCGTTATGGTTCTGATATTGCGTTGGCAAAATCCATAATCATTAAAGCTGCGACTACCACACTTGCTGAATATACTAAAGCGTCTAAAGAACAATGGCAGGAAGTTGTAAAAAAATATTATATAGAGGATGCTATGGTAGAACCTTCACTCGCAACTACGTTAACAGACAACTGGATTTCATTTAACTTAAGATATATTGTAGATTACAAAAAAAGAAGATATACTAAACACCAATTAAATGATTTGATTAGAAGAGAAATTGAAACTACTAATGGTAAAGTTGTTTTGGCTTCGGAAACAATAGAGCTTATTAAAATACCAGATTTAAAAATAGATAATTCAAACACTAAAACCACGAAAAGCCATGTTTAAAAATTTAGAAGAAAAAGAAACGGAATACATTTTAGAAAACAACTACATTGGTCAATTAGGATACATCTTTAAAAAAGCACCTTATGTGATACCAATTACTTACTTTTTTGACAAAGTAAGCAATGCGATTATATGTTACTCTGGAGATGGACACAAAATGAACGCGATGCGACAAAACCCAACAATTTCTTTGCTCGTTTCAGATGTGGATGACGTAACCAATTGGAAATCTGTTCTAGTGCATGGCAAATTTGAACAACATTTTGGTAGTGATGCAAAAGCCTATTTACACAAATTCTCTTTAGGAATTAAAGATATTATTATAGAAAAAGAACATACCAAAGCAAATTTTATTAGTGACTTTTCTAGTAAAATTTATAAAGATGAAATTCCTGCTGTATTTTTAATAAAAATCGAAAAAATTACTGGAAAAAAACGATCTAAATAAACATCCTATAAAAGATGTATGCCGAATTGTACATCTTTTAACTACACTAATAAACATTTAACAAAAGGGATAACATAAAAGAAAGTGATATACCTCACATTTTACGGTATAAAAAAAGCCTCA
The DNA here is from genome assembly GCF_030547245.1 of Oceanihabitans sp. 2_MG-2023. Classification (GTDB taxonomy): domain Bacteria; phylum Bacteroidota; class Bacteroidia; order Flavobacteriales; family Flavobacteriaceae; genus Oceanihabitans. The sequence goes on from NZ_JAUOQT010000002.1 coordinate 93,568, forward strand.
CATTTCTGTGAAGCTTTACTAGTAGCGGGAACTGGACTCGAACCAGTGACCTTCGGGTTATGAGCCCGACGAGCTACCTACTGCTCTATCCCGCGATTTTAAATCAAAACAATTTACTTAGCTTTTAACTTTCGCTTCATAATGGCGACCAAATTGTTTCGGACTGCAAATATACAACGCTTTTTAGATATTACAAGGATAATTTTAAAAAAAATTATTGCTCAATATTTTTTGCCTGAAAACCAGCAAGTTCTAAATTAATAAATTGTGCTTTTATTTCAATAGGATTACAACACACCTCACAATCTTCAATATAGCTTTGATTAGAAATACTATTATCTAATAACATCGATATATCTTGCCAACAATATGGGCATTGAAAAAAGTGTTCTTCCATGAAATAAAAATAGGCAAAATAAATTTTGCCTATTTAATAAATATAAAATTACGCTTATTAATCTTCTTCTGTTGCTAAAGCAGAGTCTGTAATAAACTGAAGTTTCATTTGTATGTCTTCTGGTCTTCGATCTATAATACTAACCATATCTTTATTTAACTTATTACCACTAACCATTATCGTGTTTAGCTCTGTAAGTTTATTTAGTTCTACTGGTAGATTACCTGTTAGTGCATTACTTGCCAAAACGAGCTCTTTAAGATGAATTAGATTGCCTAATTCTGCTGGTATTTCGCCAACTAACTTATTATCTATTACGCTTAATGTTTCTAATTGTGCTAATAAACTAATTTCTGTTGGTATATTACCTGTTAAGTAATTGCTTCCTAATACTAACGTTTTTAAGTTTGTTAAGTTTCCAATAGTAGTTGGTATTTCTCCTGTAAAAGTATTACTAAATAATTCTAAAACCTCTAATTTAGTTAGCTGTCCTATTTCGCTAGGTATATCTCCTTCAAAAGCATTTACAAATAATTTTACCGATCTTAATTCTTTTAAATTAAAGAATGCTTTAGGCAAATGACCTTTTATTTTATTAAAACCAAGATTTATATTTTGAAGATTGGTAAGATTTCCTATTTCTTGAGGAAGTGTTCCTTGTAAATTATTGTTATGTAAATTAAGACCTACAACCTTATCCTTTTGAATAGTAACACCATACCAAGTTGCAACCGGTTTATTTAAATCCCATGAAGTATTCCATTGACTTCCTTGGGTAGTATTATACAAAGCTATTAGTGCTTCTTTTTCAATTTGTGAAACATTAGCAAATAAAATAGTACTAATAAAAAGACATAGTGTGGTTAGCTTTAAAGTCTTCATAATGAATAGATTTGGGATTAATTCTATTACGAAACTAATTGATAACTAGATAAAATCCAAATTTATTCGATGAAATGCACAGTCAGAATAAATCCCTCCTTTTAATAAGCAATATTTAGCAATTCTCCACTTAGCTGTAACACCTGTAATTCGGATAGTTTCGCTTCATATTTCGCTTGATTCCTGCTTAATTCGGCATTAAGAAGATTTAGTTGTGCTTGTCTAAATTCAATTGAATTTACTTGACCTATTTTGAATTTTTCTTGCGAACGATCAAAATTATTTTGGGCAGTTACTATATTATTCTCCTGTACACGAAAAATAGTTAACTTATTTTGATAATCATCCCAAGCATTATTAAAATCTCGCTCTAAAGAAAGTAGTATTTCTTCCTTTTGAATCTCTTGACTTTGTAGCGCTATTTCAGCATTCTTCACTAATGTTTTTGTGCTTCCTCCATCAAAAATATTCCAGCTTAAATTAAGCCCTGCAGATAAACCAGTATTTGTAGATCCTGCTAAAAAAGATGCCGCATTATTATTATTTTTATTCCATCCGTAAGAACCTGTTAAACCTAAAGTTGGTAAATACGAAGACTTTCCAGATTTAATATCTAATTCACTTATTTGTATCGACTTATCGGCTTGCATTAATGCAACATTTCTAGATTTTGCTTTTTGCAGTAGCGCTTCTTTATTAATATCTAAAAGAAAATTAATTTCAGTATTTACTTTAAAATTTTCGTTTAAAACATTTCCCATTACCAAGTTTAAATCTCGCTTGGTATTATTTAATTGCTGGTTCGTATTAATTACATTAATACTATCGTTATTAATATCTACCTCGGCATTCAAGACTTCTAGTTTTGTGTTCTGGCCATATTCAAATTGATATTCGGAACGTACCAAACGATCTTTAGAAATAGATAAAGTTTGTTGAAAAGTATCTGCATTTTCTGAAAGCTGTGCTACATTATAATAAATGGTAAACAACTCAATGATTGTATTTTCAATAGTTTCACGAACTTGTAATTCGGAAAGTTGGTATTGTTCTTTTAAACTTTGGTAATTATACTTTCTTCCTAAACCATCAAACAACGTATAATTCACATCTAAAGAGGCGTTATAATTAGAACTTTCCGCGCCATTTAATTTGGTTATATTTCCATCTGAAAATTCAGATTCATTATTATCTAAATTATACGTTGCTCCTGCACTCCCTGTTACAGATGGTAAATATCCAGAATTATAGATACTAGTATTGTTTTCTGAAACTTCTAGTTCCTTATTTGCCACTTTAATACCATAGTTATTATCTAAAGTATAGCTCACAGCATCTTCTGGACTTAACTCCTGTTGTGCATAGCAAGTACTCCATCCTACAACAAAGCAAAATAATGTGGTTATTTTAATGTTCATTTTCTTCATTTTGTTCTTTAATAGCACGTTCTACTTCTTCTTTTGTTACTTTGTTTCCAGTGGCTAACCATTTTACTTTTTGTTTAATAGTATTACTAAACGATAAGAATAATGGCAAAACTAAAAGCGTTAAAATAGTTGCATAAGCAATACCAAAAGAAATAGAAATGGCCATAGGTTTTAAAAATTGTGCTTGTCTACTTTTTTCTAAAAGTAAAGGAGCTAAACCTGCTATAGTTGTTAATGAGGTTAAGAAAATAGCTCTAAAGCGTGATTTACCTGCATCTAAAAGCGCATCATCAAAATTTAAGCCTTCTCTTAAATTAGTATTAAATTTACCTATTAACACCAAGCCATCATTTACCATAATACCAATTAAGGCAATAATACCTAAAAGGGATAAAATATTAACAGAAAAACCTAGCATCCAATGTCCCCAAGCAACTGCTGTTAAACTAAATGGAACCAAAAGCATTAATAATAATGGCTGACTATAACTTCTAAACGTAAAGGCTATGACAATATAAATTAGGAATAAAATTGGAATCCCTGCTTTTGCCAAAGAACTATTTAATTTTTCCTTTTCTCTATTTTGTCCTTCAAAAGAAGCAGATATGGTTGGGTATTTAGATTTTAGCTCCACCATGGTTATGTTTTTTAAATCGGCCAAAATATCTGTAGTACTTGTACTTGGATCTTTTAAATCTGCTGATACTTGTATTTCACGTTGTCCTTCTAAATGATTAATAGCAACGTCACCTCTTTCTATGGTGTAAGATGCGATATCTTTTAGTGTTACTCGTTCTCCTGTTGGAGTTACAATTCGCATATCGTCTAGATCATTAATAGAAGCTCTATTGGTTCTATCGTAACGAACCCAAACACGAATTTCGTCTTGTCCTCTTTGAAAACGTTGTGCTTGTGTACCAAAGAAACCAGAACGCACTTGGCTCATTACTGTGCTTAAATTTAAGCCTAATAAGTAAGCACTTTCTTTAAGTTCAATACGTATTTCTTTTATACCTGCAGGATCATTATCTTCAATATCTTTTAATAACGGATTAGATTCTAGAACTTGTTTTAGCTCTATTTTGGCTGCTTTAAGTTCGTCAATATTATTTCCTAAAAGAGAAACCGAAACCGGACTTCCTCCAAAATTACCTCCAGAACCAAAGATCAAACGTTCTGTACCAATTACTGGTCCAACAAGTTCTCTCAATCGATTAGCCACTAGTGAGGATTTTATAGCATCTGGACGTTCTTCTCCTGGTAATAAATTAATACTTAAACTTGCGCTAGAGCTACTACTAATGTTTAATATAGTATTTTCAAAAAGCTGTTTATCGGTTCCTTTTAAGTATTTTTCGGTTAACTCTTGATTAACAATAAAAGACTTTTCTTCTATCATAGAAATAATAGAGTCTGTAATTTTCTCATTGGTTCCATTTGGCATATCTAATTCTATAGATACTCTATCACTAGCAACCGATGGAAACATAGTAACTCCAATAATTCCGCCACCAATAGAACCAAAAGTTAAAATTAACAAGGAAACAAAAATTCCAAGAGAAAGTAATTTAAAATTTAATACAAATGTGATTGTAGGTGTATATAATTTATCTCTAAGAAAGTTCATAAAGTTATCTCCTGCTTTATTTATTACTCGCATCTTAGAAAAGAATTGCTTCATTTTTGAAGGATTCTCTACTTCAACTTGCGGTTTTAAAGCTTTAGAATGTGCTAAATGCGCAGGCAGTATAATTAAAGCTTCAACTAAAGAAACAACTAAAGTAAGTATTACAATGACTGCTACTTCACTAAAAAACTCACCAATTCTACTATCTAAAAACAAGAATAGTGAAAATGCTAGTAGCGTTGTTATGATGGCTGAAACTACTGGTGGAATTACTTCCATAGTACCATCTATTGCAGCATCAATTGGCGATTTTCCTTTTTCGTAATGTTGGTAAATATTCTCGGCAATTACAATTCCATCATCTACTAATATTCCAATTACGATAATCATTCCAAAAAGTGACAATACATTAATGGTTACATCAAACTGTCCTGCAAAAATAAACATTCCTAAAAACGAAATTGGCAAGCCAAAAGCAACCCAAAATGCCAAACGTGTATTCAAGAAAACCGATAAAAACAAGAGTACTAATAACATACCTACAATGGCATTTTCTGTTAATAAATCGGTACGTTGATTTAATGTTTTAGACAAATCACGAACCACATCTAATTGTACATTATTATGTTTTTGATTGTATGATTCTATATATTCTTTTACTTTATCTGCGGAAGAAATTAAGTCTTCAGAATTGGTACTTGTTATCGAAATGTTTACCGATAATTTCTGATTAAAATAGGTAGCATTTGGAGTTTCTGAAAAACGATCACGTATGATAGCCACATCTTTTAAACGCACCACTTTGCCATCATTAGAAGCACGAACTACTATATTAGACAGTTCGTCACCATAATAAGAACGATTATTTGCACGAATAAGGTATTCTTCAGCATCTGTTTTTATAGTTCCTCCTGTAGTTAAAATATTAGCTGTACTAACGGCTTGCGAAACATCGTTAAAGGTTAAATCATAAGCTAGTAAACTCGTTTCGTTTACAGCTATTTCTATTTCTTCATCAGGATAACCAGAAATTGCTATTTGTGAAATCCCATCGATAGCCCTTAAATCGTTTTCTACTTGTCTACCTATTTGTTTTAAGGTTACTAGCGGAATATTTTCACCACTTAAAGCAAAGGAAATTGTTTCTCTAACAGCTTCTTGTTTTGCTACTATTAAAGGTTCCATACCTGATGGAAAAGAAGGCACACGGTCTACAGCATTTTTAACCTCTAATAACATGAAGTCAATATTCTCTCCTTTTTCAATTTCTACAGTAATGGTTCCGCTATTTTCTCTAGAAACCGAAGTTACTCGATCAATACCTTTTAAACCTTTTAGGTTATCTTCTATTTGAAGCACAATACCTTCTTCTATCTCTTGCGGTGAAGCTCCAGGATAGGTAACACTAATATTAATAATTTTCGAGTCGGTTAAAGGGAAAAACGAAGACTTTAAGGAAGTTACTCCTAAATAACCAAAAATTACAAAAGCAATAATAAAGATATTAACTGCTACGTGATACTTTATAAAATATTCTATAAGTTTTCTCATGCTTATTGCTTGTCTTTGGTATTACTTTTTTCTTCAAAAGGCTTAACTAACATTCCTGCATAAGCACCTGGAACCGATTTCTTAAGTATAATGGTTCCGTTTGGCACATTTTTTAAAACCACTTTTGTATCCGAAAAGTATACTGGCTTTACATCTATAACATCTAATAAAGTATCTTTAACTACAAATATTTGTTGGGTTTCTAATAAAAGATTTCTATCCACTTCTATCGCATCACTCTCTTCTTTTGCATTTAGATTTGCTTCCAGATACATACCTTCTTTTAAATTTTCATGCTTCACTTCTATAAAGGCAGTAATGGTTTGTGTAGTAGCATCAATGCTTCCGTTTACACGAGATACCTTACCGGTATAAGTTTCGGTTTTATCTAAATTATTTAATGCAACACTTTCTCCTACTTTTAGCAAATTAGCATAAGCTTTACTAATAGCGACTTCCATTTCATAAACAGAAGTATCTATAAACTCCCCTAATTTTTGTCCGCTTCTAATTAAAGTGCCTTCGGTTACTAAAGCTTCGGTTAAAATTCCTGAAAAAGGAGCAGAAATATAGTACTTAGCTAAACGTTGTTCTAAATTTTTTACGTTGTAGTAATTAGAAACTATGCTTCTCCCTGTAATGAAATAATTTTCCTTATCGGAAGTCATTTCAGGTAATTTCGGAGTTGTCTTATTTAAATCGAAACTGTTTAAATAGTTTTGCCATTTGTCAAAAATATCTGGAAAATCTAATCGTAAATCTGGCATAATTGCAGCGATAGAATTATACAAGTTACTTTTTGAAGATTGTACACTTGCATAATATTCTGCAGCATCTATTTTTATTAAAGTCTGTCCTGCTCTATATTCCTGTCCTGGTTTAAAGAGTTTGCTTCCTGGTTTAAAGATCCCTTGTACTTCTGCATAGATTTCTAATCTACGTTTTGCTTCAAGACTTCCATTGGCAGCAATAACAATTGGTATGGTGCTATTTTGCACAGTATCTGTAAATACCGTTTTAACAATTTTTGCTTGTACTGGTTTGGGTTTATTTTTATCTGCAATTAGTTTTTTAGCAAAGAAAAAAGAGCCAACTATTAGCAGAATGCCAATAATAGATAAAATAATATTACGCATTGGTTTAGTTTTGTAATTAGACTACAAAACTATGCTTTAGTTTAACCTTCAAACGTTAAAAAAAACCTAAAAAAATTAAGCGTAATCTTCTAACTGTAAAGTAATTTCTTCCCAGGTTTCCATAAGTTGGGTTAATTTCTCTTTTTTTGCTTGATAAACATCAAAAAACCCTGGCTTTGCTGCTACTTCATCATAATTTACTGCTAGTTCGACATCTATTTCTTTAATCTCTTTTTCTAACTGATTTATTTTAGACTCTGTATTGCTAAGTTTATTGTTTAAAGACTTTACTTTTTTCTGATCTTCGTAAGACTGCGTCTTCTTTTCTTTAGGAGTAGATTTCACTACCGTGCGCTTTTCTACTTCACGCAAATTCTCGACATTACGTTGTTCTAAGTAATAATCTACATCTCCTAAATATTTTTTAATTTTTTCGTCTTTAAACTCGTAAACTGTTGCGGTTAGACCTTGTAAGAAATCACGATCGTGAGACACCAGAATTAAGGTTCCTTCAAAGCGTTGTAAAGCATCTTTTAAAACATTTTTAGACTTAATATCTAAGTGATTGGTTGGCTCATCCATGATAAGCACATTAAAAGGCTGTAACATTAATTTGGCAAGAGCTAAACGGTTACGTTCACCACCAGAAAGCACTCTTACGTATTTTTCTGCTTCGTCTCCACGAAAAAGAAAAGAACCTAAAATATCTCTTACCTTACTTCTATTGGTTTCGTTTGCAGCATCAATCATAGTATCTAAGACGGTTTTACTACCATCTAAATACTCTGCTTGGTTCTGTGCAAAATACCCAATTTGCACATTATGCCCAAGTTTTAAATGACCATCATGTTGCAAATCGCCAACTAGAATTTTTGCTAGCGTAGACTTCCCTTGACCATTTTGACCAACAAATGCCGTTTTTTCATCGCGTTCAATCATCATACTAACCTGAGAAAGCACTTGATTATCGCCATAATTTTTAGATATTTTATCTGCTTCTACAACTACTTTCCCTGGTGTTATAGAAACTGGAAAATTAAGAGTCATCACACTATTATCATCTTCATCTACCTCAATTCGATCAATTCTATCTAACTTTTTAATAAGAGACTGTGCCATAGTAGCTTTACTAGCTTTGGCTCTAAATTTTTCAATAAGCTTTTCGGTTTGTTCTATTTGTTTTTGCTGATTTTTTTGAGAAGCTAATTGTTGTGCTTTAATTTCATTTCGAAGCACTAAGTATTTCGTATACGGTTTCGGATAATCATAAATTCTTCCTAAAGAAATTTCAATAGTTCTATTAGTAACATTATCTAAAAACATTTTATCGTGTGAAACAATTACTACTGCTCCAGCATAATTTTTTAAAAAGCCTTCTAACCAAATAATAGACTCAATATCTAAGTGATTGGTAGGCTCATCTAATAGTAATAAATCATTATTTTGAAGAAGTAGTTTTGCCAATTCAATTCGCATTCTCCAACCTCCCGAAAAAGTATCGGTAAGTTTATTAAAATCTTCTCTTTTAAACCCTAAACCTTGAAGAATTTTTTCAGTTTCGCCTTGGTAATTATATCCACCAATAATTTCGTATTGGTGTTGTAAATCGTTAAGATCAACCATTATTTGATGGTATGCTTCACTTTCGTAATCGGTACGTTCTACAAGTTGCGTGTTTATTTCTTCTAGTTGAGCTTCTATTTTTTTTATTTCGGTAAAAGCTTGGTAAGACTCTTCTAATACTGTTCTTCCTAAAACAAAATCAATATCCTGTTTTAAAAAACCAATTTTTAAATCTTTATCCGATGCTATTTGTCCAGAATCTGGTTCAAACTCTTTCGATAAAATTTTAAGCATGGTAGATTTACCAGCTCCATTTTTTCCAATTAAACCTACACGATCGCCAGAATTTAATTTAAAAGTAATTTCTTCGAATAAATATTCGCCTTGAAAAGATATAGATAGATTGTGTATATTAAGCATAGTTTGGTAACAATTGTTACAGGTATTAAATAAATATTGGCTAATTTTGTTATAACCACTAATTTGCAAAAGTACATAAATAATATGTTTAACAAAGGCTCAAAATTATATAGTATCTTAACAGGTTCTTGTCCTAAATGTCATCAAGAATCTATGTATAGCGATAAAAACCCGTATCATTTATCTAAGACTTTAAAAATGAATGATAATTGTTCACATTGCAATACGAAATATAAGATAGAACCTTCTTTTTTTTATGGAGCAATGTATGTTAGCTATGCTGTTGGTATTGCTTTTGCTGTAGCTGCTTTTGTAATAAGTAGTTTGGTTTTTAATGCAACTTTACATTATGTTTTTATTTCTATAATTGGAACATTAGTTGTTTTTGCTCCAATAATCATGCGTTTATCTAGAAATATATGGATAAACATGTTTATGAGTTACGATAAGAATTTGGTTAAGAAAAAGTAGTTTTTTTGGGGCGTTACCACAAGGGTCGCGCTTTTCATTATATCTTTTTTTCTTATTCTCGATATCAAATTGCTAAAAAAGCAATTTCGCTCGAGCTAACGTAAAAAAGGATGCCATTGCAATCGCTAACGCAACCAGCTTTCTCTTTTATGTAGTAAAAATAGGGACCCATCTACATGTAATCGAAATTACTTAAATCTAGAAATATCAATTTCGGTTTCTAAATCTTTATTACTTTCAATAAAATGATATAGTTGTTTTGCTACATAAGGAGCGATCATAACACCTCGTGTACCTAAACCATTGAGCACGTACATATTTTTATGTATTTCGTGTTTACCAACTAGTGGTCTTCTGTCTGTAACAGTTGGTCGTATTCCGGCAACTTGACTCACCACTTTAAAATCACATTTTAAAAACGTTTTAAGCTTTTTTAAGAGCTCTTCTTTTCCCTTAGCTGTTATGTTGTTCGTTTTATCATTCCAGTTATAGGTAGCCCCAATGGTGTACAAATCGTTTCCAATAGGAATTAAAAACACACTAGATTTTAATATATAGTCCATTTTTAAATCTGGAGCATGAATGGTTAGTAATTCTCCTTTTACTTCTTTTAACGGAATATCTTTAAAAAACGGGTTTTTTTTCACTCCGAAACCTTCGGCAAAGACGATATGTCTTGCTGTTATATCCTTATATTGAAGTTCTTTCTTTACAATTAAATCTTCATAATTAAAGTCTTCTTCTACTAACTGATTTCTTTCTAATAGTTGTTTTTTATAACTTTCAATTAATAGTTTGGTATCTATTCTTCCTGTTTCTAAAACTTTTCCGAAGCCAAAATTAGCATCAATAGCTGAATTATTATTTTTAATAATTTCTATAGAAAGATATTCGGAAAGTGCTGTTTTATCGGAAGCAGTGAACCAATCGTTTTGTTCTTCGACAGAAGAGAACCTCCTATACACTGGCGTTTTATAATCTAAAGTTATATTTAGATCTTTTTCTAATTTATTATAAATAGGTAATGCAAGTTGCAGTTGCTCTTTACTTTTCCATACTGAAGTGAACCTCTTTAAAACAACAGGGTTATATAATCCAGCTGCTACTACAGAAGAGTGTTGCGATTGATTATCGAACACCATAAAAGTTTTATTATTTGCTTGTAACTGTTCGCAAAAATGTATTCCTGCTAAACCACTACCAACTATTATATAATCTACATTTTTCATAAATAACAAAAGTACTATTTTTACTGTACAAAAAAACGCCCACTATTTCTAGTGAGCGCTATTTTTATTTTAAGAAAGCCTTAGTATGACCACATGTCCATTTCAAAGTTTCTGATTTTATCTTTAATTCTATCAGATTCTAATAATTGCATTAAAGCATTTTCGGTAATATATTCATCTACTGTTCTATCTCCAAAAACGTTTTCTTCTTTATACACATAGCCGTTAAAACGTCTAGAGTTTAAAATATGGTCGAACGTGAATGGCACAGCACTGTTTTTATTATTAAATGTTTTTGCTTCATGTAAAACATCTCTTGCGTCTGGAAAGAATATCCAATATAAAGGGTTTGGTTCTTTATTCTCTTCGTCATCACTATCAATAAAGTTTACATCGGCTGCTGCTGGAGCAAGACCTAACAATCTATATTTAAGTTCTCCCTGACGTTTATCAAAGTACCAAAGACCTTTAATTAAATATGCACTTACATCGTAAGAAGATATTTCTCTTTTAGTAATATATTCTGCATCTACGTAACCGTCTGCATTTAATTGATCGTAACCAATATCTAAAGTATCCACTTTAGAAGTTATATCTTTTAAATCTTTAAGACTACGTTTTGCTGTAAAATAAGAATCATCATATACATTTTCTATATCTCCTTCACGAATTGCTTTTGTTAAAACATCATATAAAGAACGTCTGTTGCTTCCAATATTATTGGTATCCACAGGATAATATAAAGGAAAGTTTACACGCTCATCTAAAACCACTTTCTCCCAAGTCATTTTAGAGTACATAATGTCTCTATCATCTACATAACCGTATTCTAATGGTTTATCATTATCTACAGCTTTCTGTGCTTCAGTTCTAACCCCTATTTCTTGAGGTGTTTTCGCATTTAAAATATTTGCTTGCGAAAACCCTGTAGTTGTTAGGGCTACACTAAAAATGGTTAATAAAAAAGATTTATAATTCATCTTACAATAATTAATTTTAATTAATAATACTATTGAGTTGGTTAGTTAGACAACTGAATAATAATTGGTGCTGCTGGTTTAATTCTTGGTCCATTACTACTTGATTTGATATCAAATATTTGCACATCAGAACCACGCTTCGCTTTACGTAAAGCTGATTTAGCTTGAGAGTTAAGTCTATTACCTTGACAAGTTACACTAGGTGAACCAGGAACTTTAAATTTAAATGAGGTTACTTTTAAAGGTAAATCGAAATCAAAATCTTCTAAGACAGCTTGTACTTTACCAATCTCAACATTGTTTCTTGGTAAACTAAATTGTCCTGTTTTACCAGCCATTTGACCAGAAGGTTTAGGAATATCTTTAATTCTAAATGTTTTTCTATCGGAAGCAGAAGAACCATCATCAAGCTTAGCACTTACGTTAATAGTTACTTCTTTACCTGTAGTTGGTACCATGTTATATTTACCAGTTCCAGATCCTTTACTTAAACCTGCTCCACTAGCTGACACTTTATTGTCAGGTACACCAGCGAAAGAAATAGTCATTGGGTTTGTAACACCACGATACACTACATTCATTTTATCTGCTGAAATTGTTGCCGAATTTGGTCTTGGCACTACAACGTAGTTTCCTACGATAGGAATTTCTAAAGGCTTACCATCTTCTAAAAAAGTGAATACCCCTTTAATATCTTGTTCTCCAACGTTACCTACAGTAAAATCTAGTTTTGCTGCTCCTGTAGAGTCAATAGCTTCTGCTATGTTAATTTCTTTACCATTTACAGATAATTTAGTTGGTGTTACATTAGCATATTTACCTAAAACAACTTTACCTTGAAATTTTTCTCCTGCAAAGAATGCTGACTTATCTGCTAATACAATAGCTTGATATTTTTTTAATGATACCGCTTCATCTAAACTGTTTCCTAAAAACAGGTTGAACATATTTGCTTCGGTCATCTTTACATCATTCTGCATTGCAGTTAACTTTGTATATGATGCGATAGCTGGAAAACCTTGAAAGTTATAGTCTAACCATCCTTTACTTATTCCGTCTTTAGTTTCAACATCTGCTGTAGAAAAACGTTTTTCAAAACGTTCTATAGCTTTATTATACTTTACATCACCACCAAGAATTTCTTTAATATCATTCTTGTATGCTGCAATTGCAGCCATTACTTCGTCTCCTTTTTTTGTTAAACGATCTCCAGTAAACCACATTTCGTCAAGGATATCTGTTTTATCCATTGCTTCGAAAGGTAACTTTCCAGTTTCTGGTACAACAGCATATTTTCCTTCTCTTAATAAATCGGCCTTTAAACTACCAATATATTTATAAAATTTATCTGAAACAGCGTTAACTTGAGTAGCTTTATTAAAAGGTACTGCGAACTCTTCTTTCTTTTCTTCCGCTTTGGTTTCTAAATCTGCTAATAATGCGCTATTTTTTTCAGTAGCTACAGTATTAGATTCTGCGAACTTAAGATCCATCAGTCCAAATGCTGAAAGTACTTCTTTAGACATATTCATAGCCATCATTGCGATGAATACTAAATACATCAAGTTAATCATTTTCTGCCTTGCGGATGCTTTTCCTCCTGCCATGTTAATTAGTTTTTATTGGTTAATAAATATTAGTTAATAAAACTAATTAGTTTTTGTTCATTGCAGTAAGCATTCCTCCATATACCCCATTTAAAGAAGATAAGTTTGAAGCTAAAGATTGCATTTGCTCTTTTAATTTGTTTGCATTTTCTACAGACTCTTCGTTAATCGATGCTTGACGACTAGCAGATTCCATTTGCACTTTATATAAACTATTTAAAGATTCCATTTGAGCAGCAGCTAAAGACATTTCTTCGCTGTATTTCTTTTGTGCAGCAATACCATCTACTGTAGGAGAAATTCCTTTAGCAGCACCTTCAAAGTTTTTGATACTTGCTCCTAAGCTTGCCATTAATTCGCCATCAATTTTAGCTTCTTTTAATAAGTTATCTAATTTTTTAGAAAGTAATCCTTCTGCATCTTTAGGCTCTTCCTTTACTTTTTTAGCACCTAATGAAGCTCCTCCTGATAATTCAGGATATACTAAAGACCAGTCTAAATCACTTGCTTGTCTCTCAAATGCAGAATATGTAAATACTAATGCTTCCACAATCATACCTAATGTTAAGATTTCAGAACCATAAGGCCAGTGCTGAATTTTAAATAAAGCTCCAACGATTACAATTGCTGCTCCTAATCCGTAGATCATATTAGTTACTGTGATTTTACCTTTTTGTGCCATAATTTTTAGTTTTTTTAGTATTGCTACTTTTTAAGTTGATTATTATTGTTTATAATTAATTTGGTTATTTTTTATCTTGCGTTAGCTGTAACGTCTGTACCCATATAATCCTGAACAGTTCTGAAGCCAATATAACTTCTTGCAGAATCTGCATATTCATAATCTCTTGAGCTTACTTGTAAATAGTAGGCTACATCTTTCCAAGATCCACCTCTTACTACTTTACGTTGATTATTTACATCGTTAACACTAGGGTTAATTGTAGATACATACTCATAAGAACCAGGATCGTAAGATGCACTTACCCATTCGGAAACATTACCTGCCATATTGTATAAGTTAAAGTCATTAGGTTCGTATGACTTAGCTTCTACCGTATATAAAGCTTGATCTGCAGCATAGTCACCTCTTAAAGGCTTAAAGTTTGCCATAAAACATCCTCTATCGTTTTTAGCATAAGGTCCTCCCCAAGGGAAAGTTGCTCCTTGTAACCCTCCTCTTGCAGCGTATTCCCATTCTGCTTCAGATGGTAATCTATATTCGTTTACAAAATGTTGATTTTTTTCTTTTCTGTATGCGTTGTGATATAAAGTTCTCCATTCACAGAATGCTTTAGCTTGTTTCCAAGAAACTCCTACTACAGGATATTCTCCGTAAGCGTCATGCCAGAAATAATCGTTGTGCATTGGTTCGTTATAAGAATATGCAAAATCTCTAATCCAAGCTGTTGTGTCTGGATAGATTTCTACAGCTTCTGTAATTAAAAACTCTGATCTTTTCTGACCTTTATTTTTAGCTTTAGCAGCTTTTTCAATATCCATGTATGTGTATTGAAATTTAAATTTAGACACATCCCATGTACGTTGCCCGTTATAAGACTCTTCTATTGGCAAATACATAGTATCCATTACTTCTACATAGTATTCATCTGGATATTCTGAAGTGTCAAAAAGTAAATCTACATCGTGATTTAATTTTCTTCCTTCGTAACCAGTTTCTCCCATTCCACTATAATTGTCATACATATATTGTTCGTATGCATTCATATTTTCTGGGTCTGCATCTTTAAATGCATAATCTCCAATACCACCATCTCCAGGAGTAGCTCCTACTTCGTCTGCTAATATTGCTAATTTTGTTCTAATGGTAGAATCTCTAACCCATTGTACAAATTTACGATACTCACTGTTTGTGATTTCCGTTGCATCCATATAGAACGATCTTACTGTAACCGTTTTAGTTGGCGCATCTTGAATACCAGCTAAATCATCATCCGATTTACCCATAATAAATGCTCCTCCAGGAATTAATTCCATACCATAAGGTTTTTCTGGATGCCATTTTTTTCCTTTAACACCAACTAACTGGCCTCTGTCTCCAGAACCACAACTTGAAAGGAATGCTAAAACTACTGTTAATAAAAGAAAATTCTTCATATTTATTGAAAACTCGAGGTTAATTATTCTATGCTCAAAATTTAAGAGCGTAAACATATTTATATATTTTTTAAAAAACAACTTTTTTATAAAAAAAATACGTTTCGTCGTAAAAATAAAACATTTTAACGACAAAACAACTATTTCAACGTGTTTTTATATTTACACACAATTCTTTTGAAATGCTTTATACCAACGTTCTGGTATAATATTATTACAAGCGTCTACATAATCTTGATGCATGCATGGTAATAACGTATGTCTTTTTAATTTATTATTCACTTCATTTAAAAAAGGTATTTCTATCCACCATCTACCTGTTTTTATGCTTTTATAAAAGACTAAATCTTGATCTTCTATTAATGTTATGAATTTTTGATAATTATTTTCATCTTTAAAATCATCATCTTTTACTCTATAATTTACTCCTTCTATGAAGTACCAGATAATCTGGGATATAAGCATTGAAGTAATTTCATCATCTTTAGATGGATTATATTCCCAAAGGCCAAAGGAAGTTACTTTATTACTAATTCCTGCGTAACGCGAAATAGCACATACTTCTTTACCATCTAAACCATTAGGTGATACTTTTTGATTTAAACTAACTTCGGAAGATTTTACAGCTCCTAAATCTATACTTACAATATTTGCATCTCGCATAATAGGTTCTACAATGGTAATATCATTAGACACCTCTCCTAAGCGATAGGCATCAAAATATAATTTCTCCATTAAATCTATTTCTTCCTGCGAATTAAAATAGGTTTGATAACCAATTGCCGAATAATTAAATAAGTTAAACGGTTGGTCTAATATTATTTTCCCAACAAAACTTGTATTCTTAATGGGTTTAGCTGAATCCCCTAAATCAAATTTAGAATCTACATTAACAATATTTACCATTGGTATAATGTTATCGTAAGCACGATAGTTGGCATAGGTTAAATCTTGACTCCCTCCTATTATTATTGGAATAACTCCTTTTTGCACTAAAATAGCAATAGTTGTTTTTAAGGCGAAATAGGTATCTTCTATAGACTCTCCTTTATTAATATCTCCTAAATCGGCAATACTTGTGTTCCAGCTCCCTGGAAAAAGGGCATAGAAAGATTTACGTATCTCATTTAAATTAAAATCTTCACCAATATAGTTAATATCGTTTCTAGTTTCTAAAACACCCAATATAGCCAATTGCACACCTTCTAAATCTGGAATCCCTTCTTGATTAGAATGTATTTTTAATTTTCGACCTAGAGCTTGTTCTGGTAATAACTCATTATGGGCTAAAACGGAATCTGAAACTGGTGATAGAAAATTAAAGTTCATGTACTATTTATTTCTTTTTTGCTGTTGTTTTTTTCTTTGCAGGGGCTTTTTTCTTAGCGACCTTCTTTTTTGGTGCGTTCTTTTCAATAATAGCTTGCACTTCTTCTAAAGTGAACTTAGTTACATCGACTGTTTTTGGTAATTCAATTTTAGTTTTACCTTTAATTATATTGTGTCTTCCCCATCTTGCTTTTTCTACTTTAATTCCTTCTTCTTCCCAATGGTGAATAACTTTATCTATTTCTTTTTGAATTTTTTCCTCAATAAGTGTTACAATATCATTATCGGATAGATTATCCCAATCGTATTTTTTATTTACGTTAATAAACATGTTGTTCCACTTAATAAATGGACCAAAACGACCTTTTCCTTTTTGCACTGGCAATTCTTTATAATGATAAATTGGAGCATCTGCTTTTTGCTTTTCTTTTATTAAAACAATAGCATCATCTAGTTCTACACTTAAAGGATCTGTTCCTTTTGGCAATGACACATACGCTTTCCCAAACTTTACATAAGGACCAAAACGACCATTATTTACTTGTACTTCTTCGCCTTCAAAAGTTCCTAAATCTTTAGGAAGTTGAAATAAATCCATTGCTTCTTCAAAAGTAATCGATGTTAATTGTTGGTCTGGCGAAAGACTTGCAAAAGTTGGTTTTTCTTCATCATCTACAGTACCAATTTGTACCATTGGGCCAAATTTACCTAAACGAACACTTACGCGTTTTCCTGTTTTTGGATCTTCCCCTAAAATACGTTCTCCAGATTCTCTTTCGGCATTTTCTTGAACGTCTTCTACTTTAGGATGAAAAGTCTTATAAAATGACTTCATCATTTTTTTCCAATCTTTTTTGCCTTCTGCTATATCATCGAACTGATTCTCTACTTTAGCTGTAAAGTTGTAATCTAAAATACTTTCAAAATGGTTTACTAAAAAATCGGTTACAATCATACCAATATCTGTTGGTACTAATTTCCCTTTATCAGATCCAACTTTTTCGGTAAGCACAAGATCTTTTACCTTTCCGCTTTCTAAAGTAAGCTGTGTATAATCACGTGCTACGCCATCTACAGCTCCTTTTTCAACGTAATTTCTATTTTGTATGGTAGAAATAGTTGGCGCATAGGTAGAAGGACGACCAATTCCAAGTTCTTCTAATTTCTTCACCAAAGATGCTTCGGTAAATCTTGCTGGCGGTCTTGTGTAACGCTCTGTTGCTGTTATGTAATTATTTAAAAGTGTTTCATTTACTTTCATTGCAGGCAACATACCGTCTTGCTCTACATCTTCATCATCTGTTCCTTCTAAATATACTTTTAAGAACCCTTCAAATTTAATAACCTCCCCATTTGCAGTAAATATTTCACTATTTTTTGAAGATGCTATTCTAACATTTGTACGTTCTAATTGTGCTTCACTCATTTGTGATGCAATCGCACGTTTCCAAATTAAATCGTATAGTCTTGCTTGATCTCTATCAATAGCTACAGAGTGTGTTGCAAAATTAGTAGGACGAATAGCCTCATGCGCTTCTTGAGCACCTTTAGATTTCCCTTTGTAATTTCTTGGTTTACTATATTTTTCGCCATAAGCAGATTCTATTTCTGCTTGCGCTCCTTTTTTTGCTTCATCCGATAAGTTTACACTATCTGTTCTCATGTAGGTAATTAAACCTGCTTCATAAAGGCGTTGTGCCATATTCATGGTTTTACCTACTGAAAAATACAACTTTCTTGCTGCTTCTTGTTGTAATGTTGAAGTAGTAAAAGGTGCTGCAGGTGCTTTTTTCGCTGGTTTTTTCTGAAGATCTGCAACTTTAAAATCTGCTGCTGCATTACTTTCTAAAAATGCGTAAGCCTCTTTTTTTGTTGCAAAATTCTTAGGAAGCTTTGCTTTAAAGGATTGCCCTGCTTCATTAGAAAACTCGGCATCAATTCTATAAGATGCTTCTGCTTTAAAGTTTTGAATTTCTCTTTCTTTTTCAACAATTAATCGAACAGAAACCGATTGTACACGTCCTGCCGAAAGACCTCCTTTTACTTTTCGCCATAAAACTGGTGAAAGCTCATAACCAACAATTCTATCTAAAACTCTTCTTGCCTGTTGTGCATCAACCAAATGATAATCGATGCTTCTAGGATTCTCAATTGCATTTTTAATTGCTGTTTTAGTAATCTCATGAAAAACAATACGTTTTGTTTTTTCCTTATCCAGCTTTAGAGTTTCGGCTAAATGCCAAGCAATTGCTTCTCCTTCTCGATCCTCATCACTAGCTAGCCATATCATTTCTGCTTTTTTGGCTAAATCTTTCAGTTTTTTTACAACTGCCTTTTTATCTTTAGATACTTCATATTTAGGATCAAAATCACCTTCTACATCTACTCCTAATTCTTTAGAAGGTAAATCTGCAATATGCCCAAAACTAGACTCTACTTTAAAATCTTTTCCAAGAAATTTTTCAATAGTTTTTGCTTTTGCTGGTGACTCTACTATAACTAAATTCTTCGCCATATTTCTATTTTTTCAGAATGCAAAGGTATGCGAAAAAAAATTCACGTTCCTAATTTATTATTTTTAGGGTCTATAATTCTTTAGAAAGAAAAATGAAAAAAGCCTGAATTAACAGGCTTTTATTTAAAAAAATATTGTTGTTAAATATTTCCTATTTGGTCCAATTCTTCAAAATCATCAAAACCAACCACTTCCTTATATATAAAATAAATTGGAAGATAAATAAGAGGCATCGTAAATAGAACTCCTACACCACAAGCCAAAATACCTAACATAGCTATAATACCAGTAATAAAAACCAATCCAAAGGTTAAAAACCATTTCTTTGTTCCTAATTTAAAACTCAGTTTAACAATTTCAAGTTCACTTAATTCTTCATTAAACGCAAAAACAACAGCAAAATATAACAACGGAATAGAAGCATATATATATGGTATTATAAAAAGAGCTTGAGCTACGGCTGTAATTAACGCATAAACCACACCTAGAACCATAACCTTTCTAGAATTCTCGCCTTTAAAAAAATAAAAAAGGTCGTCTTTTTTTTCTTGCATTAAATCCTCTTGTCTACAAACCCTATAAAAACCAGCCATCAAGCCTAACAAAACAGGAGATAACACTAAGCTTTGTGGCAAGTTCTTTACAGCGCTATTTGCATAGATAGTAAAGAAATTTAATCCTTGAAAATCTGCAACATCATATGGATTTGGAATAAATCCGATGGACACGAATGCTAGAGCGATTAGCACTCCAAAAATCATTGTAATTAGAATCATTAAAAAACCTTGCAACCATATCTTTTTAAACAATTGAAAAGAATAGTCCAGGATTGCTCCAAAATCTAGAGTTTTCGCTTTTAGTAATCGTGTTTCAAATTCCTGAAAAGTCATTCTATTTTATTTAAATGAAAAGTTACTATTCGTTTCCAATTTTTGATATTTCTTCCATTTCCTCAAACCCTATTACATCTTTGTATATATAATACGCAGGGATATATGCAAAAGATGTTGTTACAAAAATACCAACAAAACACATAATCATACCTACAATGGAAGCTAAAATAGAACTCACGATTACGAGTCCAAAAGTAATGAACCATTTTTTATTTCCTAAAGCAAAACCAGACTTAATAATTTCGGAAACGGATTGTTCTGGGTTAAATGCAAAAATCAAATTCATTAATGTTATTGGCACTATTACATAAAAAAATGGCAAATAACATAAAAGTATAGCAACAAAAGAAATTCCAACTATTGCAAGGGATAGTTTTATTAGCTTTCCCAAATAAGGCCTTTTAAAATAATAGAAATAATCCTCTTTCCCTAGTTCATTTAAGTCTTTCATTTTACAAATTCTATAAAAGCCAGCTCGCATACCAAAACCAATTACACCTGCTACTACACCAAAAACTAGCATTAATAGAAAGAAAGGTATCATTATAAAGAAATTAGGATCTCCAGACTCAAAAGAAGTAGGGTCCATTATTCCGGCTCCTATTAAAGGCAAATACATAATAAAGTAAAACGGGAGCATAATTAACATGGTTAAAAGCATCATAATTAATCCTTGTACCCAAACTTTTTTAAAAAGCTCTATACTTTTATTAAAAATATCACCAAAATCTAACGCTTTGGCATTTTGCACTTTACTTTCAAATTCTTGAAATGTCATTATTTATCGTATTGGTTAGTGTTTCAAAAATAGGTAATTATTAATAAATATTTCAAAAAAATTACACACTGTCACTTTGTCACTTTACTTAAAATAATCGTATCTTTGCATACTTATTGACAGAAATTTATTTCAATTAACAGATTCCCAATTTTATGGGAAATGAATTATTCCGTTTGCACGGAAAACTAAAGATGGAAAAAATAATAGACGAAAAAAAACAAGGAGAAAACCTTGTTATAGAAAATAAAGAAGGGAATACAAGAAAACTTTTTATTGAAAGTTATGGTTGCGCTATGAATTTTAGCGATAGTGAAATTGTAGCTTCTATTCTATCTAACCAAGGTTTTAACACTACTCAAAATCTAGAAGATGCAGATTTGGTTTTAGTAAATACATGTTCTATTCGTGATAAAGCAGAGCAAACCGTTAGAAAACGCTTAGAAAAATATAACAAAGTAAAAAGAACAACTAACCCAAAAATGAAGGTAGGTGTTTTAGGCTGTATGGCAGAACGCTTAAAAAGCAAATTTTTAGAAGAAGAAAAAATCGTAGACCTAGTTGTTGGTCCTGACGCCTATAAAGATATACCAAATCTACTAGCAGAAGTAGATGATGGTAGAGACGCTATAAATGTGATCTTATCTAAAGAAGAAACCTATGGAGATATTTCGCCTGTACGCTTAAACACCAATGGTGTTACAGCTTTTGTATCTATTACTCGTGGTTGCGACAATATGTGCACGTTTTGTGTTGTTCCTTTTACAAGAGGAAGAGAACGAAGTAGAGATCACCAAAGTATTATAGAAGAAATTAATGACCTTTGGAGTAAAGGTTACAAAGAAATTACGCTTTTAGGACAAAATGTAGATAGCTACCTTTGGTATGGAGGAGGCTTGAAAAAAGATTTTGTAAAAGCTACCGAAATGCAAAAAGCAACTGCAGTAAATTTTGCAAAGCTATTACAGCTTTGTGCAGAAGCACAACCAAAAATGCGCATTCGTTTTTCTACTTCTAATCCACAAGACATGACATTAGATGTTGTAGAAACCATGGCGAAATACGAAAACATATGCAACTATATACATTTACCAGTGCAAAGCGGAAGCGATCGTATTCTAAAAGAAATGAACAGACAGCATACACGTCAAGAGTATATGGAGCTTATAGATAATATTAAGCGTATTCTTCCAGAATGCACGATTAGCCAAGATATGATAACTGGTTTCCCAACAGAAACTGAAGAAGACCACCAAGACACCTTGAGTTTAATGAAATATGTAAAATATGCCTTTGGCTATATGTTTGCGTATTCAGAAAGACCAGGAACCATGGCAGAACGTAAGCTGGAAGACGATATCCCTCTAGAAGTGAAGAAAAGACGCTTACAAGAAGTTATCGACTTACAATTAGCACATAGTTTAGAAAAAACCCAATCTTTTATTGGTAAAACAGTAGAAGTATTAATAGAAAAAGAAGCTAGAAAAGGAGATCAAGATTGGTCTGGTAGAAACAGCCAAAACCTGCTTTGTGTTTTCCCTAAAGAAAACTATAAAGTTGGCGACTTTGTAAACATAAAAATTACTAGAGTTACAAAGACCACCTTAATTGGTGAACCTTTGGGATATTCTAAAAATAATTAATTCATGGAATCCATTCAATCCATAAAACAACGTTTCGGCATCATTGGTAACGACCCAACACTTAATCGTGCCATAGAAAAAGCCATACAAGTAGCACCAACAGATATTTCGGTTTTAGTAACTGGAGAGTCTGGAGTTGGTAAAGAGAGTATTCCTAAAATTATACATTCGCTCTCCCATAGAAAGCATGGCAAATATATAGCGGTAAACTGTGGTGCAATTCCGGAAGGAACCATCGATTCGGAACTATTTGGACACGAAAAAGGCGCCTTCACTGGAGCTACAGCTACCAGAAATGGATATTTTGAAGTAGCCGATGGAGGAACCATTTTTTTAGATGAAGTTGGAGAACTACCATTAACAACACAAGTACGTTTACTTCGTGTTTTAGAAAATGGCGAATTCATTAAAGTAGGCTCGAGTAAAGTACAAAAAACAGATGTACGCATTGTTGCTGCTACTAACGTAAACATGTTTGATGCCATTAAAAAAGAA
Organism: Oceanihabitans sp. 2_MG-2023; assembly: GCF_030547245.1. Taxonomy (GTDB): domain Bacteria; phylum Bacteroidota; class Bacteroidia; order Flavobacteriales; family Flavobacteriaceae; genus Oceanihabitans. The sequence goes on from NZ_JAUOQT010000002.1 coordinate 116,629, forward strand.
AAATTTAGAGAAGATTTATACTACCGATTAAGCACTATAGAAATTAACCTTCCTGCACTTCGCGAACGTAAAGAAGACATTCATTTACTATTTAGAAAATTTGCTAGCGATTTTGCTCTTAAATACAAAATGCCAACCATCAAATTAACAGAAGATGCGATACAATTACTTTTAAAATTTAGATGGTCTGGTAACATTAGGCAATTACGAAATGTCGCAGAGCAGGTTTCGGTTTTAGAGCAGAATAGAACTATAAATGCTGCTTCGCTACAAGAATATTTACCAACTGGAAGCACCAATTTACCTGCAGTAATTAAAAACACAAAAGCAGAAAGCGATTTTAGTAATGAACGTGAAATATTATACAAGGTTTTGTTTGATATGAAAGCCGATTTAAACGATCTTAAAAAGCTTACTATGGAGCTCATGAAAAATGGTAATGCAACCGAAGTTCAAGAAAAAAACGAAAGCTTAATTCAAAAAATATACGGCAACGAGGAAGATGCTAATTTTGAAGACGCTAAAGAAGATGTAGAATTATTGTCTATTCCGCAAAACGTAACTCCAAAACCAATACAAGACGCATCCGATAAATATCATTTCGCCGAAGAAATTGAAGAAGAGGAAACCCTTTCTTTACACGATAAAGAATTAGAACTAATTAAAAAATCTTTAGAACGTCATCAAGGAAAACGTAAATTAGCAGCAGCAGAACTTGGCATTAGCGAGAGAACTTTATATAGAAAAATAAAGCAATTTGATTTGTAACAAAATTTTATGAAAATCAAAATAATAAAAAGTTATTTTTGAAATCCTATAAACAAATAAATGAAAGCAGTAGAAATATTTTTAATCAGAAAATCGTTTAGTCGTAACAGCTCTGAGGCCATAAGACAAGAGGCAGAAGATTTAATAAACGAAAAACATTATCAAGGTTACCGACTTATTAATGCAGATTTTGATGTAGCAGATAATGCAGGATATATTTATGCTTACATAACTATGAAAAAACCGAATACCTATTAATTAGTACTAAAATAAATGTCACGCTAAGCAAGTCTGCACGTAGCGCAGCCGAAGTGAAGCATTTTTTACTTATGAAAAACTTAAAATTTATATTCCTTTTTCTTATAACAACCACACTCTTTACTTGTGGTCCATACTCCTTTACAGGAGCATCTATTTCTTCTAATATAAAAACATTTCAAGTAAACTACTTTCAAAATAATGCCATTTTAGTAGAGCCAGGTCTAAACAGAGATTTCACAATAGCATTACAAGATTTAATAACAAATCAAACTAATTTAAGTTTAGTAAACTCTAATGCAGATTTGGTTTACGAAGGCGAAATTGTAGAATATAGAATTTCTCCAACCACAGCAACATCATCGAACACTGCTGCACAAAACCGTTTAACAATTGGTGTAAATGTGCGTTTTTATAATAAAAAGAATGAAGAGGATGATTTTGAACAGCGCTTTTCTTTTTACTACGATTATGGAGGAAGCGAACAACTTGTTGGCACAATTAAAGCAACTGCTTTTGAAGAAATTTTTGAACGCTTAACCCAAGATATTTTCAATGCATCATTAGCTAAATGGTAATCTTAATTTTAGTTTTAAAACATTACCATTTCGAATGGAGTTGAGAAATCTCCCAAAAAAAAGTAAATTTGACATAGTCAATGAATAATACAGATTTTACATATTTATTACAACATCCTCAAGAGGTTACCGTTTCACAAACCGAAGCATTAAAAACCATTCTTGACGCATTTCCGTATTGTCAATCTGCAAGAGCCATCTACTTAAAAGGGCTAAAAAACAAAGAAAGTTTCAATTACAATAAAGAATTAAAAAAAACAGCAAGTTACACTACAGACAGAAGTATTTTGTTCGATTTTATTACTTCACAAGAATTTCTACAAAATGAAATATCGCAACACATAAAACAAAACATTGAACACCTAAAAGAAATCCCAGTAGATGTTGAAGATATTTCGGTAAATAAAAACGTCACAATAGATGATGCTTTAAAACAACAAATAAAAGATACCACAGGTGTTTTAGACCCAGAGTTATTTCAACCAAAAATAAAACGTTCAAAAATCGCAAATTTCAATTTAGATGTTTCTGAAAAAATAGAAGAATCTAAAGAAGAAAAAACGGATGAAACATTTTCTGCAAACGAAATTTTAAACCTTGGCAAACCGTTACAGTTTAATTCTAAAGAAACACATTCGTTTAACGAGTGGCTAAAACTTGCAAAGTTCACTCCTATTGTACGCCAAGAAGAACAAGAAATAGTAGAGGAAATAAAAACGGAAAAAGAGAAAAAATTTGATCTTATAGAAAAATTTATAACAAAAAACCCTAAGCTAAAACCAATAAAAACGGCTAAAGCAAATATAAATATTGCCGAAGAGCAAATGATACAGCCAGAAGCACTAATGACCGAAACATTAGCTCGAATTTATGTAGAACAAAAAAACTATAAAAAAGCATTACAATCTTATAGAATATTAAGTTTGAAATATCCAGAAAAAAGTGGTTTCTTTGCAGACCAAATTAAAGCAGTAAAACAATTACAAGAACAAAACAATAAAGAATAACTCATGTTTACAGTATTTTTAATATTAATAGTAGTAGTAGCATTTTTGCTAGTTGTAGTAATTATGGTACAAAACCCAAAAGGTGGAGGTTTATCATCATCCTTTGGTGGTGGTGGAACACAACAATTAGGTGGTGTTCAAAAAACAACCGACTTTTTAGATAAAAGCACATGGACGCTTGCAACTATTTTAATTGTATTAATTTTAGTTTCAAACGTTGCAATTAACAACGGAACAACAACTACAGAATCTAAAGCACTAGATACAAATAACATCGAAGTTCCTGTGGAAGTACCAACTGCACCTGCACAAACAGAAAACACTCCTGCTGAGTAATCTGTTTTTTAAAATATTTAAAATGCCAACCTTAAAGTTGGCATTTTTTTTTATCCAAAATTTAATTCTATAACAGGAAAAGTTGAACATTCGGTAACTTTGTCAGTCCTACTCTATTGGCACATTTTTAGCTTCCAATTAAAACATCAATATTATTATAAATAAATAAAACATATATCATGAGTAAAGTAAACATTAAACCTCTTGCAGATCGTGTTCTAGTAGAACCACTTCCTGCAGAAACGCAAACAGCATCTGGTTTATTTATTCCAGATTCCGCTCAAGAAAAACAACACAAAGGTACTGTTATAGCTATTGGAACAGGCAAAAAAGACGAACCGCTTACAGTGAAAGTTGGAGACACTGTTCTTTACGGAAAATATTCAGGAAACGAATTAAAATTAGATGGTAACGACTATTTAATGATGCGTGAAGAAGATATCATGGCTATTATCTAGGCTATCATTCCGCACTTGATGCGGAATCTATTCAACAAACAATTAATTTCAATTAAAAAAATCATTATGGCAAAAGACATAAAATTTGATATAGATGCACGCGACGGGTTAAAACGTGGTGTAGATGCATTAGCAAACGCAGTAAAAGTAACGCTAGGACCAAAAGGACGTAATGTAATTATTAGCAGAAGTTTTGGTGCTCCTCAAGTAACTAAAGATGGAGTTTCTGTTGCAAAAGAAATAGAATTAGAAGATCCTTTAGAAAATATGGGAGCGCAAATGGTAAAAGAAGTTGCAAGTAAGACAAATGATCTTGCAGGTGATGGTACTACTACAGCTACAGTTCTTGCGCAAGCAATTGTAAAAGAAGGCTTAAAAAATGTTGCTGCTGGTGCAAACCCAATGGATTTAAAACGTGGAATAGACAAAGCGGTTACTTCGATTGTTGAAGATCTTGAAAAACAAACAAAGAAAGTTGGTAACTCTTCAGACAAAATAAAACAAGTTGCTTCTATTTCTGCAAATAACGATGATGTAATTGGCGATTTAATTGCTATGGCATTTGGTAAAGTTGGAAAAGAAGGAGTGATTACTGTGGAAGAGGCTAAAGGAACAGATACTTATGTAGATGTTGTAGAAGGTATGCAGTTTGACAGAGGTTACTTATCTCCTTATTTTGTTACAGATAGTGACAAAATGATTACAGATTTAGAAAACCCTTACGTTTTATTGTACGATAAAAAAGTGTCTACAATGAAAGATTTACTACCTGTTTTAGAACCTGTAGCACAGTCTGGAAAACCTTTATTAATTATTGCTGAAGATGTAGATGGTGAAGCATTAGCAACTTTAGTAGTAAATAAATTACGTGGTTCTTTAAAAATTGCTGCTGTAAAAGCACCAGGATTTGGAGACAGACGTAAAGCAATGTTAGAAGATATTGCTATTTTAACTGGTGGTACTGTAGTTTCTGAAGAAAGAGGATTTACACTTGAAAATACTACTTTAGATATGCTTGGTACTGCAGAACGTATTACTATTGATAAAGACAATACGACTGTGGTTAATGGTGCTGGAGATAAAAGCATGATTAAAAACAGAGTAAATCAAATCAAATCACAAATTGAAACTACAACTAGTGATTATGACAAAGAAAAACTTCAAGAACGCTTAGCAAAATTAGCAGGTGGGGTTGCTGTACTCTATGTTGGCGCTGCTAGTGAAGTAGAAATGAAAGAAAAGAAAGACCGAGTAGATGATGCTTTACATGCTACACGTGCCGCTGTAGAAGAAGGCATTGTTGCTGGTGGAGGTGTTGCTTTAGTTCGTGCTAAAAAAGTATTAGAAAAAATTACTACTGAAAACTTAGACGAAACTACAGGTGTACAAATTGTAAACCGAGCAATTGAATCTCCTTTACGTACTATTGTAGAAAATGCAGGTGGTGAAGGAAGTGTTGTTATAAACAAAGTATTAGAAGGTAAAAAAGACTTTGGCTACGATGCTAAAACAGATCAATATGTAGATATGCTTAAAGCTGGAATTATCGATCCTAAAAAAGTAACAAGAATTGCTTTAGAAAATGCAGCTTCTGTTGCTGGAATGATTTTAACTACAGAGTGTGCTTTAATTGACATTAAAGAAGACACTCCTGCTGCTATGCCAGGAGGAATGGGAGGTGGAATGCCAGGAATGATGTAATGGCGAATCGCTGTAAACAGATTACTCACTCATATGTAAATAACGCATCAGTAAGTATCTAATACATAAATCATTAAAATGCTTCTAGATATTTCTAGGAGCATTTTTTTTGTTTAGCCTTTTAATTTATTTAATAAAGTTATTCTTATTTCACAAAAAACTTTTTAATTAAACCAAACCGCATATTTCTGTCTACGTAACTCTAAAGCTAAAGTTTCTTCCATTTTTAAAGCTTCTGCTCTAGTTGTAATTGACTCTATATGGTTGTATAAACTTGGTCTTAAATACAAGCCATATTTTTCAACAATGTTTGAGGATAGTTTATAACCTTTTTTGTTTCTGTAGCCCGTTTTGTGTTGTGCAAAACGTTCTTTTGGTGTTTTACTAGTCATACCAACATACAAGCATTGCAAGACGCCATTAAATTGCGGATTTGCATTTCTAAACTTTGCATTTTCTGTAAAAACGCGTTTAGATAATTCTATAACGTATATTCTATATGGCATTTGGTAAAAATAAAAAGCCTGAATTAAAATTCAGGCTTTTCTACTTATTTCTTACTATTTACTATTGTTTTCTTATTCTTTATGATCTTCTTTCACTTCTTCATCTCGATACTTGCAACAAGGATGTACACTTTCATACGCTTCTTTTGTAGCTTTTATCTCTTTTGTATCGTGTCCTACTGCAGCAATACTGTTATGAATTTCATTTAGATTCGTTTTCCCATCATTATAGATAAGTTGTAACTCATGCGTTTCTACACTCCAAACTGCAGATTTTACTCCTTTAACTTTAAAGCATGCTTTTTCAATTCGGTCTTTACACATACCACAAACTCCATCTACCTCAATAGATGCTTTTGCATTTTTATTTTGAGCAAAAGCAGTTAGACCTACAAACATTAAAACGGTTAATGCAATTATTTTTTTCATGTTATTATATATTATTTTATGTTATTGAATTTTAAATCGTAATCCTGCATAATAATTAGAACCATATATTGGTCCGTATACAAATGTAGTATCAAAATTTGCACCAAAAGGATCATCTGCGCCTAAAATGGGATTATTTTGTCTAACATTTGTAATATTTTCACCTCCTAAATATACTTCAAATTTTGGAGAAAACACTTTGGTTATTTGTGCATTTAGAGTAGCTACAGTTGGGGAATATGCTCCTAATTGGTATTGCGAAGGATTACCTTCTGTAGATGAAAAACGTTGTTTCCCTAACCAATTAAACGTTGCATCCATTTTCCAACGCCCCATTCTGCCTTCTTTAATAGGAGTTTCATAAGATGCATTTACAAAAAATCTATTTTTAGGCACTAAAGGTTTTTCTAATTTTTCACTTCCATATTGTGTTTGCACATCGTAATATTTGTATGCCAAACGAAGATCAAAATTAGTAAAAACATTATAATTCATTTCTATTTGAAAACTATTCGCATAGCTTTCTCCTTCTAAATTATAAAAATTCACTTCTTGCGGATTCTCATAATCCACAACCACTTGGTTTTCAAAATCGGTTCTGTAATAATCTAAAGTAATATCTGCTTTTCTATTAAATAAATTAAATCCTTGTAAAAAAGACACTCCGTAATTCCATGCTATTTCGGGATCTAAACCATAAATTTCTCCACCAGTATTCACAATATTTATAGTTCTTGATGTAGAAAAAATGCTTTGGTTTTCGGCAAAAATACTAGCACTACGTTTTCCTCTTCCAAAAGAAGCCCTTAAAGCAGATTTCCCCCAAGGCGTATATCTAGCGTGTACTCTCGGTGTAACAAACGTTCCTAATAAATTATGAGTATCTACACGAATACCAGCGGTAATATTTAGGTTCTTTAAATTATCGTAAGCGTATTCAAAAAACACACCAAAATCCGATTCATTTCTTCCAAAATCTGTTGTATTTACAACTTCATCATAATGATCGTAAGTATAGCTAACCCCTGTTTTAAATTTACTTCTGGAATCGCCAATAATAGAGTTGTAAATTATAGTTGAGTATAAACTATTTTGAGTAATATCATAATCATTTAATCCAAAATAAGAATCTTGAGTATGCCTACTAAAAGCGGCTTGAACACTAACACTTTGCCATGGAATTTCTGGATTTACATAACCTATTTTTGAAGAAACCTCATATCTTTTTGTGTCTATTTCTCCTCCCCAAGCATTGGTTGTTCCTTTATCTGTATTTGGATCGAAATCTACTTCACCTGTTTGTTTTTCATCATTTAAAAACTTAAAGTTAATAAAGCTTACAAACCCTTTTTTTAGATTGGTATATTGCCAACGATTCATTAGATTAACTTGATTATACAAAGGCATATCTAAAAAACCATCGTTATTCACATCATGTTTTGTATTATGCGTGTTGCCATGTAGATAAATTCCTGTATCCCATTTCTCGCTCACCTTAGTATTAAAATGCGTATTTAATTCGAATCGTGTATTACTTGCACCATAGAGATTAGCAAACAATTTATAGTCTGTAGACGGCTTCACTAACTCTGCATTTATTTGTCCTGCTATACTTTCATAACCATTTACTACACTTCCTGCTCCTTTAGTAATTTGAATACTTTCTACCCAAGTTCCAGGAATAAAACTTAATCCAAAAGCTTGTGATGCTCCACGAATAGATGGAATATTTTCTGTAGCAATTAATAAATAAGGACTAGTTAATCCTAGCATTTTAATTTGTCTAGTCCCGGTTACTGCATCTGCAAAATTGACATCGATAGATGGGTTTGTTTCAAAGCTTTCTGAGAGATTACAACAAGCCGCTTTTAGCAACTCTTTACTACTTACCGTAAAGGTATTTGTAGCATTTAAATACGATTTAGCAGTTGCTTGTTTTCTTGAAGTTACTGTAACTTCATCTAAATCACTTTTAGATTCTAATTGTACTTGAACTTTTTCTGGTTTAACAATATGTAATGTATCCGTTTTAAAACCAACATAACTAATCACAAGTTTTTTATAGGATTCGTTATACGGAATCGTAAAATTCCCGTTATAATCTGTGGTGGTTCCAACAGAAGTTTCTAGCCAATACACATTTGCTCCAAACAAAGGTACTTGCTCTTTTTTTTCACTGGCTTCCAAAACTATTCCACTAATTTGTTCTTGTGAAAAAATAGCAAAAGGAAGCATGAATAGTATGTATAATATTTTTTTCATGTTTTATTAAGTCAATAAATTATTCTTTAACATCCTGAAAGATTTCAGCATGTTTATTTTCTTCAAAATAAATTGAAGACTAAATAATTACTTAATAAATCAAATAAGAAAAGTATCGTTAACTAACTGCAGATCTACAATTAAGTTTGGTGGAGAGTAATCTTTATGCGGAATAATTTGCTCTGGCAAACCTTCAAAAAGATTAATATAAATATACGCAAAGGATGTTAAAAATAGCTGTTGTTCAAATTCTAAATCGTCAAAATTTTTAATAGCTAAATCTTTCTGACCTTGAACAAAATCGATTTGATCTTTACAGCAATTTTTTTTTGTGATAGCTGCCTGTTTCATTTCAAAAGCTTCCATAGCACATTTTTCTCCTTCTGTAAAGATGGAAACATCTACTAAAACATCACCACAAAAGTGTTTTTCAACAGTAAGAGAAACAGTTGAAAACAAAACTAAAAAAGCTAATGTTATAGAAAAAAAATTATGTAAAACTTGTTTTATCACCTTACAAAATTACAAAAAACAAAATGTATAAAACTTGTTTTACAAAATCATTAACAATTATTCCTGTTTTTTATAATTATAAAAAGCAGGAATTAACAGTAAAAGAATAAGAGGCTGAATTAAAAACCTTCTAATATTGAAGAATAAATAATAGTCTTCTTGTTTTGGACTAATAATAAAATATAGAAATAATATTAAAAGTAATACTAGAGATATAGAGTATAAAATTATCGAAAATTTAATAATGTTTTTATCTTTAAAAAGAACAAACAAAATCGCTAAAGATATAACTGAATTAATAACATATCTTAAAACGGTAAACATAGTAAGTTTAAATGTTTCTTGTCTTGGCGAATCTAAATACAAGTAGTCATTTTTAAAAAAAGACAAATACGGATCGTAGAAAATTTGCTCTTCAAACACACGAATTAGTATGAGTAAAATACCCAAAACTAACAACAAACTATATTTTGTTAGTTTATGCATTTCTTTTAATTTTTGAAAAACGATTTACCCAAACAATCCAAAGCAAACAAACCATACCATAAATTATTGCTGGAAAAATTACCGTATGCAGAATATCTTTTCGCCAAGGGTAATGATATAACCCAATAGACAAAATGGCTATTCTAACCAAATTAGCAATATAAATTAAAACACTTCCTGCAAAAATATACAACACTGTTATTTTAAATTTACTTGCAAATGCTATTATAAACGATATAAATAAAATAATAATACTCACCGAATTACAACCTTCTATAACTCTAGCAACATATTTTTCGTTAATAATTAATTTTAACGATGCTTCATTAGGATGTGGCAAAAGCTCTACTCTATAATCTAAAGCATTCAGTATTTCTTTACTCTGCTTTGCTACCAAATTGGTCATATAATCTGGATAATATTTCTCGCCAGAAGAAAATTGCAAAAAGAATTTATAACTAAAAGTTAAAATAGCATACACCAACAAAAAGGTTGCTATAAATTTTAGTACAGACTTATATTTTATAAAAAGGTGCTTCAATGGCATTACTTTTAATTTACATGGTTAAATTTATGTAAAAAGGGTTTAAATATATTGGTTTTTGAATACTTTTGCCAAAAGTTAATGAAACATATGAATTTCGAACAATTAAAACCTGAAATAATTACCATTATTACAAACAAAGAAACGTCTAAGGATAATAAATTATTATCTATTTGTACGCTTCTTGAAGAACATATTACCTATTATAATTGGGTTGGTTTTTATTTTAAAAATGGTGATAAAGACGAATTAAAACTAGGGCCTTACGTTGGCGAACCTACAGACCACACTATTATTCCTTTTGGTAAAGGTATTTGTGGTCAAGTTGCTGTTAGCAATAAAAACTTTGTGGTTCCAGATGTTGCTGCACAAGATAATTATATAGCTTGTAGTATTACTGTAAAAGCCGAGATTGTAATTCCTATTTTTGTAAATGGCGAAAATATTGGTCAAATAGATATAGACTCTAATACACCAGATCCTTTTACCGAAGCTGACGAACGTTTCTTAGAGTTTGTTTGCACTCAAGTAGCAACACTGCTGTAAACATATATTAAACCAAAAAATAAATTCCACAAAGTATTAGATTAACATCCTACTTTTTGGAATTTATTTTTTTTTAGATTTCGAAAGCACTTAAATTTCTATCTTACATTCCTGTTCTAATGGCTTCCACTGGATCTAATTTTGAAGCAGAAATAGCTGGAATCACACCAGAAACAACGCCAATAAAAGTAGATAAAACAAATCCTAAAAACATATTATACATAGATAATACAAATTCAAAGTCACCTGTTAGTTGTGATACAATTTTAGCAACAATAAATACTAAAATGAGACCTACCACACCTCCAATTATAGCTAAAATTACTGCCTCAAATAAAAACTGAAACAAAATAAATTTATTTTTAGCTCCTAATGATTTTTGAATTCCAATTAAATTGGTTCTTTCTTTTACGGAAACAAACATAATATTTGCAATACCAAAACCTCCAACAAGTAGAGAAAAACCACTAATTAGCCATCCTGCAGAATTCAAAACACTAATTATACTATCAATAACATCTGTTAATCCTGAAAGTTTATTAACAAAAAAATTATCTGGCTCATCTGCTTTCAATCCTCTAAATGCTCTGTATTTTTGTTTTACTATTTGTTCAAAAGCAGAAATATCAACACCTTCATTTGGTCTAATAATTACTGCTCCCGGCAGTCCTTCAGAACCACCATTTTTAAAACGTCTTACAAAATTTGCTGGCACATACGCTTTTTCATCTGGCGAATCACCAATACCACTTCCAACCTTTTTAAGCACACCAATTACCGTTAATTTTCTTCCAAAAACACGAATCTCTTTTCCTATTGGGTTTATTTTTTCAAAAAGATTTTCTGCGGTAGCGCTCCCTAATACAATAACTGGAGCACCAGAAACAGATTCGGATTCGGTATAAAATCTACCTGCTACAATTTTCATGTTTTCAATATCATAAATACCTTCTGAAACAGGATTTACGCTTACTCCTGTTACTATTTTACCTTCATATTTAATATTTTCTTGTCCGCCAAATATAATATAGGCCATAGCATCTACTTCATCTAGGCTTTTTTGTAAAAATATAAAGTCTTCGTATTCTGTTTGTGGATAATTTTCTCGTTGCCATCTAGGTATTGTAGTAGGACCAAAAGAATACTTAGTAACGTACATGGTATTTTTATCTAAACCTTCTAACTGTCCTTTTATATTCTTATCTAAAGAATCTACTGCTGCTAAAACAGCTATAATAGAAAAAATACCAATGGTAACACCAAGCAAAGACAAAAACGTCCTTAACTTATTGTTTGCAAGGGCACTAATTGCAAAAGAAAAACTCTCTTTAAAGAGACGTAAGTACAGTAACATATGCAGTAAATATTATACTTTTTTAAAGTGATATAAAGGTAAGACGTTTTTATATATTAATTGTTACAAATAAATGAAAACAAATTAGAACCTCTTAGTTGTTAATAACTCCTTGTTTTAGTTGAAAAAACAAATACCTATTAACTTATAAAAAGCACTTAATATTGCTATTTTTGCAGCCAAACAACACAACAATAATGAGCAATAACAAAACCATTAAATCTGCACTAATTTCGGTATTTAGTAAAGATGGATTAGAACCAATTGTAAAAGAATTAAACAAACAAGGAGTGACCATTTATTCTACAGGTGGTACAGAAAAGTTTATTACAGATTTAGGGATCAATGTCGTTCCTGTAGAAGATGTAACTTCATATCCTTCTATTCTTGGCGGAAGAGTAAAAACATTACACCCAAAAGTTTTTGGTGGTATCTTAAACAGGCAAAACCACGATGGTGATATTGCAGAAATGCAAGAATATAACATTCCGCAAATAGATGTAGTAATTGTAGACTTATATCCTTTTGAAAAAACAGTTGCTTCTGGAGCAAGTGAACAAGATATTATTGAAAAAATTGACATTGGAGGAATTTCTCTAATTCGTGCAGCTGCGAAAAATTATGCAGATGTTATTTGCGTTTCTTCGGTAGATGATTATTCTGAATTTTTAGAATTAATCACAGAAAAAAACGGAAACCTAACCGAAGCAGACAGAAAACAATTTGCTGCAAAAGCATTTCATGTTTCTTCGCATTACGACACTGCTATTTTTAATTACTTTAACAAAAACCATGAAATTGCTTCTCTAAAAATTAGTGAAACTCAAGGAAAGGTTTTACGCTATGGTGAAAATCCACATCAAAGAGGATTCTTTTTTGGTGATTTTGATGAAATATTCACCAAGCTTCACGGTAAAGAATTAAGTTACAACAATCTTTTAGATGTAGATGCTGCTGTTAATTTAATAAATGAATTTAAAGGAGAAGCACCAACATTTGCCGTTTTAAAACACAATAATGCTTGTGGTTTTGCACAACGTGCAACCGTTTTAGAATCTTATTTAGACGCGTTAGCTGGAGATCCAGTTTCGGCTTTTGGAGGAGTTTTAATTAGTAACACAGAAATAGACAAAGCTACTGCCGAAGAAATTCATAAATTATTTTGTGAAGTAGTTATTGCTCCTTCATTTTCTGAAGAAGCTTTAGAAATTTTAAAAGGTAAAAAGAATAGAATCTTATTAATTTTAAAAGATTTCGATTTCCCACAGACAACAGTAAGAACTTGTTTAAATGGTGTTTTAGTGCAAGATAGAAACGCTAAAACAGATACCCTTGCAGATTTAAAAGACGCTACTAACAATAAAGCTACAGAAGCAGAGTTAGATGATTTAATCTTTGCTTCTAAAATTTGTAAACACACAAAATCGAACACTATTGTTTTGGTAAAAGACAAACAATTATGTGCAAGTGGAACTGGACAAACTAGTCGTGTAGATGCATTAAACCAAGCCATACATAAAGCACAATCTTTTAATTTCGAATTACAAGGAGCAGTTATGGCAAGTGATGCTTTTTTTCCATTTCCAGACTGTGTAGAGATTGCTAAAAATGCAGGAATTACTGCAGTAATACAACCTGGAGGTTCTATAAAAGATCAATTAAGTATCGATTATTGCAATGCTAATAATGTAGCAATGGTATTTACTGGAACTAGACATTTTAAACATTAAAAAAATTCTTGCAAAAGCAGGAATTTTAAGAGTATTAACAACAATTTCCAGACCTTTCTGGTTTTTAAAACAGGAAAGGTCTTTTTTTTCTAAATGCTTCAGAAAAAAAGAAAGTAAAAGAAAGGTTGAATACATATTTTATTGTTTTTCTGAATTCATTATTCCAATTTAGGGAAAAAACAATTCCGCGAAAGCGATAAAACAAATACTTGAAAAGCTGCATTTAACTATCTAGATTTTCAAGTGTTAAAACATCAATTTTAAAATCAAATTTAGAAAGAGTTTTACTACCTTTACGTGGTTTGATTTTTAACAAATATAATTAACATAAAGAATGGGATTTTTTGACTTCTTAACCGAAGAGATTGCAATAGATTTAGGAACTGCAAATACTTTAATTATACACAATGACAAAGTTGTTGTAGACAGTCCATCCATAGTTGCTAGAGATAGAATTACTGGGAAAATTATTGCTGTTGGTAAAGAAGCCAGTATGATGCAAGGAAAAACGCATGAAAACATTAAAACAATTAGACCTTTAAAAGATGGTGTAATTGCAGATTTTGATGCTAGTGAGCAAATGATTAGCATGTTTATTAAAAACATTCCAGCGTTAAAAAAGAAACTCTTCACTCCTGCGCTTCGTATGGTTATTTGTATTCCTTCTGGAATTACAGAAGTAGAAATGCGAGCAGTAAAAGAAAGTGCAGAACGTGTAAATGGTAAAGAAGTGTATCTAATACATGAACCAATGGCTGCAGCAATTGGTATTGGTGTAGATATTATGCAACCAAAAGGAAACATGATTGTAGATATTGGAGGTGGTACTACAGAAATTGCTGTAATTGCTCTTGGAGGAATTGTTTGTGATAAGTCTGTAAAAATTGCAGGAGATGTATTTACAAATGATATTATTTATTACATGCGTACGCAACACAATTTATATGTTGGAGAACGTACTGCTGAAAAAATTAAAATTCAAATTGGTGCTGCTACCGAAGATTTAGACCTTCCGCCAGAAGACATGAGTGTTCAAGGTCGTGATTTACTTACCGGAAAACCAAAACAAGTACAAATATCGTATCGTGAAATTGCCAAGGCTTTAGATAAATCTATTCTTCGTATAGAGGATGCGGTTATGGAAACCTTATCGCAAACACCACCAGAATTAGCCGCAGATATTTACAATACTGGAATTTACCTAGCAGGTGGAGGATCTATGTTACGTGGTTTAGACAAACGTTTGTCTCAAAAAACAGACTTACCTGTGTATATTGCAGAAGACCCATTACGTGCTGTTGTTCGTGGTACAGGAATTACACTTAAAAACATTGCTAAATACAAAAGCGTATTGATTAAATAAGAGTAATACCATTTTAACATGCAGCAAATAATTAATTTTATATTACGTAACAAATCTTTTTTGTTATACATATTGCTGTTTTTTATATCTATTGTTTTTACCATTCAAAACCATTCGTATCAGAAAAGTAAATTTGTAAATTCTGCAAACTTTTTGTCTGGAGGTATTTATACCAAAGCAAATAATATTAGTCAGTATTTTGGTTTAAAAGAGCAAAACAACCTGCTACAAGAAGAAAATAACCAATTAAAATCTGCGCTATACAATCTAGAAGGAAAAACAAAAACAAGTTTTTTAGACAGCCTTTCTTTCACTTCAATTTATAACTTCACACCAGCAATTGTAATAAAAAACAATTATACTTTAAGTACTAATATCTTGCTCATTGATAAAGGGAAACGAGATAGTATTAAACAAGATTTTGGTGTAATTACCTCGAAAGGAATTTTAGGGATAATTGATAAGACAAGTACAAAATATGCAACGGTACTCTCTATCTTAAATACTAAAAGTAAAATTAGTGCACAACTAAAAAGAACCAACGACTTTGGCACACTAAAATGGAATGGAAAAACACCAGAACTAGTACAATTAGTCGACATCCCATCTAAAGCTAAACCTATTCAAGGAGATACAATAATAACTTCTGGTCGTTCTGCAATTTTTCCAAAAGGCATTCCTATTGGAATCGTTAAAGACTTTAAACTAGATGCTGCTGAAGATTTTTACGAAATAAATGTGGCATTATTTAATGACATGACAACTATCGAGCACGTATATGTGATCGAAAATAAAGACACGAAAGAAATTAATAACTTATTAAATCCTGCAGATGAATAGTGTAATTTCTTCAAATGCAATCCGATTTATAGTATTAGTGCTTTCACAAATATTAGTATTATCGCATATTAATTTTCTTGGCTATATAAACCCGTATATATACATTCTATTTATCTTATTATTTCCAGTAAAGAACAACAGAATGGTATTTTTACTATTAAGTTTTCTATTAGGTATAACTTTAGATATGTTTTTAGATTCTGGCGGTATGCATGCAGCTGCATGTGTAACCATAGCTTTTATTAGACCTGCTGTTTTAAAATTTTGTTTTGGTGCTGCTTATGAGCATCAAACTATTAAATTTAATCAAATAGAATTTGGCGCAAAACTCACCTATTTAAGCATACTTACTGTACTGCATCATCTAATATTATTTCTTTTAGAAGTTTTTAACTTTTCACAGATAATTTTAGTGCTACAAAAAACGTTATTCTCAAGTATATTTACTATTATACTAAGTGTTTTAGTAACCACTATATTCCGTAGAAAAACAAAATGAGACAACTTTTACTTTTCATCTCCATAATCTTTGTTGGTATTCTATTTATTGCAAGGCTTTTTTTCCTTCAAGTATATCAAGATAATTCCAATAATTTATACGAAGACAATGCTATTCGTAAGGTATTTGACTACCCAAAACGCGGCTTTGTTTACGATAGAAACGGAAAGCTTCTGGTTTCTAACCAACCATCTTATGATGTGATGGTAATTCCGCGTGAAGTAAAAGCACTGGATACTTTAGAATTTTGCTCACTATTAAAAATAGACAAAGAGCAATTTATTAAAACCTACAATAAAGCTTACAAATACTCTCCACGATTGCCTTATGTTTTTCTTCCGCAACTTTCTAAAGAAGATTATGCTGTTTTACAGGAAAAAATGCGAAAATTTGAAGGATTTTACATCCAAAAACGTTCATTAAGAAATTACGAAACTACTATTGGAGCCAATGTACTTGGTGATATTGGCGAAGTAAACCAACGTATTATGAACAAAAATCCCTATTACAAAATGGGAGATTTAATTGGTATGCAAGGAATTGAAGCTTCTTATGAAAAAACATTACGAGGTGTTAAGGGAATAAAATTTATACAAAAAGACAGATTTAATCGAAATATTGGGCCTTATAAAAAAGGTAAATTTGATACACTACCAGAATCTGGAAAAGACATTAAAACAACCATTGACGCTACCTTACAAGCCTATGGTGAAATTTTAATGACAAACAAACGTGGTGGTATTATTGCTATTGAGCCAAGTACGGGAGAAATACTATCGATGGTAGCTGCACCAACGTACAACCCTAACTTATTAGTTGGTAGAGAGCGTTCTAAAAATTTTAACAAACTAATACGAGATTCTATAGCAAAACCATTATTTAATAGAAGTATTCAAGGTGTATACGAACCAGGTTCCCCTTTTAAATTAATGAATGCATTAGTCGCTTTACAAGAAGGCGTTATTTCTACAGATGAAAAAGTAACCTGTTACGCGGGATATAAATACGGTAACAGATTTATGAAATGCCATTGTAGAAGTGGTACAAGAAACGATATGGTGCACGGTATACAAGAATCTTGTAATGCCTATTTTGCAACCGTATATCGAAGAATTTTAGACAAACCCGAAAACGCTTCCTTAGGAATTAACATTTGGAGTGATCATGTAAAAAGTTTTGGTTTAGGAAACTTTTTAAATAACGATTTATACGTTGGTCAAAAAGGAAGAATCCCGAACAGAGATTACTATAAAGGAATATATCCGAAAACGTTTTATTCCACATACACTATTTCTAATGCCATTGGTCAAGGCGAAGTTGCCACAACGCCAATACAATTAGCAAATATGATTGCTGCTATTGCAAATAGAGGCTATTATTTTACACCACATATTATTAAAGAAATTAAAGATGAAACTTTAGACCCAAACTTTACAATACCAAAATATACAACCATAGACAAACAACATTTTGAACCTGTAATTGAAGGCATGCTTAGCGTTTATAAACATGGTACTGCAAGTCATTTACAAGTTCCTGGCATAGATATTTGCGGAAAAACTGGTACTGTTGAAAATTTTGTAAAAATGGATAGTACAAGAGTACAATTAACAGACCATTCCATATTTGTAGCTTTTGCTCCAAAGAACGATCCTAAAATTGCCATTGCTGTATTTGTAGAAAATGGATATTGGGGAGGACGCTTTGCTGGACGTATTGCTAGTTTAATGATTGAAAAATACATTAAAGGTGAAGTTACAAGAACAGATCTTGAAAACTGGATATTATCTCATAGTCTTGAAGATGAATATGCAAAACCATATTCTGGAGAGCCTTTTAAAATAAATGGAGAAACAAAACTACAAGTTATTCCTATAGAAGAAGCAAATAAACTAAGAACCAAGCTAAACAAATTAGAGATATAACCTATGTTTAGACAAACAGATAGACATTTTAAATTTGATTGGGTCACTATAATTTTATTTTTAATTTTAGTAGTATTTGGCTGGATGAATATTTTATCTGCTTCACACACAGGAACAACTATAAATTATTTAGATATTTCACAACCTTATGGGAAACAACTAATGTTTATTGGTTTAACGCTTTTGCTTATTATTTTTATTCTATCTATTGATGCTAAGTTTTATGAACGGTTTTCCAGTTTAATATTCATTGTTTCCATGTTATCTTTAGTTGGCTTATTTCTTTTTGGTAAAAATGTAAATGGAGCAACATCCTGGTATGGCATTGGAGGCATGACTATACAACCCAGTGAATTTGCTAAAGCAGCAACTGCTCTGGCTGCTGCAAAATACATAAGCGATTTAAACACAGATATAAGAACGTTTAAAGATCAAATAAGAACGTTTATTATTATTATAATTCCAGCTTTTTTAATACTACTTCAAAATGATGCAGGAAGCACATTGGTTTACGCTTCTTTCTTTTTTGTTTTATATCGAGAAGGTTTACCAAAAATTTACTTAACACTAGCATTAGCATTAGTTGCTATTTCTATTTTAGCTTTAAAATTCGGACCAATAATTACTTCGGTTTTTGCCATACTATTTATTGTAACAAACTACTTTATTCAGAAAAAGAAGCCTGTAGTTCTACAACCAATACTTACTGCATTAGCATGTATAGTGATTGCCTTTGGGATTAAATTCTTCTACCAAAACATATTGCAGCCACACCAACAAGACAGAATTAGTCTTTGGTTACGATTAGAAAAAGATCCTCAAAAAGTTGCAGAAATGCGTAGAGATATTCTTTATAACTTGTATGAATCGGAAAAAGCTATTAGCTCTGGAGGCTTTTCTGGGAGAGGTTTTCTTGAAGGAACTAGAACCACTGGTAAATTTGTTCCCGAACAACATACCGATTATATTTTTAGTACTGTTGGTGAAGAGTGGGGGTTTCTAGGAAGCATGTTTGTAGTTATCATTTTTGTGCTCTTAATGCTTCGTGTTTTAAAATTAGCCGAACTACAAAAATCGCAATTTAGTAGAGTATATGGCTATTCTGTCGCCTCCATCTTATTTTTTCATTTTATGATAAACATAGGTATGGTAATGGGTTTAATTCCTACTATTGGAATACCACTTCCTTTTTTTAGTTATGGTGGTTCTGGTCTTTGGGGATTTACTATTTTACTTTTTATATTTATTAAGTTAGATTCTAACCGAATTAATGAATGGTAAGATAATGACTTCAAAAACGGCATTATTTTACTACTTATAGCTTAAATAGCTCACTTCATCTAAAAAAACAATAATCTCCTTTTCTTAAAAACAAGAAAAATCACACGATTGCTTATATTTATATAATGCGCTAACACATAGCGCATTATAACTAATTAACTAAAATATTAAAGAATGAAAAAATTATTAGCAGAGTTTATTGGTACTTTCTGGTTAGTACTAGGTGGTTGTGGTAGTGCAGTTTTAGCTGCAGGAATTCCTAACATAGGAATAGGCTTGGTAGGTGTTTCACTTGCTTTTGGACTTACAGTTTTAACTGGCGCTTATGCTTTAGGGCATATTTCTGGAGGGCATTTTAACCCTGCTGTTTCTATTGGCCTTTTTGTAGGAGGACGTTTTGAAGCAAAAGACTTACCAGGTTATATAATAGCACAAGTATTAGGTGGTATTGCAGGTGCTGCGATTCTTTATTCTATTGTTAGTGGTATGGATGGTTTTTCCGGCTACTCGCAGGCGGGAGATTTTGCAACAAATTTCTATGGAGTAGAACAATATGGTCATACGTTTAGCATGACATCGGCTTTACTAATTGAAGTAGTAATGACCTTTATGTTTTTAATAGTAATTTTAGGTGCTACACATAAAAATGCTTCCCCTGGTTTTGGTGGTTTAGCTATTGGTTTAGCATTAACATTAATACACTTAATAAGTATTCCGGTTACAAATACATCTGTAAACCCTGCAAGAAGTACTAGTCAAGCATTATTTGTTGGTGCAGAAGCAATGGGACAACTATGGTTATTTTGGGTAGCACCAATTGTAGGTGCTATTTTAGCTGGTCTTGTTTACAAGTTTATGGCTCCTAACAAGGATTAGCTCTAAATAGACTGTAACTAAAAAAGCGTCCCGATAATTATCGGGACGCTTTTTGTTTTTAAAATGAAAATTAATCTTTTTTAAGCTCTAATTTCTCCGCAAAATAATCACAAAAATCCTTCATAGTTGCTGTCATTTTTTCGTCTTGTGTTGCTCTGTTAAATGTATTAGACATAGCAACTAATGTTTGATGAAAAAACACTTTCATTTCATCTACAGGCATGTCTTTAGTCCAAAGATCAATGCGCAACATTTCTTGTGTTTTGCTATCCCAAACCGAAAGCATCATCGCTTTGGCTTCTTGATTACTAATACCTCCGTCTTCTGCTGTCCAATGTAGTTTTTCTGGAACTCTATTTTCGTCTAGCGCTACGTTTAATTCTATTTTCGAGTTAATTTTTGCCATTACAATTCTGGTTTATATATCGATTTATTAAATATTTCTTCTGCTTCATTAGAAAGCATTTCTTTTAAAGATACCTCATTTTTTTGCATATAAGCTTTTACAATTTGCCAACCTATATATTGTCCTATTCTTCCTGGAGACTCTTTATCTATTTCTACTAAATTAAATTTTGAAAAAGGTGCTTCTGTAATAAACCTATTCACCAATTTTGCATCTGTACTAAACAATAATTCACGTTCTACAAAATAGCTCCAAATCTGTGCTTCGTTGGCTTTAGACCACTCTAATTGTTCTTGAGTATATCCAATTTTTTCAGCATCCGTTTTAAAAGGTATCATTTTATCTTTAAAATATAATTGCTTTCCAAAATAAATCATTTCGTCTAAAAATGTTTGGTTCTGTTTCGGGTATATGTAGTTTTCTGCATATTTTGAAGCAAAATCTACTACAATTTGATTTTCGGTAAAGTTAGCCGCTAAATATTTTTGAATACCATTATAAAAAGGATGCGTACTTCCTAAATAAGTATCGATAGAAATAAGCGAAATAGTATCGGTTACAATAACTTTGTTCCTGTAATCTACAAACGAAGTTGCACTAACTAAACGAGGTACATTAAATTCTGGAAAATAAAATTTCATATGTTGAAAAAGACTTTTCAACTCACCCTCTACCAAATTAAGATTCGGGTATTTTTTTTCTACTTCTTCATTTAATTCTACTTGTAAGGTATCTTGCATTTTAGCAATCCAAAAAGAATCTTCGTATTTGTTAGAAAACATAAAAGGAAAAGTTTCCTTTAAAGCATTCAATTGATTAGGTTTAGCATGTGCAAATGCTAAATCAAATCGCTCAATTGCAACAGATATTTCTATATTCGAAATTTCTTTTTCTAGGTCCGAATCCTTTTTACAGGAAACACATAAAACAGTAATAAAAAGAAATAAAAAAATATTCTTCATAAACTTATTTTTATTAATTCAGCTATTGTTTATTTTTGTTAGGCAAAGGTACTATTCTTTGTCTTAAAATCTTTAAAAATGCAAACAGAAAAAGTAGCACATCATATTGTAAATTGGTTAAAAGATTATGCATTAAACGCAAAAGTGAATGGTTTTGTTGTTGGTGTATCTGGCGGAATTGATTCTGCCGTTACATCTACTTTATGCGCAGAAACTGGACTAGATGTTTTATGTATTGAAATGCCTATACACCAAGCAGCAAGTCATGTAACAAGAGCACAAGAGCACATTACCCAATTAAAAAAGCGATATAAAAACGTTAGAGACACAAGAACAGACCTAACTCCAGTTTTTGAAGAATTTAAAACCGAAGTTTCTTTAGAAGGTGACCAGGCAATAGTAGACATGGCTTTAGCAAACACAAGAGCTCGTTTACGAATGACGACTTTATACTATCATGCAGGTCTATACAAACTATTGGTAGCGGGAACGGGAAACAAAGTGGAAGATTTTGGCGTTGGCTTTTACACCAAATATGGAGACGGTGGAGTGGATCTAAGTCCGATTGCAGATTTACTAAAATCGGAAGTCTACCAACTTGGCGAATATTTACAAGTGCCAGAATCTATAATAAAAGCAGCACCAAGTGATGGTTTATTTGGAGATGCTAGAAGTGATGAAGACCAAATTGGAGCATCGTACCCAGAACTGGAATGGGCAATGCAAATGCAGGATGAAGGTAAAACCGAAGACGATTTTACTGGAAGACAAAAGGAAGCTTTTATAATTTTTAAACGTTACAATTCGGCAAACAAACATAAAATGGTAGCTATCCCTATTTGTGAAATATCAAAAGATTTAAAATAAAATATTTTCTTTTTCACAAAGAATTTATTACTTTTACTAAACGACTAATAGCAAAACGTCTGTTGTTTTCCTCAGCAGTTATAACGAATTTAAAAAATTAAAGTTATGATTAAACTGTTGGTAGTAGACCATCATCCTATAATTAGGAAAGGTCTAGAACTACTATTTATTACGTCGTCGAACATTCAAGTTGTTGGTTCACTAGATGATGGTGAAGCCATTTTTGAATTCTTAAGCAAGAATAAAGTAGACATTATTATTTCAGAAATTGATTTACCCAAGCTTAATGGTATTACTGCACTAAGAAGGCTTAACAAAGAACATCCTGAAGTTAAAGTTATTATGTTTAGCGCACAGCCAGAAGAGGTATATGCCATGAACACAATAAAAGCTGGAGCATCTGGATATTTGTGTAAGACCGCTAATATTATTACACTTAAAGAAGCTGTTTTAAAAGTCTATACTGGTGGTATCTATTTAAGTAACGATCTCACGCAACGTCTAGCTATTGGCAAACATGTAAATAGGTCTGGTAATTTTTACAAAAAACTTTCGACAAGAGAAATTGAAGTTTTAAAACTTATTTCTACCGGAAGAAAAAACAAAGAAATTGCTACAGAACTTGCTATAAATGAAAAAACAGTAAGTACTTACAAAGCGCGTTTAATGAAAAAATTAAACGTTTCTAATATTGTAGATTTAATTAATAGAGCAAAATTATTAGAATTATAAAACGCGGTTTAGTTTTCTAGATAATAACATTTTTAAACTAGAGTAGTCTTTTACTTCTTCTAGTACACTTCTGTTAACTTCCGATTTATTTGCTAGGGTTTGTTGCATAAATTCGGTTACTTTTTGGTCTATTAAAAAACAGCGTAAACTTAAAATAGTTTCACTAACTAATTGTGCTATAGATTGATCTTTTTCTTTCGGGAAAATATTTTTACTATGCCAGTCTGATAAACTATAACGTTCATCTTCCATTAAAATGGTAGAAATCTCGCCAGCTACTTCCTGCTCCACATTATTTACAAATTGTTCTATAGAAAACTCTGGGTTTTGGTTTAGAGTGTCTATTATAGAATAATATAAATTTTTAAACTTTACATTGGTAAATTCCATTTCATCATCTTGCAAGTCTAGATATATTTTTTCAAATACTTTTGCTTGATGTTTTACAGGCTCTAAAACAAGCTCATTCTTGTCGTTTTCTTTTAATACTAAATCTTCAAAATCTTCTATTTTGTTACCGTATAGTAATAATATTTCAATAATTTTTCGTTCTAGCACATATTGCACATCTACCTTTTTTTTAGGTTGCTCATGCTTAATAACTTGAAAAGCGGCTTGTTCTTTGCTTTTCTCTTTATGTGTTTCTTGAACGTCTTTATTCGTGATTTGCGCTAAGGTGGTAAACAATACTTGCTCACTAATATCCATGATTCTAGAACACTCTTGAATATAAATTTCCTTTTTTATTCTATCTGGAATTTTAGCAATACTATTTACAATATCTCTAATAGTTTCTGCTTTTTTAATAGGATCATTTTTAGATTCTTCATATAAAACTGATGCTTTAAACTGAATAAAATCTTGTGCATTTGCAATTAAATATTCACTTAACTCCTCTAAAGTATTTGCTTTTGCAAAACTATCTGGATCTTCTCCTTCCGGAAAAGTACAAATCTTAACATTCATACCTTGCTCTAGAATTAAATCAATTCCGCGAAGCGAAGCACGTAAACCTGCAGCATCTCCATCAAAAAGCACCGTTATGTTTTTAGTTAGTCTATTTATTAAACGAATCTGGTCTGGCGTTAATGCTGTCCCTGATGAAGAAACCACATTATGAATTCCTGTTTGATGAAACTGAATGACATCGGTATACCCTTCTACCAAGTAGCAATTATCTTCTTTTGCAATACTTTGCTTGGCTTGATAAATACCATATAAAACTTTACTTTTATGGTAAATATCACTTTCTGGCGAATTTAAATATTTCGCAGCTTTTTTATCGTTTGTTAAAATACGACCTCCATAACCTAGCACACGACCACTCATGCTTTGTATAGGAAACATGACACGACCTTTAAATCGATCAAAACGTTTTTCTCCTTTTACAATAGTCAGCCCTGTTTTTTCAAGAAATTCTAGTTTATATCCTTGTTTTAAAGCTTCGTCTGTAAAGGCTTGCCATTCGTCTAAAGAATAACCTAAAGCGAATTTCTTAATGGTTTCATCTGTAAAACCACGCTCTTTAAAATAGCTTAAACCTATGGCTTTGCCTTTATCGGTTTTTAATAATGTATTTTGAAAATAAGTACTTGCAAATTCACTTACTAAATATAAACTTTCTCGCTCGTTAGCTTGTTCTTTTTGCTCGTTACTTTGTTCTGTTTCTTCAATTTCAATATTGTACTTTTTAGCCAAATATTTTATAGCTTCTGGATAGGTAAAATGCTCATGCTCCATTAAAAAAGCAACAGCATTCCCTCCTTTTCCTGTACTAAAATCTTTCCAGATTTGTTTTACTGGAGAAACCATAAAACTTGGTGTACGTTCTTCACTAAACGGACTTAAGCCTTTAAAGCTGCTTCCCGACTTTTTTAATTGCACAAAATCGCCAATAACCTCTTCTACTCTAGAGGTTTCAAACACTTGATCTATGGTGGATTTTGATATCAATTATGGAAGATTTTTTCGCTTTCGCGGAATTACTCTGTAAATGTAATATAAAAGATATTGGTTTAAAAATTAATGAAGGATGGATACTTTGGTTTATAGAAATTTTCTTCTAACTTCGTTCAGAAACCAATCTAAACAACTAAAAACAAATCACATACAAAATTGCAATATGAAACCAAATTAATCTAAAAATGAAAACAAGACAAAACAGCATTGCAATCAATAAAGCCGAATTTAGAAAAATAGGCTACCAACTCATAGACACCATATCTAATTTTCTAGATACGATTCCAGAAAAACCGGTAACAACTAGTAAGACTCCAAAAGAATTACAAGAAATATTGGGAGAGGCCTCCTTACCCAAAAATGGATTACCAGCAGAAGAATTACTTACTTCTACCTCTAGATTACTATTAGAGCATTCCTTATTTAATGGGCATCCTAAATTTTTTGGTTTTATCACGTCTTCTGCTGCGCCAATTGGAGCTTTAGCAGATTTACTAGCTGCTTCTGTAAATGCAAATGTTGGCGGACAAATATTAAGTCCGATAGCTACAGAAATAGAAAAACAAACTATTAAATGGTTAGCCGAATTTATTGGTGTATCTCCAAGTTATGGAGGCGTTTTAGTTAGTGGTGGAAACATGGCAAATTTTACTGCTTTTTTAGCTGCAAGAACTGCAAAGGCTCCTAGCAACATTAAAGAAAACGGACTATCAAGTACTGAAAAAAAACTAATTACATACTGCTCAAAATCTACACATACTTGGATAGACAAAGCTGCTACCTTATTTGGACATGGATCTACATCTGTTCGTTGGATTCCTACAGATACTTCCAACAAAATGAATATTAATATTTTAAAACAAACTATAAAAGAAGACTTAAAAAAAGGACATCAACCCTTTATGGTCGTTGGCACTGCTGGAGATGTAAGCACAGGAGTTGTAGACAATTTAGAGGCCATTGCTACTATTTGCAAAACAAAGGATTTATGGTTTCATATTGATGGTGCTTATGGTGTTCCTGCTGCAATAGTTCCTGAATTAAAAGCAATATTTAACGGGATACAAGAAGCCGACTCTATTGCTTTAGACCCTCATAAATGGCTATATAGTCCATTAGAAGCTGGCTGTACTTTGGTGAAAAACCCAAAACATCTAATTGACACGTATAGCTCGCATCCAGAATATTATAATTTCAGTCTAACAGAAGAAGGAGGCTCACTAAATTACTTTGAATATGGACTACAAAACTCTCGTGGTTTTAGGGCTTTAAAAGTATGGCTTGCACTACAACAAATAGGAAGTAGCGGTTACAAAAAACTGATAAGAGAAGATATAGAATTGTCTAAGTATTTCTATACATTGGCAGAAGAGCATAGAGAACTGGAAGCCCTAACTCAAAACTTAAGTATAGCTACGTTTAGATATGTCCCAGAGAATTTGGGTAAAAACAAAAATGAGGAGTATTTAAATATTTTAAATGAAAAATTATTAGATACCTTACAAGCAAATGGAGAAATATTTTTATCTAATGCTATTATAAAAGATACATACTGTTTAAGAACCTGTATTGTAAATTTTAGAACTACAAAAAAAGACATAGAAGAATCAATAGAAATTATTGTAAGAGAAGGAATAAAAATGCATCAAAAACTTAGTATTAAGTACTATTTATAAGGTTTATAAAAAATAAAATTAATAATAAAATAGCAACTTTTTTTAAATAAAAATGGTTATTTATGATGTATAAAAAATCATCTATAAATTTAAAACTCTAACAGCATATGTTTGCAGAAATATTCACTAAAATTCTTTTTTTAATTGCTGTTGTAGACCCTCTAGGCTCAGTACCAGTTTACCTAGAAGCAACCAAACAATTAAGCGAAAAGCACAAGAAAAAAGTAGCAATAAGGGCCTCTTTTATTGCTTTTTTAATTCTCCTATTTTTTATAATTGTTGGTCAAATCATTTTAGAAGGAATGCAGGTAACCTTAGATGCTTTTCAAATTTCGGGTGGCGTTATTTTATTTCTTTTTGCCTTAACCATGATTTTTGGAGAAGGCAAACCAGAATCTGAAAAACACCTAATAAAAGATTACAAACATGTAACCATTTTCCCTGTAGCAATACCGTCTATTGCATCTCCTGGAGCAATAATGGCAGCTGTACTTTTAACAGACAATCACATCTATTCTATAGAACAACAAGCGGTTACAACTATTTTAATTGCAATTGTTATTATTATAACTATGGTAATACTTCTAACTGCTAACATTGTACAAAAACGTGTTGGAGAATATGGTATTACTGTAATTAGTAAAATTATGGGATTAATACTAGCAGCTTATGCAGTACAAAGTATTTTAAGTGGGCTTAAAGACTTTTTTGTAGTATTAAAATAGCAGTAAAGTTTATTAACGAAACAAAAAAGCACCAAATAAATGATGCTTTTTTTATCCATTAACTCCAATAATATTAATCTAAATCAAATCGTAATCCTAAAGATATATTGTTTTGGTCTATTATTTGATCTTTAAATAAAGGAGACAAATCGTATTTAGCATAAACTGCTACATTACCAAAAGAAACATAACTACTAACTCCGTAAACAAAAGGATTGGTGTTTAAATCTCTTTCTTTATCCTTTTCTCTATCGCCATCTAGTTTATATTTTGTTTTATGCATAGAACTTAAGTTCACACCTGCATAACCACCTACACCAATTTTAAACTTATTGTATGTCGAATATCTAAAATATGTATCCTTTTCTATTTTTTTAGATGGCCCAAATTCAAAATGAATTGGTATTACTAAGTTTGTCGTTCTAAATTTCGACTTTTTCAAATTAAACGCACTTTCTTCTAAAGACACAACTCCCTCTGTTTCTGTCAGGAATTTATCATCTTTTACATCTAATTTATTCCATTGTACAGAAAGACCATATTTTAAACGTACTGCATTGGTGTTTTTAAACAATCTTGTTTTCCAAGCCCAACCTAATTCTACAAATCCTGAACCACCTAATTTATATGGTGAATCGCTTAACGATTGCCCTTCAATTATTGCATTATTAAAACCTATTGCAAAAACCATATCGCTAGTTGTTCTTCTATCATAAACCTTTGGAATCGCTTTATCTTTAGGCCCAATATAGATGCCACCTTTATCAAATTCATCCGAATCTTCTCCCTTACCGATTTGAATAATCATACCGTCTAAATTAGCACCAACATCTGAAGTTACTTCTTCGTTTCGCTCTAACAGCGCAATTTTATTATCAATAATCGCAATTCTGTTCTCAATATTTAAAGCATGTTTTTCTGCTTCCTTTTGTTTGAGTTCTTCAGCTTGTTCACTGGAAATTTCACCAGTATCTAATTTATCGTTTATACGTTTTACTTCTTCTTTTAAAAATTCTTTTTCTTGGGTTTTAACGTGTTCTTTTCTTGTTTCTAAAGCTTCTATTTTTAAAATGTTTGGGTTTTCTTGTGCTGCAACAAATTGCGTAGCACACACTAAAATAATACCGATTACGTATTGGGTTATTGTTCTCATTTTTGTTCGTTTTTTAATGATGATTTATTACTCGTTTCTATTTGTAACTGCAGTTGTTGCAGTTTTAAAATTCTTTTCGATTACTTTAAATAATTGTCCTCTTAACGATGGAGGCATTGCTGTTTCTACATCTTCTAGTAAAGCATTTGCATCAACAGAAATAGACTTTACAGCATGATTCTCTGTTAATTGCATCTTTTTATTTGCAGCTTCTAAGAGTGACTCTATTTCAGATTTTGTAGTTTCTAAAGTGGTCATTTGAGTTTCTTCCTTTTTTAAGGAACCAGTTATTTTTGTTACAGAAACAACGATTTCTTCTTCTACTTTTATTGCATTGTTTAACGCTTTTAATGTTTCATTTTCTTTAGTAGCGATCGCTATATTATTAACTAATAACGGCTTTCTTTTAGTGCTATTTATTGATTTTTTAATGTTGTTATCATCTTTACTTACAGCTTTATTTACAGGTTCATTTTTATAAGTCAAAGCGGATTTAACTTTCTTATTTTCGGATATATTTTCGGCTTGTTCTAGAACAATTGGCGCTGTCTTTTTAATGCGCTCTACAGGTTCTATAGCATGTTTTACATTTTCGTTTTCTGATGCTACAACGATTGGAGTAACAACCGATTTAGTAGTATCAAGACGCATAAAATATTGTACTACAAATAGCAACCCGATAAAACTTGCTGCAACACCAATCCACCAAAACTTCGCTTTATCTTGTTTTTTAGAGTCTGTATTTAATTGTTGCTCTAAATTAGCCCAAGCATTTGCAGATGTTTCTAGCGTTCGCTTTTCCAACTTTTCTTTTATATTTTCTTCGAATTTAATTGGTGCCATACCCTGCTTTGTTTAATTCTTTAATTTTTTGCTGAAGCGCTTTTCTAGCTTTAAATAATTGGGATTTGGAAGTACTTTCCGAAATCCCCAAAATCTTTGCTATTTCTTGATGTTTATACCCTTCTATAGCATACATTACAAAAACTAATTTATACCCTTCTGGTAAATTATCAATCAGCTGCTGTATTTCTGCAACTTCCATATTGGTTTGTATATTATTAAAAGTATTTACATCTTCTACTAGTACATCTTCAGAAAATTCAATTTGCTTTTTCTTTCGTAAATAGGAAATAGATTCTCTAACCATGATACGTCTAATCCAACCTTCAAAACTACCTTCACTTTTAAAGCTTTTTAAATTTTGAAAAACTTTGAAAAACCCGTTTAACATGGCTTCTTCTGCAAACTGTGTGTCTTTAATATAATAACGACAAACACTTAACATTTTTGGTGCATGCAACTGAAACAATACGTGTTGCGCTTCACGATTGTTTTTAATTGCTTTTTTTATAAGCAAGGGTTCGTTTTTATGCAGTTGAATTACTTTCAAAATATTGCGTACGTATTAGCTTCTATTTATAAAGACGCAAAAAGAATAAGAAAGGTTGCCTGGAGTTTATTTTTTTCTATCAATCACATAATTCACCATAAGTTCAAGTGAATTTCTATATTGATTTTCAGGATACTTTTGAAGGATTTGCAAAGCTTCTTGTTGAAATGCTTTCATTTTAGAAACGGCATAATCCAATCCACCATTATCTTTTACAAAAGCAATAACTTGCTTTACTCGCTTTTGGTCTTTGTTGTGGTTTTTAATAGAGTTAATTAACCACTTTTTATCTTTTTTACTTGCGTGATTTAAAACATGAATTAATGGCAAGGTCATTTTTTGTTCTTTAATATCTATTCCTGTTGGCTTACCAATTTGTTCTTTTCCATAATCGAACAAATCATCTTTTATTTGAAAAGCCATACCAATAAGTTCTCCAAACTTACGCATAATTTCTACATGATCAGATTCTGGCTTTACAGATGCAGCGCCAAGGCTACAACAAGCAGCAATTAAGGTTGCTGTTTTTTGTCTAATAATTTCGTAGTAGATATCTTCTGTAATGTCTAATTTTCTAGCTTTTTCAATTTGAAGAAGCTCGCCCTCACTCATTTCGCGAACAGCAATAGAGATGATTTTTAGCAAATCGAAATCGTTATTATCTATAGAAAGAAGCAACCCTTTTGAGAGTAAATAATCGCCAACTAGTACAGCAATTTTGTTTTTCCAAAGTGCGTTTATAGAAAAGAAACCACGACGTCTGTTACTCTCATCTACCACATCATCATGAACTAGAGTTGCAGTATGAATAAGCTCAATTACAGAAGCTCCTCTGTAAGTACGCTCGCTAACCTCACCATTAGACACCATTTTAGAAACCAGAAATACAAACATTGGTCGCATTTGTTTTCCTTTTCTATTTACTATATAATGTGTAATTCTGTTTAACAATGCTACTTTAGAAGACATAGAAAGTTGAAACTTTTGTTCAAAAAGTTCCATCTCATAAGTAATAGGTTGTTTTATTTGTTCAACAATTTTCAAGTAAAAAAGAAGTCTAAAATGTGTAATAACAAACGTACTAAAAATGCATGTGATTTACTATTAATGTATAATAATTAGATAAAAGAATAAATAATACTTTTAGGTTTTCTTAATTTTTTTGTATTTTTATTATTAATTAATCCTTATAAATCAACATTTTATGAAAAAAATTACTTTACTATTTACTTTATTAATTTTTGGGTTTTATTCTCATGCCCAACTTGATGAAGATTTTGAATCAGGAACAACAATACCTGCTGGATGGACCTCATTTATAGGAACAAATGGAGAAGGTACTACTCAAAATTGGCAAATTAACGATGGAGCAACTAACAATGTAGCCTTTGTTACTTGGGAAGCAGTTGCAAATTCTGCTGAAGATTGGTTAGTTACACCTCAATTTACTGTAGATGCTACTAACTTTATTTTATCATTTGATCAGTCAGACTCATTTGCAATAGATTATGGTTCTACTTATACTATTAGAGTTTCTACTGCAAGTCAAACTACACACGCAGATTTTACTATTGTTGATACACAGACAGAATTAGATGTTTGGTCTGGAGGACCTTTAGCTCAACATACAGTAGATTTAACTGCTTACATTGGTCAGCCTATTTATGTAGCATTTGTTTTAGAACAAAATGATGGAGATCGTTGGATAATTGATAATGTTGAAATGATTGCAGATGCAACTGCACCAGATCCTGTAACAACACCAACACCAGCAGACATGGCTATTGATGTTGTTATTGATGCTGCAAACACTAATGCTGTTGCTTTTGCTTGGGAAGCAGCTACTACTGGTGATCCTGCTACTGCATATGATTTTTATTTAGGTGATTCTCCTACTACCATGAATTTACTTGGTACTCTTGGTGATACATCTGTAAATATTACTGGAATGGAATATAGTACACTATATTACTGGCAAATTGTGGCTAAAAATGTTGGTGGAGATGCTGTAAACTCTTCTACTTGGAGTTTTACTACTGAAGATGATCCTAATTTATCTGTAGATGAATTTAATATTAATGCATTTACTGTTTACCCTAATCCTGTTAATGATGTTCTTAATATAAAAACTAATTTAACTATTGAAAACGTAGAGGTTTACAATCAATTAGGACAGCGTGTTTTAACAGTAACTAAAAATCAAATTTCAGGAAATTCAATTGATATGAGTAACCTTAATAATGGTATTTATATTATTGAAATAGCTTCAGGTGATAAGAAAGAAAGTTTTAAAATTATAAAGAATTAATTTTAATTTTTTAAACAAAAAAGGCAACCAAATGGTTGCCTTTTTTTATTTCTTATTAGCAAGTTGACCACAAGCCGCATCTATATCTTTTCCTCTAGAGCGCCTTACAGTTACTGTAATATTGTTTTGCTCTAACATAGATACATACATATCTATAGCTTTGTTATCTGCTTGTTGAAACTCACCATCATCTATTGGGTTGTATTCTATTAGGTTTACTTTACTTGGTGCAAATTTACAGAATTGTATTAATGCATCTACATCTTCTTTTTTATCATTAATATTTTGCCAAACTACATACTCATAAGTAATTCTATTTTTGGTTTTTTCATACCAATAGACTAATGCTTCCCGTAAATCTGCTAACGGAAAAGTTTCATTAAATGGCATGATAGAAGTACGAACAGAATCTCTAGCAGAATGTAAAGAAACTGCTAGCTTAAATTTTACTGCATCATCTGCCATTTTTTTAATCATCTTTGGTACTCCAGATGTAGAAACTACAATTCGTTTTGGAGACATACCTAATCCTTCTGGCGAAGTAATTTTATCTATAGCTTTAAGTACATTATTATAGTTCATGAGTGGTTCTCCCATTCCCATAAAAACAATATTACTTAATGGTCTGTTATGGTATAATCTACTTTCTTTATCTATGGCAACTACTTGATCATAAATTTCATCTGGATTTAGATTTCGCATGCGCTTTAATCTAGATGTTGCACAAAACCTACAGTCTAGGCTACAACCTACTTGACTAGACACACATGCTGTAGTTCTAGTTTTTGTTGGTATTAAAACGGATTCCACAATTAAACCATCATGTAAACGTACGGCATTTTTTATAGTACCATCGTTACTTTTTTGCATGGTATCTACATGAATGTGGTTGATAACAAAGTTATCTTCTAGCATTTGTCTGGTTTCTAAAGAAAGGTTTGTCATATCTTCAAAAGTATGTGCAGACTTACTCCATAACCATTCGTAAACTTGGTTTCCACGAAATGCTTTGTCGCCTTGTTTAACAAAGAATTCTCTTAGTTGTTCTTTGTTTAATGCTCTGATGTCTTTTTTTGTTGTTGCCATTGTTTTGCAAAAGTAAGAAAAACGGATTTGGAAATGGGTTTTAGTACCTATAGAAATAGTTGTGGTTAAGGTGCATTAGCGATAGAACGGTATGTTTGAGCTCTTTTTATGTTGTTGCACCTATGCAACATAAAAAAGCGAGTAGTGAAAGCGCGACGTTTTGCGATTCTGCCAAGTTTCTAAAAAACTGGCAGATATACGTAAAAGGGAATGCCATAAAAAAAGCCTCTAAAAAAAGAGGCTTTATATAAATATTACATTTTTCTAATTATATGATTAACATGGCGTCACCATAACTGTAGAAATTGTATTTTTCTTTAATAGCTTCTTCGTATGCTTTTAAGATAAACTCATGTCCTGCAAATGCAGAAGCCATCATTAACAGTGTTGATTTTGGTGTATGAAAATTGGTAATCATACAGTTTGCAATACTAAAATCGTATGGAGGAAAGATGAATTTATTAGTCCAACCATCAAATTCATTTAATGTACCGCTAGAAGAAACCGAACTTTCTACTGCTCGCATGGCTGTTGTACCAACTGCACAAATACGTTTTTTGTTCTGTTTTGCGTTGTTTATTGTAGCTGCAGCTTTTGCATTTATAATTACTTCTTCGCTATCCATTTTATGTTTCGATAGATCTTCTACCTCTACGGAATTGAAAGTACCTAAACCTACGTGAAGTGTAACCTCAGCAAAATCGACTCCTTTAATTTCTAAACGTTTTAAAAGGTGTTTTGAAAAGTGCATTCCTGCTGTAGGTGCTGCTACTGCTCCTTCGTTTTTTGCAAAAATGGTTTGGTAACGCTCTTCGTCTTCTGGAGTAACGTCACGTTTAATATACTTAGGCAAAGGTGTTTCTCCTAATTCTGTAAGTTTTCTTCTAAATTCTTGGTAAGATCCATCGTAAAGGAAACGTAATGTTCTACCTCTTGAAGTTGTATTATCTATAACTTCTGCTACTAAGGTTTCGTCGTCACCAAAGTACAATTTATTACCAATACGTATTTTACGAGCAGGATCTACTAATACATCCCAAAGGCGTTGTTCTTCGTTAAGTTCTCTTAATAAGAACACTTCAATACGTGCACCAGTTTTTTCTTTATTACCATATAATCGAGCAGGAAAAACTTTTGTATTATTAAGTATTAACACATCATCTTCTTCGAAATAGTCGATAATATCTTTAAACATTTTATGTTCGATGGTTTGTTTTTCTCTATTTAAAACCATTAATCGAGACTCGTCTCTATTTTCTGCTGGATGTTCTGCTAATAATTCTTCTGGAAGCTCAAATTGATAATGAGACAACTTCATTTTAAAGTTCTGCATGTAGTAGTATTATTTTTTGTAATGTATTTTACAAGATTGCAAATATACAATCTCAAAGTAGGGGTTGTCAAGTAAATAGCCAATTATTATTCAGAAATTTTAAATCCGATGCTTTTTAAGTCTTCCCAAAATGTTGGATATGATTTAGAAACCACGAAAGCTTCTTCTATAATTAAAGACGTTTTTAGAGCCAAAGGAGCAAATGCCATTGCCATTCTATGGTCTTGATAAGTTGCTATTTTAACCTCTTGATTTATAGTGCCAGAAGCTTCTAACTGTAATGTTTTATCTGTAATATGCACCTTTCCTCCTAGTTTTTCAATTTCGGTTTTTAGCGCTACTAATCGATCTGTTTCTTTTATTTTTAAGGTGTGTAACCCTGAAAGATTACAAGTAATACCTAGTCCGAAACACGTAACCGCAATGGTTTGAGCAATGTCTGGAGCATTTTTAAGATCTAATACAATAGCAGATTTAGGGTTTACATCTGTTTCTTTTTGTAGTTTAACTGTATTATTCACAAAAGTTGTTGCTACTCCAAATTGCTTATAAATTTCTGCTAGAGCTGCATCTCCTTGTAATGAATTTTCTTTGTAAGACCCCAATGTGATTTCTGTACCAACTGCACTCATTGCTGCAATACTATAATAATATGACGCCGAAGACCAATCACTTTCTATAGTTGCTTTTTGATTGTTAATTTGTGCTTTAGGATGAACCGTTATTACTTGATTTTTAAAACTAGTTTCGACACCTATTTCATTCAGCAAGGCTAAGGTCATATTTATATATGGAATAGATGTAATTTCTCCATCTAAAGTAAGCTCTAATCCATTTTCTAGTTTTGGTGCGATTAGTAATAATGCCGAAATATATTGGCTACTAACGTTTGCTTTTAAGATTACTTTATTCTTTGTGATTTGTTTTCCTTTTATTTTTATTGGAGGATAGCCATCGTTTTTCTCATAACTAATTTCTACTCCTAATTGACGTAGTGCATCTACTAAAATACCAATGGGTCTTTCTTGCATTCTAGAAGAACCTGTAAGTATTACTTCTCTGTTATTTTGAATGGAAAAATAGGCAGTTAAAAAACGCATTGCTGTTCCTGCGTGATGGATATCTATTATGTTTTCTGAGGACGACAATGCCTTTTGCATCACTTTAGAATCGTCGGAATTAGAAACATTTGCTACTTCTAAATTTGCATATAATGCTTGTAGCAACAAGAGTCTATTCGATTCGCTTTTAGAACCTGTTACTTGGATAGACGATTTTTTTATGGTGGTGGATTGTTGAAGGTGTAGATTCATATTTACTTAAACTAGATGAGACATCGACTGCACTCGATAGGACAAAAAATATTATTTTAATTTTTCGTTATTATGATGACGATCGTGATCGCGTTTGGTTTTAATTTCTAATTTTTTATCGAAAGCTTCTTGTAAATCGACACCTGTTTGGTTTGCTAGACATAAAACAACAAACATAACATCTGCTAACTCTTCACCAAGGTCTTTGTTTTTATCGCTTTCTTTTTCGCTTTGTTCTCCATAGCGTCTTGCTATTATTCGAGCTACTTCGCCAACTTCTTCTGTAAGTTGTGCCATATTGGTAAGTTCGTTAAAATAGCGAACACCATGGTTTTTAATCCAATTATCGACTTCTAGTTGCGCGTTTTTTATGCTCATGATTTTTTCTTTTTTACAAAGAACAAAGTTATTAAAATAATACTGCAAGGAATAGCAATATAGATTAATTCGCTAAGAATTACTCGCATTCCCCATTCTGAAAAAAATCGATCGATTCCTATTGGGGAAACCTTAATTACTTGCCAAGGAAAAAAATATCTTGTAGTATCTAAAGGTATTAAAAAACCTACTCCTTTTCCTCCTGTTGTCATTGCATCTAAAACACCATGAGAAATAGTAGATAGAAACAAAACGACAAAGAAGATTTGCTTTCTATTTTTTCCGAAGATAAAAGCCAACAAAACACTCCATACAATTGCAAACAGTATAGAATGTGTAAACCCTCGATGCCCTAGAGGATGTGCATAAGGAATACCAAATTGAAAAGCAATTACATCTATATCTGGAAGTATTGCGGAACCTATTGCTAGCCATAAAAGCAGTCTACTAGATTTAGCATCTATTATTTTTGTAGTTGTATATGCAACTAAGCCATGACCAAAAACAGATGCCATTATTCTCTATTTTTAGTATCTATAATGATGGTAACTGGGCCATCATTTAAAAGTGCCACTTGCATATCTGTACCAAATTCACCAGTTTGTATAGGTTTCCCTAAATCTTTTTCTATTTGATTTATAAATTTTTGGTATAAAGGAATTGCTAGTTCTGGTTTTGCTGCTAGAATATAACTTGGTCTATTTCCTTTTTTTGTTTTGGCATGCAATGTGAACTGACTAACGACAATAGCATCTCCATTATTAGTTTTAAGCGAATTGTTCATCACACCTTCTGCATCATTAAAAATACGAAGATTTGTTATTTTATTAGATAGCCAATTAATGTCTTCTTGTGTATCTTCTGGAACGATTCCTAAAAGAATTAATACACCTTCATGTATTGAGGCTACTATTTCTTTATTTATGGTAACACTTGCTTGCGAAACTCTTTGAATTACTGCTTTCATAATATTTCCTGCGAAAGCAGGAATCTCATTTTATTTTGCGATTGTTAATTTCGCTTTTGATATTTGTTCTAGATACTAAACTCCTTAGCAAAGAATTTCACTCGAATTGACACTACTTTTTTTTGTAGTAGTATTTTAGATTCTTGCCTTCACAGGAGTTTGTTAATTATAATTATCTGTTCTATAATGTTCGTCTTCTCCTTCAAGAATACTCACATAACTTCTATAACGAGAATAGGCTATTTCTTCTTTATCTACCGCATCTTTTACTGCACATTTAGGTTCTTCTATATGTAAGCAATTATTGAATTTACAGTCTTGTTTTAGTGCGAAAAATTCTGGAAAATAATCACTTACTTCCTCCTTATCCATATCTACAATTCCGAAACCTTTAATTCCTGGAGTGTCAATAATTTTAGCATGGAAACTTAGGTCAAACATTTCTGCAAAAGTGGTAGTATGCTGCCCTTGACTATGCTGTGTAGAGATGGCTTTAGTTTTCAAGTCTAAATTAGGCTCTATAGCATTAACAAGAGTAGATTTACCAACTCCGGAATGGCCAGCAAACATACTTACTTTATCTTGCATCATGCCTTTTACTTTATCTACATTTTTTCCTGTAGTTGCAGATATACCAATACACTCATAACCAATAGTTCTATATATGTGAGCTAGATAACGTACTTCGTCTAGTGTTTCTTTATCATACACATCTATTTTATTAAATAGTAAAATAGTTTTTATAGCGTAAGCTTCTGCTGTTACTAAAAAACGATCAATAAAAGAAGTGAATGTTGGCGGATTATCTATAGTAACTAACAAAAATACTTGATCAATATTAGATGCTATAACATGTGTTTGTTTGGATAGGTTTACCGATTTTCTAACAATATAATTGGTTCTATCATGAATGTAGTTTATAACGCCAGTTTCGGTATCGTTTTTGGTTTCTAACTCAAAATCTACATGATCACCAACAGCGATTGGGTTGGTGCTTTTAATTCCTTTTAATCTGAATTTTCCTTTTATTCGGCATTCGTATGTTTTACCGTTTTGTGTTTTTACGGTATACCAACTTCCTGTAGATTTATAAACTAGTCCTGTCATTAGTGCAAAGATGAATAATATTCACTTGGAATACAATAAAAAAGGCTCGCAAAATGCGAGCCTTTAATTTATTAAGCTTTTAAAATCTTTTCTTGATGATTAATCGATTCTTGGTGAATTGCTTTAAACATACGTAAAATAAACTCTTCACTTAATCCTTTAGTTTCTCCTTCTAGAACCATTTTACCTAAAATCTCGTTCCAACGTTTACTTTGTAAAACAGAAACGTTTTTTTGCTTTTTAAGCGATCCGATACCATCGGCTACTTTCATTCTTTTTCCTAATAAATCAATAATTTGATTATCTACCACATCAATCTGTGCTCTTAAATTATTAAGTTCCTGATTGTATGCAGCTTCTGGATCAGATTCTTTTCTAATTCGTAAATCTTCCATTATTTGCACTAATGACTCTGGTGTTACTTGTTGTGCAGCATCACTCCAAGCGTTATCTGGATCATAATGTGTTTCAATCATTAAGCCATCAAAGTTAAGATCTAATGCAGTTTGCGATACATCAAAAATCATATCTCTTTTTCCTGTAATATGCGAAGGATCATTAATTAAAGGAATATCTGGAAACTTATTTTGAAACTCAATAGCTAATTGCCATTCTGGAATGTTTCTATATTTTGTTTTCTCGTAAGTAGAGAAACCTCTATGTATTGCTCCAAGATTTTTAATTCCTGCAGTGTATAATCTTTCAATGCCACCTAACCATAAAGCTAAATCTGGATTTACAGGATTTTTAACTAGTACAATTTTATCTGTTCCTTGTAATGCATCTGCAATTTCTTGCATAATAAATGGGCTTACTGTAGATCGTGCACCAATCCATAATAAATCTACATCATGCTCTAAAGCTAATTTTACATGCGCAGCGTTTGCAACTTCGGTACAGGTTTTCATTCCTGTTTCTGCTTTTACTTTTTGCAACCATTTTAGACCTAAAGCACCAACACCTTCAAAGTTTCCTGGTCTTGTTCTTGGTTTCCAAATTCCTGCTCTAAAATAATTTACATCGGTATCTTTCAACTCATGTGCAATTTTTAAAACTTGCTCCTCTGTTTCTGCACTACATGGCCCTGCTATTACTAGTGGATGATCTAATTTCATGTCATCTAACCATGTTCTTAATTCTTTTTTGTTTTCCATAATTTTAAATTTCCAAAAATAAAATTCCAAATTCCAAAAGCATTCCTGCTATTTTCTTTTTTATTGGTATTTAGTTTTTGCTTTTTATTGTTTGCTATTCTATTCCGTTTAATATTTCTTTGATGTAATTGGTATTTTCCATTTCGTTAAAAATGGTTTCAAAATCATCAGCTTTCATGCGTTCTTTAAAATGGGTAAGATTGCTGATATATTCTTCTAAAGTTTCAATGACGTTTTCTTTATTTTGTTTAAAAATGGGTGTCCACATTGCTGGAGAACTTTTTGCCAATCGTACTGTTGAAGCAAATCCACTTCCAGCCATATCAAAAATATCTCTTTCGTTTTTCTCTTTATCAATAACCGTTTTACCTAACATAAATGCGCTTACGTGTGATAAATGCGACATATAAGCAATATGTTTATCATGTGCTTCTGGATTCATATAACGAATGCGCATGCCCATAATTTGAAAAATAGCTAAAGCTTTTTCTTGCAACTTAAAAGCTGTTTTCTCTACTTCGCATATAATGTTTGTTTTTCCTTTAAACAAACCTAATACTGCTGCTTTTGGCCCAGAAAATTCGGTTCCTGCAATAGGATGTGTTGCTAAAAAATTTCTTCGTTTTGGGTGATTTTCTACAGCTTTACAAATATCTTTCTTAGTAGATCCAGCATCCATAACCAAGGTATCATCGGAAACTAAGTCTAGTATTCCTGGTAAGATCCTTACCGATACATCTACAGGTACTGCAAGTATTACAAAATCGGCATGTGCTATATCTTTTAGGGTTGCTTTAAAATCAATAACGTTTAATTTTAATGCTTCCTTTAAATGCGATTCTTTAGCATCTATTCCAAATATGCTAATACTAGGGTTAAGGTTCTTTACATCTTTAGCGATGCTTCCTCCAATTAATCCTACTCCAATTATATATATATTTTTCACACTCATAATTATATTCTTGCTAATGCTTCTTCTAAATCTTCGGTAGAAGCACATAGGGAAAACCGAACATAGCCTTCTCCTTGTGTTCCAAAAATGGTTCCTGGAGCAATAAAAATGTGGTTTTCTTTTAATAGAACATCTATAAATTCTTCCGATTTAAAATGTGGTGGTAATTTTGCCCAAACAAATAGCCCTGATGCTTCTTTATTATAAGTACAGTTTAATGCATCTGCTAGTTTCCAAACTAATTTACGTCTTTGTTTATAGACGCTATTTAAACTCTTATACCACATATTTGAACAGTTTAAAGCTTCAATAGCTCCTTTTTGAATGCCATAAAACATTCCGGAATCCATATTACTTTTCACTTTTATTATTGCATCTATATGTTTTGCATTTCCTATAACCATTCCTACTCGCCAGCCTGCCATATTAAATGTTTTGCTTAGTGAATTAAGCTCTAAGCAAACATCTTTTGCTTTTCTAACTGTTAAAATACTAGTTGGTTTATCGTTTAAGATAAAACTGTATGGATTATCATTTACAATTAAAATGTGATGCTTTCTGGCAAAGGCAATTACTTCTTCAAATAACTTTTCTGTAGCTTTTGTTCCTGTTGGCATATGTGGATAATTAAGCCACATGATTTTCACTTTACTTAAATCTAATTTCTCTAAAGCTTTTAAATCTGGAAGCCAACCTTTACTTTCTTCTAAATTATAAAACACTGGTTTTGCACCAAGCAATTTTGTAACCGAAGCATATGTTGGGTAACCAGGATTTGGAATAAGCACCTCGTCACCTTCATTTAAAAAAGCCATAGAAATATGCATGATACCTTCTTTGCTTCCCATTAATGGTAACACTTCTGTTGTTGGGCTAACATGTACTGCAAATTGTTCGCTATAAAACTGTGTAATTGCTTCTCGTAATTCTGGCAACCCTTGATAACTTTGATATTTATGCGCACTTGCATCTTGAAAACTATTTGCGATTGCTGTAATCACTTTTGCTGGTGGCTGTAAATCTGGACTACCAATTCCTAAATTAATAATTGGTTTTCCATTCGCTTTAAGCAAATTTACTTCACGTAATTTTCTAGAAAAATAATATTCTTCGACGGTATGTAATCTATCTGCAACCTGTATCATTATCGTTTTGCATTTTTATATTCGCCTAATATTTTAAAATCTTGCGCCATTATTTCTAGTATCGATTTTGCTTTTTTATAATCTTCATAAGCATTAAAAGTTACGTCAATAAAAAAGGCATATTTCCAAGGTGTTTCCATTTTTGGCAAGGACTGTATTTTAGTAAGATTCATTTTACAATCACTCATTACATTCAATATTGCCGCTAAACTTCCTCTTTTGTGTTCTAATTCAAACTTAAGGGACGTTTTATTTATTTCGCTTTCTGGGAACTCGTGATTCTCGCGCTTTACAATTACAAAACGGGTCTCATTATGTTTTATGGTTTGAATACTTTCTGCAAGTATTTCTAATTCAAAAATATCGGCTGCCAAAGCACTTGCAATTGCGCCTATATTTTTTAAATTATTTTTTTGAATACGTTGTGCAACCTCAGCGGTATCCTTATCTTCTATGAGTTTAATGTGTGGATGTTTTTTAAAAAACTCCTTACATTGTAATAAAGCCATAGGATGTGAGTATACTTCTGTAATTTCGGCAATACTTTGATTTGGCAAAGCCATTAAATGATGTTGAATATCTAAATATTTTTCACCAACAATATGTAAATTATGATTATCAATTAATGCATAGTTTGGAATGATTGATCCTGCAATAGAATTCTCTAAAGCCATGATTACTGCATCTACTTTTTTATCTAAGAGATTTTGTACCGTTGCATCAAAAGTTAAACACTCCTGTACTGCAACCTGTTCTCCAAAATATTGTTGAGAAACAATATGATGAAAAGAACCTCTTACTCCTTGAATTGCTACAGATTTAATCATATTTTATTTATTCGTATTTCTTTCTTCTAAAAAAATACCCCTATTTTATTAATGGATATTCCCTCTTTTTAAAAAAGGTAATACATAAAAAAAAGCCTCGATATTTCGAGACTTTTTGTTTAATTTATATTTAAAAATACATATACAACGTCTCGCTT
Organism: Oceanihabitans sp. 2_MG-2023; assembly: GCF_030547245.1. Lineage (GTDB taxonomy): Bacteria > Bacteroidota > Bacteroidia > Flavobacteriales > Flavobacteriaceae > Oceanihabitans. The sequence goes on from NZ_JAUOQT010000002.1 coordinate 159,490, forward strand.
CCTTACTTAAAAAAGAAATAAAACCAGTTATAAAATGTAAAATTTGTTTTCATGCTCATTATTAGGTAGCTAAAGTAATTAATTATATGAATAAACAAAATAGTTGAAATACTTTTTTGCCTTTTACTTTTAATTTTTAAAGATTTAGTAGTTATTAATCTAATAAATTATATAATTACTATTATTTTTGAAAAAACTATTTATTCATGTCTATTGAAGTTACAAATATTTCTAAAGTATACGGAACACAAAAAGCGTTACACCAAATATCTTTTAAAGTGAATAAACCTGAAATTGTTGGTTTTTTAGGTCCTAATGGAGCAGGAAAATCTACGATGATGAAAATTTTAACCACGTATTTAGATGCCACTGAAGGTGTGGCTAAAGTAAATGGACATGATGTAAACACCAACACCAAACAAGTACAACAAAGTGTTGGCTACTTACCAGAACACAACCCTTTATATTTAGAACAATACGTTAGAGAATATCTTTCTTTTAACGCACAAGTATATGGAGTAACAAAAAGTAGAATTGAAGAAGTTATAACTCTTACTGGCTTAACTCCAGAAGCACATAAAACCATAGGGCAATTATCGAAAGGATATAGACAGCGTGTTGGATTAGCAAACGCACTTTTACACAATCCCGATGTTTTAATTTTAGACGAACCTACTACGGGTTTAGACCCAAATCAATTAGTAGATATTAGAAATTTAATAAAAAGTATCGGTAAAGAAAAAACGGTATTTCTTTCTACACATATAATGCAAGAAGTAGAAGCTATGTGTGATCGAGTTATTATTATTAATAAAGGAGAAATTGTAGCCAATAAAACACTAAAAGAACTTCGCGACGATAAAGAACAAGTCGTTATTGTAGCATTTGATTACAGAGTGGAAGATGCTTTTTTGCTAAAATTACCAAAAGTAAAACAGGTAAAAAACACCCATGATTTCACTTACGAAATCACTTTTGATACTGCTGAAGATATGCGTTCTCACGTATTCGATTTTGCACATGATAATGAGTTGAAAATCCTACAACTGAATCAGAAAAACGCGAGTTTAGAGAGCCTGTTTCGAGAGTTGACTAGTTAGTTTTTACACATGTAACTACTATCTAAAAATCAATCGTCCATTATAAAACTCCTCTACAGAAACAATTACTGGTTGGTTAAAAGAAATAACATCTCCTGTGCTTCTAATCTCACCTGTAATGGATGCTTGCGGATTTACAAGAACATCATTAGTTCCTCGATGGTACACCTCAACATCTTGTGCTATTAAATCTTCACCTTGAAAACGTCCTGTTCCAGAGAAAAACCCAACATACAAATCTTGAGTTACACCCGTAATATAAAAGGAAGAAATATTATTTCCAACCACTCTTAAGCTTTGTGTATTTACTGTTAGTTTAAAATCGCCAACTGTAAAATTTTCTGAAGCACTAAAATCTTCAGAAAACAATCTTAAAGCAGTATAACTTAAAACACCATCACTAGAAATATCATATTGTGTAGAGCTTCTAATTTCTGTTATATTTGGAGCTGTTACATATACTTTAGTTACTCCATAATCACGAACATAATTACAGGTATTTTTATCGGTAAGCTGCAACTCATTCGCTACCACTTTAGCTTCTACATCATTTAGTAAATTCTCACCAGTTTCAATTACTACTTTAAAATCTAGACCTTGTTTAAGTATAAGTTCTACATCTCTATTTACTAAGATTTTTTCAAACGAAGAAACCAACACTTCTTCTTGGACTACATTTCCTGACTTTTGAAAACAATCATTTGCATCTTCGCTATTACAAGAGAAAACCAATAATGTGATAAGTATATATAAGCAATTTTTCATATTACAATCTAATTCCAACACCTAGTTCTACAGCTTCTGCTTTTGCTCCATGTGATTTTAAGGTTAATGCTGCAAACCATTTTTCGCCAAAATAACGTTTTAAACCAATTCGCAAATAGGTTCTTCCTTCAAAATCATAAGGATAGTACACATAATAACCAAACTGTGTTTCTAAAGACATTTTGTTAATAAACAACTCATGACCAGCAAAAACACCAACACGTTTGTAATCTGCTGTACCATCTTCGCCTTCTTCAGGAAAAGCAGCAGCTCTATATTTTATGTGTTCCTTTAAAAATGTAGAAAAGAAAACATCTGTTCCTAATTGAATGGCGCTTTTTCTGTTTAAACGTTTATCAGCATATGCCGAAATAATATAAAAAGGAAACTGTCCAGTTCCTACCACATCACTTTCGTTAACACCACTTCTAAAAACAAGATTATATTTTATTGGTTGTTTAAATTTTTCTTTGATTATAGTATCGATGTATTTGGTAGCTTCTTCATCTATATTATAAGTAACACCAACATTAAGAGCAATGGTATTTACACTTGCATTTGGCGCTTTTACATTGGCATTAGAATAATGAATTAATGAAACTCCTGCTTGTAAACCAAAACGATCGAAAATACGCTCTTTTTTATAGTTAAGCATCGCATAGGTACTACTTAAAATACTAGAACCAAAAGCTACATTTTTGTGGTTATCTACTTTATCATAAGGATTAGAGGTATACCCTAAACCCTGACCAATACGAAACATAAGGTTTCGTTTTAAAAAGTAAAAATTATAATGTGCATAAATAGAAATATTGTTACCAAGGACGCTATTTTTTAAATCTTGATAAGCTAATGAAAATCCATAATCTGGATAATTATAACGTTGCTGCCAAGCCTCTTCCCCAAATGTTTTCTTATTCCAACTTACAATAAAACCTTCGGGATGTCCTTTTATTAAATGCGAAATATCGGTATTATGTAATGCTATATTTCCTGTAAAATAATTTACATCAAAATAGGTATCGGTATTCTTCTTTTCTTGCGAAAAAACACAAGCACAAAAAAGACAAAGAATGTAGGTTAATAAACGCTTCATTAAATTTAGTTAGAGCGTAAAAGTATAAAAATTAAAATAAAGCCGAAGCAATGGTTTTTATATTATCACTCTTTCCCATAGAATAAAAATGAAGCACAGGAACTCCAGCTTCTTGTAACTCTTTCGATTGCTGAATTGCCCACTCTACACCGACTTGTCTAACTTGCTTATTATCTTTACAAGATTCTACCGATTGAATTAAATCTTCTGGTAGATCTATTTTAAAAACCTGTGGTAATAATTGCAGATGACGTTTAACAGCAATTGGCTTTATCCCAGGAATAATTGGCACATTAATCCCTGCTTTTTTAGCAGCTTCTACAAACTGAAAATACTTCTCATTATCAAAAAACATTTGCGTCACCACATAATCTGCTCCAGCATCTACCTTTTCTTTTAGTCGTTTTAAATCGGTTTGCAAAGAAGGAGCTTCAATATGTTTTTCAGGGTAACCAGCAACACCAATACAAAAGTCTGATTTATCATCAACCTCCAAAACATCATGCAAATACTGACCACAATTTAAATTTTGAATTTGCGATACCAAATCTTTCGCATACATATGTCCACCTTTCGCAGCTTCAAAATATTTTTGGTGACTCATGGCATCTCCTCGCAAAGCCATCACGTTATTAATACCTAAATAGTGACAATCTACCAACAAATATTCGGTTTCTTCTTTACTAAAACCACCACATAAAACATGCGGCACAGTATCTACATCGTATTTATGTTTAATTGCTGCACAAATACCAACAGTACCAGGACGCATTCTAGTAATTTTTCGATCTAAAAGCCCTTGTTTTTCTATATAAATGTATTCTTCCCTAGAAGTAGTAACATCAATAAAAGGCGGATTAAACTCCATTAAAGGATCTATATTATCATACAAATCCTGAATGTTTTTTCCTTTTTTTGGCGGAATAATTTCGAACGAAAACAATGTTTTTCCGTTTGCATTTTTAATGTGTTCTGTTACTTTCATACTAATGCCTGTATAAACAGGTATCTCATTTAATTATTATTTATTTTTTTGGCGTTACCACAAGGGTCGCGCTTTCGGCAGTCGCTCTTTGCAAGTAGCTCCAACAAAGCCTCAATCCCTAACGCATGTATTTGCTATGTTTTTGTTTTTTTTCAATATTTCATAAAAATTCGTTAGGAGATTCCTGCCTACGCAGGAATTTTTAATCTGCTATATTTGGGTTCAACCATTTTTTAGCTTCCTCTAATGTTATATTTCTTCTTATAGCATAATCTGCTACTTGGTCTTCAGTAATTTTTCCCAATCCGAAATAACGTGCTTCAGGGTTTCCAAAATAATAACCACTCACACTAGCTGCTGGCCACATGGCTAAACTCTCGGTAAGCTTTACACCTATTCTTTTCTCAACATCTAATACTTCCCAAATGGTATTTTTTTCTAGATGATCTGGACAAGCAGGATACCCAGGAGCTGGACGAATACCTTTATAGTTTTCTTTAATTAGATCTTGATTGCTAAGATTTTCACTTTGTGCATAACTCCAATAGTTGGTTCGTACTTCTTTATGCAAATATTCGGCAAAAGCTTCTGCTAATCTATCTGCTAAAGCTTTTATCATAATCGAATTATAATCGTCATGTGCATCTTCAAATTGCTTTGCTAATGCTGCTGTACCAAATCCAGTACTCACACAAAAAGCACCCATATAATCTTGTTTACCTGTTGTTTTAGGAGCAATAAAATCTGCCAAAGCAATATTTGGTTTCCCTGCTGCTTTTCTGGATTGCTGGCGTAGCGTTAGAAATTGCAAGCTTTCTTTTGGAGACACTTCCAGTTCTATATCATCATCATTCACCGTGTTTGCTGGAAACAATCCGAAAACGGCTTTCGCTTTTAAAAGCTTTTCATCCAATATGCGTTTTAATAATTCTTGTGCGTCTTTAAAAAGATCGGTTGCTTGTTCACCAACCACTTCATCGGTTAAAATATCTGGATATTTACCATGCAAATCCCAACTTCTAAAAAATGGAGACCAATCGATATAAGCTTCTAATTTCGTAATATCAAAATCTTGAAAATCTTGAATTCCTAATTGTTTCGGCTTTGTAATTTCAGAAGTATTCCAATCTATTGCAAACTTATTTTTTCTTGCATCTGCAATAGAAACATATTCTTTCTTCGCAGTACGGCTTAAAAACTGTTCGCGAAACTTATTATATTCTTCCCGAATTTGCTCTTTATATACTTTATTGTTTTTATTTAATAACTCACCAACAACCGTTACTGCTCTGGAAGCATCATTAATATGCACCACGGTATTACTATAATTTGGTGCAATTTTCACCGAAGTATGCGCACGAGATGTAGTTGCGCCACCAATAATGATTGGAATGGTTACCTTTTTTTTCTCTAAAGATTTAGAAACATACACCATTTCATCTAGCGAAGGAGTAATTAATCCGCTTAGACCAATAATATCTACATTTTCTTCTATGGCAGTTTCTACAATTTTTTCTGGAGGTACCATGACTCCTAAATCTATAATTTCATAATTATTACAACCTAAAACCACACTCACAATATTTTTTCCAATATCGTGTACATCACCTTTTACTGTTGCCATTAAAATCTTACCTGCAAACTCTTGCTTTCCGTCTTTTTCTGCTTCAATAAACGGTTGTAAATAAGCAACCGCTTTTTTCATAACACGAGCAGATTTTACTACCTGTGGCAAGAACATTTTTCCGCTTCCAAATAAATCTCCTACTACATTCATACCAATCATTAAATGGCCTTCTATAACGTCAATTGGCTTAGGTGATGCTTGTCTAGCTTCTTCTATATCTTCAATAATAAAAGCATCTAAACCTTTTACTAATGCATGTGTAATTCTTTCTTGTAAAGGCTTATTTCTCCATTCTAAAACTTTGGTTACATCTTCTTTTTTATTTCCTTTTACGGTTTCTGCAAAATCTAATAACCGTTCGGTAGCATCGTCGCTTCTATCGAATAAAACATCTTCTACATGTTTTAATAAATCTTTATCAATTTCATCATAAACCTCTAACATTGTTGGATTAACGATACCTAGATTCATTCCGTGTTGAATAGCATGGTATAAAAAAGCAGCATTAATAGCTTCACGAACGGTATTATTTCCTCGAAACGAAAAAGACACATTGCTTACTCCTCCAGAAACATTTGCATAGGGAAGATTCTCGCGAATCCATTTGGTAGCTTTAAAGAAATCTAATGCGTTTAAACGATGTTCATCCATTCCTGTTGCCACAGGAAAAATATTAGGATCGAAGATGATATCTTGCGGTGCAAAGCGAACAACCTCAACCAATATATCATAAGAACGTTTACAGATATCAATTCTTCGTTGGTAGGTATCTGCTTGACCAGTTTCATCAAATGCCATTACAATTACAGCAGCTCCATAACGTTTTACTAATTTTGCTTGGCGTATAAATTCGGCTTCCCCTTCTTTTAAACTTATAGAATTCACTACACATTTACCTTGAGCGACTTGTAGTCCAGCTTCAATAATTTCCCATTTGGAACTATCTATCATAATAGGTACTCGAGAAATATCTGGTTCGGAAGCAATGAGGTTTAAAAAGGTTGTCATGGCATACTTTCCATCTAGCATACCTTCGTCCATATTAACGTCAATAATTTGCGCGCCACCTTCAACTTGATCTCTAGCAACACTTAAAGCTTCTTCGTATTTCTCTTCTTTAATTAAACGAAGAAATTTTCTAGATCCAGTGACATTAGTTCTTTCCCCTACATTTACAAAGTTACTTTCTGGAGTAACCACTAAAGGCTCTAAACCTGAAAGCGTTAAATATTTATTTTTAGTTTTACTCATTATTTATAATGTTCTACTGTTGGAAATGGTTGGTAAAAATGATGTAATAATTCTTTCCATACTTTATATTCTTCCGATTTTCTAAATCCGATTTCATGGTCTTCTATAGTTTCCCAATGCACTAATAAGATGTATTTATTTTCTATTTCAACACACTTTTTTAATTGATGAGAAATGTATCCTTTCTTAGAGGAAAGAATTGCTTTTGCTTTTTTAAAAGCTGCTTCAAATTCTTTTGAAAGCCCTTTTTTTATATTTAAAATTGCTACTTCTAATATCATTATGCTGTAACCTCTATTTTTCTTGGTTTATATTTACTAGCAACGGCAGCAATAGCTTTAATATGTTCTGGACTAGTACCACAACAACCACCAATAATATTTATTAAATCGTCTTGTAAATATGCTTCAATGTATGTCTGCATTTGTTTTGGCGATTCATCATATTCACCAAAAGCATTTGGTAATCCTGCATTTGGATGTGCAGAAGTAAAAAAGTCAGTTTTATCCGATAAACGCTGTAAATATGGTTTTAATTGTTCTGCTCCTAAGGCACAATTAAACCCCACGCTTAATAAAGGAACATGTGAAATAGAAGTTAAGAATGCTTCTACCGTTTGACCAGACAATGTTCTTCCAGAAGCATCTGTAATGGTACCAGAAACCATTATTGGAATATCTATATTTCGTACTTCTTTTACTTCTTCTATAGCAAACAAAGCTGCTTTAGCATTAAGGGTATCAAAAATAGTTTCGACTAAAAGAAGATCTACTCCTCCATCGATTAAAGCTTCAACTTGTTGCTTATATGCAATACGTAACTCTTCAAAAGTAATGGCTCTATACTCTGGTCTATTTACATCTGGAGATAAACTTGCTGTTCGGTTTGTGGGACCAATACTTCCTGCAACAAATCGGGGTTTATTTGGATTCTCTTTTGTGAATTTATCGGCAACTGTTTTTGCTATTTTAGCAGATTCATAGTTTAGTTCGTACACTAAATCTTCCATATCATAATCTGCCATAGCAATTGTAGTTCCAGAAAAGGTATTGGTTTCTACAATATCTGCTCCAGCTTCAAAATATTTAGCGTGAATAGTTGCTATTGCTTCCGGTTGGGTTAGCGACAACAAATCGTTATTTCCTTTTAAGGAAGAAGGATAATCTTTAAAGCGTTCGCCTCGAAAATCTTCTTCTGAAAAATTATATTGCTGAAGCATCGTACCCATGGCACCATCTAGCACTAGTATATGTTGTTGTAAAATTTGTTTAATTTTTGACATATTATATTTAATTATATAAATGTCATCAGGAAAGGAAGTAATAGAATTACTTGTGGTTATCTGTCTTATTACTGAGATTTGAGTAATAAGTAGAATTTAGCACCTTCTTTTTAATAAAGGGTTGCCAAGGCTTCAATGGGTCTATTCCCTCTGCCTTTCGTGATAACATTCAATACGTTTATGAACTAAAGTGTAAATTAAGGGAATAAAAAAATGATAACCAATTTTTATTCATATAAATCTGAAGATATATAACGATCTCCAATATCGCAGATAATTGCTACGAGGATTCCTTTGTCTATTTGTTGGGCGATTTGTAATGCAGAAGCAACAGATCCTCCACTACTCATTCCTGCAAAAACACCTTCTTCCTTTGCTAATCGATTAGCGACTAATCTAGCATCTTCTTCGCTTACATCGACAACCAGATCCACTTTAGAAGCATTAAATATTTTTGGCAAATACGCTTCTGGCCATTTACGAATTCCAGGTATTTTGGCACCATCTTTAGGCTGTGCTCCTACAATTACTACGTCTTTATTTTGTTCTTTAAGATATGTAGAAACTCCCATAATGGTTCCTGTGGTTCCCATTGCAGAAACAAAATGTGTTATTTCTCCATTAGTATCCTTCCAGATTTCTGGTCCAGTGGTTTTATAATGCGCTTTCCAGTTATCATCATTTGCAAATTGATTTAACATGAAATAGCCTTTTTCTTCGCTTAATTGAATGGCTAAATCTCTAGCTCCTTCAATACCAACCTCTACAGAAGTTAAAATTAATTCTGCGCCATAAGCACGCATCGTTTTAATACGCTCTTTGGTAGAATTTTCAGGCATTATAAGCACCATATTTAAACCCGAAAGTTGCGCTATGAATGCCAGTGCAATACCAGTATTTCCACTTGTAGCTTCTACTAGAGTGTCTCCTTTTTTAATATCGCCACGTTTTAATGCTTCATTAATCATATTAAAAGCTGCACGATCTTTAACACTTCCTCCTGGGTTTTTTCCTTCTAATTTTAAAAACAAGCGCACTCCTTCTTTTTGCAAAATATGAGTAGCTTCTACTAAAGGCGTATTACCTATTAAATCTGTTATCGATTTTCCTTCTATCATTATTTTCTAGTCTTAATTTTAATTTCCGATTGATAGGTCACCAAAGAGTTTGCTGGAACAGTTTCTGTAATCCAAACATTAGCTCCTATAATGCTATTTGCACCAATTACAATATCGCCTCCAAGAATAGTTGCGTTCGCATAAATAGTAACATTTTCTTCGATGGTTGGATGTCTTTTTGTGGAAGCTAAACTTTTTTTGACTTGAATTCCGCCAAGCGTTACCCCTTGATAAATTTTAACCTTACGCTTAATAATTGCAGTTTCTCCAATAACAACACCTGTTCCGTGATCTATAAAAAAAGAATCTCCAATAGTAGCTCCTGCGTGAATATCTATTCCAGTAATACCATGAATATACTCAGACATCATTCGAGATAGAATATATAGGTCTAGTTTGTAAAACTCATGACTTAGACGATACACAGCAATAGCGTGAAATCCTGGATATGCTAGATATACTTCCTCTAAACTTTTACAAGCAGGATCGTTGTCTTTAGCAGCATGTGCATCTAATTCAATTTTTTTTTTAATTAGATGTAATTTATCTGAAAAGGTTTTCCAAATGGCTTCTCCATCTACAATCGATAGTTCTTTAGAAAACTTTAAAAAAACGGCTTTTAAATACCCTAACTCTTCTTTTTGCTTTTCTTTTTTTTCGAATAAAGCATAAAATAAATCTTTAGTAAAAACTGCTACTTCTTCTTTTAATCGAAGGTTAAAAATCATTTCATTTAATTGATAGATTGAACGACTGCTTTTGGCGCTTCTTTACGTGTTCCATCAAAACCATCAATACCACTAACAGTGGTGTATTTTAGCACATATTTTTTACCCGGATGGATAATTTTATATGCAGATTGACACATTAAAGTTGCTTCATGAAAACCACACAAAATCAACTTTAGTTTCCCTTCGTATGTGTTTACATCTCCAATTGCAAATATACCTGGAATATTTGTTTGATAGTCTAATGTATCTACTTTTATAGCATTTTTAACAATTTCTAATCCCCAATCAGCTATTGGCCCTAACTTAGGCGACAATCCAAATAACGGAATAAAGTGATCGGTTTCTAATAATGTTTTCTCTCCTTCTTTGGTAACCGTTATTCCTTCTAATTTGGTATTACCATGTAAAGCCGTTACTTCTGCTGGAGTAATAAGATTGATTTTACCTAGTTTTTTAAGCTCCTGAACTTTCTCTACAGAATCTAAAGCTCCACGAAATTCATTTCTTCTATGTATTAAAGTTACATTCGAAGCTACATTTGCTAAAAAGACACTCCAATCTAAAGCCGAATCTCCTCCTCCTGAAATAATCACTTTTTTATCTCTGTATACTTCTGGATCCTTAATAAAGTATTCTACTCCTTTATCTTCATAATAAGCAATATTCTCTATTTTGGGCTTTCTAGGTTCAAAAGAACCTAAACCACCTGCTATAGCGACAATTGGAGCTTGATGTTTTGTTCCTTTATTAGTGGTTACAATAAAGCTACCATCATCCTGTTTTTCAATAGTTTCGGCACGTTCCCCTAGAGTAAAACCTGGTTCAAACTGTTTTCCTTGCTCTAATAAATTGGTAGTTAAATCTCCTGCTAAAACTTCTGGAAAACCAGGAATATCGTAAATAGGTTTCTTTGGGTAAATCTCCGAACATTGTCCGCCAGGTTGAGGCAATGCATCAATTAAATGGCACTTTAATTTTAGCAATCCTGCCTCAAAAACTGTAAATAAACCTGTTGGACCTGCTCCTATTATTAATATATCTGTTTTAATCATGATGTACTTCTTTTTTACTAATTAATCCTTTTGTGAATTCGTTTAATGTTTCTACTTTTTCTTCAAAATCACCTTTTATTGTTTTTCTAAATATGTTTAAGTTTTTAACCATATCATCAATATTATCTGGAATTACATCTTCGAAAAATTGACGCAAACGTTTTGCTGTAGTTGGTGATTTACCGTTAGTAGAAATGGCTATTTTCACGTTTCCTTTGGTGACAATTCCTCCCATGTAAAAATCGCAATATGGCGGATTATCTGCTACGTTTACCAGAATATTTCTTTCTTTACAATCGTGATACACTTCTACATTAACCGCTACATTATCTGTGGTCGCAATGACAATATGTTTATTACTTAAAAACGAATTAGTATACACTCCATTTATCATTTCTATTCCAAATTTAGTAGCTAACGCAATCGTTTCTTCTCTAAAAAAAGGAGCTATCATTTGCACTTTTGCATTTGGACTAGACTTAAGTAAAAAGCTTAATTTTTCTAATGCTACATTTCCTCCTCCAACAATTAGCACATTAAGTTGCTCTACTTTTAAAAAAATTGGATATAAGTTATTTCTATCTTGCATAATAATACATCTTATACTGAAATTACTTCTGGTTGTTTATTCACTTTATTGAATATTGAATTTAATAGCACTCGTTTTTCAACCACTTCTCCTATTACAATTATTGCTGGATTTGCTAGTTGTTTTTCTTTCACCACATTGCAAATGGTTTCTATAGTACCTACTCCAAATTTTTCATCTTTTGTAGTTCCGTTTTGAATGATTGCTATTGGTGTTTTTTGTTTCCCTTCGGAAGAAAAAATAGACACAATTTCTTCTAGCTTACTCATTCCCATCAAGATAACCACTGTAGCTGATGACTTTGCAGCAACAGCTATATCTTTTGAAATCTTGTGAGCTTTAGTTGTTCCCGTAATCACCCAAAAACTTTCCGAACTTCCTCTTTTGGTTAGTGGGATTCCTTGATATGCTGGGACAGCCAAAGAAGATGAAATACCAGGAACCATATAGGTTTCTAGACCAAATGGTCTTACATAATCAATCTCTTCTGCTCCACGACCAAAGATAAAGGGATCTCCTCCTTTTAAGCGTACTACATGACCATGAGATTTAGCTCTAGCAACAATTAAATCGTTAATTTGCTCCTGTTGGTATGCATAACAACCTTTACGTTTTCCAACAAAAATGAGTTCTGCATTTGGTGATGCATATTGCAATAGTTCTTTATTTACAAGCGCATCATACAAAATTACATTTGCATTTTTAATGGCTTTTATTGCTTTTAGAGTGATTAGATCTGGATCTCCAGGTCCTGCGCCTACAACGGTTAACTTTGGTATTATTATCGCTTTCATAGTAGAAGTAATTTAGCTTACTAATTGTTTTTCATTTTCTCTAAACACACGAACAGCTTCTAAGAAATCTGCTGCATTTTTAATATAACTTTTTGCAAATGCTTCGGTTGGTGCATTGTTTTTTATCTGATAAATTAATTCGGAAAAAGAGACTCCTAAATTAATTTTATTACTCGCTACAAATTCGGTTTGAAATGTATTAATAATTCCTGCTTGTGTATTGGTTGAAATATTTTCGGAAAGTAAAATGGCTTTTGCAGAATTAACCATCGAACTATAAGCAAAATAGATTGCGTTTGAAAATACTTTGTTTCCAAAAGCTTCTTTTGCAGTGTCAATTTTTTCTTCACTCTCTAGAAATAAAGTTGCAATTAAATCGATAACAACACCTGCACATTCTCCAATCCCAATTGCTTTAACATAGGCTTCTTCAGTTCCCCAATCTATAAAATCTTCTTGGGATAAATTGGTGGCATCTGAAAGGTCTTTAAGCATTTCATAAAAATACTTTTCGCCTTGTTGCACATAATAATCTACAAACAATTTCCCTTTAGCATTTGCTTCAAAATCGTCTAAAATTCTACGTAAAGCTTCCGGTCCTCTTCTACTTGGCATTTTCACTACTTTATCTGCAAAAACACCTTGGCCATTTCCTCTATTCCCTCCACCTAAAAGTACTTGTAAAGCTGGAGCAACTAATTTATCTGGTGTACGAATAGACATCCCTTGAAAACCAATATTTGCTGCATTGTGTTGTCCACAAGCATTCATACAACCGCTAATTTTAATAATTAAATCTTCATTTTTTAAATACTGCGGATATTCCGCTTTAATAACACGTTCTAGCTCATCAGCAATTCCTGTACTACTTGCAATTCCTAAATTACAAGTATCTGTTCCAGGACAAGCTGTAATGTCTACTGCTTTATTATAACCTGCTTCTGCAAAACCAAGTTTAGATAATTCTTGGTAGAAAAAAGGTAGTAATTCCTCTTTAACAAAAGGGATTACAATATTTTGACGTAAGCTTAAACGAAGCTCTCCTGCAGCATAATCGTTAACTAAATCTGCTAGCAATCTCGCTTTATCGGTATAAAAATCTCCTAAAAGCACTTTAATTCCTATAGCGAAAAAACCGTCTTGTTTTTGCGGAATAACATTTGTTGTCTTCCATAACTGAAACGTTTCTTCATTGGTAATTTCTACTTTAGGAACTTCAACAGAAACCGGAGTAGAAACTGGGTATTTTTCGGTATTAATAGCTACTGATTTAAATTCGATAGCATCTTGTTCTTCTTCTACTAATTTTCTAAAAGCATCTAAACCGATGTCTTTAATTAAGAATTTCATTCTTGCCTTTGCACGACTTTTACGTTCTCCATGACGATCAAAAACTCTCAAAACACCTTCCATTATAGGAATGATTTTATCGGTTTCTAAAAAATCATAAAATACATCTGCGTGTCTTGGTTGTGAACCTAAACCGCCACCAAGCATTACTTTAAAACCTCTAATACCATTTTCAATTTTAGCAATAAAACCCAAATCATGCATATAAGACAAGCCTGTATCTTCATCGGTCCCTGAAAAAGAAACCTTGAATTTCCTTCCCATTTCTTGACAAATAGGATTACGCAAAAAGAATTTAAAAATTGCATCTGCATACGGAGAAACATCAAAAGGTTCGTTGACATCTATTCCAGCAGTTTCACTTGCTGTTACGTTTCGAACAGTGTTACCACAAGCTTCACGAAGGGTAACATCATCTCGTTCTAGTTCTGCCCAAAGTTCTGGTGTACGATCTAGATCTACATAATGAATTTGGATATCTTGTCGAGTAGTAATGTGTAATCTACCTCGAGAATACTCATCAGACACATCTGCTATTCTATGTAATTGACTACTTAAAACTTTACCATAAGGCAGTTTTATTCTAATCATTTGCACACCTTGTTGGCGTTGGCCATAAACCCCTCTTGCAAGTCGAAGACTTCTAAATTTTTCTTCATCTACTTTTCCTGCTTTAAAAAGTTCAATTTTATTGGCTAAATCAATAATATCTTGCGCTACTATTGGATTTTCTATTTCGGTTCTAAAACTCTGCATAATCTATCTACTTTATTGCAAGTGTATACCACACTCTCTATTTTCTAAGGCTTTTATTGGATCGAAATACGTATGATTTTTAGGCAAATTGTGTACTTCTAAATAATTATCTAAATCGTAATCTGACCAATAATAAAATGGACTAATTTTTAAAATACCATCTTTACTATAACTTAGAATATCTTTCTTATTTCTTAATTCGGTTTGTCGCACTCTAATATTTGTGAACCACATATCTGGTTGATGCTCTTGTAACGCTCTTCTAAAAGGTTCCAGTTTTACTACTTCCGAAAATTCTGCATGATTATCATCTTCCACAGTTGGTAAACCAATAGTTGCATCTATTTCTTCTTTGGTTTTTAATGATTGATACTTATTTATATTTAAACTAAAATCTTTAATAAGGCTTTCTGCATGGGTATAAGTAGCTGGCTGATTATATAATGTATCACACCAAATCACCTTTATGTCTTTATCATGCTTAGACATGGTACTTAGTAAAATTGCAGAATACTTACCAAAACTTGTAGTAACTATTCTATTATTTGACAAGGTTAAAGCCCATTGAATAATTTCATCTGGTGTTTTGTTTTTCAACTCTTTATTTAAGGTATCAATATCTAATTTTATCATGCTATTTATTTTAATTCTATAATTCCTATCGATTTAGTAGGATAATAAAGCAAATGTATTATTTTATTTCTTTATAATTACTAAATATTCCCTAAAAATATAGAGCAATTTTTAATAATATATTAATTGGTTAAATCTGCAAGAGAAGTATTTCTGAAAATATCTAGTGTGTTATCTCTCACTTTTACCATTAATAAATGTACAGCACAAGATGCTTCGTCTGGGCAATCGGAGCATTTTTCATAAAAATTTAAACTCACGCATGGTACCATAGCAATTGGTCCTTCAAGAATTCGCATAACATCTACCATTTGAATTTCGCTTGGTTTTTTTAATAGATAATATCCACCACCTTTTCCTTTTTTAGATCCTAAAAAACCATTTTTTCTTAAACTCAATAAAATACTCTCTAGAAATTTTCTTGAAATATTTTCACTTTTTGAAATGGTTTCAATTTGTACTGGAGCATTCCCTTCTTGTTTCGCCAAAAAAGTAAGTGCTTTAATTCCGTATTTTGTTTTTTTAGAAAGCATGTAGCAAAGATACTTATTTAATAAGTTTAATCTAAAGCCTGTTTTAAATCGTTAATAATATCTTCTACATTTTCTAATCCTACAGAAACACGAACTAATCCATCTGTAATACCAACTTCCAATCGATCTACTTCGGTTAATTTACTATGCGTTGTAGATGCAGGATGTGTAACAATAGTTTTAGTATCGCCTAAATTAGCAGAAAGGGATGCCATTTTAATTTTATTTAAAAAACTCCTACCATTTTCAATTCCTCCTTCCACTTCGAAAGCAACAATATTCCCTCCTTTTTTCATTTGCTTTTTAGCAATTTCATATTGTGGATGCGATTTTAAAAAAGGGTATTTTACAAGATTTACTTTTGGGTGCGACTCTAAAAAGGAAGCCACTTGCAATGCATTTTCACAATGTCTATCTACTCGAACCGCAAGCGTCTCTAAACTTTTAGACAATACCCAAGCATTAAAAGGAGATAAGGCAGGACCAGTATTTCTTGAGAACAAATAAATTTCTTTTATTAAATCTTTACTTCCAACGGTAACTCCTCCAAGAACACGACCTTGACCATCGATTAATTTTGTTGCAGAATGAATAACTAAATCTGCTCCAAATTTAATTGGGTTTTGTAAATATGGGGTTGCAAAGCAATTGTCTATTACCAACAAAATATTGTGTTTTTTCGCTAGGTTTCCTAGACGCTCTAAGTCTAGAATATCTACTGCTGGATTTGTTGGACTTTCGGCATATAGGATTTTAGTACTTGGTTGAATCAAATCTTCAATAGCGTCTAAATTATTAATATCGAAATAGCTTGTGGAGATGTTCCATTTTGGTAAAAATTTAGTAAATAAACCATGCGTGGTTCCAAAAACACTTCTTGATGAAACAATATGATCTCCTGCATTTAGCAGTGCTGCAAATGTTGAAAAAACTGCAGACATACCTGTTGCAAAAGCAAAACCATCTTCCGCCCCTTCCATTTTACAAATTTTATCAATAAATTCGGAAGTATTGGGATTAGAATACCTGCTGTAGATATTGCGTTCTTTTTCTTCGGCAAAAGATGCTCTCATATCTTCTGCATCTTCAAAAACATAACTAGATGTTAAATATAGTGGCGAAGAATGCTCTAAAAATTGAGAACGTTCTATTTGCGTTCTAATTGCTTCGGTTTCAAAATGCTTATCCATTAACTT
Organism: Oceanihabitans sp. 2_MG-2023; assembly: GCF_030547245.1. Taxonomy (GTDB): domain Bacteria; phylum Bacteroidota; class Bacteroidia; order Flavobacteriales; family Flavobacteriaceae; genus Oceanihabitans. Next base: position 176,348 of record NZ_JAUOQT010000002.1, read on the forward strand.
TTGTTATTATTTTCTAATTATTATTCTCAACTAACCTTAATATATCCCCAAAAACACCTCTTGCTGTCACTTGCGCTCCTGCTCCAGCTCCTTGAATCACCAATGGTTGGTCTCCATAAGATTCTGTATAAATTTCAAAAATTGAATCCGATCCTTTTAAAGCACCTAATGGTGAACTTTGTGGAACAGAGACTAACTTGACTTCTAATTTCGCGCCATTTTCATCTTCTAAATTACCAGATAAATCACCAATATAACGTAACACATGATTTTCTTTTTGGTCTTCTTTGGAAACTTTATAGCTATCATTCATCTGCTCTAAAGCATTTAAAAAAGTAGATACATCTACATCTTGAAGCGACTCCGGAATTAAGTTTTGAATGACTACATCTTCAATTTCATTATTTAAATCTAGCTCTCTTGCAAGAATAAGTAATTTTCTAGCGACATCGTTTCCGCAAAGATCTTCCCTAGGGTCTGGCTCTGTAAAACCTTTATCAATTGCTTCACTAAGTATTTCTGAAAACAATTTATCTTCCACAGAAAAACTATTAAAAATATAACTCAATGTACCAGAAAACACACCTCTAATTCGTGTAATATTTTCACCTGAAAGATGTAATAATTTAATGGTATCAATTAATGGCAAACCTGCTCCAACATTGGTTTCGTATAAATATTTTTTTTGATACTTATCTAAATTGTTTCGTAATTCATTATAAAAATTTAAATCGATAGTATTTGCAATTTTATTAGAAGAAACCAAATCGAACCCATTAGAAACTAAAGTATTATAATAATTTACAAATGTTTTACTTGCTGTATTATCTATAGCGATTAAATTTTCTAAATGGTGTTTTTCGGCAAAATCTATAACAGTTTGAATCGAATAACTTTCACCATTTTGCACAATATCTTCTTTCCAATTTTGAGTAACACCATTTTTAGAAAGTAGTATTTTTTTAGAATTAGAAATCGCAAAAATATTAAGCTTTACTCCTTTGCGTTTTTCAATATCTTTAGCAGAAGAAATAATTTGATTAATCAGTGCACCACCTACCAAACCATGTCCAAAAATAGCCAGATTAACTTTTTTACAACTGCTAAATACTTCGCCATGAATTACGTTTGCAGCTTTTAGCAATTGCTCTTTTTTAACTACCAAACTTACATTTTTACCAGTAAATGTATTATTAAAAAGCAATGGTGTAATTTGATTTTTTATTAGTGCATTAAACGGCTTATGAAAAGCGCTTAATTCGATACCAATTATAGAAATAACCGAAACATCATCTACCACATCAATTTTATTAACGTCTTGCGAATAAAAATCATTTTCAAACTCACGTTCTAAAGCGATAACCGCTTTTGTTGCCTTATCGGCATCGATAATTAAGCCTATTCCTCTTTCAGAAGATCCTTGAGAAATAATGCTTACACTAATATCCTGTGTACTCAATGCTTTAAAAATTCTAGCATCGACACCTACTTTACCTAGCAAACCTCTTCCTTCTAAATTTATTAAGGCTACATTATCTAATACAGATAAGGAAGTAGCTTGGTTACTGTCTTTTTTGGCAGTAATTAAAGTGCCTTCGTCTTCTGGGTTAAATGTATTTAAAATACGAAGATGGATGTTTTTTTCTAATAATGGAATAATCGTTTTTGCATGTAAAATAGTTGCTCCAAAATTTGCCAACTCATTCGCTTCGGCAAAAGAAAGTACTTTAATTTTTTTTGCGTCGGGAACTAAATCTGGATTTGCGGAATAAATACCATTAACATGTGTATAATTTTGAAGCTCTTCAGCATCTAAATAGTTCGCTAAAAGTGCCGCCGAATAGTTACTTCCATTTCTACCTAAAGTGGTAGTTTCATTTTTTAAGTTAGAGCTAATAAAACCAGTAACCACATTTACTGTTGTACCATTATATTGTTTAAAATGTGCTAAAACATTTTCTTTAGAAAGCGCATGTATTGGTTGCGAGTTACTAAAACTGTCATCTGTTTTAATTAGTGCTCTAGCGTCTGTTGCATTGGCATTTATATTTTGAGATTTTAGTAATTCAGTAATTAATTTTGCTGATAATATTTCGCCAAAAGCTAAAACTTGATTTTCAATTTTCTCGCTATAATCTCCTAATAAAGAAACACCTTCAAAAATGGTTTCTAGCGTTTTAAATTCTTCAGAAAAATCTATAGTTTTTAATGGTGCTTTTTGATATTCTTGAAATGTAGCAAATGCTTCTTTATATGCTTCTTTTTTAGATGCTTTAATAAGAATCCCCTCTAAATCATTCGTTGCATTTCCTCTAGCAGAAACAACAACAGTTATTCGCTCTTGCTTTTCTACTTTATCTTTTACTATAGAAATAGCACTATTTAAACCTTCATTATTTGCTAATGATTTACCGCCAAATTTTAATATTTTCATTTTTTTATTTTTTGAATTTGGTCTAAAAATATTCTCAATTATTTTTTCTAACTGATCAAATTCTATTAAAAAAGCATCATGTCCATGATCGGAATTAATTTCATTATACGTCACATTTGGATGTAATAATGCTAATTGTTTTTGTGTTTCTCTATTTTCTTCGGCAGTAAAAAACAAATCCGAATCTACACCTACAATACTAATATTTGCGTTGATGTTTTTTAAAACAGCATCATAATTATCTCTCCCTTTTGTTACATCTATACTACGTAACAATTGATTCATTAACTTGTACGCCGATAATTGAAAACGTTCTTGTAATTTTTTACCATGATGCAGCAACCAACTTTCGACATTAAAAATTTCTAAGTCATTATTTCTACTTCTTTTAAAACGCTCTTTAAAAGATTTCGGCGTCCTGTAACACAACATAGCATGCATTCTAGCATCGTGAACAGGATTGCTGGAGTTTAATAAAAACTGCTCTTGTATTTGACAATTTGCAATTAGCCAATCGGTAGATTTCCAATCGGTAGCAACAGTTATTAGATGAGTAGCTAAATCTGGAGATAGCACAGCCATTTCCCATGCTATTCCACCACCTAAAGAACCTCCAATAAGAGCAAAAACAGATGCAATTTTTAGTTTATGTAAACCAACTAAAAATATTTTCGCAATATCTCTTGCTACAAAATCTTTATAATTTTCAATTACAAAACCATCGTATCCATTTCCAGGAATATTAAATGCCAAAACGGTATATACATTCGTGTCAATTACTTTTTCTTCGCCAATAATATCGCTCCACCAACCATCTTTTCCGGCAACATTACTATTTCCTGTTAGCGCATGATTTACCAATACAATGGGAGCCTTATGTAAAGGTTGTCCGAAAATTTGATAGGATAACTCAATATTTTGAAGCACTCCAGAAGCAAGTTCAAAACCAGGAATTGTTATGTAATGTAGTGAAGCCATTTGTAGATTTTATTAGATAAAAGTGCTACGCAAAATATGATTTGCGTAGCATTAAGAACTTAAATTTTATGCTAAAATGGTTTCTTTTACCACTTTAAAAGCTGCTTTTAAATCGTCTTTTAAATCTTCAATATTTTCAATACCTACAGAAAGGCGAATTAAATCTTTAGTAACTCCAGAAGCTGCTTGTGCAACTTCATCTAATTGTTGGTGTGTTGTACTTGCTGGATGAATTATTAGGGATTTGGTATCTCCAATATTAGCCAACAATGAAAATAGTTTGGTGGTATCTGCAATTTTTTTAGCAGACTCGAAACCTCCTTCTACTCCAAAAGTTACGACTCCACTTTGTCCTTCTGGTAAATATTTTTCTGCAAGTGCTTTGTATTTACTAGATGCTAAACCTGGATAATTTACCCAATTTACTTCTGGTTGCTCTTCTAACCAAGTGGCTAAAGCTAAAGCGTTTTCACTATGTTTTTTAATGCGAAGTTCCAAAGTTTCTAGACCTTGAATAATTTGAAAGGCATTAAATGGACTTAATGCGCCGCCATAATCTCTTAATCCTTCAATTCTAATTTTTGCAATAAATGCTGCTGCACCAATAGCTTCGCTATATACTAATCCGTGATAACCAGCAGAAGGCTCTGTAAATTCGGGAAATTTTCCGTTGGTCCAATCAAATGTCCCTGCATCGATAATGACTCCTCCTAGAGAAGTTCCATTTCCAGTTATATATTTGGTAAGCGAGTGAATTACAATATTTGCACCATGTGCAATCGGGTTTAATAAATATGGTGTCGCAACTGTATTATCTACAATTAACGGCACTTTATTTTCTTTTGCTTCTTTTGAAATCACTTCCAAATCCAGAACATCTAATTTTGGATTCCCTAAAGATTCAACAAAAAATGCTCTTGTATTTTCTTGGGTTGCTTTTTTAAAGTTTTCGGGATTCGAAGGATCAACAAATGTAGTTGTAATACCATGTCTAGGCAAGGTAACACTTAACAAGTTATAGGTTCCCCCATACAAACTACTCGATGCAACAATATGATCTCCTGCTTTTAATAGAGTAAGTAACGTTGTTGAAATTGCTGCTGTTCCAGAAGCAGTTGCTACTGCAGCAATCCCTCCTTCTAAGGCTGCTAATCGTTGTTCTAAAATATCATTGGTAGGATTATTTAATCGTGTATAAATAAATCCCGGAATCGAAAGATTAAATCTTCCTGCTGCATCGTCTGAATCGTTAAAAACATAAGATGATGTTTGATAAATAGGAACTGCTCTGGTTCCTGCTGTTTGACTAACGTCGTGTCCTGCGTGCAATGCTTTAGTTGCGAATTTTTGTGTACTCATTTTTCTAAGTTTTTGAGTTAATTAATGATTAAACCAAAAGTCAAATAAGCCTCATTAGAAGCATACTTAATAGAAAAATGTTAAAAAGAAAATACTAATTACAGATGAGTAATTAGGTTTAAGTTATCTATCCAATCTTCAATTAATGAATTGAAAATTAAGTAGAATTTAGCACCTTCTTAGTAAATCTAAGGGTTGCTAAGGCTTCATCGAGTCTATCTCTCCGCCTTTCTTGATAACATTTCAGTAAGTGTTTGAACTTTGTGAGCACAAATATTGCATTACAAAAGTTTAATATCCAAATTTTTTATGCTTTTTTATTTGTTTTTTTTTTAAAATCACAGAAAAAATCAAGCATAATTTGCTAAATATTTATCTTTAATAATTTGACCAACAGGCTTTTTTTCAATCTTACTTTCTAACCAAGAAATAATATCTAAATATAAAAATGCACGACGTTCGTATGGATGATCTTCATAGGTTTTTAAAACTTCTAATAATTTTTTAAACTCTTTTTTTAGATCTTGTGGGTAAATATCTTGTAATCCTCTAATAAATTTTATCATTTCTTTTTGCACTTCATGCAAATCATTCATCTTTATTAGAAACTTATAGGTACTAAGTAGTAACTTTTCTAAATGATAGTCTAAACCTGCTTCGTAATGTGCAACAAGATTTAAAACTCTAGAAAAACAAAGTAAATCTTCGCGCATAGAAAGTGTTTTATTCGATATTATTTTATCTAAATACCGAATACATTCTTTATTATTTCCAGCTCCAAAATGCAAACTAGCAAACTTGTAATAAAAAACCATTTTATGGTGTGCATCGATTTTATTTCTAAACGGAATTAGCTCCTTTTCAATTTGAGGTATTAAGGCTAAACCTTCTTGAAAGCTACCATCAATAAAGTATTTATTAATGTTATGAAAGTTAGTATACAAAAAAACTAAAGTAGCTACATTTTCATCTTTCGGAAAATTAGAACTATTTATTGTACCCTTAAACGCTTCTAGTTTAGCAATAAACTTTGGTTTATTTCTAATAAAATAAATAGCCTCTAAAAGATAATTATTTCCTTTTAAGAAAAACACAGGATTTAAATTTATCATACTCGGATTCTGATAAAATAGATCTACCCATTTGGATGCATACTTATAACAATTCAAAAAATCCTGTAACAAAAAACTATACCACAAATGCGCTTTGTAAAACCATAATTTCTCTCTAAAACCAACTTTTGTCATATTGAATTTAGGGAGTCTTTTATTAAAATAATCGGTTACTAAACGGCTTTCTTCTTCGTTTTTAACATAACCTGTTTTTAAAATGATACTGTAAAGCTGAAGAGATAAATTAGACAATTTACTAGCAATAACATTTAAAGAACTAATCTCTTTTGCTTGCATTGCTAGTTCGTCTGCACGAGAACTAATACTCCTAGTAATGTATTGAGATTCTATTATTTTTTCTAATTCGATAATCTCAAAAGCAGCATTTTTTTCTTCGTTTACTATGGCTAATTCTTTGGCTTTATCTAATATTTTTAAACTTTGCTTATACAATCCTTTATGATACAAAATAGAAGCAAAATCTAACTGTTCTCTAATTTGAGAACGTACATTTTGATGCGAAGGATTTAATTTTAAACTAATTAGAATTTGTTTGTACAAATGTGCTTTTACATTAGCTATCTGTTGTTTTTTTACAATACCACTTTTTACAATAGAAGTTTCGTCGTAAGTTGTAGCTTTATCTAGTAAATTAAACAGTTTTAAAAACTTAGAGTCCGTATTTACTCCCAGCCGTCCTACATACAATTTAAATTGCCGCTTTTCAGATTTAGTTAATGACTTAACTAATAAAAATAAATTATCTTTTTGTTCTTTAGTTATCAATAGAATGCTGTTTTAACTATTTGATTTTTAAGTAATTAGATTATCTTTATGCTTTTGAGCATCGTAAAAGTAAATGAAAAACAAATAATAATACCTAATCAAAATATAAATTCGTAATACAATACTAAAAATATATTTTGATATATGTCAAATAACAATATACAAATCTTTGATACAACCCTTCGAGATGGTGAACAAGTACCTGGTTGCAAACTAAACACAGAACAGAAGGTTATTATTGCAGAACAGCTGGATCAACTAGGAGTTGATGTTATAGAATCTGGTTTTCCCGTCTCTAGTCCTGGTGATTTTAAATCGGTACAAGAAATTTCGAAAATAGTTAAAAACGCAACCGTTTGTGGTTTAACTAGAGCAGTAGAAAACGACATTAAAGTAGCCGCAGAAGCATTACAATTTGCTAAAAAACCAAGAATACATACTGGGATTGGCACATCCGACTCGCATATTTTACATAAATTTAAATCGAATAAAGAAGCTATTATAGAACGTGCTTTTGCTGCAGTAAAATACGCAAAGTCTTTTGTTGAAGATGTAGAGTTTTATGCAGAAGATGCAGGAAGAACAGAAAACGAATATTTAGCTAGAGTTTGTGAGGCTGCAATAAAAGCTGGAGCAACGGTTTTAAATATTCCAGACACTACTGGGTATTGTTTACCTAGCGAGTATGGTGCGAAAATAAAATACTTAAAAGAAAATGTAAAAGGTATTGAAAAAGCCATTTTATCATGCCATTGCCATAATGATTTAGGTTTAGCTACTGCTAATTCTATAGAAGGAGTCATTAATGGAGCTCGTCAAATTGAATGTACTATAAATGGCATTGGTGAACGCGCAGGAAATACTGCTTTAGAAGAAGTGGTGATGGTTTTAAAACAACATCCTTACCTAAATTTAGACACCAATATTAAAACCGAAATGCTTTATGGAATAAGTCAATTGGTTTCCGATAGCATGGGAATTTACACACAACCAAACAAAGCAATTGTAGGTGCAAATGCTTTTGCTCATAGCTCAGGAATACACCAAGATGGTGTTATTAAAAACCGTGAGACTTATGAAATTATTGACCCAAAAGATGTTGGTGTAACCGAATCGGCTATTGTATTAACTGCTAGAAGTGGAAGAGCTGCTTTAGCGTATAGATCTAAGAATATTGGTTACGAATTAACGAAACTACAATTAGATGAAATTTATGCTAGCTTTTTAACTTTTGCAGACAAAAAGAAAGAGATTAATGATGCAGATATTCATCAAATAATTGAATCTAGTAAAGTATACCAACAAATAATTTCCGCTTAAATGAAGAAGACACTATTTGATAAAGTCTGGGATGCTCATGTGGTCGATACTATAAAAAATGGTCCACAGGTACTTTACATAGACAAACACTTAATACACGAAGTGACAAGTCCGCAAGCTTTTAATGAATTAGAAGATCGCGGAATTCCTGTTTTTAGACCTAACCAGATTGTGGCAACCGCAGACCACAATACACCAACACAAAATCAAGACCAACCAATTAAAGACGAGTTATCTAGAAAACAATTAGAACAACTATCTACAAATTGTAAAAAAAATAATATTACCCTATACCAACTAGGCCATAAATACAATGGTATTGTTCATGTTATGGCTCCAGAATTAGGCTTTACACAACCAGGAATGACTATGGTTTGTGGAGACAGCCACACCTCAACACATGGTGCTTTTGGCACTATTGCATTTGGTATTGGAACCAGTCAAGTAGCACAAGTTTTTGCTAGCCAATGCTTATTACTTACCAAACCAAAAAGTTTAAGAGTATCTGTTAATGGAAAACTAAATAAAGGCGTACTACCTAAAGATGTAATTCTTTACATTATTTCTAAACTAGGAACCAATTCTGGAACAGGATATTTTTGTGAATATGCAGGAAATGTGTTTGAAGAAATGAGTATGGAAGGTAGAATGACTGTTTGTAATATGAGTATTGAAATGGGCGCTCGAGGCGGAATGATTGCACCTGACCAAACTACTTTTGACTATGTACAAGGAAGAGAATTTGCTCCAAAAAGCGAAGATTTTGATAAAAAAGTAGCCTATTGGAAAACCTTACCTACAGACGAAGGTGCAACTTTCGATAAAGAATACTTTTTTGATGCAGAAGATATAGAACCAATGATTACCTATGGTACTAACCCTGGAATGGGAATTAAAATTACAGAAAACATTCCTGTTGAAGAAAATGCTTCTTTCAAAAAGTCTTTAGAATACATGAATTTTGAAGCAGGTGAAAGCTTAATTAATAAACCTATAAACTTTGTGTTTATTGGTAGTTGCACGAATTCTAGAATAGAAGACTTTAGAGTTGCTGCAAACTTTATAAAAGGAAAACAAAAAGCAGCTAATGTTACTGCTTGGCTAGTTCCAGGAAGCAAGCAAGTAGAAGCACAAATTATAGAAGAAGGACTAAAAGATGTTTTTGATGCTGCAGGGTTTGAGTTAAGACAACCTGGTTGTTCTGCTTGTTTAGCAATGAACGATGATAAGATTCCGCAAGGCGAATATTGTGTATCTACATCCAATAGAAATTTTGAAGGACGACAAGGACAAGGTTCTAGAACCATTCTTGCTAGTCCATTAGTAGCAGCAGCAACTGCTGTAGAAGGGAAAATTATTGATATCACTAAACATCTTAACTAACATGGAAAAATTTACAACATTACAATCTAGAGCAATTCCATTACAAATTGAGAATGTAGATACCGATCAAATTATTCCTGCTCGTTTTTTAAAAGCTACAGACAAAAAAGGATTTGGTGATAACGTTTTTAGAGATTGGAGATACCATAAAGATGGATCTGTAAATACCGATTTTGCACTTAATAATGCTAATTACTCTGGGACTATACTTGTTGCTGGAGATAATTTTGGTTGTGGATCTAGTAGAGAACATGCAGCTTGGGCTTTAACTGGATATGGATTTAAAGTAGTTGTTTCTAGTTTTTTTGCCGACATATTTAAAGGAAATGCTTTAAATAATGGTTTATTACCTGTTCAAGTTTCTGAAACATTTTTAAAAGAATTATTAAGTATATTAGAAAACAATCCAGAAACAGAAATAATTGTAAATTTAGAAAAGCAAACTATTTCGGTTAATGAGACACTATCGGAATCTTTTGAAATTGACGCATACAAAAAAACGTGTATGATTAATGGTTATGATGATATTGACTATTTACTTAGCAAAAAATCAGAAATTGAAGCGTATGAAAATGCAACTAGCTGATAATTGCGTTAGCGATTGCAGTGACATCCTTTTTACATCTATTCGATAGATACGATTTTAAAGATAGAAAGTGTAAAAAGATATAACGGAAAGCGCGACATTTAGGTAACGCCCAAAAATTAAAATAAGATTTCTAATTGTACGGAAATAAAAATATAAATTAAAAAGATAGTAGGAAAACATGCCTGCTTTCGCAAAAAATATTATGAAATTAAATATAGCTGTTTTACCCGGAGATGGCATTGGCCCAGAAGTTACAAAACAAGCAATTAAGGCTTTGCAAGCAATTGCTCTAGAGTTTGATCATTCGTTTTCTTTTACACACGCTCCAGTTGGAGCTATTGCAATTGACGAAACTGGAAACCCTTTACCTGAAGAAACTTTAGATGTTTGCGAAGCGAATGATGCTATTTTATTTGGTGCCATTGGAGATCCAAAATACGATAACAATCCGGATGCTAAAGTGCGTCCAGAACAAGGTTTACTGCGTTTACGAAAATCATTAGGTCTATTCGCTAACATTAGACCCGTAAAAGCTTATGATACTTTAATTGAAAAATCGCCTTTAAAAAAAGAGATTATTGAAGGTACAGATATTAGTATTTACAGAGAATTAACTGGTGGTATTTACTTTGGCGAAAAACATTTAAGCGAGGATGGAAATACAGCTTCGGATTTGTGCTTATATACAAAAATAGAAATTGAACGTATTGCACATTTAGCTTTTAAAGCTGCTGGATCGAGAAGAAACAAAGTAACTTTAGTAGATAAAGCGAATGTTTTAGAAAGCTCTAGGCTTTGGAGAAAAGTAGTTAGCGAAATTGCAAAAGACTATCCGCAAGTAACTTTAGATTTCTTATTTGTAGATAATGCAGCCATGCAAATGATTTTAAATCCAAAACAATTTGATGTTATTTTAACAGAAAACATGTTTGGAGATATTATTAGTGACGAAGCTAGTGTAATAGGCGGTTCTATTGGCTTATTGGCTTCGGCGTCTGTTGGAGACAAACATGCTATGTTTGAACCTATTCATGGTTCGTATCCACAAGCAACAGGCAAAGGAATTGCAAATCCTATTGCCTCGATTTTATCTGCCGCAATGTTGTTAGATCATTTTGATTTAACAGAAGAAGCAACACTAATTAGAAAAGGAGTAGAAAAATCTTTACTACTTAATATAACAACACCAGATTTAAATACAGAGTACACGAATGTAACTACATCTAAAGTCGGCGATTTTATTGCAGATTACATTTCTAATCCAAAAGACTCTAACCTTAATTTTTCTAACATTCACCTAGGTCAATCTACTATCATATAACTTTATGTCTACACAACCAAAACTCACCCGATTTAATCAAAATGTACTATCTAAATACCAGATATACAATAGTATTTTCATGACATTACCTTTTGATTCTATTACAAAAACAGGAGTTTTATTACCATTGTTTCATGAAACTTGTAAGAATGGTTTTGAAAATGGAGAAGACCCAACAACTATAGTTAACACTTTTTTTAAAAAGTATCAAGCTAGACGATCTAAAGAAAGTCAGATCGATTTATTATTTCGTTTTATTCAATATATCGAACGCCAAGTCGTTTTATTTGATGCTATTGAAGATGCCGCATTCCCTATAGTTAATAACATGGATGGAATTGGTACTTTAAGAAGTTTAAAAGAAACCGCTTCTGCAGAAGACAAGTTAGAAACACTTCAAAAATACCTGGAAGAATTTAAAGTTAGAATTGTTTTAACAGCACATCCAACACAATTTTATCCTGGTTCTGTTTTAGGAATTATTACAGATTTAACCGAAGCTGTTAAAGAAAATGATTTGCTTCGCATAAATGATTTATTAGCGCAATTAGGAAAAACACCTTTCTTCAAACATAAAAAACCTACACCTTATGATGAGGCAGTAAGTCTAATTTGGTATTTAGAAAATGTATTTTATAAATCCTTTGGAAGCATTTACGATTATATTCAACAAAATATTTTTGACGGAAAACAAATAGATAACGACATTATAAATATTGGTTTTTGGCCAGGAGGAGATAGAGACGGAAACCCATTTGTTACTCCAGAAATCACATTAAATGTTGCCAAAAGACTACAAGACACTGTAATTAAAAATTACTATAGAGACATAAGAAAATTAAAAAGAAAACTAACTTTTCAAGGTGTTGAAGATAAAATTAACGCTCTAGAAAAAGAACTCTATAAAATAATAACGAATAAAAACTCTAGTTTAACTGCAGATAGTTTTACTTCTGAATTAAAAGAAATTAAACAAATTGTTATTGACAAACACCAATCACTTTATGCATCTGAAGTGAATAGTTTGATAAATAAAATTCATCTTTTCGGATTTCATTTTGCGAATCTAGACATTCGTCAAGACAGTAGAAAGCATGACCAATTTTTTAATGATATGGTGAATGCTTTAATAGATAATGGAAGCAATATTTTCCCGAAAAACTATCATGACCTATCAGAATCGGAACAAGTAAAAATCTTATCTAAAGTAAAAGGAACTGTAGATCTTTCCTTAATAAAAGATGAAGAAACCTTAAAAGCCTTAAATACCATGAAGGCTATTAAAACTATTCAAGACTCTAATGGAGAAAAAGCTGCAAATAGATATATAATAAGTAACAACCAGACCACTTTAAACGTGATGCAACTTTTTGCTATGCTAAAACTGGTTGCCTTTCAAGAAGAATTAACTGTAGATATTGGACCACTTTTTGAAACCATTACAGATTTAGAAAATGCTCCTGCAGTTATGGAAGCTTTATATACAAACCCAGAATATGTAGCGCACTTAAAAGCAAGAGGTAACAAACAAACCATCATGCTTGGTTTTAGTGACGGCACAAAAGATGGTGGTTATTTAATGGCAAACTGGGCAATTTATAAAGCCAAAGAGAACCTAACCGCTATTTCTAGAAAATATGATATAACTGCTATTTTCTTCGATGGTCGTGGTGGCCCACCTGCCCGTGGAGGAGGAAAAACACATAATTTTTATGCGTCATTAGGCCCAACGATTGAAGACAAAGAAGTACAATTAACTATACAAGGACAAACAATTAGTTCCAATTTTGGTACATCTGAATCTTCGCAATATAATTTAGAACAACTTATTACCTCTGGAATTCATAATAGTTTTAGCGAAACAGACCTAAGCATGCTTCCAGAAAACAGAGAAGTAATGAATGATATTGCAAATTTAAGTTATGAAGCATATGTTGCTTTTAAAGCACATCCAAAGTTCATTTCTTATTTAGAACATATGAGTACTTTAAAATATTATGCGAAAACAAATATTGGAAGTCGTCCATCGAAAAGAGGAAAATCAGACGGCTTAGTTTTTGAAGATTTAAGAGCAATCCCTTTTGTTGGGTCATGGAGTCAATTAAAACAAAATGTGCCAGGTTTTTTCGGTGTAGGAACAGCCCTAAAGAAATATGAAGATGCTGGTGAATTTGACAAAGCACAGCATTTATTTAAAACATCTGATTTCTTTAAAACATTAATAGAAAACAGTATGATGTCCTTATCTAAATCCTTTTTCGACTTAACAAAATACATGTCTGAAGATCCAGAATATGGAGATTTCTGGAATGTAATTCATAACGAATACGAAACCACAAAACGTCTTATACTTAAACTAACTGGATATAAAGAATTGATGCAAGAAGAACCTGCCGGAAAAGCATCTATTGCAGTTAGAGAATCTATTGTTTTACCTTTATTAACTATACAGCAATTTGCTTTAAAAAAGATTCAAGAACTTGAAAAAGCAGAAGTTAGGGATGAAGCACAAATTAAAATCTTTGAAAAAATAGTAACGCGTTCCTTATTTGGAAATATAAATGCAAGCCGTAACTCTGCCTAACCTAAATATTTTATTGTTAGTCTTATTATTAAAAAACCTCGAAACATTACATTTCGAGGTTTTTACTAACAAACAATTAAACTAAATAATTAATACTATAGAACCTATATAACATAAGTAGGTTTTCCTAGCATCAAGTTCTTCTATTTCTTAATATTTTAAAATTCTATTCTTTTAAATTCCAGCCAAATCACCTATTCTTAACGTAAGGTATTTGGTCCTTTTTCTCCAGTTCTAATTCTATAAACTTCATTGACAGGAGAAACAAAAATTACGCCATCACCAACTTCACCAGTAGGTGCAGCATCTAATATTGCCTTTATTGTTACTTCTTCAAAATCATCATTAACGACAATAGACATGTAATATCTTTCGATTTCTGTAGTACTATTAGAAATAACCTTAGACAAGTCGTCGTCATCATTTTCTTTTCCAAACCCAGTAACTTCCCAAAATGAAAAAAAGTTAACTCCTACTTCATGTAAAGCTTTTTTAACATCTAAAAATTTAGATTTTCTAATAACCGCTTCTACTTTTTTCATTTATTTTTTTATTTCAAAATCAAGTAATAGCTCTAAACTTTATTATTTAGAGCTATTACTTAAAAGACTGTTTTTAACCTCTATCTCTTTTTCCTGGATAAGCAATTTCTCCATGTTCAGATAAATCTAAACCTACCGTTTCTTCTTCTTCAGTTACACGAAGTCCCATTGTAGATTTCAATATCTTTAATATAATAAACGATAATACTACAGACCAAACTGCGTAAGCCAATACTCCAGTTGCCTGAGCACCTAGTTGGCTAAATCCACCGCCATTAAACAAACCAATTCCTGTATCACCATCTATACCCCAAAGACCTATTACTAAAGTCCCCCAAGCACCAGCAACACCATGAACAGAAGCTGCTCCAATAGCATCATCTATTTTAAGTTTCTTTTCAATAAACTCGATTGAAAACACTACAATAATACCTCCAATTAATCCAGCAAAAATAGCTCCAACTGCAGACATATTACCACAACCAGCAGTAATACTAACTAAACCTGCTAATGCACCATTTAATGTTTGCGGCAAGTTAGGCTTACCATACCAAATCCATGTAGTAACTAATGCTCCTAGACCACCAGCTGCTGCAGCTAAATTTGTTATTAATACTACATTAGAAGCAGCTATTGCATCTGCACCTCCCCAAGCTAATTGAGAACCTCCATTAAATCCAAACCAACCTAACCAAAGTACAAACACACCTAAAGTTGCTAATACTTGGTTGTGACCTGGAATTGCAATTACTTTTCCATCTACATATTTTCCTATTCTAGGACCTACCATAAAAGCAGCTACAAGAGCAGCCCACCCCCCTACAGAGTGTACAATAGAAGAACCTGCAAAATCAATAAATCCTAATTCGGTTAACCAACCAGAACCTTGCCATTGCCATCCACCTGCTATTGGATAAATTAAAGCTGTCATTACAACAGAAAATATAGCATAAGTTGAATATTTAGTTCGTCCCGCTATAGCTCCTGATACAATTGTCGCAGCTGTTGCAGCAAACATGGTTTGAAAGAATAGATCGGCTCCTTCACCTTGCATTAAACCTCCCCAGAAAAACCATCCGTTAGAAGTGTCTCCATACATTAAAGAATAACCTACCAACCAGTACGTTAGGGATCCAACACAAATATCAAGCAAGTTTTTCATTGCTATATTTGCTGCATTTTTTGAACGCGTCATTCCCGTTTCTACTAATGTGAAACCTGCCTGCATAAAGAATACTAGAATACCCGAAATTAGCATCCATAACATTCCGAAATCGCCATTAATTGCGTTAACCGCATCTTCTATATCTTTTGTTGTAGCAGCCGCAACTTCTTGTGTTGCGACCAAATTTGGTATTATTGTTAAAAAACTCTCCATAATTATTGTTTGTAGTTAGTTAGTACTTTTTTTTAATTGAATTTATAAACCGCAGCGATTAAAAAAGTAGACAAACTTTTAGTCCCTTCTAAATCACTATCTGCATAAACCTCTTGCGAATTATTATCTAATCTTAATTCTGGTATTATTGTTAAATTCTCGTATGTATAACTTCCTGTTAAAGTAATAGCTAATACATCAGAATCGTCTACAAAAGAATCAGAATCACTTAGCCAATCAAAGTACTCTCCTCTTAAACCAATAGAAAAACTATCTGAGGCAGCAAATTGTGGATAAATAGCAGCTCCCATAAAACCTTCTCCTTCATTATCTGCATAAGCAGCATTAAGACCTAAATAGAAAGAATCTGAAATATCAAATCCACCTGTATAATCTATTTCAAAACCTAAAACTTCTTTATCGTCGTAGTAAAAATTCAAGTATTGACCTGAATAACCAAGTTGAGCTCCAAATGCATAACCTCCAATAAGATTATTATTTACATCTGTAGGATTCATAACAGCAAGCATCAAACTAAAATCATCAGATAAAGCAAAATCTGCTTTTAAACCTACATGAGAAAATGGCCCACTAGAAAACAAATAAGAAGTACTATAATTAAAATTACCTGTAGGAGAAATTACTTCATAACCTAAATACGTATTAAAACGTCCTAAAGTTAATGTTGTACTTTCTGTTACATTCCAATATGCATATAATTGATTTAAATTATACCCACCAATAGCAGCATCTCCTCTTGGCCCAAAAACTAAATCTGCAACTACCCCAGTTTTCGCTCCTTCGTATTTAGCAATAATATTCGCCATACCTAAAGCAAAACCTGTTTCGTCTGCAAATGAAGTACCAAAAGTTTGAAAAGCATCTCCATCATCTCCAAAGATTGCTTTATCACTTGAAGTTAAGTTTGTTTGATAATATGCATCAACACTTCCTTCAAAAGAGAACTTTGTTTCTTTTGGTTCTGGCTCTGTAGTTTCTTGTGCAGAAAGATAGCCTGTTGCTAATAACATAGCAGATAGTAAAATTTTTTTCATAAGTAAATATTTTAGTGGTTAATAGAAAGTCAAATCTATATTAAAAAGTTTTTAACCCCTAAAAATTAAGGGTGTAAATCATTATTTTTATGATAATTTTATTTTAACCCCTATTTTTCATAGGGTAAAATAATTTATTATCTATTTATTTACGAAATCCACATTTAGAAAAAGCATTATTATCAATTTTTTTTTAATTTTAATAAACTATAAATAACTTTTCAGTCTTTTCGAAAACGATTTCGTATAAAAAATGATTTTTTATTAAATATTATTCATTGCTTATTTATTAATATTCAATCGTATTCATTATTGAATTTTCATTTACATCCAACTTAACTACCAATATGAGAAAAGTCTTTATACTTTTTTTTTAATCAAATTATAGCACATATCTTAGAGAAGAAATAAGGCGAAAAAAGCCTTTAAATTTTACTAATTATGCTTAAGAAACAAGGACTTTATTTACCAGAATTTGAACACGATAATTGTGGTGCAGGATTTATATGTAGTTTAACAGGAAAACGATCAAATGACATTATACATAAAGCGCTTGAAATCCTAGTAAAACTAGAGCATCGCGGAGCTGTAAGTTCTGACGGAGTAACTGGGGATGGCGCTGGAATATTAATTGATATTCCGCATAAATTTTTTAAAATATTTTGTGATTTCGACTTACCTGAAACTGGTCAATATGCCGTTAGTAATGTATTCCTTCCAAAAAAGGATAATCAACGTCAATTTTGTATCGATGTTTTTGAAAAAGAAATACAAAATCAAGGCCTAAAATTAATTGGCTGGAGAGATGTACCTGTTAATAGTGAAGTTTTAGGAAAAGTTGCTAAAACAACAGAGCCTTTTGTAAAACAAATTTTTATTGGAAAGGCAGATGAAAACCAAACAGAAAGAGAATTCAACCTAAAATTATATGCTGCCCGTAAAATTGCAGAACACACAATATATGATTCTAAATTATCAGAATCTAAATTCTTTTATCTACCAAGTTTATCTACCAAAATAATAATCTTTAAAGGATTATTAATGCCAGAACATATTAATGAGTATTATTTAGATCTTTTTAATTCGGCTTTAGATACACGATTAGCATTAGTACATCAACGTTTTTCTACAAACACCTTCCCTACTTGGGATTTAGCACAACCTTTTAGATATATATGTCATAATGGGGAAATAAACACCGTAAGAGGTAACATATCACGCATGTTTTCTCGAGAAGAAATTATGGAAAGCCCTTTATTTGGTGATGATATAAAAAAAATAATCCCAACCATTTTAAAAGGAAAATCGGATTCTGCTACCTTAGATATGGTTGTCGAATTATTATTAATGACAGGTCGATCGCTTCCAGAAGCTATGATGATGTTGGTACCAGAAGCATGGGAGAAAAACCCAAATATGTCGGATGCTAAAAAGGCATTTTACGAGTATAATTCTTGCTTAATGGAACCTTGGGATGGACCTGCTTCTATTCCTTTTACAGATGGTAATTTTATTGGAGCAGTACTAGATCGAAACGGGCTTCGTCCTTCTCGTTATACCGTTACTAAACTAGGAAATGTTATCATGTCTTCTGAAACAGGTGTCGTAGATATTAAACCTGAAAACGTAGAGTATCATGGTCGTTTAGAACCCGGAAAAATGTTTTTAGTAAACATGAATGAAGGTAGGATAGTTAATGACGAAGAGATAAAAGAAGAAATTGCAAACAAATATCCTTATAGAAAATGGCTTAACGAAAATCTAATCCACCTTAGAGATATTAAGGCAAAAAAAGGACCTATTAAGTACGACGAAATAGCTCTTAAAAAACGTGAAGTTGTTTTTGGCTATACACAAGAAGATATAAACACCATTATAAGACCCATGGCGCAATTAGGGAAAGAACCTATTGGATCTATGGGAAGTGACTCACCTATCGCAATTTTATCTGAAAAACCACAACTAATATACAACTACTTTAAACAGCTATTTGCACAAGTTACTAATCCGCCTTTAGACGGAATTCGAGAAGAATTAATCACAGATATTAGCTTAACTTTAGGTAGTGATGTAAATCTTTTTGACATCAATGCAGAACACTGCAAAAAACTAAAAATTCAAAACCCGGTTATTTCAAAACACGATTTAGATAAGATAAGAGATTACGATACAAATCCAGATTTTAAAGTAGAATCTATTTCTATGTTATATGAAGTAAATCGTGGATTAAACGAATTAGAAGTAGCACTTGAAAACCTAGTTACCAAGGCTTCTAAAGCAATAGATAATGGTGCAAATATTATTATTTTATCTGATAGATTTGTAGACGAAAATCACGCACCAATTCCTGCTCTTTTAGCATGTTCATATTTAAATCATGCACTTCATAAATTAGAAAAACGTTCAAAAATAAGTTTAATTATTGAATCGGCAGAACCGCGTGAAGTGCATCACTTTGCATTACTATTTGGTTATGGAGCAAGCGCAGTAAATCCTTATATTGTAAATGAGATTGTACAAAAACAAATCAACAACCAAGATGTTACCGATTTAGAATATTTAACTGCAATAAAAAATTATAATAAAGCAGTCGGAAAAGGCATATTAAAGGTGATGAATAAAATTGGTATTTCAACACTTAACTCGTACAGAGGTTCTCAATTATTTGAATGTATTGGAATAAACACAACAACTGTTGAAAAATACTTCCCTAACACAACAACCAGAATTCAAGGTATAGGATTAAGAGAAATTGAGCAAGAAATTGTAAAACGTCATAAAAAAGCATTTCATAAAAACACAGAACCAGATATTGAAGTAGGTGGAGATTATAGATGGAGACGCGGACAAGAAAAACACATGTTCAATCCGCTAACTGTTGCTAAACTTCAAGAATCGGTTAGAACGAATAAAGCATCTACTTTTAAAGAATACTCCGAATTGGTAAACAATCAATCCAAAAGCTTAATGACTATTAGAGGCTTGTTTGAATTCGATCAATTCGACCCAATTCCTCTAGAAGAAGTAGAACCTTGGACAGAGATTGTAAAACGTTTTAAAACTGGCGCCATGTCTTATGGCTCCATTAGTAAAGAAGCTCATGAAAATTTAGCTGTTGCCATGAATAGAATTGGAGGGAAATCTAATTCTGGCGAAGGTGGAGAAGATCAAGAACGATTCTATAAAACCTCACAAGGAGATTGGAAAAACTCTGCCATAAAACAAGTAGCTTCTGGCCGTTTTGGTGTAACATCAAATTACTTAACAAGTGCAAACGAAATTCAAATAAAAATAGCGCAAGGTGCTAAACCTGGAGAAGGCGGTCAATTACCAGGACCTAAGGTAAATAGAGAAATTGCTAAAACTAGAAATTCTACTCCTTATGTTGGACTAATCTCTCCACCACCGCATCACGATATTTATTCTATTGAAGATTTATCTCAATTAATTTACGATGTAAAATCTGCAAACAGATCGGCTAGAATTAATGTAAAACTAGTTTCAGAAGTTGGTGTAGGAACCGTTGCAGCAGGTGTTGCCAAAGCAAAAGCAGATGTTATTTTAGTATCTGGTTTTGATGGAGGAACAGGAGCTTCCCCTTTAACATCCTTACGACACTGTGGCTTACCATGGGAACTTGGTATTGCCGAAGCACAACAAACACTAGTAATGAACGACCTTAGAAATCGTATTGTTTTAGAATGTGACGGACAATTAAAAACAGGTAGAGATGTTGCTATAGCTTGTTTATTAGGAGCAGAAGAATTTGGCTTTGCAACAGCACCTTTAGTAGCCTCTGGCTGCATCATGATGCGTGTTTGCCATTTAAACACCTGCCCAGTTGGTATTGCAACTCAAAATCCAGAATTACGTAAAAAGTTTAAAGGAAAGCCAGAACACGTAGTTAACTACATGTATTTTGTAGCGCAAGAATTACGTGAAATCATGGCAAAACTAGGGTTTAGAACTATTAATGAAATGGTAGGTCAATCTCAAAAATTAAATAGAAATAAAGCTATTGATCATTATAAATCTTCAGGAATAGACTTAACTCCTATTCTTCACAAAGTAGAAGTTGCTGAAGATGTAAAACTATATAACACCTATTGCCAAGACCACAATTTAAATGTACACTTAGATTTTAAGATCATTAAACAAGCACACCAAGCTTTATTTAGAAGGCAAAAAACACAATTTGAATTACCTATCACTAATATTGACCGAGCAGTTGGTGCTATTGTTAGTAATGAAATTTCAAAAATTTATGGTGCAGATGGTCTACCAGAAGACACTATAGATATAGACTTTCATGGTTCGGCCGGACAAAGTTTTGGCGCATTTGCTACCAAAGGATTAAAATTTACGGTTCATGGAAACACAAACGATTACTTAGGTAAAGGTTTATCTGGAGCTAAAATTATTATTAAAGTTCCCGAAAAATGCACCATTGTTCCTGAAGACAATATCATTACAGGAAACGTAACATTATATGGTGCAACCTCGGGAGAAGTATACATAAACGGAAAAGCTGGAGAGCGTTTTTGTGTTAGAAATTCTGGTGCAAAAGCAGTTGTGGAAGGCATTGGAGATCATGGTTGTGAATATATGACTGGTGGAGTTGCTGTTATTTTAGGAGCTGTAGGAAGAAATTTTGGAGCAGGAATGAGCGGCGGGATTGCATTTGTTTTAGATGAAGATGAAACCTTTAAACAAAACTGTAATGCTGAAGATTTAAATGTCGATCCTATACATAGCGAAGAAGATGCACTTCAACTAAAACAATTAATTGAAAATCATTTAGAAGCTACAGGAAGCCCATTGGCAGATCGTATTTTAAAAGACTGGAACAACTACCTTCCAAAGTTTAAAAAAGTATTACCAGAAGAATACAGACAAGCATTATTAAGATTAGAACAAGAACAATTAGAATTAGCGTAAATTATGGGAAAGACAACAGGATTTTTAGAATTTGAGCGCCAAAACGAAAGTTATATAGCACCAAAAAAACGAATTGAAAACTACAAAGAATTTACAATTCCTTTAAAAGAAGAAAAATTAAAAGATCAAGGTGCACGTTGCATGGATTGCGGAATACCGTTTTGCCATAGTGGCTGTCCGCTTGGAAATTTAATTCCAGATTTTAATGACAAAGTATACAAAGGAAAATGGAAAGAGGCTGCCGAAATATTACACAAAACAAATAACTTCCCTGAATTTACCGGTAGACTATGTCCTGCTCCTTGTGAAGAAGCATGTGTTTTAGGCATTAACGAAGATCCTGTAACCATAGAAAATATTGAAAAAAACATAGTTGAAACCGCTTTTAACGAAGGCTGGATCACTGCACAACCTCCAAAAATTAGAACCGAAAAAACCGTTGCCATTATTGGTTCTGGACCTGCAGGATTAGCTGCTGCACAACAATTAAATCGAGCTGGACATACCGTTACTGTTTTTGAAAGAGATGAAAAAGTTGGCGGATTATTACGTTACGGAATTCCAGATTTTAAGATGGAAAAAAACGTTATCGACAGACGTGTTAAGGTTTTAGAAGAAGAAGGAATTACGTTTAAAACCAATGCACACGTTGGAGAAAACATAGATGCAAACAAAATAAAAGATGACTTTGACGCTGTAGTTTTATGTGGTGGAGCAACAGTTAGAAGAAACATCCCTATTCCTGGAGCCGATCTAAAAGGGGTAACACAAGCAATGGATTTTTTAAAGCTAAACAACCAATATGTAGATGGTTTAGTAGCATTTAAAGATGTGATTTCTGCCGAAGCTAAAAATGTTATTGTTATTGGTGGAGGAGATACAGGTAGCGATTGTATAGGAACTTCTAATCGTCATGGAGCAACTTCGGTTACTAATTTTGAAATATTAAGCAAACCAACCGAAGGTAGACCTGCGCATCAACCTTGGCCTTATTGGCCAATGAAGCTAAAAACAACATCTTCACACCAAGAAGGTGTAGAACGTTTTTTTAGCATTTCTACAAAAGAATTTTTAGGAGATAAAAAAGGTAACTTAATTGGTTTAAAAACGGTGGAAGTAGAATGGATTTTTACTCCTGGCGAAAGACCACAACTTAAAGAACTACCTAATACTGAAAAAGAATGGAAATGCGACTTAGCATTATTAGCACTTGGTTTTACAGGAGCTGAAAAAACATTAGCAGATCAGTTTGGTTTGAACATGGATTTTAGAACCAATATTGAAGCATCTACAAAAGATTACAAAACCAACATCCCTGGTATTTTTGCCGCTGGAGATATGCGTCGTGGACAGTCGCTAATTGTCTGGGCAATCTCCGAAGGAAGACAAGCAGCACATTATGTAGACACTTATTTAATGGGAGAATCTTGTTTACCTTTAAAGGACGACAGTGATTTACCTAGAGCTTAAAATCCTGAAAATATAGGATAAACACAAAAAAAGCACCTTAAAAAAGGTGCTTTTTTTTACTATAAATACATACTTTACTCCGGAAATTTTTGCTTAATCCAATCCAAACACAAATTACCAATACTACCAACATGGGAATGTTTTTTAGACATGTCGGGTTTGTAAGTTCCACTCTCCACTTCTCCTCCAATTTTTTGATATGCTTCTCTAAACGGCATACCTTCCACTACTAAAGTATTAATATTATCTACTGTAAAAAGGTATTGATATTTTGCATCATTTAAATCGATATTTTTCACAATAACTTGTTGAATTGCGTAATTAAAAATATCTAATAAGTCTTTTACATCTTCTATTGCAGCAATTATATTTTCTTTTAACAGCTGAAAATCTCTATGATAACCGCTTGGCAAATTATTAGTAATTAAAACCATTTCGGTATGTAATGCTTGTATTTTATTTGCTTTTCCTCTAATCAATTCAAAAACATCCGGATTCTTTTTATGCGGCATGATACTACTTCCTGTAGTTAATTCATCTGGAAATGCAATAAAGCCAAAATTCTGACTATTATACACGCAAATATCCATTGCAAAACGCGCTAAAGTATTACACACACTTCCTAAAGCCAAAGCAATAGTACGCTCGCTTTTCCCTCTGCTCATTTGTGCGGCAACAACATTGTATTTTAAAGTCGAGAAATTTAACTCTTTAGTTGTTAATTGCCTATCTATAGGAAAAGAACTTCCGTAACCAGCTGCAGAACCTAATGGGTTTTGGTCTACCGTTTTTAATGCTGCATTTAGCAAATACACATCGTCAATTAGCACTTCTGCATAAGCAGAAAACCACAAACCAAATGAGGAGGGCATTGCAACTTGTAAATGTGTATAACCAGGAAGCAGCGCTTCTTTATGTGTTTCTGCTAAATTTAAAAGTGTTTCAAAAAACGTTTTTGTTTTAGTGTTTATTTCTTTTAAACTCTCCTTATAATACAATTGTAATGCAACTAAAACCTGATCGTTTCTAGAACGTGCTGTGTGGATTTTTTTTCCTACTTCACCTAAAGTTTTAGTCAACTCATATTCAATTTTAGAATGCACATCTTCAAAAGAATCCTCAATAACGAATGTTCCATTTTCAATAGTTTCAGCAATAGCTTGTAATCCACATTTTAGTTGTTCTAATTCTTCCGTAGAAATAATACCAATCGACTCTAACATAATCGCATGAGCTAACGAAGCTTGCACATCGTACTTTGCAATATACAGGTCAATTTCTCTATCGTTTCCAACGGTAAATTGTTCTATTTTTTTATCGATACTAATTCCTTTATCCCAGAGTTTCATTTTAATAAATTTTAATTCTTAAAATTTAGAATCAAGATCCAAGACCGCTTCGCTGTTAGAAAAAAAAACAGTTTACTCTTACGTCTGAGTATTTGTCTTGGTTCTTGATTCTTCTTATTTTTTATAATACTTTTTCTAATAATTCAATATAAATTTTAATCCCATCTTCAATTTCATTAATATGAATAAACTCATTTGCAGAATGTGATCTCGTACTATCTCCTGGTCCTAGTTTTAAAGATGGACAACGCAACACTGCTTGATCGGATAAGGTTGGAGAACCATAGGTACTTCTACCAATTTCTATTCCTGCAATTACTAGAGGGTGATCGATTGGAATAGAAGACGAATTTAATTTTATACTTCTTGGAAGAATACTATCACAAGGCGCTTCTTTTTGCAAAACAGCAACAATATCTTGGTTAGAATATTTATCGTTTACACGCACATCTACTACCAATTTAACATCTGCAGGCACTGCATTGTGTTGTTTACCTGCATTAATTTGTGTGACTGTCATTTTTACTTCGCCTAAAGCTTCAGAAGTTTTATCGAACTTATAATTTTTAAACCATTCTAAAACCGAAATGGTATTATAAATAGCGTTGTCATCATTAGGATGTGCTGCATGACTTGGCGTTCCTTTTACTATTGCATCAAAAACAACTAAACCTTTTTCGGCAACAGCCAAATGCATCAAAGTTGGTTCTCCAACAATAGCAACATCTACTTTTGGAATTACATCTAACATACTATTTAAACCATCTGGACCACTGCTTTCTTCTTCCGCGGAAGCGACAATAACCAAATTAAAACGCAGATTTTCTCTGTTATAAAAATATGCAAAAGTGGCTAATAAACTTACCAAACAACCACCTGCATCATTACTACCTAAACCATACAGTTTACCATCTTCTACAATAGCTTTAAATGGGTCTTTAGTATAACCATTATTAGGTTTCACCGTATCGTGATGCGAATTTAATAATAAGGTTGGCTTGCCATCTTGAAAATGTTTATTGGTTGCCCAAACGTTATTTTTTGTTCGTTTAAAAGGAATATTTTGATTTTTAAACCATTGCTCGATATGTTGTGCAGTTTGATCTTCTTCCGAAGAAAACGACTGCGTTTCAATAAGTGTTTTTAACAGCTGTATTGCTCTTGTTGTTAGATTTTCTATCATTTTGTAATGGTTGTATGTTTATTCTTTGCATTAAAAAGCATGTCTGATTTGCCAATACAAACTTTTTGAACGTGATGATGTATAGCATGAAAACAGTTGTTTAATTTAGGAAGCATACCTTCAAAAATCACTTTATTTTCCACCAATGTTTTATAAGTAGCAGTGTTGATGTTTTCTATTACAGAATCATCGTCTTCTACATGTTCTAAAACACCATTTTTTTCGAAACAATAATATAATTCTGTCTTAAATACTGTAGACAAACCAATAGCTAATTCGGAAGCAATCGTATCTGCATTTGTATTTAATAATTGTCCGTTTTCATCGTGCGTTATAGCACAAAACACAGGAGTAATAGCATTATTTAAAAGTAACACCAAGATTTCTGTATTCACCTCTTTTACATCTCCAACAAAACCATAATCAATATTTTTTACTAGTCGTTTATTAGAAACAATCGTATTTCCATCTGCACCAGAAAAACCAATCGCGTTACAATTATTTGCTTGTAACTGCGCTACTACATTCTTGTTTATCTTTCCAGCATACACCATTGTAATAATATCTAAAGTACCAGCATCTGTAACACGTCTTCCATCAATCATATTAACCTCAACTTTCATTTTTTGTGCTAGTCTAGTTGCTAATTTTCCGCCACCATGAACTAATATTTTTGGCCCAGTGATCCTTGCAAATGCATTTAAAAATTCTTGTAAAGCATCATCGTTATCGATAATATTTCCGCCAATTTTTATGATTTTTAGTGTTTTCATTTTAAAGATTTTCTAATATTTGCTTCAAGACAATTTGTGCTGAAAACGTTCTGTTATTTGCTTGCTGAATCACCACCGAATTTTCACCATCTAAGACAGCATCTTCTACAACCAAATTTCGTCTAACAGGTAAGCAATGCATAAATTTTGCCTTGCCTAACTTGGCTTTGGTCATCATCCAATTTTCATCTTGATTTAATACTTTTCCGTAGTCTTTATAATTACTCCAGTTTTTTACATACACAAAATCGGCATCTTTTAAAGCCTCTTCTTGATTGTAGTGTATGCTAGTATTTTTGGTAATTGCTTGATTTAGCTCATAGCCTTCGGGATGCGTAATACTTAAGTCGACATCCATATTTTGCATCATTTCTACAAACGAATTTGCAACAGCCTGTGGCAATGCTTTAGGATGCGGAGCCCAAGACAAAACCACTTTAGGTTTCGCTTTTTCTGCTAATTCACTTATAGTAATTGCATCTGCTAATGCTTGTAAAGGATGCGCAGTTGCGCTTTCCATATTTACAATAGGAACACTTGCGTATTTGATAAAACTACTCATAATCCTTTCAGATTCATCTAATTTTTTATCTGTTAAACTTGGAAAAGCCCTTACTGCAATCACATCTGCATATTGTGATATTACTTGCGCAGCTTCCTTTATGTGTTCTGAAGTATTTGCATTCATAATTGTACCATCTTCAAACTCTAAATTCCAAGCGTCATTTACGTTAAGAATCATGACATTCATCCCTAAGTTTTTCGCTGCTTTTTCTGTACTTAGTCTCGTTCTTAAACTAGCATTAAAAAAAAGCATCACAAGGGTTTTATTCTTTCCTAAATCTTGAAACTCGTATGGATTCATTTTTAGTAAAATGGCTTCCTTTATGATTTCTTGAAGATTTGAAACATCCGTTATGTTGGTGTATTTTTTCATATTCATTCCCCATAAAAATGGGAATTTTTAATTAATCTAATTCTTTTTTTAAAGCTTCAAAAAACAAATCCACATGTGTTTTTTTAATGGTTAAAGGAGGAAGAATTCGTAATAAATTAGGATTCTTGGCACTTCCTGTAAATATTTTTTGATTAAAAATTAGCTTTTTGCGAAGCTCTGCTATTGGAAAATCGAATTCCAATCCTAACATTAAACCTCGACCTTTTATCTTTTTTATTTCTGAAATTTCTTTTGTTTTTTCGACAAAGTAAGCTGAAATTTCTTTTACATTTTGCATTAAGTTTTCCTCTTCAATCACTTCTAAAACTACTGAAGAAGCAACACATGCTAGATGGTTTCCTCCAAAAGTGGTTCCTAATAAACCAAAGGTCGCTTTTATATTTGGATGGATTAAAATGCCACCAATTGGAAATCCATTTCCCATACCTTTAGCAACAGAAATAATATCTGGTGTCACCTTATATTTTTGAAAGGCAAAAAAATCGCCAGTTCTTCCAAAACCAGATTGCACCTCATCTGCAATAAAGCAAGTGTTGTATTTTTTACATAGTGCATTTACACCTTCGTAAAATGCTGCTGTACTTTCATCTAATCCACCAACACCTTGAATACACTCTATAATTACTGCACAAACATCATTTTTAGCCAGCGCTTTTTCCAAAGCTTCTAAATCTCCTAAGGCTAAAATCTCAACTTCTTGTTGTGCATTAATTGGCGCAATTATTTTAGCATTATCTGTTGCAGCAACTGCTGCAGAAGTTCGACCATGAAAACCATTTTTAAAGGCAACTACTTTTTTCTTTTCGTTATGAAAGGAAGCTAATTTTAAAGCATTCTCGTTTGCTTCCGCTCCAGAATTACACAAAAACAATTGATAATCTTTACAACCAGAAAGTACTTCTAATTTATTTGCTAATGTTACTTGTAACGGATTCTGAATGGAGTTACTATAAAATCCTAATTTAGATACCTGTTCCGAAATTGCAGCTACATATTTTGGGTGAGAATGACCAATAGAAATCACTGCGTGACCTCCATACAAATCTAAATATTTAGTATTGTTTTTATCAAAAACAAAGACATCTTTCGCTTTTACAGGCGTGATATCGAACAATGGATATACGTTAAATAAACTCATGCTTTTTTTATTTATCTAATGGAGTATACTCCATTGCAATTATATTTGCTCTTTTTTAATATTGTTAATTTTGTTGAACGACGCCACCATACCTTGAATTAAAGAGGAACTCAAACCTTTGTGTTCCATTTCGTTTAAACCTTCAATCGTACAACCTTTTGGCGTGGTAACCCTGTCGATTTCTTCTTCAGGATGATTCCCATTTGTAATCAATAAATTAGCAGCTCCTTCACTAGTATACATTGCTAATTCTTGTGCTTCTTTCGCATCAAAGCCTAACTGAATTGCTGCTTGCGTAGTAGCACGAATTAATCGCATCCAAAAAGCAATTCCACTTGCACAAACCACTGTTGCTGCTTGCATCTGACCTTCTGGAATACTTAACGAATGCCCCAATCGGTTAAAAA
Organism: Oceanihabitans sp. 2_MG-2023; assembly: GCF_030547245.1. GTDB lineage: Bacteria > Bacteroidota > Bacteroidia > Flavobacteriales > Flavobacteriaceae > Oceanihabitans. The sequence continues at coordinate 205,405 of NZ_JAUOQT010000002.1, forward strand.
TAGCTTCAGCAATTTTAATGCGTTTTGCACCTTGCTCGTTACTACACAAACAGGTCATCGATTTACCAACCGCAATTGCTGTATTTGGCATGGCACGAATAATAAATTTATCTGCACCAACTACTTCTTCAATCTTAGGAATTAGAAACCCAGTAATGGTAGAAATTAGCACATGCTTTTCTGTTAAAAATGGTTTCACATCTTTTAAAATCCCTTCAAAATGCGCAGGTTGCACAGCAAAAATAATGATGTCCGATTGCTTTACAGCTTCGGTATTATTTGTCGTTAAATACACATTTTTATAACCGTCAAACTCCTGAATTCCTTCTAAATCCCGTTTGGTTAAGTATAAACTGGTAATTGCATTATTAGTTATCAATCCTTTTGCTATAGATTTCCCTAAATTTCCTGTCCCTATGATTGCTATTTTCATTTGTTCGATTTTATTGTTATTTAAAAGTCAAATGTGTTCGCATTAAAAATGCTTGGTTCATATTTCTTTATTTTTTTTGGCGTTACCATAAGGGTCGCGCTTTCCGTTATATCTTTTTATTTGACGACTTCTCGACTGTGCTCGAAGTGACAAATAAAAAGGATGCCACTTCAACTGCGAAGCAATCACGATTTCTTCCAAAATAATAATGGATGAGTAATCGCTAACGCTGCAGCAGAACTACTAAAAGTAGGTTGCTTTCAATTGCAAACCTTCTGTTTCTTCAAAACCATACATTAAATTCATATTTTGAACAGCTTGTCCCGAAGCTCCTTTTAGTAAATTATCAATAATACTTGTCACTAATAATTTATCTTCATGTTTATGCAAGTGAAGAATGCATTTATTTGTATTCACTACTTGCTTTAAATGAATCTCATCTTCTGAAATCACTGTATATGCTGCATCTTTATAAAACGCTGCATATAGCTGTTTTGCTTCTTCTATGCTTCCATTAAACTTGGTATAAAGTGTCGCAAAAATTCCTCTAGAAAAATCGCCACGATTTGGCATAAAATTAATTTCTGCATTAAAACTGTTTTGCAACAATTTTACCGACTGGTTAATCTCTCCTAAATGTTGGTGAGTAAAAGCTTTATAATGAGAAAAATTATTATCTCGCCAAGTAAAATGGGTTGTCGCAGACAAAGATGTCCCTGCTCCTGTTGCACCTGTTACCGCATTAATATGCACATCATTTTGCAACACTTCTGCTTTTGCTAAAGGCAATAATGCTAGCTGAATGGCAGTTGCAAAACATCCAGGATTAGCAATATATTTTGCTTTTGTAATTGCTCTCTTATTTAATTCTGGCAAACCATAAATAAAATCTTTCCCTTCAAAATCCTTATCTGCAAGCAATCTAAAGTCATTACTTAAATCAATGATTTTAGTATTCTCTGAAAAGGTGTTTTTTTCTAAAAAGGCTTTTGAATTTCCGTGACCTAAACACAAGAATAACACATCAATTTCAGCATTGATTTTATTGGTGAACTCTAAATTAGTACTACCAATTAAATCTTGATGTACTTTATATAATTTATTTCCGGCATTAGATGTACTGTAAATAAAATTTATGTTTGCTTTAGGATGCTGCAATAGCAATCTAATTAATTCACCTGCTGTGTAACCTGCACCTCCAATAATTCCTACGCTTATATTTTTCATATAAAATTTTCTTTTCAGACCAACAAGGGTTTTAAAACCTTGCAAGGCTTATTTAGTGATTTACTTGCTGATAGATTTTATTCTGATTACCCACTATTTTAATAAACCCTTTAGCTTCATCTGCTGTCCATCCTTTATTTTCTTCTCCATAACTTCCAAATTTAGCATGCATTAAATCGTGCTTAGAGGAAATACCATCTAAACTAAAATGATATGGCTTCAGTGTTACAAAAACATCTCCTGTAACATTAATCTGACTGCTTTGTAAAAAGGCTTCCATGTCTCGCATTACAGGATCTAAATATTGTCCTTCGTGCAGATGCATTCCGTAGAAATTAGACATATAATCTTTATGTTGTAATTGCCATTTCGTTAAGGTGTGTTTTTCTAATAAATGGTGTGCTTTTATGGTTATTAAAGCTGCAGCAGCTTCAAAACCAACACGTCCTTTTATTCCAACAATAGTATCTCCAACGTGAATATCTCTACCTATTGCATACGCCGAGGCAAGATTATTTAATACTTCAATATTAACTTCTGGATTGTTCTGTATTCCGTTTACTGCGACCAATTCTCCTTTTAAAAAAGTTAAGGTTACTTTTTCATCTTCTGCATGTTTTAATTGTGAAGGATATGCAGCGTCTGGTAATGGTTTTTCTGACGTTAATGTTTCTGCTCCACCAACACTTGTTCCCCAAAGCCCTTTATTTACAGAGTATTTTGCTTTTTCCCAAGACATATCGATTCCGTTTTCTTTTAAGTAATCAATCTCTTGCTGCCTAGTCAAGCTTCCGTCTCTAATTGGTGTAACAATCTGAATATGTGGCGCTAATGTTTGAAAAATCATATCAAAACGCACTTGGTCGTTTCCTGCTCCTGTACTTCCATGAGCAATATACTCTGCATCAATACTTTTAGCATATTCTACAATTTCTATAGCTTGAATAATACGTTCTGCACTAACAGATAAAGGATATGTATTATTTTTCAATACATTACCAAAAATTAAATACTTAATCACTTTATCATAATACGAGGAAATTGCGTCTATGTTTTTATAGGTAGACACCCCCATTTTATAGGCATTATCCTCAATGGTTTTTATTTCTTCGGTAGAAAAACCTCCAGTATTTACACTAACTGCATGTACATCGTATCCAGCTTTACTTAAACTTACTGCGCAATAGGATGTATCTAATCCACCACTATATGCTATGACTAATTTTTTACTCATCTTTCTTTTCTTTTTTTAGGAACATGGATTGCTTAATGTTTTTCAATCTGGTCCATACTTTTTTATCATGATTATTTGCCTCAGGTTTTATTGCTTCTTTTTTAGAAGGATCATACAACATACCTGTACATAAGCACATTTTCTGTTCGGTTCTTGTTAAGACATCAAAATTTTTGCAGGTTTGACAGCCGTTCCAAAAAGATTGATCATCGGTTAATTCTGAAAACGTAACTGGCTTGTAACCCAAATCGCTATTCATTTTCATAACAGCTAAACCTGTAGTAATACTAAACACTTTAGCATCTGGAAACTTGGTTCTAGAATGTTCAAAAATTATTTTTTTTATTTTTTTTGCTAATCCTAAATTCCTAAAATCAGGATGAACAATTAAACCAGAATTAGCAACAAACTTACCATGCCCCCATTGTTCGATATAACAAAAACCTGCGAACTTATTATCTTCTATAGCAATGACCGCATTTCCATTTTCCATTTTGGTAATGATGTATTCTGGTTTTCGTTTAGCAATACCTGTTCCTCTAACCTGAGCAGCTTGGGCAATAGTTTCGCAAATAACATCTGCGTATATACTATGTGATTTGTTAGCAATGACAATTTCCATTGTAATTGATTTATTAAATTAAAATGTAATGATTTTGTTTTCTTGAAAGCAGAACTGGACTCACCTTAGTTCTATAAATAGAAGTACACCCTAAGGGCGACGACGTAAAAAAGGACGCACTAAAATGTTATTATTATTTCTAATAAATGTATGTAAAGTGTAAAATATTTGTGAATTGTTCATTGTAAAAAAATAAAAAACGTATTAACTAATTAGCTTGAAGTTTGAGCATTAGCGACGTCGTCTGCTCATTGGCAAACTCATGGGTCTTTCGATCTGATTTTTATTTTCTTGAAATAACATACTGTAAAACTATAAATTAAATTAATACAAACTAACAAAACCTGTATTTAGTTTATAAAATTATGAGATTAGTAATTTTTAAGCCTCCTAATTAAATAAACCTTATTATTATGCTTTTTATCTCAAAAAAATTACAAAATATAATCTGTACTCACAAAGTTTGAAGCCTTAGAGTCTAACAATTCTTTCAAAATAGCATTATTATATGCATTGTCTTTTGAAGCAACAAAAGTTCTAATTGAAAAAGAACGTAAAGCATCATGTACACTTAGTGTAGCTACAGCAGAATCTTTTCGACCAGTAAACGGATAGACATCTGGTCCTCTTTGACAAGAGCTGTTTAAATTTACACGACAAACTAAGTTTACTAAAGTATCTATTAAAGGAGCTAACGTTTTTACATCTTGACCAAAGAGACTTACTTGTTGTCCATAATTTGAAGCAGCCATATCATCTAAAGGCTCTTCAATATCATTAAAAGGGACAACTGGTATTACAGGACCAAATTGTTCTTCTTGAAAAACACGCATCTCTTTATTTACTGGATATAACACAGCAGGAAAAATATAATTCGCTGTAGTTTCTCCTCCTTTTTTATTAATAATCTTTGCTCCTTTAGCAGTAGCATCATCTAATAACTCTTGAATATATGCTGGCTTGTCCGGTTCTGGCAATGGAGTTAATTTTGCTCCATCTTCCCATGGGTTTGCAAACTTAAGTGCGTCTACTTTTTCTGAAAAGCGCTTATTAAACTCATTAACGATATCTTCATGTACATAAAGTACTTTTAATGCAGTACATCGTTGTCCATTAAAGGAAGTTGTTCCTGCAATACATTCATTTATTGCTAAATCTAAATCGGCATCTTTTAAAACTATCCCAGGATTTTTAGCCTCTAAACCTAAAACCAAACGCAATCTGTTGCTCTTAGGGTGTTGACTTTGTAATGCATTTGCAGATTTACTATTTCCAATTAATGCTAACACATCTACTTTACCAGACTGCATAATTGGTGCAGCTACTGTTCTACCTCTTCCATAGATAATATTCACAACACCTTTTGGAAAACTTGTTTGAAATGCTTCTAACAATGGAGAGATTAATAAAACACCATGCTTTGCAGGTTTAAAAACTGCTGTATTCCCCATTATTAAAGCAGGAATTAAAAGCGCAAATGTTTCATTTAAAGGATAATTATAAGGTCCTAAACATAAAACAACACCTAAAGGTCCACGACGAATATGTGCATTTACACCCGCATTTTTTTCAAATTTAGCACTATCGCGATCCATTTGTTTATAATCCTCAATAGTATCGTAGATATACTCAACTGTTCTATCAAATTCTTTTTCAGAATCAGGTAAGTTTTTCCCAATTTCCCACATTAATAGTTTTACAATTTCTTCACGCTTGGTTTTCATTTGAGTAACAAATTTTTCCATGCATGCAATTCGATCTAAAACCTTCATAGTTGGCCATAAACCTTGCCCTTTATTATATGCTAAACATGCTGCATCTAAAGCTTCTAAAGCTTCTTTTTTGCCTAAAGTTGGTATGCTTCCTAATAATGTCGGTTTATATTCTTTAGTAGAAGAAATTGTTGAAAAAACCTGCGAGGTTTCTCCAGCCCATGATTTCAATTCACCACTAACTAAATAAGTATCTTGGTTTAAAATCTCGTTTATTTGATACGCTTTAGGTATGCTCATAATATTTATATATTTAAACTAAAAATTGGAATAAATCTGGTTTATCGTTTAGGTAATCTCCATAAAAATTATGAAGTTTCATTTTGGTAATTAACGGCTCCAAGTCTGCAGGAGATTTAAGTTCTAAACCAACCACAGCAACATCATTTTCGCGATTTACTTTTTTGGTGTATTCAAAATGTGTGATATCATCTGTTGGACCTAAAATATCGACTACAAATTCACGTAAAGCCCCAGCACGTTGTGGAAACTTAATAATAAAATAGTGTTTCAGTTTTGCATGCAATAAAGCACGTTCTTTAATTTCTGGAGTACGTGTAATATCGTTATTGCTTCCACTAACTACACAGACAACGTTTTTACCTTTAATTATTTCTTTATATTGATCTAAAGCAGCAATACTTAAAGCGCCAGCTGGCTCTACAACTACTGCATCTTTATTATATAATTCTAAAATGGTTTGACAAACCTTTCCTTCGGGAACCGTTATCATATCACTTAAATTTTGCTGACAAATAGCAAAATTTAAATCACCAACACGCTTTACTGCTGCTCCATCAACAAAATTTTCAATTTGTTTTAAAGTAGTATTTTTTTTGTTAGCTAAGGAAGTTTTCATAGAGGGGGCTCCTTCTGGTTCTACACCAATAATTTTAGTTTCTGGAGATAAAAGTTTAAAAACAGACGATAATCCTGAAGACAAACCTCCTCCTCCTACTGGAACAAAAACATAATGAATGGGATGCTGTGCTTGATCGATAATTTCTAAACCAACAGTTGCCTGTCCTTCAATAACTTTTTCATCATTAAAAGGGTGAATAAATGTTTTATTTAATTTTTCACACTGCAACATTGCTGCATCATATGCATCGTCGAAAGTATCCCCAACTAAAACAACATCTATATAATCTTCACCAAACATTTTAACCTGTTCGACCTTTTGGTTGGGTGTAGGCGAAGGCATGAAAATGGTTCCTTTTATTTTTAACAACCTACAAGATAAGGCAACACCTTGCGCATGATTACCTGCACTAGCACATACAATACCGTTTTCAATTTGTGTCGCACTTAGAGAAGAGATCTTATTGTATGCTCCTCTAATTTTATACGAACGCACTTGTTGTAAATCTTCGCGTTTAAATAAAATATTTGCTTCAAACTGCTTAGAGTATTGCATATTAGCAATTAAAGGAGTTACAGATGCAACTCCTTTTAATTTTTCAGCAGCAGCTTCAACCGCTTCTAATGTTGGCTTGTATATTGTCTTGGTTTCTTCCATAATTCCTGCGAAAGCAGGAATCTCATCCTACTATTCTCATTATTTCCTTTTGTGTATAGATTCCTGCCTGCGCAGGAATTAAAAGTTAAGCCAAAACGGAATCTTCCGTTTTTACATCTGATTTTATAATTTTCATTGCAGTCATTGCTGCTCTTAAACGTTTTCCAACTGTTTCTATTGGATGGTTTCTAATAGCATCATTAACAGCTATTAATTCTATATTATCGACTCCGTTTGCATTAGAATACGCTTTTCCAATAATATCTATTTTCACGGTTTTCATGAAATCGGTTAATAATGGTTTACATGCATGATCAAACAAATAACAACCATATTCTGCTGTATCAGAAATCACTCTATTCATTTCAAACAATTTCTTTCTAGCAATTGTATTTGCAATTAATGGTAATTCGTGAAGCGACTCGTAGTAAGCAGAATCTTCAATAATTCCTGCACTTACCATAGTTTCATAAGCTAATTCGACACCAGATTTAACAAATGCAACCAATAAGGTTCCATGATCAAAATACTCTTGTTCTGAAATATGATCTGTAGTTAGCGTTGTTTTTTCAAACGCTGTTTCTCCTGTTGCAGCTCTCCAAGTTAAAAGGTTTACATCGTCATTAGCCCAATCTTCCATCATGGTTTTTGAGAAGTGACCAGAGATAATATCATCCATATGTTTTTCAAATAATGGACGCATGATATCTTTTAATTCTTCAGATAATTGGTATGCTTTTATTTTTGCAGGATTAGATAAACGATCCATCATATTTGTAATACCACCATGTTTTAAAGCTTCGGTAATAGTTTCCCAGCCAAACTGGATTAATTTTCCTGCATAACCAGGCTCAATTCCTTCTTCGACCATCTTATCAAAAGATAAAATTGCTCCTGTTTGTAACAAACCACAAAGAATGGTTTGTTCTCCCATTAAATCACTTTTTACCTCAGCGACAAATGAAGACTGCAAAACACCAGCTCTATCTCCTCCAGTAGCAACTGCGTATGCTTTTGCTTGTGCCCAACCTTTATTTTCTGGATCGTTTTCTGGGTGCACAGCTATTAAAGTTGGCACACCAAATCCGCGTTTATATTCTTCTCTTACTTCTGTCCCAGGACATTTAGGAGCAACCATAATTACGGTTAAATCTTCGCGAACTTGCGTTCCTTCTTCTACAATATTAAATCCGTGTGAATAGCTTAATGTTGCACCTTTTTTCATTAAAGGCATTACTGCTTTCACAACATTTGTATGTTGTTTATCTGGTGTTAAATTTAACACTAAATCTGCTGTTGGAATTAATTCCTGATATGTACCAACCGTAAAATTGTTTGAAGTTGCATTCTTGTAAGATTCTCTTTTTTCATCGATAGCTACTTGACGTAATGTATACGAAATATCTAATCCAGAATCTCGCATATTTAATCCTTGATTTAATCCTTGCGCACCACAACCAACAATAACGATTTTCTTTCCTTTTAATGCATCTACACCATCTTCAAACTCTGAAGCATCCATGAATCTACATTTTCCTAATTGTTCTAATTGGTTTCTTAATGATAATGTGTTGAAATAATTTGACATTGTCTTTTATTTTAATTGTTATGCTTGAAAAGCTTCTAGCATTGTTGATATTTTCATTTCTTCTTTAGATACTGCAATACGACCTGAGCGCGTAAATTGCATAATCCCAAAAGCACTTAATTCTCTGTATAATAATTCTATTTCTTCTTTACGACCAGATTTTTCAATCACAAAAAAGTCTCTATTCACGGTTACAATTCTTGCATTGCTTTCTTTTATTATATTTTGAATTTCACGTTCATCAAATAACAAACCAGATTTCATTTTAAAAATGCAAGATTCTTGATAAATAATTTCTTCTTCTGTATGATAAAAAGCTTTAATGACCTCTACTTGTTTTTCTATTTGACCTATAATTTTCTTCATATTATCTTCGGTCATATTTACTACTATAGTAAACCTGGAAACACTTTCAATTTCTGAAGGAGAAGTATTTAAACTCTCTATATTTATATGTCTTCTTTGAAAAATTGCTGAAATTCTATTCAACAATCCTATGTTATTTTCCGTATAAACGGAAACTGTAAATAGTTGTTTATCTGTACTCATATTATTCTAATCTTATATCTGAAACGGAAGCACCTGTTGGTATCATAGGAAATACATTATCTTCCTTTTCCACACAAACTTCTAAAAAGTAAGCTTCTTTACTAGCCATCATTTCTGCAACTGCTTCTGCTAATTCTTCTCTTTTTGTAACTTTTCTTGCTCTAATATAGTATCCCTCTGCAATGGCTACGAAATTTGGATTTACCATTTCTGTAGAAGCATATCGCTTATCAAAAAACAACTGTTGCCATTGACGAACCATTCCTAAGAAATCATTATTTAAAACCACTACTTTTACTGCCGCTTTTTGTTGAAAAATAGTACCTAATTCTTGAATCGTCATTTGATAACCACCATCACCAGAAATAGAAACCACTTCACGTTCTGGCCTTGCCATTTTTGCTCCAATAGCAGCTGGAAGACCAAATCCCATAGTACCTAATCCTCCCGAAGTAATATTACTTTTGGTTTGATTAAACTCGGCATAACGACAAGCAATCATTTGGTGCTGACCAACATCACTAACAATTGCAGCTTCTCCTTTTGACTGGATATTTATTTGATTTAAAACTTCTCCCATTGTCAATCCTTCTTTAGTAGGATGCAAATCGTTTTTAATTACTTTTTCATACTCAACAGCATATAAATCTTTAAATTTTTGATGCCATTCTGCATGTGTATTTTTATTTATTAAAGGAAGTATTGCTTCTAAACTCGCTTTAGCATCTCCTAAAACAGCAACATCTGCTTTTACATTTTTATTTATTTCGGCAGGATCAATTTCAAAATGAATCACTTTTGCTTGCTTTGCATAGGTTGCTAAATTTCCAGTAACCCGGTCATCAAAACGCATTCCTATTGCTATTAAAAGATCACATTCGTTAGTTAATACATTTGGTGCATAATTACCATGCATACCAACCATTCCAATATTTAATGGGTGAGATGTTGGTATTGCTGAAGCACCTAAGATAGTCCATGCAGAAGGAATTCCTGCTTTTTCAATCACCGCTTTAAAAGCTTCTTCTGCTTCACTTAAAATAACACCTTGTCCCCATACTACTAGTGGTTTTTTAGCTGCATTAATTAGTTTTGCAGCTGCTTCTAGAGAAGATTTTTCTGTTTTAGGAATAGGATTATAACTCCTTACCCCTTTACATTTTTTATATGCAAAATCAAATTCTTCAAATTGCGCATCTTTGGTAATATCGATTAAAACAGGTCCTGGACGACCACTTTTAGCAATATAAAATGCTTTTGCTAAAACTTCTGGAATATCGGAAGCTTTAGTTATTTGGCAGTTCCATTTAGTAACAGGTGTTGAAATACCAACAATATCTGTTTCTTGAAATGCATCACTACCTAGTAAATGCGAAGCTACCTGACCTGTAATACAAACCAACGGCGTACTATCTATTTGCGCATCGGCAATTCCTGTAATTAAATTGGTTGCTCCTGGTCCTGAAGTTGCAATTGCAACCCCGACCTCTCCAGAAATTCTTGCATACCCTTGCGCTGCATGTGCTGCACATTGTTCATGACGTGCTAAAACGTGATGAATTTTGTCTTGGTATTTATATAATTCGTCGTAAACAGGCATTATAGCTCCTCCTGGATAGCCATACAATACTTTTACACCTTCTTCTAAAAGACATCTTACAACTGCTTCGCTTCCAGAGATACGAACTGCAGTAGTTGTGCTTTCTTTTTTATTTTGAATGGTTTGAGTTTCTTTCATCTCATTTATTTTATTTGATATCCTTCGCAAAGCTTAGGATGAGATTTTTGTTCCATTTTTAATTGCATCAATACAATTACAATCTGCCTTGGCAGAGGTTTTACGCATCAGTAACACATCCTTTTGAAGCAGATGCCACTGTTTTTGCGTATTTATATAAAATTCCTTTTTTATGTTTTAATGGTGGAGCAATCCATGTAGCTTTTCTTTCTGCTAATTCTTCATCAGAAATTAAAACGTTTATAGAATTGTCTTCTGCACTAATTTTTATTTTATCTCCGGTTTTTAAAATAGCTATAGTTCCTCCAGACTGAGCTTCTGGTGTAATATGACCTACAACAAAACCATGTGTACCTCCAGAAAAACGTCCATCGGTAATTAATGCTACAGATTTACCTAAACCTGCTCCCATTATTAAGGATGTTGGTTTTAACATTTCTGGCATTCCTGGACCTCCTTTTGGACCAACATACCTAATGACGACTACATCTCCTTTCTCAACTTCTCCATTAGAAATTCCTGTATTTGCTTCTTGTTCACCATTATAAACCACGGCTTTTCCTTCAAACAGCAAACCTTCATTTCCTGAAATTTTTGCTACTGCCCCTTCTGTTGCAAGGTTTCCATAAATAATTTGAATATTCCCAGAAGACTTTAATGCTTTATCTTTAGGATAAATAACATCTTGTTCTTCAAACTCCATTGCTTCAACGCCTGCTAAATTTTCTGCTAATGTTTTTCCGGTAACGGTTAAACAATCCCCATGTAAATAGCCATTATCTAATAGGTATTTCATAATTGCTGGTGTACCACCAACGCTATGCACATCTTCCATTAAATATTTTCCTGACGGTTTTAAATCAGCAATTAAAGGCGTTCTATCACTTACGCGTTGAAAATCTTCTAAAGTAAACTCAATATCTGCTGCATGTGCGATTGCTAAAAAGTGTAGTACAGCATTGGTAGAACCACCTAAAGCATTTACTAAAGCAATTGCATTTTCTAAAGATTTTTTAGAAATAATATCTAAAGGCTTTAAATCCAGTTCTAATAAATTTTTAATTGCTAAAGCTGTTCTTTCTGATTCTGATAATTTATTCGGATTCTCTGCTGGAATGGAAGAATTATAAGGCAAAGCAAAACCCATACATTCGATAGCAGAAGCCATTGTATTTGCTGTGTACATACCACCACAGGCTCCAGCACCAGGAATAGCTCTTTTAATAATTTCTCTATATTCTTCTTCGTCAATTTCTCCTGCTACTTTTTGCCCCAAAGCCTCAAAAGCCGAAACAACGTTAAGCTTTCTTCCTTTATAATTCCCAGAAGCAATAGTACCTCCATACATCATAATAGAAGGACGATTTAGGCGTAACATTGCGATTACTGCCCCAGGCATATTTTTATCACATCCAACCACAGAAATTAATGCATCGTAACTTTGCGCATTCATAACGGTTTCTATCGAATCTGCAATAATATCCCTAGAAGCTAAGGAATAATTCATTCCTGAAGTCCCCATAGAAATACCATCTGAAACACCAATAGTATTAAACCCTAAACCTACTAAACCTGCAATTTTACATTCAATTTTAACTTCTCCAGCCAATCCATTTAAATGCATATTACATGGATTACCATCGTAACCAGTACTTGCAATACCAACCTGAGCTTTCTGCATGTCTTCATCTGTCAAGCCTACTGCATAAAGCATAGCTTGAGATGCTGGTTGCGATTCATCTTGTGTTAATCTTTTACTGTGTTTGTTTAATTCGCTCATATTTTTTTTATACAAATTATATTTGCGAGAACTAAATTAGTGGTTTACTGTTTTCTATATCTAATTATTCGTTTTACCTAGCTAAATCCAATAGTAATATTAAAATATTAAACTGTTGATTTACAAGCTGTTACCGGTAAATATGTATGATGTTCAATTCTTTATTTTTTTTATTAAGCACCTTATTGTTTATTAATTTTAATCTAGTTCGTTGTTTTATATGGTTAAAGGAACTTAACTTTTACTTAAAAAACTTAAAATTGGTATGTGTTCCGTTTTATTTTTCTACTTTTGTCTCATTAAATATTAAGAGGAAAAATTTGTCTGATTGCAACCTCATAAAAAAAATGCTAAAGCAGTAAGTTATTCACTTCTCTAGCGACCAAGCAATCCAACAAATTTATAATTAAACTATAATTTAAAATTAGGATTTATGCCATATTTATTTACTTCTGAAAGCGTATCAGAAGGACATCCAGATAAAGTAGCAGACCAAATAAGTGATGCTTTAATTGATCATTTTTTAGCTTTTGATTCAGAGTCTAAAGTTGCATGCGAAACATTAGTCACCACTGGTCAAGTTGTACTTGCTGGAGAAGTAAAATCGAACACCTATTTAGACGTACAAAAAATTGCACGTGATACCATAAACAAAATTGGTTATACGAAAAGCGACTATATGTTTGACGGGAACTCTTGTGGTGTTTTTTCTGCTATACACGAACAGTCTGATGACATTAACCGTGGTGTAGACAGAGCTAGCAAAGAAGAACAGGGAGCAGGAGACCAAGGAATGATGTTTGGTTATGCAACAAACGAAACCGAAAACTATATGCCTTTAGCATTAGATCTTTCACATAAGATTATGTTTGAACTTGCTGAATTAAGAAGAGAAAACAAAGAAATCACCTATTTACGTCCAGATTCTAAAAGTCAGGTAACTATTGAATATAGTGATGATAATGTACCACAGCGAATCGAAGCTATTGTTGTATCTACACAACATGATGATTTTGATGCAAATGACGATGTGATGCTAACAAAAATTAGAAAAGATATTGTAGCAATATTAATTCCTAGAGTGATTGCCAAATTACCAGAAAACATACAAGCTCTTTTTAATGATGATATTAAATATCACATTAACCCAACAGGTAAATTTGTTATTGGTGGACCTCATGGTGACACAGGACTTACAGGAAGAAAAATTATTGTAGATACATATGGTGGTAAAGGCGCCCATGGTGGAGGAGCTTTTTCTGGCAAAGACCCAAGCAAGGTAGACCGAAGTGCTGCTTATGCAACAAGGCATATTGCAAAAAATTTAGTTGCAGCAGGAATTTGTGACGAAATTCTAGTACAGGTAAGTTATGCTATTGGTGTTGTAGAACCAATGGGGATTTTTGTAGACACTTATGGTACTTGCCCTTTTAATATGACAGATGGAGAAATCGCTAATAAGATTTCTGAAATTTTTGATATGCGTCCTTCTGCTATTGAAACGCGTTTAAAATTAAGAAACCCTATGTATGGTGAAACTGCTGCATATGGACATATGGGAAGAGTAAATGAAACAGTAAGAAAAACATTCTCACAACCAAACGGAGATGATCTAACTATGGATGTCGAATTATTTACATGGGAAAAATTAGATTATGTAGAGCAAGTAAAAACTGCCTTTGAGTTGTAAAAATCTCGATTATATCATTTCAAAAAGCCTCTAATTTTATTAGCGGCTTTTTTTTATCTAACAATCACGCATTTACACGCTTAAGCACTTGATTAATAAATGATAAACATAGCTATTATTTATTTAAATGCTACGCAAACAATTAGCGGCTCTGCATTTTGGATCGCAAGCGAACTATTTAGATGTTCCAGAATCGTTAACCAAGTACATGGACTGGTCACTTCAGTCATTTAATACTGGTTACCATGCATGCCTATAAATTACATTATGATTTGAGAGATGTACAACGAAAAAATTAGAAAACCTTCGCAATTGATTCCTGGTAAAAACAGTGATATATTTATTGTTGGCGAACCTATTCTAAGGATCAAGCTTGGGTAGAAGTTGCTTTTTGCACTACAGAATCTGTACTAAACGACTTTTTGGTATCGATCCAATTATAGACACCGAACACTATCCTTTTACTTGGAAAGAAAAATATGTTAAAAAACAAATAAATTAAAACAGCTTACCAAGCTATAAAACTTTAGATAACAAACAGATACCTCGAAGAAATTTAGTTCGCTAAATTTAAAAGCTAATTTTTTATAAAAAAGACCTAATTATATAGTTGAAAAAATATAAAACTTAAATATATTTGGCGTCACGTTTGGGGAGATACTCAAGCGGCCAACGAGGACAGACTGTAACTCTGTTGTTTTTAACTTCGCAGGTTCGAATCCTGCTCTCCCCACTTTAACTTGAAAAGTTTGCATATTTTATGCAAACTTTTTTTTTGAGATAAAACCAAAATTTATTTAAGATTTGGTTTAGAGGAAAACCAGAAAGACCATATGTAAGCAATGCTCTTTTTATATTCACGAAATAGCTTAAAGAACATCCAATCTAACTCTTTGAAAATCACGTAATAACACCTGAAAATATCTAACTCATTTATAATAAATTCGTTAGTACAACTAACATCTAAATATTATGAAACGAATAAACACCATATTTGGGGTGGCCACATCTGTAATTTTAGCAGTACCTATTGGATATTATGCTTTTAATAACGAATCTATTATAGCACCACAGGAAGAAAAAAACATTGTTATTCTAGACTCTACAAGTATTTCAAAAAAATCTAATACATTCTTAGTAATATCCGACACACATTTACATAGTGAATGGACACAAGCTGAGGTGGTACAAAATGGCAACGAGGCAGATACAGGTAATGATTTATGGGATATTTCTTTAACAAAATTTACAAATATAATTTCTGGAGCATCTAAACAACCAAAACCGGATTATGTTATTCTATTAGGTGATTTACCATGGCATGCCTATCCAACTGACAAAACATCTTTATCCTCTGCTAGAAAAAACACAGGCAAAGTATTAAGTCATCTTCGCAATGCAGCACAAATAGCCAATGTTCCATTAATATATGCTCCAGGAAATAATGATTCTTGGAGTGGAGACTATAGAGCTTTTACTGCTCCAAATGGAGATACTCCTTTTGCTTTAGATAGTCTTGGTGTAAAAAACTGGCCAGTTATTAATAGTGGCACTTGCGGCTTAGGGAAAGCAAAGGCATGTGTAGCAGATAATACTAGAGGAGATTTAGGTTGTTACGCGGTATATCCTTTAGGAAAAGACGGAGGTATACGCTTAATTATTTTAAATAGTGTAATGTTTAAATACGCTCATCATAATTCGAACCATTTACATTATTATGGAAAGCCTGGAGAACAGGCAAAAGATATTAAAAATCAAATGGATTGGTTTACAAAACAATTTACGGAAGGAAGTACGGAAGATGCTATTATGATTGGCATGCATATTCCTCCGGGAATTGATGGTCATGGAGGTTCTGAAATTTGGGATACAGACATTACCTATAATGGCAAAAACATAAAAGATGCATTCCTAGATATTGTTGCAGAAAACAAAGACAGAATTGTAGGTGCATTGACAAGCCATACACATTTAGATGGATTGCGTAAAATGATGTACAAAGACAAAAACGATAGTTTACAGTTTAGTGATTTAATAGTTTCTATTCCTGCAATTACACCTAGAAATGGCAACAACCCTTCTTTTAAACAATTTAATTATGATGCTGTTAATCATGAATGGATGAACTTTAAAACTATTAACCACGACTATTGGCCATCTAAAACCGTTGGATCTGTATGGAAAGAAGGCAAGTTGGTGTCTTTTAATAATACATTTAAAGGAGATACTTTATCAACTATGACAAAGCGCTTAGATACTTTAAGTTTTGCAAGGCTATTAAATAATGTAACTAGCATTTATAAAGCTGGTGGAAATGCAGCAAACCCTAATGAGGTTATTAAAACACTTATTGTAGCTCCAAGTAATTGATTAAAGCACAAAAAAAAGCCTTCTTTGTTTTAAGAAGGCTTTTTTTGCGTTAGGGATGGAAGTGGCATCCTTTTGTTTTTACAAAAGATATAACGTACAGCCCGACGCTACGTAGCTTTTTTTTTAGCGAAGTAGGGTAACGCCCAAATTATTATTCTATAAATTATACTTCACACTAAATACTACATATCTTGGTTGTATAAAATACTCTCTATTGCTCACCGAAATGTTTCCGGTGTTACTTTGACTTAAACTTTGTGTGTCTAACAAGTTGGTTGCTCCAACTTTATATTCCCACTGGCTATCGGTTTTTTGATACGTTAAAGAAGCATCTAAAAAGCCGTATTTATTAAGAGAATCTTCGGTGTTTCTAAAATCATAATAACTGTATTCGGTAACAAAACTAAAGTCTTTTAAAATTACAGCATCGAAGTTTATAAATGGTCTGTGTGTATAAAACTTGGTATTGTTATTTCCTTGATCATTATCATTTATAGTTAAATCGTACCCTAGTTCTACATTTGGTGCATTCTTAAAAAAGGTACTAATTCGGGTACCATAGGTTTGTGTAAAACTTTTATTTTTACTTAGATTCCCACCTATAAACTGATTAAAAGTTGCCCAACTCCAAGATCCAGAAAGGTTTGCTTTAATTTTTCCGAAACGGCGTTCAAAACGTCCACGAGCAGAAAAAGTTTCGTCTGCAAAATTAGAATTAAAAGGTGTTGATGTTGTAATTACACTTTCGAAATCTGTGTTATTACGAATACCATCTATATTTTTAGAATAGTTTAAAAAACCAAATACATTGGTATAATTAAACATATTGAAACTAAAATATGAAAGATTTAAATTATGTGATAAGGAGTTTTCTAATTCGCGGTTTCCTGAAAAAATGGAACTATAATTATTTAAAAATAAGCCTTCTGCTAACTGCGTTACATCTGTAAAATTGGTTTGCATAGAGTAACGTAAGTTTAGGTTTTCGCTCTTTTTCATTTGAAACCTAATGGTAGCATCTGGTAAAATTCTAGCAAAACTATTACTGTTAGTAGAACCAAATTGTGTGTCTTTAGTATTATATGCATGTGCTGAAAAACCTGGAGTTAACGTAAATTTCCCCGCTTTTAGATTATAATGAACACCTACATAAGCATCACTAAAGGTATAATCTACATCGTTGGTATTAGAACCATCCACTGGTGTAGGAGTAAATATGGAACCATTATCCAGTACTTGAAAAATATCGGAGTTGAATTTTTGGTTACTATACACCAAACCAATGGTATAATTTAAATTACTTTTTTGGTTAAGTACATTCCAATAATTTAACTTACCATCAAACTTATTAGACTTTACTCTTTTCTCTTGTGAAGTGTTATAAGCAGATTGCGCATCGTCTAACCCTAAACCTTCTGCGGTGCTTGCATAGGTGTCTTTTTGCTCAATAAATGCATTATAAAAAGGATCTTCATCTTGCAATAAGTGCTGTGCTTCTAGCGAAAAAATATTGTTTTCGTTTAAAGTATAATAGTAGTTTAAATTCTGGTTAATACTATAAGGTGTTTGTTCTTCTATTTGATCTACTTGCCCTAAAACCGAAGAATTAAAAAAACGATTTTGTGTTTGTTTAGAATATCTTCCAAAAACATCATAATCCAATTGATTATTCGCATTTGCTTTATAAACGGCACTTAGTTTTAGTAGCCCTAAATTGCTTTCTTGTTGCGTATAGTTGGTAGTAGACTCATCTGGGATAATAAGTTCGTCATCGGTGTAAGACACCTCGTTATTTTCGCGAATAGCAGTTTTTGTACCAGAATATATTCCAAATCCGCTAATGGTAAGTTTATCATTTGGGGAGTTACTAAAATTAGCTGCAGCAAATTTAGTATCTATACTTTCTGCTTTATTATTAGTGGTATTTAAAAAGCTCAAACTATTATCTCCTAAACTAATATTGG
Source organism: Oceanihabitans sp. 2_MG-2023 (assembly GCF_030547245.1). Taxonomy (GTDB): domain Bacteria; phylum Bacteroidota; class Bacteroidia; order Flavobacteriales; family Flavobacteriaceae; genus Oceanihabitans. Next base: position 223,891 of record NZ_JAUOQT010000002.1, read on the forward strand.
TTCCACTACTTTGACTCAGGTTTCTAAATCCACCTGTAAAATTAAAATAGTCTCTACGAGTAAATGCAACTTCTCCTGTATTATTTAAATCTCCAATAAAATTGATACTTGTTTTTGGGCTATAGAAAAACAATTTTGGCTGTACTTTATACAAACCATCGTCGGAAGCGATTCCTGTTCCCGCTGTAACATCACCAAACCAAAACTTATCTTTTCCTTCTTTTAATTTTAAATTAATAGCGATATTATCTTGATTATTAGTCACACTACTTAATTGCCCAACTTCACTAAAATTTTTAAGCACTTCTACTTTATCGATAGCATTCGAAGGAATATTTTTTGCCGCTAATTTCGTGTCACCATCAAAGAAATCTTTACCATCTACCATTATCTTGCTTACCGTTTTTCCTTCTACCTCAATTTCTCCATCATCTGTAATCTCTACTCCAGGGAGTTTTTTCAAAACATCTTCTAGTTTTTTTTCGGTTCCTGTTTTAAAAGAATCTGCATTATAAACAATAGTATCTCCTTTTACAGTTACAGGCATTTCGTAAACCAACTCTACTTCGTCTAAAGTAGTATCGTCTAAAAGGGTATAGTTTTTAGTAAGATCCTCTTCTTTGGTTTCGAAAAGATCTTCTGTTGTTTTCATTCCAATATAGCTCACCTGTATCTGATAGCTAGAATTTTTCTCTAAAGAAAGCTTATACCTTCCAGCATCATTAGTAATTCCGTAAGAGTCTAGGGCTTTTGTTTCTTGATTTACAGCAACCACATTAGCAAGTTCTAAAGGGTTACCAATACTATCTTTTACAATACCTTCTACTCTAACTTGAGCAAAAGTGGTACTAGCTACTAAGCAAATTAGTAGGGTTAATAGGTTTTTCATTTTAAATTTTTCTGGTTAGGTTTAAATAGAATTGTTTTATGTATTAACGACCTCTTCCTCCTGGGCGTCCACCACGGCCTCCTCGACCTCCATACATTTCACGCATTTCTTCCATCTTTTTCACCACAATATTAGCATACTCTTCTTTTGTTACCTCTTTTCCTTTTGAAGGCACTTTGATGTTTTCTTTTTCGCTTGGATTTAATATTATTTTAGAACAAAGAATAGTGGTTCTATCTGCATTTATTTCTAAAATTAAACCAGGAAGCCCCCAATATTCTCCAGGACCTTGGTTTACTGGGATTTGCATGGTATACCAAGCAGTTACTTCAATTTCTTTTGGTACTTCTATTTCATCAACTGAGTTATTTACTTTTGTAGAATCTGATTTTTTTTCTGCATTATCATTTCCTCTCCCCCTTCTTCTAAAACTTGAAAAATCCGTTTTATCTACTGCTTTCATTGCTGTAGCTTTCATAGCCATATATTGACCAATCTGTTTGGTTTCTCCAGTCATTTTCCATTTTAGTTTTGGTAACGAATCATTAATTAAAAATTGCTTTCCAAAAAATTCTTGTTCTTGTAATAACTGATTGCTTTTTATATTTTTATATTGTTCTCCTGCAGTAAAATTAGCAGCAAAACCACCAAAACCCCTACCTTGAGAACCACCAGGAGCGGCTAATTGCTCTTCTTCTTTATAAACCGACTCTGTTTTATTGAAAGTTAATGTGTAACTTTTTTCTAAGAAACTTTTCATACGTTCCATAATCTGTTTTTTCCTATCAGCAGGCATATCTGGAGGACCAAAATTATCCATATCGACAGTTGTTTTAGATTCGTAATAGGCTTTACCTTGAAAGTCCTGTTGTGCATATGTGAAAACACAAGAAAAAAGCGTAAAGCAAATAACAGATAGCGTTTTATTTATTTTCATCTAAATTTAGTTTGTAGTTTTATTATTAAAAACATTTTAAGTAACTCTTATAAGACACTTAAAACACAAAAACGTTTAAGCTTGAAATGTTAAATTACTCTTAAAATGAAAATATTTTTTTTAATTAGAAATTGGTTCAATTTTTGTACTTTTCGTTTTCCTATGAAAAACACCTATATTCTATTTTGTATCCTTCTAACGATTTCCGCTTTTGGGCAAGAAACAATAGATATCTCACTTCTAAAAAAAATAGACCTCACAGATAGAACAATTATTGATATAGATAATTTTGATACCCAATACTACCTAAACAACCATATATTTTACAAAAAAGACGCAGATAAAACGATCAACTACAGCAATGTACAATTAGGCGAAATAACTTCGGCAAACGCTTTTAATCCTTTAAAAATAAATGTTTTTTATAAAGATTTTAATACTGCAATTATTTTAGATAATCGTTTAGCAGAGATTTTTAGAATAGACTTTAATACCACAAAACCCTATAAAAGCGTATCACAAATTACCACAGGAAACGATAATACGCTTTGGATTTTTAATCAAGACACACAACAACTAGAAGTCTACGATTATAAAACGAATAAAACAAAAGCAACTACACTACCTATTCAGTCGAGTGTTTTAGATTTAAAAAGTAATTTTAATTTTTGCTGGCTACTTACAGAAAAGTACCTCTACAAGTATAATTATTTTGGCAGTTTAACCCAAAAAATTAAAAATGAAGGCTTTACTAATATTGAAGAAGACAACGGAAATCTTATTTTAAAAAAGGAAAATACACTCTACTTTTTAAAGAAAAATACCGAGGATATAATAAAAGTAAAAACTCCAAATTTGTTAATAAATCAGTTTTTACTAACCAATGAAACCTTGTATATTTACCACGAGAAAATCCTTTCTAAATTTCAATTAAAAAATTAAATAAGATATGCACGTTGCCATAGCAGGAAATATTGGTGCTGGAAAAACCACACTAACAAAATTACTAGCCAAACATTATAAATGGGAAGCGCAACTAGAAGATGTAGTAGACAACCCTTATTTAGACGACTTTTACAACCAGATGGAACGTTGGAGTTTTAACTTACAAGTATACTTTTTAAATAGTAGATTTCGTCAAGTTTCAGATATACGCCAAAGTGGTAAAGACATTATTCAAGATAGAACCATTTACGAAGATGCTCATATTTTTGCACCTAACCTGCACGCAATGGGTTTAATGACGAATCGAGATTTTGAAAACTACAAATCGCTTTTCGATCTTATGGAAAGTTTTGTAGAAGGTCCAGATCTACTAATTTACTTACGCAGCTCTATATCTAATTTAGTATCCCAAATACACAAACGAGGTCGCGATTACGAAAATTCGATAAGTATAGATTATTTAAGTAGACTAAATGAGCGTTATGAAGCTTGGATAACGGGCTACAACAAAGGAAATCTTTTAATCATTGACGTAGACAATCTTGATTTTGTAGACAGACCTGAAGATTTAGGTTATATATTAAATAAAATTGATGCCGAAATAAACGGCTTATTTTAAAATATTTTTGGGCGTTCCTTTTTTTAATCCTACTAGGTTTTAGAACTCTAGCAGGATTAAAAAAAGTCAGGCTTTCACTACTCGCTCTCTGCGAGGAGCTCAAACAAACCGTTCTATCCTTAACGCAATTCTAAACAACAAATATTTAGCATTAAGCTATAAAACCATTTTCTCTAGCATGTGTAATAGCTTGTACACTACTCTCTACTAGTAACGCAGGAGTCGTTTTATAATTTTCAAGCAAGCCTTTTACTCGAAGCATTTTCTTCTTATGTTTTACGCTACGCAAATAAATAGCTTTTATTCGCTCTGGAAACAAGGTTGCTATTTCTATATAAATATCTGGATCATGCTCTCCACTATCTCCTATTAAAATAAAAGGTAAATTGGGGTATGTTTTTAATAAATCTAATATTTCCTTTTGCTTTTGCGGTTTTTCATCGGGTGCTTTCTTTTTCAAAATATCTTTAAAACTCCTTAATAATATAGGACCTTTCGGAAAATTATTTTGTTTTAAAAATAATTCTAAATATCGGTACAAATTCCATGGACTATGACTAACATAAAAAATAGGATTTGCATTTTCACCAGACTTTCCACGATGTAATAAATGATAAAAATCGGCAGCACCATCCAAAGGCAAACGCATTTTTGCAGATTTAAAAAGAGTATTATAGAGCACTCTCCACTTTAATGTAGACACCACACCAGTGTGTAAAATGGTATCATCAATATCGCTTGCAACACCAAATTCTACTGAATTAGAAGGAATTAGTATTTCGGCAGGAAAACGATTTTCCTTTTGTATACCTGGCTTAATAGCAACATCTTGAAAAGCAACCTCACAAGCTAACCAACCCTCTACATTAGCCATTGCTTTTAAACCTTTAACATTCGCTTTCATTTTAAAATAACCATGCGTATCGCTTGTTGTTTCTAAAAAAGACCCATCTGGTAATTTTACAACAATGCTAGCATTCTTAATTTCGTCACTTTCTAAACGTTTCCAACTATTTATTAGCACACTAAAAAAACCTTGTTGTTCTAAATCTATAGATTCATCTTGTAAAGCCCTTCCTCTTAAATAAAAGTGAGTATCAGTTCCGTAGCTTTGAAAAGCAATAATTTGAACAGGTTCTTTCTTAAATAATTTCATAAATAAATAGGTTGCCTTAAAATAACAAAAAAACCACGCAAAATGCGTGGTTTTTTTTATTTAAAATATAGTTCTTTACTCTACAACTTCCTTTATTCTAATAGTAACATCCTTTCCTAAAGCCTCCACTTTTTGCTTAACCTCATCAAAGTCTCCTTGATAAACTTCAGTTACTACATCTTCAATTCCATTTTTAATAATAGCCGTTTTAACTATTGCCTTTGCAGTACCATCCTCAAATTTCTGAATAGATGCCTTACGTATTACTTGGTTATTTGCGTCTTCTACAATTTGTTCTACAAGAACCTCATTATTTAGAGCCAGACCTTCTTCGGTATGCCCTCCTAATATTGGAGCAATAACTAAGCCTATTAAACAAGTAAGTTTAATTAAAATATTCATAGAAGGACCTGAAGTATCTTTAAATGGATCTCCAACAGTATCTCCTGTAACTGCTGCTTTATGTGCATCAGAACCTTTAAAAGTCATTTCACCATTAATCTCTACTCCAGCTTCAAAGGATTTTTTAGCATTATCCCAAGCACCTCCAGCATTATTTTGAAAGATTGCCCAAAGCACGCCACTAACAGTTACTCCTGCCATATAACCACCAAGCATTTCTGCAATCGCTAAATGACTCATTCCAAATAACATTGGCACAAATGCTATTACTAAAGGAAAACCTATAGTCAATAAACCAGGTAACATCATTTCTTTTAAAGATGCTTTAGTAGAAATATCTACACATTTATCGTATTCTGGTTTCCCTGTACCTTCCATAATTCCAGGAATATCCCTAAATTGTCTACGTACTTCTTCCACCATTTCCATTGCAGCCTTACCAACAGCATTCATAGCTAAAGCTGAAAATACTACAGGCACCATACCACCAACAAATAGCATTGCCAAAACTGGTGCTTTAAAAATATTTATTCCATCTATTCCAGTAAAAGTTACATAAGCAGCAAAAAGTGCTAATGAGGTTAATGCAGCCGAAGCGATTGCAAAACCTTTTCCTGTTGCAGCTGTTGTGTTACCAACAGAGTCTAAAATATCGGTACGCTCTCTTACAATTGGTTCTTGCTCGCTCATTTCTGCAATGCCACCAGCATTATCAGAAATTGGTCCAAAAGCATCAATTGCTAATTGCATAGCTGTTGTTGCCATCATGGCAGATGCTGCTAAAGCAACCCCATAGAACCCTGCAAAAGCATAAGACGCCCAAATAGCACCAGCAAATAATAAAACCGAAGGGAATGTTGAAATCATTCCGGTAGCTAAACCTGCTATAATATTAGTACCTGCTCCCGTACTAGATTGTTGTACAATTTTCAAAATTGGAGATTTTCCCAATCCTGTATAATATTCTGTTATCGAAGAAATAACTGCTCCTACTACTAAACCAACAAGAGTAGCATAAAATACTCGCATAGAAGAAATTTCTTGTAAGCCTTCGCCAAAGAAATTCATTTGCATCGTTTCTGGCAACATCCAAGTTACTAAACCAAAACAAGCTGCCGCAACTAAAATAATAGAAGTCCAGTTACCAATATTTAAAGCCCCCATTACTTGCGCTTCTTTAGCATCGTTACTTTTAATTTTAACAAGTACAGTTCCAATAATAGAAATAATAATTCCTACTCCTGCAATTGCCATGGGTAATAAAATTGGACCAATACCACCAAAGGCATCTCCAATATTTCCACCCATATCTTTAATCACATAATTACCTAAAACCATTGCTGCTAATACTGTAGCAACATACGACCCAAATAAATCGGCTCCCATTCCTGCAACATCTCCTACATTATCACCTACATTATCTGCAATTGTAGCAGGATTTCTTGGATCATCTTCTGGAATACCAGCTTCTACTTTACCAACTAAATCTGCACCTACATCTGCTGCTTTTGTATAAATACCACCACCAACTCTTGCAAATAAAGCGATAGATTCTGCACCAAGAGAAAACCCTGCTAAAGTTTCTAAAACAATAGTCATGTCCATGGTGTTTGTCCAAACGCCTCCCATAAAAAAGTGAAAGAAAAATATAAAGAAAGCAGTTAAACCAAGTACTGCTAATCCTGCAACACCAAGTCCCATTACAGTACCACCACCAAAAGAAATTTTAAGTGCGTTTGGCAAACTAGTACGAGCAGCTTGTGTCGTTCTTACGTTTGTTTTCGTTGCTATTTTCATACCTATATTTCCTGCAAAAGCAGAAAAAACAGCACCACAAATAAAAGCGATAACTATCAACCAATGTGTTGTTGGCACTACAAAAGATACAATTGCTAATAATACACTTACGATAACTACAAAGACTGCTAGTAAACGGTATTCTGCATTTAAGAAAGCAAGAGCTCCTTCGTAGATGTGATCTGAAATTTCTTTCATTTTACCATCTCCTGCATCTTGTTTCATTACCCATTTTTGTTTAATCATCATATAGATTAAACCTAAAATTGCCAATGCAATTGGCATATAAATCATCATTGATTCCATATTATATTTAGTTTGATTAGTTTTTAATGATTGCTAATGTAATAAATTCAAACAGAAGTAAAAAATATTTTAAAATCATCAATTTTTTAACATAAAAACAAGGTTTTTGATATTTATGTGCTTTAAACAAAATAGGAACAAATTAATTTTACCTAAAAAGTAAACAATAACAAATTGCAATACTTTAAAATTTACTTGTTTAAAAGTAAAAACCCTTTCATTAAAAAATGAAAGGGTTTTTACTTTAAGTTTAGAGATCTTTATATCTTGAAATCTCCTTTTGCTTTATGCTCGCTGTTTTCGTAACGTTCAATACACTTATTTAAAATTTGGTAAGCTTCTTGGGCATTTCCCCAACCACCAACATCAACTTTTTTCTTTTCTAAATCTTTATATACTTGAAAAAAGTGTGTAATTTCTTTTATTCTATGTGGATTTAAGTCTTCGATGTCGTTATATATATTCCAGATAGGATCTGTAGTTGGTACACAAATTAATTTTTCGTCTGGACCTTTTTCGTCTGTCATATGAAATACACCAATTGGCTTTACTTCCATAACACACATTGGAAAAGTTGGTTCAGTCCCCATCACTAAAACATCTAATGGATCCCCATCTAATGCTAAAGTTTCTGGAATAAAGCCATAATCTCCTGGATACATCATGGATGAGAAAAGCATTCTATCGAATCGGATTTTATGTAGATCAAAATCGTATTCATATTTGTTTCTGCTTCCTTTTGGAATTTCTATTAAAACATCAAAGGTTAGTTTTCCTTTTGGGCTCATGTAAAAAGTATTTATGCATTTCCGCAAAAGCGAAAATAAAATTATTAAAATCGTAAAAATTGGAGACCAAAAATACAGAAACATTTAGCGTCTAGCAACTAAAACCCATTTCATTTAAACAAAAATTATTATATTAGTAATTTAACAGCTATTAATTTTATTTTTTGATGTCTTTTTGTAAAAAATATTTCATCTTTTTTTTATTACTAATTCCGTTTATCAACTTTGCACAAAGTTTAACATGCTGTACCTCTCAAATTGAAATTGAAAATGCCCTTACTGGTTATTGGAAAATTAAAAATGAGGACTCTAAAAGCATTTATCATTATTGGTTTGAAAATGGCAGAGGAAATGTTGAAAATGTAAAATCAACAGGAACTATTGGAAAATATAAACCTGTTGAAAAATCACACTCCCACATTTATTTAAAAAAAGAAGAAAGTCAGTTTGTGCTAGAATACATTTATAGATATGGTAATTGGACTTCCGCTTTAATACAACTAGACGCTACTCATTTAGTTTTAGAAACCAATGGAGAAATCACAGAATACTACAAAGTAAAAGAGTAAACTATTTATTATTAAACAGAATATTATCCTGGTTCCTTCTCTGAACCACTTTCTATTTTAAGTAAGCCTTTAAAGGCATCATTTACGGTGTTGCCTTCATAAAGAACTTTATATACTTCTCTCGAAATAGGCATATCTACCTTATAATCGTTAGCAAGTTCCATGACCACTTTAGCTGTTTTTACACCTTCGGCAACCTCATTCATTTCTTCGATAATTTGTTTTAGACTTTTACCTTGACCTATTTGAAAACCAACATGATGGTTTCTACTTTTAGAACTAGAACAAGTAGCTACTAAATCTCCCATTCCTGCAAGTCCAGAAAAAGTTCTTCGCCTTCCTCCCATAGCTGTACCTAATCTGGTTAATTCCGATAGCCCTCTGGTTATTAAGGCTGCTCTAGTATTATCGCCAGCATTTGCTCCATCTCCCATTCCTGTAGCAATTGCCATAATGTTTTTTAAAGCACCACCTAGTTCACAGCCAATAACATCGTTATTCGTATATACTCTAAACAATCCTGTGCTAAAAACTTGCTGTAATTGCTTAGCAATGGTTTTATCTACCATGGCTATTACCGCTGCAGCTGCTTGACCAGAATGAATTTCTTTTGCTAAATTTGGACCTGTTAAAACCCCTGCAGGATGACCAGGAAGCTCTTGCTCTATAATTTGCGTCATTCGCATTTTGGTGTCTAATTCTAAACCTTTAGACAAGCTTACAATAGGAACCCAAGGTCTTATAAAAGGTTTCGCAGTATGTAACACTTCTCTAAAATGTTGCGAAGGAATCCCCATAACAATCACATCTGCATTTTTAACTGTTTCTTCAATGGAAGCTGAAGCTTTTAAGTTTTTATGTAATAGTGCTCCTGGCAAATATTTAGAATTTTTGTGTTCTTCATTTATTTCCTGAACTGTTTTTTCATTTCTTGCCCATAAAATAGTTTCGCTATTTTTTGCTGTTAATGATGCAACTGTGGTCCCCCAAGATCCTCCTCCTAAAACTCCTACGTTTAATTTCATAACTTAAAATTAATTTTCTAATTCATTAATATATAAATCTCGAACTTCTTCTATATGTTTATTGATGTTTTTTCTTTTCCAAAGAGATGTATCAACTGGTTCTAAGACAACTACTTCTATATGTGTTGGTTTAAACATGCTTGTTCCTTTAGGCATTGCCATATATGCATTTTTAATTACAATAGGAATAATTGGCACTCCTGCTTGCATGGCAAGATGAAATGCACCTTTTTTGAAGACTCCTAAAGTTTTGCTTCCGCTTCGTGTTCCTTCTGGCGCAATAGCCACAGAAATACCGCTCTTTAATGCTTCTACGGCAGGCTGCATCGCTTCAATAGCTTTTTCTTTATTTGCTCTGTCTACATAAATTGCTCCTAAAGCTTTAAAAATAGGGCCAAAAGGAGTTCTTTCTAATTCTTTTTTAGCAATCCCTGTAAAATCATGACGAATTAGTTTCATAACAATAAAGAAATCTGCTGCACTTTGATGGTTAAAACAAAAAACTGCTGGACGAATTTCTTCTAAATGATGCTTTCCTTTTACTGCTATTTCTAATCCAGCCATTTTAGATCCTAAATCTCCAATACTTGAAAAAGTGGTATTAGCAGCTTGTTGTCTAGACATCGTCATTGCTCCTTTTACAATTCCTTTTACGGCTGAAGGGTAAATACTTGCTGCTGCTAACCCTGTTCTAAAGCCATTAACTAAAGGTTTACCAACTGGTTCTTCGAATCTTAGAATTGGCCAATTATTTTCGAATGCTACTTGGGATAATCTTTGATCTGGATTTGTTGCTACTGGTTTTCCAACGATTTTTAACAAAGGATAATCGTCAAAACTATCAGTATAGAAATAACTTTTTGCTAGATCTACTTTATTCTTTTTTGCAAATTTTCGTGCGGCTCTAGCTTTACCTTCTCCCCAGCACATTTCGGAAACACGACCAGTAAACTTACCGTTACGTAACTCCATTTCGGTAGCATAAATATCTTTAATTCCTAATGCCTTAGCTATTGGTTTAATTTGGTAAGTGGTAGCTGCTGAAATAATAACCACTTTATGTCCTTTTTCTATATGTTTTGCTATTAAATCTCGAGATTCAGAATAAATTGTTTCCTCTAAATAATCGGTAAAAACTTGCTCTCCTAATTCTGTAAATGCAGATTCTGCGATACCTTTTACTCCAAGTGCTGCAATTTTGGTAAGCACTTCAAAATCTCTATTTCCTAATGCAAATACTGCTGCAGTAGCAAACTGTGTTAGATATTCTTTTGCTGTTGTTTTGCCACTAAACAGACGTGTAGTCATGAATTTTTTTGCCGAAAAATCGTTAATTAGCGTTCTATCCATATCAAAAAACGCTGTTATATGTGGTCCTTCTTCTATTGTTTCCTCTAGATTTACTTCGTCATTACCAGAATCTGGAACTACATTTTGTTGGATTGGCTCCTCGTTTATCGTTTTTTCATCTTGTACATTCTCGATATGTTTTAAGTAGAATAACCTTTCTGATAAATCTTCTATTTGCGTTTTCCAACCATCTAAACCTTCATAATCTATTACTCTTTCGACAGGAACAAGATTTGCATTTTTAGCAAAACGAAGTGCATTAATTAAAAATGGTTTTGAAACACTATCTAAACGTGTTATTTTAGATTGCCAATGCAATTCTTTTCCTTTAAACATTGCAAGCTCAATAAAATCTTCTTCATTAAACTCATCGTCTGTATCCCAACTGTTAAGTGTATAACAAACTACCTTATCTGCTTCTAAATAAGATAATAAAATAGCTCTAGAAACGAATAAATCTTGTTTTTTTAATAATGCGGATATATTTCCATTTGGATCTGCTAAAATGGCTCTCCAATTTTTATCGAATCGCATTAACTCGGCTTCTATCTCACTACTAAATTGAGGCTTGTTCGTGTAAAAAAACTCGAACTTAAACAAATTTCGAAGTTTCATTATTTCTTCCCAGAAATGGGTAATTCGGTTATTAGATGTATCGCCTTTTATTTTTACCAAAGCCATTTCAATAAAAGCTTGATGATACAAATGACCAGAAGCCATATTTGCGTAATAGGTTGCTGGCAAATATTCTGTAGCAACTAAACTATATTGTGCTTTTTGTCCAGCTCTACTTTTTTGAATTATTCTTGCACCATGCAATAAATTTAAAGCGGTTTGAATGGTTACACCTATTTTATTTCCACGATCTATAAGTACATCTTCTTGTTTCCGACCAATATATGTCATTAATCTATTGACCTTGAATTCGATTTCTTTTTTGGTTAAAGCAAAATCGTTTAACAAAACATGACAAACTAACGAAACGGTAGTTACAGGAGTAATAGCATTCGCTTTATGAATAAGCTCGAAAGCAAAACGTGGGAGTGTATTTTTATCTGCATAACTATCTGCTTCCATATCTGGAATGATAGCTTGTAAATCTTCATTCAATTCTACTGGATCCCCAAACCGAATGGCTGCACGACCATAATCGTTTCCAAGTTTTTTAATATAGTTTACTGCTTCTTTTACATTTTCCGATTTTTTTTCTTGTCCTTTTCCTTCCTCGGTCATTTGTTTGACATCTGGAATTAGGTCGTAAACAATAGAAACTGGAACGTATTTTATATTTCTTGCGCTTTGCAATTCGCCTTCTTTAATGTATTTTAAAATTCCCATTTTGGGATAAATAATCTTACCGGTTCTGGAACGGGTTCCTTCAATATTCCAAGTTAAATGATCTCCTTTGTCAATTATTGTTGAAATATAATGACGCAATGCAGCTTTGTAAATAGCATCGTCTTTAAAGCTTCTTCGAATAAAAATAAGCCCTGCGTTATTTCCTAACTGTTTCATTCCTGGAAATGCTAAATTACTTCCACCAAATGAATATGGAATTGGCATACCATATCGAGCTAATGTAGAAATTAGCACCAAAGTATCAAGATAAGTTTTATGTGTCATGATGAATGCAACCGAATTACGCTGCATGAGTTTCATGAGTTTTTTGATTCCTTTTGGATCGACATCAATTTTATCATTATACGCTCTAGAAAGTATATAATCGAAGCTTTTAACAGCCAATAATTTAGCAATCGGCTGCTGTTGTGCATACAATTCTTTAATACAATTTGCACCTTGTTTTTTCACCTCTTCAAGATCTAAATCTTGTTGAATCGCAATTTGTTTTAAAGCTTCCTGAAATTTATGATGTGCAATAATTTGATCCATGTATTATTATTTTATGACTGGGAGAATTGCCTTCTTGGTTTGTAATGCTTTTCTTGCTTTGTTCCAAAAATGGGGATATAAAAATCGCTCAATATTTGCTGAAACTTCTTGTATTTCTTTTCCATTTAAATTGGCGCTTAATGCATTTGCTGTTGTTAATAAAACACTTGCATTTGCTCCCATTCCGGAATGGCTTCCGTAGACCTCAATATTTTTAATATTTTTTCTAAAAGTTTCTGCTTCCATACAATGTTTCCATGGAACTAATCCATCGGTTTTTGTATAAATACAAGTTACTGGAACGGTTGGTATAGGTTCTAACTCAGCCAGAAATCTTTCATTTCTTTCTTTTAAAGATTTTCCTCTAAAAAATTCTAACAAACCATATACTGGTGTTTTCATATCCATAACTCCCCAAATTGGTGAGCCAATTGTTAAAATTTGTTCTACTTGACTTGGATGTCTATTTGCCATTATTTTTGCAAAAATACCGCCACCACTCCAACCTACAATACTAACTTTTTCTTGGTGTTGTTGGTAGATATCTGCAAGTTTTTCTTCTAATCTAGGAATATAATGTGCCTTTACCATGTTAAATCCTAAGTCCCACTTATAGGTTGCAAAACCTAGAGATTTTAAATATTTTCTAACAAATGATGTTGAAAAATCGTCGCCTAAATACGGTGGAATTAATAGTACTGGTTTTCCTTTTCCTTTTATACGTTTTGGAATAAATGGATATAAGCAATAAATGGATGACCATTCGATTAACGATCTGCTTTCCATCATCATATTAAACAACGGAGGAATTGGGATCTTTTTATTTATAATCGTTATTTCTTTTTTGAATCTATCTAGAATAGAATTGGTGTATTTGTATTCATTTTGATCGTGACCTTTGGAAATAGAATTTCCTATATTTTCTAATATTTTGATTAGTGTAATGTAATCCCGATTTGGGCCCAATTCATCACAAACCAAAATCATTTCGTCTAATAAATGTTCTATTATTTCGTGCTCGTCTTTTTTAACATTCTTAATAAGCACTTTAATTTCCTTTTGACAAGGGTGTTGTTTAAACTGTAAACCCACTAGTTTTTTAGCTTCTCTAATAGTTAAACCATTAAGAGTTCCTAGCGCTACAGCCAAACGAGTAAATATTTTATATGTAATTTGGGTTTCTTCCATTTGTATTTTAATCTTGCATACGAGCATTTAACCAACCAATAATTTCTTCTTTTACAGCTCTGGCATTGGTTTCGTTTAACATTTCATGTCGTCCTCCTTCGTATAAATTGAAGGTAAAATCGTTTACACCTCTTTTTTCATATTGTTTAGCAACACGTTTTACCCCTTTCCCCATTTCTCCAACTGGATCTTTATCGCCAGAAAACATTAGAATTGGCAAATTTTTAGGTGTTGCTTTAAATGCATCTGGTGTATTTAGCTTTTTAGAATTTTTGATAATATCTAGAAAAACCCCTAGTGAAAAATCTTCTATTCTGTATGGATCTTTTGCATAGATGTCTACTTGTGCTTCATCACTACTAATCCAATCGAACTTGGTTCTATTCGGTTTAAATTTCTTGTTAAATTCGCCAAAAAAGAAAGATTTCAAGAATTCGTTTCCTCTTGCTCTTCCGCGAAAAGCGGTAACTGTTGTTGCTGTTACCAGTCCAATATTTCCTAATCCTTTTATAAAACTTGCAGTTCCAGATAAAATTAAGGCATCCATTTCTTTTGCATATTTAGTTACATACTTTCTACTAAAAAGCGATCCCATGCTATGTCCAAATAATATGAATTTAGTATTCGGGTTTTCAGCTTTCATTAGGTGATACAAAGCGTGCATATCTTCTACACAATCGTCAAAATATTCTTTGCCATCATAAAACCCAAATAAGCGTTTCATTTCTGCTGTTTTTCCGTGTGCTCTATGATCGTTAGCATAAACCGAATAACCTTCCTCTTGTAAAAGGTGCGCCATATCATCATATCTTCCAGCATGTTCTCCTAGTCCATGGGCAATTTGGATTAAACCTTTAAAAGGCACATTTGGGTTTGCTTCCCATTTATAATAACAAATGGATTCACCATCTGTAGATTTTAATATATGTGTATTGTAATGCATTAATTATCTTTGTAAAAATGCAGAAAGTAACTTCATGAATTTCCCTTTACTTGCTGCCGTTCCTGTTATTTTAATTCTTCCTTGTATTTTTAACTCTTCTAAAAGTAATTTCCCTTTATATAAAGCCAATAAGTTTTGATCTTCAATTTCAATTAAAACTTTTGGATCTAAATTTTTCTTTTTCTTTATTACTGCTGTTGCTTTGGTTAAATCTATTTCCCAGCCGTCTGTTCTATCTCCTAAATCTAATTGAATTTGGTACACCCCTTTATAAGTTTTAGTTGCTTTAGGATTTTCTTTAAAATACTTTTTTAAAGCAGTAAAAAAAGGTGTGCTTTTGCTTCTTACTTGTTTTTTTGTTTTTGTAACCTTTTTTCCTTTCTCTAGGTTTTTAATTTGCAACTCCAACTCGTTAGCAGATTCTCTAATATATCTAGAAAATAAATCGGCATCTGGCATTGTCTTAGCATCTGATGTTGTTGTAATACTTACTTGACCATTGTAACTGAATGCTGCAATAATTAATCCGAAACCATCAACAACTGGAGTTAATCCAAAAATAGAAACCACTTTGTGTCCATTTAAATACAATAAACCTCTTGGTCCTGGAACATTGGTTATGGTTACATTAAAAGGTGGTCTGTGTAAATCTTTAATATTGTATTTACTATATAAACCAGCTGCTAAATTTGCCAAACCAAAAGGAACCACATCGGCCATTTTAGCTAAGGTTTTTGCTCCCATGGTATTGTGTCTAGATTTACCTAACATGGTTTGCTCTTGAATATATTCTAATCGCTCTAAAGGATCTTCAATATGTGTTGCCAATTGAATCATCATATTAGCAATTTGATTATTTAATTGGTTGCTATTTTCTGTACGAATAGAAATTGGCACATTAGCAACTAGTGGATGCAAAGGGAGTTTTTCTTTTTCCACTAAATAGCGACGTATAGCACCTGCACAAATTGCAAGAATAACATCGTTAATACTTCCTCCCATCGTTTTTCGAAGTGCATTGATACGATCGAAAGATAAAATTGCAGTTCCCCAAGTTCTTTTTGCAGAAATATTACCATTAAAAATAGTTATTGGAACTGGGTATTTTGTTGCGCTAAACTCCTTTTGAATACTTAATTTTTTTGCTGCTTTATTTTTAATAAAACTATAAGCTGTTTCTGCAACTGTTTTTGGTATTCTAAACGGGTTTTTTAAAAAACCATAACCACTTTTTAATAATAAACTAAGCTCATCGGGCAATGGTTCTGGACTAAATGCTTTTGGTTTAGCACGCTTTTTTTGTTTTCCGTTTTCGTCGCTATCGTATAAAACGCCCATAATACCAACTCCAGAGTTACCATCAATCATTACATGATGTACTTTGGTTACAATAGCAACTGAGCCTTTTGGCACCTGTGCAATTTCGTCAATTCCTTCAATAAAATGTACAGACCATAATGGTCTACGTAAATCTAAAGGAGCAGAAAACAATGTAGAAGTTAAATCTCTTAATGTTTTCCAATTGGAAGGATCAGGTAATTTAATTCGGTTTAAATGCAAGTCTAAATCAAAATTTGGATCGTCTACCCAATATGGATAATCCAAATTCATAGGAACATTAAGTAAACGTTGTCTAAATTTTGGAATTAAATGTAATTTAGAAGCAACAATTTCCTTAAAATCTTCAAACTTTAAAGAACCTTCTACAATATTTAATGTTGCAATATGCATTGGACTTGTTGGAGATTCTGCATATAAAAATGCAGCATCAGAACCTGAAATCTGTTGTATTGAAGCATCGAATGCATCTTGCACAATGTCTTTCAAATCAATTTTTTTTGCCATTATTAGTTCCTTGTATTTTATGCTATTCTAAAAAGAAATTATCAATTCGTTAATTATTTTTTGAAAATTTAATGATTTTAATAAAACAAACCTCGAATTATAACACATTTTTTGCAATATACGTTATTTTTAAAAAAATACTATGCACGCATAACAAATAGAATACTTAAGAAGATATAGTATGAATAACGGAAAGTTTACAGGCTTTTATAATTATTTATTTTAATATTATTTGCTTTTAAGTCGAACATTAAATTAAACAAACCAAAAAACGTTCTATTTAAATAAATAAAATGTTTAGAACCTCTATTAGCATTCATTTTATTAGATCTTGTGCTTTTAAAATATTGTTCTCCTATAGCTGCTATTTTTTCAAAAAAAACAGCATTAGAAAAATCAAAATTTTCTTCTCTAAATGGCTGAGTAAAAAAACTTAAAACATCGTGAAACATATTAGTAAAAAAAACTATTTCCTCTTTAGTATCTTCTTTTCTTAAAATTTCTAATACCAATAACTGATTATGAAATAATTTAGGATCCTCCAGAATTTCTTTATTGAATAATTCGAAATAAGGAAAATAAAAGTCCTCTGGAATAATTTTCATACAGCCAAAGTCTATTGCAATTAGCTTTCCTTTTTCAGAAATTAAAAAATTTCCAGGATGCGGATCTGCATGTACTTTTTTAAGCACATGCATTTGGTACAAATAAAAGTCCCATAAGGCTTGCCCAATTTGATTTGCTAACCCTGGATTGGTATTTATTTTAGTAAATTCGGAAAGATGCATCCCTTCCATCCAATCCATTGTTATTATTTGTTGCGAGGAAAACGCTTCGTAATATCTTGGGAACTCTAAATTGGGAATATGCGCACATGCTGTGACGACTTCTTTGCTTTGTTCTATTTCTAACAAATAGTTTGTTTCTTCTAAAAGTTTACCTTCTACTTCTTTAAAATAAACTTCGGAATGCTCTCCTTTTATATTAAACATTTTCATAGCAATTGGCTTAACCATTGCTAAATCGGATAAAATACTATCTGCAACTCCTGGATATTGTATTTTTACTGCTAGTGCTTTTCCGTCTTTTTCGGCTTTATGTACTTGCCCTATACTTGCTGCATTTATAGCTTCTGAATTAAATGCATCAAAAATCTCATTTGGAAATTGACCGAAAGACTTTTTAAAAGTTTTTAAAACTAATGGAGCAGATAATGGTGGTACCGAAAATTGGGATAAGGAAAACTTTTCGACATATGCTTGCGGCAAAATGTTTTTCTCCATACTTAACATTTGCGCTAATTTTAGTGCAGAACCTTTAAGGTCTTTTAAACTATCGTAAATATCTGTTGCATTAGATTCGTCTAGTCGTTCTTTGGCTTCTTCCTCCGAATTCACCATTTTATCACCAAAATATTTTAAATAATTCACACCAACTTTTGCTCCAGTTTGTACTAATTTAGATGCACGTTGGATTTTAGAAATTGGTATGTTTTTAATTGTTTTCATTTTATGCTCGCGAAAGCGAATATCTTTTTATTAAATTTTCTCCGTTTTATATTTCCTTCGTTTTTGAAACTTTGCAGGTATACCAATATTTAATCCTGTTATTTCACTTTCTCTTTATATAAAAACTTTGCTAGGTCTATTATATTATTTAAAGACTTGGTATTTAACAACTCGAAACTTGTATTTATTGATTTTTCGATAAAAATATCTGTTTTTTCAAAAGCTTCAGAAGTATCGTCTAACCAAAATTTCATGGTGAATAATAATTGAATCCAAGAAGATTCTTTTATGGTTTTCTTTTGAATATTTTCAATAGTATCGACATTTAAGTGAAGGGTTTCTAAATCTAATTCTTCTACAAATTTTAAAAAACTACGTTTAAATCTAGAAAACCTGGAAAGTGCTTTCAGCTGATTTTCAAAACCTTTTAAATTTATTTTTAGAAACTCTTGGTTAAGCGAAAGATTTTCAAAAAAAGTATAATATAGACTAAGTAGTTTGTCTTTTTTAGTAAACGAAACATACTCTGGTGTTTGTTTTAAAATGGCTAAAGAATTATCGAAAAGCAACAGATAAATATCCTTTTCCAAATCTTTAAACGAAGTGAAATGTGTGAGGAATAATTCTTCTGAAAAGCCATGTAATTGCGTAAAATCTGCAATTGAATCTGGCTTATTTCGATGTTCCACCACATAGTCCATATACATGGTTAATATTTCGGATGCTGCAATTTTATTTTTCTTAGCCATTCTCTTTTTATTTGCCCTTAAAAGTACGAAACGTTTTGTCTAAAACGAGCATCTATAAAACAAAAAAGGCTGTCTTTACAGACAACCTTTTTCAACTAACCAACTTAATTATTAACAAAAACTTTAAAACTATGCGATAAGCTTAGTAAATCTTTTTTTGCTAAGTTTTACATGTTTTTTAACACCAGTTAAAGCGGTAAAAACTAAATCTTGATTTGTAGCAGCTAATTTCAAGCTATCTTTTATTGCTTTATTTGCAACCGTTTGCCATTGTTCTGCAACAATTATAGTTTCACTAACAACTTCTTCTGTTGTATTAAGAGCGTAATTGTTAGCAGATGCTGCAACTTTTTTTGTTTTTTTTATTGTTTTAAATATCATTTTCTTTGGTGTATCTAAAAGTGATTTTGTAGTACTCATATTGAATTATATTATACGTTAAATCTAATTATTTTTTAGCTTCTGTTTTAGCTTCGGCTACTTTAGTTGCTCCTTCTTTTTTAACCTCAGCTACTTTTTTTACTGTTGCTTTTTTAACAGCTGTTGTTTTTTTAGCTACTGTTGCTTTTGCTTTAGGAGCAGCTTTTGTTACTGCTTTAGTAACCGCTTTTTTGGTTGCAGTTGTTTTTTTAGCTACCGTTTTCTTTGGTGCTGCTTTAGCTACTACTTTTGTTGCTTTGGTTGCAGTTGCTGTTGCTTTTTTTAGCACTGTTTTTTTTGTTGCAACTGCTTTTTTAGTTACTTTTTTAGCAACTTTTGCTTTAGGTGCCTCTTTAGCATCTTCTATTATAGCTTCTCCTTTGTCAATTATTTTTGAAGCTTGCTCTAATACATCACCTTTAAGTTCATTAAACTTAGCCATTCCCATGTTTTTGATGTCTTCAGAAACTTTTTCTGCTTTTTGAACCATTGGGTTTTCAGAAACCTTCTCTGTGATATCTTCAACTATCCCTACAACTTTTCTACTTACAGGATTATTGATTGCCATGTCTTTGGCTTTTTCAACTAAATCGGCATCAATACCAACTAAATCTTTCATTTTATCTGTTCCTGAAACGAACTGACCTTTAACAGCTTCAGCAGTATCAAAAATCATATGGATTTGTTGTTCTCTTACTTTTTCTGACTTCTTAATTAACTTAGAAGCTAATTTTTGCCATTTTTCACTATTATCTACCACTGTATTAATTGTAGCTATAGAAGCCTTAACTAATTCTTTATTAATTTTTGTTACAACATTAGTATCGTTACTAGCTTTACTTGTTGCTTTTTTTGCTACTTTTTTTGTTTTAGTTGCCATAATATATTGTTATTGTATTGTTCTTTTTAATTCTGGTACAAACATACAATCAGCAAGTTACAAATGAGTTACACTTGTATATGTGTTCCATTATTTGTTTTGAAATTATTTAGACTTTGCCAAAAATTGTACCGCTTTTCCTTTTACAGTCTCTAAAGTATTAAATATTACATCTTGATTTTTAGCAGAAAATTTTAAACCTTTCTTTACTAATTTAGCAGAAAGCCCTACTCCTTTCTCCGTTAAGTCTATAGATTTAGTGAATACTTTCTCTGTTGTATTTAAAGCAAAATCGTTTGCCTTAGTTGTTAATCCTAAAACTTTATTCGCAGTCGTATTAATAATTGTTGCTTTAATTTTCGTAGCCATAATATGTTATTTAATATGTATGGTGCAAACGTACAAATCGATAGTTACAAATGAGTTGCAGTTAAAATATAGTTGAAATTGAAGTTGAAGTTGAAAAATGTGATTCTTACTAAAAACTTTTAAATACTTTCAATCTCTTTGAGAAGATTCTTTGTCGCAGGTAATGGATCAATACCATATTCCTGATCCAATACATCGGCACATTTTTGATAAGCTTTAATGGCTTGTGGTCTGTTTCCTTTTTTAATATAAGCCTGCATTTGAAGTCTGTATGCATCTTCCCAAGTATTATCTATTGCAATAGCACATTGTGCTAAACGAATACTTTCTAAAGGGTTTTCGTTTAATAGAATTTCGGCAAGTATAACGTAAGCTCCTAAAATTAGGATTTGTATTTTCTCGCGTTCTTCAGACGACCAATCTTCAAAAACACGATTAGGTAAATAAACCCCTTGATATAATGCAATTGCTGCTTTATACGCTTGTTTTGCAATAGCTTGATCTTCGCCAAAAGCTTCATTACCTATTATTATATATTGTTCTAGTGCTTCTACATCTATCCAAACTTTTTCTAAATCTAATTGATAGCTAACGCCTTGTCTAATAACAAAAACAGGTTCGATTCTAGAAGCTCTTTCGGGTTCTAATACTTTATTAACGCCATGTAATGCTACTTTAAAATCGCGATCGTCTCCATCTTCCCAAAGATGATCCATGATTTTTTCTTTATGAAGCGCATGTCGTTGTCTATTAGAAATTAAATATTGTAATAATTGTACGGTTTTATCACGTCCCCATTTTTTAGAATCTACTTTTTCGTTTTGAAGCCATAGATTAAACTGCCCCAAGGTTTGAATGCGAATAACTGCATCTTCTTGAAATTGTTTTAATTCTTTTAATCTATTGCGAAGTGAATTCATTAAAAAAGCTTACTTCTTTTTAGTTGTTCGTGTAGTTTTAGTCGTTTTGGAAGGCTTACTAATAGCATCCACTTTTGCATTTAGTTTTTTAATTTCTTCTGCTAAAGAGCTAATGGATTCCTTAATTGTATTAAAGTCGGAACGTGATGCATTTCTCCATTGATCTATATGCACTTTATCTTTTAAGTCTTCCCCAAAATAACTTATTTGATCTTGAATATTTGCTACTTGTTTTCTTGGATCTTTAATTGTTTCCATAATAACTTTTGGCCCTTCTTTTGCCATCGTTTTCCATAGAGAAAAACTCTTTTTTAATAGGGAATCTTGCACTTCTGGGGATTCATCTTTAGTAGCTTCCAAAGTTAAATCTCCTAATCTTTCTTGAATAAAAGCAACTGCATCATTAAAATTAGTAAAGCTTTCGTCTTCTCCACCTTGCACATGCGATACTTTGCCGCGCCATTGCACTTTAGATTCACCATCTTCTTCAAAAATAATCTGGTTAAACCGAACCATAAAAGACGCGGTTTGATCTACTTTCTTAGCCATAATCTTAAAATTTTAATCGATTACAAAGTACAATACTTTTTTTTGATAAACTAAATTGGTTTTTTATGTAAATATATTTTCCAAAAAATAATTTCTTATGCATGCATAACATTATAGAATATTTTTTAGTACTTTATGTTTTAATTTTTGAAAAGTAGTTCATGCATAAAAAATACGTTATTGCCTTTGATCAAGGTACGACAAGTACCAGAACCATTATTTTTGATATAAATGGTACCATTAAAGGTATCTCTCAAAAAGAACTAACACAACATTATCCAGAATCTGGTTGGGTAGAACATAACCCTATGGAAATATACAAAGATCAAAAAGAAACTTTTGAAAATGTTATAAAAGAAACTGGAATAAACCCAAAAGATATTGCAGCTATTGGTATTACCAATCAAAGAGAAACTACTGTAGTTTGGGATAAAGAAACAGGACAACCTATCTACAATGCTATAGTTTGGTTAGATAATAGAACCAAAGACATATGCAATACTTTAAAAAAAGATGGTCTAGGAACTTATGTTCGCGAACAGACAGGATTAGTAATTGACTCCTATTTTTCTGGAACTAAATTAAAATGGGTTTTAGATAATGTGGAAGGCGCTCGAGAAAAAGCAGAAACTGGGAAACTTTTATTTGGAACAATCGATAGTTGGTTGATATATAAATTCACTAAAGGAAAGCAACACGTTACAGATCATACCAATGCATCACGTACCATGCTTTATAATATTAAAGATTTAAAATGGGACAACACTTTACTTACTGCTTTAAACATACCAAAATCTATGTTACCAAAAGTAAAAACATCCTCTTCAAACTTTGGTTCTGTAGTTTTTAACGGAATTAACATTCCTATTTGCGGGGTTGCTGGAGACCAACAAGCGGCTTTATTTGGTCAAGGAGGATTTGAAGCAGGAATTGCAAAAAACACCTATGGAACTGGTTGTTTTATTTTACTAAATAATGGAAAAGATTATGTGGCTTCCAAAAACGGTCTAATCTCCACATTAGCATGTACTCTACCAAACGAACCAACAAATTACGCACTAGAAGGAAGTATCTTTATTGGTGGAGCTTCTATACAATGGTTACGAGATAAAATGTTATTAATTAATCAGGCACAAGAAACCGAAGCAATTTGTAATAGTATTCCGCCTTTAAAAGATTTATATATGGTTCCTGCTTTTGCAGGATTAGGTGCTCCATATTGGGATGCCAATGCAAAAGGTGCTATTTATGGAATCACGCTAGATATAGGAAAAAATGAAATTATTAAAGCAACTATTGAAGCCTTAGCCTATCAAACAAAAGATGTAATTCAGGCTATGGAAGAAGATTGTGGCAAAACATTAACTACTTTAAAAGTTGATGGTGGAGCAAGCGCAAATAATTATTTGATGCAGTTTCAATCTAATCTTTTAAATGTTGTTGTTGAAAGACCAAAAATGCTTGAAGTTACCGCTTTAGGAGCAGCAATGCTAGCAGGACTAAAAGCTGGAGTTTGGACTACAAACGACATCACATCTATTCGAGAAGTAGACCAACTTTTTTCTCCTAAAATGGAAGAAAAAACAAGAAATCAAAAATATACAGGTTGGTTAAAAGCCATTAAAAAAACCAAGTCGATAATAGAAGTTTAATTAAATATGAAAAATAAATCATTTTCTATACGAGATAGAGCAGAACAAATAGAAACACTTACTTCTCAAAAATTCGATATCGTGATTATAGGTGGTGGAGTTACAGGAGCAGGAATTGCTTTAGATGCTGCTTCTCGTGGCATGAAAACTTGTTTGATTGAAAAGAATGATTTTGCTTCTGGAACTAGCAATAAATCTACAAAACTAATTCATGGTGGATTACGCTATTTAAAGCAATTAGAAATTGGTTTGGTAAGAGAATCTGGAAGAGAACGTGCTATAGTGCATAAATTAGCACCACATTTAGTGATACCAGAAAAAATGCTTTTACCGCTTATAGAAGATGGTACCTATGGAAAAATGATGACCTCAATTGGTTTAAGAGTCTACGATTTTTTAGCAGATGTAGAAGGAGATGATAGAAGAAAAATGCTTGACAAAGCCGAGACTCTAAAAAAAGAACCTTTATTAGATAAAACAACAATTCTTGGAAGCGGTTATTATTCGGAATACAGAACAGATGATGCGCGATTAACCATTGAACTACTTAAAAAGGCTTCCGAATTTGGAGCAACGATTCTAAATTATTGCGAGATGAGAGATTTCATATATAATACAGAAGGAAAACTTAAAACTATCTCATGTATCGATCACAATTCCGAAGAAATATTAAACATAAAATCTCGAAATTTCGTTTCTGCAACTGGACCTTGGGTTGATAAATTACGAGAGAAAGATGCTTCCAAAAATAAAAAGCATTTACACTTAACTAAAGGTGTACATCTTGTTTTTCCTATTGAAAAATTTCCATTACAACAATCGGTTTATTTTGATGTAGCAGATGGACGCATGATTTTTGCAATTCCTAGAGGTCGAGCAACCTATGTTGGTACGACAGACACCGATTATTTTGGAAATTTAGAACGTGTAGTTACCACAAAAGCAGATGTTCATTATTTACTGGATGCTGTAAATGATGCATTTACTGAAATTCATTTAGTTGAAAAAGACATCGAATCCAATTGGGCTGGATTACGACCATTAATTCATGAGGAAAAAAAAGACCCTTCCGAATTATCGCGAAAAGATGAAATATTTATTTCTAAAAGTGGTTTAATTTCTATTGCTGGTGGAAAATTAACAGGTTATAGAAAAATGGCACATCGTGCTATTGATGCTGTTTTAAATACAATGACGTATAAACAAGTTGTCAAACTTAAAGAGTCGCAAACTGAAAAAATTACGTTGACATCGAACCCGATGACTTCTAATAAAGAAGTAAAAAAATATCGCAAAAAACTATATTTAAGGCTACAAAAAGCTGGAATAGAAAATGATTATTTTGCTTGGTACTTAACTTCCAATTATGGAAAACAAGCAGATGAAATAGTAGGCAAAATGCCATTTTTTAAAAACAAAAATGCCGAAGCGCGATTAATTAGAGCAGAGTTATGGTATGGTATTCATTTTGAAATGATTAATAGTCTTTCCGATTTTTTTGTGCGAAGAACAGGAAGACTATACTTTAATATTTCTAGTGTTTTAAAATTTGAAACGCTAATTATTAAAGACTGTATACAATATTTAGATTGGGATGCTAATCGTGTTAAAAAAGAAGAAGACATTTTAAGTATACTTATTAAAGATGCTACTTATTTTTATGATAAAGAATTGGACTAAAGTGCTTAAAAATTGAATCCGAAACTACCAGTAATACCAAATTTTCTTGCATCAGGATAATTCGTTTTATCTAAATAGTTTCCTCTAAAATTAAAATCGATTCGAAACACTTTAAATATATTATCTATACCAAAACTATATTCATAATACGCTTTATTATTTGGTGCTGTATAAACTAAACCAGAAGCATTAAGTGCTCTGTTTTCTTTTGAAATTTCACCAACAACAGCTCTAAATCCTACTATTTCTCTCCAGTTTAGCTTACGCAAAAAAGGAATTCGAGAAAAAAAACGACCATTAAAATTATGTTGTATGTGCATGGATGCGTAGGTATCTGTTACAAACTCGTAATAATCTAAATTAGAAAAGGTATTATATATAGAAAAATAACTTTGATTTCCTGGAACCACACTTAATAAACCTAATGGAACTTCGCCAAATGTTTTTCCTACTTCTAAAGTTGTATATAACCTTCCTAAACCACCGACAGACCAAGGTTGTAAGTAGGAAAACTGAAGCTTAGTATAGTCAAAATCACTATTTATAACGCCTTTATCTCCTCTAGTAACCTGTGCAAATATTCTTGCAAAACCATCATTAGCTTCTCTACGTTCTACTCCATAACCTGTCATTTTTCTTTTTGGAAAATATGAAACAGATAAAGCACTTTCAAATTGTTTGATTTCCGATTCGGTAGTTGTTTGCGTTTCGTCTGTATAATAATCTAAACTAAACGTTTTAGATGCCGACTCTAATGTTCTATAATTACCACTTAATCTAAAAACTACGTTTCTAACCGGCTCCATTTCTATTGCGAGGCTCGTTAGATTAATAGAGGTAAGTTTATCGTTAGTTCCAGTCCCTACCACAGACGACGATGCTAAACTACGACCTAATACATCTGTAGAAGTCGTTAAACTAGCTCCAATTTGCTCTACATCTCTTCGGTTTCCACCAGAAATAATAAATCTATTTTTCTTATCTAGAAGGACTTTTCCAGAAATTCCATATTTAAATTTATCGTCTTTAAAACCATATGCTCCAAAACCTTCAATACGCCAAAGGTCATTTTGTCCAAAATAGGTTCTTCCTCCTGCTCGTAATCGTAAACCTTCTACATCATTAAAACCAAAGGTGGAAAAAATGGGCCCATAATCTAAATTTAAACTAGGCATTTCAATATATCCTGAAGCTAGAATGCTTCCAACATTGTAAAGACGTTTAAACTTTTTAACCGTTTTTAAGGTATCTAGCATTTTGTAAACACCTTTTTCATCTTTACTCAAGGCTTCCATTCGGTTTTCTTCCCAAAAATCGTCTTCGCGATTATAAATATCTTTATCGTAGTTATATACTTCTTGATTATAGAACTTTTCGTCTTTTGGTTTATTAAACGCATAATTATCATACAAAGTAGTACGTTTACCATAAACTCCTCGAGCTTCTTCCTTTTTATTAAAAGAGAAATCCGACATAAAATAATCTCTTTTTAATAATAATAAAGAATCATTAAGTACATCAAATTCTTGTTCTATATAAATTTCTTTTACCCAGTTTATGTTTGCGCTTTTAGAAGCCTGCATATTAATTTCTTTAATTGCATAGGTAGTGTCTGCAACCCAAAAATCACCTTTAAAGGTAAGTTCGTTTTTACGTCTTGGGTAATATATAATGTTATAACACCATTTGTTGTCACGATATGTACTATCGGATAAGACGTAGTTGTAGGTATTAATTCCAGTTCTTGATATTGGACTCACAAAGCTCTTATCGAAAAATTTGAGGTAGTTATCATAAATATCAAATTCTGAATACAGATCATTTACGAAATCTATAATGACCTGATTATCGCTAAAACCAGAATTTTTATTTCCTAACAAATCTACTTTTTCTTTATTAATTAAGTTATCACCGTAAACTTTAGTTACAGCTTCATTAATAAAAATGGGCAAGTATGTTTTTCCTGTTACTCGAGAGGTATCTACCTCATTAAAAACAAATTCCATACCTCTAAATAGTTTGCTTTTAATGAGGGAGCTATCTATGGTATTGAGGTCAAACTCTACTTTTTCGTATTTATCGTATTCGTATTGTTTAAATTGTTTTAATCCATTTTTTCGTTTGTGTTCCCAAACTTTTTTAAGGATTGCAATGGCAGGATTTTCCGATTCTTTTTTAGATTGTTTACCGGTAACAATTACGACTTCATCTAAGGATCCAGCTTCTTCTTTTAAAACAAAATTAAGTTCGTAATTAACTCTTTTTTCTAGAGGAACATCTAAAGTAGCAAAACCTATAAAAGAAACTAACACAGCATCCCAAGTGGCATCAGACTCTAAATAAAAAGTTCCATTTTCATCGGTTATTGTACCTTCAGAAGAACCTTTAAATATGACATTTGCAAAAGCTACAGGTTCGTTAAACTCATCATACACCTTACCACTAACTTTAGTTTGTGCAACAACGGTAACAATTCCGAAAAAAAATAATAAAAGAATTAATTTATACTTCATTTAGTCCACTTCAAATTTCATTATACTAAAAAACTTCATCAACAATGTTGCCAATGAAGTTTATATAACGAAAATAATTCGTTTTTATTTATACATTACCTTTTTTACCGCTTTTACCACATCGTCACTATTTGGTAACCATTCTGCTAATAAAACTGGTGAATAAGGAGCAGGAGTATCTGCTGTGTTTATTTTTACAATTGGAGCATCTAAATAATCAAAAGCTTTCTCTTGAACTTGGTATGTAATTTCTGTTGATACGTTACCAAAAGGCCAAGCCTCTTCAAGAATAACCAATCTATTTGTTTTTTTAACCGAAGTTAAAATGGTATTAATATCTAATGGTCTTACCGTACGTAAGTCTATAACTTCGCAGGAAATCCCTTCTTTTTCTAATTGATCTGCAGCTTTATATGCATCTTTAATAATTTTACCAAAAGAGACAATAGTTACATCGGTTCCTTCTCTCTTAACTTCTGCAACTCCAATAGGCACAATATACTCTCCTTCTGGCACCTCTCCTTTATCTCCATACATTTGTTCACTTTCCATAAAGATTACTGGATCATCATCACGTATAGCTGCCTTTAATAAACCTTTTGCATCATAAGGATTCGATGGTACAATTACTTTTAAACCTGGCGTGTTAGCAAACCAGCTTTCAAAAGCTTGAGAGTGCGTGGCTCCTAATTGACCAGCAGATCCTGTTGGGCCACGAAAAACTATAGGACATTTAAATTGTCCTCCAGACATTTGTCTAATTTTTGCAGCGTTATTAATAATTTGATCAATACCTACTAATGCAAAATTAAAAGTCATAAACTCTACAATAGGTCTATTTCCTGTCATTGTAGAACCTACAGCTATTCCAGAAAAACCAAGTTCTGCAATTGGTGTATCTATAACACGTTTTGCACCAAATTCATCTAGCATTCCTTTACTAGCTTTATAAGCTCCATTATATTCTGCTACTTCCTCACCCATTAAGTAAATACTTTCGTCTTTGCGCATTTCTTCACTCATTGCTTCGCAAATAGCTTCTCTAAATTGTATAGTCTTCATCTATTATAAATATTATGAAAAACAAAAATAGCAATAAAAGAAAAACTTTCTAATAAAGATTTGTTTAAAATTTATTATGCACGCATAGTAAATATTCAAAATATTATAATTAACTTCGTAGCCAAGAAAATAAAGTCTAAAATATTAATCCGTTATTTCTTATCCGAAATCGTTATAGTTCTAGGCTTTACAAAAAATACAATTTTAATTAAATTATATAATTATGAAAATTTTAGTGTGTATCAGTCACGTTCCTGACACGACATCAAAAATTAATTTTACTGAAGGAGATACAAAATTTGATACCAATGGTGTACAATTTGTTATTAATCCTAACGATGAGTTTGGGTTAACTCGTGCCATGTGGTTTAAAGAAAAACAAGGAGCTAGTGTAGCCGTTGTTAATGTAGGAGGTCCTGAAACAGAACCTACTTTACGTAAGGCCTTAGCTATTGGAGCAGATGAGGCTATTAGAGTAAATACAGAAGCTGTAGATGGTTTTGCTGTTGCAAAACAACTAGCTAAAGTAATTGAAGATGGTGCATACGACCTAGTAATTGCTGGTCGTGAGTCAATTGATTATAATGGCGGAATGGTTCCTGGTATGATAGCTGCATTAACCAATGCTAATTTTGTAAATAACTGTATTAGTCTAGAAGTGGAAGGTACAAATGCAACTGCTACTAGAGAAATTGATGGGGGAAAAGAAACCGTTACTACTAGTTTACCTTTAGTTATAGGAGGCCAAAA
The DNA here is from genome assembly GCF_030547245.1 of Oceanihabitans sp. 2_MG-2023. GTDB lineage: Bacteria > Bacteroidota > Bacteroidia > Flavobacteriales > Flavobacteriaceae > Oceanihabitans. The sequence continues at coordinate 253,592 of NZ_JAUOQT010000002.1, forward strand.
AGGATTAGTTGAAGAAAGCGATTTACGCATACCAAACATGAGAGGAATTATGATGGCGCGTAAAAAACCGTTACAAGTTTTAGAACCAATTGTAACCGAAGCTGAAACTACTTCTGTGAAATTTGAAAAACCAGCCCCAAAAGGTGCTGTAACACTTGTAGCTCCAGATAATTTAGACGAATTAGTAAGCCTACTTCATAACGAAGCTAAAGTAATTTAGTTTACTAATTAAGTTATCCCAAACTGGCTTTGGGATCTTTTGAAGTTAACAAAAAAAATAATTAAGATTTCTACTTTCGTGGGAATGACAAATAAAAATATGTATCATGTCAGTTTTAGTATATACAGAATCAGAACAAGGAAAATTTAAAAAAGTAGCTTTAGAAGTAGCTTCTTATGCAAAAGCAGTTGCTAATCAATTGGGAACAACTGTGACAGCTGTAACCATTAACACTAGCGATGCAAGTGCTTTAGGGAACTATGGTGTAGATAAAGTATTAAACGTTACTAACACACAATTAAATACTTTTAACGCAAAAGCATATGCAGATGTAGTAAAGCAAGCTGCAGAAAAAGAAAGCGCAAAAGTAGTTATTGTTAGCTCCAGTGCAGATAGTAAATATTTAGCACCATTATTAGCCGTTGGCTTACAAGCTGGATACGCAACCAATGTGGTTGAAGCTCCTTCGAGCACTTCTCCTTTTACAGTAAAACGTACAGCGTTTACAAATAAGGCATTTAATATGACAACTATTAATACCGATGTAAAAATAGTTGCAGTATCAAACAATTCTTTTGGATTAGTAGAAAATTCAGGTAGCGCTGCTGCGGAAGAATTTACTCCTACAGTTTCAGATTTCACCGTAAATGTACAATCGGTAGATAAAGCAAGTGATAAAGTTAGTATTGCTGATGCAGAGATAGTAGTTTCTGCTGGTCGTGGATTAAAAGGTCCAGAAAACTGGGGAATGGTTGAAGAATTAGCAGATGTACTTGGTGCAGCTACAGCTTGTTCTAAACCTGTTAGTGATTTAGGTTGGAGACCACACAGCGAACACGTAGGACAAACAGGAAAACCGGTAGCCTCAAACTTATATATTGCTATTGGTATTTCTGGTGCTATACAACACTTAGCAGGAATTAACGCTAGTAAAGTAAAAGTAGTTATTAACACAGATCCAGAAGCTCCTTTCTTTAAAGCAGCAGACTATGGTGTTGTTGGTGATGCTTTTGAAGTTGTACCAGCTTTAATCGAAAAATTAAAAGCCTTTAAGGCACAACAATAAATATATTTTTTATAAATTGTATTGTTAAAAAGGACTGTTTAAATTTTGTTTTGTCCTAATTTAAACAGTCTTTTGTGTTTTTAAATATGAGCTTAGTCAAGTTAAACATAAAAGGTATTTCGTATAGCCAAACTCAAAATGGCGCTTACGCATTGATTTTAAACGAAGTAGATGGAGACAGAAAACTCCCAATAGTTATTGGTGCTTTCGAAGCGCAATCTATTGCCATTGCTTTAGAAAAAGAAATTCGTCCGCCAAGACCACTCACTCACGATTTATTCAAAAATTTTGCCGATAGATTTGATATTGTTGTTAAACAAGTAATCATTCATAAACTAGTAGATGGCGTTTTCTATTCTAGTTTAATTTGCGAACGCGATAAAATTGAAGAAATTATTGATGCCAGAACAAGTGATGCAATTGCATTAGCCTTGCGGTTTCAAGCTCCAATTTTTACCTATAAAAACATTTTAGATAAAGCTGGAATTTATTTAAAAGTAAATCCAGAAAGCGAAGAAAAAAACATTGAAGATGATGTCCTTTTAGATGCTTTAGTTGCAGAAGAATTAGAAACGACATCTCCAAACGAGACCTTTGCAAGTAAAACAATTGACGAATTACACAATATGTTAGACGAAGCAGTTGCTAATGAAGACTATGAAAAAGCAGCACATATAAGAGATGAAATCTCTAAACGTTAAATAAACAACAACACATGAGAAATTTTGTATTAGCTATTGTAGCTATTTTTTTTGGACTTTCAACAACTAGTGCTCAAGACCTTGAAAAAAAATGGATAGCAAACAACCAAAACAATAGTTTTGAAACCTTAGAACTAAATCAAGGCGAATTTAATACAACAAATGCTTCTGGTGATTATATACATCAAAACAGCTTACTCGTTTTTTACTATAACCAACCAACCGATACTATAAGACGTTACAAGATTAAAGAGCATACAGATTCTACTTTAGTTTTTACAGAAAAAAACACAGATTTTCTTTTTACAGCTGCTAAAGAAAAAGAGAATATAGCTATTACTAACACTACAGAAGTAAGCGATGGTATTATAGAGAGTCAAGGTTTCTCGATGCAAAGTTTGTGGCGAGGACTTTTAGGAATGGTTTCCCTAATTGTTTTAGCATTCCTTTTTAGTAGTAATAAAAAAGCGGTTAACTGGAAAACCGTAGGTTTAGGATTAGCGTTTCAACTTATTATTGCTGTAGGCGTTTTAAAAGTTCCTTTTGTTCAAAAAATATTCGAATGGATTGGCGGTTTATTTGTAAGCGTACTAGATTTCACAAGAGCAGGAAGTAAATTCCTATTTGAAGGCTTAGTCGTAGATATGGATACTTTCGGGTTCATTTTCGCATTTCAAGTACTACCAACTATCATATTCTTTTCTGCTTTAACCTCACTCCTTTTCTATTTAGGAATTATTCAAAAAGTAGTAAAAGCTTTCGGAATCGTTTTATCCAAAGTTTTAAAAATTTCTGGTGCAGAAAGTCTAAGTGTTGCTGGAAATATTTTCCTTGGACAAACCGAAGCTCCTTTACTTATCAAGGCATATTTAGAGAAAATGAATAAATCGGAAATGCTTCTGGTTATGATTGGTGGTATGGCAACTGTTGCAGGAGCTGTATTAGCTGCTTACATTGGTTTTCTTGGTGGAGACGATCCTGTTTTAAGATTACAATTCGCAAAACATTTACTAGCTGCATCTGTTATGGCTGCTCCTGGCGCTATAGTAATTTCAAAAATATTATATCCTCAAACCGAAGAAATAAACACCGATGTTAGTGTTTCCTCCGAAAAAATTGGTTCTAATATTCTAGATGCTATTGCTAATGGAACCACAGAAGGGTTACGACTTGCTGTAAATGTAGGTGCCATGCTTTTAGTATTTGTAGCTTTTATTGCAATGCTTAACGGAATTCTAGGTTGGGTTGGAGATGTTACTACAATTAACACTTGGATTGCTGCAAATACAGCATACCAGAGTTTATCCTTAGAGCTTATTCTTGGTTATATATTCGCTCCATTAATGTGGTTAATAGGTGTTGCGACAGAAGATATGACTTTAATGGGGCAACTTTTAGGTATCAAATTAGCAGCAAGTGAGTTTGTTGGTTATATACAATTAGCAGACTTAAAAAATGTAGCAAGCGCAACTCATTTAACATATAACAAGTCTATTATAATGGCAACCTATATGCTATGTGGTTTTGCAAACTTTGCATCTATAGGTATTCAAATTGGTGGAATTGGATCTCTTGCTCCTGGACAGCGAAAAACCTTATCCGAATTTGGAATGAAAGCCTTAATTGGTGGTACTATAGCATCGTTAATGTCTGCTACTATCGCTGGAATGATAATAGGGTAAAAAACACCTACTAACATAGAAAGTAAATTTCCTATAAAAAACGTTAATAACTTTATAATAATATACCAAAGCATCAAGCAACAAAACTTGGTGCTTTTTTTTATTTTAGCATCGCTTTTTATGTCATATAAAGCGCAGTTCAGGTATTTATTTTTAGAAATTCTAACTGCAAATAAAATCAAGTTTAATTTAATGAGATTTCCACTTTCGTGGAAAATACTATGAAACAATATTTAGACCTAGTACAACACGTTTTAGAAAACGGAAACGAAAAAGGAGACAGAACTGGAACAGGTACAAAAAGTGTTTTTGGACACCAAATGCGTTTCGATTTAAGTGAAGGTTTCCCCATGGTAACCACAAAAAAACTACACTTAAAATCTATAATTTACGAATTGCTTTGGTTCTTAAAAGGAGATACAAACATTAACTATCTTACCGAAAATGGTGTGAAAATATGGAATTCTTGGGCAGACGAAAATGGCGACTTAGGTCCTGTTTATGGGCACCAATGGAGAAACTGGAATGATGATGAAATAGACCAAATAAAAGAAGTTATTCACGCTTTAAAAAACAACCCAAATAGCAGACGTATGTTGGTTTCTGCTTGGAACCCTTCCGTTTTACCAGACACCACGAAATCCTTTTCAGAAAACGTTGCTAATGGTAAAGCCGCTCTTCCTCCTTGCCATGCATTCTTTCAGTTTTATGTAGCAGATGGTAAATTATCTTGCCAACTGTACCAACGTAGTGCAGACATCTTTTTAGGTGTGCCTTTCAACATTGCTTCGTATGCGTTATTCACCATGATGATGGCACAAGTTTGCGGTTATCAAGCTGGAGATTTTATTCACACTTTTGGAGATGCACATATTTACAGCAACCATTACGAACAATTAGAATTACAATTATCTAGAGATACTAGACCGCTTCCTAAAATGAAAATCAATCCAAATGTTATGGACATTTTCGACTTTAAATTTGAAGATTTTACACTTGAAGACTACAATCCGCACCCACATATTAAAGGAACTGTTGCCGTCTAATTTAAATTATTAATGAAAAACCTATTTCTATTAATTACTATTTCCCTCTGTTTAGACGCTTTTTCTCAAGAAACAACCAATAAAGCAGAAAGTTTTCCCGTATATAGAAGCTGTAGTGAAAACCTAGATTATCAAGGATTAAAAAGCTGTACTACCGAAAAAATAATGAATTTCATTACATTAAGTTTTAATTATGAACTTGCAGATAAATTATTTCCTCAAGAAGAATCCACTCAATTTTTAGTAGAATTTATTATAGATGAAAAAGGTAAGACTAAAAATATAACTGCTAAAGCGCATAAAAAAGAAATTGCTGCAGAAGCTATTAAACTATTGAAACGTCTTCCAAAAATGAAAAAACCAGGTTATTTAAATGGAAAGCCTGTTGCTGTTCCGTTTAAAATATTAATGACTATATATTTTTAATAGGTAATCTTTTAAAAATAAATTAAAAAAAAAGGTGTACTCCTATTCAGAATACACCTTTTTAATTTTACTGATAAGTATTACAAATTAATTACACTATTTTCAGATGAAGCAAATTCATTCCAAACAAAAGAATCGGCTTGTTCTTCGTTTTGCCATTGTCCATCAACAACATATTTAAATTCGTAAGAACTTCCACTTTCTAAGTTTACAGTCCCTTTAAATGTTCCGTTTTTTAATTTTTTTAAAGGCGCAGCTTTTTCATCCCAATTGTTCCAGTTTCCAACTACTAAAACTTCATTTGCTTCTTTAGCAGGAACTGTAAATGTTACTTTACAAACTGGTTTACTTTTTAAAAATTGTTTCTTAATTGCCATAATATTATTGTTTTAACAAGTTCAAAATTAAATAAGAAAGTTAGAGGTATCAAAAAAATAAATACCTAATTTTGAATTATTATTTTATTACTAAAAATTACTCTTTAAAAATCTTGATTTCATATAAAACTAACTTGTATTTAAAGAATATAACAATTGTAAAATCAATATAAAATACTGTAAATCAAACTAAAACGTTTGCGGTAATTCTAAATAAATGATTAAGTAACTTTACTTTTTAAATGTAACATCATGTTTGGTAAAAAGAAAAACAAACCCCAAATAGACCAAGAGCAATTACAGCTCATTCAAAATGCGCAACGTAGAATAAAACAAAAAAAACGTTTTTATTCACATGTTATCGTTTTTGCTATTTTTGGTTTAATACTATACACTTTTAATGTTGGTTTAGGTTTAGCAGACGAATTTACTTTAGCAACACTACCATGGTCCATTGTAATAATAGCATTTTGGTTTATATTATTATTCTGGCATTTTTTAAATGTTTTTTTGTTTCAAACTTTTATGGGAAAAGATTGGGAACAAAAACAACTAGAAAAACTAGTTAATAAGCAACAAGAACGTATTGAAAAATTAAAAGAAAACCTTAAAAACGAGGCACCTCATATTGCTAAAAGTCAAATATTTAATGAAAATTTAGCACTAAAAAAACAAAATTTAACCATTATTGTAGCAGCAGGAGAAAATAATGCTATTGGTAAAGACAACAAACTTATTTGGCATTTACGTGATGATTTAAAACGTTTTAAAGCTTTAACCTCAGGCCACTATATTATTATGGGAAGAAAGACCTTTGAAAGTTTCCCTAAACCATTACCTAACAGAACTCATGTTGTTATTTCTAGACAAGAAAACTACCAAGCACCTGAAGGTGTCCTTGTTGTAAATTCTATTGAGAAAGCTATAGAAATTGCTAAAACCGACTTACAACCCTTTATTATTGGTGGAGGTGAAATTTACAAACAAGCCATGCATTTAGCAGATAAAATAGAAATTACTCGTGTTCATGAAGAGTTTGAAGCAGACACTTTCTTTCCAGAAATTGATACTAAAATCTGGAAAAAAACAAACGATACCTATCATGTAAAAGATGAAAATCATGACTATGAGTTTTCGTTTTTAACCTACGAAAGAAAGTAATTTATAATACATTTAGTTTTAATAGCAACTTTCAATATTATTCCAATTAAAAACAAATAAAAGTTACAATTGTTAAATAAAAATCAAAAACATACTAACTAGTATTTTTTTACATACCTTTGTACCATGCAACAAGATTTAAAATCGGAAATCACCAAACAAACTATTCTTAACGAATCGTTTAAACTGTTTTATGAGAATGGTTTTAAAACTACTAGTGTAGATAAAATAATGAAAGCAACAAAATTAACTAAAGGTGCATTCTATCATCACTATAAAAACAAAAAAGAACTTGGTCTTGCTGTTATTAGTTTCAAACTAGAAAAAAGGGTTTGTGAAGGTATGATATTACCATTATTTAAATCTGGCAATACTATTGATATTTTAGAAACTACTTTTTTAGAGCGTTTAAAATCTTTTCCCGTATATGATAAACAACATGGTTGCCCAATGAATAATTTCATAAATGAAATTGGTGATCATGAAATAGCATACCAAATAGCATTAAGAAATATTATTGAAGATTGGAAAAAAGCTTTAATCCAATTAATAGAAAGAGGAAAAAAAGAAAATACTATAAAAAAAGATATTTCAAGTGAAGCAGTTGCGACCTACTTGATTAGTGCTTTTGAAGGTATTCGAGGTATTCGTAAATTGTATACCAATGACGATATTTTAGAGGAATACATATTAGGTCTCACAGTATACCTAGAACAACTAAAAACTTAATTTTTTTTAAATCAAAACATACCTTTTGGTATGTTTTTAAATATAAAACATGAAAAAAGAAAAAAACAACAGAAGAGATTTTATAAAAAAAGCTACTATGGTAGGTTTAGCTGCTCCACACTTAGCATTTGCTTCTTCATTAGAAAATCCAATAAAAACAGAAAAGATGAACACAAGACCTAAAGTATTATTTTTTGACGTAAACGAAACTTTACTAGACCTAACTGCAATGAAAGAAAGTGTTGGTAAGGTATTAGGAAACAGAAGTGACCTATTACCGTTATGGTTTACAACCATGCTACAATACTCTTTAGTCACAACAGTAGGAAGACAGTACAATGATTTTGGTGTAATAGGTGCTGCAGCCCTACAAATGGTAGCTGCAAATCATAATATTACTTTATCTGAAGAAGAAGGAAAACAAGCAATTTTAGGGCCAATCCGATCTTTACCTGCACATCCAGAAGTAAAAGCAGCGCTTCAAAAATTAAAAAATGCTGGTTATAAACTAGTATCATTTACGAACTCCTCAAATAAAGGTGTACAAACACAATTTGAAAATGCTGGACTAATTGATTTTTTTGACGAAAGATTAAGTATTGAAGATATTGGAAAGTTTAAACCACATACAGATGCATACGATTGGGCAGCACGAAAAATGGGCGTTTCGCCTAGCGAATGTTTATTAATTGCTGCACATGGCTGGGATATCGCTGGTGCACTTTGGGCAAATTGGAGAGGTGCTTTTATTAGCAGACCAGGAGCGCAATTATACCCTTTAGCTGAAAAACCTGAAATTATAGCATCTAATTTAACAGAAGTTGCCACTAAACTAGTCGCATTAAAATAGGATGAAATATTTAACAAATCAAATCATAAATATTCTAGTTAGTGCTGTAATGTTATTCTTTGCTGTCCCTAAACTACTAGGAAAACCACAAAGCGTAGCTGGTTTTAATCAATTTGAAGATGCTTTTGGAATTCCTTCGGATGGTTTTAGAATCTTCACAGGAATTGCAGAGTTTGCTTTAGCAACCTTATTTATCCTTTTTGCTTTTAATAAAAATAAAACGATAGGCAAGATTGCTTTCGGATTTTTATTTATAACGATGTTTACAGCTTTATTCTTAGAATTTTTTGCAAGACCAGAACCAAAAATGATGCTAGTAAGCATTGCTATTATTTTGATAGTCATTGCTATTTTTCGATTAAAAAAATTAAATAACGCTTAAACCATAAACACATGAAACTAGAAAGTAAAGTAGTATTAGTAACAGGTTCCTCTAAAGGAATTGGAAAAGAAATTGCAATACTTTTAGCTAAAAATGGTGCTAAAGTAATAGTAAACCATTCCAATAGTGAAACAGAAGCAAACGCAACGGTAAACACTATTTTAGAACAAGGAGGAAAGGCTATTTCTGTACAAGCAGATGTAAGCAAAAAAGAAGAAGTAACGGTATTATTTGACAAAGCAATAGCAGCATTTGGCAAAGTAGATGTGCTAATTAATAATGCTGGTGTTATGATTTCGAAGGCATTAAAAGATAATACGGAAGCGGATTTTAATAAACAATTTAATGTGAATGTAAAAGGTATATTTAATACGTTACAGGAAGCTAGTACTAAATTAGCAGACAACGGAAACATTATCAATATATCGTCTAGCACAGTAAAATTAATGTTTCCCACCTATGCATTATATTCGGCATCTAAAGCTGCAGTTGAACAAATGACACGCGTATTTTCTAAAGAAATTGGAAGAGGTATTTCGGTTAATGCATTGGCTCCTGGAGCAACAGAAACCGAGTTATTTTTAAAAGGAAAATCGCAAGAATTCATTGATAAACTTAGTAGTATGAATGCTTTTAATCGTCTTGCAAAACCTTTAGACATTGCAAAAGTTGCTTTATTTCTAGCAAGCGACGATTCAAAATGGATTTCGGGTCAAGTCATTGGTGCTAATGGCGCTTTAGTATAATCGCATTAAGTACAATAAAATGGATAAAAAAAGCCAGTTAGTAACATACTAACTGGCTTTTTTATAAAGTAAAAACTGTTATTTCTTTACAATTTTCATTGTAAGTCCTAATTCAGAAATACGTAAAACATACATCCCTGAAGCTAAATGAGCTAAAGAATCAATGGAAGTATTGCCAGTATTTAATTGCAATGTTTCACTATATACAACAGCACCTAAAACATTTACAATTTGCACTTTTGAAGTTACAGGAGTTTGTAAATCTAGTTTTACATATAATTCACTATCAAAAGGAACTGGAAATACTTTAATGATATTTGAATTTCCAATAACATCAACAGTACTTAGTGTTGGACCTTGGTTTCCTGGTGATCCTATTGCAGATTCGCCCATATCATTTCCTACTGTAGCTACTGGTGCATAAGGTACTTCGTTGATTATACTAAATCCGTCTTTTTCTACATCATAAGATTGTCCAGGAAAAGATCCAGTATCTGGAAAACTTTCAAAATCGACAATATTACCAATGGTTGTTGGCTCACCAATCCATAAAGTCACAGCATCTCCACCACTTGATAAACCTGCTCCTGCGTAAGTTCCTATTTGTACTCCAGAAATATTATAAACGCCTTCCCAGATAGCGACAAAATTTGCGGTATCTGCTGCATCAACAGCAACAACAGATTCTCCTGGTGCAATAGAAGTGATACCACTTATTAACACTGCAGAAGCTGGATCTTGAGAGTCATCATCAAAATAAAGTCCACCTAAACTTGGAGTCCAAGCTATTGGCCCATTGTTTGTTATTTCAAACCAATCTGCAGTAAGATTATCTCCTGCACCATTTCCTGGCCAGATTTCGGTAATATTTAATATGGGTCCAACTGGTGTATTAATAGCATTAGGTGTATTAAGTGCTTCTCCTTCTATAGGAGTTCCTGTAAAACCATCTAATCCTTCTCCTTCAAAATCATTACGCATCCAATCTGCAGTGGTATCTGTATCTACACCATTAGGAATACGAGACGCTCCTCCTACTTGAGCTGCATTACCATCAAAACCTGGAGCTAGATCTAATGCATAAACAAAATCAGAAGCACCTCCATCAGAACTCGCAATACCATCTACAATACTATTCCAATAAGTTACATCAATAACACCATCATTATTGGTATCAATATCATCACCTATACTACCCAAAAAGCCTTCTACTAGCAATAAAGTTATACTTCCATTTTCTATAGTATTCGATAGAAAAGGAGTTGTCCAGAATCCATTTTCATCTGTAGTTCCTACAGCAAAAGTACCATCATCAATTACACCAGAAGCACTACCATCTCCTTCTATTTCAACAATAGTATATGCGGAATAATCGGTAAAAGGATCTCCATAAATCTCTACAAACTCGGCAGTATCTCCAGAAGTATGATCTGCAACAAACTCATTAATGACTGGAGTTTTAATAACAGGTTGCACAACGGGACCTAAAGTAACTATATCGCTTCTAAATTTTTTCCATTCGCTACGAAGCGACTTATTTTCATTTCCATCATTATAAATAACAGTAGCCCCTAAATCTACTAGTAATTTTACGGTGTCGGAATCTCCATCACTTCCTAAGAAAGTAGAAACAGGCAAAGCTACCAACCCTTCAAAAGAACCATTAGCTTGTAATGCAGTTAAATCTGCAGCACGTAATTCTGCTTGATCTACAGCATTTCCAGACCAAGTATATAGTTTAAAGTCCGTTTTGTTTCCAAAAGGTCCTCCTATTAATACACATCCATTTTCATTGCACTCCATACTTCTTAAACTTCTTCCATTTAAATCTAAAAGTATAGGAGTTCCAAAAGTAGCAGAACCAGCTGGCATTCCTGGTAAGTCTGTAAAATTAGTTACAGGAATTACAATAGCTTTATTCTCTAATGTTGAACTTCTTAAACCCAAATAAGCTGTTGTTGTACTATTTGGCGCAAGTGCTAAAGCTTCTATTTCTAAAATAGTACTTAATTGAAAGTGATTTGTACCTAAACCATGCATATTATTTTCATCCCAAGCCAACAAATCATCTCTTAAGCTAGTATATTTATTTAAATAACTTAGTGTTGATGCTTCTCCTGTTCCAGAAACCTTAGTAGTAAAAATAACCGATCTATCTTCCTCTGCAGTAGAGCCAATCCAGTAAATTGTATTTTCTAGTAAAAAAGAACCTTCTAAATCTGCTTCTGCAGTAGTTCCTAAAGCAGCATTAAAATCTATTGTCGTTATTGGCAATCCAGATTGATTCCCGTTATATAAACGTAAAGTTTGATCTTCGTCATCTCCAATCCAACCATATTCTGTGCTTATTGCTATTCCTGTAGAACCATCTGCAGCTCCGGTATGAAAACGAGTTGTATTTGGTGTCACTGAAGCTTCAGAAGCTGCATAATTAATAGTATACGTTGCAGTATTGGAATCTGTATCTTCAACCGTTACAATTATAGTTGTAAAACCTAAAGCAGAAGGAGTAATGGTTAATAAACGTGCTTCATTAATTCCTGTAAACACAAGATTTGCATTAGAAACGATAGTTTCATCACTACTAGTAGCAGTAACCACTAAATCTGCTACAGGTGTTTCTGCATTCATAATATGAAAAGGAATACCAATAGTACTTGCTGGATCTGTAGGATCGTTTATAACGCCACTTACAAAACCAGCATTGGTTTCTGGTAAGTTTAAAAAAGAGGTTAAATTAACCGTATCAACAACAATACTTAATGTAGATGCCGCTAAAGCTCCTAAATTACCAGGAGAACCAATTGCAGGTTCATTCATATTATTATTAGCAGTAGCAACAGGTTGATATGGTAACTCATCAATAGCACTAAAATCTCCTTTTACAACATCATAAGATTTTCCTGGAGCAAGTTCAGTATCTGGATATGCTTCAAAATCGACGATTGCACTAGCATCTAGAGGAGCGCCAACACTCATAAATAAAGTAACCGCGTCTCCTCCACCTCCAAGTCCAGAACCATCATAAGTTCCAATTTGTACTCCTGTTAGGTTGTAAACACTACTCCATATTGCTATAAATTCTGCAGTATTGGTATCGTCTATTGCTATTACAGACTCTCCCGGTTGAATACTAGTAATGCCACTTATTAAATCGGCTGTTGTATAATCTTGAGAATCATCATCAAAATATAAATCACCAAATGTTGGTGTCCAAACTCCTGGACCTTCATTTGTAATTTCAAACCAATCGGAAGTAAGATTATCACCTTCTCCATTTCCTGGCCAAATTTCTGTAATTTGTAGATTAGGCAATGCTGGCCCTAAATTTCCCGGTGAACCAATTGCGGATTCATTCATATTATTTACAGCAGTAGCAACAGGTTGATATGGTAACTCTCCAATAATGCTGAAGCCTCCTTTGGTAACATCATAAGATTGTCCTGGAGTAAGTTCGGTATCTGGATAAGCTTCAAAATCAATAATTGCATTAGCATCTACAGGAGCACCAATACTCATAAATAAAGTAACAGTATCTCCTCCACCTCCAAGACCAGAGCCATTATAAGTTCCAATTTGTATTCCTACTAGGTTGTAAACACTACTCCATAAAGCTATAAATTCTGCAGTATCTGTATCGTCTATTGCTATTACAGATTCTCCTGGTTGAATACTAGTAATACCACTTATTAAATCGGCTGTTGTATAATCTTGAGAGTCGTCATCAAAAAATAAATCTCCCATAGCAGGAGTCCAAGCGACGTCTCCCATATTTGTAATTTCAAACCAGTCTGAGGTTAAATTGTCTCCTTCACCATTTCCTGGCCAGATTTCTGTAATCTGTAGTGAGACTTGCGAATACCCTATAAAACAAGTAAATAGGAAAGCACTTAAGAGTGTAATTCTTTTATACATAATATTTATTTTGGATTAAAAAGTAAAACTAACGCAGTAGTATTACCATAATTAAAGCTTAACATTATGTATGAGTTAACTAAAGATTAACTTGGTTAAATAATTGTTTCCTAATACTCTGTAAATCCTAAAAATCTATAATTACCTATCACAATTTTTCATAAATTCGCCATATGATTAAAGACCTGCAATTACGAGTTTCTCTTAAAGAAGAAGAAATACCAAATATTCTTTTAATAAAAGCTTCTAAAAAGTTAAGTATATCTCGTGAAGATATTTCCGGTATTAAAGTATTGCGTAAATCTATTGATGCACGTAAACCTAAAATAATCTTTAATTATAAAGTTTCTGTTTTTATTAATGAACCTGTACCTGAAACTTCAGAATACATTTTTGACTATAAAGATATTTCAAAAGCCAAACCTATTCATATTATTGGTTTTGGTCCTGCAGGAATGTATGCTGCTTTGCGTTGTATAGAACTTGGTTTTAAACCTATTGTTTTAGAACGTGGTAAGAATGTACAAGACAGACGGAGAGATTTAAAAGCCATTAACCAAGATCATTTTGTAAACGAAGATTCTAATTATTGTTTTGGTGAAGGTGGTGCAGGAACCTATAGCGACGGAAAACTATACACACGAAGTTTAAAACGTGGTGATGTGCGTCGTATTTTCGAAAATCTTGTATTTCATGGTGCAACAGACCAAATTTTGGTAGATGCGCATCCGCATATTGGAACCAATAAATTACCAAAAGTAGTTTCAAACATAAGAGAAACTATATTAAAATATGGAGGTGAAATTCATTTTGAAACTCGTGTCACTGATTTTATTATAAAAAACAATGCCGTTCAAGCTTTACAATTACAAAACGGTAAAGAATTAACTGCAAATCGAGTGATTTTGGCAACTGGTCATTCTGCTCGTGACATCTACTATTTACTACATAAAAAAGAAATCGCTTTACAAGCAAAATCTTTTGCAATGGGAGTTCGTGTAGAACATCCACAACATATTATAGATAGCATTCAGTACCATTGCGATGGCAACCGTAGCGAACTACTTCCTGCTGCAGCTTACAGTTTAGTACATCAGGTTAACGACAGAGGCGTGTATTCTTTCTGCATGTGTCCTGGGGGATTTATTGTTCCTGCAGCAACTGCAAATGGTGAAGTTGTAGTTAACGGCATGTCACCATCTAAAAGAAATAATGCCTTTGCAAACTCTGGTATTGTTGTAGAAATTAATGTGGATAAAGATTTACCTAAATACGAGAAATTTGGCGTCCTAAAAGGGTTAGAATATCAAAAGGATTTTGAAAAACTCGCCTTTTATGCTGGAGGAAGAAGTCAAACTGCTCCTGCACAACGTTTAACCGATTTTGTGGAAGGGAATCTATCCGAAAGTTTAAATCCTACTTCTTATCAACCAGGATTAAATGCAGCGCCATTACATTCTTTATTTCCAAAGCTAATAGGAAGTAGATTACGTCAAGGTTTTAAAGCTTTTGGCACTAAAATGAATGGATTCTATACCGCCGAAGCGAATATTATTGGAGTGGAATCTAGAACATCGTCTCCTGTAAATATTCCAAGAAAAGAAAATTTAGAACATCCAGAAATTACTGGACTTTTTCCTTGTGGTGAAGGAGGTGGTTATGCTGGTGGAATTATTTCTGCAGCCATGGATGGCGAACGCTGTGCAGAAGCTGCAATTAGTGGTTTATAAGTTAATAGATCTTAATTACAAGGAATACTTTGGAAGCTAACTAGCATCTAAAAAAAAATCTTATTTTTGCAACTCAAAATTAAAACGAATGAACGCATATATATTTCCAGGTCAAGGAGCTCAATTTTCAGGAATGGGTTTAGACTTATACGAAAACGCTCCAGAAGCACAACATTTATTTGAAGACGCTAATGAAATATTAGGATTCAACATTACAGACATTATGTTTGAAGGTACTGCTGAAGCTTTAAAAGAAACTAAAGTAACGCAACCTGCAATATTTTTACACTCTGTGATTTTAGCAAAAACTCTAGGAGAAAGTTTTAAACCAGATATGGTTGCTGGACATTCTTTAGGTGAATTTTCTGCCTTAGTAGCAAATGGCGCTTTAACTTTTAAAGACGGCTTACGTCTAGTATCACAACGTGCAAAAGCAATGCAAAAAGCTTGCGAAATACAACCAAGTACCATGGCTGCTGTTTTAGGTTTAGAAGACAAAGTGGTAGAAGACATCTGTGCTAAAACCGAAGGGATTGTAGTTGCTGCCAACTATAACTGTCCTGGTCAACTAGTGATCTCAGGAGAAATTGACGCTATTAATCGTGCCTGCGAAGCAATGAAAGAAGCTGGAGCAAGACGCGCTTTAGTACTTCCTGTTGGTGGTGCTTTTCACTCGCCAATGATGGAGCCTGCTAGAGAAGAATTAGCTGCTGCAATTGAAAACACAAACTTTAGCAAACCAAACTGCCCAATTTATCAAAATGTTACTGCTAACGCAGTTATTAAAGAAGCTGAAATAAAAAAGAATTTAATTTCGCAACTTACTGCTCCTGTTCGTTGGACACAATCGGTACAACAAATGATTGCAGATGGTGCCACCTTATTTACAGAAGTTGGACCAGGAAAAGTACTTCAAGGATTGGTAAAGAAAATTAATAGAGAAGCGCAAACCGCTGCTGCAAAAATAGAAACTAAAGCATAATGAAACGCTCTTTATTTATTGCTTTTTTAATTATTTTCAATATTGTTATTGATCAGGTTTCCAAGTTTTGGACCAGAGCATCTGTTGTTAAAGGAAGTAAATCGGAAATTATTGGAGATTACTTCACCTTACATAATGTAGAAAATTCTGGAGCATTTTTAGGAATGGGAAGTGATTTAAGTCCAACGATGCGCGCTATATTTCTACTTATAATTCCAGTTGCTGTAATGGCTTATGTGTTATTTTTAATTTTTAAAAACAAAAACTTAGACACTTTTTCATTACTAGGTTTTTGCTGTATTTTAGGAGGTGGAATGGCAAATATTTACGACAGGTTTTTATATGGTTCTGTAACAGATATGTTTCATATAGATCTTGGTGGTGTTTTTAGAACTGGAATTTTTAACGTTGCAGATATGTCTGTAATGCTAGGTTTAGGACTACTTATTTTAGGTAATTTTAAAAAGAAAGAAACTGTAGCTTAATTTTATAATTGTTGTTGCCATTTCCAAGCAGATAACATGGCATCCTCTAAATTATATTTTGCTTTCCAGCCTAAAATTTGATTTGCCTTTGTAGTATCGGCATAAGCAGAAACTACATCTCCAGCTCTTCTATCTACTATTTTATAGTTTAGTTTTTCGCCAGAAACACGTTCAAAAGCTTGAATAACCTCTAAAACAGAACTTCCTGTTCCTGTTCCTAAATTAAAGATCTCAAAATCGGTTTCATTTTTTTTGTCTAACAAACGTTGTAATGCAATTACGTGTGCTTTTGCAATATCTACCACATGAATATAATCTCTTATACAGGTTCCGTCTGGAGTTCGATAATCGTTACCAAACACAGAAAGCTGTTCTCGTATTCCAGCTGCAGTTTGAGTAATGAATGGCACTAAATTTTGTGGTACGCCAATTGGTAGTTCTCCAATTTTTACACTTTCATGCGCACCTATTGGATTAAAATATCGCAATGCAATTGCTTGTAATTGTGGTGTTATTTTACAGGTGTCTTGTATTATTTCTTCTCCAATTTGTTTGGTGTTTCCGTATGGAGATTGGGCTTTTTGTATAGGAGCATCTTCCGAAATTGGCATGGTATCTGCTTGACCATATACGGTACAGGAAGAACTAAATATAAAATTAGCTATTTCTAATTTCTCTAGTTCTTGTAACACATAAACCAAAGTATTAATATTGTTTTCGTAATATAATAAGGGTTTATTTACGCTCTCTCCTACAGCTTTACTTGCTGCAAAATGTATTACACCTTGAAGATCTTGGTGCTTTTTAAAAAACGTTTGCACTTTGGTTTTATCTTTTAAATCTAGTTGTTCAAAAATTGGTTTTATTCCTGTAATAGAGACAATCCCTTCTAAGACATCTAATGAAGAATTAGAAAGATTATCAATAATTACTACTTGATACCCCTCTTTTTGAAGCTCTACAACTGTGTGCGATCCTATAAAACCTAAACCTCCTGTGACAAGTATTTTCATTGGTTGTTATGTGCGTTAAGGATGGAAGCGTTATCCTTTTTTTGCTGGCATATATGGCAAAAAAAGATTTAAGCGTACAGCCTGACCCCTGTGGTAACGCCCTAATTATTTGCTATAAATTCTTTTATTTTATTAGTAATAAATGCTATTTGCTCATCGTCTAATTCGGTATGCATAGGTAACGAAATCACCTCTTTTACTAGTTGATTAGTAACTGGAAAATCTGCTTCGTTATATCTAGTATCTTGATATGCTTTTTGGTTATGCAATGGTATTGGATAATAAACTCCACAAGGTATTTCATGGCTATTTAAAAACTGCACCAAAGCATCTCTATCTACATTTTTTAGTCTTAAAGTGTATTGGTGAAAAACATGACAATCACAGTCTTCGCAAATGGTAGAACAGGTTTTAGCTACTTGAGGTGTAATTATATTTGATATTCCTTGAAAAGCATTATTATATTTTCTTGCAGCAGATTGCCTTGCTTTATTATAGGTGTTTAAATATGGTAATTTTGCGTTTAAAACTGCTGCTTGTATAGAATCTAGTCTAGAATTTACTCCAACTACATCGTGGTGGTAACGTTCGTACATCCCGTGATTTACTATTCCTCTAATGGTATGTGCTAAATCGTCATCGTTTGTAAATATTGCGCCACCATCCCCGTAACATCCAAGGTTTTTTGAAGGAAAAAAAGAAGTAGAAGCTACGTGACCAATAGTACCAGCTTTTGCCTTGTCTCCATTACTATACGTGTATGTTGCACCTATTGCTTGCGCATTATCTTCAATTACATATAGATTATGCGCTTCGGCAATTTTCATAATAGCTTCCATGTTTGCACATTGCCCGAATAAATGCACAGGAACTATTGCTTTTGTTTTTGGTGTTATTGCCTTTTGAATTGCTTCAACACTAATATTAAAATCATTTGGATCTACATCTACCAAAACTGGAGTTAATTGCAATAATGCGATTACCTCAACAGTAGCAGCGAATGTAAAATCTGCAGTAATAACTTCGTCTCCAGGTTTTAAACCTAAACCCATCATTGCTATTTGTAATGCGTCTGTACCATTAGCACAAGGAATTACATGTTTAACAGCTAAATATTCTTCTAAGTTTTTTTGAAACTCATGAACTTTTGGTCCATTAATAAAAGAAGCATTATCTATTATTTCTTGAATTGTTGGGTTTACAACATCTTTAATGCCAGCATATTGACCTTTAAGGTCGACCATTTGAATTTTTTTCACAATCTAAAATTTTGAAACTGGCGCTATAAAACCAGGCTCATTATATGATACGAATTTACAAAAATCCGTATCGTTTAGCAATGAAGATCAATGAATAATAAATAATTTATTAAATACGAGAGATGTATTTAATTTAAAAGAAATGTATTTTAGCAACAAACAAAAACTATTGGCTATCATTTACAACATACTTATTCAGCTAACCTCTCTGGTTTTAAAAGGAGTAGCCTTATTTAACACCAAAATAAAGAAAGGAGTTTCGGGTAGAAAACAAACATTTCCTATTTTAAAAAATAACATCTCGCATACGGATACTTGTATATGGTTTCATTGTGCTTCTTTAGGAGAGTACGAACAAGGCTTACCTGTTTTTAAAGAGATAAGAAAAAGCTACCCAAACCATAAAATTGTTCTAAGTTTTTTTTCTCCTTCGGGATATGAAATTAGGAAGAACACCAAAATAGCAGATATAGTTGTTTATCTTCCTTTAGATACTAAAGGAAATGCAAAAAAGTTTATAGATATAGTAAATCCTCAACTTACTGTGTTTGTTAAATATGATATTTGGCCTAATTTTTTAAATGAAATTAAAAAGCGAAATTTAAAAGCTATTTTAATTTCTGCTCTTTTTAGACCTGACCATTCTTTTTTTAAGTACTACGGAAAAGCACAAAGAAATGCATTACTTGCATTCGAACATATTTTTGTACAAAACGAAACTTCGAAAACGCTATTAAATAAAATAAATTACAATGAAGTAACTGTTTCTGGAGACACACGTTTTGATCGTGTGTATAGCCAATTAGCACAAAACAATACGTTAGATTTTATTAATGAATTTAAACAAGACAGTCTATGTGTTGTTGCTGGTAGTACCTGGCCTGAAGACGAAAACATTTTAATAGATTACATCAATAAAAAAGCTTCCAAGAAGTTAAAATTTATTATTGCCCCTCACAATATTAAAGCCACACAAATTGAAAAATTTTGCAAACAACTTGAAGTCCCATGCATAAAGTATTCTGAAAAAGAAAGTCAGGATCTCTCTAAATATCCTGTTTTTATAATGGATACTATTGGTTTACTAACTAAAACATATAACTATGCAGACATTGCATATGTTGGTGGAGCTATGGGAACCACTGGATTACACAACACACTAGAACCAGCTGTTTTTGGAATACCAGTAATAATTGGAAAAAACTACAAAGAATTTCCTGAAGCACATGAAATGATTGAAGCAAATGGCATGTTTACAGTAAAAAACAAAGAAGAATTGGCATTAATACTTGATAAATGGATTAAAAATCCAGACAAAAGAGAATATTCTGGTCTTCAAAATTTAAAATATATTAAAAAAAACACAGGAGCTGTAGTCCAAATAATAGACTTAATACGTATTTAAACTGATTTATTTGCTTATTTAATAATTATGTTAAAAATGTTAACAAAATTTATTCGTTTTTAACTTGAAGTTATTACATTCGTATTATTGAAAATTAACACTAAAACTATTACTAATGAAAAAATTATTATTTAGCGCTGCTTTATTATTAGCATTAAGCGTATCGTTTACATCATGTAGAGAAGTAAAAGAAAAAACTGACGCAGCTAGTGATGCTGTAGAAAACGCTGCTGAAGCTACTGGTGATGCATTAGAAAATGCTGCTGATGCAACAGGTGATGCTCTTGAAGAAGCTGGAGACGCTGTTGAAAATGCTGCTGACTCTGCTGTGGATGCTGCAGGTAATGCTGTGGATGCTGCTGGAAATGCAATTGAAAATGCTGCTGACTCTGCAAAAGATGCTGCTGGAAACGCTGTAGATGCTGTTGAAAAAGCTGCTGGAGACGCAAAAGATGCTGCTGGAAATGCAGTGGAAAAAGCTTCAGATGCAGTTTCTGATAAAGCAAATGATTTAAAAGCTAAAGCTGGTCACTAATACCAGACTTTAATTTAAAAGCCTTCATAATTATGAAGGCTTTTTTTTGTGCTTATTTTTAAAATTAAGAAACAATATAAACCAAAAAAGCCTTACATTTCTGTAAGGCTTTTTTTATTGAAGAAAGGAATTAACCACGTGTTCCTTTATGTGCATCTCGCGAAACATAAATCTATAAAATGGGAATTGACTTCGTCGAGTCCCAGTTTCAACATGATGAGAAAAACCAATCCAAAAGATTGGATTGCTTTTTTATTTTAAAAACATGCGGAAAAGCTAGCTTTCAAGTATATTTTTAAAACAAAAAAGCCGAAACTTTCGTTTCGGCTTTTCATCTGTACTGAAGACGGGACTTGAACCCGTACGTCCTAATGGACATTGGATTTTAAGTCCAACGTGTCTACCAATTCCACCACTTCAGCATTGGTATATTATAAAGAAAGTCTCAGAGCGAAAGACGGGATTTGAACCCGCGACCCCCACCTTGGCAAGGTGATGCTCTACCCCTGAGCTACTTTCGCAGTCTTTTGTATGAACGTGCAATATTGCTATTGCGGTTGCAAATTTAAAATAAATCTATGAATTGCAAAGCCTTTTTCGAAAAATTATTATTTTTTTTTTCAAGCCTGCTTTTTCTTAATCAACATTCGTTTTATTTCGTTAAGTTTCATTAACGCTTCTACAGGTGTAAGTGTATCAATATCAATATGTAATATCTCTTCTTTTATTTGTTCTAATAATGGATCGTCTAAATTGAAGAAACTTAATTGCATTTCATCTTTTATCGATTTTACTTTATCAGTAAGTTCTTCACTAGAATGTGATTTTTCTAGTTTCTTTAATATTTTATTTGCTCTATGTAAGACCTGCTGTGGCATTCCAGCCATTTTAGCGACATGAATACCAAAACTATGCTCACTTCCTCCTGCAACTAGCTTTCGAATAAATAATACGTTATCTTTTAATTCTTTTACAGAGACGTTGTAGTTTTTTATTCTAGTAAATGTTTCCGTCATTTCATTTAGCTCGTGATAATGTGTTGCAAAAAGTGTTTTTGGTTTTGCTGGATGCTCATGTAAATATTCGCTAATTGCCCAAGCAATAGAAATCCCATCATAGGTACTTGTTCCTCTTCCTATTTCATCTAACAAGACCAGACTTCTATTACTAATATTATTCAAAATAGATGCAGTTTCATTCATCTCTACCATAAAAGTAGACTCTCCCATTGAAATATTATCACTTGCTCCTACTCTAGTAAATATTTTATCTACTAAACCTATTCTAGCCGCTTTTGCAGGAACAAAACTTCCCATCTGTGCTAGTAATACAATTAAAGCAGTTTGACGTAAAATTGCAGACTTACCAGACATATTTGGACCAGTAATCATAATTATTTGTTGGGTTGCTCTATCTAGAAAAACATCGTTTGCAATGTATGGCTCTCCAATTGGCAATTGTTTTTCTATTACGGGATGACGACCGTCTTTTATTTCAAGATCATGCGTATCATCAATTATTGGGTAGCTATACTTATTATCTTTTGCTAATTGCGCGAAACCAGCCAAACAATCTAATTGCCCAATTAGATATGCATTTTGCTGTACTGGTTTAATGTATTGGTTCATCCAAGCAACTAATTCTGCAAATAATTTTTGCTCTATGGCTAATATTTTTTCTTCGGCACCCAGAATTTTACTTTCGTATTCTTTAAGTTCTTCGGTAATATAACGCTCTGCATTAACTAAAGTTTGTTTACGTATCCATTCTTCAGGAACTTTGTCTTTATGTGTATTTCGTACTTCAATATAATAACCGAAAACATTATTAGATGCTATTTTAAGGGAAGTAATTCCTGTTCGCTCGCTTTCGCGTTGCAGCATCTTATCTAAGTAATCTTTTCCTGAAGTAGACAATGCTCTAAGTTCATCTAACTCTTTAGAAAAACCTTCAGCAATGGTACTTCCTTTTAAAACATTTACAGGAGCATCTTCATTTAGCATGGTTTTAATCTTCTCTCGAAGCACATCACAGTTTTGCAACTTATCGCCTATTATTTTAAGAGATTCATTATCGCAATTAGAAGACAGCTCTTTTATTGGTAATATTGCTTCTAAAGAATTTTTAAGCTGAATAACCTCTCTAGGATTCACCTTTCCTGTTGCAACCTTAGATATTAACCGCTCAATATCCCCAATTCCTTTTATATGGTTTTGTGTTTTCTGAAGTGTGTTTTTTTCTTTAGTAAAGTAATATACAACTTCATGACGTTGTTTAATCTTTTCTACATTTTTTAGTGGCAGAGCTAACCATCGTTTTAGTAAACGTCCACCCATAGGAGAAATGGTTTTATCAATAACATGCAAAAGAGTGACTGCATTATTATTGGTAGAATTATACAGCTCTAAGTTTCTAATAGTAAAGCGATCCATCCACACATAGTCATCTTCTGCAATTCTAGAAATAGAAGTGATGTGCTGTAATTTGTTATGTTGTGTTTCACCTAAATAATGCAAAACAGAACCTGAAGCGATTATACCTTGCTCTAAATCTGCAATACCAAATCCTTTTAAAGTTTTGGTATTAAAGTGTTTTATTAAGGTTTCGTTAGCATAATCGGTTTGATACACCCAATCTTCTAAATAAAAAGTATGAAAATCAGCCCCAAAGGTTTCCTTAAAAAGGCTTCTCTTTTGTTTAGACACCAAGACTTCACTTGGGCTAAAATTTTGAAGCAGCTTATCTATATATTCGGCATTTCCTTGCGAAGTTAAAAACTCTCCAGTAGACACATCTAAAAAGGAGATTCCAATTTTCTTTTTTTCGAAATAAACCGAGCACAAAAAATTATTAGATTTCGAGATCAAAACCTCATCATTTAAAGCTACACCAGGGGTTACCAACTCTGTAACACCACGCTTCACAATGTTTTTGGTTTGTTTAGGATCTTCTAATTGATCACAAATAGCAACACGTTCTCCTGCTTTTACTAATTTTGGTAAATAGGTATTTAAAGAGTGATGCGGAAACCCTGCTAGTTCTATTTCGCTTTCGCTACCTGCACCTCGTTTGGTTAATATAATACCTAAAATACCAGCTGTTTTAATAGCGTCTTCACCAAAGGTTTCGTAAAAATCTCCAACTCGGAATAATAATAAAGCATCTGGATACTTTGCTTTTATAGCATTGTACTGCTTCATTAAAGGGGTTACTTTTTTTGTTTTTTTTGCCAAGAGTAAAAGTGTTATTTTTGCCCTATTAATTACTTAGGACTATAAGATTGCTAAGGTACTTATAATTTGATTTTTTTTGAAATCAATTCTACTTTAGTTATTTACATTTGTTCACAAAAAGTAGAGACAGAATTTTAATTACTGCCTTTATGAAAACAAAAGAAAGACATTTTAAATGCGTAAACTAAAAAATAGCGAACTAGATAGACTGAGTGTAGAAGGGTTTAAAACCGCTACCAAAACTCCTATTATTATTATTCTAGACAATATTAGAAGTTTAAATAACATAGGCTCTGTATTTAGAACGAGTGATGCCTTTTTAATTGAAAAAATTTACCTCTGCGGAATTACTGCTACACCACCACATAAAGACATACACAAAACAGCTTTAGGAAGTACAGACACTGTTGCATGGGAATATGCAGAAAACACATTAGACGTTATTAAAAAACTACAAGAAGAACAGGTTCAAATCTGTGCTATTGAACAAGCTGAAAATGCAACAATGCTAAACAAATTTACACCAAAGGCTACCACAAAATACGCTTTAGTTTTTGGTAACGAAGTCAAAGGTGTTGCGCAAGATGTAGTTAGTGCAAGTGACGTTATTATTGAAATACCGCAATTTGGAACCAAACATTCTTTAAACATATCTGTAAGCTGTGGCGTTGTGGTTTGGGATGTTTTTAGTAAAATGAAAAACACTATTCTACAACCATAATTTCACTAATAAGAGCTCCTGCTTTAGTAAATCCCTGAACATAAAAAGTATATCCTGAGTTATACTGTTTCACTTTAAAAACAACTTCTCCATTAGCATTAGTTTCTAATATTGGTTTCCAATCTATTTCCTGTATTTCATTTTGAAAATTAAAATCATTAATAGGTGTATAATACTTTTTGGCAGCATTATAACCATATTCAAAAACATAGTTCTGGTATAATTCTATTATTCCCTTTTTGTAGTTATCTTTTGTAAACACTTGATAAGCCACAGCTCCTCCTTCTTTTGGATATGGCTGCATCATAACACTTTCAATATCTTTCATTTCTAATTTCAAACCTGCTAAATCTTCCGATTCCATTCTTTTACCATCAATAAACAAAAGTGCTTCCTTTTTTACACCAACCTCCAAATACCATTCTAAACCTTTCCAATTAACTAACTTAACACCTTCTTCTCGCTCTAAATACCTTAATAAGAATTCATTTTTATAATAATCACTCACTTCTAAAGGCATATATTTACCTATATCGGAAGTTATTTTTTTATACTTATTCACAAGCTTTTTCTTTTCAAAATACGCTCTACTTTTAACCTTACCCGAAACATTTACGGTATCTAATGTAGTAGTATTACTTTGGTAAAAATCTACATGACTATAGTTTTCCTGCTTGGATAAGGAATAGTTAGATGCGTTTTTTTTTAGTTGAAACTTCATTTTATAATTACTAACAGAATCTAAAACCATGTTTTCTGGTTTTGCTAATGCCTTGTCTGGCTTTACAAAAGATAACTTTACAGAATCTCCTTTGTATATTAATAGATTTTTAAATGTAAAATCTAATTTATTGTTTAAAAATATCTTGTCAATAATCTTATTGTCTTCACTAATTAAGGCAAGATTATTAGAACCTAATGGTTTTACATAACCAGATAATTTAAAACCCATTTCAAAATTATACTTGTATTTTGGATTTAGATTATGCACATACTCTGTAGAAGAATACTGCGTCCATCCTTGTGTTAACAATAGCAAGTCTAAATGATTAAACCTATTTTTATTATTAGTATTAAAATAGTAAGAAGGCTTTTCTATATAACCTTTTAGATAAGGAGTCAACAAAAAGGCAGATTCAATACTTGCATTTTCATCTAGCTCCACGGTATTAGACAAAACAGATGCACTAATATTTGCTACTCCAGAGGTGTCTTTTATTAGCATTTTAAATGCAATAGAATCCTTTACTTCTAGTAGTTTTTCAATTTTTACTTCTTTTTTAGTATTACTTTTATACACAAAAAATTTCCTTTCTAAAACCGGTGTGTTATTTTTAAAAACGGTCACTGTATTTACACCATTAAAAAAATCTTTTTTGTTTAATTTTAGTTTAATTTTTGAAGTATCTACTAAAACAACATCTGCATAATTGACCAACTTATTATTTTGATGAAATAGAATAAAATAATCATCATTTGCATTTTGTATCGTCTGTGTATTGGTTTGCAATTGTAATGTTATGAAATCCTTATCATCACTTACAGTTATTGCTACACCTTGTTTTTTAGCTAGCGGAACATCTACTCGAAAAACCGAATCATTAGTAGCTATAATAGCTTGATATTTTTCTAATTCTTTATAATGAAATTTAGATTTAGCCATTCCTGAATACACATTTTTAAAATGTGCCACTTCATTATTATTAGAATCTACTATTTTACCAGAAAAATTATTCCCAAGACCATTAGTCAACACCTTAACAGCAACTACATTTTCAACATTTTCTAACAAAAAACCACCTTCTGGAAAGAGTTGCACATCGTATAAGAACTCATTAGTTTCAGCTTTTTCCTCTACAGCATTACCAATACTTATCTTAGAAACAAACACATTAGCTTCTCCAAAGTTTTTCATAAAATTGGTTTGTGCTTGCAAATAATAATTTCCACCTTTTAAAGAATGAAACAACTCAAATTGCCCAATACCAACACCTTTATTAATCAATATATTTTGAGTTTCTATTAATGCTCCTGTTTCCGAAAACAGACTAACATAAAGCAATGTGGTTTTTAATGAAGGCGTATTTTCATTTGAAGAAACATAAGCTTTAAACCAAATAGTATCTTCCTGATTATACTTAATCTTATTTGTATGAATAAATACTTTTTCGAAAAATAAGGGCTCTTTTTGTAAAGCAGTAATTATAGAATCTGTAAATTTATTTTGAGCAATTGTAGCAATAGAAGAAAAAAGAATAAAGTAAAATAGTAAAAATCTGTTTTGCATCATGAATGCTATATATTTTAGGGATTTTAAAAAACTATTCACAAATCTTATCTAACAACCATAAATAATCTGTTCTATTTTTTACAAAATCTTTATCTGAAATATCAATAATCTTCACGTTTAATTCGGTTTGTTCTTTTAAGAACTCTAAATAACCAGCATTTATTTTTTCTAAATAGTCGTTTTCAATATTCTTCTCGTAATTTCTACCTCTTTTTTTAATATTAGCCTGAAGTCTTTCTGTATTTTGATATAAATATACGTACAAATCTGGTTTTGCTATATCTTTATATACTTGATAAAAGAGTTTTCTATAAAGTCTAAACTCATCTTCTGGCAAGGTTATTTTAGAAAAAATTAGTGATTTAAACACATCGTAATCACTAACAATAAAATCTTTAAACAAGTCTAATTGCGATAAATCATCACTAATTTGTTGGTAACGATCTGCCAGAAAAGACATTTCTAAAGTAAACGCATAGCGCTTTGGTTCTTTATAAAATTTTGGTAAAAATGGATTATCGGCAAAACGTTCTAAAATAAGTTTCGCATTAAAATCATGCGCCATTTTATTGGTTAAACTTGTTTTTCCTGCTCCTATATTTCCTTCAATAGCTATAAAATTATAATTTGAAAAATCATATTGTTTACTTGGGTTTTTAAGCCAAATATTTATGGGTTCTAAAACACTTTCATCTTCACATTCTTCTAATAAAACACTAATCTCTTTTTTTAAAACAGGATGTTGTATTTGCGATGCAATATTATATAATGGTTGCAAAACAAATTTTCGTTTTTGCATTTCGGGATGTGGAATATGCAAAGATTTTGTTTCTACAATTTCATCTTCAAAAAAAATAATATCTAAATCAATAATTCTGGCTTGATATCCTTTAATTTTTGTTCTTACTCTTCCTAATTGCGTTTCAATATCTAGTAATTTCTTTAAAAGCTTATTGGGTTTTAATTCGGTTTCTAAAATCAAACAGGTATTAAAAAATGCTTCACTTTCAAAACCAAGAGCAGGTGTTTTATATACTTTAGAAATAATTTTAATATTACCAACCTGTACATGAATACAGTCTATAGCGTTTTGCAAATTTTTAAATTTGTCGCCTTTATTACTCCCTAAGGAAATGTATGCTTTTTTTGGTTGGCTCATAGAATTAGCAAAATAAGGAAAACAATTTTTAATGCTTTATATTTATCTTCGCTATTTATTCACAATTTGCAATGACATTAAAAGATAAACTTACTGCACAACGTATTTACCTGTTTCTGGGCGCTTTATTTATAACCTCTTTGGTAGTTTCTAATTTAATATTTCAGAAGTTTTTTTATTGGTACCCTTTTCCTAATAAAATTTTTGGAGTTTCTCTTTTTGAAATTTCTGTTGGTATTTTACCATATCCAATAACTTTTTTAATAACCGATTTAATTAGCGAGATTTATGGAAAGAAGCGAGCTAACGATATTGTAATTGCTGGAATATTCGCTTCATTTTTTTCCATGCTAATTGTTTACGTTGCTAATTTAGTTCCCGCAACAAGCTGGTCTCCTGTCAACAACAAATTATTTACAACCGTTTTTGGAAGTACAGCAATTGCAGTTTTTGCGAGCATGATGGCGTACTTATTTGCACAACTTGTAGATATTCAGGTGTATCATTTCTGGAAAAAATTAACCAAAGGAAAACACCTATGGTTACGAAATAATTTTTCAACTTTTTTCTCTCAATTTGTAGATACGTTTACCATCTTAACATTACTATGTTCTTTTGATATTATAGCATGGGATAAATTTGCTGGATTATTGGTTGCTGGTTTTGCCTTTAAAGTACTAATTGCTATTGTAGATACTCCCTTTTTATATTTAGGGGTTTATCTTTTTAGAAAACGTTTTCAGCTTAAGGTCAACGAAGAGATAAATTTACTTTAAATGCTAAACTTTTGCTAAAGTCTATCAATACAAGATCTAAACCAAGTATTATTACGTAAATACTTACACAAATAAATTTGTATTTTTTATGAAGAAAGCTTTAAAAATTATTGGTATAACTTTACTTATTATTTTGGCACTATTAGTTGCCATTCCTTTTATGTTTAAATCTCAAATTAAGGATATGGTAAAACAATTTATTAACGAAAACATGAATGCTAAAGTAGAGTTTAGCGATGTAAGCCTGAGTCTTATTAGTAGTTTTCCACAAGCTCATGTTAGTGTAAACGATTTAGTTATTACCAATTTCGAACCTTTTAAAGACGAAACTTTTGCTACAGCAAAGTCTATTACTTTCGATATGTCTGTAAAGGAATTATTAAAAAAAGCAGACGAAGGGCCACTTTTAGTAAATGCAATTAACGTAAACGAGGCTTTATTAACATTAAAAACGAACAAATTTGGTGATGTAAATTACGATATAGTAAAAGAAAATGAGAACCAAAACAATAGCGTCACAGAAGACGAACAAAGTTTCCGTTTTGACATTGAAGATTATGCTATTAAAAATAGTGCATTTACGTATCTAGACGAAAAATCGAACACCACATTTTATATAACAGAATTAAACCATTCTGGAAAAGGAACTTTCTCTGAAGATGTTTCTGAATTAGACACAAACACAGAAGCTAGAGTTAGCTTAAGCCTAGACAGCACACAGTACTTAAACAATAACACGATTAAACTAGATGCTATAATTGGTCTAGATTTAGAAAATAGCAAATACACTTTTAAAGAAAATAAAGCAATTATAAATCAGTTACCAATAGCATTTCAAGGTTTTTTTCAAATGGTAGACGAAGGTCAAAACATCGATCTTTCTTTTGAAAACACTGGATCCGATTTTAAAGATTTTCTTGCTATAATTCCAGAAGCATATTCAAAAAACATTGAAAACGTTGCAACAACAGGAACCTTTAAAGTAAAAGGTAATATTAAAGGATTAAGCAGTGACACCACAATTCCTACTTTAGATATTAATGTAGTATCTAATAACGCATCTTTTAAATATCCTGATTTACCTAAAAGCGTAGAAAACATTGTTATAAATGCATCGTTAAAAAATGACGATGGAAATATAGACAACACCTATTTAGATTTAAAAACCTTAAACTTCAAAATAGATGAAGATGTATTTCAATCTTCAGCAACCCTAAAAAACATTACTAAAAACATATTAGTTAACGCTAATATTGATGGTGTTTTAAACCTGGCAAATATTACAAAAGCGTATCCTGTAGAATTAGAAAAAGAACTAAGCGGAATTTTAAAAGCAAAGCTAAATACTTCTTTTGATTGGAATGCCATAGAAACAAATGCATACCAACGAATTAAAAACAATGGTAATGTTAGTGTTAGTGAATTTATATTCTCTAGTGAAGATATGGTAAACCCGATTCACATTTCTAAAGCAGACATTCACTTTAATCCCGGAACGGTTTCATTAGATAGCTTTGATGCCAAAACAGGCTCTAGTGACCTAAACGCTACAGGAACGATTAATAATTTATTAGGCTTTTTATTAAGTGATGGAAAATTGAAAGGAAATTTTGATGTCAAGTCTAACACTTTTGCCGTTAATGATTTTATGGTTGCAGAAACCGAAACAACGACAAAAAACAAAAAAACTACTCCTGAGGAATCTCTTAAAATCCCAGCATTTTTAGATTGCACGATTCAAGCAGATGCAAAAACGGTTTTATATGATAATTTAACACTAAAAAACGTAAAAGGAAACTTAAAAATTAAAGAGGAACAAGCAACTTTAGAAAATCTTACATCTAATATTTTTGATGGTGACATTGCAATTTCGGGCTTGATAGACACCAAAAGCAAAACACCTCTTTTTAATATGAATCTAGGTATTGCAAATTTTGATATTTCACAATCCTTTAAAGATTTAGAGTTACTACAAAGTTTAGCACCAATTGCCAAAATTTTACAAGGAAAACTAAATACTACCATAAATCTTTCTGGTGTTTTAAACGAAGAATTTACACCAGATTTATCTTCAGTTTCTGGTAATGCATTAGCAGAATTATTGACTACAGATATCTCTTCAGAAAGCGCCCCTTTAATAAGCAAATTAAATGGTGCTTTTAATTTTATAGATTTTGAAAAACTAGATTTAAAAGACCTAAAAACGAAACTAGATTTTAATGACGGTAAAGTAAACATTAAACCATTTGATATAAAATATGAAGACATAAAAATCACAGTAGATGGTTCTCATGGCTTCAACAAAAGCATGGCATACAATGCCGTTTTACAAGTACCAGCGAAATACTTAGGTAGCGAAATAAACCAACTTATTGGTAAAATAAACGATCCTGCTGTTGAAAAAATAACCATCCCAGTAACGGCAACAATTGGTGGAACATTTACATCGCCAACAGTAAAAACAGATTTAAAAAGTGGTATTACTAACCTTACAAAACAGTTAATTGAAATACAAAAGCAAAAACTTTTAAACCAAGGCTCTCAGCAATTACAAGATTTAATTGGTGATGCTATTGGAGAAAACAACCCAAAAAACGATTCGACAAAAACACAAACTACAAACCCAATAAAAAATGTACTGACGGATATTATTGGAGGAAACAATTCGAACACCAATACTACAGATACTACAAACACGCAAACAACACCAAAAAAACCAACTGTTGAAGAAGGAGTGAAAGATTTATTAGGCGGACTTTTGGGAGGAAAAAAGAAACAAGAGACTAAAAAAGACTCCATAGAATAAAAAAGAAACAAAAAAAAGTAAATAAATATTATAAAATAAGAATAATTAATTTACTTTTGCATCCACAATTAAAGAATCATTATGTTAAGAATAGAAATAAAAGAAGGCGAAAATATAGAACGTGCTTTAAAACGTTACAAGCGTAAACACAGAAATGTGAAAGTAATGCAGAACTTAAGAGAAAACCAGTTTTTCACTAAACCATCTGTTAAACGTAGAAGACAAATACAAAAAGCATCTTATATTCAAGGTTTAAGAGACGCTGAAGATATTTAGTAGTTACTTCTTTTTTAATATATAAAAAAACACGCTTTCGTTGAAAGCGTGTTTTTTGTTTGCCTTAATCTACCTTAATTTCGACAACCAAACCTTCATTAGATCTTACATTAAAAACGGTTTGATCTTCAAAAATCAGGTACTGTCCTTTTACACCTACTAATTTCCCGGTGTACTTTTTTTCCTTTTTAATATTTAAACTTTTAGGTTTTAAAGGGTATTGTAATACAGGGAACTCAATATTCGTTTCTGTATTCGTTGCAATAAAATACTGCTGTGCTTCTTCTGGAATAAAAACTTTTAATCGCTCACGCCATTCTACTAGGTTTTCATCTGCAATATCATTTTTTAACATGGTTCTCCAATTGGTTTTATCTGCTACATGCTCTTTTAAAGCAACTTCAGTAATTCCTGCTAAATATCTATTTGGAACCTCAACAATTTCTATAGCTTCATGTGCTCCTTGATCTATCCAACGTGTTGGTACTTGGCTTTTTCTAGTAACTCCTACTTTTACATTACTAGAATTTGCTAAATACACAATATGAGGCTGCAATTGTACTTTCTTTTCGTATACTAAATCTCTATCTTCTTTATCTAGATGCGCTGTACTTAATTCTGGACGTATAATCCAATCTGCTGCTTGCGGAATGTCAAAAAAACAACTCTTACAAAAACCTTGTCTGTAAATTTCCTTATTTAAACCACAGTGTAAACATTGGTATTTAACAAACTTAATGTCTAAGATTTTACCTAGCAACTGGTTCATATTCAAGAAATCACTTTCAAACACTAAATAATATTGAATGGGCTGCGCGAATTCGGTTTCCATTTTTGTTAAAACACCTTGGTAGAACATAAAAAAAAGTCTTATTTTTAAACTTTTAAAGATAATATAAATATGCCAATTCCTATAGTCAATTCTATTGCTTCCTGGTTTTTAAAAAAACGATTTCATCAAATCGAATTGTTTTTAAAATACCCAAATGAAGTACAAACAGAATTACTATTAGATCTTATTGAAACTGCAAAAGACACAGAGACAGGCAAACAATATGATTTTGCATCTATAAAAAACTATACACAATTTGCAGAACGAGTTCCTCTTTCTTCTTACGAAGATTTACAGCCTAGCATAGAACGATCTAGAAAAGGCGAAAATAATATTTTTTGGCCAACACCTATTAAATGGTTTGCAAAATCTAGCGGAACCACAAGTGCTAAAAGTAAATTTATTCCTGTAAGTTTAGACTCTTTAGAGGATTGCCATTATGCAGCTAGTAAAGATTTACTTTGCATGTATTTAAATAACAATGAAGGTTCTCAGCTTTTTACTGGAAAAGGTTTACGTCTTGGAGGAAGCAAAGAACTATATAAAGAAAATGGAACCGTTTTTGGAGATTTAAGTGCTATTTTAATAGATAATATGCCTTTTTGGGCTGAATTTAGCAGCACACCAAGCAACAAAGTTTCGCTTATGAGCGATTGGGAGCACAAAATGCAAGCAATTGTAGACGAAACTATTAACGAAAATGTAACCAGTTTAGCTGGTGTACCTTCTTGGATGCTCGTTTTATTAAATAATGTATTAGAAACTACAGGTAAAAATAATTTACATGAAATTTGGCCCAATTTAGAAGTTTATTTTCATGGTGGAGTAAGCTTTACACCTTACCAAGAGCAATACCAGAATATTTTGCCAAAAAGCACTTTTAAGTATTATGAAATTTATAATGCTTCGGAAGGATTTTTTGCCATTCAAGATTTAAACAATTCTAGTGAACTCCTTCTAATGCTAGATTATGGGATTTTTTATGAATTTATCCCTATGAAAACCTATGGAAGTATTAATGAAAAAATCATACCGCTTGCAGAAGTTGAAATCGGCAAAAACTATGCTGTTGTTATTACTACTAACGCAGGACTATGGCGCTATAAAATTGGGGATACCGTTAGATTTACCTCCACTAAACCCTACAGAATAAAAGTCTCTGGACGTACAAAACACCATATTAATGTATTTGGTGAAGAGTTAATTATTGAAAACGCAGAAGATGCTTTAAAAACGGTTTGTAAAAAAACAAAAGCAGAAATTGTAGACTTTACTGCTGCTCCAGTTTTTATGCAAGGCAAAGAAAAAGGAGCACACGAATGGCTAATAGAATTTAACAAACTACCCAAAGACATAAACCTATTTAATGAACTGTTTGACAATGCTTTAAAATCTTTAAATTCAGACTACGAAGCCAAACGCTACAACAACTTAACGCTTAACAAGCCAACAATTCATGTTGCTAGAGAAAAATTGTTTTATGATTGGCTTAAACAGAACAATAAACTTGGAGGGCAACACAAAATACCTAGACTTTCTAATACTAGAAATTACATGGAAGAATTACTAAAACTGAATTACTAAATAGAAAGACATTATTTTTTTAAGTAGTTAATCGGAAAAAAAAACATTCTATTTAAATACAACGAGTATTAACTATCCTTTATCTAAAACACAATGTTATTAAATAAATTACAATTACTTTAGCCTTGCTATTAATCGATTACTATATACTGATGCAGTATTAATTATCGTCCATAAATAAAAACCCAAGTAGATTACTTGGGTTTTTTATTTTTTAAGATTTCAATTAAATCTTCAGGATGCGACAAATATTTCAGCATTTCACTCTCTTTAACACTTTCAAAACTCATGGGATTTCCAGAAACAAGAAGAGGCACACTTTCTCCTTGTTGTAAAATCGCATCTATTTTACTGGAAATAGATACTTCTGTAGGAGTAACAAACATAGATAGCATAAGCGCTGGTCGAATTTCTGTTACAACTTGCTTAATATTCTCAATAGGCACATTTTGCCCTAAATAATATACTTTCCACCCCATCTCTCTGGCAATATAATATGCGAGTAAAAGTCCTATTTCATGATGCTCATTTTCTGTTAAAAACATCAATATTTTAGGTGCTTCTTCCTGTGGATAAGGGAGCAAATCTATAGAAGCAAACATTTTTTTCTTAATTAAATTAGAAATAAAATGCTCTTGTGCTGGCATCACTTTATTAACTCCCCAAAGAACACCAACTTGATTTAGAAATGGATAAATAAGCTCCACAGTAGTAGTCAATAAACCTTTTTTAATGATTTGTGTCCTTAAAATCTCATTAAAAGATACCTCATCCATATCCAGCATACTAATAACCAAAGCACTTATTTCATCTTCATAATTCCCTTTAACAAGGCTATCTATAATGGTTTTATGAATTTCTGCATCAGACATTTTATCTATTTTAGAAATTCTGAAACCATTTCTACTTAACACACTAATGTTCAATAATTTTTTTAATTGATTATCCGAATAATACCTAATGTTAGTATCTGTACGTTCTGGATCTAAAAAATTATATCTAGTCTCCCATTTACGTAAAGTATGCGCTTTTATACCTGTTAAAGTAACAATTTGTGCCATTGTATATCTACTCATGTCTAATAATTTATAAGACAAAGTTAAACAAAAAAAACGAATGAACTAAAAAAAATAAAAATCAATTTGTCCAACTTATTTTATTTTTTATTTGACAATTATAAATTTTATTATATATTTGTCTAAATATTAATTATTAAACTTAGACAATATGAAAACGAAAATCTTTATTATCGCACTTTTTAGTCTATCATTGTTCATAACATCTTGTAGTAATGACGACGACAATAACAACAACTCAACAACTACACCTAACATTGTAGAATTAGCATTAGCAACACCAGATTTAAGTTCTTTAGTGGCAGCTCTAAATAGAGCTGATGGAAATCTTACTACAGTTTTAAGTGGCAGTGGACCTTTTACGGTATTGGCTCCTACCAATGATGCTTTTGCAAATTTTCTAACTGCTAACGGATTTGCTTCTTTAGATGCAGTTCCAACAGACGTACTAGCTCAAGTACTTTTAAACCATGTAATCATGGCAGATGTATCTTCTAGCGACTTAATATCAATGGGATCTGGTTATACATCAGGAAGCGCTAGCGGACCAGATAATTTAAATATCAGCATTTATTTTGATGCAACTAACGGTGTAACTTTTAATAATACAGCAATGGTTACTACAGCAGACGTAAATGCCTCTAACGGAACTGTACATATTATAGATACCGTATTAGAATTACCTAGTATAGTAGACCATGCTGTTGCCAACCCATCTTTTTCTAACTTAGTGGCTGCTTTAGGAGCTGCAGATGGGGATTTAGTTAATGTTCTTAGTACAGATGGACCTTTTACAGTATTAGCGCCAGACAATAATGCCTTTAGCACATTCTTAAATGGTACTGCTTTAGGAGATGTAGATACTGCTGTACTTTCACAACTTTTACTTAACCATGTAATCATAGGTTCTACAGTTACTTCTAGTGCTTTGGTTGATGCAGGAACAGGATATACAAATACAGGAGCAACTGGACCTGGAGACAACGCATTAAGTTTGTATTACAACACCTCTAATGGAGTTGTTTTTAATGGAGTCTCTACAGTGACACAAGCAGATGTTGTAGGTACTAACGGAATTATACACGCTGTAGATACCGTAATAGATATTCCAACGGTAGTTACTTTCGCTACGGCAGACCCAACATTTTCTACTTTAGTAGAAGCGTTAACCACTTTAACTCCAGCTACAGATTTTGCTTCCATTTTATCTCGAACTGAAATTGGTAATACAGATATGATAAACCCTGACTTTACAGTATTTGCTCCAACTAATGATGCTTTTGCATCTTTAGCCGCAATTCCTGCCGAAGGTCCTTTAACACAAGTTCTATTACACCACGTTATTCAAGAAGCTAATATTACTTCTAGCATGTTAAACAATCCTGGAGATACAACTGCAGGGACTTTAGAAGGTGACAACATCACCATTACACTACCAGGAACTGGTAACAATATCGCAAATATAACAGATGGCTCTGGAGCTACAGATATTGGTATTATAGCAGTAGATGTACAAGCTGGAAACGGTGTTATACATGTTATAAATAAAGTAATGATTAATAACTAACAAAAACCAATTCCTCTAATTGGTTTTCATAAATAAACCGACAACTTTTTTTGTTGTCGGTTTATTTAATTAAATTATGCAATGCGTTTGAAAAAAATTATCATTATTGGGTCTGGATTTTCCTCACTATCCGCATCTTGCTATTTAGCAAGTAAAGGTTTTGATGTAACTATTTTAGAAAAAAACAAAACGGTTGGCGGAAGAGCTAGGCAATTAAAAAAAGATGGTTTTGTTTTTGACATTGGGCCAACTTTTTACTGGATGCCAGATGTGTTTGAACGTTTTTTTAACGACTTTAATACCTCTACAAAAAACTTTTACAAACTCAACAAATTAAACCCTGCTTACCAAATTTATTTTGGAAAAGAAGATTCAATTAGTATCGCTGATAATTTTGAAGCTATAAAAAACACCTTTGAAAGCATTGAAAAAGGGAGTGCCAATAAACTTCAAAAATTTATAAATAAGGCAGAAAAAAATTATAACATCGCTATAAAAGACTTGGTTTACAAACCAGGTGTTCATGTTTTTGAAATAATAAATAGCAAAACCATTTTAAAACTATCCGAATTTGTTTCCACCATAAAAAAACAAGTTAGTGGATATGTAAAAAACAAAAAACTACAAAAAATATTAGAATTCCCTGTTTTATTTCTTGGTGCAAAACCTAGCAATACGCCTTCCTTTTATAATTTCATGAATTATACCGATTTTAAACTAGGTACTTGGCATCCAGAAGGAGGCATGTATGAAGTAGTTATTGCAATGACAAATCTTGCAGAAAGTCTGGGAGTAAAAATAATTACAGATTGTACAGTAGAAAATATAAATACAAAAAACAATAAAGTAGTTGGAATAACTTCAAATAAAGAAAATCATACTTGCGATATTTTATTAAGCGGAGCAGATTATCATCACACAGAAACACTACTTCCAAAAGAATTAAGACAATACTCTGAATCGTATTGGAATAAAAAAACTTTTGCTCCTTCTGCGCTACTTTTCTATGTTGGATTTGACAAAAAATTAAAAAACGTATCACATCATACCTTGTTTTTTGATACCGATTTTGAAACACACGCTAAAACCATTTATGACACTAAAGAATGGGCAGAAAAACCATTATTCTATGCTAGTTTTCCAAGTATTACAGATACTTCAACAGCTCCTAAAGGAAAAGAAACTGGCATATTTTTAATTCCTATTGCTCCAGATGTTAAAGACACTCCAGAAATAAGAGAGCATTACTTTAACCAACTAATAGATAGAATTGAAAAAATTACTGGAGAAAACATCAAAAAAAATATACTTTTTAAAGAATCCTATTGTGTAAAAGACTTTAAAAAAGACTACAATTCGTATAAAGGTAATGCGTATGGTTTAGCAAATACTTTAACACAAACACATGTTTTAAGGCCCAAATTAAAAAGCAAAAAAATCGAAAATTTATATTTCTGCGGACAACTAACCGTTCCAGGACCAGGTGTACCACCTTCTTTAATTTCCGGAAAAATAGTTAGCGATCTAATCATTAAAAACTTAGCATAATATGAAAGCATTATTTGATACATCCAGTTTAAAATGTAGCAAGATTGTTACCAACTGCTACAGCACTTCTTTTTCTCTTGGCATAAAACTTTTCGCTCCTGCTATTCGACCTTCCATCTATGCAATATATGGTTTTGTTCGCTATGCTGATGAAATTGTAGATTCCTTTGACAGGTATAATCAAGAAGAGTTATTTTATGAATTTGTTGCAGATTACAAAAAATCATTAGACAGAAAAATTAGCTTAAACCCTATCATTAATTCGTTTCAAGAAGTAGCCCACAAATATCGCTTACATACCTATGCAGATGACTTTCTAAAACGAATGGAGGCCGATTTACAAGTAACAGAATACAATACTAAAGAAGCGTATGAAAATTATATATATGGCTCTGCAGATGTTGTTGGTTTAATGTGCTTAAGGGTATTTGTAAATAATAATGATGAAAAATTTAATGCATTAAAAGAATCTGCAACTCGTTTAGGATCTGCATTTCAAAAAGTGAATTTTTTAAGAGATTTTAAAGACGATACTGAGAGCTTAGGACGTTCTTACTTCCCAAACCTAAATAGTGATTCGTTAAACAACACGAATAAAGAAGAAATTATAAAAGACATTGAAAAAGATTTTAATGAAGCTTACAAAGGAATTATTCAACTACCTTTAGAAAGTAGACTTGGTGTTTATATTGCATACAGATATTATTTAAAACTACTAAAGAAACTTAAAAAAGCAGATTCTGAAAAGATTTTAAGTGGAAGAATTAGAATATCTAACACACTAAAGTTATTTATACTCACTAAATCCTATATAAGATATAAGTTAAATGCTTTTTAATT
The DNA here is from genome assembly GCF_030547245.1 of Oceanihabitans sp. 2_MG-2023. Lineage (GTDB taxonomy): Bacteria > Bacteroidota > Bacteroidia > Flavobacteriales > Flavobacteriaceae > Oceanihabitans. Next base: position 293,010 of record NZ_JAUOQT010000002.1, read on the forward strand.
TTTCAACGAATTTAGTAACTTACAATACAACATGACTATAATACTCTACATACTAATTACCATGCTAACATTTGCTTGCATGGAAGCAATAACTTGGCTTACACATAAATATGTAATGCACGGTTTTTTATGGTATTTACATGAGGATCATCACCAGCCTAAATACCCTCATGCTTTCGAAAAAAACGATGCTTTTTTCGTTATTTTTGCAATTCCAAGCATCTTACTTTTATATTATGGTGTCATTCCGAATTTAAATTTCTTATTCTTTATTGGCTTAGGGATTTTCTTTTACGGCCTTAGTTATTTTTTAATACACGATGTGCTTATACATCAACGTTTTAAATGGTTTAAAAACACCAAAAACAAATACCTTATTGGATTAAGAAAAGCCCATAAAGTGCACCATAAACATTTAGGCAAACAAGAAGGCGAATGTTTTGGTATGCTGTTTGTTCCAAAAAAATATCACAATACTTTTAAACAATAAATGCAGTCTTACACCTACCTTTTAGTAGATTTAGCTTGTATTGCTATACCACTTATAGCTAGTTTTTATAATAAACATGCCTTCTATAAAGAATGGAACTCTTTTTTTAAAGCCAATATAATTGTTGCGGTCCTTTTTATTATTTGGGATTCTATTTTTACTAATATTGGCGTTTGGGGCTTTAACCCAAACTATTTAACAGGAATTGATTTAGGAAACTTACCTATTGAAGAAGTCTTATTTTTTATATGCATTCCTTATTGTTGTGTATTCACTTTTTTTGCAATGAAACATCTTATTAATAAGAACCCTTTTGAAAAAATAGAATCTGTTTTAAGTTTTACTTTTATAATATTTCTTTTAGTTATTGGTCTGTTTCACCTAGAAAAACGCTACACTTCTATCACTTTTTTAAGCACCTCTATTTTTCTAATTATATTAAAAATTAGAAAAACTAATATGTCTTATCATTACTTGAGTTATTTTTTAATTCTTCCATTCTTTTTTATTAGCAATGGAATTCTAACCGGAAGTTTTTTAGTAAAAGAACCTATTGTCTGGTATAATAACACAGAAAATCTAGGAATTAGAATTAGTAATATTCCTGTAGAAGACACTATGTATGGTATGCTTCTTATTTTTATGAATATTGAATTGTACCGATTTTTTAAAAATAAAAAAGCTAAATCTTTAAGTTAAAAATAATATTATCTGGAAAGCCTTCATCTTTTCTATCCTGACATTGTTTAAAATCATTCTTTTTCAATAATGCAATAGAGCCTTTATTATATTTACTTGTATATGCTTCAACAGTGTTTAATTTCAAAGTACTAAAGCCAAAGCATAGTACAGCTTTTAATGCTTCATTCATTATCCCTAACTTATGGTATTCTGGCAACAAATCGTAACCAACTTCTGCTGTTTTTCTGTCTTCACTAAAGTTCCAAAGACAAATACTTCCTATTTTTATTTTTTCAGAAGTTAGACTTATAACCCAAGAAATAGACTCGTTGTTCTCTATATACTTGACCAATTCTTGTGTTTTTTCTTCACCTTCAGATATATTTTTAAGTGGCTCTCGCACAATATATTGTATGACTTCGACATTAGATCGCAGAGCAAAAACAATATCTACATCATCTCCATTTAATATATGCAATGTTAATCTTGGAGTTTCTATTGCTTTTACCTCTTTAAATTTCATTTTTTAAAATAAACAAAAAACCATTTATAAATACTTATAAATGGTTTTTTTATTAAGGATAACAATTAAAAATTATGAAACAGCTTTCAATTTCTTAATTGTAGTTTTTGTTAATTTTTCTTCAGCGTACGCTTTAGTTACATTTAGTTTTTTCTCTTTACTTCCTGGTAACTCGAACATGGCATCTGTTAATATTTCTTCACAAAGCGAACGTAATCCACGAGCTCCTAACTTATACTCGATAGCTTTTCCTACAATAAAATCTAAAGCGCCATCTGCAATACTAAAAGCAATTTCGTCCATTTCGAACAATTTTTTGTATTGTTTAATGATGGCATTTTTAGGTTCGGTTAAAATCGCTCTTAAGGTTTTTGCATCTAAAGGATCCATGTATGTTAGTACAGGTAGACGACCAATAATTTCTGGAATTAAACCAAAGTCTTTTAAATCTTTAGGAATAATGTATTGCAAAAGATGGTCATGGTCTACAACATCATCACTCATAGAAGCAGAATAACCAACGGCTTGCATGTTTAATCTTTTTGAGATTACACGATCGATACCATCGAAAGCTCCACCTGCGATAAACAAGATGTTTTCTGTATTTACTTCTATAAATTTTTGATCTGGATGTTTACGTCCTCCTTTTGGTGGCACATTTACAACGGTACCTTCAAGTAATTTTAATAATGCTTGTTGTACGCCTTCTCCAGAAACATCACGAGTAATAGATGGATTGTCACTTTTACGTGCAATCTTATCTATTTCATCTATAAAAACAATTCCTTTTTCTGCTTTTTCTAAATTGTAATCGGCTGCTTGCAACAATCTCGTTAAAATACTTTCTACATCTTCACCAACATATCCCGCTTCTGTTAAAACGGTAGCATCTACAATTGCTAAAGGTACATTTAACATTCTAGCAACTGTTTTAGCCATTAAAGTTTTACCAGTACCAGTTTGTCCAACCATGATGATATTTGATTTTTGAATCTCAATATCGTCATCCGTTGGTGGCTGTAATAATCTTTTGTAGTGATTATATACTGCAACAGACATTACTTTTTTGGTTGCTTCTTGCCCAATTATATATTCGTCTAAAAAGCCTTTAATTTTTATTGGCTTACGTAATACTAACTCTGCAGAAAGGTCACTATTATCGGTTTGTTTAGATTCTTCTATAACAATACCGTGAGCTTGCTCTATACAGCGATCACAAATATGTGCATCTAATCCTGCAATTAATAAGTTTGTTTCTGGTTTTTTTCGTCCACAAAACGAACATTCTAAATCTTCTTTTGCCATTATTTAAGTTATTAGTTAAAAGTTATGGGTTCCAAATTTTTAATTTTTCACACTAACTTTTACTTAATTTAAATGTCATACCAATTATGTTAAAAAATCTAATTTTTAAAAGATATCTCGACTAATTCTCGATATGACAATTTTTATTGCATTAATTTTAGCTTCTAACTAAAATCTCATCAATCATTCCGTATTCTTTAGCTTTATCTGCTTTCATCCAGTAATCACGATCACTATCGGCGTATACTTTATCGTAATCTTGTCCAGAATGTTTACTTATAATATTATAAAGCTCTTCTTTTAAGATTAAAATTTCACGAGCTGTAATTTCTATATCACTCGCTTGACCTTGCGCTCCACCTAAAGGTTGGTGAATCATAACTCTAGAGTGAGTTAAACCACTACGTTTTCCTTTTTGTCCTGCACATAATAAAACAGCTCCCATAGATGCAGCCATTCCTGTACAAATTGTAGCTACGTCTGGCTTAATGAATTGCATCGTATCATAAATACCAAGACCTGCATATACACTTCCTCCTGGAGAATTTATATAGATTTGAATATCTTTATTAGCATCGGTACTTTCTAAAAATAATAATTGAGCTTGAATAATATTAGCAACTTGGTCGTTAATTCCAGTTCCTAAAAAGATAATTCTATCCATCATTAAACGTGAAAACACATCAAAAATAGCGATATTCATTTGACGTTCTTCAATAATATTTGGTGTCAAGTTTGTTGGATACATGCTACTAATTATCTTATTGTAATATGTACTGCTTATTCCTTGATCTTTAATTGCGAATTTTTCGAATTCTTTTCCGTAATCCATATGTTGATATAAAAATTATAGTTATTAAAAAAGGCGTCGAAACCTAAAAGTTTCAACGCCTAAATATAAGGATTTATTCTTTAAAATTATGTTAACACTTAGATAAGCTATGTGCTACTATTTCACCTTCTTATTTATCTCCGTAAACTTCTTTTACAAAGTCTTCGTAAGTTAATTCTTTAGCTTTAACATTTGCCTTTTCTTTATAGATCTCTAATAAACGTTGGCTAATGATTTGCTCAGACATTTTACGAGCTTCATCTTGGTTAGACAATACACGAGCAGCAATATCATCTAGTTCTTTTTCAGACGGATTCATTTGTCCAAATTGAGCCATTTGCGCTTTAATCATGTTTTTAGCATGTCCTTTAATATCTTCTAGCGTTACTTGTATTTTGTTATCTGTAATTAATTTCCCTTCAATTAATTGGTAACGCAAGCTTTTTTCAGATTTTTCGTATTCTTCTTTTGCTTGGTCTTCTGTTAATTGTTGCTCACCTGCAGTTTGCATCCATTTCTGTAAGAATGCTGCTGGTAGATCGAACTTGGTATTTTCTACTAAATACTCTGTAACATCATTTAAAAGCTTTTGATCTCCTTGTTGCACGAATTGTTTTTCGGCATCCTCTTTAATCTTATCTTTTAATTCTGAAACTGTAGTCACGCTACCATCTGCAAATAGTTTTGTAAACAATTCTTGGTCTAAATCTGCAAGTTCGCGTTGGTTAATTTCTGTAACGGTAAAGGTTACTTCTATTTCTAAACCATGCGCTTCATCATGTTGAATTTTTAATGCATGCATTAAATCATGATCATCACTATATAAACCTTTTGTTTTTAATGCAATTACGTCACCAACTTTAGCTCCAATAAATTTCTTTGCGTTTGCTGCTCCTTTAAATTTATCTAAAGTTAAAGTTACTGTATTTTCAATTTCTTTTTCTTCGTTTTTGAAAGTTCCAGTAATTTCACTGTCTTTTTCGATTGTAGTTTGCGAAATTAATTTACCATATTGCTTTTGAATATTCACGATTTGATCATCAATCATTTTATCTCCAGCAACTATATTATAATGTGTTATTGCTTTTTTACTTTTTAAGTCTACATTAAATTCTGGCGCTAAACCTAATTCAAATTCAAAAGAAAAGTTTTCGGCATCCCAATCAATATCGTCTTGTACTTTTGGTAAAGGTTGTCCTAAAACATCTAACTTTTCTTCTGTTAAATATTTATTTAATGCGTCTTGTAAAAGCTTATTAACCTCGTCTACTAAAACGGCTTTACCATATTGTTTCTTTACCATTCCCATTGGCACGTGCCCTTTTCTAAATCCAGGAATGTTAGCAGTTTTTTTATAATCTGTTAAGATTTTTTCAATTTTATCGCTATAATCTTCTTTTGCGATATCTACTTTTACTACTGCATTTAATGCATCAATGTTTTCTCTTGTAATATTCATTATAAATGATATAAAGCCCCAAAAAGGGCATTTAACACTAGTTTACGCTTCCACTTTCATGGAAAACATTTTAATAGGAATCTAAAAAGTTTTTCTTTTTAGAGTTATTTCTATTAAAAAGGAGTGCAAAAATACTACTTTTTTACACTAGAACAAAGTTTTTAACGTATTGATAGCAAGGCTACTTTTTATCTTGTTTTAAAAAGGAATGCAATAAGGATTGTAAGATGCATAAAAGCACACTAAAAAGCATTGCGGTCCAGAAAGTATTCACCACAAAACCATCAATAAAATTATCTACTAGAAGTATAATGCATGCATTAATAACAAACATAAACAAACCTAATGTTACAATGGTAATTGGCAAGGTTAAAATAACCAAAATTGGTTTTACTATTAAGTTTAAAATAGAAAGCACTAGTGCCACAACGATAGCGGTAACATAACCATCTACCTGCACACCGTTTAATATATTTGCTAATACAAAAACGGCAATAGCATTTAATAAAAGTCTTATAATTAAGTTCATATTTTTATTTGATTAGTAAGTATAATCTACAATTAGTTACAATTTAATTTACGAAACTTATTACAGCATTAAAAAAATCTGTTGGATTTTCGGCATGTAACCAATGTCCTGCGTTTTTTATAGTTATAATATTGGCTAAGGGAAAATGCCTATTAATTAATGCTTCGTCTTGTAGTGCAATATATTCGCTTTTATCTCCACGAAGAAACATAGTATCTTTACTAAATTTCGCATGTATTGGCAAAGCTTCTCCGACTTCACTTACATTTTCTTTTAAAACCTTTAAGTTTATGCGCAGTGCAAGTTTTCCTTTTTCTATCCAATATAGATTTTTAAGCAAAAACTGTCTAGTTCCAAAATCGGAAACATAATCTGCCAGCACTTTATCTGCAGCTCCTCTTGTTTTTAATGTTTCAAAATTAAGACTACTTAATCCTTCTAAAATAGCATCGTGATGAATTGGGTAAAATCTTGGAGAAATATCTGCGACTATTAATTTAGACACTAATTCGGGGTATTCTGTAGCAAAAAGCATGGCTGTTTTTCCTCCCATCGAATGTCCTAAAAGCACGATATCTTCTAATTCATTTTCTTCACAATAACGCTTCAAATCTTCTACTAAAACATCATAATTAAAAAGAGAATCATGAAAACTTCTACCATGATTTCGCTGATCTACTAAATGCACTTGAAAACCTACTTCGCTAAATTGCGTTCCAAGCGTTTTCCAATTATCGCTCATTCCTAAAAACCCATGAAGAATTACAAAAGGTTTTCCTTCTCCTATTATATTAGCGTGTAATATTTCTTTATTTGCCACGAAATTGTTGCTTTATATTTTTATTTAAGTCGTTGTAAATACATTTGAATTACATTTTCTACACCAAGATAGAGGCTTTCAGAAATTAATGCATGACCAATAGAAACCTCTAATAGTCCTGGAATGTTTTCTTTAAAAAATTTCATATTATCTAAAGACAAATCATGCCCAGCATTTATACCTAAACCTAATGTATTACATAATTGGGCACAAACGGTATATGGTTTAATAGCGTCGTAATTCTCTAAACTATATTGGTGCGCAAATGCTTCGGTATATAACTCGATTCTATCGGTTCCAGTTGCTTTTGCACCTTCTATTTGTTTTACATCTGGATCGACAAAAATAGAAGTACGTATCCCATTTTGCTTAAACTCTTGAATCACTTCTACTAAAAAATCTTTATGCTTAATGGTATCCCACCCTGCATTACTAGTAATAGCATCTATACTGTCTGGAACCAAAGTAACTTGTGTAGGTTTTATAGCTAATACCATATCTAAAAACTTGGGAATTGGGTTCCCTTCAATATTATATTCGGTATACACTTCTGGTTTTAAATCGTAAGCATCTTGATAACGAATATGTCTTTCGTCTGGTCTTGGATGAATCGTTACCCCTTCTGCTCCAAAACGCTGCACATCTTTAGCAAACTGCACTACGTTTGGCAAATCTCCACCTCGTGAGTTTCGCAAAGTTGCTATCTTATTAATATTTACACTTAATTTTGTCATTATATAATGTATTATAGTGCAAAAATACAAACTAGAACAGCCTTTTTGTACTATTTTTTTGATTAATTTGCAGAAGTAAAAAAGAAGAAAAATGAATCTTTCAAATTATATAATAAACGATATCAAACCACTTACATTAAGTGATAGCGTACGTGATTTGCAGATACTATTTAATCAGCTCACATATTCTCATATTCCTATCAAAAATGAGGAAGGTGTTTATTTAGGTTGTATTTCTGAAACAGACGTACATTGCTTTGAAAGCGCAAAACCAGTAAATGAAATCACTTATTCGGCGGAAGGTTTTTTTGTAAGAGAAGAAACAAATTGGTTAGATATATTAGAAGCTTTCGCTCAAAATTCGACGAACATCATGCCTGTTTTAAGTAAAAGCAATAATTATTTAGGCTACTACGAACTTAAAGACATTATTAGTTTGTTTAACGAAACACCTTTTTTCTCTGAAGCTGGAGGTATTTTAATTGTAGAAAAGGGGTTGAATGATTATTCGTTTAGCGAAATAAGCCAAATTGTAGAATCTAATGATGGTAAACTACTAGGTGCTTTTATTTCGAAAATGGAAAATGATGTAGTACAAATAACACTTAAAATAGGAAACACAGGATTAAATGACATCATGCAAACCTTTAGACGTTACAGTTATAATGTAGTTTCTGGGCATGAAGAAGACAGTTATTTAGAAAGTTTAAAAGAACGATCCGATTATCTTAACAAATATCTAAACATGTAATATGAAGATAGCTATATACAGTCAATATTATCCTGAAAAATCTTTGGATACTTTTGATCTTCTATTAAAAATTCTTTCAAAAGAAGATGTAGAAATTTTTATAGAACAAGAATTCTTTGAAAACACAAAAGACATTATTAAGAGTACTTCGGTAAGCGCTTTTACAACTCTAGATAATACTTTTAACTTATTAATAAGTATAGGCGGAGATGGCACCATTTTACGCGCAATAACATATGTAAAAGATCTAGATATACCAATTGTTGGAGTAAACACAGGACGATTAGGGTTTTTAGCAACAATACAAACCGATGATATTGAATATGCTTTTAAAAACATATTAAATAAAAACTACAAAATATCGGAACGTAGTTTATTAAGTATTGAAACATTTCCAGAAAATAAGGATATTAAAGAAACCAACTTTGCACTTAACGAGATTGCAATAAGTAGAAAGAATACGACCTCCATGATAACTGTGGACACAAAACTGAATAACGAGTATTTAACGTCGTATTGGAGTGATGGGTTAATAGTATCTACACCTACAGGATCTACTGGATATTCTTTAAGTTGTGGAGGACCTGTAATAACCCCAGACACTAATAGTTTTGTTTTAACACCAATTGCGCCACATAATTTAAGCGCAAGACCATTAGTGATACCAGACTCTACAGAAATAGAATTAAAAGTGGATGGTAGAGAAGAGCAACATTTAGTTTCTTTAGATTCTAGAATAGCAACACTTAACAATAACACCATTATAAAAATTAAAAAAGCACCTTTTACAATAAAAATGTTAGAATTAATAGAGGAAAGTTTTCTAGATACACTCAGAAAAAAACTACTTTGGGGTGAGGATAAACGGAATTAAACAATATTTTAACCGAAAAACTGTTTTATTCCCATACAATTTGATTCAAATTGTTATTGGCTAATCTTATTTATTATATTTGCAAACTTTAATCGCATATGAGATATTTTATCATTATTATAATCAGCGCTTTAACTTTTCAGCTATCGCAAGCACAAACTTATGAAATAGGTGTGTTCGCTGGTGGTAGTAATTTTATTGGTGATGTTGGTTCTTCAAAGTATATTTCACCAAATCAACCAGCAGTTGGTGGTATTTTTAAATGGAATAGAAGTGCTAGACACTCTTTTCGCTTTTCCTTAATATACTCAGAACTGGAAGCAGACGATAGTAAATCGGATGACCCAAGAAGAAAAGAAAGAGATTACAAAATCAATAATGCTATTATTGAGGCGTCCTTAGGTTTAGAATTTACTTTCTTTAATTTTAACTTACATAGTAGAAAAACAAATTCTACTCCATATTTATACACAGGAATAGCTGTTGCCAAACACGACAATTACCGTTTTGATTTAAATGGTGAGTTGTTAGATGATGACACTTCAAGCATTGCTTTTGCAATACCGATGGTTTTAGGTTACAAACACCAAATAGCAGAAAACCTGATACTTGCAGGAGAAATAGGAGCACGTTATACTTTTTCCGATGAAATTGATGGTAGCGTACCAGACGCTGAAGAAGCATTTGATAGGTATGCTTTTGGGAATTTAAATAATAATGACTGGTATGTATTTACTGGGTTAACACTAACGTATACATTTGGTGAAACACCATGTTATTGTTCTTTTTAAATGAATTTAAAAGAAAAAATAAATACAAATAAATTGCCAAAACATCTAGCTATAATTATGGATGGCAATGGTAGATGGGCTAAACAGAAAGGTATGCTTCGTGCTTTTGGTCATGAAAACGGCACAAAATCGGTAAGAGAAACTGTAGAAGCATCTGCAGAATTAGGAATAGAAAACCTAACACTCTATGCTTTTTCTACTGAAAACTGGAATAGACCAAAACTTGAAGTGCAAACGCTAATGAAACTTTTAGTTTCTGCTTTAAAAAAAGAAATCAAAACACTTCAAGAAAACAATATTAAATTATCTGCAATTGGCAATTTAGATGCACTTCCTAAAAAAGCACATCGGGAACTACTAGAAGTTATAGACAAAACAAAAACGAATAATAGAATGACTCTTACTTTGGCTTTAAGCTATGGTTCGAGAGAAGAAATACTAAATACAGTTAAAAAAATAGCAATTAAAGTTAAAAATAATATAATTTCGCCCGAAAGTATTGATGAATCATTTATTAATGAGCATCTTTACACGCAAAATTTACCAGATGTAGATTTGCTTATTAGAACCAGTGGCGAGCAACGTATTAGTAACTTCCTGCTTTGGCAAATAGCCTATGCAGAATTGTATTTTACGGAAACCTTATGGCCAGATTTTAATAAGCAAAATTTATACGAAGCCATAATAGAATATCAAAAAAGAGAAAGAAGATTTGGGAAAACAAGTGAACAACTTAGCTAAGTTAATGCCTTTTAAAGCAAATACTAAATATTTTTTAGCACTAATAGTAACCATATTTAGTTTAAGCACATTTGCTCAAGAAACTACATTTACAAAAGGTAACAAATATACTATTGCAGAAATCACTGTAAATGGTAACTCTTCCTTTAGTGAACAAACCATTATTACCTATTCTGGATTAAGAAAAGGAAGTGAAATTCAAATTCCTGGCGAAGACATTAGTAGTGCCATTAAAAAACTTTGGAACTCGAATCTTTTTAACGATATAGATATATACCTTTTAAAGGTAGAAGGAAGTACTGCATTTTTAGAAATTAGATTATCGGATTTACCGGAACTTAATGACATTAAAATTACTGGAGTAAAAAAAGGAAAAAAAGAAACAATAATTAAAGAAAACAAACTTGAAAAGGGCGTTAAGGTTACAGAAAACTTAGTAACAACTACTAAAAACTACCTACAAAACAAGTATAAAAAAGATGGTTTCTATAATGCAAAAGCAAATATAAACACCATTGAAATTGCAGATTCTCTAAATAAAGCTAAAGTCAATATGGTTTTAGCAATAGACAAAGGAAAAAAAGTAAAAGTAAAAGACATCGTATTTACTGGCAATTCTGTTTTACCAGAAAACAAGCTACGTAATGCAATGAAAAACACAAAAAAAAGAAACTATGCAAGAGTTTGGAAACGCTCTAAATACATAGAAGAAGACTATAAAACAGACTTAACTAGCTTAATTAACAAATACAAAGAAAACGGATATAGAGATGCAAGGATTTTAAGCGACAGTTTAGTTGTTAATAATGACAATACTGTATCTTTAAATATTAACCTAGAAGAAGGAGAAAAATACAGTTTTGGTGATATTTCCTTTATTGGTAATACCGTGTATACCGATGAAATACTAAAAAGAGTACTCCGTATTAAAAAAGGGGAAACCTATAACGGTGTTCTTTTACAAGAAAAAATAGCTGACGATTCCAGACCAGACGGAGACGATTTAACAAATCTATATCAAAATAACGGGTATTTATTTTCAACAATTAATCCGGTAGAAATTAATGCTGAAGGTAATGTTATTGATATGGAAATTAGAATCTCTGAAGGTAAACCAACCTACTTCAATAGTGTTACTGTAACTGGAAATGATGTTACAAACGATAAAGTAATTTACCGTGAACTTCGTACACGTCCAGGACAATTATATAGTAAAGCAAATGTTGTACGTACTATTAGAGAATTAAGTCAACTAGGATTTTTTGATGCAGAACAAATAAGCACAGATTTTAAAAACCCAAACCCTAACGAAGGTACTATCGATTTACAATACGGCGTAGTAGAAACAGGGTCTAGCCAAATAGAACTTCAAGGTGGTTATGGTGGAGGTGGTTTTATTGGGACGCTAGGTTTATCCTTTAATAACTTTTCTATAAAAAACATTTTAAACAAAGATGCCTATAAACCTGTTCCTCGTGGTGATGGTCAAAAACTAGCACTTCGTTTACAAGCAAGTAAATTTTACCAAACCTATAGTTTCTCTTTTACAGAGCCATGGTTAGGTGGTAAAAAACCAGTTCAATTTTCAACCTCTATTTCTCACTCTAAACAGTTTTTATACGATTCTAGTACAGGAAATGCGGATAAAGATAAGCGTTTCAATATTACAGGAATATCTGTTGGGTTAGCGAAAAGACTTTCGGTTCCAGATGATTATTTTACACTATCGCAAGGGTTAAGCTTTCAACACTATGACCTAAAAAACTATAATACTGGTCTATTTACTTTTGGTGATGGTTACTCTAACAACCTAGCGTACACTATTGGTTTAAGTAGAAATAACACTTACAACGATCCTATTTTCCCTACAGGTGGTTCAAATTTTAATATTACCGCAAAATTATCTTTACCATATTCTTTATTCAACAATGTAGATTATAGTGCATTAGCAGACGAAAGAGATGCATTAGATTTAACAGATACTGATGACTATGAGAGAGCTGGTGAAATTGACCAAGAACGCTACAAAATGTTAGAATTTTATAAAATAAAATTTAAAGCAGATTGGTACACGAAAGTAGTTGGAAAACTAGTATTACGTCCAAGTTTAGAGCTAGGTTTCTTAGGAGCATATAATAATGACAGAGGTGTTATTCCTTTCGAACGTTTCTTCCTTGGAGGTGACGGATTAGGGAGTTATAGTTTAGACGGAAGAGAATCTATAGCATTACGTGGTTACGAAAACCAATCGATACAGCCTTTAGATGATAATGGAAATGTAACCAGTGATGGTGGTTCTATATATAATAAATTCTCTTTAGAATTACGTTACCCAATCACGTTAAAACCTGCTGCTAAAATTTACATGTTAGGTTTTCTTGAAGGTGGTATTGCTTATAATAACTTTCATGACTACAATCCATTTGATTTAAAAAGATCTTCAGGTTTAGGTTTACGTTTATTTATGCCTGCTTTTGGATTACTAGGAATTGATTTTGGTTACGGATTTGATTCTGTTCCAGGGCAAGGAAGTCAAGTAAGTGGATGGCAAACTCACTTTATAATTGGACAACAATTTTAGTTGAAAAAAAATTTTGGCACGATATTTTCTATTAACAATTTGATTATTTAAAAGAAGAATTAAAATTTTTAAAATTAAAATTCGTTAATTTTGAAAAGCTTAATTCGAAAAAAGACAGAAACAGTTAAATAATCACCTGTCCTTTTTAGAATTTATAAAGCCAATAAATTATAAAAATATAAAACAGATGAAATTAAAAGTTCTTTTTTTACTGGCAATTGTATTCATGCTTAGCATAACAACCACTCAAGCACAACGTGGTGTTAGAATAGGTTATATCGACACCGAATACATTTTAGAAAATATACCAGAATACCAAGAAGCAACAACGCAATTGGATGGTAAAGTTCAAAAATGGAAATCTGAAATCGATACTCGTTTAGGTGAAATAGAACAAAAACGAAAAGATTTAAGTAATGAAAAAACACTTTTAACTAGCGAACTTGTAAAAGAACGTGAAGAAGATATTAATTTTGAAGAACTTGAAATATTAGAATACCAACAAAATAGATTTGGTCCTAATGGCGATTTAATGATTCAAAAAAGACAACTAATTCAACCTATACAAGATCAAATATTTGCAGCTGTTCAAGATATAGCATCTACAAAAAAGTTTGATTTTATTTTCGATAAGTCTGCAGATGTTGTTATGCTGTATTCGGCAGATAGATTTGATATTAGCGAGCAAGTAATACGAGCAATTGTACGTACTTCAAAACGTGACCAAGCAAATTCTAAAAAAGAAAGAAAAAATGCAAAGGAGGAAGATGTTGTACCAGAAGTAAACGAAACATTAGATGCTAGAAAACAAGCATTAGAAGATAAAAAAGCAGCTCGTGCCGCAGAAGCAGAACAACGCAGAAAAGAAATATTAGAAGCACGTGAAGCAAAAAAAGAAGCAGCACAAAAAAGAAGAGATAGCATTGTTCAAGCCAGAAAAGATTTAAAGGAAAGCAAGCTAGAAGAAAGAGATAATACAGAAGATGTAGATGACCAAAATGGTCAAGAAGAAAATAAGAGTGAGGGGGAAGAAAATGTAGATAGTAAAACTACTATAGAAGAAAAAAAGGAAGCTTCAGAACAATTAAGTGACAAAGAAGCTCGTAAGAAAGCATTAGAAGAAAGAAGACAAAGAATATTAGAAGAGCGTAGAAAAGCAAAAGAAGAACGCGAAAACAATAATGCCGACGAAGAAGAAGGCGAAGACAATTAACAATTTATTACACACACATTAAACTATTAAAAATGAAACAAATTAAAACCTTATTAGTAGCAGTAGCTTTATTTATTGGAGGAACTAGCTTTATGCAAGCACAAACTAAAGTTGCGCATATAAACACGCAAGATCTTATTGCAGCAATGCCAGCAATGAAAACGGCACAAGCAGAAATGGATAAGCTTGGTAAAACTTACGAAGCAGACATTAAAGCTATGGTTACTGAATACCAAAACAAAATGAAATTATACGATTCTGAAGCTTCTACTAAAACAGCAGAAGAAAACCAAAAACGTATGGTAGAGGTACAAACAATGCAACAAAACATCCAACAATACCAAGGTCAAGCACAACAAGACATGCAAAAGAAAGAAGTAGACTTACTTAAGCCTATTACTGAAAAAGCTAAAGCTGCGATATTAAAGGTAGCTAAAGCGCAAGGTTTTAACTATGTGCTAGATTCTACTCAAGGTGGTGGCGTTATTATGGCAGAAGGTAAAGACTTACTTGCTGATGTTAAAAAAGAATTAGGTTTCTAATAAAAACATTACAATAAATTATTTAAAAAGCTACCTTTAACTAGGTAGCTTTTTTATTTTTGTATTATGCGTAAACAACCTATTGGTATTTTTGATTCTGGTGTTGGTGGAACCTCTATATGGAAAGAACTTCATGCACGTTTACCGCATGAAAACACTATTTATTTAGCAGACAGCAAACATGCTCCTTATGGTAATAAAACCAAAGAAGAAATTATTGCTTTATGCATAAAGAACACCGAACTACTTTTAAGTAAAGGTTGTAAAATTATAGTTGTTGCATGCAATACTGCAACTACAAATGCAATACATTATTTACGAAAAAAATACAATATACCTTTTATAGGAATCGAACCAGCCATTAAACCTGCTGCATTAAATACAAAAACAAAAGCTGTTGGTATACTTGCTACAAAAGGAACACTTTCTAGTACCCTTTTTCATAAAACAACCGATTTGTTTACTAATGGCATTGAAGTTATTGAGCAAGTTGGCGAAGGTATTGTGCCTTTAATTGAAAATGGTACTATTAACAGCGAGGAAATGAAGGCACTTTTACAGGTATACTTAAAACCAATGCTTGACGCCAACATCGATTATCTTGTTTTAGGCTGTACACATTATCCTTATTTAATACCACAGTTGTTAGAAATGCTGCCAAGCCATGTAAATATAATAGACTCTGGTGAAGCTGTAGCTAAACAAACAAAAGCCGTTTTAAAACTACATGAGCTTTTAAATGATACTACAAACAAACCTAAATTACAGTTTTATTCTAACGGAAACCCAAAAGTGATACAACAACTTTTAGGAAAAAAATACGATGCAGATTATTTAGAATTTTAATACAACGTAAATAAGCGTTTTATTTGCGTTAGCGATTGCAGTGGCATCCTTTTTTGAGGCACGAAAAAAAGATATAATGTAAAGCGCGACCCTTGTGGTAACGCCATACTATTTATTATACAGACCTTTTTATTCTTTAAACCAACTGGAATATTTTACATAGTTATCTGCAATTCTATTAATTTCTCCAGAGATTAATTCTTTACTTATATCTTTAACTTTTTTTGCTGGAACTCCTGCATATATCGTTCCTGCTTCTACTCTAGTATTTGCGGTTACTACTGCGCCTGCTGCTACTATGCTATTACTTTCTATCACGCAATCGTCCATAACAATGCTGCCCATTCCTATTAAAACATTGTCGTGAATCGTGCATCCATGTACAATGGCGTTATGGCCAATAGACACATTATTACCAATGGTTGTTGGTGATTTTTGGTAGGTTGCATGTATTACTGCACCGTCTTGTATATTTACTTTATTTCCCATTTTAATGAAATGTACATCACCACGAATTACGGCGTTAAACCATACACTACATTGCGATCCCATAGATACGTCTCCAACTATGGTTGCGTTTTCTGCTACGTAGCAGTCTTTGGGTATTTGTGGGTGTTTGTTGTTTACTGGTTTTATTAATGGCATAATTTTAATTGCTTTGAAAAAAGGAATCGCATGATTCAAATTCATGAGTTCCTTTTGGTTATTATTTTATTTCATGATATAATTTTATCACGTGAGACTTCTCGACAAGCTCGAAATGACAAAATTGTGTTACATAATATTATATAAATTCTTGCTTCGCTCGAATGCTTTAGATTTGAACTAAACTTAAAATTTATTTATCTTATTTATGAGATTCCTGCTTAACGCAGGAATTTGTTACTTAAAATAAGAAAGTAATGCTGCTTTTTTTGATGCGGAAACGAGTATTTCTTTTCCGTTACTAAGTACAACGTGTCCTCCTTTTCCCTTTACGTATTTTGTTATTTCGTTTACGTTTACCAAATAGCTTTTGTGTACTCTTGCGAAACTTGAATTGGTTAACGCTTCTTCAAAATATTTTAAGGTTTTACTTACTAGTTTCTTTTTGTTGTTATTTAAATATATTTCGGTGTAATTATCGTCTGCTTTGCAGTATAAAATGTTTGCAGTTTCTAAAACCTCGAAACCATCTTGTTGTGGAATGGTTATTTTTCCGGTTACGATATTGGTTTTTGGAACTAGAACCTCATCTTGCAAAGCGTCTTCTTTGGTTTTAATTTCTACTACATAATCTACTGCTTTAATGAGTTCGTCTATAGAAATTGGTTTCATTAAATAGTAGCTTGCGTGCGCATTTAAGGCATCTATTGCATAATGGTTATAGGCCGTTACAAAAATAGTTTCGAAGGTTTTATCTCCTACTTTATCTAGCAAATCGAAAGCATTTCCGTAAGGCATTTCTACATCTAAAAAAACCAGCTCTAAGTCGTTATTTCTAATTAGCACTAAGGCTTCTTCTACATTAGCAGCTTCCCCTAAAATATGCACATTAGGACAGTATTTATCTAGATAATTTTTTAATATATCTCTGCTTGTTTTTTCGTCTTCTACGATGATGGCGTTTAGTTTCATGTTTTGGGCATTAGGAAAAGTTTTCTCTTTAATTAATCTTTTTTAAGCGTTACAACTACTTTGGTTCCTTTGTCTCCTTCGGTTTTAAAATCGTTAATAAAAACATCTACTTTATCTTTATACATTTCGTTTAAAATAGCAACACGCTTTTTAATGTTGTTCATGCCTTTAGAGTTTTGTTTTTTCTGATTTTCGGTTTTTAAGGCTTTGCTTTTTTCTCTTCCAATACCATCATCAATAATAGAAATGGTTAATTCGTCTGTATTTTGTTGAGAAATGGTTATTTCTAATTTTCCTTTTTCTTCTTTATAGCGTAAGCCATGCCAAACGGCGTTTTCTATATATGGTTGCAATAACATTGGTGGGATTTGAAATGCGTTAATTGCCACATTTTCATCTACATGAATTGTATAATCGAACTTCTCTTTAAATCTAAAATGTTCTAATTGTGTATAGAGTTCTAAAAGTTCTACTTCTTTTTGAAGCGGAATAAAGTCTTGTTCGCTATTTTCTAAAACTGCTCGCATAAGCTGTGAAAAATCGGAAAGATATCTATTTGCTGTTCGTTCGTCATTAGTAGCAATAAAACTATTTACAGAGTTTAATGCATTAAATATAAAATGCGGGTTCATTTGACTTCGCAACGATTTTAAAGCCAAAAGGTTATTGGCTAATTTTTGTTGCTTAATATATTTATACATTAAATATGCTGTTATTAGCAATAAAACTAATCCTCCAAAAAGTGAATAAATAATAAGTTTTTGTCTTTTACTTTGCTCTACAGAAAGTTGGTAATTACTTTGATTTAAAGCTCTATCGCTTTCTAAACTAGAAATTCTGTTTTGCTTTTCCGCAATACTTTTATTAAATCTTTTGGCTTGCGCAATTTCTTGATCCATTTTAACATAAAGCGTATCTACAGCTTCTTGATATGCTTTATAGGTTTCTAATGCTTTCGTGTAATCTCCAGCATCTCTATAGGTTTCAGAAAGTTTCCGGATAGCATCTTTTTTTACCAGTAAATCTTCTTTACTATCGGCTTCTGCTATACTTTTTTCTAAATAAGGAACTGCATTTGCATAATCTTTTTGTTGGTAATAGGCGTTTCCAATTTTATAGTTTTGTTTTTGTAATGTTAAAGCACTTTCATTATCGATTAAAGTATCGGTCTCTAATTCTGAAATTTCTTCTATAGCTTCTTTTCGCAATTGAATTTCATCTTCGTATGCCATGTTTTCATTTTGAAAATCGGCAACTTTCACCTTCTCCGTTACTGCTCTTTTTTTGTTTTCTTGAGACGCTAAGTCTAACGCATTTTCAAAATAGGAATTTGCTTCATTTAGTTTACCACTTGCGTTATATGCATCTCCTATTTTAGAGTTTAGATCTGTAATTTTGGGCTTAATTAAATGCTTCTCGGCTATCTCTAATGCTTTCTTATAATTAGTAATGGCAAGATCTAATTGTACTATTTTCTTATACACATCTCCTAAACCTTCATGAAATTCTGTTTTCTGGTAGTTAGACAGAGTATTTACTTTTATACTTTTATATGTTTGTAGGCTTTCTTGATAATCGTTATTTTTAAAATAAGCATTTGCTAATTTTAGGATTACTTCGTTTAAGGTATTATTTTGAAGACTTATTTTGTAATTTGAAATTGCAAGATCATATTGTTTCCAATGTACATACACATCTGCAAGTATCTCATAAGCTTGCGCATTTTGTTTTCTAGAATTGCTTTGTGATAAAGCTTCGGTAATAAACAGAATACTTTTTTCTGCATCTTTTTTTAGATAAACTGTTGCAGAATCTATAATGCTATTAAATGAATTTAGCGAATTTTTTCTTTTATATACGGCTTCTGTTTCTATTGCAGGTATTACTTCAACCGTGATACTTTCGTCATCTTTAATCGTATAATAAACCGTTTTAATGTCTTTATGAGCAAATGTTAATTCATCTCCTTTTTTTACTTGTATTTTAAAATCTCCTGAAAGGCTTGTAGTGGTATACACTCCACCGTTTACAAAAACCTGTACATTGGTAATTGGTTTATGCGTTTCGCTTTCTAGAACAGAACCTCGAACAACAAAAAGCATTTCTTCTTTAGTAGAATTAGTTTTCGCGTTTTTCTGAGCAAGTAAATTACTCGTTAATAATAGAAGGCTTAAGAGGATTATATATTTGAATATATGTTTCATTTGTTCTCGTTACAAAGTATAAACTTACACACTTTAATTTACACTTAAAAACAACAATACGTCTCTTTTCTATTTTTAATGTTGTAAAAACCTACGTTCCCTAATTACAACTGCTATTTAACGCATGGAAGTGACAGCTTTACTCATTGTAGATTTTTAATTCTAAAGTTTGGTTATAGGTTTACTAAGAATTAAAAAACAACCCATGAAAAAACTAATCTTTACTACTTTAATTATTCTTTATACTAGTTTCAATTTCGGACAAATTAAAGGGAATGCTATTTCTATTTCACGTCAAAACATAGCTACTAAGGACTTAGGAAATGGTTATGTATACGGAAATAACAGAAATCATTTTCAAACAAAAAACATAATACCAAATCCGACCATTTCTATAGATGTGAAAGCATTAAGCAACATCGTAGCGACATCGTATACTGCTGTTTTTAATATAACACAGATAGGTGAAACTTCACAAGAAACCAATAATTTAATAAAACAACGTACACAAAAATTAAGAGAGGAACTCGTTACCAAAGGAATTTTGGCCAACGATTTTGTAATTGATGTTATTTCTTTCGTTCCAGTTTACGAAACTATTGTGGAAAAAAAACTATTCAGTAAAAAATATGTAGAAGTCCCAAAAGGGTTTGAATTACAGCAAAATATTCATATTAAATTCACTAAAGTAGAGCAGTTTGAAAAGATTATAGCGGCTTGCGCAAATAACGAAATTTACAACCTTGTTAAAGTAGATTACTTTATAGATAACCTACAAGAAATTTATAAAAAGCTTCGTATAGAAGTTTTAAAAGAATTAAAAGCAAAACAAGAATTTTATAACGACTTAGGTTTCGATTTATCAGAATACAAACCAATAATAGCGAATAATAAGTATTGTTATTTTCCAAGAGATTTTTATAAAAACTACCAGGCTTTCAATAGTATTTCTATGGAAGCATTAAAGCAAAACAAAGGGATTTATCAAGTAAAAAAACAAACCTCCTATTACTATGAACCGATATCCTTTAGAGATTATGATGTAGTAATTAATCCTACTATTGTAGAACCAGTAATACAAATTGGAATGGAAATTAAACTACAATATTCCCCTAAACCAAAAGAAGAAAAACCTATGGAAAAAGAAGTGATTAAAAACAAATACTATATCATTTCGCCAGACGGAAGCATCGATATTAAAGAAATAAAAACAACTTAATAATTTAAAAACAACAACTATGAAAACAATATTTAAAAAGAGTGTTCTGGCATTATTTTTTATGAGCCTTATAGCATGTCAAGCAAAAGATAAAAAGCAAAAAAAAGCATTAGCGATTCATGAACCAACAACACATCAACCTATAAAAGATAAACCAAGTAAGCAATTTATTAAAGTTGCTTTATTGTTAGACACTAGTAATAGTATGGATGGTTTAATAGACCAAGCAAAAGCACAACTTTGGGAAATTGTAAATGAACTTTCGTATGCGAAATGTGAAGACACGAAACCAAACCTTGAAATTGCATTATACGAATATGGCAACGATAATTTAAATGGAGAAGAAGGCTATGTTCGTCAAGTATTAGCATTTAGTCAAGATTTAGATGAAATCTCTAAAGAATTATTTTCGTTAACTACAAGAGGTGGAAATGAATTTTGCGGCTATGTTATTAAAACTTCCATAGACCAATTGCAATGGGGAAATAATGCAGACGATTTAAAATTAATATTTATTGCTGGTAACGAACCTTTTACACAAGGACGAGTAAACTATAAAGACGCCAGTAAGCTTGCACATAGTAAAGATGTTACCGTAAACACCATTTTTTGTGGCGATTACAATCAAGGTATTTCTAGCTACTGGAAAGATGGAGCAGATTTAACACATGGAAATTATATGGCAATAAACCATAACCATGCAACTGTACATGTAGCATCTCCATATGATGACACTATATTACAATTAAATAAAAAACTAAATAAAACTTACGTTGCTTATGGTAGTAATGGAAGAAATAAAATAGCACTTCAAGCAGAGCAAGATGTAAATGCAAAAGGCTATAGTGAAGCAAATGCAGTAAGTAGAGCTGTTAGTAAAAGTTCCCATTTATATAAGAATTCTTCTTGGGATTTAATTGATGCTAGTGAAGACGAATCGTTTGCATATGAAGAATTAAAAGAAAGTGAATTACCAAAAGAGCTTCAAGGTAAAACGGAAGCAGAAATGAAAAACTATTTAGATACAAAAAGAAAAGAGCGTGAAGCAATACAAACGCAAATTCAAGATTTAAACGTCAAACGTAAGCAACATATAGCTAAACAACAAAAAGGTAAAAAGGAGAACTTAGAAAACGCCATGCTTGGTGCAATTAAAACACAAGCAAAAAAGAAAAATTATGAATGGGAATAATTTAAGATTCTAAAATAAAGAATACTAATAGATTAACTACTTAATTAATCACAAATAAAAAAGCCTTCATAAATTATGAAGGCTTTTTTATAGTATAATATATTATTAATTAACTGCAGGACAGTTACAGTGATATTTTTCTTTTCTACAATTAAAGTTTAAACCAAGTGTTATTTGATGGAAACCAGCATTATTAAACACCACAGAATTTGCTTGATATGCATAGGTATAAGCAAATACAAAATTATTATAATCAATACCTAATATTGGCGAAATGTATTGTAATTTTTGGCTACTAATACTTGATCCATCAATATACTCTGCTCCATCTAAGCTACGTCTGTAAGATAATCCTCCCCAGATTTTACCAAAATCCATTTTTTTATACGCTTTAACATTAAGATCGAAAGAAGCTTCTTTTGTACCATCTTTATATTGAAATAATATAGAAGGCTCATAAGACCAATCGCTACCAAACTTACCGAAACCATAACCAGCAGAAAACAAATAACGTCTTAAGTTACTTGTAACATGTACATCATTATTAACTCCCTTATTATTAAGCACATTCTTTACAGTTGCATGTGCGTAAAAATTATACAAGTTATAAGAAAAACCAAAATCCATATTAAAATTGGTAGAACTTTGCTCTATACCATATATTAAAGGATCAAAAGGCTCATTTAAAAAAGAAGTTTCATCTAATTTATATTGTATCATACCAACACTTAATCCAAATGAAAGTTGATTTAAATCAATCTCATTTCTAGAAAACATTAGATGGTGTGCATAGGTTAAATAAATACCATTCTGCGAATGATATCCGTTCTTATCTGTGTAAACAATTGCTCCAATACCAGATTGTGTTTCACCAATTCTACTATTTACACTTATTGTCGCTAGTTGTGGCGCATCTTCTTGTCCAAACCATTGCTGTCTACCAGTTACCCTTAACTTAGCACATGTAGCTGCTCCAGCCATTGAAGGATGAATTAGATAATAGTTATCTGTTAAATAATCGGTATAAATAGGAAGTCCTTCTTGAGAGTTTACAAACTGTGTAAAGAATACTACAACAGCTAAAAGGGATAACTTTTTTAAATTCATAGTTTTAGTTTTCAAGGCAGATTGGTTAAAAATGCACTTTCTTACATGTTTACAACTTAATATTTTCTATTAAATTATATTATTAGTCTCCAAATATATAAAATTTAGTCTTTATACATAATGTATAAAAGTTAAAGATTTAAGTTGTTTGTCGTAAATCCATAATAACCCACATAAGAAAAGCTAAATATATAGATAACTGTAGTGTTGTTTTAGTATTTTTGTAAAAAAATAATTTACAATGAATACGTTTAAAGTTTCCATACAAGAAACCAACAACCCTACTATAATTAAGTTTGAGTTAAACCAATTTATAACCAAACACCAAAGCTTTGAATTTAATAATATTGACGAAGCAAAAGCTTCTCCTTTAGCCCAACAATTATTCTATCTGCCTTTTGTAAAAAAAGTATATATAACCAGTAATTTTATTGCTGTAGAGCGTTTTAATATTGTAGAATGGCAAGATGTACAAACAGAAGTTTCGGAACAAATAGAAAGTTATTTAAATAATGGAGGAATTGTTGTTGAAGAGGCAGCTGCTCCTAAAAAAGTTCCTGTAACAGTTTATGCAGAAAGTACCCCTAACCCTTCGGTTTTAAAATTTGTAGCAAATAAGAAGTTAGTAGCTGCTACTTTTGAGTTTACTTCTATTGATGAAGCGAAAGCTTCGCCTTTAGCTACAGAGTTATTTCACTTTCCTTTTGTAAAAAGTATTTTTCTGGATGAGAATTACGTTTCTATTACAAAATATGAAGTTGCAGAATGGAATGACATTACCATGGAACTTCGTGAATTTATTAGAACATTTATCGAGAATGGTAAAGAAGTAGTAATTGCGAATGCACCAGAAGTTGTAAAAAAATCTACAGAAGCATTAGATGCGACTTATGAAAACCTGGACGATACCTCTAAAGAGATTATAAATATTTTAGAAGAATATGTAAAACCAGCTGTTGCTAGTGATGGCGGAAACATTCAGTTTGAATCTTACGATGCTGCTACCAAAAAAGTGAAAGTTATCTTACAAGGAGCCTGTAGCGGTTGTCCTTCATCTACTTTTACTTTAAAAAATGGTATCGAAAATATGCTTAAAGAAATGATGAAAGGGAGAGTAGAAATAGTGGAGGCTATAAACGGTTAATTACTTTCAGCTATTAAAATGGCATTTAATCTAATAGTTAAATCCTTTTATATTAGACTTTTCTTTTGCTGCAATTATTTGTAAATTTAGAATTCAAACAAATATTAACTTAAAATAAATAAATATTATGGCGATAATGAAAGTAATTGAAGTAATGTCTAATTCAGACAAAAGTTGGGAAGATGCTACAAAAAAAGCAGTAAAACAAGCTTCAAAAAGTGTAAAAAACATTAAATCTGTTTTTGTACAATCGCAAAGTGCAGTTGTTAATGATGATGAAGTAACTGAATTTAGAGTAAATTTAAAATTAACTTTTGAAGTGAAATAAATTCAAAAAATAATCACAAAAAAGCGTTCTATAATAGAGCGCTTTTTTTATACTTTAAATTTGCTAACTTTGATTCTTACATTTAAAAAACAACTTATAGATATGGAAATATTAGCAACAGTACTTGTCGCTTTTGTAGCTTTTGAACATTTTTACTTTTTAGTATTAGAAATGTTTTTATGGACTACACCAAAAGTGATAAAAACATTTGGAATAGAAAGCGTAGCATTTGCCGAGAAAACGAAAGTATTAGCAGCCAATCAAGGTTTATACAATGGTTTTTTAGCTGCCGGTTTAGTTTTTAGCTTATTGTTTCAAAATGTAAGTATGACAAAATTCTTATTATGTTGTGTAATAATCGCAGGAATTTATGGCGCATATTCGACAAAAAAAATTCGATTATTTTACTTTCAATCTGTTCCTGCAATACTTGCTATAATTAGTATTTTATTTTTAAACTAATTACATCGAAAAAATAAGGATTTTATAGATAAAAATTAAAATAATATTTGTTTAACATTATTTTCTAATTAAGTCATTAAATTCGCATAATCAACATATTAATTAATTATAAATACAAATTATGGAAGTACAAAATTGGATTGATAAAGGAGTGGAATTCCTTTCCACATATGGTTTAAAAGTTATTGGAGCTATTGCCATATGGATTATTGGTTCTTGGGTTATTAAAAAAATAATGAAGACCATTTCTAAAGTAATGGCAAAAAGAAATTATGAAGAGAGTCTTCAAAAGTTTTTATTAAACTTAGTTGGCTGGGTTTTAAAAATACTTTTAATTGTTACTATATTAGGTAATTTAGGAGTAGAAACTACATCTTTTGCAGCAATATTAGCCGCCGCTGGTTTGGCTATTGGTATGGCCTTACAAGGATCTCTTGGTAATTTTGCAGGTGGTGTTTTGCTTATGATTTTCAAACCTTTTAAAATTGGTGACCTAATTGAAGCACAAGGAGAGCTTGGTGTTGTAAAAGAAATTGAAATCTTTACTACAAAGGTTTTAACTCCAACTAACAAAGAGGTAATAATTCCAAATGGTATATTATCTAATGGTAATATTACAAACTATTCTACTGAAGGGAAACTAAGAGTAGATTTAACTATAGGTGTAAGTTATGATGCAGACATTAAACAAACTAAAGATGTTTTAATGAAAGTATTAACAGATAACCCTAAAGTATTAAGTGAACCTGCTCCAACAGTAAATGTTTCAGAACTAGCAGACAGCTCTGTTAACTTTGCAGTAAGACCTTGGTCTTCTGTTGCAGATTATTGGGATGTTTACTTTGAAACCACAGAAAATGTAAAAGAAGCATTAGATGCTGCAGGAATAGAAATTCCTTACCCTCACAGTGTTGAAATACATAAAGAAAACTAATTAAAATTTAGGTTTTGGCTTTAAAGCAACAAAATCTTTTAAATAATAAGGTTCAAAATAAGCGACATTTTCTATGTCGCTTTTTTTGTACTTATTAAATGCAATTACCGACATTTCATTTGCAGAAGGCAATTTATCGTCAATAAAAACAGCGTTTTTATGTGTAATTAACGTTTTTGTTTTTTCTACACCATTCCCTATAAAATATACTTTTCCTTTTTCTAAATAAGTAGCAAAAGAATTTTCATCTAAAATTTGCGCTTCAATTTTTCTAACAGCATTAAAAGTAGCATCAAAAACAGCAGAATACACTTCCATACGTCTTGCATCCAACATTGGCACTATAACACCTTCTTCTATTTTAACCTGTCTTGCTAATGCTTCTAAAGTAGAAGTAGAAAGCAATGGTTTATCTAAAGAAAAACATAACCCTTTTGCTGTAGAAACACCTATACGTAATCCTGTATAAGAACCAGGTCCTTTACTTACAGCAATGGCGTCTATGTCGGTGGGCTTTATATTATTTTGCTTTAATAAATTGCCTATATACACATGTAAACGTTCTGCATGAGAATATTGTTTACTGTTATCTTCTTGTAAAGCAAAAGTCTCCCCTTCTTTAGAAAGAGAGACTGAGCAGTTTGTTGTTGCTGTTTCTATGTTTAATATTGTAGCCAAAATATATGTTTGTCTTATTCGGTTTTATCCTTGGATACTTCTTCTTTTTTAATTTCTACAGCATCGCCATTTTTAAGTGATTTTGTTACCGTATTATATGGCCCTGTAATAATTTCTTCATCTTCTAGTAAGCCTTCCAAAATTTCAATATTAGAATTGTCTTGTACACCAGTTTTTACAACTCGAAGTTTTGCTTTATCTCCATCTTTAATAAAAACGCATTCAAATTTTTCTTCGCTTTCACTTTCTATAGCATTTTTACTAGCTATTTTTTTTGTAGAAGATGTGTCTGTTTTAATTACAATTGCACTTATTGGTACGCCAACAACCTTTTCACGTTTATTGGTAATAATGTCTACAGTTGCTGTCATTCCAGGTCTAAAAGGCGAATAATTTTCGTCTCTCCCTTTTAATAAATCTTTGTAAGACTCTTCAAGAATTCTAACTTTTACTTTAAAGTTTGTTACTTGATCGGCTGTTAATACACCATCGGCAGAGTTTGCAATTTCGGTTACTAAACCTTTAAATTGTTTTTTTAAATATGCATCTACCTCAACAATAGTAGAATCGCCAATATTAACTTTTACAATATCATTTTCGTTTACATCTACCTCTACTTCCATATTGGTAAGATTAGCAACACGCATGATTTCTGTTCCTGCCATTTGCTGTGTACCTACCACACGTTCCCCTAGTTCTACATCTAATTTAGAAATTGTTCCAGACATTGGCGCATAAATATTGGTTCTGTTTAGGTTGTCTCTGGCTTCGTTTACGGTTGCAGCAGAACTTTGCACATTGTAATATGCAGATTGTTTGCCTGCTTGTGCAATTTCGTAAGATGAAATTACTTTATCCCAATCTGCTTTAGAGATAATCCCTTTATCATAAAGCTTTTGATTTCTATCATAATTTGCTTTGGCTTCTTTGAGTGAGGCTTCCGCTTGATTTAGACCAGAACGAACATTTTGTAATGCTGCTTGCGAACGGTTTAAACTAGATTGATAAATATCTGGGTTTACGCGAACTAACAAGTCTCCTTTTTTTACTTGTTGCCCTTCCACAATAGGAAGATCAATAACTTCACCAGAAACTTCACTAGAAAGCTTAACTTCTATTTCTGGTTGAATTTTTCCTGTAGCAGAAACAGTTTCAACAATATCAATTTTAGCAATTTTTCTAGTTTCAACTTCTTTAAAATTACCTTGTTTACCAAACCATCCCGCTTTTTTTCCTCCAATTAAAAGGGCTAGTAATGCAATTACTACAATTACAATAATGGTTACTGTTTTCTTACTCATGGTTGTTAGTTTAATGTTGTAATAGGAATTCCGAAATAGAATTCTAATACTTTAAGTTTAAATATATAATCGTATTTGGTTCTTATCACTTCGCTTTGTGCGTTTTCTAATCTATTTTTAGACTGACTAAAATCGAATGCATTTAGCATACCAACATTATATCTTTCTTGTGAATAATTAAAGGCTTCACTTCTTGCTGCTTCGGTTTTTACAGCAGCTTCATACGCTTTTAAAGCACCTTTAGCATCGTTATATGCTTGGTACACATTGGTTTCTAAATCTAGATTAGCTTGTTCTAATTGGTATTGTGTATTTAGAACATTTATTTCACTACGTTTAACATTATTTTTCACAGAAAATCCGTTAAAAATAGGGATGCTTAAACTTAGTGAAAATCCGTGACTTTTATTCTCAGAAACTTGATCTGTAAATTCTGGCGTATCAAATAATTGTGATTTAAAATAATTTGTCCCAAAACTATACGAACCTCTTAAAGAAGGTTGCAAAGCTCCTTTAGCAATTTTAAGATTATATTCGGCTATTTCACTATTGTTTTCGGCAATTTTAATATCGTATCTCGCTTCTTTTGCTTTTGTAATAATTGTTTTTGGTGATTCATTTAAAATAGACGTCGCAGGTACTTGATAATCGTTATCTACAATATCAAAAGTTTCATAATCTTCTAATAATAACAATTGTGCTAAACTTATTTTAGATAAAGTAATCGCATTTTCTGCATTAACTACTTGTTGTTCTTGTGTTGCAATTGTAGCTTCAATTTCTAATAAATCTCCTCTTGGTAAAGATCCTGCATCTACCAAATCATTAGTACGTTGCAATTCTTCTTGCGTTATTAATTGTTGCGCTTCTAATACTTTTAGTTGTTCTTTATTAAATAAGATTTGAAGAAAAGCAGTTGCTATGTTTAGCGACATATTATCTTTTATATTATCTAATTGGTATTGGCTAGCTAATATTTCTAAATTTGAACGACGTAATTGATTTACGTTTCTTAAACCATTATAAATATTTACACCAGAACTAACACCTCCACTAAGGTTTCTCGTTGTAGAGTTTACAGCATCGAAAGTAACTGGGTCTTGATTTAATCCTATATTCCAAGAATGAGTTGCACTTGCATTAAGTGTTGGTAAAAAATTACCAAAAGCGTCTTTTTTATTAAGTTCCGAATTTTGTAAGTCTAACTCACTTTGTTTTACGGAAATATTATTATCTAGAGCATAGTTAACACACTCTTGAAGCGTCCATTTTTTTTCTTGGGCTTGCGTTGTAATGCTGATAAAAGCAAAAAATATAAAAATAAGTTTTTTCATGTATCTATTTTTATTAATTATTAACGGTTACATGTTTTTATTATATGTCTTCATCTTAAAGAAAAGCCTTTTTTACATGCTCGTTTCATAATTAAATGATAAGTCTTTATAAGTGTAAAAGTGTTACAATTATTTTTAATTAATTCTCTTGTGCGTATTTTGGAATGCCTTGAACTTGGTTCCAAACCTTAATTTTATCGTCTTTAGTAATGCCACTTTTCACTTCCACAAAAATTCCATCACTTATACCAAGTTCTACATCTTTTCTTTCAAACTTCTGGTCTCCTGTCTCCATTTCTACAAAAGGTTTTTTAGTTTTTTCATCGTATTGTACTAAAGCTTCTTTAATTGCTAAAGTATTTTCTACTTTATCTAAAATAATAGAAGCGTTTGCGCTTAAACCTGCTCTAATAAAAGTAGAATCTATTTTTTGAAGCGTTCCTTTTATTTCAAATTGAATGGCTCCATTTTCTGCAACTCCTTTTGGTGCAATATAGTCTAAAACAGCATCGAATTTTTTATCTTCAATTGCACCTACTGTAATTTCTAAAGGTAAACCTTCTTTTATTTTCCCAACTTCAGATTCATCTACTTTACCTTCAAAAATCATTTTTTTAACGTCTGCTAAAGATGCTATCGATGTCCCTTCATTAAAATTATTAGCTTCAATTACTTGATTTCCTTCTTTTACCGGAACATCTAAAACCATTCCTGAAACCGTAGCTCTTACTTGTGTTTGTGCAATATTACCTAAACCGCTTGTGGTACCTGTTTTTACAATATCGTAATTTTGTCTTGCTGTATTAACATTTATTCTAGCTTGCTCTACACTTTGTTTAGCTTGTAAATAGGTATTACTAACAGCTTCAAAATCATTAGCAGAAATAACACCTTTATCGAATAATGCTTTTTGACGATTATAACTTGCTTCTTGTGTTTGTAGATTAATTTGCGAGGTTTGTAATGCTGTTTGATTAGTAGCAATACTTCCTTTTGCATTGGTTAAAGAAGACACATTAGGAATTACTCTAATTTTTGCAATTAAATCTCCAGCTTTTACGTACTCACCAGCTTCAATAAATATTTCTTCTACAACTCCAGAGATATTAGATTTAATTAAAACCTCGTCTTTTGGAACGATACTTCCGGTTGCAACTGTTTTTACTGTTATGGTTTGTTCGCTAGCAGAATCTGTTGTATAGGTTACAGGATCTTCTTGGTTTTTTTGCCATAAATAATATAATGCTGCACCAAACACAACAACTATTAGTGTTAATACGATTATGGTTTTGGTTCTTTTCATTTTTTTGTTGATTTATTGTTTTTTGATTGTTTATTTTCTAAAATATTATTTTCTCGTAATCTTATTATTTAATGCAAGCAGTTAGTTGCTGCTTACAAAATACTGTTTCCTAAAAAATAAATCACTCGATACGTAAAGCATCTACAGGTTTCATTTTAGTTGCACTATTTGCAGGAATTAATCCTGCCAATAAGCCAGAAACTACTAATATAAATAGCGCTGTAAATATTACAGACATGCTCACACTTGGGTTAGCAAAATTATCTACAGGGCCACTTTGATCTAAAATATAATTCATTATAAAAATCACGAATGCTGCAAAAGAGATGCCTACCATTCCAGAGATGATGGTTAATAATAAACTTTCTTGTAACACTTGTGATTTAATGGTCCAAGGGGAAGCCCCTAAGGCTCTTCGCACTCCAATTTCTTTTGTTCTTTCTTTCACAACAATTAGCATGATATTACTAATCCCTATGATTCCAGACATTAAAACTAAAGCTCCCACAAAATAACCAACAAAGGATAATATAGAAAACAAACCATTTACACGGCCAAATGCTTCCGACAAATCGAAATTACCAATAGCACGTTCATCTTCTGGGTGTACTTTATGGCTCTCCCTCATGAGTTCTAGAATTCTTGGTTTCAAAGCAGTTACTGTAGTATCATCATTAGCTGTTATTGCCATCCAACCTACATTATCTCCTCTATTAAATGCTTGACCAAAAGTTGTAAAAGGCATAAAAATAGTATTAGCATCTTCTTCTTTATCACCACTATTAGCAGCTTTAAATGTTCCAATAACTAAAAAATTCACACCATTAACTTTAACATAAGAACCAAGAGGTTCTTCTTCTTTATCGTACATAGCTTTTACGACGTCTTCACCAATAACACAAACTTTCCTTTTAGTTTCAATGTCTGAATAACTTAAAAAACGGCCTTGAAGTATATCCATAGGTTGCTGTTTAATAAACTCAGGATAGTCTCCGTATATAGTAAACGCACCCGTTTTTGTGCCTCTTATCACATTATTAGCACCATTATAACCTCCTAATTGATTTCTAGGTGACACGTATTTTAATTGAGGTAGTTCACGTTTAAGCGTTTCTACATCTTCTAATTTAAAATTAAAACGTCTTCCTTTTGGCAAGCCTTTATATGTTTTTGTAGTTCCTTGCGTCCACATAAACATTGAGTTTGTTGCAAAGTTTCCAAAATCGGCTGTAACCCCATTTTTTAACCCATTGGTTAATGCAAGGAGTAACACTAAAATAGTAATTCCCCAAAACACACCAAAAGCAGTCAAAAAAGTTCTAAACTTATTAGCTGTTAGTGCTTGTAATATTTCGTCCCAACGATCTCTACTAAACATATTATTCGTCTCTTAATGCTACAATTGGTTTAATTTTGGCTGCTCTATATGCAGGAATAAATCCTGCTAAAGCTCCTGCAAAAACTAAAACAAAAACAGTGGTTAATGCGGTATTAAAATCTACTTGTGGATATTTAATAAAATCACTTTCTATTAGTGGCCCTACTAGCTCTAATAAACCTAGACCTAGAATAAGTCCGAATAATCCTGAAATCATGGTTACAAAAACAGATTCTTGCAAAATCATACCAACAATAGACCAAGGTTGTGCTCCTAGTGCTTTACGTATACCTATTTCCTTTGTTCTTTCTTTTACTATAATTAGCATGATGTTTCCAACACCAACTACTCCAGCTATAATGGTACCAATACCTACAAACCAAAATACAGCTGCAATCGTATCTACAAGTGAGTATATTTTTTTGGCTTCCTCAAGTGTGTTATACACGCGTACTGCATTTGTATCGTCTGGAGCAACAGTTTGTCTTATTTTTAATTCGCTTTCTATTGCTGAAGAAATAGCTTGTGATTCTGCAACTGCTTCATCAAAATTATCTGCCATTTTTAATGTAAACATCATATTACGAATATTATCTGCTCCATTAAATGCGAGTTGCGCAGTTGTTAAGGGTAGAAAAACTTTACTTTCATCACGTTCTCCTCCTGGATCGTAAAAAACACCAACTACTTTAAAAGTAATACCATAAAGTGATATGTTCTTATTTATTGGGTCTTCTCCTTTAAATAAATCCTGACTTACTTTATTACCTATTACTGCTACTTTTTTGGTGCCATCGACATCTGCAATATTTATAAAACGTCCTTTACTTACATCAGCGTTTTCAATAAATTGATTCCCTGGCAAAATACCTTGAATTCTATAATTTCCAGATTCATTTTTGTAGTTTACTAATCCTCCCCAAATGGTATAGAAAGCGGATTCATTTTCTATATTATCAGCATATTTATTAGATACAGCATTAAAATCTCCATTTTTAAATTGAATTCTTCTTCCTGGGTTTAAACCTTTGTGTTCTTTGGTAGTAACACCAGACCAAATACTAACTAGATTTGTTGCATCTCTTTGAAATTGAGAACGTACACCATTTTGTATTCCTGTACTAAATCCTAAAAGGATTACTAATATAAAAATACCAGAAGCTACAGAGAGTCCAGTTAAAAAAGCACGAAGCTTATTTTTACTTAAGGTTTCAAATATTTCTTGCCAGCGTTCTAAATCAAACATGTGCTAAAGCTCTTACTTGTTCGACCTTACTATCATCTATAATTAAACCATCTTTAAGGTTTACGATACGCTTGGTCATTTGTGCAATATCTGGCTCATGTGTAACCACTAATATCGTTTTACCTTCGTCGTTTATTCCTTGAATAAGATCCATAACTTCATATGAGGTTTTTGTATCTAAAGCTCCTGTAGGTTCATCTGCTAATAAAACTTTAGGATCACTAGCTAAAGCTCTTGCTATGGCTACACGTTGTTTTTGACCTCCAGAAAGTTCGCTTGGCAAATGGTGAGACCATTGTGCTAAACCTACTTTTTCTAAATAATGCATTGCTTTTTCTGCTCTTTCTTTTCGTTTAACACCTTGATAATACAAAGGTAAAGCAACATTATCTAGTGCTGACTTATAGTTTATTAAATTGAAGGATTGAAAAATAAATCCTAAAAACTTATTCCTATAATTAGCAGCAATTTTTTCGTTAAGATTTTTAATGGAAACATTGTCTAATGTATAAGACCCCTCGTCTGCTTCGTCTAACATACCTAAAATATTAAGCAAAGTAGATTTTCCAGAACCTGAAGAACCCATTATTGATACTAGTTCTCCTTCTTTAACACTAAAATTAATTCCTTTTAATACGTGAAGAGAATTACTTCCCATATGATAAGATTTATGTAAATCTTTGATTTCTATCATGATTAATTGATTGATTGATTGATTAGCATGACAAATTACATAAACCTTTAAACGATTTATACTAACAAAATGTTAAGAATTAATAATGCTATAGTAATAAGACTATTAAAGGAAAGAAATGTTACAGAAAATTGAAATTATTCCGTTTTATTTTTAGAGAAGGTTTTATAAATAA
Organism: Oceanihabitans sp. 2_MG-2023; assembly: GCF_030547245.1. Classification (GTDB taxonomy): domain Bacteria; phylum Bacteroidota; class Bacteroidia; order Flavobacteriales; family Flavobacteriaceae; genus Oceanihabitans. Next base: position 327,038 of record NZ_JAUOQT010000002.1, read on the forward strand.
AAAATGCTATTCCTCCTACCAAAAGATAAGGAACAGCCATAAGGTAAACTATACCATCGTTGACACCTTCTGCTGTGGCTTGTCCTTCCTCACTCTCTAAGACTGCTCTACACATTGCGCATTGTGCATTTGTTTCTAGAAAGAAAAGAATGGAGAAAATTAAGAATAATATTTTTTGTTTCATTTTAATTTTTTTAACCCTTCCTTGATTAGGAAAGGATTAATTTACGCATAATAAGGGGATATCATAAGATATACTACAACTCCTGTTACTGCTACATATAACCATAAAGGAAATGTTATACGTGCTATTTTTTTGTGTCTTTCAAAATTTTTGGTAATTGCTCGTACATAGGTGATTAACACAAAAGGGATAATTATTATGGACAATAATATATGTGTTATTAGTATAAAATAATATATATACTTAATGACTCCTTCTCCACCAAATTTAGTAGAATCGCTAGTCATATGATACGCTACATAAAGGATTAAAAATACAGCAGAACACATAACTGAAGTAGTCATTAGGTTTTCATGAAGCACAATATTTTTCTTTTTTATAGCAAAAAAAGCAATTACCAAAAGAATAGCGGTTATTGCATTAATGGTTGCATAAATAGGAGGCAAAAAGGATAATGGTTCTACATTTGGTATTTTAACACCAAATAATATCGCTACAACAATAGGAACAGCAACAGATAAAATTACTATTAATTTGTTATATTTTTTTTCGTCTAGACTATTTTCCATAATTTTTTATCTATATAATTTCGTTCACTTCAAAATTACTTGAAGAGTTTACTTTTTTTAGTTATTCGTTTAATAGTTTATTAATATCTTGTTTCAACATGGTTATCTGTTGTTCTTGGCCATCGTCGTCTACTTTTTCTTCTTCAGAGATCATACCGTTGTAATAAATAATTGGATTTCCGTTTACTACTCTAGATCTTATAAAACCATTTTTATCAATTAAGGCAAAGTTTCCAGAATGTTCAAAACCTCCTTCTACTTCTTCCTCTTCTGCAGTATATAAATTAAAACCTTTATTTGCTAAATCATAAATTACTTCTTGATCTCCTGTCATTAAATGCCAGTTTGGATTTGTGATTTTATATTTTTCAGCGTACGCTTTTAATACTTCGGAAGTATCATGAGCTGGGTTAATGGTAAAAGATGCTACACCAAAATTTCTATTCTCTGGAAATGTATTTTGTATTTCTACTAAATTGCGACTCATTCTAGGGCAAATAGTAGGACAGGTAGTAAAGAAAAATTCTATAACGTAAACTTTACCTAAATAATCTTCGTTGGTTATTATTTTACCATCTTGATTAGCAAAACTAAAGTTTGGTACTTTTTTCGCTTCGCCATTAATTTCAAGAAAAGCTAAATCTGAAGTTCTTATTGTTCTATCTTCATTCGATACACTTACACTTCTACTCTCTTCTCTTGTAACATCTTTATTTGTGATTCTATCTACTATTTTTGGTATAAAAATAATTCCGAATACTAAGATAGTTAATGCTATACCTATGTATGAATAGTTTGTTTTCTTGCTCATATTATTTCTTTTAAGGCCATTTCGATAAGCTTAGTGAGATATGTTTTAAAAGAGTCTGTATTTTTTTATAACGACAAATATTATTCTGTTACGTTTTGTAAATCGTTTGCTCTTCTGGTTTCCGAATTAAAATTCCCTTTTCGTTTTTGTCTGTATTCTGTAAATAGGATTCTTAGATCTTCACTCATTTTATTTTTAAGCTCAGCTACTTCTATACAATCGTAAGATTTCATTTGGTAAGCTGGTTTATTCTTTTGCTTTTCATTGTCTGATCTATCGTCTATTCTTCCTCTTAAATTTAATTCTTTATCAATAATTACAACATCGTCTGTTGCAAAATTTGCATCTAAATCACTAATTAAGTGAAGGCTTTTGTATAGTTTAAGAATTTCTTTATTTGAAGCGGAAACGTATTTCCAGTATTTTAACGGTTCGTATTTACTTAATTCACTCTTTAATAGCTGTACTTCTGTTTTTGTGCTATCTGGAACAACCATAACGATTTGAAACTTTTTGAAGCCTTTAAACTTATCATACATTAACTCTTTTAAGTTAGACATTGCTGTAAGTTTATCTATTGGTTTTTTGCCTACAAAACCTAAAATGGTAATATGATCTTTTAGAAGGATCGTTTCGTTTTCTAAAGACGTAAAAGAAGTAATATCTAATACATTTTCTTCTAGTATATCTAAAGCAATATAGTTGTGTTTTGCAGGATATAGAAACAATAGAAATAGTACTGGAAGGAAGAATAAAATTCCAAGAATTAGATTTCTTTTAAGACGCTTTTTGTTCATGCTACAAAAATAAAAAAAGGTGGTTTAATAACCACCTTTTATATCTATTTTAACTGAAAAGTTTTTATTTAAAAATCACGTTTTACAAAACCTGAAGAGTATACAGTTTCAATATAACCACCTTCTTGTAAAAGAATGAATATTAGGTAAAGGATCAAGAAAACAGCTGTCCATACTACCATTCGTCTTAATGCTTTTACTTCATCACGCATGTGCATAAAATCCCAAGTAATGTAATAGGCTTTTACTATAGTTAATATAATGAATATCCAGTTTAAGATTTTCATTCCTAAAAACTTACTCATTAAAGCTTCTGGTTTTACAATACCTAATACAACTTCAATTATTGTTACAAAAGTTAAGAATGCTAATACACCCCAAATCTTTGCGGTATTGGATTTAAATTTCCATAATCCTCTGAAAATCTCTAATTTATGTTCGTGTGCCATTATATATGTTTTTTATATTCCCTCTTTCGAGGAAAGAAAAATAAATTTTTTAATTAATTAAACTAGGTAGAAGAATGTAAATACAAACACCCAAACTAAATCGACAAAGTGCCAATAAAGTCCAACTTTTTCAACCATTTCATAACTTTTACGTCTTTCGTAAGTTCCAAGAATAACATTAAAGAAAATAATGATATTAATAACAACTCCTGAGAAGACGTGAAAACCGTGAAAACCTGTAATAAAGAAAAAGAAATCAGCAAATAATGGTGAACCATATTCATTGACATGAAGGTTAGCTCCTTTTACAAATAACCTACCGTTTTCTTTTAGTTGTTTAATAGACTCTTCTCTTGATAAAACCGTCTTTTTTCCATCTGCATCAATAATTTGAGTTCTTACTAAAACATCTGGATGTGCTTCTAAACCTTTAGTAATCTCGGACATTGTATAAGTAGGAAGTTCACTTTCGTTAACAAACCACAAACCGTTTTTGCTTTCATGTTGTGTTCTGTCTCCAGCTTCTACTTTAGCAAAATCTGCAACAGCAACTCGATGTCCTTCGGTATCAACAAACTGTAAAATGTTTCCACCCTTTGTTTGTACAGCACCAAATTCTCCTTTAATAAAAGTATTCCATTCCCATGCTTGAGAACCAACAAATATTAAACCACCAATTACTGTTAAAAACATGTAAATAGTTACTTTCGCTTTATTCATATGGTGACCAGCATCTACCGCAAGCACCATCGTTACTGAAGACATAATAAGCACAAATGTCATGAAAGCAACATAATACATTGGTGCTTCTACACCATGTAAGAAAGGAAAGTGAGTAAACACTTCATCTGCAATTGGCCAAGAATTTATAAACTTAAATCTTGAAAACCCATAGGCAGCTAAAAATGCTGAAAATGTTAATGCATCGGAAACGATGAAAAACCACATCATCATTTTTCCATAACTTGCATGTAGAGGTTTGTTTCCTCCTCCCCAAGTTTTTCCTTCTGTTCCAGTAGCTACTGTAGTATTCATATAATTGGTTTAGTTATTAAAAGTTGCACAAAAATAATCATTTTATTTTTCTAACGAAACATACAACACTAAATTTTAATAGACTCTAGATAAGCTTTAGCTAATACGCTAAAAAAGAACCTTAAAAAAGCGTTAAATTTATCTTACAAAATATAAAAACAAAAAGAGATATACCCAAAGTATATCTATAAAATGCCAAAAGGTTGCAGCTAGCTCTAAGCCTAGCATATTTGTCGCATTATACTTTTGTTTAAAATGATTATAAATTACTACTAACAAGCAAATCAAGCCAACAACAACATGTAAAATATGCACCATTGCTATTAAATAAATATAAGACATGGTAACATTACTAGCTGCACCAGTAAAGTAATACCCTAAATCTATAATTTGCTGAAAGCCTTGAAATTGATTTATAATAAAAACAACACCTAAAACTAAAGTAGCTAACAACCATATAGTAGTTTGTTGTCTATTGTTATTTTTTAAAGCACGTTTTGCTAAAATAAAGGTAATACTACTTATAATAATTACTACAGTACTTATTATAAATGCATTTGGTAACACAAAGTCTTTTAACCAATCTGGTCTAGCACTACTTACCACAAAAGCACTAGTCCATCCGGCAAAAGACATTACTAATGATATTATCCCAAACCAAAGCATCATTTTTTTTGCTCTGCCGTGTTTTTCCTGTAAAGTACCCTGAGTTAAATCCATGATTAACGTATAAATTTATCTAATACATATACTATTTGTAGCAATGTAATATAAGAAACACTAGCAATCATTAATGTTTTTGCTGCTTGTGTTGTCATTTTTTTGAATAATTGAAGTGCAAAATAAAGTAAAACCAAACCTAAAAGGCCAACAATAACTGCCGAAATTGGTGTTATGTATAATTTTCCTGTAAAACCAAATGCTGGAATTAACGACGCTAAAACTGTCCATATGGTATATACAATGGTTTGTACAGCTGTACCTTTATCTTTTTTTCTGGTAGGTAACATAAAGAAACCTCCTTTTTTATAGTCATCGAATAAAAACCAACCTATTGCCCAAAAATGTGGGAATTGCCAAAAAAATTGAATAGCAAATAAGGTGCCTGGTTCTATACCAAAATCGTTAGTAGCGGCAACCCAACCTAACATAAACGGTATTGCTCCGGGAATCGCTCCTACAAAAACAGATAATGGTGTTTTTGTTTTTAATGGTGTGTATACACAAGCATATAAAAATATGGAAATTGCTCCAAACATAGCTGTTTGCGGATTTATTACATATAAAATAACAAGTCCTAAAATGGTAAAAATAGTGGCAATTGCAAAAGCAGTATTTACAGACATTCTTTCCGCAGCAACTGGTCTATCTTTAGTTCTATCCATTAAAGCATCTAAATCTTTTTCTATAATTTGATTAAATGCATTAGATGCTCCAACCATAAAATAACCACCAAAAGCTAAAAGAGTAAGTGTGGTATAGTCTACAGTTTCTACTCCTAATAAATAACCTGCTACCGAAGAAAACACGACACTTAATGCCAAGCGCATTTTAGTAATTTCTTTAAAATCTGAAATTATGCTATGTTGTACTGAAGATGTAGCTGTTGTACTCAAATAAAACGCTTTGTTTTGCGAGTGCAAAGATAGTTTATAAAAGCATATTTAAAAAGAAAAAACCACAAGGTTTTAGGTTGTGGTTTTTTGTTCTTGTCTTTTACATCAAAAAACAATTAAGCAAAACAACACACCATAAATTAATCTTAATTACATACTCCTCTGGTATTAATTACAATTGGTCAATAGAAATGAAATTGCATTTCTTTACTAATAAAAATTTCGTCAAATTATATGAGATTCCTTCTTTCAAAGGAATTGTCTACAAATCAAAATACCAATTAAACAAGTCTGTACGTATACCAAAATTAAACCAAACGGTATTATTTTTAAATGCAGTACTTGTTTGTGCTTCTGGATTAAAGTCTCTAATAGTTATATCTGCAAATATTTTCAGGTTGGTTGCTGGGTTTATTAAATAACCTGCTTGAAGGTTTGTGTAGAATGTTTTTGTCTTGTTTCCTTGTCCTACGGTAATTCCAGTGTCACTTGGTCTATTATTATAGGTTTCGTAAATATTGTTTCCGTAACTAATATTATTATCAAAATCTAAACCTCTATTCCCTAGGTTTATTTTAGCATTTGCAAACCAGCGTTTATAATGGTAACGACCAATTAAAACTAACTCACTAAAGTTTGCTCCCCAAAGATGTGCCATAGATTGGTTATTATGCCCATAATTTAAAAATGTCGTATTGTGCGAATAAGTATATGGCCTTACTCTATTATACTCCGCTTGCAACATCAAGTTATTCACTTTAAAAGCATTATAATATTTTAAACCTAATTGGTAACCAAATTTATTTTTCCAACTTTTTTCTCCTCCTGTAATATCATTTAATGAAAATTCATCTAACACAAATTGACTATATGCATTTATATTGTCGTTCACTTTATATTTTGCAGATAAACCCATTATAGCATTACCTGCGTCTTGCCCAGTTTCGAACTCAATCGCTCTATAAAAAATAATTGGATTTAGGTAATTTACATCAAAACCTCTGTTTTGCGATTTTGCCCAAACTATAGATTCGAAAAAACCAATATTTAAACGTTTTGTAGCATTCCAGCTTAAAAAGTGCGTTGCCATGTATTTATTTAAATAGGCGCCATCTTCGTCTGTTCCAGCAGGTGTAACATCCTTTAACCACATCCAAGTATTGGTATATTTAATTTTCCAGAACTTGGTGTTAATTTTTAAAAATGGAGAAGGGCTAGCAACATCACTTACAAATAAGGAACGATATCCGTCACCAATAAAATTCTTACCATGACCAAATTGCACGTTTAAAAAATTGGTAGGTGAATAAGACAAGTATGCTTCAGCAACCGGATAATCATAAGAGTCGGCTTTAAATCGTTTTGCAATTCCTCTTCCGGGAATTATTGCAACCTCATCAGAAGCTTTAATAGATTCGGCATATTGATTATAATATTGCGCAAAGCGTCCTTGACTTTCAAAAACCGAAGCATAGAAACTAAATTTCTTACCTAATCCTCCTTGAATATTAATTCCTCTTGTATTATTATAGGTAGAACTAAATTCGGCGTCGGTATCTTTACCAACTTCAAAATCAAAAATAGGATCTATAGTAAACCAATAATTTTCGGCTTGGTAACGAACCATGTGTTCATTCCATAATTTTCTAGACACTAAAGTTTCTTTTCCTTTATGCAATGCTTCATTTTCGGCTTTAAAATCGTAATATTTGGAAACATCTTCATATATAAAAGGCTTAGATGCAGTATGGCTATTAGTACCTACTAGATTAATATTCCTATCAAATTTAGCATATGCACTATGCGTAAAAGGTATATTTAACTGACTCGTATATTCTTTGTTTGTATAAGGAACAAGTTTTTTATTTACGCTATCGTATTCGGTTTTAACAGTCTCTTCTATAGACAATTCCTCATCTACTTTTGTAATACTTCTTTTTTGAACTGCTTGATTTATAATAGGAATTTGAATGGGAATAGAATATTGCTTAAAGGTTGGTTTACCATTATAGGTTCCTGGTTTAATCTTTGGTAATGCTTCAAAAACACGAGTAGCTTCTTTTTTTAACTCCTCGTACATTGCATCCACATAAACCACTTTAAAAGCACCTTCTTTATCTACTTCAAAAAGCACAACAACTTCGCCGCTATACTTTTCTTCGGAAACATTTTCTGGTGTTTTAAATGTATTATAAATATGATTTAACACGTTAGCATCAAAACAATTTTGAAGGTTTTCAATTTCTGAAGCTTCACAATTTGGAAAAACGGGAGGTTTTTCGAAAAAGGAATCTTCTTGAGAAAAAGTAACATAAGGAAGAAGAAGAAGTAAAAGGATGAATTTCTTCATAATAGGTTTCGCTGTTTTTTTATAATGTGGTAAGATACTATTTTTTTAGAATTTGATAGACCCAAAAAAATCGTTAACAACAACTTATTAACGATTTTTATAGAATTAATATGTTCAATTAATTTTGAACACTAAATTTAATCGGTATTCCATAAATAACGGAAACATTTTTATCTTTTTGTTTTCCTGGTGTCATTTTTGGTAAATCACCAATAACTTCTTTAGCTTCATCTTCAAGTTCTTTATGAGCAGATCTAGCTTGTACACTGGTAACATTTCCGTTTCTATCTATTTTAAACATAACATTAATTTGTTGTATTCCTTCTAGGCCTAAATCGCTAGCAATGTCTGTATCAAATTTTTTCTGAATATGTTTTCCTATTTTTTCAGACATGCAGGCTTTACGCTCTTCATTGGTTGTAGCACTTTCACATCCTGGAAAAACAGGTACAATTTCAACAAAATCGAGAGGAATTTCTATTATTGGATCTGGCTCTTTTACATTGGGAACATCGACAATAGCAACTACAGGGTTATCTACTATTGGAGGATCTTCTACAACCACTTCTGTAATAACAGCATCTGGCGTATCGTTTGCGACAGTAGTATACACATCTACCAACTTTGCTTTTTTCACCTTTTCTATTGGGACTGGTTCTTTTATCACTAGAGGTTCCTCAATGACATAATTAATATCAATTAAATCATCATCGATATCTAAAGGAATGGCATAACCAACCTCTAAAGATTTTGTTTCAAACTGCATTTCTAAAAGGCCGTAGCTAAATAGTAAACATACAATTAAACCAACTTGAAAGTAAATGGTAGAGTTTTTTTGTAAATTTGCATCATGCTTTTGTGATTTTTTTACGTTTTCCTCTTTTTGGTCATTGAGGTCGTAAGCATTTTTAAAATTTCTCATAATATTAAAGGTTTTAATGTTAATGTTATGATAAAATCACAATAAGTATACCAAAAAAGAAATCCCGTTACAAATAATGTAACGGGATTTTAATTTATGTGGAAAAACGTATGGTATTAGTCTTGCACTTGAAAAGAAATTGGAAATCCGTAAGGTACTGTTACCGATTTACCACGTTGCATACCTGGTTTCATTTTAGGCAATTGACTTACTACCTTTACAGCTTCTTGTTCTAATTTTGGATGTGGTGCTCTTGCACGTACACCAACTACATTTCCGTTTTTATCTACTTTAAACTGAATGCTTATTCTGTGCTTTCCAGCGTTTAATCCTAAATCTTGTGCTAAATCTGTATTAAATTTTTTGTTTACAAACTTGCTGATTTTTTCAGACATACATTTTTTTCTTGCATTGTTGTTTGCTTCTTTTTCACAACCTGGAAAAACAGGAACGTTTTCAATAACAGCAAAAGGTACTTCTATATCTTCTTCTACTTCTTCAATTTCTTCTACTTCTTCTACTTCAACAATTTCTTCTTCTTGACTAGTTTCTGTAGATTCAATTACTGTTTCTTCAACTTCAACTTCATCTTCAACAACTTCAATTACTTCTGGTGCTGCTGGAGGTGGTGGTGGAGGTGGAGGTGTTTGTAATTGCTCTGTAATTGGCACTTCTTCCTCTAACTCTTCATCTAGATTTAATTGTCCAATATCTATAATAGACTTATCGTATGTTTTATAATTAATTGCAAAATTCGTTAAAAATAACATTAATGCTAGACCTACTAAAAAGTATAGGCCACTATTTCTACCAACGTTTGCTTTAGGATTTTTCTTAAGTTCCATGATTATATGTTTTTACTTGTTGCTAAAATAACCATTTATTTGGCAAATAAGCAAGGGTTTATTATTTTTTAACTTTAGTTTTTTTTAGTAGTAATAAAAACACAATGGTTATACCTACTCCTAATGTATTGGCTAATATATCATTATTATCTGCTACTCGTGTATTGGTTAACATACCTTGTAATGCTTCAATAAGTATACCAAAAATTACAGATACAATTGCTGCAACTACTAATGCTTTGTTAAAGGGCCAATTAAATTTAATATGAAATGTTTGAAACCAAAACCAAGATAAAGCACTATAAGCGATAAAGTGCAATATCTTATCGGTATTAGAATAGTTTATATTTGGTATACCTGAAATATGAATAAGACTTGCTATTGTTAAAACAACAGTATAACATATCGTAATACCAAATGTAAATTTTTTAAGCACCTATAAGTGATTTATAGTCTTCGGCTGACATTAAATTTTCTACTTGAGAAAGATCGGAACATTTCATTTTTATCATCCATCCATCTCCATAAGGGTCTGAATTCACTTTTTCTGGCTCATCTTCAAGAGCTTCATTAAATGTTGTGATTTCTCCAGATAAAGGTAAAAACAAATCAGAAACTGTTTTTACAGCTTCTACTGTACCAAAGATTTCTTCTGCCTCTAGTGTTTCGTCTACAGTTTCTACTTCAACGTATACAATATCTCCTAATTCGCTTTGTGCAAAATCTGTAATACCTATAGTAGCTTCATCGCCTTCTAACTTAATCCACTCGTGATCTTTTGTATATTTTAATTCTGATGGAATGTTCATTTTATTTATTAAATTATTGTTATTGACAAATGTATTTAATTGTCTTTTAATTTTAAACTTTTAATTACCAAAATTATATCTTAAAGTTATACCAGATCTAATTGTTGTTTGTGGGAACGCTGTAGATATCGCATACTCTGAAAAAGTATAATCAAAATAGAAAATTCCGGTTAGATTTTTACTAAAGGCATAATCTGCAGTAAATTTACCGCTCCACAAAGATTGCCCTGAAGTGATTTGGTTATTTTCAAGGTCTAAATATCGGATGATGGTTTTATTATCTCTAAAGGAAACATCTGCCTTAAGGTTTATATCACTAATGATGGTTTTGTTAGGCCCTGCAAGTTTAGATTTCATTCGTACATCTTTAATTCTGTATCCTAAACCTACTATGTACTCTTGACCTTGTATTTCTGTCATTAAATTATTATCGAAACTTAAAGATAGCATTCTATCTTTTTTCATTTCTAAAAGTACTTTTATTGCGCTTTTAGATTCGAAATCGATACGAAACAGTGGGCTAAACATTTCTGTTAAGTTAATATTACTGTATAATTTTTCGTTTTTAAAGTCTCCGTTTTGATCTAATGCTTCAGTCGGTTGACTAGCATAGTCTACGGTTGAGTCTGGAGCGCTATAATCTAAATTTGTTCTAAATTGATTAATCGTATACGCAGAACGGTAACCATGAGATAAAGAGAAACGTTTAAATCGTTTTTTAAACCAATTCATCTTCATAAAACCAGTATATTTTAAATCCCAGTTTGGAATTGGAATGTTTCGCAATGCGCTAGTTTTCGTTTTACTTGCATCTTGCCCATGGTAAGCAGATAAAAATGCAGGTAGCAATACAGATTGACTCGTTTTGCTAAATCCTTCTGGATAACCATCGGCATCTCTATTAAAAGTTGCACCACCATAAAATCTATTAGCTAATCGATTTGCAATTACTAATCGGTTGGTTCTAAAATCTTCAAAGGTTTTAGATTCATTTTCATCGCTTTTATTAAATGCCGTTTTAATTAAAGCTGTAGAAATCGTGAAATTCCCGTAAGTATTTGGAGTTAAGGACTGATATTCTAGATCACTATTTACGTTATAATTTTCGGTTAAATTTTCAGAATATATTCTATTTCCAACGATATCTACTTTAAGATCATTGAAAGGCTCTACATTAACAGCATAGTCAAACTGTTTTGCATGTGTTTCTGTATATTGTTGATTAAATTCTGGGTATTGTGTTAACCATCCATTTCTAGCTGCTAGGTATCTAATATCGTTTTGACTTCCAAAGGTATAACCAAACGTAGGTTTTAAAGTTCCTGCAAAACCTGGTGTTTCTAAATATCCTGGAAGGTATGTTCCATTAGACTCGTTATAATTTAACTGAATACGTTTCACACTAGTTAGTAAGCCTATACCAAAATTAGCTAGTTTACCTGTTTTTTTAGCAGTTTTAGGCTTTTTTGTTTTATTATCTTCACTAGGAGGTGTTGCTCTACTAGTTCTACTTATTTTACTGTTTTGTCTAGATCTTTTTTTAGATATACCAATATATTTATACAGCTTATTCATATCTAAAGATGCATTAATATTATGTTGATTAGCGTTAGATATAGAGTTTCCTAAATCGTAAGTAACACCATCTAGTTCTAGGTCTCCAAATAAATCAGATCCTTTTTGCCATTGAAATTCGCCACTATATGAATAGGTAGCATCAATAAAGCTTAAGGTTGGTATTTTGTTTAATGGCAATTGATAGTTTATTCCCAATTGTTGGTATTGTCTGTTAGGATCTCCAAAGTCGAAGAAACCATCCCAAACGGTTAATTCAGAATCTTGTCTTCCATTTAAATCATCATCTATATAATAGTTTCTAACAATTTTATTACTAGAAGAAGTATAGTTTAAACTTAATGATTTTGTTAAATTATAGTTTATTGTATACTGAAAATCGTAAGTATAGTTTCTTTTGAATAATTCTTCTAAACCAATATTATCTCCAGTTAAATCTACATCTCTAAATTTTTGTTTATTAAATTGTCTATTAAAACTAGAATTAACGGTGAAACTAGAAGGCAAAGGGTTAAAGTTAAAATCTTTCAATAATTTCCAATACTTACCAGTGAATAGCGAGTCATTCTTTTTAAAAGGCTCTATCGAAATTGGGGCAAAATTATATGCATAATTTGCTCCTGTACTTACTTGTTGATCTAGGGATCGTTCTATTTCAAAATCACGATATTCTTCTTTATTATAGGAGTAATTTAATGTTAGGTTTTCTACATCATAAAATTTCGGTTTTTTATCTGTAGTTCTATTTTTTCGTACTCCAATAAAGTTAATACTTTTTCTTTTTGTGTAGGTTTCTGATTGTTCTAGAATGATATCTTTTTCTTCTTGAGTTTCTGCGGCATCAATTCTTGTTTGCAATTCTATATCTTCATATAATTGATCGTACTTTGGAGTGATACTTTCTTCTCCTTGCCCATAATTAAACGGTATTTGTACTCCCCATTCTTTTGGTAATAACTTGCCTACATTTACATTAGTAACTATATCATACTGCATTACATCTTCTAGGCTACGTTCTTGTGGGCCTTGCTCTATTGTACCGAAACCAGAGGTGCTATACGCTCCTGTAGCTGTAATATTGGCAAAATCTGCTATGTTTGCATCTGCACTTACTACTGTTGCCCAACCTCCTTCATTATCCATTTCCGCAAGACGAAGTTCATTAAACCAAACTTCACCACACCTATTACTACCCGTAGCATTTTTAACACCAACCATTAAGCTTCTAATATCTCCAAAATTAGGGTTACCAAATATAGCAACACGCTCTTGACCGACTGTATATGTTGAAAACTCTGCCACAGAGTTTTCGCTTACAACACCATCAATAACATCGTAAAATGTCGCTTCTGTAGCACTAAAATTATCTGCAATTGCTTTCGCTTTCAACTGTTGTAAAATAGACAATTCTATGTCTAATTCGTTACTATCTGGCCAAAGATCGGATCTTGAAGTTCCAGTAGAGACTTCTAAAGGCACTTCTATTTGATAGTAGTTTTGAGAAAGGTCATTACCCATTCTTATAAAACCTACTAAATCACCATCAGACAAAGTAGACCTATCTTCACCTACTTCTGCGTGCATAAACATTTTTAAACGCTCATACTGCCTCATATCTACATTTATATTTTTGTAAACTGCTCTAGCATCATGAGACTCTAAGTCGCAAACATTAACCACTAAGGATTGTTCATTTTGTCTTATTACCGTATTGTTATTATACAACTCTTCTGCTTCTACCCCTGGAGGAGAATCGTAATCTCCGTCGTTTTCTAATGTACTAATTACCCCAATACTAAAATCTGTATTATCATTATCTGGATCCCCAAGGTCTTCATCTAGAGTTTGCGTATACCTCCTCCATTCACTTCGTACTAAATCTAAAGAACCAAATCTAAATACAGTTGCTTCTGTAAAGTCTTTAACATACATACGTGCAAAGCGTATAGAACGTAAGTCTGCGATACCCCCAACATCATTTGTAAAATCGGTAACTGGAACTCTAAATTGATACCAAACAGGAACTACAGATTGCCCATTAGGCAACTGTCTTGATTCTGTATTTTTAATATCTACTATGTAAGCATTGTTAAGGTTCAAGGTTGAAGGTGTAATATCTAATTCATATTCAAAGTAACTATCAATGGTATTCATTGTGTTATCTCTATTAATATCTTCAACATCTGGTTGTGTTGTACTACCTCTATTAGTATCACTAAATGTATCTGGAGAGTTACCTTCTACATTGTTATATTTTTTATAACGCTCAAATACATCCCCATCTGTATTTAAAAAATAAGCATAGTTATCATTTGCAGGATCTTCCAAATTTTGATAATCTAATGATGTTGAAAGTTCTTTCTCTTCTCTATCATCAAAACCATCATAACCAACATCTTGGTTTGTACGGTCATCTCCTGTAGAATCAAATGCATAAATTAAAGATTGGTTTAACGGTACTACACTACCCCAATCTGTACGAGTAAAAACACTAACATCACCATCGTCTGGCAAACCATTCTCATATAGTTTCCTACCATCTTTAATAATATCTTCTGAAATATTTCCAAGATTAAAAACTAATTTACCTCCTGGATTCGTAGCATTTTCTTGAAAAGGATCCTGTAGCCAAAACTCTATATATTCCACATTTGCTTGTTCAAAATCGGTAGAAGTAAGCTGACGAGAAATCCCTGCCCAAGAATCTTCAGGAGAATCTAAAACTCCTGTATGTGCTCCAGGTTGAAAATTATAAGGACCACGTTCTTCTGGGTAATATGCTAAATCTAATGTTGTTAAAACTGTGGTTTGCCCTTGTGCAATATCTTGTTGAGGAAAAAGTTCATTAATAAATACCCTTGAAGTATATAAATCGGACATATCATCATCACTAATACCTCCTGGACGCTGGCTACTGTAGAAAATTGGATCGATATGATACCAGTTTAACATAGCCCTATTGTACCCATTTGTAATATTTTGCACATCATAAGTATCTGAATCATCGACTCTAATTGGTCTACTTGATAAATACCAAGAACTAGCCGATTTTAAATCTATAGCACTTTGCGAACCTTCAAAATCATCTATATAGGAAGTTGCTTCACCATCAAAGTCTGTTCCGCTAGGTGAACCGGGTTTTAAAACTGCAACCTCACCTCTTACCGAAAGGTTTGATGGTACATCTGTATCTATATTTGGTAATTTATTTGCTAACCTAGTTAAAAACGGAACCTCTGTAGAGTAATTTACATTTAGTCCATAAATCTGATTATTTATTGGCTCGCTATTATAATTAGCCTTTTGTGTTACAGGTCTTTCCTTTAAACTAATATATGTTGCACCAAGAATAAAATTTTCGTTAAACTTATGCTCCACATTTACCCCAAAGAATCGTTTTGATGTTTGTCCAAAAATAGAGTTGTTTTCTGTTGAGACCTGGATTGGTGTATTAGAAGCAGCTAAAGCTTCGTCTAAAATTTGTACGGTACCTAATTGATAATTTACGGTATAATCAATACCTTCAACAAGTACTCGTCCTCCTGCTGTAACTACTACAGAACCTCTTGGCACATTAAATGCACCAATAGAAATACCTCCACTACCAGAAGATGTGTAGCTACCTTTTATTTGGAATTTATTTTTTTCAACTTCTTCTAGAGCAGCTGTTTTTGTCTCTTTATACAAAACATCGTATACATATTTTGCTTGATTATCATTATATGAAGTTGTCATATCATAATCTTCTCCGCCTAAAGCTAAAACATCAAACAGATATTCTCCAAATGGCTCTACTTTAGTAAATACAATTTTACCATTATCTGGAAGAATAGTAATACTAGAAACATAATCGAAGAAACCATCTCCTCCAACTTGCGGATCATTATTGTAGTTTAATTTATCTAAATGAAATAAACGTATTAATGGTGTTTCTGTAATTTCTGAGTCATCTGCAGTATTTGTTGTATTCGCATCAAAAGTTGGAAATGTTGTTCCTGAAACTGGAGTAATAAAATTTACAGGAGAACCTTCGTTATAAAAAATATTTAATTTAAAATCTTCTTGACTTAATTGGTATGCTCCTGTATCGTAAATATTTTTCATCATTAAATCCCAAATAGGTTGCGAAGTTGATGTAATTGGACTTTTTAATAATTTTAATACTAAGTTATTATTGGTTACTGAGGTCACATCTCCATTAGCATCTGTTGTAACTCCTGTTGCATCTACACCGTCATTAGCAAACTCACCAACTTGATAAACTTGACCTGCAACGGTAAACTGAAAGGCCACTGCTAAGACTTCGTCACTATTTAAACGTTGATTTAAAGAAATGTATCCTAATTGTGTATTTAAAGTATATTCTTGACTTTCTGTTAGTTTTCTTGCGTTTTCTAATTTTGCATAGTCTGCACCTTCTGTAACGCCTGCTACAGAAATACCAGATTGCACAGTGGCAATATCTCTAATTAAATCATTAAGTTGTGATCCTGCTCCTCCAATGTTTGTTGGATCGAATGCATTATTATCATTATCTGGATATGCATTTGGCCCTCCACTTACAGAAACTGCAGATCCCACTCTAGCGGTTTCCCCTAAATCTTGAAGTGCAACAATATTCCTAACATTTTCGGTTCTATTGGTTCTATTGGTAATCCAAGCTTCTATCCTAGTAATTTGTACTTGTGTATTAATAAAAGGGTAGTTATTTAATGCATTATCGTAGTTTTCTCTAAAGTAATGCGCTAAAAAGAAGTGTCGATTTTCGTCATAATCTCTAGCAAAAAAATCAAATTCTTCTAATGTTCCTCCACCTTGTGCTACCACTGTATTAGTATCGGATTTCTGTTCAGAAAAAACTGCAGTAACGGTAGTTTTTCCAAATTGCAGTTGGGTTTTTACACCAAACAGACTTTGCGCTCCTGTAATTAAAGAACTATTAAGCGGCATACTTACGTTACCAACTTCTATTTTTTGAATAATATCGTCTTCGGTTGGCGTGTATTCTAATTTAACGAGGTTTTGAAAATCGAAGGTAGATTCTGTATCATAGTTTGCCGTAACTTGCAAACGTGTTCCCACCTTTCCTAATAGACTTAGGCTAATACGTTGATCAAAATCGAAAGTGAAATTGCTTCTATTTCTAGGTGAAAATGCTGGATTATCTTGTTTAGAAAACAACACTCCTAAATCCATTTCAACAGATCCTTGTGGTACAACCTCAATGGTATTACTTCCAAAAATAGTTTCAAAAAGTCCAGAGTTTACATAAAATTCTGGCAATAGGTTTTTTTGTTCTTCTTCACTTCCTTCTTTTTTACCATCAAAAGCATCAATTTTTTGTTTATAGTAACTCCTTTGGTTTTCTTTTGCTACTAAAGTTTGATATTCTTCTGGTGATAAAATTACTGGATAGTTAATATTGAATGTACCTACAGATTCTGTATAAATATATCTATCGGTAACAGGGTCGTAGGTATATTGTGAAACAATACTAGTAGGATTTGGCATTTGTAAATTACCAAGACTATAACCAGTACTTGTAGAATCTTGTGGTGTTGGCTCTTGTGACCAAGCTACTAAAGATAATAAAACTGCAACAGTTGTAAAAAGTTGCTTTTTAATAGCGTTTGTTGATTTATAGTTAATTGTATTCAAATCTTATTATAAATTTTTTAAAGCTTGCTTAATAATTACTTCTACGTTAGCATCTGGCTGTACAGCTATCACTTTGTCTACTACACGTTCTGCCTGCTTTTTATTAAAACCAAGAACTTCTAAAGCAGATAACGCTTCATCTTTACTTGTATTGTTTTGAGATACGGAAACTTCATCAATATCATAAATCTTTAAAACTTTATCTTTTAAATCTAATATAACACGTTGTGCTGTTTTTGCTCCAATGCCTTTAATAGACTGAATTAAAGCCACATCACCAACAGCAATACCTTCTCTAACTTGTTTTGGCGTTAATGAAGAAAGCATGGTACGAGCTATACTTGCACCAATACCACTAACTGATATTAATAATTTAAACATTTCTCTTTCTGCTAAAGAAGAAAATCCAAAGAGGGTATGTGCATCTTCTTTAACTTGAAGATGTGTATACAGTTTCAGGTTTTCTTGATCTGGAATTTGAGAATAGGTATGTAAGGAAATATGAATCATATAACCAACACCATTGCAGTCTATAACAACATCTGTTGGGTTTTTTTCTACTAATTTTCCTTGTATATGTGTTATCATGTAAAAATTCGCATTAAACCTTCAAATGTAATAAAATTATTATGCAATACCATTGCGATATGTTAAATCATAATAAAATGTTAATTTAATCGGTAAAATACTTACTTGTTACTTAACTTTTTACTTTGTTTTATTTCCCATTTTTCTTTTTCTTGAGCATCAATAACTGCAATCGCAGTCATATTTACAATTTCATCTACGCTTGCACCAAGTTGCAAAATATGAACAGGTTTACGCATTCCCATCATAATAGGACCAATAGAATCTGCTTTGTTAAGTACCTTAAGAAGTTTGTAGGTTATATTTGCTGCATCCAGATTAGGAAAAATTAATGTGTTCACTTTTTTACCAGCTAATTTTGAAAATGGAAAAATCTCTTTTATTTTTTCGCTATCTAAAGCAAAATCGGTTTGTAGTTCGCCATCTACAATTAGCTCTGGATAAGCTTTATGCAACATAGAAACAGCTTCTCTAACTTTTGAAGCTTTTTCATTAGTTGAAGATCCAAAATTGGAATAACTAGTCATTGCCATTACAGGATCCATACCAAACATTTTCACTGTTCTTGCTGTCATTTGAGCAATTATAGCTAAATCTTTAGCTGTTGGATCAATATTAATTGCTGTATCACTTAAAAACAACGGACCTCTTTTAGTCATCATTAAATTAGTAGTTGCAAGACGAGTGGTTCCATGTGCCATTCCAATAAGTTCTAACATTGGTTTTACAACCGATGGATAACTTCTAGAATAACCAGAAATAACGGCATCTGCATCTCCTTGATTTACCATCATTGCTGCAAAATAATTACGCTCACGCATTATTTTTTGAGCAGAATACATGGTAACACCTCTACGTTTACGTTGTTGCCAATATGCTTCTGCATATCTATTTTTACGTTCTAATTCTTCGTCAGACTTAGGATCAATAATTAGGACATCTGCTTCGAACTCGATTTCTTCTTTAAGTCTTTCAATTTCATCTCTTCTTCCTAAAAGAATTGGGTGTGCAATACCTTCTTCGTAAACAATTTGTGCTGCTTTTAAAACATCCAACTGGTCTGCTTCTGCAAACACAACACTTTTCGGATTTGTTTTTGCTCTGTTGAGTAAAAGTCTAACTATTTTATTATCACTTCCTAAACGCTCTAATAGTTCGTCTTCGTATTTTTGCCAATCTAATATTGGTTCTTTAGCAACACCGCTTTCCATTGCTGCTTTTGCAACAGCAGGAGGTACTGTTGCTATTAAACGAGGATCAAAAGGTTTCGGAATTATATATTCTTTACTAAAAGTTAATCTCGTTTCACCATAAGCAATGTTTACTTGCTCTGGAACTGGTTCTTTAGCTAATTCGGCCAACGCTTTAACTGCTGCCATTTTCATAGCTTCGTTAATTTTTGTAGCACGAACATCTAAAGCTCCTCTAAAAATAAATGGAAATCCAAGTACATTATTTACTTGATTAGGATGGTCACTTCTACCAGTAGCCATAATAATATCGTCTCTAGTATCAATTGCTAATTGGTAACTTATTTCTGGATCTGGATTAGCCATTGCAAAAACGATTGGATTTTTAGCCATGGTTTTTAACATTTCAGGAGATACAATATCGGAAGTAGATAAGCCAATAAAAACATCAGCATCTTGCATTGCTTCATACAGTGTGTCTATTTTTCTATGTGTTGCAAACTCCTCTTTTTGAGTTGTTAAATTATCTCTATCATCACGAATTACACCTTTACTATCTAGCATTACAATGTTTTCTCGTTTTGCACCAAATGCTTGGTATAATCTGGTACAAGAAATCGCTGCTGCTCCTGCTCCACTTACCACAATTTGAACTTCTTCAATCTTCTTTTCGGAAAGTTCTAATGCATTTAACAATGCTGCTGCGGAAATAATTGCAGTACCATGTTGATCGTCATGCATGACCGGTATATCTAATTCTTCCTTTAATCGTCTTTCTATTTCGAAAGCTTCAGGAGCCTTGATATCTTCTAAATTAATTCCTCCAAAAGTTGGGGCTATATTTTTAACAGTAGCGATAAACTCTTCTATGTTTTCGGTATCTACTTCAATATCAAAAACATCTATTCCAGCAAAAATTTTAAACAGAAGTCCTTTTCCTTCCATTACTGGTTTTGAGGCTTCTGGACCTATATTACCTAAACCTAAAACTGCAGTTCCGTTAGATATTACAGCTACTAAGTTTCCTTTAGCAGTGTATTTATAGGCATTATTTTTATCTTTTTCAATTTCTAAACAAGGCTCTGCAACACCTGGTGAATATGCTAGAGACAAATCTCTTTGCGTCGCATATTTTTTTGTAGGTACTACTTCTATCTTTCCTGGAGTAGGCTTTGCATGATATACTAATGCCTCTCTACGTTTGCTTTGTTTACTCATAAAAAATGATTTAACGATGACTTGCAAATGTAAATTTTTATGATGAAATAGAATAGAAAAAAACCAGAAATAGCGTAATAAAAAAACGCTACTGTTTTAGGCAGAATATTCTTTTTCGGCTTTTATATTTTGAATTAAAAGCTTCAACATTTTTTTAAATGAACTAATATTTTTAAGAATAAAAAAGTCTTAGAAATCAAAAGATAATTTCTAAGACTTTACTTAAATTCAAAGCATTTAAAGCTAATCCATTAACACCTTTGCTCCTTCTGGTTTAGAAAAGAAATTCTCCTCTACCGTTGGAGAAAAGCTAAGATCACTTACTTCAATTTTTGTAATATATTCACCTAATCCATCTGTATCTTTAGTAGACCAATAGGTTTTAAAGCCAGTTGCAAAAACAATACCGTCTACGGTTGTTGTTTCTTGTAGTACTGTCGTTTTTTCTGGAGCATGCCCACCATTTGGAAAGTATTTAGGGTACGAAACTATATATTTAATTGCTGTTACCAAGTTGGTTTTTGCATTTATATAAAGAATATAATAATCGTCTGGAGCAGAACCTACACCTGCATCATAAGTTGCTTTTATAACCTTTTGTGTTTCTTCTTGAAATTGTTGTTCTGGTAATAACTCAAGACGAACACCTGCGCCATCCAAAACAAATGGATGACCAGAAAAATACAATGGAGTTAAAGCCCAAAATTTAGTATCGTAATTAAACGATGTACTATCCTTTGCTTTTATCCAAGATTCTTTTCCATCCCAACCAAAAGTAGATGTTGTATCTGTAACACTATTGTGTCTTGCTTTATTACTCCAAGTATCAATAGTTTGATAAGAGTCTCTAATACCTTTACCATTTACTGGCAAATAATTAAAACGCATAGATAAATAACCATTAGAATACCATGTGTTTAAACCTCCGTGAGCTTCCATAGCATTCCACAGGACTTTACCTGCTTCTGTAGTATTCAATCTTTTATTCGCTTTCCCTACTCTTTCTTTAATCCAAGAATCTGGAATATGATATTGTGTTTCAGACGTTTTCACTTCCACGCTAGTAGCCGCTTCCTTTTTTGTAGTTTCTTTACATGCTACAAGATTTAATACTAAAAATAGACCTAGAAGGTTAAAAGGTATTTTCATTTTTTATATTCTTTTTTATTAATTAATAAAACGTAGTCGAAATAATTCTTCGAACCTTTCAAAATTAAATAAATTTATTTTAAAATGATTCCTGGATGAAACCTATCACTTAATGATGCTGTAGTTTAATTACCTGAAACTTGATTAAATAATCTTCCTAATAAAAGAAAAAAACTAATCGTATTCATTAATTCCGTAAAGGACTTGCTTCATTTTACTTCCATTAATTTCAACGGGTTTGTAGGCAGTATTAAACTTTTCAATACTGGTTTTTATATTTTCTTTTAAGGTTTTATATTCTGTAGGTATTTTGCTTGCACATTGTTGTTCGTTTTCATAGCTGTTTAGCATAATACCAAATTTCTCATAAAACTTTGCTCCTTGGTTTATATGTGAATTATATTGCGTTATAAATTGCAAAAGCCTATCAATAGGAAATTCTAGATTTATCTGCATTTTATGTGCTTTATAACGTTGTGTTTCGTCATTAATGACTTTGTTTAATTCTTCTAAAAACCCATTGAGACTTCCTCTTACAGCATCCCAATCATCTGCATTTCTACATTCTTTTAGTGGTGTTTTATATTGAATCGGTTTTGTAAAATCTACAAACAGTTGTTCTAACTCCTTAATAATATTATCATTACTTTTTTGCAAAAAGGCAGTTTCAAAATAAATGGTATTTAAATCATTATGCATGCGTAAAGTAAAATCTAAAATGCATTCTACATCTTCTAAATTAGCTTCTTTTTCCGCTTTACTAGAACTAGTATTTGTAAATAGGGATACGATTGAATGTACCACAGAAGTATATATATTATCTCCTAAAATATTTGATAGATTAAAACCTTCTTTTTTATCTTGTTTACTACTAATGACATCTTTCATTTTAGCAAACTCTGGATAATGATTAGGGTTACTTAAATTATTAATCTCGTTAAAAGTTGCTACACTAGAAAAATGATGATCTAAACTCAAGGTTTTTTCATATAAGATTTTAATAATCTGTAAGCCTTTTAAATAGCGTATTTTACTTATATCACTAGCTTCCGATAAAGCATTTAAATTCAACTGTTCTTTTAGTTGATCTTTTTGTATTAAAAGAGCGACTTGCTGGTTTGCATTATTTGTTTTTGCAAGTTTTTTATTTAAAACGACAAGTCTTTTCTGTAAACCAATATTTTTAAAATCATAACGTGAAGTAACAGCCTTCGTTTCTTGTTCTAATTCGTTTAAAACAATAGCTATATTGTTTTCTGGTTTTACATGTGCAAAACCAGAATAGGATATAAACAACAAGAGTATTATTGCTATAAAATGTTTTATAAACTGTACCATACTATTCTAATTTTAGCCTTATAGTAAATGTGTCTTTTGTTATTATTATTGGATAATTCCCCTTTGCTATTTTGGTTAGAGGTTTTGCTGTTTTCAAACCTATTTTGGTTTCTGCTTCTAGCGTTAAATCCTCTTCCATAATAAAGGTTAATTCATTTACTTTAGAGGTTGTAGTAAGGTATTGCCCGACTATTTTATATTCTTCCTCTTTTGTAATTTTAGATCTATCTATAATTAAGGTTATGGTATTCTCTTTATTATAGGTTACTTGTGTGTTTGCTTGTGCTTTAGTAGTACTTGTATTAAAACCACAAGCACCTCTACCACTACAATCTAATCCTAATCTCCCAAACGATAATTCTGTATTAATTGTTGTTTTCTCGGAAATATTTTTCACTTGAGAAAAGGCAATAGTGGTTAGGCATAGTAGCGCTATGTGAATAATTTTTTTCATAGATATTTTACATGAAAATTAACTACCTATTAAAAAATAGAAGCAGATAGTTAATAAATTAATACTCAAAACCATTTAAAGCCCAAAGAACATGACATCTAAAACAAAAAAAACAACAACCATTAAACATTTTATTGTTATTATAGTTATCTAAATTATCCTCAATTATTATAATACCAAACAAACTTTGTTCTTTACTTATATCCTTTTTTAATTGTCCTGAATTATTCATATAATTTATTGCGTCATAAATCACTTTCCCTGAATCTTCTAATACAATATTCATTGATGTATTATTGGATAAATAGTAAAACACTTTTTTTATTATTGCTTCTCCTTCTTTTGAAATTGGAGTTATTTTAGACGTACCATATAATTCCTTCTTAAAAACGATATAGCTATCTCCTTCCTTGTAATATGGTTTTGCTAATTCTAGCATAGAGTTTAAAGTTTCTGCTAATTCTTTTTGCATACCTTTAATGTCATTTGTAGATTTTGTTTGTGCTGATATATTTATGGTAAATGATACCATAACAATTATGTATATAAAGTGTAAATTTTTCATAATTTAAGTTTTTAATTCCCTACTCTTTTATTGCTTTTCGGGTTTCGCATTTTATTCATGTTTTATGAAAAAATAATATTGATATATAGTGTTTTTCTCCTAGCTACTTTAAAAATTCTATATTTAAAGTTGACCAATTAATCTTGTTATTTAATAAATCGTTTAAATAACAAATATTCTTTTCTGTTACAATTATGTTATCTACTGAATTAATAACATTACCTAATTTATAAATTTCTGATTGATTATTTGATTGATAAAAAATCAATTTATCATCTTGGATTATTGATCTATTCGTATTCTCAGTAATTTTATTATTTTTATTTTTTTTATAATAAACTTTACCTTCTGTATAGTCTAAAACCCAATTATAATTTTTCAAAAATTGTACCCCCATTAAATTTCTTTTAATATAATTATTTGATTTAACTATAAAATCATTCTCCATTGATTTAAATCTAGAATTGAAAACAGTGTCTAGTTTGCCTCTATTCATAAAGTAAGAAGAATAAGTTTCTGTTTTAATCTTATTAAAATCCTCTTTTGTTAGTAAAAGTGAATATGGGTTTCCTGTATCTAGCTTAACATTCAAATATTGACCATTAACACTTAAAGAAATAATAAAATAATAACCATCAAAGTCTAAAACTTTAAGTTCTTTATAGTCTTTATTATTTTTTATAAATGATACAGGTAACTTTTGAATAATATTATTTTTAAAATCTAAACCTATAACTTCATTATAGAATAACTCACACCCAATTAGTCCTAAATTATCATTACAAATAGTATTATTTGGTAAAACTCGAAATACTGCATTATTTACTTCAAAAAAATTATTTTTAATTAATTCAATAACTATTGATTTATTCTCAATTCGTTTTCCATTTGAATTAACTAATTCACCAATTTTTATCGAGTCTTTGATATTTAAACTTTTTAATTTTTCGCTATAAATAATATTTGGGGCTCCGATATCTAAAAAGAAATTAACACTATCTTTTAGAGAGATCCTATTATTTGATATTTCAAAAGGGATTAATTGATTGCTAAATTTAATATCCTGATTATTAACTAACTTATTAAGCTTGATAAAGCTACAGCTACAAAACAAGCATATAATTCCAATAATATAAAGGTTCCTCATTTTTTGTAATTTAAGTTAATACTAAATAAGAGGTTGATCAATTAATCAACCTCTTCAAAAAGCTTACACCCAAGTATCATCTAACCAATCAATAAACTTTCTTAACCAGTTAAACCATTTTGGTTTCTTTATCCTAGAAGCCTCTCTATCATACTTGACTTCATATTTTTTTAAGGCAATAGCAGTTTTTGCAAAGCTATTCCCATCTATATAATCGTAAACTTGATCTGGACTTAATTTCTTTGTGTGAAACACATAAATTTCTTCCATATAAGGTTTAAAAATATTTATTAATTCTTTATCATCTACACAAGATGTTGTTGATTTAACAAACTCATCTTTAGTCATGCCGTTTTTATAGAATTCTTTTGTTTCTAAATACGTAATAACTGCATGAAACTTTCCAACTAATTTTACGGAAGTTGGAATTTTATCATTTGTCTTAAAACTTTCTTGTGCTTTAGAACTAAAAGAAATCAATATCATAAAAACTAAAGTAATAACTGATATTACATTTTTTAAGTTTTTCATTTTAATAAGATTTAAATAAGATCAACTACTCTATACGTTTTTCGGTATACCCGGCTTTTTAAAGTGTGTAAGCTTTACACTCTTCAAAACAAACTTGCTTCTATCTTATTTAAATTTTTTGTATATATAAAAGATAAACACTGTTTATTTTGGTTTTAGCGAACCTATGAGAGCCTTTACCTAGTAGAGTCTTTCTCTTTTTTTTAGTTATTTCCTTTCTGTTTCGTATTCCACTTTTAAGATTAATAATAATAACTAAATATAGAATATTTTCTACATAAAACAAAATAATTTCACTGTAAAACACTAATTATCAGATAATAATACTGTTTTAATCTTTAACAAAACCGAAATTAGGTTGCAAGCCAGAAAACTTGGTACACCTTACTACCAATTCCGGAAGCACTTTTAATCAACATTTCCAGTGTGATTTCTTCCCAAACCCTTTGATCCTTGTTAATAGTTCTGGATGTGGTTTAAAAAGCAGCTCTTTATGTGGTCTAAAGAATTTACACCAAGAGCACATCTAGCCAATTCTCTTATTTCTTCTTGAATACGCTGTGCGAACTGTTTTAATTGATCCTTATTCGACACTGGTTTTTCTCTTTAAGTATAGAAAGGAAATCACAAATAATAACAAGTAAAACAACCAATATTTTAACTCTATAAAATTCATACCAACAATTTCTCCATTTAACCAAAACATACCATCATTAAACTTTAAATTAAATTCATTTCGCTTCTCCATTTGAATAAAACCAACCAATAAGCTAATACAGTTTACTGTTAAAAGGATTATAATAGTGAGACCTGCAGATTTACTTATTAAAGTGAAATTTTCTTTATTTGTCATAAGATTTAATTTGAATTCTGAAACTCAAGTTTTTATTAAACTTGAATTTCAGAAAATTTAATAATTATTTTGAAAGATTTATAGATAAGTTTTTGCTATTTGAAAAATCTTCTGATTTTAATTTACGTTGATTTAATGGAATAAACTTCATACTTGTAACATCATATTTTTTTCCTTTAATTGTTATTTCATGACTTATAGGACCTTCTGTTTTACTGAAACAATCACAATCAAATCCTATTGAGGCATAATGTCCCTCATGTGTATAACCTATTTCGGCTTGAACACAACACATAACAATTGCTACAACAATTTGCCACCAATCTTCTTTGGAATTCACATAAGTTATAATTGGTTCGTTTAATTTATTAAAACCATTAAAGTTATTATTTGGCCCTCCTTTGATATTTCCTGTATTAATATTATCGTCGTATGATGTGACCAATTTCTCCCCATTATATAATTCAATTCTTACTTCTTCAAAAGGAGTGTTTTCCAAATTAGGAAGTATTGTTGTTTTCCCTAACTGGTCCTTTACTATATCAAGGCTAATTATTTTATAATTATTTGATTTATATTCTAAAGCTGTTTTATTAGAATTAATAGAAGATAAGTCTATTAATTCAGATTTACTGAATTCTTTCTGCGCACTAACATCAAGACTAGTCAACATAACCAAAACTAGAGTAATAACCGACATTACATTTTTTAAGTTTTTCATTTTAATAAGATTTAAATAAGATCACCTACTCTATACGTTTTTCGGTATACCCGGCTTTTTAAAGTGTGTAAGCTTTACACTCTTCAAAACAAACTTGCTTCTATCTTATTTAATTTTTTTGTATCTTTATAAAAGATAAACACTGTTTATTTTGGTTTTAGCGAACCTATGAGAGCCTTTACCTAGTAGAGGCTTTCTCTTTTTTAATTATTTCCTTTCTGTTTCGTATTCTACTTTTTATAATTAACAACAACTAAATATAGAATATTTTCTATATAAAACAAAATAATTTTACTGTAAAACACTAATTATCAGACAATAAGTTGATTTTACTCTTTAAGAAAATGGATATTGCGTGTTAACCCAGAGAATTTGGTACGCTTTACTGCAGATTTTTGAAACACTTTTTGAAATACATCTTCTGTAATTTCTTCCCAATCCTTTTTGGTCATCGATAACAGTTCTGGGTGCGGGTTGAAAAGGGGCTCATTATGGGCTTTAGAGAACTTGTTCCAAGGACAAACGTCTTGGCAAACATCGCAACCAAACATCCAATCGTCTAATTTGTCTTTAAATTCGGTTGGAATATTTTCTTTTAACTCGATGGTAAAATAGGAAATACACTTACTGCCATCAACCACGTATGGCTCTGTTATGGCTTGTGTTGGACAAGCATCAACACATGCGGTACAGGTACCACAGTGATCTGTTACTGGCGCATCGTATTCTAAATCTAAATCTATAATTAATTCTGCTATAAAATAGAACGACCCAACTTGTTGCGTTAGTAAATTACTGTGTTTACCAATCCAACCTAAACCCGATTTAGCTGCCCATGCTTTATCTAAAACAGGAGCAGAATCAACAAATGCGCGACCATGAACCTCGCCTATTTGATCTTGGATGAAATGGGTGAGTTCTTTTAATTTGGATTTAATGACATGATGATAATCATTTCCATAGGCATATTTGGATAGTTTATAGCTATTCGCTGTTTGTTCTTTACTCGGGTAATAATTTAGGAGTAAAGAAATTACAGATTTAGAATCTGCTACGAGTTTGGTGGGATCCAGACGTTTATCGAAATGGTTTTCCATATAACGCATTTCACCGTGACTATTATTTTTAAGCCACTTTTCTAATCGTGGTGCTTCTTCTTCTAGAAATGCTGCTTTACTAATACCACAAGACAAAAAACCGAGGCGTTTGGCTTCGGATTTAATACTGCTACTATACTTTTGTTTTGTGTTCATTATTTGCATTAACGATTGAGCAATTGTTGGAGCTCCTCGCAGAGAGCGACTTGCGAAAGCGTGACCTGTAAGGAAATGCCCTAAAACAATCCTCCTTGTATTGGTCCTTTTACCTTACCAAGGTGTTTGTATGCAAGTTCGGTAACTTCACGACCTCTTGGTGTACGTATAATGAAACCTTGCTGAATAAGAAAAGGTTCATAAACCTCTTCTATGGTTTCTGAATTTTCACTAACTGCTGTTGCTAAAGTGGTAATACCTACAGGCCCTCCTTTAAACTTATCGATTAAAGTGGTTAAAATTTTATTATCCATTTCGTCTAATCCATGTGCATCTACATGTAGCGCTTCTAAGGCATATCGTGCAATTTTTATGTCTATACTACCATTTCCTTTTATTTGTGCAAAATCTCTAACTCTACGTAATAATGCATTAGCAATTCTTGGTGTTCCTCTACTTCTGCCTGCGATTTCGATAGCTGCTTCCATAGATATAGGCACATTTAAAATTTCTGCACTACGTTGTACAATAGTCGTTAGTAAATCTGTTTTATAATATTGTAGTCTACTTTGAATACCAAAACGTGCTCGCATTGGAGCAGTTAATAAACCGGATCGTGTAGTTGCTCCAATTAGAGTAAATGGGTTTAGATTAATTTGAACCGTTCTTGCGTTTGGTCCAGACTCGATCATAATATCTATTTTGTAATCTTCCATTGCAGAATACAGGTATTCTTCTACAATTGGGCTAAGACGATGAATTTCATCTATAAATAAAACATCTCGTTCTTCTAGATTGGTAAGTAATCCTGCTAAGTCTCCTGGTTTATCTAAAACTGGTCCTGAGGTTACTTTAATACCAACTTGTAATTCGTTGGCTAGTATATTTGCTAAAGTAGTTTTACCTAATCCTGGAGGTCCATGAAAAAGGGTATGATCTAAAGCTTCTGCTCTACCATTTGCTGCTTGAACAAATATTTGTAAATTTTCTAATACTTGATCTTGACCAGTAAAATCGTCGAAGGATAATGGTCTTAATTTTTTTTCTACGTCAAATTCTTCGGGTGAAAGATTTTGATCTGTTGGATCTAGGTTTTCGTTCATATTCACTTTTCGCAAAAGCGGAAATATAATTTTAATAAATAAAGACTCTTCGACTGTGCCGCAGAGTGGCCAGTAAAATACTGAAACTAATTCAATACAAACAAATATAACGAAAAAGCCTTTCTGTTTTAAGAGAAAGGCTTTTTAAATATGTTATAGAATCTCAATTATGAGACCTCTATTTTAAAGGTTTTAATGTTGTAATTCTTCTTCGCCTTCTTTTAAAGGAACATTTTGCATAACAAAATCGTCATCATGACCTGGTTTAGAATAGTCATAAGACCATCTATATACGTGAGGAATATCTCCTTCCCAGTTACCATGTATATGCTTTACTTCTGTAGTCCACTCTAAAGTAGTTGATCTCCATGGATTCTTTTCTGCTTTCTTACCAAAGAACATACTACTAAAGAAGTTATATAAGTAAATTAATTGAACAGCTCCACCAATTAAAGCAAAAACAGTAATAATTACGTTTGTATTTGCTAAATCGTCAAATAATGGAAAGTTAGAATTTGTATAATAACGTCTTGGTAATCCTGCCATTCCTATAAAATGCATTGGAAAAAACACCCCATAAGCACAAATTGCAGTAATCCAGAAGTGAATATATCCAAGGTTTTTATTTAACATTCTACCAAACATTTTTGGGTACCAATGGTAAATACCTGCGAACATTCCGTACAGGGCAGATATTCCCATAACTAAGTGGAAGTGTGCAATTACGAAGTATGTATCGTGAACATTAATATCTAATGCAGAATCTCCAAGAATAATACCAGTTAAACCTCCAGTAATAAAAGTTGAAACAAATCCAATAGAAAACAGCATTGCTGGGTTCATTTGTATGTTTCCTTTCCATATGGTGGTTATCCAGTTAAATGCTTTTACAGCGGAAGGAATTGCAATTAATAATGTTGTAAATGTAAATACAGAACCTAAGAAAGGATTCATACCTGATATAAACATATGGTGACCCCAAACGATAGTTGAAAGAAATGCAATTGCTAAAATAGAAGTAATCATGGCACGATAACCAAAAATTGGTTTACGAGAATTAGTAGCCATAATTTCGGATACTAATCCCATTGCTGGTAAGATTACAATATATACTTCTGGGTGTCCAAGGAACCAAAATAGGTGTTCGAACAATACTGGTGAACCTCCTTGATAATGTAAAACCTCTCCTTGAATAAATATATCGGATAAGAAGAAGGATGTACCAAAACTTCTATCCATTATTAGTAATAATGCTGCAGATAATAAAACTGGGAAAGATACGATACCAATGATAGCGGTTACAAAAAACGCCCAGATTGTTAATGGTAGTCTAGTCATAGACATTCCTTTAGTACGTAAATTAATAACAGTTACTACATAATTTAATGATCCTAATAAAGAGGATGCAATAAATATAGCCATAGAAACTAACCATAAAGTCATACCCATTCCTGAACCACCAGATGCTAATGGCAATGCGGATAATGGAGGATAGATTGTCCAACCTGCTGCTGCTGGTCCTGCTTCAACAAATAGTGAGATTAACATAATTACACTAGAAAGGAAGAATAACCAATATGACACCATGTTTAAGAAACCAGATGCCATATCACGTGCACCAATTTGCAACGGGATTAACAGGTTACTAAACGTACCACTTAGTCCAGCAGTAAGAACAAAGAATACCATAATGGTACCGTGAATAGTTACTAATGCTAAATAAATATCTGCATCCATAACTCCACCTGGAGCCCATTTTCCTAATAATGCTTCAAACAATACATTAGGTTCTTCTGGCCATGCAATTTGCATACGAAACATTAGAGACATAATTACTCCAATTACTCCCATGATTGTACCAGTAATAAGATACTGTTTTGCAATCATTTTGTGATCTATACTAAATATGTATTTAGTTATAAAGGTTTCTTTATGGTGATGCTCTTCGTGTGCTTCGTGATCGTGTGTATCTGCGTGTGCTGACATAATTTAATATTCTTTTGTCTTATTAAATTTAGTTAATTAGTGAGTTTTTGAAAGCTTTTTGTTCTTTCATCCAAGCGTCATACTCTTCTTGAGTTTCAACAATGATTTTCATTTGCATATTGTAATGTGATTTTCCACAAATCTTATTACATAATAATAAATAATCAAAATCGTATCTTTCTAGAGCTTCTTCTCCTTTAGCAATTAATTTTTCGCTTTTTTCAGCTCTAATACTGTTAATATTTGCCACTTTATCAATCATGTCTGGATTTTGGCGCATATCTGCAGTGGTAACTGTTGGTGTAAAACCAAATTGTGTAATCATACCTGGAACACAGTTCATTTGTGCTCTAAAATGAGGCATGTATGCTGAGTGTAAAACATCTTGAGAACGCATTTTAAATAATACAGTACGCCCAACTGGCAAATGCAGTTCTGAAGTTATAACATCATCTTGTGCATTTGGATCAGCTTCATCTAGACCTAAAATATTAGCTCTATCGATATCGATTAAACGAACATTTGCTTTTCCTAATGTATTATCTGCTCCTCCATATCTAGCTTTCCAGTTAAACTGTTGTGCATATAATTCTACTATTAAAGGATCTTCATCTTCGTTAACATTCATTATTGCAGACCATGTGAATAGTCCGTAGATAATTAAACCAGCTAAAACAATAACAGGAATGATTGTCCAAATAAACTCTAATGTGTTATTATCTGCAAAGAATAATGCTTGTTTTCCTTTTTCTCCTTTGTACTTGTATGCAAAGTAGTGTAAAAGAAATTGTGTAATGGTTTGCACTACAAAAATAAGTGCCATAGATATGATCATTAAGTTATCTATTTCAGGACCATGTTCTGATGCTGAATTAGACATTAATGGTAAATCACCTAATTCTACAAAACTCCAAATTGTTATTAAATAGATGAAAGCTAAAAAGCCCATCATTAAGTAACCGTTTAAAGTATTATCCTTATCTGTTGCAACTTGGCTATTAGATGTACCTACTTGAGCTAAATCGAATATTTTAACCATTTGCCAAATGGCAATTGCTATAAATACTAAAACTAAAATTGTTAATAAAGCAGTCATTGTTGTCTATCGTCTTTATTTATATTTTATTAATAATGAAAATTTTCGCTTTCTTTTA
The DNA here is from genome assembly GCF_030547245.1 of Oceanihabitans sp. 2_MG-2023. Taxonomy (GTDB): domain Bacteria; phylum Bacteroidota; class Bacteroidia; order Flavobacteriales; family Flavobacteriaceae; genus Oceanihabitans. Next base: position 359,908 of record NZ_JAUOQT010000002.1, read on the forward strand.
CAAAAGGATTACGTTTTGCTAATAATGGTGCTTTTGTTAAAGCTGTAAATACCACAAATATGAATAGTCCTGCAAATAATAATAATGAACTTATTTCTGGAATACCTATAAACCATCTATCTCCTACTGTTGCAGGCATAATCATATTGAAAACATCTACATAGTGACCAATTAAGATTACAATACCAGCCATAACTACAAACCAAGGGATACGTTTATAATCGCTATTCATTAATACTAAGAAAGGGAATACTAAATTTAGTACTAACATACCAAAGAATGGTAATCTATAGTCATTTATTCTTGTTACAAAGTAAGTTACTTCTTCTGGTATATTAGCATACCAGATTAGCATGAATTGTGAGAACCATAAATAAGCCCAGAATATACTAAACCCAAACATGAATTTTGCTAAATCATGTAAGTGGCTATCGTTTACTAATTCTAAATACCCTCTAGATTTTAAGTATAAAGAAATAAAAGCGATTACAGTAATACCGCAAACCATCATTCCTGCTAAAACATACCATCCAAACAAAGTAGAGAACCAGTGAGGGTCAACACTCATAATCCAATCCCATGACATCATAGATTCTGTGTATAAAAAGAATACCAAAAATGCTGCTGAAATACGAAATGTCTTTTTAAAATTCTTATTATCGTCTGCATTATCTTGAGCGATAGAAAATTTACGAGAAAATTGTCGATATAAAACCCATCCACCAATAAAAATTAAACCTCTAATAATGAAACCCCAAACATTTAGCCATCCAGATTTACCTTGAATAAGTTTATCATGAGCAACTACTTCAGGATCCATCCAAACAAAAATATTGTTATGACCAATAAAGTGAGAAGCAGCAGCTATAGCAACTACTATTAAAGCACCTGGAAGTAGGTATGCAGTGATACCCTCCATTACTCTAAATAATACAGGAGACCATCCAGATTGGGATGCCCATTGTACTGCATAAAAAGCTAAAACACCTAGTGCAATCATCATAAAAAAGAATGCTGCTACATATAATGCAGCCCAAGGTCTATTTGCTATTTGATGTTGTACATGTTCTACATGTTTTTTGTGTTCATCTACATGTGCACCAGCTTCAGTACTATGAGAATCATCTGCATGCGCTTTTTCAGTAGCATGTGTATCGTGGCCATTTTCTGTTATTGCGTGTGCGGCTTCTTCGCCATGACCGCCACCATGGTGTGCTTCTTCAGCTAATAGGTTTTCAACGTCTTCAAAAGATTTATGAGAGGTCATAAAACCATATCCTACACCTAGTAATCCTAAAATTATTAGTGCAAAAGAAAATGTCTTTAATTTATTTGAGAATGTGTACATATCTATATATAAACTTTATCTAATCTTATTTTTCTAAATCTGCTTTCAACTTTAAAACATAAGCAACAACTTGCCAACGTTCTTCTTCATTAAGTTGGTTTGCATAAGAACCCATTGCATTTTTACCATAATAAATAGTATGATAAATACTTCCTGCTGTGATAGCTCTTCCTGCATCGTCATAACTCGGTATACCTAATATTTTTTCACGTTTAACTAGGTTTCCTTGACCATTACCTTTATTACCATGACAAATACCACAGTAAATATCATATAGCTCTTTAGCTTTAGTTTCATCATATTGCGAGGTAGCTAAAGGGCTTGTTAAACTTGCTTTCGCTAGTTCGTAGCCTGCTGTAGTATTCTCTATTTCAAAAGGAGAATATCCTCTTGGAATTGTTCCTTCTACAGGCAATTGTGCTTCTACTCCATTTTTAAAAGCAGTAGATTCGCCATACGCTTCATAAGGTACAGGTTCATACATATTAGGCATGAATTGATAGTTAGGTCTAGAATCTTTTTTACAAGATACTATTGAACTTACTACAAGTACGAATACAAATATTTTTATTAAATGCTTCATATTAATGTTCATCTTCTTTATCAATAATATTTACTTCTACAGCACCTGTTTCTTTTAACAAGTTTGTTAATTCATTTTGGTTATCATGAACTGCAATTTCCATTAAAAAGTGGTCATCTGTCGTTCTTGGGTCTGGATTTTCTGCATTCTTAAATGGCCACATTCTACTACGTAAGTAAAATGTTATTACCATTAAATGGGCTGCAAAGAATACGGTTAACTCAAACATGATTGGTACAAACGCAGGCATATTCTCGATATAGCTAAAACTAGGTTTACCACCAATATTTTGAGGCCAATCTTCAATCATAATGAAATTCATCATTAAAATTGCTACAGTTAAACCAACACATCCATACATAAATGATGTAATTGCTATTCTAGTTGGAGCTAATCCCATTGCCTTATCTAGTCCGTGAACTGGAAAAGGTGTATATATTTCTTCAATGTGATGCTTTTCGGCTTTAACCGTTTTTACAGCATTCATTAACACATCGTCGTCTGTATAAATAGCGTGAATTACTTTTGAAGCTTTCATCTGTTAATTCTTATTGTTTTTTTATTGTCAGATGCAACCTCAAAACAGCATCATTATTTATATTAATTTTACTAGCTTGAGGTTTCATTTGCTATTTTAGTTTATTAATTTTTTAGCTTGTCCTGCCCAATCATCACGTTCTGCTCTTCCTGGGAAAGATTCAGTAATAGAATCTAACAAGTTATATTCATTATTTGTCATCTTACTTACTTGTAAGAAAGTATATATTCCAATACTATTTAATACTTCTTCCATTTTTGGACCAACACCATTAATCTTTTTAAGATCATCTGCTTGTTGTGTATTAGGATCGAAAGTTCCTATGCTACCTAAAAGGTTACTTACTTTAGCCGAATTTTCTTCGGTAGAAACTGTTTCTACTTTTTCAACTTTAGGTGTTGAAGTTACAACAGCCTTTCCTGATGTTCTTTCATCTGTTCCAGTACCAACTAAGCTATCTCCTCTTTCTCTAATCTTCTTGTAACGTTCACCTGAAGATTTTAAGATGGTTTTAACCTCTGCTTGTGCAATTACAGGGAAAGTTCTAGAATATAATAAGAATAATACAAAGAAGAATCCTATAGTACCAATGAATATTCCAATATCTACAAAAGTAGGAGAGAACATTGTCCATGAGGATGGTAAGTAATCTCTATGTAATGAAGTTACAATAATTACAAAACGCTCGAACCACATTCCAATATTTACTATAATAGAGATGAAGAAAGAGAACATGATACTTGTTCTTAATTTCTTAAACCACATAAATTGTGGAGAAAATACGTTACATGTCATCATTGCCCAATATGCCCACCAGTATGGTCCAGTTGCTCTGTTTAAGAATGCAAATTGTTCATATTCTACACCAGAATACCATGCTATAAATAACTCTGTTATATATGCAACACCAACAATAGAACCTGTAATCATGATTACAATGTTCATTAATTCGATATGTTGTACTGTAATATAATCTTCAAGGTTACATACCTTTCTCATAATAATAAGAAGTGTATTTACCATTGCAAATCCTGAGAATACTGCTCCTGCAACAAAGTATGGAGGGAAAATGGTAGTATGCCAACCAGGAATAACTGATGTTGCGAAATCAAAAGATACAATTGTGTGTACAGAAAGTACTAAAGGAGTTGCTAATCCGGCAAGTACTAAAGATACTTCTTCAAAACGTTGCCAATCTTTTGCTCTACCAGACCAACCGAAACTTAACAATGCGTAAATTTTCTTTTGAAAAGGTTTCACTGCTCTATCTCTTAACATGGCAAAATCTGGTAATAAACCTGTCCACCAGAAAACTAGAGATACAGATAAGTACGTAGAAATTGCAAATACATCCCAAAGTAAAGGAGAGTTAAAATTTACCCATAGAGATCCAAATTGATTTGGGATTGGTAATACCCAATATCCTAACCAAGGTCTTCCCATGTGTATAATAGGGAATAAACCGGCTTGAACTACAGAGAAAATTGTCATTGCTTCTGCAGAACGGTTAATTGCCATTCTCCATTTTTGACGGAAAAGTAAAAGTACTGCAGAAATTAATGTTCCTGCGTGACCAATACCAACCCACCAAACGAAGTTAGTAATATCCCAAGCCCAACCAACGGTCTTGTTTAAACCCCAAGTACCAATACCTGTAGATACTGTGTAAAGTATACATCCTATTCCCCAAAGAAAAGCTACTAATGCTATAGAAAATACTATCCACCATTGCTTATTTGCTTTACCTTCTATAGGTCTTGCCACATCCACAGTAACATCGTGGTATGATTTTTCACCTGTAACTAAAGGTCTTCTAATAGGTGCTTCGTAATGAGACGCCATAATGCTTTATAATTGTTTCTTAATTAATTTTTTATGCTTCGGTTGTATTTCTCACTTTAGTATGGTACTGCACATTCGGCTTAGTACCAACACTTTCTAATAAGTGATACATACGGTTATCTTCTTTAAGTTCTGCAACTTTAGATTCTTTATCGTTAATGTCTCCAAAAACCATTGCTCCACTACTACAAGCAGCTGAACAAGCGGTTTGGAATTCACCATCTTTAATTTCTCTTCCATCACGTTTTGCATCAAGAATTGTTTTTTGTGTCATTTGAATACACATAGAACATTTTTCCATAACTCCACGAGAACGAACTACAACATCTGGATTTAACACCATACGTCCTAAATCATCATTCATATGGTAATCAAACTCATCGTTACCATTATATAAGAACCAGTTGAAACGACGCACTTTATACGGACAGTTATTTGCACAGTATCTCGTACCTACACAACGGTTATATGCCATATGGTTTTGACCTTGACGACCATGAGAAGTTGCAGCAACTGGACAAACAGTTTCGCAAGGTGCATGGTTACAATGTTGACACATTACTGGTTGAAAAGCTACTTGAGGATTATCAGAAGCTTGTTCTAATTCCCCAAATTCACTTAATGAACTACTTAAACCAGAAATATTATCTTTCTTTTCATTATCTCCAGCGAAAGATTCTTCTGAAGAATAATATCTATCTATACGTAACCAGTGCATGTCACGACTACGTCTAATTTCTTCTTTACCTACAACTGGAACATTGTTTTCTGCATGACATGCAATAACACATGATCCACATCCTGTACAGGCATTTAAATCAATCGATAAATTAAAGTGATGCCCTATTGAACGATCAAACTCATCCCAAAGATCTGCATCTTTAGAAGTTACAGGGATTTCATCATGATTATAAGAAACAACTGGCATTGTATTCCAATACTTTTTATCTTTAGTATTAAATACTTCTAATGTTGTTTCTTTTATTATGTCACCACGTCCCATTAATGTGTTGTGTAATTGTACACAAGCAAATTCATGTTCTCCTGGTATTACTTTTACTGAAACATTATTTTGAACCGTATTAAAATCTTGATAAAATGGGAATGCATTCGTACCTGTTTGCATTTCTTCTTTTAATCCGTTTTTGCGTCCAAAACCAAAAGACATTCCTAAAGAACCAACCGCTTGACCCGGTTGAATAATTACAGGAACTACCTCTGTAATACCATTTACAGTTAATTCTACTAAACTAGAATTTAAACCACCTGTAGCAACATGCCAGTTTTTAACACCAAGCTTTTCTGCATCATTAGCAGACATGGTTAGGTAGTTATCCCAAGTTGTTCTTGTAATAGGATCTGGAAACTCTTGTAACCAAGGGTTATTGGCTTGTTGCCCATCTCCCATTCCTGTTTTAGAATATAAGGTTAACTCTAATTCTGATGTTTTAGCTGAAGCTGCTAAAGCTCTAGCTGCATCTCCACCTGATTTAGCAGACACACCAGCAATAGACCCACTATTTGTAGTCGTAGTTGTTGAAGAAGAAGTAGTAGTTGTATACTCATCTTTATCTTCATCTTTAATACCAACTCCAACGGCAGCTTTATGAATAACACCACCAACCCAAGTTCTATCTTTTTTATCTTTTAATCCTGTAGTAGTTGTATGTGTTGTTTCAGAAGAACTTCCATTTGTTGCTCCTAAAGATACTCCTGAAACAAAAACACCATCATGCAATGCTTTGTTAAAAGATCCACCACCAACTATACTAGATTTCCATGTTTGCTTGATATAATCATGAAATGATTGCTCACTTCCTGTCCATTTTAATAAAGCATCTTGAAATTGTCTTGTGTCGAATAAAGGACGAATAGTTGGTTGCGTCAACGCGAATTGTCCTTTTTTCATTTCTACATCTCCCCAAGATTCTAAATAATGAGGTGCTGCTGCAATATATGTAGAAGCAGATGCAGTTTCATCAGCTTTCATAGAGAAAGTAACAGAAACTAAATCTTTATTTTTTAACCCTTCAGCAAAATCTGCTGCATTAGGTAATGTATATAATGGATTTACTCCACTCATGATTAAAGCACCCACTTTACCTGCTTTCATATCAGCAACTAAAGCATCTACCGCTTTATCATTTCCTTGTCTTGTTTTTATTGGAGAAACAGTATCAAAAGCTTTAGAATTTAAAGCTTCGTTTATTTCTAAAACAACTGTTTGTGCATTTACATCTTGTAATCCAGTTACAACAACTCCATTTCTTCCAGCTTTTTTAAGCTGAGAAGCTGCTTGACGTACAGCTTTATCCATTGCTTCTGGCAATGTTCCTGAAACTGAACCTCCAACAACATAAGAATACAACTTAGCTAAAGCTATTTTTTGTTGACTTGGTGTTAAAGGAATACGTTTATCTGCATTAGCTCCAGATAAGGACATATTAGATTCAAACTGAATATGACGAGACATTTTTCCATGATTAGGAATTTTGTTCTTTGCATATCCGGAATCAAATCCTCCACCTTGCCAATCTCCTAAAAAGTCTGCACCAATAGAAACAATTGTCATGGCTTTAGAAAAATCGTAATTAGCTAAAGCACGCTCTCCGTATTTAGCTTGGTAAGCATCTAATGCAGCAGATTCTGAAACAGCATCATAAACTACATGACGAACATTACCATATTTAGATTTAAACTCTGAAATTAATTTTGAAGTTGATGGACTTGCAAAAGTTTGTGTTAATAAAACAATGTCTTTACTAGAACCTTTAACAGCCTCTAGTTTCTGTTGCATTGCATTATCAAGTTCTGTCCAAGAGATAGCCTTTTCGCCATGCATTGGGCCTTGAACTCTTAAACTATCATACAATCCTAAAACCGAAGCATTTACTCTAGCATTAGCACTTCCGTTAGAAGGAGCCATGGTATTGTTTTCGATTTTAATAGGACGACCTTCGCGAGTTTTAACTAAAACAGATGCAAAATCAAATCCGTTTGCAATAGTAGTTGCGTAGTAGTTAGCAACACCAGGAATAATTTCTTGCGGTTGCACTACATAAGGAATAGATTTAATAACTGGTCCTTCGCAGGCAGCAAGTGATGCTGCAGCTGTACTAAAACCAACATATTTTAAGAAATCACGACGTGTAGTTGAAGAAGACTCTAGAGTCTCTTTGTCTCCTAAAAATTCGTCTGTAGGAATTTCTTCAACAAATTCGTTTTGTTTTAGCGTCTCAACAATAGAGCTATTTTCGTTTAGCTCCTCAACACTTTTCCAGTATTTCTTGTTTGATGACATATTATATAATTGAATTACTTCTTATTAATTATTTTTAAAATTTTTCCGCGAAAGCGAAAGGGAAACTACTCTATTAGTAGTGACATTTACCACATTCTAATCCACCCATTTGTGCTGCAGTTAACTGCTCAACTCCATATTTTTTAGATAGCTCTTCGTGAATTTTTGTATAGTATGCGTTGTCTTTTACTTTTACGTTTGTTTCTCTGTGACAATTAATACACCAACCCATAGTTAATGGCGCATGCTGGTACATTATTTCCATTTCTTCAACAGGACCATGACATGTTTGACATTCTAATCCTGCAACAGTTACGTGTTGTGAGTGATTAAAATATGCAAAATCAGGCAAATTATGAATACGTATCCACTTCACTGGTTGTGGATTTCCTGAATATTTTTGATCAGCATCACTCCATCCTGCAGCTGCATATAACTTTTGAATTTCACCATCGTAGAATTCTTTTGTGTATTCTGCTGATGTTTCTCCTGTATATTCGTATACCGACTTATGACAGTTCATACAAACATTCAATGAAGGAATCCCTGAAGTCTTGCTTACTCTAGCAGAAGAATGACAGTATTTACAATCTACACCATTATCTCCAGCATGTATTTTATGTGAAAAATGTATTGGCTGTACTGGCTGATAGCCTTGATCTACACCAACTTGAGATAAGTAACCATATACAAAATAAGCACTAGCTAATAAAAAGAATATTGCGGTTACTAATACTAAGAATTGATTTTGTGCAAAGGCCTTCCATATTGGCAAGCTTTTATCTTCAGTATCAATCTCAACTCCTTTAGCATCTGCAAATCTGCGTAATGTTTTATTCACCAACACTAATGCTAATGCTAACAACCCAAACAACACAGCAAGAGCCCCTAAAATCAATTTATTAGAAACGCTATCCCCATCTCCTGCTGCTGGAGTCACTCCAACTTGAGTAGCAGTATTAGCAGCTGGCGCTTTTGCTTCTTCGGCAGTATATGCTAAAATATTATTAATATCATCATCTGATAATTGCGGGAAAGCAGTCATTGCAGCTCCGCCATACTCATTATAAATTTTGTTTGCGTAAGCATCTCCTGACTTAATTACTCCTGAACTATTACGAATCCAAGCAGAAAGCCATGCTCTATCTAAACCTTCATCGTCTGACAAACGTTGCTCTACATTACGTAAAGCAGGACCTGTCATTTTCTTATCTAGTTTATGACAAGCAGCACAATTTGCATTAAATAAAGATTTACCCTTTGCTGGATCACCTTCTTGAGCAGAAAGCGCCATGGAAAACGTTAGTAAAATAATTAAGCTTAAACGAAGAATAGTTGCACTTAATTTACGGTGAATCACCTGTTTCATATTATTGGTTGAATTAACTTCTAAACTTTGGTATGGTTTTTTCATTTAATAAAAGAAAAAATACAGTTATAAAATCTCAAGCAAAAGTAATATTAAAAGTCGATTTTAGAAATGTTAGGGAACTGTTAATTGCTAATTTAGAGAAATTCTAAATAATAAATCACCTAACTATTTAGTTTATAACATTTACATTTGCATTAAATATTGTTAAAAATGAAATTATTAAAAACAAAATACATTATTACCTCTCTCTTTTTAACTTTTACATTTACAGCCATTTGCAATGCGCAACAAGGCACTGTAACAGTAAATCAGGACAAAGAAATTACAGCTTTATTAAAGCTAAAAAAAGAAATTAACACGAATGAAGATACAAGTGACAGATATAAAATTCAGATATTTTCTGGAAGAAGGGGTATCGCAGAAACAAAACAAACTGATTTTAAAGGTGCTTATGCGCAATGGTCCAGTAAGTTAGTTTACGAAACACCCAATTATAAAGTTTGGGTTGGCAGTTTTAGAAATAGATTAGAAGCAGAAAGAGCTTTATTGAAAGTGAAAAATAAATTCCCTAATGCTTTTCTTTTTAAACCAAAAAAGAAGCAAGAATAATAATGAAACAAAAAAAGCGACCAATTGTCGCTTTTTTTAATCTAAAAATTTATCTAGTATCTTTTTAATAGCTTAGGTAGTTAATTCTATCTCTTCAGTATAACTTTTTAAACAAATAAACTTGCACTAACTCAATCCTAAACACCATTATTAGAAGGGGGTAGAGATTTAAGATTTCTACTTTTGTCCAAAAATATATCGAATTATAAAGAGTAGAATTACAATATAAATTATATCTCTTATTTCTAGGCCTTTAATTTATTGGACACCTTTAATCTCTGGAAGGATAATACCCATTTAAACATATAATATAATTAACCGCTTTATAAGGCGCTATATTAGTATGAGGCAAAGAACCACCTGTGTTTGCAAGTTGCACTGCTGTTGGAGACATTTGCGTATTGCCCGTAGTCCCATACCCTTCTCCTTGCGCCCAGACTGCAGCATTGGGTATATCTGTTTCGAGTCCGCTATCTACTGGTGCAGTCGCATTTACTTGTGTTGTATGCGCATGGCTAGGTATTTGATTTGGCGATAATGTAACAGATTCCACTCCGCCGTTTTGTCCAAGGCTATACGGACTTAATCCTGGACCCGACCCAGGATGAATTACTACTCTACCCCTTAAATCTGGTAGTCCAAAAGTGGTTCTTCCATCGCCACCATAGGTGGTTCCCAGGATAGAAAATAAAGCTGTATTATCAGAAATCAAAAGTAATTGACCATTGCAAAATGCCCAATTTCGAGGTGCAAAATTACCTGCAAACATTTGTACTTCACCAATTAAACCGTCTGTCTGTGCTTGACTTGTATTTATAAAGCTTAGGCATATAACCAAACTTAAAATAGTTATTATTTTTTTCATCTTATTACTTATTAAATTAATATTTAACTTTAAATTAATTTCTTGAAGGGTAAGTTCCTTGCAAAGCAATAATATAATTTATTGTGGTGTATGGTTGTCTATTTTCATGCCCTTGACTGCCTCCTGTAGGTACTACAATTACAGCATTGGTAGACATGGTTGTATTAGACGTAGGAGCATAACTACCTCCTTCTGCCCAAAAGTTATTAGTGGGATCATCAGAATTTTGGCCACGCCCAATTGGAGATGTTGCATTAACCTGTGTAGTATGCGAATGACTTGGCAATTGATTTGTAGTTAAGTATACTTGCTCTACGCCTCCACCTTGTCCTAAACTATAATTGGACAAACCTGGTCCTTGCCCCGCATGAATAGGAGCTCTACCTCTTAAATCTGGTAAAGCAAAAGTTGTTCTACCGTCACCACCATAAATAGTTCCTAATAAAGAAAATAAAGCTTGGTTAGAGTTAATGGGAAGTAATGTCCCATCACAGAAAGCCCATCCTCGAGGTGCGAAATTACCGGCAAACATACTAATTTGCCCTAAGTAAGGGTCGGATTGCGCATTAGTAGTATTACTAAAACTGAAACATAGCAAAAGGCATAAAATTGAAATGGTTTTTTTCATGATTAAAATATTTTAAATTGTTAATAGCTTTAATCAAAGAACGTTATTTTTTTTTTAATCATAAAAAAAAGCGACCAAATGGTCGCTTTTCAGGTATTTATACGTGTAAAAAATATACTATTTAAGTTTCTTTTTTACTTCTACTTCATGGAATGCTTCAATAACATCTAATTCTTTAATGTCGTTGTAGTTTTTAATTTGTGTACCAAAATCGTATCCTTTAGAAACTTCTTTAACATCGTCTTTAAAACGTTTTAATGAAGCTAATTCTCCAGTGTAAATTACAACTCCATCACGTATTAGACGTATTCCTGAGTTTCTCATAATTTTACCTGTCAATGCCATACAACCTGCAATACTTCCAATTTTAGAAACCTTGAATATTTCTCTAATTTCTGCGGTACCAGTAATTTCTTCTTTAAGCTCTGGAGATAACATACCTTCCATTGCGTCTTTAAGATCATTAATAGCATCGTAAATAATGGAGTACATTCGGATATCGATTTCTTCGTTATCTGCAATTTGTCTTGCATTACCCATTGGACGAACATTAAATCCTATAATAATAGCATCTGAAGCAGTTGCTAATAATACATCACTTTCTGTAATTGGTCCAACCCCTTTATGTATAATATTTATTTGAATTTCTTCAGTAGATAATTTCTGGAAAGAATCTGTTAAAGCTTCCACAGAACCATCCACATCACCTTTTAGTATAATGTTTAATTCTTGGAAATCACCAAGTGCAATACGACGTCCTATTTCATCTAGTGTTATATGACGTTGTGTACGTACAGATTGCTCACGTTGTAATTGTGTACGTTTTGTTGCAATTTGTTTTGCTTCTCTTTCATCTTCAAAAACATTAAACTTATCTCCTGCTTGTGGTGCGCCATCTAAACCAAGAATAGATACTGGAGTAGATGGTCCAGCTTCTTTAATCTCGTTACCACGTTCATCATGCATTGCTTTTATTTTTCCACTGTTTTTACCAGCTAACACATAATCTCCAATACGTAATGTACCTGCTTGCACTAAGATTGTAGACACATATCCACGACCTTTATCTAAGAATGCTTCTACCACTGTACCTTGCGCTAATTTATCTGGGTTTGCAGTTAACTCTAAAAGCTCTGCTTCTAAAAGTACTTTTTCTAAAAGTTCTTTTACACCTGTTCCCATTTTAGCAGAAATATCATGGGATTGAATTTTACCTCCCCAATCTTCTACTAGTAAGTTCATTTGCGCTAAACCACTTTTAATATTTTCTGGGTTTGCATCTGGTTTATCTATTTTATTAATTGCGAAAACTATTGGCACTCCCGCTGCCTGTGCATGCGAAATTGCTTCTTTTGTTTGTGGCATGATATCATCATCTGCTGCTGCAACAATAATAGCGATATCTGTTACTTGCGCTCCACGCGCACGCATTGCTGTAAAGGCTTCGTGACCTGGAGTATCTAAAAACGCTATTTTTTGCCCGTTATCTAAGGTTACACCATAAGCACCAATATGCTGTGTAATTCCTCCAGATTCACCAGCGATTACATTTTCTTTACGAATATAATCTAGAAGTGATGTTTTACCGTGATCAACGTGACCCATTACAGTTACAATTGGTGCACGTGGTTTTAAATCTTCTGGTTTATCGACAACTTCTTCAATAGACTCTTCGATATCTGCAGTAATAAATTCTACTTGATAACCAAATTCGTCTGCAACTATAGAAAGTGTTTCGGCATCTAAACGTTGGTTCATAGTTACCATCATACCAAGTGACATACATGCTGATATAATTTGTGTAACTTGAACATCCATCATGGTTGCTACTTCATTTGCAGTTACAAATTCGGTTACTTTAAGAATTTTGTTTTCTGCAGCTTCTATTTGTTGATCAATCTCCGTTTGTTCTCTGTGTTGATCTCTTTTATCTCTTCTATATTTAGCACCTTTACCTTTATTAGATTTACCTTGTAGTTTTTCTAAGGTTTCACGTACTTGTTTTTTAACGTCTTCTTCACTTGGCTCTTCTTTAACAATATTTCTTCTTCCTTTGCCTTGCCCTGGTTTGTTTCCTTTAAATCTGTTGTTACCACCAGTATTTCCTCCAGATCTATTATCTCCTGGTTTAGAAATTCTACGACGTTTACGTTTATTATCTGAAGATTTATCGTCTTTCTTATTGTCTTCTTTTTTCTTTTTAGGTTTATTAAATTGGCTTAAATCAATTTTAGTACCTGAAATTTTAGGACCAGTAAGTTTTTGATATTTTGTTTCTACCTTTTCTTCCAGAATTGGTTGATCTTCTGTTTTGGTTTTTTCGGTTTTAGCTTCTTCTTTTTTTGTAGTTATTGGTTTTTCAACTTTATCTACTATTTCAGCTTTTTTAACTTTATCGACCTGAACTGGAGTTTCTACCTTTTCAACTTTAGCAGGCTTTTCTACTTCTGTTTGTTTGGTTTCCTTAGGTTTTTCTACTTCTATAGGTGTTGGAGCTACTTCTTCTTTAACCGTTTTTTCTTGCTTAACTTTTTCGGTCTTAGGTTTTGGTTCCTCTACAGCTTTTTTAGCTTTTGGATCTAAATCTATTTTACCAACTTGCTTTGGTCCAGACAGAGTAGATTTTGCTTTAACAATTTCTTGTTGTTTGGCTTCTTCTCGTTTGGTTTCAGCTTTTTGTTTTTCTTCTAATTCTTTCTCACGTTGAACACGTAAAGCCTCTTTTTCTTTGAGTTTTGCTTCACTAACTTCTTGTGATGCCATTCTTTTGGTAGCATCTGTTTGAAATTCGTTTGAAAGAATTTGATAAACTTCTTCTGAAATTTTTGTAGTAGGACGCTTCTCTATTTCGATGCTTTTAGATTCTAAAAAATCTACTGCACGATCGATAGAGATGTTAAGCTCGCGTAATACTTTATTTAATCTTACTGTTCCAGCCATAAATTGCTTGTAATATAACCTAAAATGTGTTAGTCTTCAAATTCTGCTTTAAGAATTCTAACAACTTCGTTTATTGTTTCTTCTTCTAAATCTGTACGTTTCACTAAATCTGCAACGTCTTGTTCTAGTACACTTTTTGCTGTGTCTAGTCCTGCTTTGCTAAATTCTTCTATAATCCACCCATCAATTTCATCTGAGAATTCACGTAATTCTACATCTTCCTCTGCTCCTTCTCTAAATACGTCAATTTCGTAACCCGTTAGTTTTCCAGCTAAACGTATGTTGTGTCCTCCACGACCAATAGCTTTACTTACTTCTTCTGGTTTTAAAATTGCTTCTGCTCTTTTGTTTTCTTCATCAATTTTAATCGATGTTACTCGAGCTGGACTTAATGCTCTTGTAATATACAATTGTAAATTGTTTGTGTAATTAATTACATCTATATTTTCGTTTCCTAATTCACGAACAATACCATGAATTCTAGATCCTTTCATACCTACACATGCTCCTACTGGATCTATTCTATCGTCATAAGAATCTACAGCTACTTTTGCTTTTTCGCCAGGAATACGCACAACATTTTTAATTGTAATTAAACCGTCAAAAACTTCTGGGATTTCTTGCTCAAATAATTTTTCTAAAAATGCTGGTGCAGTTCTAGACATGATTATTGCTGGCTTGTTTCCTTTTAACTCTGCGCTTTCAATGATTCCTTTTACGTTATCTCCTTTACGGAAAAAATCGGAAGGGATTTGCTTATCTTTTGGTAAGATAATTTCATTTCCTTCATCATCTAAAAGTATTACAGCTCTGTGACGAATATGGTGAACTTCTGCTGTATAAATTTCGCCTACTAATTCTTGAAATTGCTTGTAAATATTAGTATTGTCGTGTTCGTGAATTTTAGATATTAAGTTTTGTCTTAATGCTAATATGGAACGACGCCCAAGGTCTATTAACTTTACCTCTTCGGATACATCTTCACCAACTTCAAAATCTGGTTCTATTTTTTGTGCTTCCGTTAACGATATTTCTTGATTTGGCTCTTCTACTTCACCATCTGCGACTACAATTCTATTTCTCCAAATTTCTAAATCCCCTTTATCTGGGTTAATAATAATATCAAAATTATCATCATCTCCAAATTTCTTTTTTAAGGCGTTTCTAAAAACATCTTCTAAAATAGCCATTAAGGTTACACGATCTATTAATTTATCGTCTTTAAATTCTGAAAAAGAATCAATTAATGCAAGATTTTCCATAACTCCTTTAAATTAAAATTTAATCATAACTTTTGCTTCTACAATATTTTCGTAGGCAATATCTGCCTGTTTTTGGACTGTTACTTTACCTTTACCTACTGGTTTAGGCTCTCTGCTTTTCCATTGCAAAGTAATTTCATTTTCGGTAGCTTTTGTAAGCTTCCCTTCTATATTTTCTGTTTTTGTTTTAACTTCTAAAGACCTACCAATGTTTTTGATGTACTGACGCTTATGTGACAAAGGAGAGGTTGCTCCTGCAGATGCTACTTCTATGGAGAAATCTACTTCTTCTCTGTCTAAATTATTTTCAACAGCTCTACTTATAAAGATACAATCTTCTACAGTTACGCCATTATCGCCATCTAAAATTATTTTTATTGCGTTATCTGGTGCTATAGAAAACTCTATAAGGAAAAGATTCGGTTTTTCTTCTAAACCAGCTTCTAACAAGTCTTGTACTGTATTCTTAAACATTTTTTGGTATAAAAAGAGGGGACTTTTCGTCCCCTCATCTTTTTCTTTTTCGTTTCAACGCTGCAAATATACAATTTTTATCTTGAATTGCAAAAGTTGTTGAAACAACAATAGTTATAATTTAAAGAATTTCTTTTTCTTCAAAAATCAAAACTACTTTCTAATCGCTCTCATTAACAATTACAAATGATCACTTGTTCTCTTTAACCTCTATAACTTATGAATTTTCAACTTTTTAAAATATATTTTTACATTAAAAAATCAACCAGAAAAAACACGAATCTATTTAGTTGATAAAGTATCCCCTCAATGCCACTATCCATTTTACTTTTAATTATTCTAAATCGAACAGAAACGAAACTAAATAAGTTAAAAGAAAGTAAGTTACATATAAATGAAGCGGTTCTTTTTTTATAAAAAACCCATAAAAATTTCTCAAAGCAAAAAAATGTCATTTATATTTCTTAAATTTAAGAAGCTATTCCTCTAAACTAAATTTTATAAATATTATGAAAAAAATACTTGTACCAACAGACTTTTCAGATCAAGCAAATTACGCTCTTGAAGTTGCTGCGCAACTTGCAAAAAAAAATAATGGTGAAATCTTCTTACTTCATATGCTAGATTTACCTTTAAATCAAATACCTGAACTTGGAGGAGATACAGCAGGAAACATCCCAGAAGCAATGTTTTTTATGAAATTGGCACACAAAAAATTTGAAGAAATTTTAGAGCAAGATTTTTTAAAAGGAATAACAGTACATGAAACCGTTAACTTTCATCAAACCTTTGATGGAATAAAAAAAACCTGCAAAGAAAACAATGTTGACATGATAATAATGGGCTCCCATGGAGCTAGTGGCTTAAAAGAAATGTTTATTGGCTCGAATACAGAAAAAGTAGTACGTTCTTCTGATGTTCCAGTTCTTGTAATTAAAAATGATCATAAAAATTTTACTGTGAATGATTTTGTATTTGCTTCAGACTTTAAGAATGACAGTAAGGAGACTTACAAACAAGCGATTGAGTTTGCTCAACTTTTTAATTCTAAAATCCATTTATTATTTGTTAATACACCAAATAGATTTACAACTACCGCTACAGCCAACACAAGAATCTTAGAATTTATTGAAGACTATGACTTTACTAATTATAAGATCAACATCTTTAATGACGAATCTGTAGAAAAAGGAATTTTAAATTTTTCGCACATTATTGGTGCAGATTTAATAGGAATAAGCACACATGGTAGACAAGGAATTGCACATTTTTTCAACGGAAGTATTAGCGAGGATCTTGTAAATCATGCTAAACGCCCTGTAATTACTTTTAAGATATAATTTACAAATCATTGAAACAAAAAGGATTTCACTAAAAGAAAGTCTTTTTTATTAGCTCTTTATAACTGTGCGCTAAGCACTAATTTCTAGCTTACCATATACTAAAAACAAAAAAATCCTTACTTATTTAAAGTAAGGATTAATTTAATTAATGTTGGCCCACTAGGGCTCGAACCTAGACTCTTCTGCACCAAAAACAGACGTGTTGCCAGTTACACCATGGGCCAATATCTCAAAACGAGATTGCAAATTTAACACAAAGTTTTATTTGAGCAAACTTTTTTAAAGAAAAAAAATTAAAATTTCATCTTTCTTTTAAAACACTAATATAACCGATATTTCACTTCTGTAATTTAGCCCATAATCTTTAGCAATTTAGTTATGAAAACCTTAAAATCTATGCTCATTTCATATTTATTATTAAATTCGCCATGTTAACAAGATAGATACATGAAACAATTCAATTTTAAAAAATGGAACACCATTTTAGGCTGGTTTTCTTTTTTAATAGCTTTAATAACATATAGCCTAACTGTTGAGCCTACAGTTAGTTTTTGGGATGCTGGCGAATACATTTTAACTGCTTCAAAATTACAAGTAGGACATCCTCCTGGAGCGCCACTATTTCAAATGCTTGGTGCTTTTTTCTCGATATTTGCTTTAGAACCTTCACAAATTGGATTACTAATGAATATGATGAGTGCTGTATCTAGTGCTTTTACTATTTTATTTATGTTCTGGACCATTAGTCTTCTACTAAAAAAACTAGTTGCTAATAATACCGAGTTAAGCAAAAATCAATCTGTAGCTATTTTAGGTTCTGCTCTTGTTGGTAGTTTAGCTTTCACATTTACAGATTCTTTTTGGTTTAACGCTGTAGAAACAGAAGTGTATGCTATGGCTACTTTAATTATGTCTATTTTATTTTGGCTAGGCTTACGCTGGGAACAAGAAATGGATGCTCCTAGAGGTAACCGCTGGCTAATTTTAATTGCTTTTACAATTGGACTTTCATTTGGTGTACACTTTATGGGGTTACTTACTATTCCTGCAATCGGGCTTATTTACTATTTTAAAAACTACAAAGAAATTACTGTCAAAAGTTTTATAGTTGCTAACATTGTTACTGTTGCAATTCTTCTTTTTATATTTAAACTTTTAGCACCTAACATCTTAAGATTCTTTAGTGTTTTAGAAATTTTCTTTGTGAACTCAATCGGTCTTCCTTTTAATTCTGGATCTATTATTGCCGCATTACTTTTAATTGCATTAGTTTATTTTGGATTACAATACACCAGAAAGAAAAATTACAAGCATTTAAATACAGGTATTTTATGCTTGACATTTATAGTTATTGGTTTTTCTTCTTGGACCATGCTTCCTATTCGAGCTAATGCAAATGTGGTTATTAACGAAAATAACCCCTCTAGTGCTAGAGAACTATTAGCCTATTATAACTTAGAACAATATCCAGAAACACACTTGTTTTATGGTCCACAATTTACAGATCAATATTCTGGTTTAGATACAATTGAACCTTACGTAGACGACAAACCTAAATACGAAAAAGACTTAGCAAAGGGAGAATATGTAATTGTAAACGATTACAAAAAAGCGAAGCAAAACTATAATCATGAGCACGCTTCTATTCTGCCAAGAATGTGGAGTGCAGAAAATGCAGAAAACTACTTAATGTTTACTGGTATTTTAGATTTTAAACTAAAACCAGAATACCAATTAGAAAATGAATTGCGTAAATCTATTTCAGATTTTCGATCAGATTTATCTCAAGGGTTAATTGATTATGAAGATTACAATAATTTTTTAAAGCAATTTGGCCCACAATATCTTGACATTGAAAAACCTTCCTTAATGAGCAACATTGTTTACATGTTTGAATATCAATTAGGTTACATGTATTGGCGTTATTTTATGTGGAATTTCACAGGAAGACAAGATGATATGCAAGGCGAATATGACAACCATGGAAACTGGATTAGTGGTATTAATTTTATCGACTCTTGGCACTTAGATCAATCGCAAGAAAACCTACCTGGAGACATTAAAAACAATAAGGCTAGAAACACGTATTACTTCTTTCCATTAATTCTTGGGTTAATTGGCTTGTTCTTTCTTTTTAATAAAGACAAAAAATTATTTTGGACCATGCTTGTGTTCTTCCTTTTTACAGGATTAGCAATTCAAGTATACACTAATGTAAGACCATTTGAACCTCGTGAACGAGACTACTCTGTAGTTGGATCATTCTATGTATTTGCTTTATGGATTGGTTTTGGCGTTTATGCAATTTATGATGCGCTCAAAAAGTATGCATCCTCAAAAATGCTAGCCCCAGGAATCACATTGATTTGCTTAATTTTAGTTCCAGGAATTTTAGCCGCAAACAATTGGGATGATCATGACAGATCCGGAAAATATACAGCTAAAGCAATGGCCAAGATGTACTTAGACTCTTGTGATGAAAATGCTATTCTATTCTCTATTGGAGATAATGATACTTTTGCGCTTTGGTATGCACAAGAAATTGAAGGTTACAGAACAGATGTTCGTGTGGTTAACACCAGTCTTTTTCAAACCGATTGGTATATAGACCAAATGAAACGTAAAGCCTATGACAGTGACCCAATTCCATCACATTTTACACACGACCAATACAAACATGGTACTCGAGATTATGTGATGAAAAGACAAATTTCTCAAGACACTATGATGATTAAAGATTTTTTAGATTTTATTGGAAGTGAAAACCCAAAAACTAAATTTAAATATATTTTACAACAACAACAAGAAAACCCTAATGATTACCCAAGTCAATTAGTAAACTCAAATTATTTCCCTGTAGAAGATGTTGTTATTCCTGTAAACAAAGAGAATGCTTTAAAACATGGAATTGTAAAAGCGAAGGACGCTGAAAAAATTGAAGATCATATTCAAATTAAAATTACAGATGGTGCACTTTATAAAAACCGTCTTTTAATGCTAGATATTGTTGCCTACAACGATTGGAAAAGACCTATTTACTTTACTGGCGGTGCTTTTGCTGAAGATGATTACATCTGGATGAAAGATTACCTTCAATTAGATGGTATGTGCTATAAATTAACACCTATTAAAACTCCTGTAGACAGAGCAAACCCTTTTGACATGGGAAGAGTAGATAGTGAAAAAATGTATAACATTGTTAAAAAATGGGATTGGGGAAATAGCAACAGTCCAGACATTTATCATGACGTTGAAACTAGAACAAACTCCATTACCTATAGAGGAAATCTAGCACGTTTAATAGAGCAATTTATAAACGAAGACAAACCAGATAAAGCCGAAGAAATTGCCGATTTAGCAATGGATAAAATGCCTGTAGATTATTTTGGTTACTATACCTTATTGGAACCTTATATAAGTGCTTATTATGAAGTTGATGCAAAAGAAAAAGCACGAAAACTCTTTAAAGATGTAAGTATTAAATATCAAGAAAACCTAACCTATTACAGTACTTTAGAGCAAAGTAAACAACGTGAATTAGGCGAACTTATTATTACAGATATTGAGCGCTATAAGGCACTTGTAGATGTTGTTTTAGATTATGATGATGAATTAGCAAAAACAGAAGCGAAAACCTTTACTAACTTCTTACAGCTGTTTGATCATTTCAACGCAGGAATTCCTGATGAAACGACAAGAAGACAAGAAAAAGACATAGATTTGCATCAAAAAGATACCGTTATAGCACCAGAATAAGATCTGGAAAACATGAATTTTACTCCTGTAAAAACACCTTTAATTGTTCAGAAGCTATTTTCTAAGTATACATGGAAAATAGCTTCTAATACTAAAGAAATTTACCTAACTTTTGATGATGGCCCAACACCAGAAATAACAAACTGGGTTTTAGACCTATTGAAACAGTACAATGCAAAAGCAACTTTTTTTTGTATTGGAAACAATATAGAAAAGCATCCCGAAATATTTCAAGACATAATAACGCAAGGTCACACCATAGGAAACCACACACACAATCATGTAAAAGGTTGGAAGACTTCGGTTATAGATTATTTAGAAAATGTACAACTTGCTCAAAATGTAATTCATTCTAAAATAAAATCTAATACCAAATTATTTCGTCCTCCATACGGACAAATAACACCAAAACAAGGAACAGCACTAATAAATATTGGATATAAAATAATTATGTGGACTGTACTATCTATAGATTGGGACAGCTCTATTTCTAGAAAAACAAGCTTAAAAAATGTGATCACAAAAGCTAAATCTGGAAATATTATTGTGTTTCATGATAGCATTAAAGCCTCCAAAAACATGCAATATGCATTGCCTAAGGTATTAGAACATTTTAGTAAAAAAGGATATCTTTTTAAAAGTATTTCTTAATTAAACATACTCTTGAATTAAACCAATAAGTGTATCAGAATCTTGTTCTCCTGTTTGCCTCCATTTCATTTCGCCATTTTTGTAGATAATTAGAGTAGGCGAACTCTTCACTCGTAGTGCTTCTGCGAGTTCTTGATTTTTATGCACATCTATTTTAATCACTTTTGCCTTATCTCCAAGAGCAGCAGCTACATCACGCAATACTGCGTGCATATCATGAGATTGTTCATCAACTGCAAAAAAGTCTAATAGTACAGGGATTTCAACATCTATAAGTTCTCCAAATTTTGACATACGCAATAGTTTTTGGTAAAATATGGTATAGTAAAAATAACTATTTTATATTAAATATAACATTTATTGATAATTATGCACTAATTGTACCACGTTTTAATTCAATAACTGTAATTTCTGGCCAAATACCAACACGGCCTGGAAAAGCTAAAAAACCAAAACCTCTATTAATATACAGGTATTGTCCTGCTTCTTTATATAAACCTGCCCATTTAGGATAGCGATATTTTACGGGACTCCATTTAAAATTTAAAAAAGGAATCTCGATACCAAATTGCATACCATGTGTGTGTCCAGATAAAGTTAAATGAATTTTCTTTTCAAAATCAATAATATTCGTTTCATCTAAGACTTTATCCAACAAGTACCTGTCTGTTTTATTAACCTCAACTTCTTTAAAATCGAAGTGTGAAGGATCGTGAGATAATAAAATATTAAACCCATTATCTTCAACGTTTTTTGTTGCTTCTTTTAAGCTTCCTCTTTTTGGAAAATGTCTAGATGCTCCCCAATTTTCTACACCAAGAATATTAATTTTTTCACCCCCCTTTTCGATGGTTCGGCTTTCATTCAGCAATAAATCAAAACCAATTTGCTTATGTATCTCTCCTAATTTTCTATGGTTTTCTTCTATTTCTTCCTTTGTTTTATAAGCATAATAGCCATAATCATGGTTTCCTAAAACCGAAAACAATCCATCTTTTGCCTCTAGTTTATTAAAAGTATCTATCCAAGGATGCATTTCTTCCGCAACAGCGTTTACCAAATCTCCTGTAAATAAAATAGCATCACTTTGCTGCTCATTGATTAAATTAACAGCATATTCTATTTTCTCTTTATTATCAAAACTTCCAGAGTGAATATCGCTAATTTGAGTAATTTTATAACCATCAAAAGCTTCTGGCAAATCATCGAAAACAATCTGTTGTTTTATTACTTTAAAATTATATTTCCCTTTAAACACACCATAAACAAAACCAGCAAAAGGGATAGCTGCAACACCTAACGCTATTTGACTAATAAACTTTCTTCGAGAAGGGATAGCCTCTTTAAGACTACTATCGTGTTGAAAATAATTAAAAAGTGTTTGAAAAACCCTTAAAATATCTTCCAAAAAAAGAAAGGCAAACACAAAAAGTTTTGGAACTACAAAAGTTAAAAACAAAGCAATAGCATAACCTGTGTTTAAACTAAACCTACTCTCTTTTCCTGCAAAAGTAATTTGGTAAAAAAACACCGTACAAATTATAGCAAACAACACCCAAAAACCAATAAGAATCATTTTGTTTTTTGTTAATGTTCGTAAAGCAAAAAAAGTATACAGTTCTAGGATAAAAACTAGAAGAAAAGGAATTATAAATCGCATTTTAGTTTATTAAGTCTTGCAAAGATAATTTATATAAAAATGAAATCTACTTAAGAACGTGTTAATAAACCTTGTTATATTTTAATTTTAAAGACTAAAATCGGCAATAAATAACCATACAAAAACAATACATACCATAGAAATCAGGAATTTTAAAACTTATTTTAATTACATTTAGCCAACTAATTAATTAAACATATGAATAATCAAAACAACAAATCGGCATTAACAACCTTAGTTACAGTATTCTTTTTCTGGGGATTTATAGCTGCTTCTAATGGTGTATTTATACCTTTTTGTAAAACCTATTTTAATATTGACCAATTTCAATCGCAATTAGTAGATTTTGCTTTTTATGGTGCATATTATTTAGGCGCATTATTCTTATTTGTTTTATCTAGTTCTATAAAAAAAGACATACTAAATTCTTGGGGTTATAAGAATGGTATTGTTTATGGATTACTCCTTTCAGCTGTTGGTGCTTTTGTAATGTTTCCTGCAACTTTGGGAGCCGAACAAGGTCAAACACAAATTTTTTATTTTGTTTTAATTGCTCTATTTATTGTTGGGTTAGGTTTTTCGTTACAACAAACAGCTGCTAACCCATTTGCAATTGCTCTTGGTGATCCAGAAACAGGATCTCACAGACTTAATTTAGCAGGAGGAATAAACTCTTTTGGAACTACCATTGGACCAATTGTAGTGGCATTTATAATTTTTGGTTCGGCACCATTATCTGGTGAAGAATTAACTACTATGATTAAAAATAACGAAATTAAACTAACTACAATTCAAGGGCTATATATGGGTGTAGGGTTATTGTTTTTAGCTGCAGCAGCTTTATTTCATTTTTCAAAAAAACTACCTGCTTTAAAATCGGAAACCGCTTTTGAACCTGCTAATAAAGCGAAAAATACTCTTCTCGTTTTAACGATAATAATCATTGCTTGTTTTGGATATATTTTTAGCACTTACACAAGTGGGGAAGTATCTTCGGAAACTTTAGAACACAAAAGATTAATATTATTAATAATTGCTTTATTGGCTGTTATTGGAAGTCTTGTTTTTGCATACTCAAGTTCTTCAAAAAAAGCTGAAGGTTGGGGAGCAATGAAATACCCACAACTTGTATTAGGCATGCTGGCTATCTTTACCTACGTTGGAGTAGAAGTTACAATAGGTAGTAATTTAGGCGAATTATTAAAACAAGCAATACATGGAACAAGCTTAAACGCATTAGGCTTACCAACATTAAATGATGGACAATTAGCGCCTTACATTTCTCTATACTGGGGAGGATTAATGGTTGGCCGTTGGGTTGGTGCTATAACAGTTTTTAACCCTAGTAAAGGACTAAAAAAAGCTTTATTAATTATAATACCTTACATCGCTTTTGGAGTCATTCTACTAGTTAACTTTGGCAAATACTCGCTAGATCAAATTTTCTTTTTTGCGATTTGCATTGCGGTACAAATTGTTGGTTTCTTTTTAGCCAAAGACAATCCTGTAAAAACATTAAAACTATTTAGCCTTTTTGGCGTTATTGCTATATTAATAGGTTTGTTTTCTTCAGGTAATATTGCATTATTTGCTTTCTTATCTGGCGGATTATTTTGCTCTATCATGTGGCCTTGCATTTTTACACTTAGTATTGCTGGCTTAGGGAAATACACATCGCAAGGTTCTGCATTTTTAATTATGATGATTCTTGGTGGCGCTATTATTCCACCGCTACAAGGTAAACTGGCAGATGTTTTTAATATTCAATCTTCGTATTGGATTGCTGCATTATGTTTTGCTTATTTATTATTTTATGCATTTAGAACAAAAACGGTTTTAGATAAACAGGGTGTTACATATTAATAATTTAATTTAAAAAAAAACTAAATAACTGGTTTTGATATTTTTACATAGAAATTATTTATAAATTACAAATAACTTTAGTTTCCATTTTTATAAATTTACATTAAAATTGAAATAGAATTTGTATGCCAGCTATTCGAATATTAATTATTGAAGATGACCCTATTATTGCTGAAGATATTAAGGACATGCTTACAAGTGTAAACTATCAAATTTCTGGTATCGCTTACGATATGGAAGAAGCATTACATTGCATTGAAAAAACAAAACCAGATGTTGTTTTATTAGATATAAATTTAGAAGGAAATTATGAAGGTTTCCAAATTGCAGAACATATTAATAAAACCCGTAAAATTCCTTTTCTTTATTTAACATCTTACTCTGGAAAAGAAATAATAAATCAAGCTAAACAAACTTTGCCAATGGGCTACATCGTAAAGCCATTTAATGAGCAAGAATTATTTACAAGTATTGAAATTGCTTTTTATAATTTTTCAAAATTTATTCTTCCTTTAAAACTGGATAGAGAAGTCATTAATAAACTAGTTACAACGCCACTAACACAAAAAGAGTTTGATGTTTTAAAAGGAATATATGATGGTAAAAACAACCAACAATTAGCAGACGATCAATTTATAAGTATCAATACCATAAAAACACATGTTAAAAATATTTACGAAAAACTAAATACGCATACACGTCTGGAAACTATAAACCTATTAAATAACTTACTTCGTTAACTTTTTAGGAATCTTTAATACCACTTCCGTACCGTTTTTGTTATCTATTTTTAGAGTAGCTTTTAATTTTTGAACAAACGATTTAATTAATCGTTGCCCAAATGTTTCTGTTGATTTTTCTAAGGTAATTGCTTCATTAATACCAACGCCATTATCTTTAACGGATAACTCATAAGTGTTAGCATATTCATTCATTACAATTTTAATTTCAGGTTTTGCATCTATTTCGCCTTCAAAAGCATGCTTTAGAGAATTGGTTATTAATTCATTCACAATTAAACCTATAGGCACAACAGATTCAATCTCCATGTCTATTTCTTTTGCTTGAATAGTAACTTGTATTTCCTTTTCTGCTTTTTTGTACGAGTTTAATATACTATTTACAAGCTCTTCGAAATACTCTTGAATATTTACTAAAGTTAAATCTTTACCTGCATACAAATTTTTGTGTAAAATCGCCATAGACTGCACTCGATTTCTTCCATTTTGTAATACTTCAAAAGCTTTTTCATCATTTACATATTTAGATTGTAGATTAAGTAAACTAGAAATCATTTGTAAATTATTTTTTACACGATGATGCGTTTCATGCAATAGTAATTCGCGATCTTTTAGTGCTTTGGTAATAATTTGATTTTTTGTTTTTATTTTATCATACATTTTATAAAGACTAAACACTGCAATGGTTAGTAACAACAACACAATAAAAGTACCAATAGATATTGTTCTTGTTCTAGAAAATTTAGCTTCAGAAACTTCCTTCTCTTTATTTAACAATTCTATTTTAACATCTTGTTTTTGTTTTTTATATAAGGCCTCTTTTTCTGCTATAATTTCAATAGACTCATTAGAGTAAATAGAATCGCTAATCTTTTTAAAAGACTTAAAATCGATTAAAGCTTCTTTATAATTTCCACTTTTTTCATAAGCTTCCGATAATAGCTGATATGCCGTTTGTTGTTGGTATAGTGATTCATGCTCGTCATATTTAAACACATCTTTTAAATGAGAAATCGCCTGGGGATACTTTTTTAATTTAATAAGAATGTCACCCATATTTAATTTAGACTCACATAAATTATAGGTACTGCTTAAGTTTTCTCTAATTTTCAATGCTTTAAAATGTTCTGAATACGCTTCTTCTAATCTACCTTGCTCCTGACGTAAAAGCCCTAAAAAGTCATGATGAAACCCCATTTCTCGTAGTGTAGGAAATACTTTATTGAGTTCTTTTTGTTTCATTAAATGCATTTCTGCTTTGTCAAATTCACCTAATTTAGTAAACAACAAACCCAAATTAGCATTGGTTCCCGCCATTCCGGAGCTATCTTGTAACGTTACGAACTGCTGCAATGCTTTTAGATATTGTTCTTTACTTTTTTCTAACTGATCTATATTCATATAAAAACCAGCCAACGAATTATTAATTCTAGCTTTTTGCTCGGCAGTTCCAATACTATCGTAAATTTTAGCAGCTTCAATTAAATGGTTTTGAGAAACCACATTATTACCTAAATACATATTTAAGGTACCTATAAAATGTCCACTAGTTGCAATATCTAAAGCGTCTTTATGCGTTTTAGAAAAATTATAAATATTTTGATAATAGTTAAGCGCTGTAGCATAATCCCCATGCCATCTACTGCTTGCAGCAAAAATGTAATTATTACGTCTTATTTCAATACTATCTTTTTCTAGAATAAATTCACTTTGTAACTGGTTGGCTATTTTTTTTGCCAATTCAGGATCGCGTTGCACTAAATATTCTCCCAATACAAAGAGAGCTTCTTTTTTTTCTTTTTTAATGGTGCTTGTATTAATTACAGATTGCAAACTATCCTGGTAGCCATCTGGTTTTGCATCTTGCGCATAAGACAAGAAACAAGTTAGCATACAAGAATAAAAGAGTATTAAGGAAAATTTCATTTGCTTTTAATCATTAGGACACAAAAGTACAACATCTTGTTTTCTAAAAAATCACCCATTAGGATGAAAAAACATTCTTAATAAAACACGAATTTTACAACATCGAAAAACGAACATTCAGAAACTAAATTTATGCTATGCTATAAACAAGTTATAAAACATGAAGATGCTATTAATCGAAATGGTTGAAGTGAATTTAACTATTTTTTAAAGAAGAAAGCTACTTAAAACAGTGGCTTTCTTTTAAAAAAACACCAGCTATACAAAATACATAACCAACTATACAATAAGGAGTAAATCTACTTCACAAAAATATATAAACAACTTATATTTAGCACTTTTAAAACACTAAACCATGAAAAAACTATACTTTTTATTAAGCACCATACTAATAACACAATTTGCAGTTTCTCAGCCTGCAAATGACGATTGCGCTAATGCAGAATTTATAAACGTTACAACCGATTTTACTGCTGTTAATTTTGAGATTAGTACCGCAGTAATTAATAACGAGGTTGGATGCGATGGAGATACAGCAGCTGATTTTGCAGATATTTGGTATGATTTCAATATGCCTATAAATGGAAATATATTCATTGACGGAACAAGTTCGTGGAATCGTTTTGCACTTTATGATACTTGTGGCGGCACACAAATACAATGTGGTACTGCCGATGAACTGTATTCTGGTTTAACAGCGGGAACAAATTATAAATTACGTGTTTATAGAACAGCAGCTCTAGCAACCAACACTTCCTACTTAAACTTTTCAATAAAAGCATATCCAGAAGTAGCAAACGACGATTGCGCTTCTGCACAAACACTAACCGTTACTACAGAGGAAACTATTGTTAATTTTGAAATTGGCGGTGCAACCGTAAATAATGAAGAAGGGTGTACGGGAACGACAAGTGATTATATAGATATTTGGTATGATTTTAACATGCCTGTTAACGGAAACTTATTTATTGCAGGAACAACTTCATGGAATAGTTTCGCACTTTATGATACTTGTGGTGGCACACAAATACAATGTGGCTCTTCCGACGAACTGTATTCTGGTTTAACAGCGGGAACAAATTACAAATTACGCCTTTTTAGAACGGTTGCACTTGCAGACAACACCTACTTAAATTTTTCTATAAAAGCATACCCTGAAGTAGCAAACGACGATTGCGCTTCCGCAGAAAATATTACCGTAACGACAGAGGAAACTATTGTAGATTTTGAAATTGGTGGTGCAACCATAAATAATGAAGAAGGATGTGCTGGAACGACAAATGACTATGTAGATCTTTGGTATGATTTTAACATGCCTGTTAACGGAAACGTATTTATTGCAGGAACTAGTACTTGGAACAACTTTGCATTATATGATACTTGTGGTGGTACGCAAATACAATGTGGTTCTTCCGATGAACTGTATTCTGGTTTAACAGCGGGAACAAATTATAAATTACGCCTTTTTAGAACCGTTGCACTTGCAGACAACACCTACTTAAATTTTTCTATAAAAGCATACCCTGAAGCAACAAATGACGATTGTGCTTCTGCCGAAAACATTACCATAACCACAGAGGAAACTACTGTCGATTTTGAAATTGGAGGGGCAACCATAAATAATGAAGAGGGATGTATTGGAACGACAAGTGACTATGTAGATATTTGGTACGATTTTAACATGCCTTTTAACGGAAACGTATTTGTTGCAGGAGCAAGTACCTGGAACAACTTTGCTCTATATGATGCTTGTGGTGGTACACAAATACAATGTGGTTCTTCCGATGAATTATATTCTAGTTTAACAGCGGGAACAAATTATAAATTACGCCTTTTTAGAACCGTTGCACTTGCAGACAATACTTACTTAAGTTTTTCTATAAAAGCATATCCGGAAGCATTAAACGACGATTGTGCTTCTGCACAAACATTAACCGTTACTACAGAGGAAACTACTGTCGATTTTGAAATTGCAGGGGCAACCATAAATAATGAAGAAGGATGTACAGGAACAACAAATGACTATGTAGATATTTGGTATGATTTTACTATGCCAGTAAACGGGAATTTATATATTGAAGGAGCCATTAACTGGAATAACTTTGCTCTATATGATGCTTGTGGTGGCACACAAATACATTGTGGATCTACTAACGAATTAATTGGAAACCTAAGCTCAGGAACAAACTACAAACTTCGTGTATTTAGAACTATAGCCAATGCAGAGAACAATTACTTAGCATTTACTATACAGGCATACGAAAATGTAACCAACGACGATTGCGCTTCCGCGGAAGACATTACCGTAACAACAACAGAAACTACCATAGATTTCGAAATTGGAGGAGCAACCATAAACAACGAAGTTGGTTGCAGTGGAACCGTAGATGACTATGTAGATATTTGGTACAATTTCACCATGCCAGTAAACGGAAACCTTTATGTAGATGCAAGTATCAATTGGAACCAATTAGCGCTTTATGATTCTTGCGGAGGCACACAAATTCAATGTGATGATACCAACCAACTTTTTACAGGATTAAGCGCTACAGTAGATTATAAATTGAGACTTTTTAGAACAGAAAATAGCGCAGATAACACCTACCGAAGCTTTACTATTCAAGCATTCGAAATAATTAATAACGACGATTGCGCTTCTGCAGAAAACATTATTGTTACCGAAACACCAACTACTGTAAACTTCGGTATTGGTGGCGCCACTATTAATAATGAAATAGGCTGCACTGGAACTACCGCTCAAGATTACGCAGATGTTTGGTATGATTTCACAATGCCAATTGACGGTTATATACTTATTGACGGTAATATAGGATGGAATAACTTTGCACTTTATGATGCATGCAACGGAAATGAATTAGGTTGTTTTTCTAATGAAGGTACTATTGGAGGATTAATAAACGGAACCGAATACAAGCTTCGTGTTTTTAGAACCTTAGCTCTTGCAGACAATGAATCTTATAAAAACTTTACCATTCAAAGCACAAAAACATTAAGTACAAACATATCTTCTTTAGAGAATACTATACATGTATATCCTAATCCCGCAGATACTGTAATTACCATTTCTAATATCAATAACACTTCTATTTCTTCTATTGAGTTATTTAATATGCTAGGAAAAAAAGTACTTAAAACAAAATCGGAAACGATAGATGTTAGTAGTTTTCAAACAGGAATCTATCTACTAAAAATAGAAACCGAAAAAGGACAAGTAACCAAAAAAATTATGATTCAATAAAACATTAAAGACGCTATTAATCGGAAAAAAGAGGTAATTAGGTAACTAATACGCCTCTTTTTTATTTAAAACCATTTTAGTGTT
Organism: Oceanihabitans sp. 2_MG-2023; assembly: GCF_030547245.1. Taxonomy (GTDB): domain Bacteria; phylum Bacteroidota; class Bacteroidia; order Flavobacteriales; family Flavobacteriaceae; genus Oceanihabitans. Next base: position 390,952 of record NZ_JAUOQT010000002.1, read on the forward strand.
ACGTCTATAATTTTTTGCTTAAAACTAGTGTAAGGCGGAAATAATAATTCAATAGAACCTTTGGTATGTTGCTTTAATACCGAACGCATATTAGAAAACTCTTGGAAGCCAAAAACACCATGTGCTTTACCAATCCCGCTATTATTACTCCCTCCAAAAGGTAAATTATGGTTTGAGTATTGCAGCACATTATTATTAATAGCTGTACTTCCTGCTCTTGTATTTTTTATAGCGTGATTAATATTTTTCTTGCTTTTACTATATATGTAAAGTGCCAAAGGTTTTTCTTTAGCATTAATATAGTCTATTGCTTCGTCTAGAATTGTATATGTTTTTATAGGAAGAATAGGCCCAAAAATCTCGTCTTGCAAAAGGGAAGCATCTTCTGGTAAATTGGAAATTATTGTAGGCGCAATAAAATTATCTTCAGAAGCTATTTGCCCACCAATTTCAAAAGTTGCATTATTCGACCTTGCATTCTCTAAATGTGCTTCTAAACGTTTAAAATGTTTCACATTAACAATACGACAAAGCGAATCGGAAGCCGAAGTATCTTCGGTAAAAAACGACTTTAATTGCTCCCTTAATTCAGCTACAAAATTATCTTTTACAGATTCTTGTATTAAAATATAATCTGGAGCAATACAGGTTTGTCCACTATTTACAAATTTCCCCCAAGCAATTCTTTTTGCAGCAGTTTTTAAGTTTGCGGTTTCGTCTATAATGGTTGGTGATTTACCGCCAAGCTCTAAAGTCACGGAAGACAAGTGTGATGAAGCAGATTTCATTACTATTTTTCCAACCTGTGGAGATCCAGTAAAAAAGATATGGTTAAATGGTAGTTTTAATAATTCGGTAGAAACGTCGACCTCTCCTTCTACCAAAGCAATTTCATTTTCATTAAAAAGTGTAGCAACAATCTCGGCCATAACAGCAGAGATATGTGGTGTCATTTCACTAGGCTTAATAATTACGGAATTACCTGCTGAAATAGCAGAAACCAACGGTCCGAAAGTTAAGTTTAGTGGAAAATTCCAAGGCGAAATAAGCAAACAAACCCCTTTTGGCTCGTATACATACCAAGAAGAAGACCCAATTAAAGCCATTGGCGTATCCACTTTTTGGCGTTTCATCCAAGATTTCAAGTTGCTCTTCGCGAATTTAATTTCTCCAAGAACAGGATAAATTTCTGTTAAATCGGTTTCGGCAAAAGGTTTTTTAAAATCGGCATGCAAAGCCAAACGAATTTTATCTTTATACGTAACCTCAATAGCCTTTTTTAAGGCATTTAACTTTTTAATACGTTGCTTATAGGTTGTATTTCCTATATTAAATTGATTCGCTTTTTGTTTATTAAATACATCTGAAAATCTATTCGCCGTATCCTTCATTAATCTGCATAGTTTAGTTCGCCATTAGCCTCTTGTTCTTTAAACTTTTTTACCAATTCTAAAGCATCCGGAATCACATCACTACACAAAATAATTAGCGAACCTTTTACTGCGTTTTTAACCGCAAATTTAATCGCTTCTTTTTCCGATGGAATGATGGTTGTTTTCTTATTCGGATCTTTCATTTTAATACCATCATCTAGCATTTTAATAAGTTCTTCTTCTGTTTTTCCGCGTAAGCGTTTGTCTTGACGAATAATTATTTCATCAAACATTTCGGCAGCAATACTACCCATTTCATTATTATCTTCTACTCTTCTATCTCCAATTCCTGCAATAATTCCAACTTTTACAGTAGCATCTAGCTCGTCTGTAAACTTTTGTAAAGCACGCATTCCTGCTGGATTATGTGCATAATCTAATAGGATTGAAAAATTATTGAATTCGAATAAATTTAAACGTCCAGGTGTTTGTGAAGCCGAAGGTATAAAAGTTTCTAATGCTGCTTTCATATCTTCAATACTAATGCCTTGTACATGGGCAGCAAGTACAGCTCCTAGTACATTTTGAATCATAAATTTTGCTTTCCCACCATAGGTTAATGGAATATTTACTGCTTCCATGATGCGCATTTTCCATTCGCCTCTACAAATAGTAACCCAACCATTTTCGTAAATCGCAGTGATTCCATTTAAGCGTTGTAAAGCTTTAATTCTTGGATTGTTTTCATCCATAGAAAACAAGGCCACATTACAATTCACATTGCGTCGCATATCGTAAACCAAATCGTCATCTGCATTTAAAATGGCATAGCCATCTGGTAAAACGGTTTCTGGAATTACCGCTTTTACTTTAGCTAATTGCTCGATGGTATGAATACCTTTTAAGCCTAAATGATCTGCAGCTACATTAGTTACTACCGCAACATCACACTTTTTAAAACCTAATCCGGCGCGAAGCAATCCGCCTCTTGCACATTCTAAAACGGCAAAGTTTACAGTAGGATCTTTTAATACAAATTCTGCACTTGCAGGACCTGTACAATCCCCGGTCATGAGTAATCTATTTTGTATGTATACACCATCACTTGTGGTATAGCCAACACGATGACCGTTCATCTTCGCAATATGCGCAATTAATCTTGTTGTTGTCGTTTTTCCATTGGTTCCAGATGTAGCAATAATTGGAATACGTCCAGTATCTCCTTTCTGTGGAAATAATTTATCAATTACAGGAGCAGCAACATTTCTTGGCAATCCAGAGGTTGGTGCTAAATGCATTCTAAATCCTGGACCAGCATTAACTTCTAAAACAGCACCACCAGTTTCGGATAAAGGTTTTGTAATATCTGTGGTCATAATATCAATTCCACAAATATCTAAATCTATAATTTTAGAAATACGTTCTGCCATACTTACGTTTGCAGGATGAATAATATCTGTAATATCTTCAGCTGTTCCACCTGTGCTTAGGTTTGCTGTATCTTTTAAGATAAGTCTTTCCCCTGCTGGCAAAACCGATTCTAAAGTATATCCAGCATCTTTTATAATGGTTTGTGTGAGCTCGTTGGTAGTAATTTTGGTTAATACATTTTCATGTCCAAAACCACGACGCGGATCGCTATTTACTTTGTCTATTAATTCTTGAACCGTTGATTTTCCATCACCAATAACATGCGCAGGAGTTCTAATAGCTCCAGCAACCAAAACATTATTTATAACTAGTAATCTATAATCTTCACCAACAATAAATTTTTCGACAATTATCGCACCACTTTTAGAGCTATCTTTTGCATGATGAAAAGCAGTTAAAGCATCTTCATAATTATTAATATTTACTGTAATACCACGACCGTGATTTCCATCTATAGGCTTAATCACTAATGGATAACCAACATATTTACAGGCTTCTTCTAAACTACGCTCGCGTCTAATAATATCACCTCGAGGCACTTCTACCTCAGCTTGTTCTAACAAGTATTTTGTATCTTCTTTATCGCATGCTAATTCCACACCAATACTACTTGTTTCACTAGTTACAGTGGCCTGAATACGTTTTTGATTCGCACCATACCCTAATTGGCAAAGGGAGTATTTATTTAAGCGTATCCAAGGAATTCCTCGTGCTTCAGCTTCTTCCACAATTGACCCTGTACTAGGACCTAATCTTTCCGACTCTCTAAGCTCGCGCATTTCTTGAATATCTTCTGTTAAATCATACGTTTCGCCAGCAATTAATGCTTCGCAAATTCGTACTGCAGATTTTGCAGCAAATCGCCCAACAGATTCTTCAATATAGGAAAACACAACGCTATAGACACCTTCTTCTCCATATCCCCTAGTTCTTCCAAAACCAGTATCCATTCCTGCTAAGGTTTGTATTTCTAAAGCAATATGCTCAATAATATGTCCCATCCAAGTACCTTCATCTACTCGCATAAAAAAACCACCTTCGCAACCTTCCGAACATCGATGCGAATACATACTAGGAAACATGGCTTTTAATCTTTCTGGAAATCCATCTATTTTATTCGATGGCAATTCTTCCATTTCTTCAAGATCTAAAACCATTACAATTAATTTGTGACGTCTTACAGACCAGTAGTTTGGCCCTCTCATGGCGTTAATTTCGCGTATCTTCATGCAAGGTTAGGTTTAAGTTAGTTTATGTGAAAGATTATAAATATATACAAATTCTGCAAAAAATTAGTCTATTTTTGCACTTTAAAATTTTAAGGAAAAATAGATGCATCGATTTAACGGAACGTTAATTCCTATTGGAGGAAATGAAGATAAAGGTATTGAAGAAAACGAAATGTATACCCTCGAATTTATTGACGAAGGTATTTTATTTCATGTAGTTAAAGAGGCTGGAGGAATAGATGCAAATATTGTTGTTATACCTACAGCATCTAGTATTCCTGTTGAAGTAGGCGAAAATTACATGGAAGCCTTTACCACTTTAGGTTGTAAAAATGTAACTATACTGGATATAAGAAGTAAAGAAGATTCTGAAAAACAAGACGCTATACATTTAATACAAAACGCAAATTGCGTAATGTTTTCTGGTGGCGATCAATCTAAAATCACTGATAAAATTGGAGGCACAACCATACACACTATTTTAACAGAACGCTACAAAAACGAAAAAGGTTTTGTAATTGCAGGTACCAGTGCGGGAGCCATGATGATGTCTAACGAAATGATTGCTGGAGGAAGCGCATCGGAAGCATTTATTAAAGGTGCGGTAACCATGTACAAGGGACTGGCTTTAATTCCGGAATTAATTATTGACACTCATTTTATTAAACGAGGTCGTTTTGGTCGTGTGTCGGAAGCAGTTGCACAATTCCCAAAACTTGTAGGTATTGGTTTAGCAGAGGACACAGGATTAATTATTAAAAACGGTAGACTACGAGTAATTGGCTCTGGAATGGTAATTGTTTTTGATGGTAGAAAAATAAAACACAACAACCACAAGCGTTTAAAAGAAGGCACACCAATGTCTTTAACCAATTTAAAAACACACATTTTATCTAATGGTGACCGTTTTAACATTAAAAACAAAAAGGTAAAAGTATTACCTATTGAAGCACCTTTTATCTGAACTCCAACACTTGTAGAAGCTTAATGTTTTTTTGGGCGTTACCTAAAGGTCGCGCTTTCCGCTTTATCTTTTTTAAGAAAAATAAAAAAGGATGTCGCTGCAATCCCTAACGCAAACCACCTCGTCTTTAATTTTACTTATTGGTTCTCGATACAAAATTGTAAAAAAAACAATTTCACTCGAACTGAAAATAAAACTAAATTAGCATCTTACTTGTCACTTCGAGTGCTTTGCGAAGCATGAGTAAACAGTATCGAGAAGTCAATAATAATGTATTATTTATAAATAGAAACTTCCTCTTGACCAGTAGAAGATTTACTAGCACGATACATACCTTCGGTATTAAAAGGCATTGCAATATTCCCTTTGGCATCTACAGCAATAAGACCACCATCGCCTTTTATTTCTAGAATACGTTTGTTTATTACTTCGTTAGATGCGTCTTCTAAACTCATTTCTTTATGTTCCATTAAACAGGCAACATCATAAGCAACCACACCACGAATAAAAAACTCTCCACTTCCTGTACAGGAAATTGCACACGTTTTATTATTCGCATAATTACCAGCACCAATCATAGGGCTATCTCCTACTCTTCCCCATTTTTTATTGGTCATTCCTCCTGTAGAAGTTGCTGCTGCAATATTACCATCCTTATCACATGCAACAGCACCAACAGTTCCAAATTTAGAATCTTTCTTCTTCGCATGATCTAACTGAAAACTATCGGTATCTTTAATTTCTATCCACTGTTTATGTCTAAATGCATCGTAAAAATACGAGGCATCTTCAATAGTGTAATCTAGCTCTTTTGCAAACTGCATTGCTCCTGCTCCTGCCAGAAAAACATGCTCACTTTTTTCCATAACGTCACGAGCCAATGCAACCGGATTTTTAATTCCAGTAATTAAACTTACTGCTCCTGCATTTAAAGTTTTTCCATCCATAATAGACGCATCCATTTCATGAGATTCGGTTGCTGTAAAGACGGACCCTTTTCCTGCATTAAATAATGGTGAATCTTCTAAAACAACAACTGCTTTTTCTACAGCTTCAGTTGCTGTACCATTATTTTCTAACACCTTATATCCTGCATCTAAAGCTAATTGTAAAGCGGCTTTATATTTCGCTTCCAATGCTGGTGTCATCATTCCTTTTACTAAAGTTCCTGCCCCACCATGAATGGCAATTGAAAATGTATTCATTTATTTTATTTTTATTGGAAAAATAGAAATTGAAATTCTAAATAGAAATTAGTTTATTTAATAAGTTCAAAATTAGTATTTTAGTCTTTTTATTAACATTTAATGCTATATAATCCAACCTGTTTTTTATTAAAAATTACAAAAAAAATCAAATTTACATTTTTTTTATGTTTAGTTGGTATATTTACTCACGCTCAAAATTTAACATTTAAACATTTAGGTTTAAAGGAAGGCTTGCCCCAAGAAACTATTCTTTGCTTAACTCAAGACCAAAAAGGGTTTTACTGGCTTGGCACTTCGGATGGCATCGTACGTTTTGATGGTCATGATTTTTACATTCCTCAACCAGACACAAATTCAGGACTAGATATTGCAGGATATAGAATTGGTGCCATATTAGCAAAAGATAAAAACATATATATTGGTACAGGACAAAATGGACTAGTAGTGTATAATATTAATGAGGAGTCTACCACACAACTCCTAGATCCAGATAGTAACTGTACAAGAATTATTAAACATGACTCTATAATACTAGCTGCTTTTTACAATAAAGGTGTAGCAGTAATTACCAGTGGAAAATCGAAATTCATACCATTTAACATAGAAAACCCAAAAGAAATTACAGGGCTTTCTATTTTAAACAATACCGTTTATTTGAGCACAAAAAATGGCGATATTTATAGTTTTTCATCTAATAACATCTTAGAGAATGAAACTATTAAACTGAATAAAATAGCCAAAACCAACGATCCCATAACAAATATTGAAATACTAGATCAGCGCCTTTTTGTTTATACCACCAATGGCATTCTAACTCTAAACAGCACCAATAATACCGTTAAAAAAATACCAAGTTCTGACTCTAGCATTTCATTAGATCTTAATATTAATACCATAAAAAAAATAAATAATATTTATTATATAGGATCTAACAATGGTCTAATTACTGCATATCTAGTAGATGAAAAATTTCAAATAATTAATCAATATAAAGCGAATAAAAAAGATAATTTAAACACAGTATCTTTCGATAATATTTATGCATTACACGCAGATAATAAAGGAAACTTAATCATTGGTAGTTTTAATTTAGAAATGACATCGACTACTAAAGATGAAGTTTTTAAAAACCCAACTAATTTATTTAACGTTAACGACCCATCTGTATTTGCCGTAATAGATACGAAGAATTATTTGTTTACTGCAACTTCAAGCGGGCTTGTTATTTCAGATAATAAAGACCTATCAAAATTCAAAACATTCCCTAGTTATAGAGCAAGAGGCTTTGTAAAAGATCATTTAAATAATTTATGGATTGCTACTGGTAAAGGCGCATTTATAATCAATCTCGATACCATAAACCTCGAAAACCCTAACTTTATTGAACTACCTTCTAAAACAGGAAATGCGTCGCATTTACCATCAAACAACATTAGGAGTATTTATAAAGATTCTGCTAATACAATTTGGGTAACATCCTATAGCGATGGGTTTAGTAAATTTATTGGAAATGTTAAAAATAACTCATTCGAATTTATCAACTATAACACCGACCAATTCCCTTCTCGCTTAACCATATCAATGATAGAAGACAGCTATGGAATGTATTGGATGACTACTCAAAAAGGGCTTAGTTCTTTTAATTTCAATTCGGGTAATTTAAACCTTTTAAAAAATTATGATGAATCTAATGGTTTAGCAACAAGAGGTGTATTGAGTGCTTTTGAAGACAGTAGCAAAACACTCTGGATTGCAACAAGAAAAGGCTTAAGTAAATATAATAGAAAAAGAGATGAATTCACTTCTTTTGGTAAACGCGACGGATTAAGCAATACATTTATTTATAACATTAACGAAGACGACCTTGGCAACTTATGGCTATCTACCAATGGAGGTCTTTTTAGATTTAATAAGAGTACAAAGGAATTTACAAATTACAATCCTAAAGATGGTGTACAAAGTACGGAGTTTAATCTTGGTGCTGTTTATAAAAACAAAAACAATGGTTTTCTATATTTTGGTGGTATTAATGGCGTAAATATCTTTGATCCAAAGCAAATCTATAAACTAGATAAAGAAGGACAACTTAACTTTACACAATTAAAAATAAAAGACAAAACAGTTTCTCCTAACGAATCTTCTGTAATATCTAGTAGCATTATTAATGCTAAGCATATTGAATTAAACCATAATGATTTCCCCATAAATTTAAGTTTTTCAGGGTTAGACTTTAGACCAAATAGCAATATAAAATACGTTTACAAACTTCTTCCTGATGATACAGATTGGAATGCTTTAGATTATAAAAACTATATTCAATTTATATCGCTGGCACCCAAAAAGTACACCCTTCAAATACAAGGTAAATCGCGAAACGACTTATGGCAAAAACAGCCTTTACAACTCACCATTAATGTAAATCCACCATGGTATAAGAGTAATTTAGCATACCTAACTTATTTACTTTTCTTTTTAGGAATCGTTTATGCTTTTTATAAATTAAGTTTACAGCGTCAAATTGCGGGTCAAGAATCCATTCGTTTACAGGAATTAGATAGTTTAAAATCGCGTTTTATCACCAACATTACGCACGAATTTAGAACACCTCTAACTATTATACTTGGCTATCTAGATAATTTAAAAGAGCAATTCTTAGAAAAAGACGATGTAACTACATCGCTAAACACCATAGAGCAAAACAGCAATAGTTTGCTTAATTTGGTCAATCAAATGTTAGATTTAGCTAAATTAGAAAAAGGGCAACTCAACATAAATCTTATCCAAAATGATATCGTTGCATTTTCATCACATATTACAAATAGTTTTTTAAGCATTGCTAAAGACAAACAGATTAAACTGAATTTTAATTCCAATCCAGAAAAAATAATAATGGATTTTGATGCCGAAAAAATGCGTCAGATTCTCACCAACCTTATTTCTAATGCTTTAAAATTTTCACCTGAAGATTCCGAATTAAAAATTCACATTAATAAATTAAAAAATAGCACACTACAAATCCTGATTATGGACGAAGGTTATGGAATTCCTGAAGAGGAACTACCTTTAATTTTTGATCGCTTTTTTCAAGTCGAGAACAACGAGCATAAAATATCGCAAGGCACAGGTATTGGATTGGCTTTAACAAAAGAATTGGTAGAACTATTTAAAGGCTCTATAAGTGTAAAATCTACATTAGGAACTGGAACTACATTTACAATTACACTACCAATAACAAATAATGTAGAAGAAAAATCAATTGAATTAAATAACAAGCAATTATCTATTGGCACAGTAGTACCGCAACTTAATGATATTATTGTTAATGACGACTCTAATACGGTGTTAATAATTGAAGACAATGTAGACATGGCTCGTTACATCGCCTCCTGTTTACAACCAGATTATAAAGTTAGTTTTGCGAAAAATGGTAAAGAAGGGTTAAAACTTGCAGAAACAACCATACCAGATGTGGTAGTAACCGATGTCATGATGCCAATTATGGACGGATTTGAACTCACTCAAAAACTACAAGCCAATACTAAAACCAACCACATCCCAATTATAATGTTAACCTCTAAAGCGATGCAAGAGGATAAATTGGAAGGTATTACAAGTGGTGTAGACGCATATTTAACCAAACCTTTTCAAAAAGAAGAATTACGACTTCGCATGAAAATGTTAATTACAAAACGAAAACAACTACAAAAAACCTATTCTATACCTACTATTTTAGAGCAAAAAGAAGAACAACCTAAACCTATAGATAAAAACATTATCTTCCTAAATAAAGCTATTGAAAGCGTTCATAAACATTTAGATAATTCAAATTTTGGAGCAGCCGAATTAGCAAAATTTATGCTAATGAGCGACTCCCAACTCTATCGAAAACTAAAAGCAATTTCAAATACCAGTACAGCCATTTTTATTAGAAAAGTACGATTAGAAAAAGCTAAAGAATTACTAAAAACCTCCAATTTAACTGTTTCTGAAATAGCTTATGCCTCGGGGTTTAACGATCCCAATTGGTTTAGTAAAGCTTTTAAAGAAGAATTTCATAAAAGCCCAACAAGTTTCCGTAACTAACTGATTATTAGTAATCAACAAATAATCATGCAAGAATAACACATGTTATTTTTCTTCCTTTTGACAAAATACTCCCTGTTTTTGAAAAAATAATCTAGACCCTTTTTTGAGTTTTGTAATAGGTTTGTGATGCTATTAATCATTAAATCTTTATTGGATGAAAACATCAACACTTCTCCTCTCCTTTTTAATAATAAACTCCAGTGTTTTGGCTGGTCATATTTCTATTCAATTCATAGGGAGTCTCAATCCATTTATTCCTGAAGGAAGCGAACTGTTACTTGGAATAAGTTTTTACGTCCATTCTTTTATAAAAGACGTCAGAAACGTGTTTGATGCAAACGTAACACTTTAAGGATAACAAAAAATAGTAAACCAACATTATGAAAAAAACTACCTTATTATCCATTATTACTTTTTTATTATCTGTTATTGCTTTTGGACAAAACACTTACGTGCCAGACGATAATTTTGAACAGGCATTGATTGATTTAGGCTATGACTCTGGACCATTAAATGATTATGTACCAACTGCAAATATTAATACGGTTACCATTTTAACTATACCATATAATAGTATTTCCGACCTAGCTGGTATAGAAGGCTTTGTAGCATTACAAGAATTAAGTTGTTTTGGAAATGTGATAACAAGTTTAGATATAACTCAAAATACGGCTTTAACAATATTAAATTGTTACGGTAATAATTTAACAAATATAGATCTTAGTAATAATACTGCGTTAACACAATTATATTGTCATTCAAATTATCTTACCAATTTAGACCTAAGCAACAATACGGCTTTAACTTATTTAAATTCTCGTAATAATAATTTAACAAGTTTAGATGTAAATAATAATACGGCTTTACAAACTTTAGCTTGTGATAATAATTATTTAACAAGTTTAGATGTAAGTAATAATACCGCTTTAACAGATTTAAATTGTGCTAATAATATTTTAACAAATTTAAATGTTAAAAACAGTAATAATATAAATTTTACAGATTTTGATGCCACAAACAATCCAAGCTTAGCTTGTGTTGAAGTAGATGATGTAACCTACAGTACAACAAACTGGACAGATATTGATGCATCTAGTAGTTTTAGTACAGATTGCTATCCATTTACCTATATTCCTGATGATAATTTTGAACAAGTCTTAATAGATTTAGGGTATGATACTGCGCTTGACAATTATGTAATAACAGCAAATATTAATTTCCTTACTAATTTAAATGTAAATAATAAAAACATTGCAGACCTAACTGGTATTGAAGATTTTGTAGCACTACAAGATTTACGTTGTTTTGGAAATGTACTAACAAGTTTAGACATAACTCATAATACGGCTTTAACTAATTTAAGATGCGGATCAAACTTACTTACAGAATTAGATGTTAGCCAAAATCTACTACTAGAAGATTTACGTTGTGGTTCAAACCAAATAACACAATTAAATATTCAATTTAATACAGCTTTAACAAGCTTAGTTTGCTCATCTAATCAACTTGAAAATTTAAATGCAGATAATGGAAACTACATTAATGTTTCTACTTTTAATGCTACAAACAATCCAAATCTTATTTGTATACAAGTTGATAATGCTAGTTATAGTTCAACAAACTGGACAAGTATTGATACTCAAACCTCTTTTAGTGAAAACTGCCATTTTAATGAAACTTATGTTCCAGATGATAATTTTGAACAAGCCTTAATAAATTTAGGTTATGATACCGTACTTGATAATTATGTGCTTAATGCAAATATTAATACACTTACAACTTTAAATGTAAGTTATTATAACATTTCAAACCTTACTGGTATTAAAAGTTTTAGTGCTTTAACAGAATTAGATTGTACCTATAATGATTTAACCAGTTTAGATCTTAGTAACTGTACGGCTTTAAAAAACCTATATTGTTATGAAAATGATTTAACCACTATAACCACTAGTAACTGTACGGCTTTAAAAAAATTACATTGTTATAATAATAATTTAACAGCTTTAGATGTTAGTAACAATACGGCTTTACAAACTTTATATTGTTATAATAATGACTTAACCAGTTTAGATATTAGTACCAATACAGCTTTACAATATTTTTGGTGTTATAATAATAATTTAACAACTTTAGATGTTAGTAACAATACAGCTATAACAGATTTTAATTGTTCTAGTAATAATTTAACAAGTTTAGATGTTACTAACAATACAGCTTTAGTAGCGTTAAGATGTTCTAGTAATAATTTAACAACTTTAGATATTAGTAATAATACAGCTTTAATAGCTTTAAGTTGTTCTAGTAATAATTTAACAAGATTACATGCTAGAAACGGAAATAATTTAAATTTCACAGAGTTCTTCGCCCAAAACAATACAAGTTTAACCTGTATTGAAGTAGACAATGCTATATGGAGTACTGCAAACTGGACAAGTATTGATGCTTCAAGTAGTTTTAGTTCCAACTGTCATTATGACGACACATACGTACCAGATGATAATTTTGAACAAGCCTTAATAGATTTAGGTTATGACTCTGGTGTGCTTGATGACTATGTATCAACTTCTATTATAGAAACTATTACATCTTTAAACATCAATAATAAAAACATTACAGACTTAACTGGAATTGAAGATTTTGTGGTATTAACAAATTTAAATTGTGCTGCTAATACTTTAACAAATTTAGATCTAAGCAATAATACCACATTAATAAATTTATTTTGTTACAATAATAATTTAACAAGCATAAATATTAGTAATAATACAGCTTTAACAAATTTACGTTGTTACAATAATAATTTAACAAGTATAGATATTAGCAACAACACAGCTTTAACAGATTTAAGGTGTTATAGCAATAATTTAACAAATTTAGATGTAAGCAACAATACAGCTTTAACAGATTTAAATTGTTATAGTAATGATTTAACCAATATAGATGTAAGCAATAATACAGCTTTAACAGATTTAAATTGCTCCTATAATGATTTACATTTTTTAGATGTAAAAAACGGGAACAATACAAATATTACATATTTTAATGCCACAAACAATCCAAATTTAACTTGTATTGAAGTAGATGACTCTATATGGAGTACTACAAACTGGACAAATATTGATGTTGCAACTAGTTTTAGTGAAGATTGTTTTACATCTACTCTATATACCTTTATTCCAGATAATAACTTTGAACAAGTCTTAATAGATTTAGGTTATGATTCTTTTTTAGATAATTATGTGCTTACCGCAAATGTTGAAACACTTACTAATTTAGACGTAAATAATAAAAACATTTCAGACCTTACAGGTATTGAAGATTTTGTTGTATTAACAGATTTAAATTGTTCCAATAATAATTTAACAAGTCTAGATATTAGTTACAATACAGCTTTAACAGATTTAAGTTGTTATGACAATGATTTAACAAGTTTAGATCTAAGTAACAATACGGCTTTAACTTATTTAATTTGTTCCAATAATGATTTAACAAGTTTAAATGTTAGTAACAATAATGCTCTAATAAATTTAAGTTGTCATAGCAATAATTTAACAAGTTTAGATGTAAGTAACTGTATAGCTTTAACAGATTTAAACTGTTATGATAATAATTTAACAAGTTTAGATGTAAGCAACTGTATAGCTTTAACAGATTTAGATTGTTATGATAATAATTTAATAAGTTTAGATCTAAGTAACTGTACGATTTTACAAGATTTAAACTGTTATGACAATAATTTAACAAGCTTAGATGTAAGCAACTGTATAGCTTTAACAGATTTAAATTGTTATAACAATAGTTTAGCAAGTTTAAATCTTAGTAATAATACTGCTTTACAAGATTTAAGTTGTTATAACAACAGTTTAACAAGTTTAGATCTTAGTAATAATTTGGCGTTACAAGATTTAAGTTGTTCCGGTAATAATTTAACAAGTTTAGATCTTAGTAATAATACTGTTTTACAAGATTTAATTTGTGCTAATAATTATTTAACAAGCATAAATGTTAAAAACGGAAATAACACCAATATTTACAATTTTTATACATTAAACAATCCAGATTTAACCTGTATACAAGTAGATGATGCTACTTACAGTGCTACATACTGGTCAGATATTGATGCTCAAACTTCATTTAGTGAAGATTGTAATTATAATACCGTTGTACTATCTCCAAAACTATTTTTACAAGGTGCTTATAACAATGGTATAATGCTAGATGATTTAAGAAGCAATAACTACCTACCAACAACAAGCCCTTATGTAGATGCTACAGTATGTTATTATTGTTACTATGGAGCTTTTGACATCACAGGAAATGATGCAATAATAGATTGGGTTTGGATAGAACTTAGAGACGCATCAGATGTTTCAATAGTTGTTGCACAAACCTCTGCATTATTACAAGCAGATGGAGATGTTGTTGCTTTAGATGGTTTTACACCACTTACTATTCAAGCACCTTTTGGCGACTATTACATCATGCTTTCGCATCGCAATCATTTAGGTGTTCTTAGCGCAAACACCTACAACCTAAGTTTAACAAACACCTCTATTGATTTTACCAATAATATAAACCTAATTACAGGAGGCACCAATGGTATTGCTACAATGAATGATGGCAAATTAGCTCTTTATGCAGGAGACTTTGATGGAGATGGACAAATACAAAACTCAGACAAAAATAATGTAGAACCATTAAGAGGCACTAACGGATATACCAATGCAGATATAGACATGAATTCTGAAGTGCAAAACTCAGACATTCAAAACAAACTAAATCCAAATATTGGCAAAGGAGAACAATACACCAGCAGAGTAGCACTTAAACTGTTTGCAAAAAGGAATAAAACTATTAATAAATAAAACCATAAATCATGAAAAAAAAATACATCAAAAATTTAATTCTATTATTTACACTTTTTACAATCTGCTCTACCTATGCACAAGATATTAACTTCACGTTTGCTAATGCACAAAACACCAACGATGGAGTTGATGATTTTTACGAAGTAGATGTATTAATACAAACCATTAATGGCAGCGGGACATTTAAACTAGGTTCTGGACAATTATACTTTGTCTATAATACAGATGCTTTTGGAGAAAACGTGCAAGCTAATTCAAATATTGAAATCACACAACCAAATGCAGACGCATACATCTGTGGTCAATATGTAGATGCTGCAGCTGCAGATATTTATGGCGTTTTTACAATTAATGACAACACAACATCTAGAGTCTCTTGGGCATTTTCGCAAGTTTTTAGTGCTTCTACTTTTGCAAATGATAATATTACCGAAACACCTCAAAAACTAATACACTTAAAACTTAAATATGAAGATGTTTCACAAAGCCCAATGCTTACATTTGAAGATGGCGATGTCTATGACGACCAATTTTATACGGCTTGTGGACCAACAGGCGGACCTTTTGAAGCTGCAAATTGCGGAGATTCTCCAGGAATTCAAATAGTAAATGATTATTACAATAGTACAGATGCAACACTTTCTACTAATCCTAATTTAAACAAAGAAAACAGTATCTCTATTTACCCAAATCCAACCTCAGATGTTATTAATATTTCCACTTTAAATACAATTAAAAATATACAATTATTTGACTTTTTAGGGAAACGCATTTTAGAATCTAGTCAATCTCAAATAGATTTATCCTCATTTAACTCTGGATTATATATACTTAAAATACAAACAGATCAAGGAGAAATTACTAAAAAGGTAATAAAAAATTAATCCAAAATCCCTATTATATTCATTTTAAAAGAGGAACAGAAAAGCATCGCCTTATTTGTTCCTCTTTTTTTATAATCCCTTTTCATTGTTAACAAAATTTCAAGCAAACCTAATTTAAGTTTTGTAGTTTTGGTAATCTATAAAACAATAATTATGTCACAACAAAAACGCCTATTTCTTGTAGATGCTTACGCTTTAATCTTTAGAGGGTATTATGCCTTTATAAAAAACCCAAGAATCAATTCTAAAGGCGAAGACACTTCTGCTATTATGGGATTTATGAACTCGCTTTTAGACGTTATTAAACGAGAAAGACCAGACCATTTAGCCGTATGTTTTGATAAAGGCGGAAGTGCAGATCGTGTAGAAATGTTTGAAGCATACAAAGCCAATAGAGACGCTACTCCAGAAGGTATAAAAACGGCTGTTCCATATATTTATGAAATCTTAAAAGCCATGCATATTCCAATCATGGTAAAAGAAGGTTTTGAAGCAGATGATGTGATTGGAACTTTAGCAAAAAAAGCCGAAAAAGAAGGCTACCAAACCTTTATGGTTACTCCAGATAAGGATTTTGCGCAATTGGTTTCCGAAAATATATTTATGTATCGACCTGTTTTTGGTGGTGGTTATGAAACTTGGGGAATACCAGAAGTCCAAAAGAAATTTGAGGTTACAGATCCGTTACAAGTGATTGATTTTTTAGGAATGATGGGAGATGCCAGCGATAATATTCCAGGGCTTCCTGGAGTTGGAGAAAAAACAGCCAAGAAATTCCTAGCTGCTTATGGTAGTATGGAAAACCTTTTTGCAAATTCGCACGAGCTTAAAGGAAAAATGAAAGAAAAGGTAGAAGCCAATCAAGAACTTGGATTGCTTTCTAAAAAACTAGCGACCATCATGCTAGATGTTCCTGTGGAGTTTGATGCTAAGGATTTTGAAATGTCGGAACCAGATATTCCTAAAGTGACCGAAATTTTTCAGGAATTAGAATTTAGACGTTTAATCGATAATTTCTTAAAAACATTTTCAGCGGAAGCAATTGCTACGCCTACCGAAATAGTTTCCAAAAAAGAAGCACCAAAAGTAACACCAAAAGAAGCAGAAAATGCTGGAGCTGGGCAATTCTCTTTATTTGGAGGCGACCCAAATTCCGCGGAAGCGAAAACAGAAACCAATGCATTTGTACGTAAAACCGCAGAAACAGCCTCGCATTTTTACCAAAGTATAGCGCCAGGAATGGCTACAAAATTATTTATTAAAAACTTAATGAACCAAACTAGCGTGTGTTTTGATACCGAAACCACAGGCTTAAATCCCTTAACCGCCGAACTAGTAGGTATTTCATTTTCTTGGGAAACTGGTAAAGGGTTCTATATTCCATTTCCAGAAGAAAGAGAGGAAGCACAAGCTATCATCGAATTATTACGATGCTTTTTTGAAGCAGAAAACATTCAGAAAATTGGTCAGAATTTAAAATACGATATCAAAGTACTTGCAAAATATAACATACAAGTAAAAGGACAACTGTTTGACACCATGTTAGCGCATTATTTAATTAATCCAGACATGCGACATAATATGGATGTGCTGGCAGAAACCTACCTGAATTACACGCCAATTTCGATTACCGAATTGATTGGCAAAAAAGGCAAAAACCAATTGTCTATGCGTGAGGTTCCCTTAGACAAGCAAACCGAATATGCTGTAGAAGACGCAGATATTACGTTACAGTTAAAAGAGCATTTTGAAAAAGAATTAGGAGAAGCCAACACACAAAAATTATTTGATGACATAGAAGTGCCTTTATTACGCGTTTTGGCTGCTATGGAATTAGAAGGTATTAATCTAGATGTTCCTTTTTTAAATTCGCTTTCGGAAGACTTAAACAAAGACATTGAAACCTTAGTTTCTAAAATCTACGAAGTTGCCGGCGAAGAATTCAATATAGCCTCACCAAAGCAATTAGGAATCGTTTTATTTGAAAAACTAAAACTGGTAGATAAGCCTAAAAAAACAAAAACAGGACAGTATAAAACGGGAGAAGATATTTTATCTGCTTTAGCCAAAGACCACGAAATTATTAGAAATATATTAGAGTATCGCGGTTTAGCAAAACTAAAAAGCACCTATGTAGACGCTTTACCTTTACAGGTAGAAGAAGCTACAGGAAGAGTACATACCGATTATATGCAAACCGTTGCTGCAACAGGACGTTTAAGTAGCAACAACCCAAACTTACAGAATATTCCTATTCGTACCAAACGTGGTCGCCAAGTACGAAAAGCATTTATACCACGCAGTGAAGAATACACCTTATTAGCTGCCGATTATAGCCAGATAGAACTACGTATTATTGCTGCGCTTAGTAAAGAAGAAACCATGATTGAGGCCTTTAAAAACGGAGAGGATATTCATGCCTCTACAGCTTCTAGGGTTTTTGGTGTGCCTCTTGAAGAAGTTACCAGAGAGCAACGTAGCAATGCAAAAACAGTAAACTTCGGGATTATTTATGGCGTTTCTGCCTTTGGGTTGAGTAACCAAACCGATTTATCACGTGGGGAAGCCAAAGAACTTATTGATACTTATTATGAAACCTACCCGAAACTAAAAAAATACATGAGTGCTCAGGTAGATTTTGCTAGAGATCATGGGTATGTAAAAACGGTTTTAGACAGAAGACGTTATCTAAAAGATATTCATTCTAGAAACGCTATGGTTAGAAGTGCTGCAGAGCGTAATGCCGTGAATGCACCAATTCAAGGATCTGCTGCAGATATTATTAAAATTGCCATGATTAATATTTATAACAAATTAGAGGCTGGTAATTATAAAACTAAAATGCTATTACAAGTACATGATGAATTGGTTTTTGATGTCTATAAACCCGAACTGGAAGCAATGAAAACCCTAATTAAAACCGAAATGGAAAATGCATTTGTAATGGATGTTCCGTTGGATGTGGAGGTGGATACTGGGCTGAATTGGCTGGAGGCGCATTAAATACGACTCTTATTTAAGCAAAGTAATTTATTATAATTAATAAAAAAGAAGAATATGCTATTCGATGAAGTAAGCCTTGAACATATAGAAAAAGCAGTTAATCATTTCAGGAAAAATGGTATACCACATGGACTTAGTACTTCAAAGTTTTATGATGTAGAAATTGATGGAACTTTATTCCCTCCTAAACCAATAATGGCGATTGCAAATTATTTCGCTACAGGAAAATCTATTGACAATTACTTTTCTGGAGGCAAAGGTACTCCATGTTTTGCTGCATTTGAAAGATTAAAAATTAAAATACTACCTAAATCAAATAATACAGATATGCCTAAAGCATATGAAATCCTAAATGAATTTCTAAAACAGGCAAAAACAGATAATTTAAAAACGAAGCATTACTTAAAAGCATATCGAAACACAAAAGTAAAAGTGAGTTTCGGTCAAGGAAATACAGCTAAAATTCCATGGGTTTCTTTTCTTAAAGACCCCTTTACGACTAGTGATGGAATTTACCCTGTTTATTTATATTACAAAAATATAAACAAGCTAATACTTGCTTATGGTAGAAGTGAAACAAATAAACCAATTGTTGAATGGAACATTAATAATAGTCTAAGTATCTCAGATTTTTTTAAAGAAAATAATTTTGAAAAACCAGACAGATATGGAGACTCTCATGTTTTCAAGGTTTATGATGTAAATAACCTACCTGAAGAAAGAATATTAAATCAAGATTTAGACGTAATCATTGAAAAATATTCGAATTTAGGTGAGAAAAAAAACTTCCGAAACAATACATTTCTAACTAGGAATTTTGAAAAAGAAAAATTTGAAGAACATTGCAAAAACTCTGGTTTAAACTACAAACCAGACCTAATCACAAGATACATTGCATCCTTAGCAACAAAGCCTTTTGTTTTATTAAGTGGCTTATCAGGTTCAGGAAAAACAAAATTAGCACAAGCTTTTGCGCAATGGATTTGTGAAAGTGAAGAGCAATACACATTAATTCCAGTAGGAGCAGATTGGACGAATAGAGAACCTCTTTTAGGTTACCCAAATGCATTAAAAGACAATGAATATGTAAAGCCAGATAATGATGCTTTAGATTTATTATTGCGAGCTAAAGATGATGAAACTAAACCTTATTTTTTAATTTTAGATGAAATGAACTTAAGTCATGTAGAGCGTTATTTTGCAGACTTTTTAAGCACCATGGAATCTAAAAACTCCATTCCATTACACAAAATTGATAACGAGGTTAACAAGATACCAAAAACAATAAAATTACCTAAAAACTTATTTATTGTTGGTACGGTGAACATAGATGAAACTACCTACATGTTTAGTCCAAAAGTATTGGATAGAGCAAATACTATTGAGTTTAGAGTTAGTGATACAGACATTTCAGGTTTTCTTAAAAATCCAAATGACATAGATTTAGACAAGCTAAACGGTAAAGGTGCTAATATGGCTATAAACTTTGTAGATATTGCAAAGAGCAAAAAAGAAAAAGATGATAATACAACATACCAACTTAAGGATTCGCAACAAGGAATCATAAATGACCTTTTTAAAGAGTTGCAAAAATCTGGTGCAGAGTTTGGTTATAGAACAGCTTTTGAAATTTCTAAATTGATTTACAAACTAGAAGAGTTTGGGTTATCTAATGAGAATGACAAATTAGATATAGCCATTATGCAAAAAATGCTACCAAAGCTTCATGGTTCGAGAACAAAACTTACTAGAACTCTTAAACCATTAGCAAAGCTATGTTTAGTAGATGTAAATGATAAATTTGATAAAGAATATTTTGAAAACTTTGGAAATATTGAATTTAAAAAAGATGTAAACATTAAGTACAAATTATCCTTTGAGAAGATTATGCGTATGTATAAAAATGCCGTTGAAAATGGATTTGCAAGTTATGCTGAAGCTTAAAATAAATGGCCAAAGAAAAACACATATCTATCCCATTATCTAACATAGCAGAAGATTTAGAACTACATATTTTTCCTGAAGGAAAAAGTAAAGTTTTTAAAATTGAAGAAGCAGAGGCAATTGAATTTGGTGAATTTCCATATCAAATATTGGAAAGCCAAAGCTATGAATATGCGTTTAATAAAAAAGGTTATCGATTAAGTTGTGACAATAAAAGCATTGTAAAACAATCGCATAGAGAAAAATTCTCTGGCAAAATTAATCCAAGTTTTTATGTGGGAACATTAAAACTCAACATTACACACAAAGAGAAAGAATTAAAAAAGAAACACACTTTTTTGGAAGTGAAAGCCACCAAATTTAATTCTGATAATATAGATAAAAGTTATAGGGAGAATTATAGGTATATGCTTGAGGATATTACCGAAAAATGCACAGAACTTCTTCTACAAGTTAACTCCCCTATTCAACAACATTTTGAAACTGATTTTAACAAAAAAAGCGAAAGTCTATATCAACAATTTAGTTTTGTTAATTCTATAATTGGAAGCATAGAGTTTGAAGAAGCCATACAGAAAATAATAAGCTCACCAAAAACGGATTGGGCTGACAATGAGGAGCTAGCAGATATTAGAAGTGTAAAGAAATTTACAAGAACTACGATCAAACAATTAGTAAGTAGAGGAAATAGAATATCATTACCTAATTCTCATCCCTTATTTGATAAACCACTGAAAAACTTACCATCACATATTATCAATAACAGAAAAGTAGAAATTATTGATAATGCAGAAAACAGATTTATTAAACATGCACTACAGACTTATCTTCACTTTAGTGAAAAATGTTTAAATAAATTTAAAAACGAAACTCGCGCACACAAAGAAGCTAAATATTTAACGACTAAATTAGAATTGCACTTAAATAACTCGTTTTTCAAACAAGTTTCAAGACCAACAAGTTTAAATTTTAACAGTCCTGTTTTACAAAGAAAAAGTGGTTACAGAGAAATTCTAAAATCTTGGCTGAAGTTTGATTTAGCAGCAAAACTGACTTGGACTGGTGGTGAAGATGTTTACAATGCTGGCAAAAGAGATATTTCTAAACTATATGAATATTGGTTGTTTTTTATGTTGTATGATTTATTTAAAAGTAAATTTCCAATAGAAAACATTGAACATGATGGTAATCCTTACCATAGTTTAATAAGGAAGACAGACAAGAGTTTAAATTTCATTATAAAATCTGGTACTCATACTGCTTTTAGTGGCATTAGTGAATTTGAAAACAGAAAGCTAAATGTTCGTTTTTCGTATAATCAAACTTTCAAAGGCGATACAAAACTATCTGAGAAGATAGAAGGAAGTTACACTAAAAACATGTATCCTGATTACACTTTGTCTTTTTGGCCTGCAGATACAACAGATGAAGAAGCAGAAGAAAAAGAGTTAATAGTTCATATTCACTTTGATGCAAAATACAAAGTAAATTATTCTGGAGCTATTGATGATACCAGAGAAACAGAAGAAGAATCAGAAAGAAAAGGAGACTATAAGAATGTAGATTTATTTAAAATGCATGCTTATAAAGATGCCATAAGAAGAACAGGAGGCGCATACATTCTCTATCCTGGAAATAGTAAAGGAGATATGAAACGAGGGTTTCATGAAATAATACCAGGTTTAGGCGCATTTGCTCTAAGACCTAGTCTAAATAATAATGGAATAGCAGAGCTAAGCGATTTTATTGATAAAATAATTAGTCATCTTTTAAATAGAACATCTCAAAGAGAAAACATTGCTTCAAAAACTTACGACATTATTAAAGGCGGAAAACCAAAGCCCTTAAACGAACCACTTCCGGAATATATACATGGCAAAAAACTAATTCCTGATGATACTTATGTTCTAGTTGGTTATTGTAAATCAGAGGAACACCTAAAATGGATTGAAGATAAATCTCTATATAATTTTAGAATGTATTCCAATAGAGGTGCATTAAAATTGAATAAGGAAACTTTAAACGCAAAATATTTATTACTTCACATGAAAGGGGATACGTTTTCCTCAAGGCTATATACAATAAAGAAAACGGAATTTAGAGTAACGAATAAAGCTACATTAAATAGATTAAATTACCCAGGCCCTAAACAGAATAGCTATTTAGTTATTGGTATAGAAAAATGTATTGATAAAGAATTTACTAATATTTCATGGAATTTTAAAAAATTAAAAAACTATAAATCAGGAAGAGCTTCTGCAATACCTTTTACTGCTAACCTAACTGATTTTATTCAACAAAAAATAGTTGATTAAATACTTATAACTAAACACCAATCAACTCCCAAAGCACCACCATTTCTTCCTCAATCCCAATTTAGATCGTATTTTTATCCAATACAGTTATCACGTTTATAAAAACTACTTCAGTTAGTTGTTCTTCTATTCTTAAATTAATTCTCACCAAAAACTTTCTTTACCCTCTCAATTAAAAACCATAACTTAGCATTTCATAAAACCTACTACGTTTAAACACGTATAAAAATGCATTTTTGGAAAGTTTAAAAGCCATATTATATTTTTCTATTTTTAATTATCCGTTGACTAAAGACGAGATTTTTAAATTTTCAAAAACGGAAAAAAAGGAAAATTTAGAAACAGATTTACAAGCCTTAGAAATAAAAAAAGTAATCAAAAATGTAGATGGTTATTATATATACAAAGATCCAAATAGTATTGTAAACCGAAGACTAAAAGGAAACCAACACGCGAAACAGGTACTACCAAAAGCTTTTAAAAGAGGGCAATTTATTGCTAAGTTCCCCTATGTAGAAAGCGTGAGTTTATCTGGTGGACTTTCTAAAGGGTATTATGATGATGATGGTGATTTTGACTTTTTTATTATCACAAAAGATAAACGGTTATGGATAGCTAGAACATTACTAATAATCTATAAAAAAGTATTTCTACGTAATAATAAAAAACACTTTTGTGTAAACTATTTTATAAGTAATACACATTTAGAAATTCATGAAAAAAACCTTTTTACAGCAACAGAATTAATGACTTTAATTCCTGTAACTGGTAAAACAATTTTTAAAAAATTTATAGCTAATAATACTTGGCCAAAAACCTATTTACCTAATATTACCATTACTAATTTAGAGACTATAAAAGAGGTGAAAAAACCTATATTAACGAAGAGTATAGAGGCTTTATTTAACACAAAATTAGGTAATACACTTGAAGCTTTTTTTAGAAAATTAACTTTAAATAAATGGAAAAAGAAATTTACTTCTCTAAGTAAAAAAGAACTTGAAATTGCTATGAAATCTACAACTGATGTATCGAAACATCATCCGCAGAACTTTCAGAAAAAAGTAATTCATGCTTTAAATAAAAAATATTTAGAAGTACAAGAGCAACACGATATAATACTAGAACCAGAACATGACTGATATTGTATTTTCACATTCGTATTATTATAAATTTGATGCCAAACAATGGAAAAACAAAACCCCTTTTCCGCCTTTAGGTACTATTTATGCAGCTTCCTATTTAAGAGAAAATGGGTACTCGGTTAGTCTTTTTGATGCAAACCTTTTAGAAGACCCAAAAACAATAAAACCATTTTTAGAAAAACAACAAGCTAAAACATTTGTACTTTACGATGATGGCTTTAATTATTTAACAAAAATGTGCTTAACCAAAATGCGTGAAGCAGCTTTTGAAATGATTAAAATTGCCAAAAATCAAGATTGTAAAGTGATTGTTTGTAGTTCAGATGCTACAGATCACTATGAAAAATACTTAGCTGCTGGAGCCAATTTTATAATTCAAGGAGAAGGTGAAGTCAGTTTAAAAGAATTAGTAGATGCCTTATCTAAAAACGATGATACAACTACAATTCAAGGTCTAGTTTACAAACAAAACAATGAAATTGTAAAAACGCCAAAACGCATAGTTACTAAAAACCTAGACGAATTCCCACTTCCTGCATGGGACTTGGTAGATATAGATGCGTATAAAAATGTATGGAAACAAAGTGGTAGCAAATTCACATTAAACATTGCAACTACAAGAGGCTGCCCTTACAAATGTAATTGGTGTGCAAAACCTATTTATGGTAATCGCTATAATTCACATTCGCCAGAATACATCACTAAACACATTAAATACCTTAGCGAAACTTATGATGTGCAGCGCTTTTGGATGTGTGATGACATTTTTGGATTGAAACCAAATTGGGTTCAAAAATTTAATATCGCACTAAAAAAAGAAAAGCTTTCTATTTCCTATTACATACAAAGTCGTGTCGATTTATTATTAAAGGAAGATACTATTGATGCTTTGGCAGAAAGTGGCCTAGAAGAAGTTTGGGTTGGCGCAGAAAGTGGCTCACAAGCGATTTTAGACGCCATGGATAAAGACACCAAAGTCGAACAAATTTACGAAGCAACTAGATTATTAAAAGAAAAAAACATTCGTGTTGCATTCTTTATTCAGTTTGGCTATTTAAACGAAACGAGAGAAGATATTGCTAAAACTATTAGCATGATTAAAGATTTGATTCCAGATAATATTGGCGTTTCGGTTTCGTATCCTTTACCTGGAACCAAATTTTACGACATGGTAAAAGAAGATCTAAAACTAAAAGCAAATTGGACAGATTCGGATGATCTTGCCATGCTTTTTAAAGGTACTTATAGTTCTGCATTTTACAAAAAACTACAACGTTATGTGCATAAAGAATATCGCATAAGCCAAGGTTTACATCACTTAAAACACTTCCACTTAAAAAAATACAAATCCATATTTAAGTTAGGTTTTTATGTACCAAGCGCCTTCATAGATAAGCTAATTTTAAAAAAGCTAGCAAAATAAAGGTTTATGAACTGGAAAGTAAAAGCGCTACTCCAAAAAACATTATCGTTTACAAAACTTGGTGATGCACTAAATCATATTCCAGCAACTTTAAATAAAAACTATCACTACAATGTTGCTATATACCAAACCTATGAGTGTATACGAAAATTTAGTTACTGCTCCATAGACCTTAGTAAAAACAAAACCGCTTTAGATTTTGGTACTGGATATTCTTTAATTTCATCCATTGTATTGTCCTTATTAGGTTTTCAAAAAATTATTACTGTAGACATTACAAAAGACATTTCATTTTCTACTTTAAAAAAACAAGTCCATTATTTAGACCATCCAGAAGCTTTAAAATTAATTGTGTCTAAAAGTATTTACACAAAAAAAGAAATTCTAGAAAAAATAAACACGATTAAAAAAGCCACTCGATTAGAAGCTGTTTTCAACCTAGGAAATATTGAATATATCGCTCCATACACTTTTAAAACGCTGTATAAATATTCTAAAAAAATCGATTATATTGCATCACAAGTTGTTTTAGAACATGTTCCTCGAGAGATTTTAGAGCAACTATTTAAATTCAAAAAAGAAGTTTTACAGAAAGATCAATTTTGTGTGCATACTATTAACTTTATAGATCACTTTACAAATCCTGGCTTTTTTCAAGATTCTTCTATTTCTGAGTTTAACTTTTTAAAATACTCCAATAAATATTGGAAGTTTTGGGCAGGAAACTCGATAGCATATACCAATAGGCTATCCTATTTATATTACCTTGAGCTTTGTAAAAAAGAGAATTTAAAGGTATTGGATTTTATTGGCGAAAATTATAAAGAGAAAATAAAATTAGAGGTAACACAAATACATTCCGATATTTTAAGAAACTACAATCCTAAAATAAACATCGAAGATATAATGAAATACCAAAGAGGAACTTTAATAATTTCAAAGTAAGAAATGAAAGCAGATTTTGACATAGCAGCAAATAAATACGATGATATTTTTACATTTTCCAATATTGGTAAAGCACAACGTAATCTAGTATTTAAAAATGTAGATCCATATCTTCATTCCGAAAAAAACCTTTCAATTCTAGAAATTAATTGTGGCACTGGAGAAGATGCTATTCAATTTGCTAAACTTGACCACGAAGTACATGCTACAGATATTTCTGAAGGGATGATTAATGTAGCAAAAGCCAAAACGAAACTTAAAAACATAACATTTACTGTTCAAGATATTAATACCATAACCGAACAAACCTTTACTAAAAAGTTTGATATTATTTTTTCTAATTTCGGTGGCTTAAACTGTTTATCTAAAATACAATTGGAAGATTTTTTCAATACCGCTAATACATTATTAAATCCTAACGGAAAATTAATACTAGTATTAATGCCAAAACAATGCATTTGGGAACAAATCTATTTTTCATTAAAAGGAGATTTTAAAAAAGCAAAAAGAAGAAATACAGATAAAAGCGTAGATGCGAATGTGGATGGTATATTTGTAAAAACATGGTACTACAATCCAAAAGACATTTTATCTTTAACAAGCACTTTATTTAAAAAAGAAAAAATAAAACCCATTGGAATTACGATTCCTCCTTCTTATCTTGAAAATTCAATTTTGGCAAAAAATCCTTTATTATCTATTTTTAAAAGTATTGATAGTGTAATTACAGGAGAATTCTGGGCAAAATATGCAGATCATTTTTATATAGAACTATCAACAAAAGCGAAACACAACCAAGCATAATGAGCATTATATTAACACATGCCTATTATTTATTCGAAGACCCAAAAGAGCAACTAATCATGAGGCCTTATGCACCGTTAGGCCTATTATATATTTCTGCTTATTTAAATGAAAATCATATAGAAAACCACTTGTATGACACTACCTTTTACTCCAAAGAAGAACAATTAAATTTTATTGAAAAAAAACAGCCGAAAGCCATTGCAATTTACACCAATTTGATGACTAAAATTAATGTTATCAAACTAGTAAATATCTTAAAAAAGGATGCCAAATACGGTTTCCCAAAAATTATTTTAGGCGGACCAGATATTACCTATAATTGCGAAAACTACCTCAACACAGGAGTCGACTTTTTAATTATTGGGGAAGGTGAACAAACAACATTAGAGCTATATCAAGCTATTGCTAATAATAAAAATTATAGCGACATACCAGGAATTGCTTATTTAGAAAATGGAAGTGTTAAAAAAACAGCACCAAGAGTAAAAATGAAAAGTCTCGAGCTTTTACCGTTACCAAATAGAGCGGCAATTCCAGTAGAAAAATACTTAGACACCTGGAAAACACATCATGGAAAAAGCTCCATGACTATTAGCACACAACGCGGTTGCCCTTATACTTGTAAATGGTGTAGCACTGCGGTATACGGACAAAGTTACCGAAGAAGACCTGCAAACATGGTTGCTCAAGAGTTAAAAATGCTGAAAGAAACCTATAGCCCAGATAGTATTTGGTTTGTAGACGATGTATTTACCGTTAGCCATAAATGGATTAAAAGTTTTCACGAAGAAGTATTAAAACAAGATGCAATTATTCCTTTTGAATGTATCACAAGAGCAGAAAGATTAGACGATGAAATATTGCAATTACTAAAAGAAGCTGGTTGTTTTAGAATTTGGATTGGTGCCGAATCTGGTTCTCAAAAAATTATCGATGCCATGGATCGTCGTGTAGACGTTAATGTGGTAAAAGAAGCCATTCAAAAAACCAATGCTTTAGGCATAGAAACTGGTACTTTTATTATGGTTGGATATCCTGGAGAAGACGAAGAAGACATTAGAGAAACCATCTCCTATTTAAAAGCAGCAAACCCAACACATTTTACAATTACTATTGCATATCCTATAAAAGGAACTTCATTATACAATGAAATTGAAAACAAAATAACCGTACAACCAAACTGGGAAACAACAACAGATCGAGAAATAGATTTTAAAAGAACCTACTCTCGAAAATATTATGATTTTGCCGTAAGACGAATTGTTAATGAAGTAAACTACAATAAAGAATTACTAAAAGGAAAAGAAAAAAACAGACTCTCTTCTTTGAAGCTGAAAACAAAATCTATTATAGCAAAAACAGGAATGAAACTATATAAATAATCATGAATTTCACTCCTTTAAAAACAAAAAACAATGTACTATATTTAACAGAAGAACTTTCTAGTTTTTCTAATATTTACATCGCAGTAAGAGAAAAAGAAAACCGCATTCTTACCGACAATGAAGTGGCGATTCTACCCTATTTAAATCGTTACGAATGGCCATTACGAGAAAAATCTACCGAGCGCTTTATCCAATATATTTCACTTAAAAAAAAGCCTTTAAACATACTAGACCTTGGTTGTGGTAACGGATGGTTTTCTCATAAAATAGCATGTATAAATGCAAGCAACAATATTCTAGGTTTAGATGTAAACAAAGAAGAGCTTGAGCAAGCATCTCGTATTTTTAAAAAAGATAATTTACAATTTGCTTATGGCGATATTTTTACGATTTCCAAAAACTATAAAACAAGCTTTGATGTTATAACGCTTAATGGATGCATACAATATTTTCAAGATTTTAATTTATTATTGCAAGCATTAGTACAACTATTAAAACCGAACGGGGAAATTCATATAATAGATAGTCCCTTTTACAAGAAAGAAGAACTCGTCGTTGCAAAAAAACGAACAATACAATATTATACACAATTAGGCTTTCCAGAAATGGCATCGCACTATTTTCATCATGAAATAGATAAATTAGATCGGTTTACTATCTTATATCAAAAAAAAACGAACATTCTAAACAAGATACTCGGTAAAAAAGACTCGCCTTTTTCTTGGTATCGATATTCTAAATCAAAGCATGAACAGTAATAACTAAAATGAAATATTTAAAAATAACATTCTTAAAAAAATTAGCCTTTTCAGGACTTGTTTTTATCATTTTATTAGTAATTGCTGAAGTTGTACTTTCTTGGTTTAAAATACTACCTAATGATTATTATACCAACACACCAAATACGAGCCAAAAATATAATGAAAACCCAAGTAAAATTGATGGGATTTCAGGATTTTACGAGATAGGATACGATGCTCTAGGTTCGCGATCTGTTTCAGATTATGCAAAGGCAAAACATAAGATTGTTGCTATTGGCGGAAGCACAACAATATGCTCTGTATTAACTCAAGAAAAAACATGGACTGCTTTATTGGATAAAAAACTAGGAGACTCTTATTGGGTTGGCAACTTTGCTAGAAGCGGAAATAGTAGTAACCACCATATACTTCAATTACAACACCTTCTGGATAAACCCGAATTAAAAGACACAAAAACAATATTGATGCTAGTTGGAGTAAATGATTGTCGAGGATACTTAATCGCTCCAGATAAGTATATGCACATGCCAGATTTAGAAGTTAAAAAAAGTGCTTTTATGCATATTCCAAATTCTGAATTACCTTTTTTAAGAAAACTAACCTTATTTAAATTGGCTAAAAAAGCAAGACAGAGAATTCTCTTTTTAAGTAAACCTCAAAGGCCTCTTGATTATTTAGAAACGTTTGAAAACCAAACCAAACCCATTACTAAACTTCCAGAATTAACTGATGGTTTAAATCATTATGAACATAATTTAATAAAAATTATTAAAGAAACTAGAAAACGAAATATTTCAATAATTTTCATGACCCAACCTACAATTTGGAAAAAAAACTTATCCGACAAATATAAAACCTTACTTGCAGCAAGAGCTCATTACAATAAAACGCCCTTATATACAGGCAAAGCTTTAAATAAAATCATGACAATTTTTAATAAGCGTTTAATGACAGTGTGTGACACCTATAATGTACCAGTACTTGATTTACAATTACCAAAAAATCAAACTATCTTTTATGATGACATGCATTTTAATGAATCTGGAGCAGAAATTGTTGCAGAAAAAGTATACCAATTTTTAAAAAACTAACACATGAAATACATCACCATTCCTTCCTTTAAAAAACTAGCATTTATGGGACTTGTTTTTATCATTTTATTAATAATAGCCGAAATAGTACTCTCTTGGCTTAAAATATTTCCTGATGACTATTACACCATGACTCCAAATTCTGGTTTTACATGGACTATAACCCCAAATGAAATTATTGGTATTCAAGGGGATTCTGAAATTGCTTTCGATGCAATAGGAGCTCGATCAATTTCTAACCTAGAAGATAAAAAAAATAAAATAGTCGTTTTTGGAGGAAGTACTACTGCATGTTTTGCTTTAACACAACAATTAACATGGCCAGCATTACTTGAAAAAAAATTAGGTGACACGTACTGGGTTGGTAATTTTGGTAGACCAGGAAACAGTAGCAACCATCATACATTACAATTTAAACACATCTTAGAAAAACCAGAATTAAAAGAAGTTAAAACCGTTTTAATAATGCAAGGGGTTAATGACTTTGTAGGCTCACTAGTTTCTAAAGAAAGGTATATAAACTCAGACACCAAAACGCTTACTAAGTTCGCTTTTCAACACACACCTGAAGATCATCTTCCTTTTCATAAAAAATTAACGCTATACAAACTAGCTGTAAGTGCTAAAAATAAAATAAAATTTCAGCTTAAACATAAAGAACACTTAACCAAAGCGGTAGCTTCTATAACAAACTTAAGACATAATGCGGAACTAACTAATGAACTACCAGATGTAACAGAAAGTTTAAATCATTATGAAAAAAACACGTTGGAATTAATTCGTCTAGCGAAAGCAAAAGGAATACATTTAATTTTTATCCAACAAGCTACTATGTGGAAACCAGATTTAGAAGAAGAGTACGAAAAACTACTACTAACAAGTGGTTTTGAAAACAATAATGGTTTTTATAGCACTACAGCATTGTATCATGGCATGGAGATTTTTAACGAAAAATTAAAAAACATATGTAAGCAAAACAACGTAGAATTTATAGATTTAGACTTACCAAAAACAACGGAATCTTTTTATGACGATTTCCATTTTAATGAATCTGGTGCAAGACTTGTTTCCGATCGAGTTTTTACAGCATTAACAACAAAAGGGCTTTTAAAATAATATAAAATCAATTATCGAGATTATGCTAATTGTTGCTTCTTAAAAAAGGTGTCTACCAACTTCTTCTCGACTGGGAAATTGAAGAATTTGTATTTACATCGCAACCTTGCCAATAGTTGTAAAGGCAAATAAATTACTTTTTGTTTAGAATAGGCAAATTTTAAGTAGAATTTAAATTTTTCAAAAAAATCATACTTCTCTTTACTAACCCATGGGCCAGTAGAACCTACAAAATCAAAATCGGACCATTCATGCACTGTCTCTGGTAATTTATAACCTTGTTTCACTACATTATCTGTAATGGTTGTGCCTGGATATGGTTTAAAGTAAAAAATTGGAGTTCTAAAATTAGGATGCATACTATTTAACTCTAAAGCAACTTTAACCGTTTCTGTAATACTCTCGTCTGATTCTTCTGGAAACCCAACAATAAAAGGAAATTGAACAGCAATACCAATATCTCTGCAACGTTCGGCACACATATAAACTTGCTCTAATTTGATATCTTTTTTTAGCCAATCCATCATCACCTGCGAACCAGATTCAACACCAATTAACAATCTTCGTAATCCAGATTTTGCACAAATTTTAAAATCTTCAATCGTCATTCTCGAGCCTTGATCTGCTCGCATAGTAGCTGCCCAAGTAAAATTTAAGCCTTTTTCTATAATACGTTCCGATATTTCAATAACGCGATCTCGATAGGTAAAATAAGTCTCATCTTGTAAGTTAACATCGGTAAACTTATATTTTTTGTGCAATTCTTCTAACTTATCCACCATAATTTCTGGCGAAACAGCAGTCCATTTTCTATTATACACAAATGGATCAGCACAAAAAGAGCATCTAAAAAAACATCCCGTAGAAGAAATATAATCTAGTTGCCTTCTTCCTTTCTTCTCAAAATATTTCTCAACATCAATCAGTTCATAATTAACATTCGCAAAGGCATCCATTTTCACAATAGTTCTTGGAGGGTTTTTAATAATTTCACCTTCCGCATTACGATAGCATATTCCTTTTACAGCAGCTAAATCTGTATTATTATCGAAGGCATCCACCAATTCTTTAAATGCATCTTCTCCTTGCCCTTGTACGGTTACATCTATACTTATCTCATCTATTAACGTTTGCTTTGGAAATAGTGAAGTATGCCAACCTCCCCAAACAATAGGTAAATCTTTTTTAAGTTTTTTTACAGCTTGTGTTACCGTTACCGCATCTTTTATAGGCTTTCCAGTAAGTACTGTTAAACCAAAACATATCGCATCATCCAAATGACTTTTAATCGTTTCCATTGGGTTTTCATCAATTCTCCCATCAATAATTATCACCTCATATTTTTCTGGGTCTAATACAGATCCTACTGCTATTAACGCCAGTGGCATATCAAAAAAAACGGCTATTGGATTGTATAAAAGAATTTTTTTTCGCTTCAAAATGATCGTGTTTATTTGTTTTTAAAGATACTTACTATTTAAATAATAAAAATGTCTTTATTTTCTTTTTATGTAAAAAATATTGCAGAGAAACTTTTAGGACTCCCAATCCATAAGTCATACTTCGATTAAAATTAATAGAGGAGCTTTCGCTGGAATATTTGGTAGGACAAGTAATCTCAGCAATTTCGAATCCTTTATTAAAAATTTGACAAAGCATCTGATTATCGAAAATAAAATCATCTGAATTATTCTCTAAAGACAATGCTAGTATCACTTCTTTAGAAAATGCACGAAAACCGGTATGGTATTCCGATAATTTTTGTCCGATAACAATATTTTGAAATAAGGTTAAAAAACGATTTGCTATATATTTATACATTGGCATTCCTCCTCGTAAAGCGCCTTTACCCAAAATTCTAGACCCTAAAACTACAGGGTAAACATTATTAGCAATTAAATATGCCATAGAATGAATAAGCTTTGGTGTGTATTGATAATCTGGGTGTAACATAATAACAATATCACCACCCAAAGACAATGCTTTATCATAACAACTTTTTTGATTTGCACCATAGCCTTTATTATGCTTGTGGTGTAAAACATGTTTTAAGCCTAAATTTTTAGCAATTTCTAGTGTTTTATCGGTGCTATGATCGTCTACTAAAACCACCTCATCTACAATATCAAAAGGAATTTCCTCGTATGTTTTTTGAAGTGTTTCCGAAGCATTATAAGCTGGTAAAACAACAATTATTTTTTTTGAATTAATCATATAATATCATCCAGTCGACAAAAAAAGAGTCGTTTTTTTTATCCTGGTCAATTTAACAACTATATTTATATGCGCAAAACAAAACTACCATTGAAATTTCGAAAAATTACAAAACCTTCCAATTTAAATATTGTATTTATTGCAATTCCTTTATTAGGTATTTTAATTCTCCGATTTTTAAATTTTGATGGTCTTTATGGTCAGGATTCTTATGAATACCTTCGCTATACAAAAGCTATTCAATCCTATCTTTTAGGAGGGGAACATCCTGGAACGTTTTTTTGGCCAATTCTATATCCTTGTATTGCAGCTTTTTTTGGTTTCATTTTTGGCAGTGCTACTTTTGGTCTTCAATTTTTAAGTAGTATTAGTCTTTCTATTGGTTGTATTTATATATTAAAAACCATACAACTACTCTATCCAAAACAACAATATCCTTTTTTATACGTGCTTGTTTTTGGGCTTTTTTGCCCTTTCTTTTTTAAAATGGGGTTAATTGTTATGTCGGATGTAACTGCTGCTATGTGGATAGCCATTTGCTTTTATTACTTCTTTAAATCACATAAACAACAAACGTCTTTAGTTCCTGTATTTTTATTTGCTACCTGTGCTTTAATAACGCGTTATGCTTCGTTAATGATTACCTTTCCTGTTATTTGTTATGCATTGTATTTAGCCATACAGCGAAAAGCTATAAAGCAAGTTATATATGCTATTTTATTAAGTGGCTTAGTATTTATTCCGTTTTTAGTATTACAATGGAATGCTCTTTTTGAAGCTACTTCTAATTACTTTTTAAAATTGTGGTCTCCATCTTATTTCTTTAAATCTAGTTATACAACACAAGATGGATTTCAAAGCTATCCGTTCCCAAATGGATTATATGTACTGTACGTTATTTTTCATCCAGGGTTTATATTTATAGGTGTTCCATTACTGTTTGTGGCATTAAAAAACTATAAAAAACAAATCGAATTCCCGCAGAAAATTCTTGGTATTTGCATTGCTTTATATCTAATTTTCTTAGCAGGAATACCGTTTCAAAATCCAAGAATCCTAGGCCTTATTTTTTCGTTAGTTTTAGTATTTCTATATCCTTACTTCTCTATACTTTTAAAAATACATTGGATAAAAAAATACGCTTTACCTTTTGCTGGATTAGCATTTGCGCTTCAATTATTATTTTGGATGAGAACTTTTTCACCTATTTATAAAAGAACCTTATTAGAAAAAGAAATCGTATCAATGGTTGCTCCATATCAAGGTAAGACTTTATATAGTTTTGATGTTGATCTTTCTTTACAAGGTAGAGGAATGCATTTTAATTACAAAAATCTATATTTAGAACGTTATACCGATTTCAACACGAAAGACCTTGTGCTTTTTTATCCGGAAAAATTTGAAGTACAATGGAAAGATAAGAACCCAATAAAAAACTGGAATTACATTAAAGAACATTACCAATTAAAAACATTAAAAGAAGATGTTAGTGGTTGGAAATTATATGAAATCATAACCAAAAAAGAAAACTAAACACTTATGCTTTGGATGCGAATAAAATATCGTTTGGGTTTACTTTATAAAATATTGCTATTTAAAATAGGTCTAAAAAAATGGCTGCTTAAAGATAGGTATGGTGAACGTATTTTAGTTTTTCATGGTATTGATAGTATTGGAGAAACCAAATACAATAGTCGATTTATTTCTAAATTCTTTTTTGAAGCTTTTATAAAACACATTTCAACCCATTACAATGTAATTTCTTTAGATGATTTTTATGCCAAGAAATTCAAAAAAAACACGCTTAATATTGCTATTACTTTTGATGATGGTCTTCTCAACAATTACCAAAATGCACTTCCTATATTAAAAAAATATAAAGTCCCTGCCTGTTTTTACATCACTACAATTCATGAAAAAGCGCCATATTTATGGGCCGATTTTTTAGATTTAGTTTCAATTCACACTAAAAAAGAAGAAATAGTATTCCAAAATAAAGCATATATAAAAAACCAGAAAAACGAATTTACACATCAAAATGTTTCCTTAAAAAACATTGCCAAAACTATTACATACAAAGATATTGCATTGCTATATGATATTTTTAAAGAAGACTGGAACGCATTGCCCAAAGAAGAACTAAACGAATATTGGGAATTAATGTCTCCCGATCAAATTAAAGAAATTGCAGACCACCCTTTATTCACCATTGGCTCGCATGCTGAAACACATGCAAGTTTGATAAATATTTCTGTAGCAACAGCAAAGGAAGAAATTTTACAAAGCAAAAAAAGTTTAGAAAACATTTGCCAACAACCTATTGAAGAATTTGCATTTCCTTTTGGCTATTACACCGAAGAATTAGCCAAATACTGTCTTGAAGTAGGATATAAAAAAGTATTATTGGTAGATTACAATATAAAATCTCATGCAGAAAATGAAGCATTAAAAAATCGTTTTGTCATGAATCCATACATTACTTTAGAACAGCAATTGGCTTGTTTACTAAAAGGTTCTTATTTTTAAAATATGATATTTAAAGAAATATACCGTCTAAAACGCGTAGATAACAGTGACTTTCCAGCTATTAAGGAGCTTTTTTGGAAAGTATTTAAAAAGAAAGTATCCTTAAGCTACTTACAAAACAAATACAATACTTCATATTTGGGCGTAAAATATATCTGTAGCATTGCTTATCACAACAAAATCCCTGTTGCTTTTTACGGTGCAATTCCACAAAAATTCAAGAATAAGGATTCCGAAATTCTAGTAGCTCATGCTTGCGATTCTTATACATTAGCAGCGCATCAACGAAAAGGGTTGCACTATGAACTAGCAAAACTTGCCTATGCTATTATGAAGGAAAACAACATGAAATATGTGTATGCTTTTCATAGTGAAAACACTTATTATAGCACCAAAAAACTAGGTTGGAAAGAGCACAAACACATGCAACGATTTCATATAAAAATCTTTACGTTACCTGTTGGGAAATTATTAAACAAATTGAATTCCACAAACCTATATAATCCTTTTTTTAAACAAAACGTTTCACAAGATGCCTTAAAAAAGTTAACTTCTAATGACAAAGAAAAATTTCAACTGCATGTTACACAAGATTTCATTAAGTATAAAAACAGCTTTAAAAGTCACTATTGCGTAGTACTAGAAGGATGTGTTTTTTGGTTGAAAATTCAAGCAATTATTCATGTTGGACAATTTTATGCGCCTTCTGAAAAAGCACTACAAAAAGCAATTATAAAACTAAAACAAAGAGCATTTCTCTTAGGTATTAGCGAACTCCTTTTTCAAGTGGATTCAAATTCTATCATGGCAAAACAACTGCAAACAATTGTACAACCTAAAGAATCTTGGCTAGTTGGATACTTAGATTTTGACCCGAAAATCAATTTAAAAGACTTTATATTTACCTATTCAGACTTAGACACTTTTTAGTATGCAAGTACAGCTTAAAAATCATACATTTCAAATTGACCCAGGACAGAACAAACATTATTGGGCGCATATAAATGCTACAGACTGGGAACCTCATACCTTTGCTATTTTTAATAATTTTATAAACGAAAATTCTATTGTACTAGATATTGGCGCTTGGAGCGGTGTATTAACTTTATATGCTGCAAAAACTGCAAAAATGGTTCACGCAATAGATCCTGACCCAGTATGCTTTAAGGAATTAAATAATAATGTGGCGTTAAATCTAGATGTTGCTAAAAAAATAAAAACCTATAAAACAGCTATTTCAGACAAAAAAGAAACCTTGCGTTTGTCTGCTCGTGAAACTTATGGCGCTTCGTCTAGCAGTATTTTAGAGCGTAAACGCGATACAGAAAATTCGCTAGAAATAGAAACTACAACCCTAGTTGATTTTTTAGAATCTGCCAAAATTGAACATATAGATTTCATTAAAATAGATGTTGAAGGTGCAGAGTTTAGAATTTTACCAACCATTAAAAAAGCATTAGAAAAAGTAAATTATCCAACCTTATACATTTCTTTTCATTATAGCTTTTTAAATGAAAACATGTATTTTAAAAATATTCCTTCTGCATTTTTTAATAAAGTATTATTACGCTTGGAAAACACATTTGGTTTTTCGCTATTTAAAAATAAAATCCGTAAAGAAACAACTAATCTTTATAACGATTTAAAAGCATACACTTACATTTACAAAACTAACGGAACACGCATCTCTTTTGAAAATTTAAAACAAAACCCTAAATTGATTAAAGAAACGGACTTAGTGTTTTCTAATACAGAATGGCATTCCCTAGACACTATAAAACATTAATTTACAAAGAATAAGCAACGTTTTTTTGAAGGCAAAAAATCAACATATCGTTTTTTTAACTCCAGGATTTGCAAGGTCTGAAAACGACTCTACGGTAATTCCTGCATTACAAGTGTATCTTAAAAGTATTAAACAAGCATTGCCTAATAGCAAAATGACATTGCTTTCCTTTCAATTTCCTTTTACTAAAAAACCTTATAAATGGAATGGCATTTCGGTGATTCCTTTACACGGAAAAAACAAGCGTATTTATAAATTATGGACTTGGAAAAAAGCTTTGCGAAAATTAAAAACTATGCATCATCATCATCCTATAACTACAATTCATAGCTTTTGGATTGGTGAATGCGCAATGATAGGAACAAAATTTTCAACCAAATACAATATTCAACATATTGTAACTGCAATGGGACAAGATGCTAGTTTGGGCAACTCGTATGCAAAGCGATTACAAAACACTAACGCAACACTGGTTTCTCTCTCTAAAAACCATCAAGAGCTTATAACTAAAAACTATCAGCTAAAATCGAAGTGTATTCCTTGGGATATTGATACATCTTCATTTCCTGAACTGCAAGAAAATACCATCGATATTTTAGGTGTTGGCTCCATTAATAGAGTAAAAAACTACACTAGTTTTATAAAGATAATTTCTAAATTGACACAAGAATTCCCTAACCTTAAAGTATCTATTATTGGTGAAGGAGAAGAGCGAAATAAGATAAACAAGCAAATCAAAGAAGCAGCGCTTGAGAATACAATTTCACTTCTTGGGGAGCTACCACGAGCGGAAGTTTTACAAAAAATGGCACAGGCAAAACTCTTTTTACATACAAGCTCTTATGAGTCTTTTGGCTTTGTTTTCTCTGAAGCATTATATTCAGGAATGCAAATTGTATCTAATAATGTTGGCATTGCAACAGCAATGGCTGAATGGGAAATTTGCACTACCGAAACAGAAATAATTACAGCTTGTAGTACACGAATACGCAATACCAAAAACAAAAAAAAGCGCGTACTTTTAAACGCAAAAAATGCTTGTGTATCTTCATATTTAGATTTGTATCATGAATAGAATAATAACAATAGGACTAAATACTGCTCGAGGCTTTGCTAGTCCTGTGTTTAATTTTTTGATTGCCATTCTAGGAATTAAGTTTTTTGGCAAAGAAAACTGGGGAACATTGATTAATGTGATGCTTTGGATTTTCTTTATTGTATTTTCTATAGGCTGGGGTAATAGAGAATATCTAATTCGCGCATACAGCAAACAACCTTCTAAAATATATTACGCCTTTTACTCTAATTTATTTAGCAGAAGTTTACTCTTACCTTATGCATTGTTATTGTTTATATTTTTCCCAAAAAACATAGCTTTACTTGCTGTTATAATGGTAATACTGATGCATTTATACAATGCAATGGATAGTCTAGTGGTATATCACCAAGTATTTAGCGCACAGTTAATTGCCGAAGTTTTAAGTTTTACCACAATTATATGTGGTATCTTTTTAAGCACCTCCTTTAACTTAGAATCTTTTTTACAATGGTATTGTCTTGCTTTTTTAACTAAAATAATATGCTTAATTATTGCGCTTAAACTCTGGAAAGAAAAATTATCTTTTACCATCTCTTTAAACGAACTTAAAGCTGGAGCATCTTTCTTCTTATTAGGCCTTAGCGGTTGGCTTGCTTCAAAAATAGATGTTTATATTATTGACTTTTATCTTCCTAAAGCACGTTTATCTGAATATCAATTACTTATTACTGCTTTTTTAATGCTACAAGCTTTGTCTGCCTATTTAATTATTCCGTTTACAAAACATCTCTATCGCCTATCGGATGATGTTGTAAAAAAAATGCAAAAAAAACTTTATATTATTGCCGTACCTTTGGTGAGTATTGGTTGCTTTGCTATATATATCGTAATGGAATACTTTGTGAAATTACAACTCCATTCTTGGTATTATTGTATTGGAGGGCTGATTGCCTTGCCTTCATTCTTTTATACTTTAGACATTATGAAACTCATGAAAAAGCATCAAGAACGAAAAATAATCCTTGTAAACTGCATTGGATTTGTTGTTAATTTCATTCTTATCTTAATTCTAATTAGAACCTATGAAATATATGGTGTTTTATTAAGTGTTTGTATTTCGCAATGGGTAACACTGTTTATCTACAAGCTTACCGACAAAAAAAGCACAATCTAGTAACTATTCTTTTTTTCGGCTAAAAAGATGTAAAACTTTACTAATAAAGTCATCATTTATTCCTAACAGTCCTTTTAACCAACTATAAAGTGCTATCATTTTTTTATCTAACCATATAAAAACGGACTTCAAACCATCATCTGGTCTCGCTTTATAATTTGTAGATCTTCTTTTAAATGCACCCGGCTTTTCTTCGGTAAAATAATATAGTGCTATCGATTTTCGTGTTTCTCCTTCTGGGCAGGTAATTGGTTCTGGGAAACCATGATACGAATCTTCATCGGTATTAAAAATAGCAATCCTATTAAATATTGGCGCAATGGTAACTTTACATGCAGACATGTCTTTTTCCCATAATTCTAAATCTCCACCATAAGAAGCTTCCCATCCTTTATTAAGATAAACCAATACATTCACTCTTCTTCTCCAAGTTTTTTTATGTGGATGTACCGTAAAATCGGCATGAATATTTAAATAACCACCACGTTCACTTTGATGAATACCACCTCCTTCAATAGTCGTATCTGGAATAAGATTAGAAATTCCGGTAAGCGCCTCTAGGTAAGCTATAAATTTTTTTGAATTCAATTCGGCAATAAGACCATCTCTAATATACTCAGGTATTAAGTCTAGTTTATTTAGTCCATGCTTTTTTTCATTCACATGCACATAATGAATCCATCCTTCCTCCTTTATCTTTGGAAAAACTGCCAATGTTTTTTCTGCTGCTTTTTCCTCTAAAAAATCATCAAATACAATATGTGGATAAGGACTTGCTTTTTGATACTTTTCTTGATCGGCTAATAAGGATCCTTTCCATTTTTGATAATTAAATATCATATAATAATATTGCGTTTTTAGGTGTATAAATGTACTAAATAAATTAATAATGCTACAATTACTTTTAGCTACAAATATTCGCTTTAAGTATAGACTCTGTTATATTTTTATTTACTTTGCGCAAACTTTTTTGATGAAATTTTTACGTCTACTATCCATTAACGCTTTGGTATTACTGCTACTTCTTAGCATTGTTGGAACGGTAGCTTATTATTCTCAGGTAAGAAGAATTAAAACCTTTTTTAAACTTACTGGAGAAAACCATGTTGCCTATTTACAATATGACTCTACAGCAATGTTTGTACACAAACCAAATATTAAAGTGTATGAAAACTGGGGGAAACCTAATCAAAAATTTAATGGAGAACGCAGAACCAACAATTTAGGGTTTAGGGAAGACCATGATATTTTAGAAAAAAAGGAAAACGAGTATCGTATTTTAGTAACTGGAGACTCCCATACAGATGGTGCATTACGATATAATAATCAGTCTTTTATTAATGTTTGGGAAAAACATTTAAACAAAGCAGATAGTGCAACTATTTATAATGGTATTAATGGTGGAACCGCATATTATACCTTTAGAAACTACTTAGGCTTTATTAAAAAATATAGTTATTTAAAACCCGACATTTACCTTATTAATATCTTTACAGGAAACGATTTTAGGGAAACTTTTTTATATGAAGACAACCGAACAAGTTTTAATACTATTTATAAAAATTTAAACTTGCGGTTAAAAAAGAGAATATTAGCTATAGGCGCTAAAAAATTTCCTTTAACACAAGGAATAGATCAAACTTTATATTTTAAATCCTTTCCAACCGATAAAGAAAAAGCTTTAGTTATTGCAAAGAAATATCTATTAGCCATTAAACAGTTATGCGAAAAAGAAAATATTAGGCTTATTGTTACTTTATTGCCTTCAAAAACAGAAACGAATGCATCTTTTAAAGAAGAAATAAAGGCAAACTATACCATTAGCGAAAAAGACATAAACACCAATTTATATATCACAAATTCTTTGATTACATGGCTAAATACCGAAGCTATTGAAAACTTCAATTTAACACCGGTTTTAAAACAAGCCAATGAAAAAGTTTTTTGGGATCACGATCTTCATATCAATGATAATGGACACCGTATTATTGGAGAATATTTATTTAATAAAGTAATTATAGAAAACTAGACTTTCTTTTTTTTTAGTTTAATGAACTATCTAAACTAGCATCATAAATCACATATATCTTTCCTTTTCCAGGAAACCATTTAGTATAGCTGTGTTCACCAACAATTACGTCATCTTTTTTTGGATTAAATACTAAAGTATATATAGGAATTATATTTTCCCACCATGCATCTTGTGTTTCCGAAAAATGATGCCAAGTCGTAAATTCTACACCACCTTGAATATGATTGATAGAAACTCCCTTTTCTTGCAATCCTTCTAATACTTGCCAACGTACGCGATTCCAAGATAAATAATCGTGTGTAGCAAACACCGAAAACCAAGTTAATACACCCAAAAATAGCATTGTAAAATATTTAGATGTTTTACTAAGACCTAGTTTCTTATCTCCAAATAAAAATAGAATAGTAACAGGAAATAAAGGCAGTAAATACCTATCATAAACACCCACAATAAGAAACGGACTTAAATACACAACTACAA
Organism: Oceanihabitans sp. 2_MG-2023; assembly: GCF_030547245.1. Taxonomy (GTDB): domain Bacteria; phylum Bacteroidota; class Bacteroidia; order Flavobacteriales; family Flavobacteriaceae; genus Oceanihabitans. Next base: position 434,181 of record NZ_JAUOQT010000002.1, read on the forward strand.
ATACAAAAGCAAGAATAACAATAGGTGAAACTGTTTTTTTATAAAAAATAGCGAGTAGCATTATTCTGGATTTCAACAATAAAGCTACACTACAAAAAACACCAATTGCGGTAATTAGTAGCCAAAATAGACGTGGTGCTTTATTTGAAGGTGCTTGCGTAAAGTCACTAGTATTATCTACTATTAAAGTTGTTGGGCCCACTCCAAAGTCTATCCAAATATTATCCAAACTCGGAAGCACTTTATTCATTTTTACAATAAACACCATGACTAAAACTGTCCAAATCGTTATTGCTATTTTTACTCCTTTAAATGTATTGTTCTGAATATAAATAAAATATAATGGCGCCATTAAAAAGCCCAAATACGCCATACTTGTGAGAAGGTAGGTTGTTGTAAGCTTAATTAATTGGAAGTTTATATTTTTAAGACTAGTTATTAACACATTAAACTTAGAATTGTATCGCTCTTGCAGTAAGCCATTAACTTCCATATAATAGGAAAACCATAAAGAAAAAAGAAGCAATATGAATAATGGAGCAACTGCTTTTATACTGTTTTTAAGTGTTATTTTTTTGGATAAAATTACTGTTAACAACCACACTATAGGAAAAACTATTGCTAATTGACGAATTAAAAAGGCCCAAATACATAAAAATAATGCCCAAATAATTGGCTGCCATTTATTTGTTTTTAAAGCTTTACTGGAAAAATAAAGAATCCAGATAGTTAGGCAATAAAAAGGTACATCTGTCATAAATGAAAAAGAAAGCGACAGAAAAATAGGATTCACCATACACAAAACGGCAGTAAATAGCGAGATCCAACGCGAAACATTGGCCAGTTTACAAAGTTGATAAACGCCTAATATCGTTGCAAATCCCATTACTAATGTAGAAAAACGCAATATTGTAAACGAAAAACCAAAGATTTTAGTAAAAAAATAACCCCAATACACATGACTCACCAAAGTCATTTCGCCCCAATTATACAGTTTTAAAGAACCATCTTCATATAATGTTTTTACAGATTTCGCATAACACCAATCGTCATTTAATGGAAAATCACCAATCGGATTAATGACTAAAATAATGATAAGCCACAACAATAAAAGCCCGAATTGATCTTGGTATTTTTTAAGGAATATCATTTGTTTTTATAATATGAAAAATACGATGAAATCTGTTCTTGCGCAAAGGCATTTCCTGATGGGCTCCAATGACCATCACAGGATAAAAATAGTGCTTCATACTCCTCCTCTGAAAAACTTTCTGTTTGTGGCAATAAATCTAAATATTCTACATTTACTGCATCACACACTTTCTTTAATTGCTCACCAAGCGGATTTTCTTTATGTTCTCGATACGCTTTTATTTCTTTAGCAATAGGAATAGTATACACCATTACCGGACGATCTCCTGCCAAACGTTTAATTTCTTCTATACAATATCGCATCCTAAGAAGTTGTGCTTCTGAAAAATTGAAATAACTAGGTACTTTAGAAGGAGCTAATAATTTATCTTTTGGAATAGCTCGCACATTTCGCATCACACGATAGTAGCGATACATGTTATAAGAATACGTGTAATTCTTTAGTGCTTTATAAAGAAAACGTTGCCTTCTAGGTTGTGCTTTAGACTTATGAATGCTATCTGTATGATATACGAATTCATAATTTGGATAGGTATCTTTTAAAAATGGTCGATACCTGTTGCTACCAAAACGTAAACCAATTTCATAATCATCATCAATAAAATCATTGGCAGGCAAAATACTTACTAAAACTGCATCGTGCGTGTACTTTTTCGCTAAGGTATTATACATTACCAGATATTGTGTAGGCCCAAAATTTCCCGCTAAACCGAAGTTTAAATGTGGAATATTTAAATCTTTTTCCAGTAAATTTGTTAAGCGATCCTCTACATTTACACCAACCCCTTCAACAAAAGAATCTCCTAAAGTAACAACACGGTTTGAAGAAGCATTAACTTCTCGTTCTACATCGCGAAAACCTTTTGAGTTGGAATGATATACTACATCAAAGCAATATTTTTTTTGTTGATAGGAATCATTAGGCAGATGCAATGTTCCAAAATCTTCATTTAAATCAAACCAAAAATTCTGTGTGTTTTTAAGTGTATATGTGGGCAATTCTATCTTAATTTCCTGAACACGAATATAAATAGCCAAAACAATTTCTAGTAACAAAAAAGTAATCCCGACAATAACAATCATACTTTTTAATGGTCTAAAAACATACTTTTTTAACAAATTAAATCTTTTTAAAATGGACATGAAAGAAACAAATATACAGCGTCTATACGTAGATTCTTCATCAAAAATTAAAAAATAATAAAATATACTTGATAGATACACTTCATTTTTTTAATTAAAATGTAAATTTGAAAAACACGACATATATTTCAACACTTAATTCCCTGCATACATAAAACAGAAACAAGGCATTATGAACACTGCTACAATAAAAAAAATCAATAAAAAACTGCTTCCAAACAACTATATGTTTGCTCCAGAATGGATTATTTTAGGTGTAAATAATGTATGTAATCTACATTGTAAAATGTGTGATGTCGGGACAAAAAGTTTAGATACCAATTTTGCTCAAAATTTAGTTGGCACCCACCCTATAAATATGCCATTACCTTTGATTGAAAAAATTATTGATGAAATGGCATTTCATTTTCCTAAAACAAGACTGGGATATGCATTTACAGAACCATTGGTATATCCCCACCTAGAAGCATCTTTAGAATATGCTAAGAAGAAAAACATACAAACTTCGATTACAACAAATGCTCTAGTACTAAAACAAAAAGCAAAGATTCTAGCGAAAAACAATGCTACTAATTTATATATTTCGCTAGATGGACCGCAAGACATTCACAACGAAATTAGAGGACATAAAAAATCGTTTCAAAAAGCAGTAGAGGGCATGGAGGAATTGTTCCGTTTACAACCAAAAGCTTCCGTATCCGTATTTTGTGTTATTACAGAATGGAATATTGGCTATCTAAAGGAGTTTTTAGATTTTTTTAAAGCATACCCATTGGGTCAAATTGGATTTATGCATTCTAATTTCACAAAACAACATATTGCAGATACGCATAACGAAATTTGGTCACAATCATACCCTGCAACTAACTCTAACGTGGATGAAGTTAATATTGATAATTTTGATTTAGATGTACTTTGGGAAGAAATTGCAGCAATTAAAGCTGCTACTTATAATTTTCCAGTAAGTTTTTCTCCGGAAATAGCATCTAAAGAAAAACTTCACGAGTTTTATCACAAGCCTGAAAAGATTATTGGAAAAATGTGTAATGATGTATTTACAAGTATTATGGTTAAATCGGACGGAAGTATTATTCCTTCACATGGAAGGTGTTACAATATAGAGCTTGGAAATCTTTATAAAAAAAATTTAAAACAACTTTGGAATACCCGAATTTTAAAGAAATTAAGAACAGACTTACATAATGCTGGCGGATTATTTCCTGCTTGTAGCAGATGTTGCAGTGCATTTTAACAATGAAACAAATAAAATTTAAAATTTTATCTATCTTAATTGGCATTTCTCTTAGTTTTCTAATGGGAGAACTTATTGCAAGAGTCTATTTTTTTGGTGGAGCAGCTTTTTCCTATTCTCGTACAAATTCGTTTGGTATTTTAGATAATTCTGGATTATTAAAATATTCCAATTCCGACCAATTAAAATATGAATTACTTCCAAATTTAGATACAAAATACAAGCTTGTCGATTTTAAAACAAATGCGGAAGGTTTTCGAGATCGGGATCATGAATTGAATGCAAATACTACTAAAATAGCTGTTTTAGGGGATTCTTTCACCATGGGAACTGGTGTAAAAGAACAGGAAACATATGTATATCAAACAGAAAGAACATTAAACAACTCCAATAAAAATGAAAACTACGAAGTGTTCAACTTTGGCGTTTCTGGATATGCATTATCAAACTACATAACAATTTTAAAACGAAATACCTTAAATTACAATCCAGATTTAGTCGTGATTGGCTTTTGCGCATCTAACGATCACTTTGAAATTGGTACAGATTTCTCATTAGAAGATTTCACCATTAAGCCAAAGAAAAACGTTTTTTGGGATTCGTATATTAAAAAGCTATTACAAATCAAGTTAAAAGCAACAGCAACCGAACCTGTTTCATACAACACAGCAAATATAAACTACATAGACAAGCAGTTTAAAACGCTTCAAAATATTTTATCACAAAACAACAGCAAAGGTCTCATTTTTTATCTGGATTTAGTTTATGATCCGATTCGAGTTGCAACAATAAAAAAACTTTCCGAAAAGAACAATTTACTGTTTTTAGATGTTTCTGAATTTTTTCAAAATAAAAACCTATTTAAATATATTGTGAATGAATTAGATCCACATCCTAACGGAAAAGCCAATCAAATCTTTGCTGAGAAGCTTTCAAGTTATATTTTAGCAAATAGTAATATGTAAATTACAATGCAAAATGTGTAATGTTCATATAAAAAAATAAATATGCTTTTTCAAAATTTAATAGAGGAACAGCGGATATTTTTTAATTACAACAATGTTATTAGTTACATGATTTTTAGACCTAAAATAAAAAAAATTGAAGATTCATTTATTGCTAGATTGCGATGTTCTGTAATTGGAGAAGGGATGTTAAATGAAGGAAATATATTTTTAATAGATCACGCTATTAGAAATATGCCTGAAAATGGAATCACTTTTGAAATAGGTGTTTACGGCGGATTATCGACAAACTTAATTTTACATCTTCTAGCAAAGTACAACAAAGAGGTATTACATTATGGCTGTGACGCGTGGATATACAAAGGGTTTAAGGATCATCTTGGAGTGGTAGAAAACCACATAGATGGCAAAAAAGAAATCGAAAGGACGGATTATATGAATTATATTAAAAACTCTTTTATAAATGCCACAACTTTTCTAAACCCAAAACATTTACCTTTTATATGTCACTCAACATCCGATAGTTTTTTTAATAATTGGAACACAAAAAAACAATTTACAGATGTTTTTAATAGAGATTTTAATTTAAACTCAAAAATAGCTTTTTGCTATATTGATGGAGATCATTCTTATAATCAAACAAAAATGGATTTTAATAATGTTAACCAAAAACTTTTAATTGGCGGCTATGTTTTAATTGATGACTCAGCTAAAGGATCTCATTTTGGCAGTGCCAAATTCATTTCTGAGATTTTAAAAAACCCGCAGTTTATAAAAATATATAGTAATCCTAATTACCTTTTTAAAAAAGTAAAATAATGGAAAATAAAATTATCATTTTTAACCCAAGAAGTGCCAATGCAAAGCATCGCTTACCCAATACGATCATCCAGGTTGGTGCGGCAATTCATGGGAAATATGAATATGTTTTTGTAGACGGTAATATGGAAACAGACCCATGGGAAACTATTTCCAATTATTTTGCCACGGGAGAATTTAAGTATTTTTGCCTTACAGTAATGCCTGGACCACAATTGAAGCAAGCTATTCCTTATGCAAAAAAAATTAAAGAATTATATCCTGAATCGATTAATATTTGGGGTGGATATTTTGCTTCTAACCAACATAAGGTATGCTTAAATTCGGGGTACGTAGATTATATTATTAACGGACCTGGAGATAATACATTCCCACAATTATTAGATGTTTTAGAAGGAAAAAGTGACGAAAAATTACTACTAATTCGAAACTTAATTTTCAAAAATGAAGAAGGAAAAATCATCGAAACAGTAAAAGAAGCCTTACTAGATCAAGACACCTTACCAGCATATCCATACGAATACTTCAACACTTTCTATCCTTTAAAGAATTACTTAGCTAAAACTTTTATGGGAAAAAAAACATTTGCATATCATTCTAGTATGGGTTGCCCATTTAGTTGTTCCTTTTGTGCTGTTGTACCCATTTATAATGCAAAATGGAAAGCGAAAAAGGCAACTACTATTTATAAAGACTTTAGTTATTTTAAAAACAAATACAATATTGATGCTATTGAGTTTCATGATAATAACTTTTTTACATCCAAAAAACGTGTATTAGAATTTTCAAATCTAGTACTAAACGATAATATAGAATGGTGGGGAGAAGGAAGAATCGACACTATTAATAAGTATTCGGATGAAGATTTACAACTAATGCGAAAAGCTGGTTGTAGAATGATGTTTTTAGGAGCCGAAACAGGTAATGATGAAGTACTAAAACAAATGAATAAAGGCGGAACACAATCTGGTCAAATGATTAAAGATTTTGTGTTACGTATGAAAAAGGCAGATATCATTCCAGAACTTTCCTTTGTTTTGGGGCTACCAGGAAAAAACGAAAAAAAGGTTTATGAGCAAATTCTATGGGATATTAATTTTATTAAAGAAATAAAAGCGATAAACCCAGATGCCGAAATAATAATCTATTTATACAGTCCAGTTCCTACAGAAGGTTCTGAATTGTACCAACAAATTGTAGATGCTGGTTTTTCATTTCCAGAAACATTAGAAGAATGGATAGCTCCAAGTTGGGAGAAATTTGATTTACGAAAAAACCCGTTAACACCTTGGCTAAAACCATACATGATCGATACCATTCAAAATTTTGAAACGGTCTTAAATGGGTACTACCCTACTGTTTCAGACTTTAGAATAAAAGGTTACAAAAAAAGTTTACTAAAACTAGTTTCTGGTTATCGTTTTAAATATGGTTGGTATAAATTTCCCTATGAAATTAAATTACTTCATAAAATCTGGAAATACCGCCAACCAGAAATTGAAGGCTTCTATTCAGAATAACATATAGAAATATGCTTAAAAAATTAAAAAAAATCATATTTCCAGTTGCAAAGTTAGCGTTTAACACCTATCACTTAAAGCAAAGAAAATACAGCTATGAAAATATTGAGGTAGCTATTAGTGCCGAAGTATTTCCACCTCACTTTACCATTAGTACAAAAATTCTTTTAGATTATATAAAACCTATTAATCTGGAAAACAAATCGTTTTTAGAGCTTGGTTGTGGTTCCGGAATCATATCGTTATTTGCAGCTTCTAAAGGCGCAAGAGTAACTGCTTCTGACATTAATCAAGTAGCAATTGACGCCTTAAAAGAAGCTTCCATTAAAAATAAAATCGCATTAAATGTTTTATATTCTGATTTGTTTGAAAACTTAGAAGACAGGACATTTGAGTATATTTTAATAAATCCTCCATATTATCCCAAAAAACCAAAAAACGACAAAGAACGCGCTTGGTTTTGCGGAGAAGATTTTGAATATTTTAAAAAGTTATTCTTTCAATTACAACATCATATTGCTCCAAACACTTGGATGATTTTATCGGAAGATTGCCAAATAGAACACATCAAACAAATTGCCAATAACAACGGTTTATCTTTAGAGTTGATTTTAAAAAAGAGTGTTGTAAAAGAGAAAAACTTTATCTTTAGTATTCAAAAATCACAATAGATTTGCAAAACACTTCACGAAACATACTGCTAGATATTTTAAAAATTATTGCTGCTATACTTATTATTGCTGTGCATTGTGGTTTTTTATTTGACTATGATAAAATGGCATATCATGTAACGTGCAACGGCTGGTTTCGAATTCCAATTCCCTTCTTTTTTTGTATAAATGGATTCTTTCTTTTTGGCGTATTTCAAAATAATCGCATAAAAACCTGGGCAAAACGTGTTGGAGTTTTATATACAATTTGGATGCTCATTTTTGTTTATTTCTGGATAATTCCCGTACATGAAAATCCCATAAAAACTATTCCTACACTGCTATTTGGTTTTAATCATTTATGGTATTTAGCGGCACTCTTATTAGGTGGCTTATTGTTATATTTAATCCGTAAACATTCTAACACCACCTTACTTGTTATTGCTATTACTTTGTATTTAATAGGTTACACCATTCAAACTTTAAGTAATTTTGCTGTTTTTAATACATCTCCTATTTTAGCAAAACTAATCGATTTTCCACCAATACACCGTAATTTTCTATTTTTCGCATTACCGTTTTTAAGTATTGGGTATGTAATTCACCGAACAGAATTTCATTTAAAATTTAATAAAAAGAAAGCGGTAATACTTTTAGCCATAAGTTTTTTATTACTTACTGCAGAGAGTTTAATTAATTATTATATAAACGCAAATGCATCGTTTAATATGAGTATTTCCTTTTTATTATTAGGGCCAATACTATTAATTACTTCTTTTGCTTTTACGCTTCATTCTAATATAAATAGTAAAGTTTTATCCTCCTATTCTATTGCGCTATATTTAATTCATCCTTTAATTATTATTTTGATTCTTAGTTTTTTTGAATTAAAATCAACACCTTTAGCTTTTCTAACCATTATACTTTCTGGAATTGGAAGCCACCTTTTAATTCTGCTCAATAAGAAATTAAAATATATCTTATAATTTATTTTATCTGTGAAAAACAAAATCAAAGTCATCTATACATTATTCATAAACATGATAATCCTTTTTCTTTTTTTAGAAATTGGATTGGGCATTTTTTATAATTACCACGACAAAAGTGGTATTGATGGAAACACCGAACGTATTATCGCTTCTGGCTTATATGAAGGTGATGATTTGGATAACGAATCCATTAAAGAAATCTTCAGAGAATTACGTCAACAAGACATGAAATGGGAACCATACTTGCATTATCGTTTTAAACCAATGAATGGAAAACACAATACAATTTATGAAAACGGGCTCCGTAAAACAGTAAACCCTAGTTTGAAAGACTCGGCAACAGCATTAAAAATATTTTGTTTTGGAGGTTCTACCATGTATAGTTCTGGAGCACGAGACGAACACACCATACCCTCCGAATTATCTAAATTAATTCATAATAATTTTCCAAGCCAAAATTTAGAAGTTACCAATTTTGGTTGTCATGGTTATACGCGGGCTACAGAGAATATTCAGCTACAAAGAGAATTAATTAAAAACAATATTCCAGATATTGTAATTTTTTATGATGGCGTAAACGAAGTTATTTCAGGACACCAAAATAACGAAGCTGGCACTCCAACAAATGCATACAATAGACGAAAAGAATTTAAAATTGCACATAGTTACAAAAAGCGTATTTCATTAATGGTATATTCTAGTAATTTACATAGATTCGTTACTACAATGCAGCGTAAAATATTTACAAATTCGGCATACAAACAGCTAACTGCTCGTCCAGATGCGTTGGCTACTGATATTGCCGAAACGTATATTGGTTACGTTAAAATTTCTAAAAATTTAGAGAATGCTTATGGTTTTAAAGCGTTTAATTTTATGCAACCGAATATTTTTTCAAAGAAAAATTTAACAGAAGCAGAACAAGGATATTTTAAAAGCCAGCAGTATTATGAAAACTTATACAAGTTATCTTATGAAACTGTTAGAAAAGATTCATTAATGATTACAGATTCAACGTTTGTAGATATTAGTGATGTATTTGATAACGCAAATAAAACTACATATTTCGATTTCTGTCACACAGGAGAATTTGGAAATAAATTGGTTGCTAAAAAAATGTTATCCTATATAAAATCGGAATTGACACTAAAAATGAATAAAAACGAAACAGTACCAAAAACGGAATAATAAACAATAAAAAGGGTATTAATTAAAAGGTATTTGACTTTGTAAAAAACTATGTAACACAGTGTTTCCGCTCTTATTAATATGTGGATCGTTTACAAAATACAACCTGTTATTTACTGTGTCTTTAGATTGAAAAAATGGTAACGGGTTTATATGTGTAACATTTTTATAGTTACTTAAATCTCTTTTTGCCTCACTAAAAAAAGGATACTCTGGATTTTGAATTGCAGCCTTTTCTTGAAACGCTGCTCCAAGTTTTATCATGCTTTGGTAATAATAATCACCTACTTGTGCTTGATGAGGAATCCATACTATATAAACAGGTACATCTTGAGGAACTGTATCTAAAAAATCTTGCATATGCTTTAGCCAAGACAAATAACGTTTCTTAAAACCGCCTTTTAGCATTAACATATTATCTAAATAATAAGCGTCACTTTTTAGAAATCGTTTTGTACGAATATCATAAAAACTGCTATCAAACTCTTTTTTTAATATTCCGGAAAGCCTAGTTTCTGTCTTTACATTAAGAATTGCTAATCGCTGATTTAAATAACCCAAACTCAAAAAATGATCGGAAGCTTCCCAGTACAAGTTTCTAGAAAAAGAAAACTTTTCTAAATCCCATAAGTGATTTACATCTATCAAATCATTTCCAACATATACTTGATATAAAATTGCTTTCGGCGTATATCTTTTAATTTTTTTATCTGCAAAAGTATTAACCTGTCGAATGCCAAATCCAGGAACACTAAAATTTAAAACCGAGGAGTCAGGTCGGCTTTCCCTGAGCATGTCTACATAATTAATCTCTTTAGACGTTGCAGAAAAAGAATCGCCAAATACCATGAGATCTATATTTGTAGCATCTAAATCCTTTTGGGAATTTAAACCGTTTGTTTGTGCGCTATAAAAATCAATAACATGATATCTATAAGCCATTTCAAACAAAAACAAGGTTAGAAAAGCTACAATTGCTATCTTAAATATTAGTTTACCAGTTTTATTAAATAGCTGCATCCCATTAAAACAAGGTATACACAAAAGGTGCTATTACAGAATTCTCCGCAAAAACAACAAGTAATGTTAAAAGAACTAACACAATGATAATAGGAATTAACCAGAATTTTTTTTGCTCTATTAAAAAAGCTCCTAATTGTTTTAAAGTTTCGTACTTACTCATAATTAGCTTAGTTTTTTATAATCAATTTTTCTATCCACAAGTACCCACGCAGCCTTATATGTTTTTTCTTTTTTAAACAATCTTAAAAGAAGTGATATTGGTGAAAAAAGAGTAAAATAAACAATACCCATAATAAAATAGCTTGTTACAAATCCTAAAAGCTCACCTACTAACAACCATAAAGTTAAAAAAGGTAAAAAAATACGCTTTAAAGTAAAAGTAATAAGCAATATTAATAATAGGCTACTGCCAATAAAAATCTGACTTTGGTTTAATACAAGTCCATTTTTATAAATAGATATTCCTAAAATAATAAAAATTACAAACGCAGACAAATAACCAAACTCCTTCTGTTTCTTTGGGGATTTACTTGTCTCTATAATCTTAGAAAGTGTTGTTTTAATCCAATTCATAATTTTCACTTACAATTAATTGTTGATCTACTTCTAAATTATCCTTTTTTTGCAAAATAAAATTCCCTAAAACTAACAAATCCATTTTGGTATAAAAGAAACACCTTAAAGCATCTAAAGGAGATTCTACAATTGGTTCTCCCCGCACATTAAATGAAGTATTAATTAATACAGGACAGTTTGTTTTAGATTTAAAATTATGTATCAAATTGTGTAATAACGGATTTTCAGTTTTATTTAAAGTTTGAACTCTTGCCGTATTATCTTCATGAATACACGACGGAATTTCTTTCTTCTTGTCACTTTTTACTGTAAACAACATGTATTTTGAAACTACATGTTTCATATCAAACCATTCGTTACAATCTTCTTCAAGTACAATGGGAGCAAATGGTCTAAAACCTTCTCTAAATTTAATATTTAAATTAACATGTTTCTTCATGTCTTCAAATAATGGGCTAGCCAATATACTTCTATGTCCTAATGCCCTTGGGCCAAATTCCATTTCGTCTTGAAACCAACCTACAATTTGTTTTTGCTGTAAAGCGGAAGAAACCGTATCGCAAAGAGTAGCATTATCTAATTTTTGATATGTTAACTTGTAGGTGCCAAGATATTTCTCTATATCTTTATTACTATAAGAAGAACCTAAGTAAGCTTGATCATTTAAAGAATCGTTTAAAAATACTCTTTCTTTTTTTAAATGATGATTCCATCCAATATAGGCTGCACCAACAGAACATCCAGAATCTCCTGAAGCAGGTTGCACCCAGATATTATCGAATATATACTTTCCTAAAAGCTCGCCATTTGCTTTACAATTTAAAGCTACTCCACCAGAAAGGCATAAATTATTTAAACCTGTTAATTCTTTAGCATGCTTTAATACAGTGCATATAATATCTTCAATAACCGCTTGAATGGAACAAGCTATATTGCAATAAAAATCTTCCATCTCTCCATCTAAAGCTCTTTGCTTTTTCCCAAAAACATCACAGAACTTAGAGTTAATGGTCGATTTTCCTTTTTCAAAAGAAAAACAATTCAAATTTAATTCTACTAAACCAGAAGCATCATAACTAACAATATTTTCTAAAATAAGTTGTTTGTAAATTGGTTTACCATAAGGTGCTAACCCCATTAATTTATACTCTCCAGAATTCACTTTAAAACCACAATACTGAGTAAATGCAGAATATAACAAACCAATGGAGTGCGGATAGTGTTGTTCTTTTATAATTTCTACGTTGTTATCTTTACCAACAGAAATAGAAGTGCAAGCTTTTTCTCCTACACCATCAATAGTAACAATTACAGCCTCTTTAAATGGTGAAGTAAAAAAACTACCTGCTGCATGTGCTTCATGATGTTCACTATAAATAATCTCTCCATTGTAATTTAATTCGTCTTTTATAATACTAGAAACCCAAAGTTTATTTTTTAACCAGGACATCAATGTTTTTTTAAACAAACTAAATGTAAATGGAGCTTGGTTTAATAGTGTATTAATGATGCGATCGAATTTAATAAATGGTTTTTCGTAAAAAACAATTAAATCAATATCGGAGATGGTAAGTTTATTTTCCTTTAAGCAAAAATCTATCGCTTTTTTTGGAAAAGACTTATCGTGTTTAATTCTAGAAAATCTTTCTTCTTGAGCTGCAGAAATTAATTTACCATTGTGTATTAAACAAGCAGCTGCATCATGATAGAAACAAGAAATACCAATAATATTCATAGAAAAGAATCAATAATTTACGAATATAAAGTAAGTATATTACAAACTAAAAAATAAAGTAGTAAATATAAAATATTATCGTCTTTTCTTCTTCCCTCTAAACTTTGCTTTATTTTTTCTTTGATTAAAAGGCACAGCATCATTAAAGGTATTTTTGGCATCACCAGTCGGTTTGTTTTTACGCCATCTTTCGGTTTTCTCAGGAAGCAAAACCTGTAGTAAATCTGGACGACCAACTTTATTTAAAGTCTTTTTAATCCATGCTTTATTTTCGTCTTTATACCAAAAGAAAAAACGATGTTGTTCGTCTTTTTCTTTTCTCGTTTTTGGTGTGTTTACTTTTTTAAGCGTATAAGGATGATAACCACTATAATAAATTACAGTAGCTACAGTCATTGGTGTAGGAGTAAATCCTTGTACTTGCTCTAACTGAAACCCCATATCTTTCGTTTCGGCAGCTAGATTAGCCATATCTTCAACTTCGCAAGCAGGATGATTGGATATAAAATAAGGTATTAACTGAAGCTTTAATCCTTTCTTAATATTTATTTTATCAAACCGTTCTTTAAACTTATGAAAATAACTAAACGATGGTTTACGCATCAGTTTTAAAACGGGATCACTGGTGTGTTCTGGCGCAACTTTAAGTCGTCCAGAAACATGCTTTGTCATCACTTCTTCAGTATAATCGTCCAGTTCTTTTGGATCTGCATTTTTATTAAATTCTGGAACTAACATATCGTGTCTAATTCCGGATCCTATAAAGGATTTTTTAACCTTTGGATGTTTATCTACTGCTTGATATAATTCGGTTAACGGCTTATGTGAGGTATCTAAATTACTACATATTACTGGTGAAATACAGCTAGGTGCAACACACTTATCGCAAATGGATTGTACTTTCCCTTTCATTTGATACATATTGGCACTTGGACCTCCAATATCACTTAAATAGCCTTTAAAATCTGGCATATTAGCAACAGTATCTACTTCTTTTAAAATAGATTCTTGGCTACGTGAAGCAATAAATTTTCCTTGATGTGCAGAAATAGTACAAAAGCTACAACCACCAAAGCATCCTCTATGAATGTTGATAGAGAACTTAATCATTTCGAACGCAGGAATTGGTCCACGCTTATTATATTTTGGATGTGGTAATCGTGTATAAGGCAAATCGAATGAAGCATCAATTTCTGCCTCTGTCATGGTTGGATATGGTGGATTTATCATCAACACCTTTTGTCCTACTTTTTGAAAAATACGTCTTGCAGCAAGCTTATTCGATTCTTGTTCAATCACTTTAAAATTCGAAGCGTATTTCTTTTTATCTTTTAAACAAATTTCATGCGAAGCGATTTCAACATCTTCCCAATTACTATTTTTCGGAATTTTATCCTCTTTATTTAAAAGAACTGCAGTTTGATTTACGGTATTTATACTACTAAATGGCACACCTTTTTCTAACAAACGAATAATTTCACGTAATGGTTGTTCTCCCATTCCGTACACCAACATATCTGCTTTAGAGGTTTCTAAAATAGTTGGCAGTAATTTATCACTCCAATAATCATAATGCGTTACACGTCGAAGAGAACCTTCAATCCCTCCAATTAAAACTGGAGTATCAGGCCATTTTTCTTTTAAAATTTTAGAATAAACCGTAGATGCATAATCGGGTCTAAAACCAATATCTCCATTTGGGGTATATGCATCTTTGTCCCGTTTCTTTTTGTTCGCATTATAGTTGCTAATCATAGGATCCATACAACCACCAGTAACACCAAAAAACAATCTTGGTTTTCCAAGTTTTACAAAATCTTGTAGATTATCGTTTACATTTGGTTGCGGAACGATGGCAACACGCAATCCGAAACTTTCTAACAAACGCCCAATTACTGCAGGACCAAAGGTTGGGTGATCTACATAAGCATCACCACTAAATAGGATAACGTCTAGTTCTTGCCAGCCGCGTATTTTAACCTCTTTGTTTGTGGTAGGTAACCAATCTGAAAGTTGTAATTCTTGCATATTGCTGCAAAAATAGTCAAAAAAAGACTCTTATACATTATTATAAAAGGGTTTAGCCTTTTTTTATGTGAATAGATGGATTATGAATCCTAATAAACAGTATTTAATATATTCCATTTTTTTGTTTTTTTAAGAAACCGAGCCAATCAAAATTATAATTTACTATTTACAAATCACTTACCAAATACATTTCATCTAATGAATAATATGCAGGAGTGTTCCATTTTTTTAAAACGGCAACATAATAATTATACGGTTTATGTTGAAAAAATTTTGCTTCTTTTTTATACCATTTCCCGTTGGCATCTTGTTCTAAACCCTTTAATTGATCTTCCATTAAATCACGAGTATCTACTTCTATTTTTGGGTAGGTAAATTTTGGAAGTTCTTTAAGTTCTCCTGTAGGATAATAATTAATATCTGCTACAAATTCAGGCATTACAATTTTCCCAAATTTCAATCCAATAATTTTATTAATTAACCTATTGCTTCCTTTTACATAACCTGTTAATCCTCTTTCAAATAATCTGATAAAAGCATCTTGACCCAACTTTTTAGCTTTAAATTCTTTTTTCCCGAAAAGCCATCCGCTTATTTTTTCTTTTGTAATTAGTTTATCTTCTTCATAATTAAAAGGCATATAAGGCACAGGATCTTCGGCATTTATAATAGAATAACTCGTTCCTTTATCACTAAATCTTGTGTTGTATTCTTCAGAAAATTCTTTATTTCCAGACATGGGCTGTGCATATGCATAGGTTTTATATCTATTCCTTATAGACAATTCTCCTTTAGGTAAATTCTCTAAATATGCTCTTGTCATGGTTGCCAATGCACCACCTTGACTATGTCCGGTTATAATGATGTGGTAGATTCCTTTATTGTTTAATGCTTTAATTTGTTCTTTAATAGCTTCGGAAAGAATGACAATAGTCAACCCATAACCCGCGTGTATTGCTGTATTTTCGCTGGTAGCAAAAGCATAATCATGTTCTTTTTCATCGATAATAATGGTTCCTTTTGCAGGAATCATTGCAGAATAACAATTCTCTACCCAACTAATCATTTTATCTGTAGAACCTCTATAATTAATTATGCCTATGTTATTGTTTTCATAGACTTCAAACTTATTATCCATACTTAAAACATTAGAAGTATAGTGTAAATTAAATTGCTCTGGAATTATAGTTTCGTTAGTTCCATATTGTTTAATAAAATTAAAACTATTGTTCATAGCAATAGTAAAGGTTGCTTCGTTTGCGTTAAAACCAGATTTAAATTGCGCAGAAACATTTAAAGAACTATATAAAAATAGGATGGTTAATAATACTCTCATAAGGATATAACTAATGGTTAAATTAAATATTGTGCATTATATTAAATACAAAAACGATTCCAAAAATGGAATTTATATCAAATGAAATTTAAAGGTAGCATCAAATGATGCTACCTTACTCATGATTAGACAAGTATTTTGGACGTTACCCAACACTCGTTCTTTACTCATTAAAACTATTTATATTAATGAATTCGTGAATATGAAAATTCTGGCAATCACTTTTTTGTCCTGCTTATATAACAGCACAAAAAAGAGCTTCAACAAACACCTTAATAGCTAACGCGAGGATACATTAAACAATTCAATTTTAGTTTAGCTAAAGTTTCAATATTTTTCTAGAATATGAAGTAGTACCTGTTATCAAATTTAAAATATATGTCCCTGTTGGTAAAGATTCCATATTTAGAACCGAAATATTACCAGTCATATTTAGTTGCCATGAGTTAATAATTCTACCTGAAATATCTAAAATTTGTATAGATCCTTTTATTGGCGAATCACTTTTTATATGAAGTTGATTAGCAACCGGGTTTGGATAAAAATCAAAGCTAAAAGCATTTAAATCATCTATTAGAGATAAATTATTTCCAGAAAGTTTAGCAATAAAAACATCTGTAAAACCTAGAGATGTCAATGTTGTTTCTGATACACTTGAATCAAAATCAGACACACCTTCAAAGGTTCCAGTAACATAGACATCAAAAGTCGTTTTATTTACAACTACTGCTCTCCCTAAGTCTTCTCCTACTCCTCCAAAATGAGTTGCCCAAACAAAATCACCATTAGCATCTAATTTTACAACATAAACATCATCATCTCCATAAGACGCTAAAGGAAATCCATTTGCAGAAGGATCTGCATCTAAAGTCCCATTAAAAATTCCTGAGAGATATACATTTCCAAGATTATCTACATCAAGACCTTTACCGTCATCAGAACCTGTTCCTCCTAGTTGTTTCGCCCAAACATAATCACCATTAGCATCTAACTTAGAAACAAACACGTCAAAAGAACCTTGAGAGGTTAACATGCTTTGTGCAGCACTAGGATCAAAATCTGCAACATTACTAAAATAACCTGTAGTATAAATGTTTCCATTAGCATCAATAACCATTTCGGTTGGTTCTTCAGTTCCTGCTCC
Source organism: Oceanihabitans sp. 2_MG-2023 (assembly GCF_030547245.1). Taxonomy (GTDB): domain Bacteria; phylum Bacteroidota; class Bacteroidia; order Flavobacteriales; family Flavobacteriaceae; genus Oceanihabitans. The sequence continues at coordinate 451,701 of NZ_JAUOQT010000002.1, forward strand.
TCCCATTTGCTTTGCCCAAACAAAATCACCGTTCGCATTAAGTTTAACGATTGCAATATCATCTGCTCCAAAAGATGTTAAATTGAACTCGGTAGCACTAGGGTCAAAATCAACAGTGCCTTTAAAACGTGCCAAGGTATAAACATTTCCAAAAGCATCTACTTCAACTGCTTCTCCAATATTAGAATTTGTCGTACCATATTGGGTTGCCCATTCAAAATCACCAGCAGTTGAAAGTTTTACCGTAAAAACATCTATAAGCCCTGTAGCAGTAAGATTATACACAGAAGCATTGGGATCAAAATCTGCTGTTCCCTGAAAGCGCCCCGTTAGGTATACACCGTTTGCATCACCAACTACTGAGTACCCAATATCATAGGAACTTCCTCCTATGTTTTTTGCCCAAATAAAGTCACCATTAGCATCTAATTTTAGAATAAAAGCATCATAACCACCATTAGAAGTGATATTAAATTCACCTAAGCCAGGGTCAAAATCTACTGTGCTTTCAAACCAACCTGTAATATAAATATTTCCAGAATCATCAACATCAATAGAATATGCTTGATCATAACCAAATGACCCAAAACGTTTAGCCCATATAAAATTACCCGAACTATCTAATTTAGAAATAAACACATCTCTACTTCCTGTTGCCGACAAGTTAAAAACGTCTCCACTTGGATTAAAATCTACAGTACCATCAAACCATCCAGTTGTATAAATATTCCCAGATGCATCTAGTGTAATGTCTAATGATTCTTGATTTACATTCCCTCCAATTTGTTTTGCCCATTCTAATTCTTGAGCAGTCACATGCAAACCAATTAGAAAAAAAAGGATACATTTAAATGTTTTAAATAGGTGTAATTGTAGTTTCATAATAATAAATTTAAGTTATGGTCAAACTTATTATATGAAGTCATATAATACAATACGTCAAATTGCGTATATTTTTACGTTAACCTTTTTGAAAATTTTAGCTATTCTAAATTACAAATCCAATCCTTTTAAACTCTCCACACGATTTCTAACTAAGAAATCATCAATCGTTTCAAAATGCTCAATCACGCGCTGATCTTTAAATTCAAAAACTTTTTTAGATAAGCCTTGCAAAAAATCACGATCATGAGAGACGAGTATTAGTGTTCCATCAAAATTTTGTAATGCTTCTTTAAGCACATCTTTAGACTTTAAATCTAAGTGGTTCGTTGGCTCATCAAGAATGAGTAAGTTTACAGGTTCAAGCAATAGCTTCACCATTGCTAATCTGGTTTTTTCTCCTCCAGACAACACGCTGACTTTTTTATCAATCTCATCACCTTTAAACATAAAGCGACCTAGAATATTTTTAATCTGAGTTCTAACATCTCCCTTAGCGACCTCATCAACCGTTTGAAATATAGTTAAGTCTTCATCTAGCAAAGCTGCTTGGTTTTGGGCAAAATAACCAACCTTCACATTATGACCTAAGCTGCAATCACCTTCTACATCAATTTCTCCTAAAATGGCTTTAATCATAGTAGATTTCCCTTCACCATTTCGACCAACAAAACAGACTTTCTCTCCTCGAGATATCGACATACTTGCATCTTTAAAAACCACATGCTCTGCATAGGATTTAGAAATATCCTTAACCGTTACTGGGTAATCTCCTGAACGTTGTGTTGGCGGAAAACGTAATTTCAAAGCAGAGGTATCTATATCATCAATTTCTATGATTTCTAACTTTTCTAGCATACGTTCTCTAGATGACACTTGGTTTGTTTTAGAGTATGTACCTTTAAATCTATCAATAAAAGCTTGATTATCGGCAATAAATTTTTGTTGTTCTTGATAGGCTTTTATTTGATGTGCTCGCCTATCTTCTCGCAATTGTAAATAATGACTATAATTTGCTTTGTAATCGTAAATACGTCCCATGGTTACTTCTATGGTACGATTAGTAATATTATCAATAAATGCTTTATCGTGAGAAATTACCACAACGGCATTGGCTTTATTTACTAAAAAATCTTCTAACCAAATTACAGATTCAATATCTATATGATTGGTTGGCTCATCTAGTAATATAAGGTCTGGCTTTTGCAATAAAATTTTTGCTAACTCAATTCGCATTCGCCATCCACCACTAAATTCATTAGTTAGTCTTTTAAAATCTTCTTGCTTAAATCCCAAACCTTTTAATGCTTTTTCTACTTCGGAATCGTAATTCACATCATCAAGCGCATAATATTTTTCTCCTAAATCGGAAACACGCTCAATGATTTTCATGTATTCATCAGATTCATAATCGGTTCTAGTTTCAAGTTGCTTGTTCAAGCCCTCCATTTCATCTCGCATGGTATACACATGACTAAAGGCTTTAGAAGCTTCATCAAATACTGTAGTATTATCTTCCGTCAATAAATGCTGTGGCAAATAGGCGATTACAGCATCTTTTGGTGTTCTTACGTTGCCACGAGTTGCATTTTGAGCACCTGCAATAATTTTCATCATGGTAGACTTTCCAGCACCATTTTTCCCCATTAATGCAATCTTATCGTTTTCATTAATAGTAAAAGACACGTCACTAAATAAGGTATGACCACTAAACTCTACTGCTAAATTATCTACTGAAATCATTATAATTATTTTTAAAAATGCAAAGCTAATAAAAGTGCCTATTAGATAATAGGTATCGCTTTAAAAATACATAATAAAAAAGCTAACCTATAAAAGGAACTACAACCTATTGAGAATCACTGAAAAAATAAGTTGTCACACTATTTGGTATTCAAATATATAATCGTAAATTTGCAAACTCTTTTTTAAGAGAGGAATGTTTAATCTACCTAGTCAAAGACAGGTAAAAAATTATTAATAACGTGGACACATTAAGCTACAAAACGATTTCAGCAAACAAAACTACTGTAGATAAGCAGTGGGTTTTAGTGGATGCTGAAGGTCAATCTTTGGGTCGTTTATCTTCTAAAGTTGCAAAACTTTTAAGAGGAAAACACAAACCTAGCTTCACACCACATGTTGATTGTGGAGATAACGTAATTGTTATCAATGCAGAAAAAATCAACTTAACAGGAAACAAGTGGACGGACAAATCTTATATTCGTCACACTGGTTACCCAGGTGGTCAAAGAAGTTTAACTGCTACAGAATTGTATGGAAAAGATCCTGCAAGATTAGTGGAAAAATCAGTAAAAGGAATGCTTCCTAAAAACAAATTAGGTGCAGCATTATTCCGTAATTTAAATGTTGTTGTAGGTACAGCTCATACACATGAAGCTCAAAAACCGAAAACAATTAACCTAGAAGAATTCAAATAACATGGATGTAATTCACAAAATTGGTCGTAGAAAAACGGCTGTTGCACGTGTATATCTTGCTACAGGAACTGGTAAGATAACAGTAAATAAAAAAGACATGACAGATTACTTTTCTACTGGAACTTTACAGTATAAAGTAAATCAACCTTTAGTTATGACTAACAATGATGGCAACTTTGATATTACAGTAAATGTATATGGAGGTGGTATTACAGGTCAAGCAGAAGCAATCCGTTTAGGTTTATCTCGCGCTATGTGCGAATTAGATCCAGAAAACAGATTAATTCTTAAACCAGAAGGTTTATTAACAAGAGATCCAAGAATGGTAGAGCGTAAGAAATTCGGTCAGAAGAAAGCGCGTAAGAAATTCCAATTCTCAAAACGTTAATATTATCCTTCAACAATATTGGAATGCTTTCAAAAGTCTTTTCCATATTGTTGAAAACAAACAAAAAAATAAAACAGTTATTGTTGTCCTAGCGCAAGCAGGATTTAGTTTAGCATCTAAATGATTAAGGCGAATTTTATTAAATGACCACTTAATTATTGCTAATTCAACAGAACGTAAACTATTACAAAATGGCAGTAGAAGTAAAAGAATTACTTGAAGCAGGTGTACACTTTGGACACCTTACTCGTAAGTGGGACCCAAACATGGCCCCTTACGTATATATGGAGCGTAATGGCATTCATATAATCAACCTTTATAAAACAGCAGCTAAGATTGACGAAGCTGGAGCAGCACTTGCTAAAATTGCAGCATCCGGACGTAAAATTTTATTTGTTGCTACAAAAAAGCAAGCAAAAGACATCGTATCAGAAAAAGCAGGAGCAGTTAATATGCCTTACATTACTGAACGTTGGCCTGGAGGAATGTTAACAAACTTTGTTACTATTAGAAAAGCGGTTAAAAAAATGGCTACTATTGATAGAATGAAGAAAGATGGAACATTCATGACACTTTCTAAAAAAGAAAGATTACAAGTAGATCGTTTAAGAGCTAAGTTAGAAAAAAACTTAGGTTCTATTAGCGACATGACTCGTTTACCAGGAGCTTTATTTGTTGTAGATATTAAGCGTGAGCATATTGCAATTAAAGAAGCACAAAAATTAAACATTCCAATCTTTGCAATGGTAGATACTAACTCTGATCCACGTCAAGTAGATTACGTGATACCTGCAAATGATGATGCTTCAAAATCAATTGACAAGATTTTAACGCACGTTACTAATGCAATTGCTGGTGGTTTAGCAGAGCGTAAAGCTGAAAAAGATGCTCCAAAAGCAGAAAAGAAAGCAGCTCCAGCAAAAAAAGCTGAAGTAGCAGAAGTAGCAAAAGAAGAGGAAGAATAAAATAACATTAACACAACATAAAAAAGTCGTTTCGTTCTTTTTCTTTTTAGAAATTTGATGGTACGACTTTTTTAAATTAAAAATATATGGAAGCTATGGTAAAAATAACAGCAGCAGAAGTAAACAAATTAAGACAAGCTACAGGAGCTGGTATGATGGATTGCAAAAAAGCTTTAGTAGAGGCTGAAGGTGATTTTGATAAAGCAATTGAAGTATTACGTAAAAAAGGACAAAAAGTAGCAGCAAAAAGAGCAGATCGTGATTCTAGCGAAGGTGCAGCAGTTTCAAAAATTAATGCAGATAACACTGTTGGTGTTACTATCGTATTAGGATGTGAAACGGATTTTGTTGGTAAAAATGAATCTTTTTTAACTTTAGCAAACCAATTTGCAGATATAGCAATCAACTTTGATAACAAAGAAGATTTTTTAGCTGCAGACTTTGGAGGAATGACAGTTGCCGAAAAATTAGTAGAACAAACGGGTGTTGTTGGTGAGAAATTAGAAATCAACGCTTTCGAAAAACTAGAAGCACCTTATGTTGGCACATACGTACACATTAATAAAATTGGCGCTTTAGTTGGTTTATCTGAAAAAACAGACAAAGCAGAAGCAGTTGCAAAAGACGTAGCAATGCAAGTAGCTTCTATGGGAGCAACTTCATTATCTTACAAAGATTTTGACCCTGCATTTGTAGCAAGTGAAACAGAAGCAAGAATTGCTGTTATTGAAAAAGATAATATCGAATTAGGTCGTTTAGGTAAAACACTTAAAAATGTACCTCAATTTATTTCAATGGCACAATTAACACCTGAAGTTTTAGCGCAAGCTGAAGAAGATGCTAAAGCACAATTAGCTGCAGAAGGGAAACCAGAAAAAATCTGGGGAAATATTTTACCAGGTAAAATGGAGCGTTTTATTAGCGATAATACTACTTTAGATCAAGAACAATGTTTATTAGATCAAAAGTTTATTAAAGATGAAAAACAAACCGTTGCAGATTACGTAGCAGCTAATAATCTTACTGTTACTGCTTTTAAACGTGTATCTTTAGGATAATAAATTCCATTTTGTCACCTGGAGCACAGTCGAAAGGTCTCTGACAAAATAATTCATAAAAACCACTATTCTTTTTAAAAGAACTAGTGGTTTTTTTTATTTGTAAAATTCTTTAATTCTAAAAAAAGATATTCATTATATTTGCTAAACCCTAAATTCCTGCATAAGCAGAAATCTGTATAAAAGCTAAACAAAAAATGAAATACAAAAGAATTCTTTTAAAATTATCTGGAGAAGCATTAATGGGAAATCGCCAATATGGTATAGACCCAGAACGTTTAGCAGAATATGCCAAAGACATTAAAGAAATCACTGAACTAGGCGTAGAAGTAGCCATTGTAATTGGTGGTGGAAACATTTTTAGAGGTGTTGCAGGAGCCATGAACGGTATGGATCGTGTGCAAGGAGACCACATGGGAATGCTAGCAACTGTTATTAACGGTTTAGCATTACAAAATGCATTAGAAGATCACGAAGTTAAAACTCGTTTGCAAACTGCCATAAAAATTAACGAAGTAGCAGAACCTTTTATTCGTAGAAAAGCAATGAGTCATTTACGTAAAGGGCGTGTTGTTATTTTTGGAGGAGGAACAGGAAACCCATATTTCACAACAGATTCTGCAGCAGTTTTACGTGCTATTGAAATTGAAGCCGATGTTATTTTAAAAGGAACTCGTGTAGATGGCATCTACAATGCAGATCCAGAAAAAGATAGCACAGCAATAAAGTTTGATCATATTACTTTCGATGATGTTTTACGTAAAGGTCTTAAAGTAATGGACACCACAGCTTTTACACTAAGTCAAGAAAACGAATTGCCAATTATTGTTTTTGATATGAATAAGAAAGGAAACTTATTAAAAGTAGTTACTGGAGAAAAAATTGGTACCAAAGTAAACTTGTAACTCTCACTACAAGTATTTAACTTAGTGCAATCCAAAATTTTTATTCCTTAAAACGGAATCTAAACTTTGGCTTAGTTTTTGAAAACAAACGAGTATATTAAATTTTTAAAAAATGAACGAAGACATTCAATTTATAATAGACGGAACAAAGGAGGCAATGACAAATGCCATAAAGCATCTAGAAAAACAATTTACAAACATTAGAGCTGGTAAAGCTAGCCCAGCAATGCTTGGTAGTGTTATGGTAGATTATTATGGATCACAAACACCATTAAGTCAAGTTGCCAATGTGAATACTCCAGATGGAAGAACCATTACAGTACAACCTTGGGAAAAAAATATGCTTCAGGAAATTGAACGCGGTATTGCCTATGCAAACCTTGGTTTTAACCCAATGAATAATGGAGAAACAATTATTATAAATGTACCACCTTTAACCGAAGAACGCAGACGTGATCTAGCAAAACAAGCTAAAGCAGAAGCAGAAGACGGAAAAGTTGGGATTAGAAACGCTAGAAAAGAAGCAAATAATGACATTAAAAAAATAGATGGCATCTCTGAGGATCTTCAAAAAAATGCAGAACAAGATGTTCAAGGCTTAACAGATAACTATATCAAAAAAATTGATGAATTATTTGCTGTTAAAGAAAAAGAAATCATGACCGTATAATTAATAAGCGACTTACTTGTCGCTTTTTTTATACCAATAACACATATTTTTCGTTTATTTAATTATGAAAAAAACAGGATGCCTTTTTTTACTAGTTTGTTTATTACAATGCACATTTGGTATTGCCCAAAATAAATACCCGTTTATTCCTAGCAATCAATATCCACTTAATGAAACGCAAATGGCAAGCACACAAATTAATATTACACCAGATGTGTTGCTGTTTAATGAACAAGGAAAACTACTAACAATGGAGAGCTTGTCTTTAATGACAAACACAGATTATAAACCCGTTTTTTTTGCTAATGATAAAGGAAAAGTAAAAAGCTTAGTGTTTGTTAAAAAAAGTAATCAACCTATTTTAATAGAACAAAATATAGAAGCTGCTTTTACTCCTGGCGAAAAGGCTATAGATTTTATTGCAAAAGATTTAAAAGGAAAAAATTACAAATTATCCAACTTAAAAGGCAAAGTAGTAGTCCTTAATTTTTGGTTTACAAAGTGTGGACCATGTATAACAGAAATGCCACAACTAAATACATTAGCCGCCAATTTTAAGAATAAAAACGTGGTATTCTTAGCGCTTACTTTTAATAAAAAATCGGTTGTAAATGCATTTTTAGAAAGCAACCCTTTTCAATATAATATTTTAGCAGACGCTAATGATATAATTAAAATGTATGGTGTTAATAGTTACCCTACAAGTATTGTTATTAATAAAAAAGGAGAAATTGTTCATAAAGAATTAGGCTATAGAACAAATATTAAAGAAGTGTTAGCAACTTCTATTAATGCTTCATTATTAAATTAATGAAAAAATCCTGTTTTACTATTTTACTTTGTTTATCCTTCTTTTTTAGTAAAGCACAAACGCCAATAAGTAAAGATTCCACTAAAGTTGTAAAAAAAGATTCTTTAAAAAGAAAAGCTTTTATTCAACAACTAGGCAATGGTTATTTTCCAACAAAATATTTTGATATAGATTTAAGATATCTTGTTAAATACAATCAATACGAAGGATCTAGAAATGGGCTTGGTGGGCAAACTAATAATGCATTTTCAGAAAAAATAAGATTCAACACATATGCCGTTTATGGTTTTAGAGACCATGCTTTTAAATACAGTTTTGGCTCAGGAGTTAAACTAGATGAAAAAACGAATACCTGGCTTAATTTTTCTTATACCGATGATTTAAACGAAACTGGGAGCTCTACTTTTTTAACAGACAGTCGATTTTTTCAACTTTTTGAGCCAAGACTATTAAACATTAATTTGTTTCATAAACATATAACCAAAACGATATCTATAGAGCGTCAACTAACACCAAATTTAATTGGCGAAACAGAATTTGCGACTAGTAATATAAATACTACCTATGCTTACGATTTTGTTGTTAATAATAAAATCTATAATGAAATACACTTAAGCACTTCTAAAACAGCATTACAATGGAGTCCTTTTAGTTCTTTTGAAACAGTAGATAATAAGTTTAAAATAATAAAAGAAGGCTATCCAAAATTCACATTACAGTACACTAAAAGTTTTAGCGATGTTTTTAAAAGCGATTTTAATTTCTCAAAATTAGACTTAAGAACCATTTTTAAAAAAGAATATGCAAACAACGCTTTTTCATTATTAACAATTACAGCTGGCTTAGCAAGTGGAGAAACTCCTTTAACACATATGTATCATGCATATCCTAATAATATAACAAAAGAAACCATTATGCAGCGTTTTTCTGTTGCGGGAGTTACTAGTTTTGAAACGATGTTTTTTAACGAATTTTTTTCTGACAGAATTAGCACCTTCCAATTTAAACACCATTTAAGTCCTTTTAAAATAAGTAAGCGTTTTAAACCAGAATTAGTATTTATATCTAGGTTTGCAATTGGTAATATGAGCAATATAAATAGACACCAACAAATCACTTTTAATACACTCGAAAAAGGCTTCACAGAATCTGGATTAGAAATTAACAAGTTGTTTTTTGGTTTCGGTTTAAGTTTTACCTACAGATATGGAGCTTATCATTTACCTAAGCTAGAAGATAATATGGCATTAAAATTTACTTTTAACGTTACTTTATAACATTTTTAACCTTTGTAATACATCCCTTTTCCATACCTTTGCCACTCCAATTTAACTACGTAATTTTGCCTAAATCTATAGCCTTTTTATATAATTAAATGGATTTTTTTTAATTATACTATGTTCAAACTATTCACAAAAAGTTTTTGGGACGTTGTTGCAAGACTAATACTTCGTAATAAAATCGCTATAATACTTGGTATTTTAATAGCCACAGGGTTACTTGCTACACAATGGAAATATATGCGTTTTACGTATACCGAAGCCAATTTATTACCAGATGATCACGAAGTAAATTTAGAATATAATAACTTTCTTGATATTTTTGGTGAAGAAGGAAATCTAATTGTTTTGGGCGTAAAAGACACGACACTTTTTACTGTCGAAAAATTAAATGCTTGGAATAAACTGTCTGAAAGCTTTAAAAATATAGACGAAATAGAAACTGTAGTTTCCATTAGTGATCTTCAAAAGCTAATAAAAGATACTCAAAACGAAAAATTTGCACTAGAGCCTTTCATAAAAGACTCTATTACTTCTGTAGCACAAATAGACGCTTTACAAGATGAGCTATTTAAAAAATATCCTTTTTACGATAATTTTTTATTCAACAAAGACACTAAAACGGTTCGTACAGCAATTTACATGAACAAAGAAATTGTAAATACTGCTGCGAGAAAAGACTTTGTTTTTGATAATCTAATTCCAAAAATTGAAGCTTTTGAAACGCAAACCAATCTAGATGTTAGAGTTTCTGGAATGCCTTATATTAGAACATTAAACGCACAAAATATTGTAGATGAAATAGGACAATTTATTGCATTAGCCTTAATTGTCACTTCGCTTATCTTCTTTTTGTTTTTCCGTTCTTTTAGAGCAACTTTTATATCGCTTATTGTAGTTTGCTTTGGTGTTATGTGGACCTTTGGTATTATTGGTTTACTCAAATATGAAATCACTGTTTTAACTGCTCTTATTCCTCCATTAATTATAGTAATAGGAATACCTAATTGTATTTTCTTAATTAATAAATACCAAACTGAAGTAAAATTACATGGTAATAAAGTAAGATCTTTACAGCGTGTCATTACCAAAGTAGGTAATGCTACATTAATGACTAATGTTACCACTGCTTCTGGTTTTGCCACTTTTATTTTAACAGAGAGTCAGCTTTTAAAAGAGTTTGGTATTGTTGCTTCTTTAAGTATAATATCTATTTTTATATTATGTTTATTAATCATACCAATTATTTACACCTTTCTTCCCTACCCAAAAGACAGACATTTAGAACACCTAAATAAAAAATGGATTGGTGGTTTTGTAAATTGGATGGAATGTATGGTAAAACAAAGAAGAATTGCTATATATATTACATCTGTAGTGCTTTTAACGCTTAGTTTAATAGGGATTTTTCAAATCAAAATATCTGGAAGTTTAATAGAAGACATGTCTAAAAAATCAGGCTTCTTTCAAGATATTCGTTTCTTTGAAAAAGAGTTTAATGGCATTATGCCTTTAGAAGTATTAGTAGACACCAAACGTAAAAAAGGAGTTATGAAACTTTCTACTTTAAAACGTATGGACAAACTAGAAGAAGAAATTCTAGAAACACCAGAACTCTCTAAACCAATATCTGTAGTTAGCTTAGTTAAATACTCTAAACAAGCCTACTATAATGGCAATCCTAAGTACTACCAATTACCAACTAGTCAAGAAAACAGTTTTATCATGTCTTATGCAAAAAACTCTTCTTCAGATGTTGACTTACTAAAAAACTTTGTAGATAGCACAGGACAATATGCCCGTATAACAACCTTTATGAAGGATATTGGTACCGACAAAATGGAACGTATTGAAGAAAACCTTCAAACTAAAATAAATAAAGTTTTTCCTAAAGAAAATTTTAATGTTACTATGACAGGAAAAGCTTTAGTTTTTCAAAAAGGAACAAAATATTTAGTAAAAAACTTAGCCATTTCATTATCGCTAGCCATTTTATTAATTGCATTATTTATGGCATATATGTTTCGATCATTTAGAATGATAATTGTTTCTTTAATACCAAACCTTTTACCTTTACTAATTACAGCTGGATTAATGGGCTATTTAGGTGTACCAATTAAGCCATCTACTATTTTAGTATTTAGTATTGCTTTTGGAATTTCGGTAGATGACACGATTCACTTTTTAGCAAAATACCGACAAGAATTAATTGCCAATCACTGGAAAATTAAAAAATCGGTATATGCCGCTTTACGCGAAACAGGCGTGAGTATGTTTTACACCTCTATCGTATTATTCTTTGGCTTTTTAGTGTTTACTTTTTCTAGTTTTGGTGGAACTGTAGCCTTAGGCGCTTTAGTATCTGCCACATTATTATTTGCAATGCTTTCTAACCTATTACTTTTACCTTCTTTATTACTATCATTAGAAAGAAGTATAGCGAATAAGGAGGTTTTAAGAAAACCAGCAATAAATATTATTCCTGAAGAAAACGATGAAGATGAAAATCTAGAGGTTTCCGAAGAAAAAACACAACAATAAATTATATTTGCATTCAAAATAAAATACAATGAACACGAATACCGTTTCACAATTATTAGCAAAAGACCAATTTGGTCTAGAAATAGAAATAAAAGGTTGGGTAAGAACTTTTAGAGCTAAACGTTTTATTGCCTTAAATGACGGCTCTACAATTAACAATATACAATGTGTAGTAGATTTTGAAAACACAAGTGAAGAAACACTTAAACGTATAACAACAGGAGCTGCTGTTCATATAAAAGGAGAATTAGTAGAAAGTCAAGGTAAAGGTCAAAAAGTAGAAATTGTTGTAACAAGCATCGAAATTCTTGGAGACTCAGACCCTGAAAACTATCCTATTCAACCAAAGAAACATTCCTTCGAATTTTTAAGAGAAAATGCACATTTACGTACACGTACGAACACTTTTAGTGCTGTAATGCGTTTACGTTCTAATTTATCGTTTGCCGTGCATAAATATTTTACCGAAAATGGTTTTTACAACATGCATACGCCAATTATTACAGGAAGTGATGCAGAAGGAGCTGGAGAAATGTTTAGAGTAACAAATTTAGATGCTAAAAACCCTCCAGTAAACCAAGAAGGTAAAGTAGATTTTAAAGAAGATTTTTTTGGCAAAGAAACAAACTTAACCGTTTCTGGTCAATTAGAAGCAGAAACGTACGCCATGTCACTTGGTAAAGTATATACTTTTGGGCCTACTTTTAGAGCTGAAAACTCAAATACTTCGCGTCATTTATCTGAGTTTTGGATGATAGAACCAGAGGTTGCTTTTATGGATTTAGCAGGAAATATGGATTTAGCCGAAGACTTTATGAAATCGGTTATAAATTATATTTTAGAAAACAATAAAGAGGATTTAGAATTTTTAGAAAATCGTCTTTTAGATGAAGAAAAAACAAAACCTCAGTCCCAACGTAGTGAAATGAGTTTAATTGAAAAATTAAAATTCGTTGTAGACAATAACTTTAAACGTGTAAGTTATACCGAAGCAATTGAAATTTTAAGAAACTCGAAACCAAATAAAAAGAAAAAATTTAATTATATTATTGAAGAGTGGGGAGCAGATTTACAAAGTGAGCACGAACGTTTTTTAGTTGAAAAACACTTTAAATGCCCAGTAATCTTATTTGATTATCCTGCAAATATTAAAGCATTTTATATGCGTTTAAATGAAGATGGAAAGACAGTTCGCGCTATGGATATTCTTTTTCCAGGAATTGGAGAAATGGTTGGAGGAAGTCAACGTGAAGAACGCTTAGATGTTTTAAAAGAAAAAATGGCTGCTTTAGATATACCAGAAGAAGAACTTTGGTGGTATTTAGATTTACGTAAATATGGTACAGCAGTACACTCAGGATTTGGCTTAGGTTTTGAGCGTCTAGTAATGTTTGCAACAGGAATGACAAACATTCGCGACGTAATACCTTACCCAAGAACTCCACAAAACGCAGAATTTTAAAAAAAGTAATCAAAAATATTTTCATAAAACAATCTAGTTATCCAATTATCTAGATTGTTTTTTTTATTTTTATCTCTACTACTATTTTTAAAACCTAATTGGTATAATCAAAATACAACAATGCTTAAACAATATTTACAGTTCAAATTATCGCAAAAATTGTCGCCTCAACAAATTCAATTAATGAAATTGATTCAGTTGCCAACACAAGCATTTGAACAGCGTTTAAAGCAAGAACTAGAAGAAAACCCAGCTCTTGAAGGTGGCAAAGAAGAAAATGAAAACGAATTTGATGACGATCTAGATAATACCAAAGATGAGTATGACGACAACGAAATCATTGATGCTGGAGAAATTAATGTAGATGAATATTTAAGCGATGACGAAGTACCAGATTACAGAACTCAAGTAAATAACTATAGTGCAGACGATGAAGAAAAGACCATGCCGTATGCAGCAGGCACTTCGTTTACACAACATTTAGTAAACCAATTAAATACATATAGACTCAATGATGAAGAACGTGATATAGCAGAATTTCTTGTTGGTAGTGTAGACGAAAGTGGTTATATACGTAGAGAATTGTCAGATATCATGGACGATTTAGCTTTTACACAAAACGTTTTTACCACAGAAGAAAACATAGAAAAAGTACTAAAAATTGTACACCAATTAGACCCTGCAGGAGTTGGAGCACGAAATCTACAAGAATGTTTATCAATACAATTACATAGAAAAGAGCAACATCCAGATGTTGCTTTAGCAACAAATATTATTGATAAAGCTTTTGATCAGTTTACAAAAAAACACTACAAAAAACTATTACAAAAATTTGACATTAGTGAGTTACAACTCAAAGATGCCATACATGAAATTGAACGCCTAAACCCGAAACCAGGCGGAAGCTATGCTGGAAATAATAGAATGGTAGAACACGTTGTACCAGATTTTGCCATAAAAATTGTAAATGGCGAATTGGAACTCACTTTAAACGGAAGGAATGCACCTGAACTTCATGTATCGAGAGAATACAACAATATGCTTAAAGGCTATAAAGACACCAAACAAAAGAGCAAATCACAGAAAGATGCTGTTATGTTTATCAAACAAAAACTAGATGCAGCAAAATGGTTTATTGAGGCAATTAAACAAAGACAACAAACCCTTTTTGTTACCATGAGCTCCATTATGCATTACCAAAAAGAATATTTTTTAACTGGTGATGAGCGCAACTTAAAACCAATGATTTTAAAAGATATTGCAGACGAAATTGAAATGGATGTTTCGACTGTTTCTCGTGTTGCAAATAGTAAATATGTAGATACACCTTACGGCACCAAATTAATAAAAGAGTTTTTTAGTGAGTCGATGACTAACGATAAAGGTGAAGAAGTTTCTACTAGAGAAATTAAAAAAATATTAGAAACCGTTATTGAAGAAGAAAGCAAGAAAAAACCTTTAACAGACGAAGCTTTAGCAAAAATATTAAAAGAAAAAGGATACCCAATTGCAAGACGTACCGTTGCAAAGTATAGAGAACAATTAGATATTCCTGTTGCTCGTTTGCGTAAAAAGATTTAATGAATCACCTTTTAAAAAGCATATCGTTTATTTTTCATCCTTTAATCATGCCTTTACTTGGTATACTTTTTTATTTTTCTAAATCCCCAAGATTTATTCCAAAAGAAATAATACAGGCAAAACTTATTTCTATTTCTATTTTAACAGTAATTCTACCTATACTCATATATTATTTGCTAAAAACATTGGGTAAAACACATAGTATTTATTTAAAAACAGCCAAAGAACGTATTTTACCTTTAGGTCTTAATTGTATTATTATATATTTAATAGTAAAGCGTGTTTTTCCTCCTAGTGAGGTCTTAGAGCTTTATTATTTCTTTATAGGTGTTTTACTATCTAATCTCACTTGCTTCATTTTAGCTGTACTAAAGTTCAAGGCAAGCATACATATGATTGCTATATCTGGTGTGTTTATGTTTTATATAGCTCTAAGTATACACTTTGGAATAAATATTAATGGTACACTAGCTTTAATGGCAATACTAACAGGAGCAATAGCAACCTCAAGATTACATTTAAAAGCACATAATTATGTAGAATTGATAGCTGGTTTTTGTATCGGTTTTTTACCTCAACTCACCTTATTAAATTACTGGTTAAACTAGTTAGGTTAGAGAAGATAAAGCATTAAGCCTATTTTAATTGCATGCATGTCTAAACCAGCACTATCTAATTGGGCATCCTTACTAAAGACAGAATTTAATGCATAATAAAAATGAATATTCCAAGTATTATAACCTGCGCTTATAGTAAAACCATATTGCATTTTATTAAAGTCGGAAATATTTCGATGTTTAATGGTAGTGTCGCCATTAAATTTAGAGGAATTAAAAAGTACATAACCGAATTTGAATCCTGTATAAATTCTCCAGAATTTATACTCTGTAGGAGTAGAAGTTCGCCATCTAAATTCTATAGGTGCTTCGATCATATATGTAGTAAACTTATTCTTGGTGTAGGATGTTTCACTGTCATCTAAAACGGTATAGCTATAAGTACCATCACTAATTTTATCTATTAACATATTTTGATTATACGAATTGCTAGAAATCCCTAAACCAACACCAATAGCAATATTACGTTTTAGGTTTATTGGCATATCTTTTATATACCCTAAATGAAATCCACTAGAAAAACCGCTTTGCGAAACGTCTTCTGGCCTATTCACTAATAAATTGTAGGTAACACCTAGATAAAATTGATCTTCTTTATATAAAGAATCTACTTCTTGTTCTACAAGTATTTCTTCTTGTGAAAAAGAACTTAAGAAGCTAAACAAGCACATAAAAATTAGAAGAAGATTTTTCATTTGTTACATAAAAAAGGCGTTATGATTTCTCAAAACGCCTTTTAATAAAATTAAGATTTATAATTATTTTTTTAAACCTTCTAAGGCATTACCTTTTCTAGTTGTATAATTAATTTTTAATGCGTTTACTTTACGCAATTCTTGCTTAATATCTGTTACCAATCCCATATTTGCATCACTATCTACTTTTAAAGCAGTAGTAAGAAAAGGAACTTCTTCCTCTCTTTTGGCAGCTCTTTCAGCAGCTATAAAAGCAGCAATATCACTAACATCAGCAAACTTATCGTTTAACTGAATTCTAGCTTCATTACCATATTGACTTTTATAGTTGGTACTTGGTTTACCAGCATAAATATACATTACCAAACTCTTTTTATCTAATTTTTCAATTTGATCTGCTTGTGGTAATTTATTCTCAATCATTAAGGTGTTTTGTCTCATTACAGTAGCCACCATGAAAAAGAATAACAGCATGAATACAATATCTGGTAAAGATGCGGTATTAACTGCTGGCATTTCGCCTCCTTTTTTCTTTTTAAATTTAGACATATTTAAATTTTTTATCTAATTAGACTTCGGCTCTGCTTCAGAGAATTTTTGAGGTACTAAAGTTTTTATTTGCTCTAATTTCTCTTTAAGTTTTGCTTTAGTTGCTGGTGTTGTTCTTGCATCACCATAAGCGTTTTCCGCTTCAACAAAGTTCATATCTAAAGTAGGAAATGCTCTTTTAAATTCTCTATTTCTTAACTCATTATAAGCAGCAATAATTTCATTTTGTACTGCTATGTATGTGTCATACTCCGTCGCTCTGTCATTTTGTAAAGAAATAATAGCTTTATCAAAATTATCAGACGACCTTGGGTTCTTTTTACCTTGGCAGTATTTACAAGCACTATCTCCAGTACCTCCTCCATTATCAAGAAAAGTTACTGCAGACTCTCGTAAATCTTTAATTTCAATTATCTTTTCTTCTCCTCCAGTTTTTAGAAATAATTGATTTTTTCTATTAACTTCTAACTGAAAAATATTTTTTTCTTTAATAATAACATCTTCATCAGACTCCTCCATTGGAGGCAACTTTCTGTTTAAACCAGAATCTGTTTCGATCGTTGTTGTTACTAAGAAGAAAATAAGGAGTAAGAAAGCGATATCAGCCATCGATCCTGCATTTACTTCTGGTGCTGCTCTTTTTGCCATCTTATTTAATCATTTTTTTAATTCCAGATAGTAACATAGTTCCTATCGCTATAATAGCAAGTGCATAGAACATGTATAATCCAGCTCCTACTAATTTAGAATCGCCAGCAGAAAGTATTTCACCTTCTTTCATTGGTGTCTCTACTCCTGTAGCTAAAAAGTAACAAATTAAACCTACTATTAAAAATGCACCAACTCCCATTAAAGTACTCTTTAAGGTATCTTTGTTAGTGAAAATGTTTTTTAATGTAAATAGTACAACCAAAACTAGTATTAAACCTAATATAATATACGCTATATACATAAATGTATTTACGATACCATCAGACTCACCAGCTTTAATAGCTTCATCACCTACTCCAATAATTCTAATTAGGAAGAACATGGCTATTACACCAACTACTCCTGCTATTATGGTAATTATTTTTTGTGAATTCATAATATTATTTAAAAATTAGAATTATTAGTATTACTTCTTATATCTAGATAACATATCCATTAAGTTGATAGAAGAATCTTCCATGTCATTAACGATACTATCAATTTTTGAAATGATATAATTGTAAAAAATTTGAAGAATAATTGCAACAACAAGTCCAAATACTGTTGTTAAAAGTGCTACTTTAATACCACCTGCAACAAGTGAAGGCTGCATATCTCCAGCTGCTTCAATTCTATCGAATGCTTGAATCATACCAATTACTGTTCCCATGAAACCTAACATTGGTGCTAATGCGATAAATAAAGAAATCCAAGAAACGTTTTTCTCTAATTGACCCATTTGTACACCACCATAAGCTACAACAGCTTTTTCAGCAGATTCTAAATCGCCATCTGCTCTATCTAATCCTTGGTAGAAAATAGATGCAACAGGTCCTTTTGTGTTTCTACATACTTCTTTAGCAGCTTCTAAACCACCAGATTGTAATGCGTCTTCCACATTTTGAGTTAATTTTTTTGTGTTTGTTGTTGATAAGTTTAAAAAGATAATTCTTTCAATAGCAATTGCTAATCCAAGAATTAAACATAATAATACGATTCCCATGAATCCTGGTCCACCTTCTATAAATCGTCTTTTAAGTTCTTGGTGAAATCCTTCTGATTCAACTGTTGCTGCATCTGCTGCATCATCTTGAGTTGTTACAACTGTAGTTGCAATAGCACTTGCATTAGTTGTTGCATTTGCTGTTCCGAATGCCATAAAACATACTATGGCTAGAATTGAAAATAATCTTTTCATTAGTTCTTGATCTTAATTTTATTAGTTAAAGTGTTAAAGATATAAAAAAATTGCAATTAAAAAATAAAAAACTAGTTATAGACTAGGAAATAATATTATTAATTGTTCCTATATTCTATTATTACAAAAGAGTTTTAAATTTAATTATAAAAACTCATTTGCAGAGAGGAAGGGATTCGAACCCTCGATACCCTTTTGAGGTATACACACTTTCCAGGCGTGCGCCTTCGACCACTCGGCCACCTCTCTGTAATTTTTAATCTTTAATTACGGTGGGTCAAATAACAAAAAAAAGTTTAGATGCTAAAATTTTGAAGGTTAATTTTAAGCCATTTCTCCTCGCAAAGATGTTTCGAAGGTGATTTTGAATGTTTTAGGAATAATTTTTTGTCCTAATAAATACATAAGTTTACAAATAGCTGCTTCTGTTGTGATGTCTTTTCCTGAAATTACTCCTATTTTTTTTAACTTTTCACTAGTTTCATATTGCCCCATCGCAACACTTCCTCCAGAACACTGTGTTACATTAATAATATGCACCCCTTTTTTAATTGTGTTTTCTAATAATTCTATAAACCAATTTTCTGTCGAACAATTTCCTGCTCCATATGTTTCAATAATGATTCCTTTTAAATGAGGAGTATTAAAAATACATTCTAGTAAGGTTTTCGAAATACTAGGGAATAGTTTTACTAGTGCAATATTTTCATTAAATTTTTTAAAGACTTTTAGCTTCGTTGCTTTTTTAGGCTTTAATAAATACTCGTTATTTACTTTTAAGTGCACACCAGATTCTGCTAAATCTGGATAGTTTAGCGATGCAAAAGCTTCAAAGTGTTCTGCATTTATTTTTGTAGTCCTGTTTGCTCTATATAATTTGTATTCAAAATACAAGCCTACTTCTTGAATAACTGGTTTATTATTTTTTTGTAAGGATGCTATTTGAATAGAAGTTATTAAATTTTCTTTGGCATCTGTACGTAAATCACCAATGGGTAATTGTGATCCCGTAAAAATCACTGGTTTACTTAAGTTTTCTAACATAAAACTTAAGGCTGATGCTGTATAACTCATAGTATCACTACCATGTAAAACAACAAATCCATCAAACCGGTTATAATTTTCTTCTATAATCTTTGCTATTTGCGTCCAATATTTTAGATTCATATTACTAGAATCTATAGGCTCTTCAAAAGATATGGTTTCAATAACACAATCTAACAAATTAAGTTCTGGAATTCTTTTAGACAAATTATTAAAATCGAAAGCTCTTAAAGCTCCTGTTTTAGAATCTTTTATCATCCCGATAGTACCTCCTGTGTAAACTAATAATATGTTGGGTTTTTTAGTTGACATACGTTATTGTCTAAATATTTCTTTCGAGTTTTGAGTTGTAATTTTAGCTATTTCTTCTTCAGAAACTTCATAAATGGCAGAAAGTTTTTCTAACACCTTTATAATATAGCTACTTTCATTACGCTTTCCTCTAAATGGTTTTGGTGCTAAATAAGGCGAATCGGTTTCTAAAACAATATGTTTTATATCTATTTGATTTAAAAACTGATCTATTTTACCGTTTTTAAAGGTAACTACACCTCCTATTCCAAGTTTCATATTATATGAAATTGCTTGACGGGCTTGTTCTAAATTCCCTGTGAAACAATGAAAAATCCCGAAGAGTGTATCGTCTTTTTCTTCTTCTAAAATTTCAAAGATTTCATTAAATGCATCTCTACAATGTATAACAATTGGTAATTTATATTTTTTTGCCAATTTAATTTGATACCTAAAAGCGTCTTGCTGTATACCTAAAGTAGTTTTATCCCAATACAAATCAATACCAATTTCACCAATAGCAACAAATGTTCTTTTAGCTAACATTTCTTCTACATGTGCAAGTTCTTCTTTATAGTTTTCTTTTACGTGTGTAGGATGCAAGCCCATCATTAAATGGACATTATCTGGGAAATCTGCTTCTAATTGCAACATAGACTCTGTATATGTAGAGTCGATTGCAGGAATAAAAAAACGGCTAACATTTGCTGCTATAGCACGTTGGATCATTTCTTTTCTATCTACATCAAAAGCTTCGCTATATAAATGGGTATGTGTGTCTGTAATTATCATTTAGCAAAAATAAGTAAATTAATAGCCTAATACTTTCGCTTTTATTCTAATTTATTTAAAAGTTTTTGAGCTTCTTTATAATCATCCGATTCCTCAGACACTTGTTTTAATAAAACTATAGTAGCATCAATTTTACGCTGTTTTAATCTGCTTAAAGCTGCATACCAAAACGCTTTATCTTTGTAGGCCGATTTTCCAGTAATAATTTTATTTAATTCGGTATCTGCTACATTAAAATTATCTAACTCTATATTTGTAATTGCGTAATATAGTTGTATCTCTGTGTTTTCTGGATCGTTTTCAAGCACTTTTTTTAATAATGAATTTGCTTTTTCATACTCCTCATTATTGAATGCTTTTGTAGCTTCTATTAAATCTTTTACATTACCTCGAACAACCGTCATTGGTTCATGCGAGTTATAGTCGGAATATGTTGGATTGTTAAATTGGTTAAAAGTAAAAATGCTAAACATTAAAACAACACATGCTGCAATGGCATATTTTAAAATACGAAATGGGTTTGTTTTTTTGTTTTCTTCGGAAGTATTTTTGGCAACATTAAAATGGGCATTAGAAATAGACTTTAAATTAGATTTAAAAGCATTTGTTGTTGCTTCATTTTCAAATTTATGTTCTAAAAACCCGGAGACTGCTTTGTACGTTTTGAAACTTTCCTGAAAAGCAGCATCTGTTTCTAATCGATCTTCAAAAAGTGCTTTTTCTTCTACAGCAAGTTCGCCTGCCAAATAGTTTTCAAATAATATATAATCTTCTTCTTTCATTTTGCTAATAATTAAGTTGGTTAAATTGTGGTGACTCTTGAACCATCTTGGTTAATTTACCAATACAAAGCGATTTCTTTTTTCTAGCATACGCATAAGTTACACCTAAACTTGCAGCAACTTCTTCCATCGATTTTATTTTAAAAGTTGCTTTAATTAAATCTTTACATGCTGTTCCTAATTGTTGAAACATGGTATTAAATAACGCTTGCTTTTCTCCAAATAATGAGGTTTCGAAAGCCAATTCTTGTGAGTCGTCATCTTTAGATAGCACTTCTTCATTTATTGTTACCTCTTTATTAGTCTTCTTTTTTAATTCGTTTAGCCATTTCCGTTTACACAACAGAAAAAAATAAGCATCAAAAGGACAAGTTAATTGTAGTTTTTTTTGACTAGCCTGATTATATATAGTAATAAGTGTTTCTTGAATTACATCTTGTGCTTGATCTGCATCTCCACTATTCTGCTTTATGTAATTAATAACCTTTGGTACAAAGGTGTCGTAGATGGCTTGTATAATAAAGGAGTTGTTTTCAAGTAATCCTTCTATATATTTTTGGTCTTCGTGTATTTTTTTTGCACTCATAAACCCTTTTGTTTTCGGTTGGTTGCCAACGAATTTAAAAAAACTTTACAAAATAAGGGTAACAAATTTTAAATGCTTTTGATATAAGGTTGTAAAAGCCAAAATGGCAAACATTAAAAAACAAATTATAAAACAATAAACATTTAGAAATTATGAGAAATTCAATTTTAATTATCGCAACAGTAGTATTTAGCTTATTAAACATGAACGCTACAACAAGTAATACAAACCCAAACACTACAATGGAAAACGTAGAAATTGCAAAAGACGATTTAATTCAGGTGTACGATTGGACAGTAAAAACTACAAATGGAGAATTTTCTGGAACCGCATTAACCTTATTTGATGCAAAAAGAATGGCAAATATTGTTGGACAAGCAGAAGTTGTTTTAGAAAGACAAATTAATAGTTATTACATGCTAGCAAGCGAATTAAACCAAAAAGAAGCAAGACTTTATTACTGGGAAGCAGACAGTAAAAATGCAAAAGCTCAAGGATTTGCTTCTTCAGAGTTTACAGCTAAAAGAATGATTCAATTAGTTACAAAAGGAGATATAATCAATTACAGAATTATTGCTAGCAGTCCTAAATAAAAATTAAACAAATCTAAAAACTGGTTAACAAAATCTGTGCCCAGTTTTATAAACATGTATAACAAATAAATCTATAAATTATGAATAATTCAAGAAATTTCAATTCACAATTAAACATTATAAACTTAGTAAATAACACTTTAAAGCGAGTGTTTGGAAGCCTATTTTTGGCTACCATTTTATTTACAAGCTGTAATCCTGATGACGATGGCAATTCGAATACAGAAAATTATGTGCCAGATGCAGAAGCTTTTTCAGAATTAAAAGATCAAGCATTAGGAAATGCAACACAAACCTTTCAGTTTAATGCAGACGATGGTAACATATCACTTACCTCGGAAGCCGGAGTACAAATAAACATTAATGGGGATTGTTTAACCTTAAACGGGAATACAGTAACAGGACAGGTAGATCTAGAATTTGTAGAGTTATTTGAAAAAGGAAACATGCTAACTACAAACAAACCTACCATGGGCCAATTACCAAATGGAGACAAAGCTTTATTAATTTCAGGCGGTGAATTTTTTGTAGAAGCTACACAAAACGGAAACCAATTAGAAACAAACTGTGGTTTACAACTTATTATTCCTACTAATTTAACTGGTGATCCAGATCCAGTAATGACTTTATGGGAAGGTGAAATAGACAATGAAGATCTTTTAACTTGGAATGAAATAGACCCCGCTGTTAATAACGAAGATGTTTTTGTAGAAGAGAATTCCTATTATGCTTTTCTAGATTTTGGATGGACGAATGTAGATCGTTTTTATAGTGATCCTAGACCAAAAACTCAAATTCAAGTGCAACCTCCTGCAAACTATACAAATTTAAATAGTGCTGTATATTTATCGTACGATGGTGAAGCTCCAGCTTTAGCAAATCTAGATACTTTTGATAATAATACTAATATCTTTAGTGAACATTATGGGCAAATACCTATTGGCTTAGAATGTCATGTTATTTTTGTTACCGAAGATAATGGGGTTTGGAGATATGCAATAAAACCTGTAACCATAGTTGCTAACCATATAATTACATTTACATTAGGCGAAACTAATACCGGTACAGAAAACAGTTTAACTGCATTAATAAATGCATTACCATAAAACAAGATTGTAAACATTAATAAAAGAGCAGAAAACATATTTTCTGCTCTTTTTATTATTTACAATAAAAACAATATCACTTTTAGACTACCGACAAAGCCTTTAATAGACTGAAACTCCCATTTCATAAAAACATAAATTTTTAATAGCTCTTTTTAAAGTATATTGGTCATTATATTAAATTATCCTATTTTGTATCTTTAAAAGCTTTAATCTAACTTATATGAAATTTACTACATTATTAATTTGCCTAATTTTTTCTTGGTATTCGTTCGCACAACAAACGCAAACCATAGATACATTAAGACGAGTAGCTACCATTGAATATAATACTAACGGAAACGAAGTAAACTTTACTCCTAATGCACCTGAATTAAACCAAATAGCAGGAGCACCAAAAGCTTTTTACACGCACTATTGGGAGTTTGGAGATGGAGAATACAGTAAAGAAACAAACCCAAAACACACTTATAAAAAAGCTGGAGATTATGAAGTTAAACTCTGGTCTACTAATAATTACGACACCGGAAAACCTCCAGTTTCTAGACCTAAAAAATTAAGTATGACCAAGGATGCAAATCCTGAAAACGATACAGAAACGGCAAGTATGAGTGCAAACCTAGAACTGCAACGTAATACCGAACCAATGCCAGAAGAAGAAATTGTGGTTATTATGAGTTATAAAAACGCTAAAGATTATGCTACTAGCGGAAAACTACATTTGTTTTATAATGAACAAAAATACCAAGCCAATAATTTCGAACTAACAGACACTAGAACTTACCATAACGAAAGAGAAAGCATTGCTACAGATTTTGTATACACTTATGATTATGACGACCATGAAAGTGTTGTAGCATCCATTGAAGACAACATCGCTAAATTACGATTAAAGTTTCAAGACAGTACAGAAAAAAGCAATTTACCGCTTACTTTAGAAACCTCTAAAGCATATTATAAAAATGCTAGTGTTTTAGAATTTGATAATATGAAACCAAACGAAGAAAGAAATGTTTTTTACACTTTAAAAACAACACCAGAAATGCTTAAAGACACAAGCGCTATTATTTCTGTACGTGGTGTATATATTCCTGATGATAATTTTGACAACCATAATGTAAAAGACATGGAAATGGAAATTGTAACTTCGCATGACCCAAACAAAATGTCTACTTCAGCAACGTTTTTAAATTATAGATTGGTTCGTTTTAAACGTCCTAAGTTCAAAATAAAATTTCAAAATAATGGCGAAGGTCCCGCTCGAACGATTCGACTGGAAACAGATATTCCAGATATGTTTGATAAATCTTCCATTTTAGTAGAAGACATGTATCCTAAATGCGAAATTTGTCCGAAACGAGAAGTAGAATATAGCTGTCTAGACACAACATATACAGAAAAACAAGCCATATTTACATTTAAAAACATTTACCTTCCTGGTAGCGAACAAAAAAATGTAAAAGAATATGATTCTACGAAAGGATTTGTAAAATACAGTATCAAGTTTGGTAAGGATTTTCACAAACAAAAAACCAAAAGTAAAACGGCAATAATTTTTGACAAAAACGATCCAATAATTACAAATTATTCTACTACTAGATTTTTACCTGGAAACTCTATAGGAATAAAAGCAGGATATAACATATATGCTAATTTAGAAAACTCTAAAAGTTATTTTGTTGGAGCCACACTTTCTCCTTACAAATCATACAGATGGTATTGGCAAGTAGAATTACTAAATAGTTTTCATAGCTATGATAGTAACAAAACAGTAACCGTAAATGAAATAGATTCTCCTGCTTTTATTGGAAGAGAACGAACCACAACGTATAATAGCTATGACAATGTAGATTGGGAAATCCCCATTTTAGCGAGATATAACATCAATAATTTCATTGGCTTAGGAGCTGGTTTACAAGGCGCTTTTTCTTTAAGTTCAAAAACAGAAAACAGCACAAAAATAGAACAAGCAGAAAATATTAATGGCATTGACTTTGGGCCATACACTACTATTAACGAGTCTTCAAACAAAACCAGCAATTCTTTCCATAATTTTAGAACAGGTTTATTATTTGAAGCTACTGCTGGTTTTGCACGAATTGGGCCAAGTGTAGGAGCTAGATATGTTATTAATTTTAAAGAAGACTTTAATTACTTGCAATTATATGCCATCTGGAAATTTTAAAACGAAGTATAAGAAATCCCTAAACCAATCTTGTATTTAATGAAAAAACACTTATTTATTCTCTGCTTTTTTATTCTTAGATTGGGTTTTTCTCAAGATTTAGAAAATGCCATATATGAAGCAACAGAAACTTTTAATGCAAGTAAAAGCGAAGCCACTCTTAGCACACTTGATAAAAAAATAAGTGCATTTGAAAATAACTTAACTACCGAAGATGAATATTTTGCTTTCATAAATCTTCTAGCAAATAAAGCATTTTATTTAGATGCTTCAAATAAACAACAACAAGCCATTGCTACCTATGAAAAAGCATGGACGCTGTACAAAAAACAAAATGTAGTTAGTTATGATATTACAGAATATTGTTTAATTCCATTGGGTACATTATACCATAAAACAAAAGATTACACCAATGCTGAAAATATTATTAAACAATATCTTTTTCTTGCTGAAAAGCAAAACAACACAAGTCAAAAAATAACAGCATCCATTAATTTGGCAACTCTGTATCAATCTATAGGAAGCTACCAGTTAGCATATGCAACAGCAAGTAAAGGGTTGCTTTTTAAAAACCTAAAACCTTATCAACAAAAAACACTTAAGACCATACAATCTAGAAGTTCCCTTTTTATAAAAAACAAAGTTACTATTATAGATAAGGTAATTACTCCTGGATTTCACACTAAAGAATCTGAAATAGATATTACATTAAAATATGAACAAGCTCTAAAAAACAAAGACTATAAAGAAGCACAAAAAAACTTCAACAAACTTAAAAATCGCAACATAAACAATCTACAATCCGGTCGTGAATATGCGAAATTAGCTTTTCAAGAAGGACAACTGTATTACTTATTAAAAGACACCTTACAAGCAAACAAATATGTAAACTATGCATTAAAAATTTTGCTTCCGGGTTTAGAAGAAAAAAAGCTTCCAAACAAAAATCAATTATATCCAGAAAACACTTTTATTGATATTTTTGATTTACTTGCAGAAATACAAACGAATCCAGAAAAAGCATTGGCTTGCTATGATTTAAGTTTTTATGCTTCGTCTTTAATAGAACAAAATATCACTTCCCAAAAAGGGCAACTTTTTAATCTTTATGCCAATAGAATTCGTAGCGAAAAATGTCTTAACATTCTTTATCAGCTTCAACAAAATACAGACAACACTCAATATACCGAACGTGCTTTTTATTATGCCGAAAATCAAAAAGCAAGTATATTAAAAGATGTCAAGACTAAAAAAACACTTCTAGATCAACACCCAGAAGACAGCGTACTAATTAAGCAAAACCTGCTTATTAAAAAAGAAGAACAACTCACCAACCAATTAATAAACACTCCTATTAATAATGCTTCTGCAACAGAAAAAAACATATTAAGACAAGAACTTAACGCAATTAGTATTGCTTTAAAAGAAGTAAATATTAAAGTTCATAAAAAGTATACTATTTCTGAACAAATAGAGAAAATTCGATTAGAAAGTTTAAAAGCAAAACTACAAGAAGACCAAGCTGTTCTTGTTGAGTATTTTTATGGAATACATTACATCTATCAATTTATTTTTTCAGACAAAGCAGCTCGTTTTAATCGTATAAAATTGAACGCTGAAAACAAAAACAATATTTCTAATTTCATTAATTATTTTAATTCGAGTGCAATCATAAATAATAATATTTCAAAATTTACAGAAGATGCATATACAACTTATAAAACGCTATTATTAGATGAAATAACAGATAAAGAAAATGTCATTATTATTCCTGACAGTAGATTGAGTTTTATTCCGTTTGACGCATTATTAACTGCAAACACAGAAAGCACCTCTTTTTCAAAGATGCCGTTTTTAGTTAAAAAACACAAACTGATTTACAATGCTAATGCTTACTTATATTTAAATCAAAACAAAACAAAGAAAAAAGAAAGTCTACTAGGTATTTTTCCAGTATTTGAAGGAACAAACCTAGAATTAATATATTCTAAAACAGAAGCTGAAAACATAGAAGACATTTTGCATGGAGATTTTCTTTTACAAGCAGAGGCAACAAAAAATAAGTTTATTGAAAAAGCATCAAAATATAGTATTATTCATTTATCTACACATGCAAAAAGTGGTAATTTTAAAGAACCTGCAAGTATTGATTTTTATGATGAAACCTTAAGTTTAAACGAACTATATGGCCTTAAAATAGAAGCAAATCTTGTTGTTTTAAGCGCCTGCGAAACTGGAGTTGGTGCATTACAAAAAGGAGAAGGCGCATTAAGTATAGCTAGAGGGTTTCAATATGCAGGAGCAAATAATGTATTATTTTCACTTTGGCAAATTAATGATTTAGCTACTTCGCAAATTATGACGTCCTTTTACAAAAATTATAGCAAACACAAATCCGAATTTATAGCAAACAATATTTCAAAAATTGAATACCTAAATAATAATGAAATAAATAATATAAAAAAATCCCCCTATTATTGGAGCGCTTTTGTTTATTATGGAAATGTAACACCAAAAACAGAAAGCTCTTTTTCATTATATGTGTTAATAACTATACTATCTCTAATATTACTTGTATTTTTATTCCTTAAATTTAATAGAAAGAACACATGAAAACTTTACAAGAGTTTTTACTAAAACAAGAGTATTTAAAAATAAAACTGAAACTCACTAAAACAAATCATTTTGAAATTAAGGCCTCAATAAATGGAGTGAAAGGGCTTTTTATTTTAGACACTGGAGCTTCTAGTTCTTGTGTTGGTTTTGAAGCTATAGAAACCTTTAAGCTTAAAGTTAAAGATTCTGAAATAAAAGCAGCTGGAGCTGGAGCAACAGATATGCTGACTCAAATTTCTAAAAAAAACAAATTAAAAATTGGGAGATGGAAAAACGAAAAAACAGCGCTTATCCTATTTAATCTCACACATGTTAATACGGCACTTACCAACCATAACGCAAAACCAGTAGATGGTATTATTGGTGCAGATATATTAAAAAAAGGGAAAGCAATTATTGATTATGAAAAGAAATATTTGTATCTAAAAAAGGCCTAAATAACTAAACTATTTTCTTACATTTACCAGTAATAGCAACTATTACTCCCTCAAAATTAATGAACACTTCTATAATCATAGCAGACGATCATCCATTAATGCTTCGTGGCATTCAAGATTTTTTAGCTTCTAAAGGCTTTAATATATTAGGAAGTGCTCCAGATGGACAAGCAGCCTATAATCTTATTGTAAAAGAAAAACCAGATATTGCGCTTTTAGATATTCGAATGCCATATATGACGGGATTAGAAGTTGCAGCAGAATGCAAAAAAAACAATCTAGATACTAAAATCATTTTAATCACTTTTGATAAAGAGGAAGAAATTTTTGATAAAGCAAAAGCACTTGGTATTTACGGTTATATATTAAAAGAGTTTGCTATTGAAGAAATTGAAACATGTATTGCACATGTAGAAATGGATGAACCTTATTTTAGTGAAGAAATTGCAGACTACCTCAACAAATCGGAAACAGTAAATAGTACAAGTGTATTAGAAAACCTTACTAAATCGGAAAGAAAGATTGTATTGCTTATCTCCGAAAACATGACTAGTCAGCAAATAGCTGATAAGCTTTTTATTTCTGTTAGAACAATAGAAAAACATCGCTCTAACATTGTTGCTAAACTAAAACTTGACAATAAACCAACAGCGCTTTCTATATGGGCTAATTTAAATAAAGATAAGTTTTAAAAATACGTAGAACTACGTATTTCACATGTCAATAACATAACATACCTTTACACTGCTATTAATCAGTTCTTAGGGAGAATTGTTAAAGGCTCTAGTTTTTTTAAGCTAGAGCCTTTTATTTTTTATAGCCTATTTTTATTAAAAAATACGTAGAACTACGTATTTTTTATATCGATAACATAACATATCTTTACACTGCTATTAATCGGTTCTTTAGGGAGAATTGTTAAAGGCTCTAGTTTTTTAAGCTAGAGCCTTTTATTTTTTACAGCTCTTTTTATTAAAAAATACGTAGAACTACGTATTTCACATGTCAATAACATAACATACCTTTACACTGCTATTAATCAGTTCTTAGGGAGAATTGTTAAAGGCTCTAGTTTTTTTTTAAGCTAGAGCCTTTTATTTTTTACAGCCTATTTTTATTAAAAAATACGTAGAACTACGTATTTTTTATATCGATAACATAACATATCTTTACTGTATGCTATTAATTAGTTTTTAGGGAAAATTATTTTTGCAAGAAAACTCTACATTATTATAATGTGGAGTTTTCGCTTTTTTAACAAAAGCGAATAATATAAGCTCTCGTATTTAGATACTATAAATTTCCTTTTTTATATCTCTTACCGCATACATCTATTAAAACTTAATTTTTACACTTATTTAACCAAAAACGACCTAACCGCTAAAAAACAACAGATTAAAGTGTTTTTACTCAAAAAATAAAATCTAAAAAATACGTATATCTACGTATTTCATTTGTGCTTTATCTGTTTTATATTTACAGTGCTATTAATCAATTACTTATAATCACTTTTTAGAATAACATAATCTAAAGAGTTTAAATTAGGAAAAAATGGAAAATACTCTAGAAATGGAAAACAACCTAAATTTCACACACAAACTACTTATTGCTGGTTTAGTTATTTTAGTTATTACAATTATACTAGTTAACATTTATGTAAATTTCTTTTAGTTTTATTTTAGTTAATTAAACAAAAAAAGCGCGATTTTAGGGATATCGCGCTTTTTTATTTATAAACTTTTAAAATGTTACATTTCTAAAGCTTTCTTAATATCGTTATTCATTAACAATTCTACTGGGTTTTCTAGGGCCTCTTTAACAGCCACTAAGAATCCTACAGATTCTTTACCATCAATAATTCTGTGATCATAAGATAGTGCCACATACATCATTGGGTGAATTTCTACCTTACCATCTACAGCTATTGGTCTTTGAATAATATTATGCATACCTAAAATCCCACTTTGAGGTGGATTTATAATTGGTGTAGATAACATACTTCCAAAAACACCTCCATTAGTAATAGTAAATGTACCACCTGTCATTTCATCTACAGTAATTTGACCGTCTCTTGCACGAAGGGCTAAACGTTTTACTTCAGATTCAACACCTCTAAAAGATAAGTTTTCTGCATTTCTTATTACTGGAACCATAAGTCCTTTTGGTCCTGATACTGCAATCGAAATATCTACAAAATCGTAGGTTAACATTTCTTTTCCGTCTATCATAGAGTTTACAGCAGGATACATTTGTAATGCTCTTACTACTGCAAGAGAAAAGAAACTCATGAATCCTAAACCTACACCATGCTTTGCTTTAAAGTCTTCTTTATATTGAGTACGTAATTCAAAAATTGGAGTCATATTAACTTCGTTAAACGTAGTTAACATTGCTGTTGTGTTTTTAGCTTCTACTAAACGCTCTGCTACTTTACGTCGAAGCATAGACATTTTACTTCTAGAAGAACCTCTATTTCCACCTGTTGGTGTCCCCATTGAAGGTACTGCTTGTACAGCATCCTCTTTAGTTACTCTACCATCTTTTCCTGTTCCTTTAACAGCAGATGCTTGCATTCCTTTTTCTGCTAGAATCTTTTTTGCTGCAGGACTTGCTGTTCCTGTTGCGTAAGTCTCAGTTTTAGGTGTTTCTGCTTTTGGAGCTTCTGCTTTAGGTGCTTCTACTTTAGCTTCTGTTTTTGGAGCTTCACCTCCTTCTGGTTTAGCTGCACTTGTATCAATTAAACATACCACTGCTCCAACGGCAACAGCATCTCCTTCTTCTGCTTTAAAAGTAATTGTTCCACTAGCTTCAGCAGGGAGTTCTAATGTTGCTTTATCACTATCTACTTCTGCAATAGCTTGGTCTTTTTCTACATAATCACCTTCTTCAACTAACCATGTTGCTATTTCTACTTCTGTAATAGATTCTCCTGGTGAAGGAACTTTCATTTCTAAAATCATGCTCTATAATTTTACTTTATATTATCGTTGATTGTTTTTTGTTTTGTCAAACACGAAATCAATTACTTCTTGATGACGTTTTTTAGATCGTACAGAACTACCAGCTGCTGGTGCTCCATAAGGTCTTCTACTTGCTGCTCTAAAAGTTTTAGCTTCCTCTAAATGCATTAACATATGGCTGTAAGCTCCCATATTTCTTGGTTCTTCTTGTGCCCAAACTATATCGTCTGCATTTGTATATTTACTTAATACTTTTCGAATATCTTCTATTGGTAATGGGAATAATTGCTCTATTCTAACTAATGCAACATCTTCTCTTTCTAATTTTTGTTGCTCTTCTAGTAAATCATAGTAGAACTTTCCGGTTACAAACACTAACGTCTTTACGTTATCTGCTGTTGCTTTTGCATCATCAATTAGCATTTGGAAGCTTCCGTTAGCTATTTCATCAACACTAGAAACAACTAATGGATGACGTAGTAAACTCTTTGGTGTAAACACAATTAGTGGTTTTCTGAAATTTGCTTTCATTTGCTTACGTAACAAATGGTACATATTTGCAGGTGTAGTACAATCTACTACAAACATATTATCTTTAGCACACATTTGAAGATATCGCTCCATACGAGCAGAAGAATGCTCTGCCCCTTGGCCTTCATAACCATGTGGTAATAACATCACTAAACCATTTTGTAATTTCCATTTATCTTCAGCTGCAGTGATATATTGATCTAACATAATTTGCGCTCCATTACTAAAGTCTCCAAATTGCGCTTCCCAAATGGTTAGAGTTTTTGGACTTGCCATAGCATAACCATAATCGAATCCTACAACACCATACTCTGATAATAAGGAGTTAAAAATATAGAAGTTTCCTTGAGTATCACTTATGTTATTATGTAATACAATTTCTTCTTCGCTATCTTCTACTTTTACAACAGCATGTCTGTGTGAAAAGGTTCCTCTTTCTACATCTTGACCAGAAATTCTAACATCGTAACCTTCTTCTAAAAGGGTTCCATATGCTAAATGTTCTGCCATTGCCCAATCTAATCTGTTTTCATCAAACATGGTTTGTCTAGATTCAATAAGGCGAGAAATTTTTCGAATAAACTTTTTATCTTCAGGAAGATTAGAAAGTACTTTCGTTATTTTCGCTAATCCTTCAGCAGCATACGAAGTGTCCACTGGCTGCATCATCCCGTCTTCTTGAGCAGTAGTAAAATCTATCCATTCATTACTCATAAATGGTGTGATTTCTGTTGTTTTAATTTTTCGAGAATCTTCTAATTTCTCTTCTAATGCATTTTTATAATCTTGTTCTAATTTAGAAACATAATTATTATCTATAACTCCTTCAGCTATTAATTTCTCCGCATAAATATCTCTAGGATTTTTATGTTTTGCTATTGCTTTATATAATAAAGGTTGCGTGAACTTTGGTTCATCTCCTTCATTATGTCCATATTTTCTGTATCCTAATAAGTCAATAAAGACATCACGTTTAAATTTCATTCTAAAATGTAGAGCGAATAAAACGGCATGAACTACTGCTTCTGCATCATCTGCATTTACGTGTAATACTGGCGAAAGTGTTACTTTTCCAACATCGGTACAATAGGTACTTGATCTTGCATCTAAATAATTTGTTGTAAAACCTATTTGGTTGTTTACTACTATATGAATGGTTCCGTTTGTTTTGTAACCATCTAATTGTGCCATCTGTACGATTTCATACACTAAACCTTGTCCTGCTATTGCAGCATCACCATGAACTACAATAGGTAGTACTTGCGATGGGTTTTCTGGGTATTTATCGTCTTGTTTGGCTCTTGTTATACCTTCTACTACAGCGCCAACCGTTTCTAAATGCGACGGATTTGGTGCAATGTTTAGATTTATTTTTTTTCCGGTGTCTGTAACTCTATCACTAGTCCAACCTAAGTGATATTTTACATCTCCATCAAATACTTCTTGTTCGTAATCTTTACCATCAAACTCACTAAAGATATCTTTTGCAGATTTACCAAAAATATTAGTAAGTGTACTTAAACGACCACGATGTGCCATTCCCATTACAAATTCTTTTACATCATATTCAGATGCTTTTTCAATAAGTGCATCTAATGCAGGAATTAAAGATTCACCTCCTTCAAGAGAAAAACGTTTTTGTCCAACATATTTAGTATGTAAAAAACTTTCAAACGAAACTGCTTCGTTTAATTTTTTAAGTATGTGCTTTTTTTCTTCGGCAGAAAAACTTGGTTGATTATCATTAAAGTTCAATTTATTTTGAACCCATTGTTTACGTTCAACATTTCTAATGTACATATACTCTACACCTATAGAACTACAATAAATAGCTTCTAAATGTTTACGTATTTCACGAAGTGTTTGCGGGCCTAAATCTAAAATATCTCCAGCATTAAAAACGGTGTCTAGGTCTGCTTGAGACAAGCCAAAGTTTTCAATTTCTAGAGTTGGTGCGTATTTACGTCTTGCTCGAACTGGGTTTGTTGCGGTAAACAAATGACCTCTGGTTCTATAACCATCTATAAGTTTTACTACCTGAAACTCTTTTTGAACATGTTCTGGAATTTGAGTTGAAACACCTTCAACTATTTCTCCATTTGTTCCAAAAGTTTCGGAACCAAAATCGTAACCTTGAAAAAAGGCTCTCCAACTAGGCTCAACGGAGTCTGGGTTTTTTATATATTGGTCGTAAAGATCAGCAAAGTATGCTGTATGTGCTGCGTTTAAAAAGGAATATTTATCCATTATTTTTTTTGAGAGAATCTAGCTTCAACAAAATTTATTCAAAAATACAACTTTTACTAAAATTAGATGTAGTTTTATTATATTTATAACATTCTATTTTAACATTTTATACAATTATGAATATATCTGCTCCTTTTACCAAAAAAATTATTGCTTTTTTAGTCTTTTCTTGTTTTGTTAATATATCTGCAAAAGCACAAGAAAATAATGTAAAACAAAAGAGTGCTTTTTGGCAAAAAGTTCGTGTTGGAGGTGGAATTGGATTAGGTTTTGGTGATGGCTTTTTTAGTGGAACTTTAGCGCCAAGTGCTATTTACCAATTTGACGATCAATTTGCTTTAGGTATAACTCTTAATACTACGTATAACAAACGTAAAAATGCTTACAAATCAACTATTTTAGGTGGTGGTATTATTGGTTTGTATAATCCTATTCCAGAAATACAACTCTCTGGAGAGTTCGAGCAGTTACACGTAAATAGGGATTTTGATTCTAGCTATGTTAGTAATTTAGATGAAACATATTGGTCACCCGCATTATTCTTAGGTGCTGGTTACAGGTCTCAAAACTTTACTATTGGCATAAGATACGATGTGTTATATGATGACGACAAAAGTGTATATGGTAGTGCCTGGATTCCTTTTGTTAGAGTTTATTTTTAAGAATACTTATTTTTAAACCATACTTTTTGCCATTCGCGTTTTAAAATTAAAAACGAAACATCTTCGGCTAACTGAACCGTATCGTCTCCGTTTAATTCTTTAACTTGTTTTTCAGGCACATCTATTATGTAAAGAAGATTTAAATACTCTGCAAACTTTTCTTGTATGAGTTTATAAACCGTTTCATGAAGTAACAGCTTTAAACTTGTAGGTAAAATTTCTTCGTCAAAATCTAAATCAATGTTAGCAAACAAAAAATCTTTATTAAGTTGTTTTATTAATTTTTTATAAAGCTGAAGACTATTTGCCTCTTCAATTAAATCGTTAAAAGTTATAGGTGAATTCATTTTTATTCTTCCAGCAAATGCAGAAATCTATTTAAATTTAGTTTTTATACTACTTTTCCTTATTTCAAAGAAATAGCATTATACGGTTCTGTTCATTAATTGTTTACCAAACTGTTTTAATGCTGTTTTATTTTCTTCTGAAATCTGTAAAGTTTCTAAAACAAGAAATGCTTTATTTGTATATGTTTCAATAGCTCGCTTTGTTGCTTCGGCAGAACCACTAGTAATAAAAACTTCTTTTGTAGCTTCAATTTTATCAGAAGCATCTGTAGGGTTTATACTAAATAAATGTTGTAATTGAAGCTGGTCTGCTTCCGAAGAAAACTCCAAAGCTTTTAAATATAAATACGTTTTTTTGTTTTCAATAATATCACCACCAACCTGTTTACCAAAGGTTTCTGGATCTCCAAATACGTCTAAATAATCATCTTGCAATTGAAAAGCAATTCCTAGATTCTTTCCAAATTGATAAATTGTATTTTGATCTTCCTTTGTTGCTCCTGCAATAATTGCTCCCATTTGCATAGCTGCACCAACCAAAACTGCAGTTTTGTATTCTATCATTTTTAAATACTCGGTAATTGTAACATCCTCACGTGTTTCAAAATCAACATCATATTGTTGGCCTTCACAAACTTCTAATGCTGTTTTGCTAAATAATTTAGCTAACGCTTGAAAGGTTTCTGGATTATAATTTTCAAAAAGTTGATATGCTAAAATAAGCATCGCATCACCAGAAAGAATACCTGTGTTTATATTCCATTTTTCATGAACTGTTTCTTGTCCTCTTCGCAAAGGTGCATCGTCCATAATGTCATCATGCACAAGCGAGAAATTATGAAATACCTCTATACTTAAAGCTGCATCTAAAGCTTTTTTATAATCCGTATTAAAAATCTCTGCTGTCATTAAAGTTAAAACAGGACGTAATCTTTTACCTCCTATATTTAATATATAATGTATCGGATCATATAATGTTTCTGGCTCTCTCTTGGAAACAAATTTCTCTAAATAGGAAACAAATGCTTCTTGGTAAAATAGAATGTTTTGCATCCTGCAAAAATAAGGGATTTATAAAATAATAAAGCGATTCTTTAAGTAAAAGTTAAAAAATGATTAAAACTTTGGAAACTTTTTTTGTATTTAAAGTTTCCTGTGCTATCTTTGCGTCAAATTATGAGAGAAAAAATTATACATAAATCGGCCGAATTATTCCTAACCTTAGGTTTTAAGAGTGTCACTATGGACGATATAGCGAATGCTTTAGGCATATCCAAAAAAACTATATATCAACATTTTGAGAATAAAACCAAATTAATAGAAGCTACTACATTAAATGTTTTTGAAAACATTTGTGGAGGAATAGATTGTATTTGTAATGATTCGCAGAACCCAATTGAAGAATTGTACGACATTAAAATGTTTGTGATGAATTATTTAAAAAATGAAAAAACATCACCACAATATCAATTGAAGAAATACTATCCGCAAATTTATCAAAGTTTACAGATGAAACAATTTGAAAAAATGCATGAATCGGTTAAAGATAGTATTCAAAAAGGAGTAGACACCCATTTATTTAGAAAAAATATAGATGTTGATTTTATTTCAAGAATGTACTTTAATGGAATGTCGGGAATTAAAGATGAAAGTATTTTTCCTTCCAATAAATTCACCATGGAATATCTAATGGAAAGCTATCTAGAATACCATTTAAGAGCAATTTGTAGCGAAAAAGGACTACAAACTTTAAACAAATTTACAAACAACAATCAATCTTAAATCAATCATAAATCAATCTAATGAAAAAAAGTATCACACTGCTATTCTTTGTAATTACCTCTGTAGTTTTTTCGCAAGAAAGCACTTCGAGTTTTAGCTTACAAGAAGCAATAAACTATGCTTTAAAAAACAACAGGACTGCAAAAAATGCAGCACGAGATATTAAAGCAGCAGAATTACAAAAATGGGAAACCACTGCAACTGGTTTACCTCAAATAAATGCAACGGTAGATTACCAAAACTGGCTAAAACAACAAGTTACATTACTTCCTGCTGAGCTAACTGGAGGAACACCAGGAACATTTATACCTGTTAATTTTAGCACAAAACAAAGCACAACTGCAACTGCCACTTTAACACAAAAATTATTTGACGGCTCCTATCTAGTAGGATTACAGTCTGCTAAAGTATTTCTAGAAATATCTAAAAATGCAAAAGAGAAAACAGATTTAGAGGTGCGCAAAGCTGTTATTAATGCTTATGGCAATGTTTTACTTGCAGAAGAAAGTCTGGCGGTTTTAAACAGAAATATTAGTGTTTTAGAAAAAAATATTTTCGAAACCACAAAAATTTATGAGAATGGCTTAGAAGAAGAAGAAAGTGTAGAACAATTACAAATTACTCTTTCTGGAATAAAAAGCCAATTAAAAAATACTGAGAGGCTAAAAAAACTAGCATACCAAATGTTTAATATAACACTAGGTCTAGACTTAAGCATCAACTCTAAATTAACAGATAATTTAAGTGGCTTGGCTAATTATAATTCGGCATTAAACCTATTAAATGCTGAAGAAAATGTAGAAAACACTATAGATTACAAAATAGCTGAAAATGATAAAGTAGCAAAAGAACTATTACTTAAACTTGAAAAAAGCAAAGCATTACCAACATTAAATGCTTTTATAAATGGAGGTTATTCTGCTTATAACGAAACATTTCATTTTGCAAATAGCAATCAAAAATGGTTTGGCTCTTCTATGTTTGGTGTGAGTTTAAATATACCAATATTTAGCTCAGGAATGCGTAGTGCATCTACCCAAAGAGCAAAAGTAAATCTCGAAAAAGCGCAAGAGGATTTAACAGAAACCCAACAACAATTAAAACTACAAATAGCAGCTGCTAAAAGCGATTACCAGTTTGCTATGGAAGATTACGAAAACAAAAAACAAAACTTAAATCTTGCAGAGCGTATCGAACAAAAAAATCAAACTAAATTTTTTGAAGGCATCGCATCTAGTTTCGATTTACGTCAAGCACAAACACAGTTATACGCAGCACAGCAAGAATTATTACAAGCAATGCTAGATGTTATTAATACCAAAGCAGAACTTGAAACTGCTTTAAACGAAATACCTAAAAACTAAAACAACCAGAAACCATTTTAAAATGAAAAACATATATCCAATAATACTTGCAGCATTCCTTTTAGCTTCCTGTGGTGGTGAAAAGAAAAAAAATACTATTGAAAAAGTTCTAGAAAGCAATAACCTAGAAACCATTAGAATAAAACGTGGAGAAATCGTTGCACAACAACAAGAAATTGCAGAACAACTAAAGCAATTAGATTCAAAAATCGCAAAATTAGACACCACTAAAAAAGTACCATTAATAACCACTTTTAAAGCTAAACAAACTGTTTTTAATCACTTTTTAGAATTACAAGGAAGTGTAAGTACTAAAAACAACCTATTAATTTTTCCAGAATACTCTGGTATTCTTACTCGTGTATATGTAAAAGAAGGACAAAAAGTTTCTAAAGGTCAAATTTTAGCCAAAATTGATGATGGAGGTATGAGTCAGCAATTAGCACAAGCACAAATTCAAGCAAACCTTGCTAAAACTACTTTTGAACGTCAAGAACGTTTATGGAACCAAAAAATTGGAAGTGAAATTCAATACCTACAAGCAAAATCTAGTTACGAAGCTCAAGAACAAGCAGTAAACCAAATACAACAACAAATTAAAAAAACGGTAGTTAAAGCACCGTTCACAGGAACTATTGATGATGTTATTACAGACCAAGGAAGTGTAGTTGCTGCAGGACAATCGCAATTGATGCGCATAGTAAATTTAGACAATATGTATATTGAGACAGATGTGCCAGAGCGATATATCTCTAATGTAACTGTAAATAAAAATGTAGAAGTAGAATTTCCAATTTTAGGAAAAACTTTAGACGCTAAAATAAGACAAGCTGGCAATTTCATCAATCCTGCAAATAGAACCTTTAAGGTAGAAGTTGCTGTTCCTAATAAAGACAAAACCATTAAACCTAACTTAACAGCAAAACTTAAAATTAACGACTATACAAATAAAGAAGCTCTGTTAATTCCGCAAAGTATTATTTCGGAAAATGCAGAAGGAAAACAATACATTTATGTAGTAAAAGATAAAAATGAAAACGAAGAAGGAGTTGCCGAACGTGTAATTATTGAAACAGGAAAAACACAAGGTGATGTAATTGAAGTTTTAAAAGGTATTAATGATGGTGCTGAAATTATTCAAGAAGGAGCACGTAGTGTGAAAAACGGACAAACCGTTAAAGTAATCAACCAGTAATTTAGACCTCATGATTAAAAAGAAAAAAAACAACCAAGTCGATAAAGAATTCGGATTATCCTCTTGGGCAATTAACAACAAAACTACCATGTATGTAGTTATGGCAGTTATCTTTTATTTAGGTGTTTCTGCTTTTTTTGAAATGCCGCGTGAAAGTTTCCCAGAAATTAAAGAAACTAAAATTTACATAAGCACACCATTTTTTGGTAATACTGCCGAAGACATCGAGAAACTAATAACAGATCCACTAGAAGAAAAACTTAAAACCGTTAGTAATGTTGTAGAAATCACCTCAACATCACAAGAAGATTATTCTATGGTAATTGTCGAGTTTGATGAGCATCTGGAAGTTGAAGAAGCTAAGCAAAAAGTAAAAGATGAAATAGAAGGAGAAACCTCTAGTGAAGATTGGCCAACTTTTAATGGAGCAAAAGTTGAACCTAATGTTTTTGCATTGAGCATGAGTGAAGAAATGCCAATACTTAACATTAACATTTCTGGAGATTACACTGTTGGAAAATTAAAAGAATTTGGTGAATACCTCCAAGATGAAATTGAAAGCCTTCGAGAAATTAAACAAGTAGATATTCGCGGTGTACAAGACAAAGAAGTAGAAGTTGCAGTTGATATTTACAAAATGCAAGCTGCAAAAGTTAGCTTTAACGATATAATTAACACTATTAATGGCGGAAATTCTACCATGTCTGCTGGTAATTTAATAACTAGCGGTCAACGACGTACCATTCGTATTTTAGGTGAAATAGAAAAACCTTCCGAATTAGAAAACTTTGTAGTAAAAGCAGAAAACGGAAACCCTATATATTTAAAAGATGTAGCTGATGTTTCCTTTAAAGAAAAAGACATTACAACATTTGCTAGACAATATGGAGAGCAGGTTGTAATGTTAGATGTCAAAAAACGCGCTGGATCTAACATGGTTGCTGCTGCCGAGCAAATACAAGTTATGGTACAGGATGCAATAGACAATGTTTTTCCTCCAGATTTAGAAGTAACCATTGCTAACGATCAATCTTCTGTAACGATTGCTGCTGTTGACGATTTAGTAAACAACATCCTTTTTGGTGTTATACTAGTAGTTACTGTGTTAATGTTCTTTTTAGGGTTTAAAAATGCCATATTTGTAGGCTTTGCAATACCAATGTCTATGTTTATGTCGCTCATGATATTAAACATGTTAGGCTATACTTTAAATACAATGATACTCTTTGGTTTAATTATGGGCTTAGGGATGTTAGTAGATAATGGAATTGTGGTTGTAGAAAATGTGTATCGCCTTATGGACGAAGAAGGCATGAACAGAATAGATGCTGCAAAAAAAGGGATTGGTGAAATTGCTTTTCCAATAATTATCTCTACAGCAACAACAGTTGCAGCATTTATACCGTTAGGTTTATGGCCAGGGGTAATGGGAGAGTTTATGAAACTTTTACCTATTACTTTAGCTATTGTTTTAAGTTCTTCATTAATAGTAGCTATCTTTTTCAACTCGGTTTTAGTCTCTAACTTTATGAGTACCGAAGATGAAAATATGCCATTAAAACAAATTATTATAGTAACAACTATTATGGCAATTCTTGGGGTATTAATATACCTAGTTGGCGGTACTAATAGAGCATTAGGGTCATTAATGATTTTTACTGCTATCATGCTTTGGGCGTATAGACTCTTTTTACGCAAATGGGCAAATGCTTTTCAAACCAAAGTACTACCACGTTTAGAAAATTGGTACGAACGTCAATTACGTAAAGCGTTATCTAAATCTAGACCTTACTGGCTAATAGGTGGAACCTTTCTATTGTTAATTATTTCTTTTATTGCCTTTGGAGCTTCATTGGCTTCACAACGTACTAAAGTAGAATTCTTTCCTGACAATAAGCCTAATCAAATTATTGTTTATATAGAGTATCCGCAAGGAACAGATATCGAAAAAACGAATACAATTACTAAAGAAATTGAAAAGAAAGTATATGTTGTATTAAACGAATCGCAATACACAGATGGCGACTACAATTTTATGGTAGAAAGTGCTGTTTCGCAAGTTGGAGAAGGAGCAGGTAATCCAACTGTAGACGCAGGTTCTGGAGGCGAATTACCACACAAAGGAAAAATTACTGCTTCTATGCGTGAATATAAATACAGACGTGGTGAAGACAGTGAATTATTACGCCAGAAAGTACAAGCGGCATTGGTTGGCATTTATCCAGGAGTTTTAATTTCGGTAGAAAAAGATGCTAACGGACCACCAGCAGGAGCTCCAATTAACATTGAAATTGAAGGTAATGATTATAGTGAGTTAATTGTTACTGCAGAAAGAATGAGAGATTTTATTAACTCAAAGAATATTCCTGGAGTAGATGAAATTAAGATTGATGTAAACAAAGACAAACCTGGAATGCAGGTTG
Source organism: Oceanihabitans sp. 2_MG-2023 (assembly GCF_030547245.1). Lineage (GTDB taxonomy): Bacteria > Bacteroidota > Bacteroidia > Flavobacteriales > Flavobacteriaceae > Oceanihabitans. The sequence goes on from NZ_JAUOQT010000002.1 coordinate 494,377, forward strand.
TTGTAGACCGTAAAAAAGCTGGGGAGTTAGGTATTAATACATCACAAGTTGGTCAACAAATTCGTAATTCTATCTTTGGAGCTAAAGCAGGAATCTATAAAGAAGACGGTGAAGATTATGATATTTATGTTCGTTTTAATAAGGCCAACAGGTACAATCCTAATGCTGTTTTTAATCAAAAAATAACGTTTAGAGATAATACTGGTAATTTAAAAGAGGTTCCTGTTTCTGCAATTGCAGAACACAGTAACAATTCTGGGTTTAGTGCAATTAAACACAAAGATGTAAAACGTGTGGTAACTGTATACTCTCAATTATCTCCGGGGTTTACAGATGCAGGAGCAATTGTTGCTCAAGTACAAAACGAAATGAAAGCTTTTGAAAATATGCCTAAAAACATCAAAATAGATTATACTGGTCAAATTGAAGAGCAAAACAAGCAAATGGCTTTTTTAATGGGAGCTTTACTGACTGGTTTGGGATTAATTTTCTTCATACTAATCTTTCAATTCAACTCAATATCTAAACCTACTATTATCATGATTTCTATTCTATTAAGTTTAATAGGTGTATTTGGTGGTATGGTAATTACAGGGTCTTCTTTTGTAATTATGATGACTATGATGGGGATTATCTCATTAGCAGGAATTGTTGTAAACAACGGTGTAGTACTTCTAGATTATGCCCAACTTTTAATAGATAGAAAGAAAAACGACTTAGGTTTAGAACAAACGGACTACCTAGAAACTAACGATTTATTTGAAGCAATTGTTAAAGCAGGTAAAGCACGTTTAAGACCAGTTTTATTAACAGCCATCACCACTATTCTTGGTTTAATTCCATTAGCAATTGGCTTTAATATTAACTTCTTTACCTTATTTGCAGATTTTGACCCAAAAATATATATGGGCGGAGACAACGTTGTGTTTTGGGGGCCATTAGCATGGACCGTAATTTACGGTTTAATAATTGCAACATTTTTAACTTTAATTGCAGTGCCAATTTTATTCTTCTTAATTATGAAGTTTAAAATGTGGTTAAGAAAGAAAACAACTTCAAAAGATATAATGAATTCAGAAGTTTTAATTGCAAACAAGCATATAGAAGAATAAATTATAGAATAAAAAATCCGAAGCAAATGCTTCGGATTTTTTATTAAAACAACTTTCATGATTAAAATTTAAAATTCAACCCTCCACTAATAGTTGTTCCGTTAGTACCAAATTGATTTACTTCCCAAGGATACTTAAACCTTCCTCCAAGATCAGTAACAACATCTCCTCCTGTTTCAATTTCATCAGGATAAACATCTAATAAATTATTTACAGATAAAGATGCAGAAAGGCGATCACTAAATTCATAACCAAAAATTAAATCGGTAATAATTTTTCCACCAAATGTTTGGTCATTGTTTGCATCTGTTGCATGTTGCCAAGTCACTTCACCAAAATAAGTGTTATTTAATGCGAAACTCCATTTGTTTAACTCATAATCTAGGCCTAATAAAATTTTAGTTTTTGGTCTAGAAGATGTTATTCTAGATTGTTCCTTTCTATTAAAAATATCATAACCGTTATCTTCAAGCAAAGTAGGTGTATCAATCTTTCCATCAATATCTGTATTGTTAAAGTTTGCAGCCAAGGTTGCCGACAACTTACCATTTCCTAACTCTATGTTTCTGTAATTTGCAACTAAATCTAAACCTGTAGTATTAGTAGTAACAGCGTTAACAAAGAATTTTAAACTTGTAATAGAATTATCTACTAGAATCTGTTCTACGGGATTCGTACTTGTATCATCGGCATCAAAACCAATTTCATTGGTAAACAAAACGCGGTTATCTACTTTTACATTATAGAAATCTAAGGATAATGATAAGTTGTTAACTGGTTTAAAGGTGATTCCTGCAGAAATATTTTTTGAAGTTTCTGCTGTTAATTGAGGCACTCCTAAACCGTCTCTAATTATTGGGTCTACATTATTAAATGTACCTTGGTTTGAAATTGTCCCTCCAGATACAAGTGTCTGCACATTACTTAAATATATTTGATGTAATGAAGGCGCTCTAAAACCTGTACTATACGACGCTCTAATTGCCCCTTTATCCCCTAAAGAATAACGCCCATTAACTTTCCATGACGTATTGTCTCCAAAGTCGCTAAAATCCTCATAACGAACTGCACCACCTATTAAAATTTTTTCAGTCGGCTCCCAATCTAAAGCTCCATAAACACCATAATTATCCCTTTTTGCTTCTACAGCATTACTAGGTTGCAATCCAGGAAAAGACTGTGCTCCTCCAGATCCAGAAGGATTGAAATAAGATGCTGGATCTCCAGCTTCAGCAGTAAAGCGTTCTCCTTTTATTTCAGCACCAAAAGAAACCACAAAAGATCCAAGCTCTCTACTTAAATCTAGATTAGCAAGCGTGTTACTAAAAGTATAAGCTCCTACATCAAAACTTGTTTGGCTATTTGCTCCTAAATCTATATTTAATGTATTATTCACCTCATAGTCTACTGCATTTCTTCCATACGTACCACTTAAATCTACTTTAAAACCTAATACGTCCCATTTAACACCTGCAGTCATATTATTATCCCTAACATCTGTTTCAAATGTTGGTTGAAAACCTTGATATTCTGTTCCTGCTTCATGTAATAGATTGTGTGGATCTGTAACCCAGTATGGTGTGCGATATAAAGCAAAACTCTTTCCTGTTCTATAGGTTAATCCGCCAAAGGTGTAAAACTCTGCTCCTTTATCTCCAATTGGCACCCCTGCATTTACAAAAATATCCATTATTTTCATTTCTGGTTGACCAATAGTCATACCTAAATCCGGATTATCTGCTAACCAAGCTCCAAAAGTTGGGTCATCTGCTGCTACACCAAACAAATCATCTTTACCAGGTTCCCCTGCTCTATTAGTCTCTTCTTGTTGGTAATAGCCAACTGTGAAATTTAAATAACTACCTTCCTTACCTAGATTCAAAGATGTATTTAAATCTACACCAAAATTAAATCCATCTCCTTCTGTAGTAACTCCTGCTTTAGCACTTACTGAAGTGAATTCAACATCCTTTTTCAAGACCATGTTTATTACTCCTGCAATAGCATCAGAACCATATTGAGCAGATGCTCCATCTCTTAAAACCTCAATCCGTTCAATAGCAGCTGCTGGTATACTTTTTAAATCTACTCCAACTTCACCTTTACCTGGTGTATCATTAATATACACTAATGCACTTTGATTTTTACGTTTCCCGTTTACTAAAACCAATGTCCTACTTGGGCCTAATCCTCTCAAATCTGCAGGATCAAAATGAGCTGTTCCATCTGAAATAGCTTGAGTAGTAGAATTAAAAGATGGTACTTTATACGTTAACATTTTATCTACAGTAGGTTGACCAGTATTCTTCAACTCTGCAACACCAATATTATCAATTGGAACAGGTGAATCTAAAATAGATCTAGGTTTCGCTCTATTACCTACTAGTATTACTTCATCTAATGCAACACCAGATTGTAAAGTAATATTTAAAACACTACCACTAACAGTAGCCTCTTTTGACTCATAGCCAACATAAGAATATAATAAAACATCTCCATTACTGGCTTCTATGGAATAATTACCATCAAAATCTGTGGTTGTTCCATTTGTGGTTCCTTTTACAACAACAGAAACTCCTGGTATTGGACCTGAATCATCAGAAACATTTCCCGAAACCTGTTGTGCATTAATAAAACTTGATGTTCCTAACAATAGAAACAACAACATAAAGTAGCTTTTTACCATAATTTATAATTTTATTTATTTAAACAAAAAAACAACAAAATTATCAAATATGTAAATTTTTAAATGTTTTTATGAAAATATAATAATAAAAAGCCCGCAAAAATAAACATACCACCTTTTTGAATTAGTTTACATAATACCAATTATAGTCAAAATATAAATGTTAAATTTGCACTTCAAATAAAATTTTATGTACAGAAGTCATAATTGTGGTGAGTTAAATGCATCACATATAAACACAGAGGTAACACTAGCAGGCTGGGTTCAAAAGTCTAGAGATAAAGGATTTATTGTCTGGGTAGATTTGCGGGATAGATATGGAATAACACAATTGGTGTTTGATGAAGAAAGAACTTCAAAAACAATGATGGAACAAGCGCAAAAATTAGGCCGTGAATTTGTTATACAAGTTAAAGGAACCGTTATTGAGCGTGCATCTAAAAACCCTAAAATGCCTACAGGAAATATTGAAATTCTTGTTTCTGAATTAAACATTTTAAACGAAGCATTAGTTCCTCCTTTCACTATTGAAGACACAACAGATGGTGGTGAAGAATTGCGTATGAAATATCGCTATTTAGATATAAGACGTAATCCTGTAAAAAACAATCTGATTTTTAGAGCAAAAGTTACACAAGCAGTTAGAAATTATTTGTCTAATGAAGGATTTATAGAAGTAGAAACCCCTTACTTAATAAAATCTACTCCAGAAGGCGCTCGTGATTTTGTGGTTCCAAGCAGAATGAACGAAGGGCAATTTTACGCATTACCGCAATCGCCACAAACTTTTAAGCAATTGCTAATGGTTGGTGGAATGGATAAGTATTTTCAAATTGTAAAGTGCTTTAGAGACGAAGATTTACGCGCAGACAGACAGCCAGAATTTACTCAGATAGACTGTGAAATGGCTTTTATTGAACAAGAAGATATTTTAAATGCTTTTGAAGGGTTAACACGTCATTTATTAAAAGAAGTAAATGGAGTAGAGATTGAAAAATTCCCAAGAATGCTTTATGATGATGCCATGCGTTTGTACGGAAACGATAAACCTGACATTAGATTTGGAATGGAATTTGGAGAACTTAATGCCGCAACACAACACAAAGATTTTGGCGTTTTTAATAATGCAGAATTAGTTGTAGGTATTGCTGTTCCTGGCGGAAATGTATACACAAGAAAAGAAATAGATAAATTAATCGACTGGGTAAAACGCCCACAAGTTGGTGCTTTAGGAATGGTTTATTGCCGTGTTAATGACGATGGAACTTTCAAATCTTCTGTAGATAAATTTTACAACCAAGAAGATTTAGCAAAATGGGCTGAAGTTACAGGTGCAAAACCTGGAGATTTAATTTGTATCTTATCTGGAGAAACAAATAAAGTAAGAGCACAACTAAGTGCATTACGCATGGAGCTTGCAGAACGCTTAGGTTTACGTGACCCTAAAGTATTTGCTCCACTTTGGGTAATGGATTTTCCTTTATTAGAATTAGATGAAGAAACTGGGCATTATCATGCTATGCACCATCCTTTTACTTCACCTAAACCAGGACAAATAGAATTATTAGACACCAATCCCGGAGAGGTAAAAGCAAATGCTTACGATTTGGTTTTAAACGGAAATGAAATTGGTGGAGGATCTATTAGAATTCACGATAAAAAGACGCAAGCTATCATGTTAAAACATTTAGGTTTTAGCGAAGAAGAAGCAAAAGCGCAGTTTGGATTCTTAATGGATGCCTTTGAGTATGGTGCACCTCCACATGGCGGACTTGCTTTTGGACTTGATAGATTAGTTTCTATTTTAGGCGGGCAAGAAACTATTAGAGATTTTATTGCTTTTCCAAAAAACAATTCTGGACGTGATGTCATGATAGATGCTCCTGCTCCCATTGATGATGAACAACTAACAGAACTAAGTTTAAAATTAAACTTAAAATCATAAATAAAAAATCCTGCAAATTGCAGGATTTTTTAGTAGCTTTAATTCATGCCAAAACAACATGTAATAAAACGGTTTTTAAAATGGAGATACAAACATATCTCTCAAAAAAACTTTGTTTTTATATTAAGTTTGTTCGTTGGTTTACTGGCTGGGTTAGTTTCGGTAACCATAAAAAATATTACTTATACCATTGAAGCTGTTTTAGAAAAAGGAATCATTTTTTCACAAAACCAACTCTATTTTATTCTTCCTGTAATTGGTTTATTATTGGTTTACTTATTTACTAAATATATTACTAAAAAACCTTTAGAACACGCAATTCCATCCATATTATTCTCCCTTTCAAAAAAAGGAGGAATATTGGCCAGAACTAAAATATACTATCCTTTAATAGCAGCCCCACTAACTGTAGGTTTTGGTGGATCTGTTGGTTTACTTGGCCCAGCAGTAGCCTCTGGTGCTGCCTTAAGCTCAAACTTAGGAAAACTACTTCATATAGATAGTAAAACAAAAACATTATTAATTGGTTGTGCTGCAGCTGGGGCAATATCATCTATTTTTAAATCTCCTGTTGCTGCTATAATTTTTGCAGTAGAAGTTTTTAGCTTAGACCTAACCTTTGCTTCTTTATTACCATTATTACTAGCCTCGGTTTCTTCTGTTATTACCTCTTATTTCTTTCTAGGTGACGATCTTCTTTTTAACTTTAATTTTTCGGATAAATTTGAAATAAAAGATACGTTTTTTTATGTATTACTAGGTGTTTCTACAGCTATAGCTTCTATATATTTCACCAAAATGTATTTCGCAATTTTGAAGTTTTTTGATAACTTTAAAAACCAATTTCAAAGACTAATCATTGGTGGACTTGCAATAGGCGTTATGCTTTATTTTATTCCGCCACTTTATGGAGAAGGCTTTGGCTTTATAAACAATCTACTTGCAGGAAACCACCTTCAAGCACTTGGCACAACTCCTTTTGATGCGTACAATAAAAATATTTGGGTAATCATTGCATTACTAATAGGTATCACTATTTTTAAAGCTGTAGCTATGACAACTACTTTTGCTGCTGGTGGTGTTGGAGGAATATTCATTCCAACCATGGTAATGGGAAGTGCTTTAGGTAACGTGGTTGCAAAAATGATCAATAATATAGGTTTAGGTTTTCAGGTATCCGAAACCAATTTCACACTCATAGGTATGGCAGGATTAATTGCTGGAGTAATTCATGCTCCATTAACTGCCATCTTCTTAATCGCTGAAATTACAGGAGGCTACGAGCTTTTTGTACCGCTAATGATTACCGTTGCCATTTCGTTTATTATTACTAAAAACACCATTGAACATAATATTTACACTAGGGAATTAGCTGCAAAAGGAGCACTATTAACACATGACAAAGACCAAAGTGTACTTACTTTAATGAAGCTAGATTCGGTAATAGAAAAAAACTTTAAACCCCTAAAACCTTCTATGACTTTAGGCGAAATGCTACATGAAGGCGTTTCTAAATCAACTCGAAATTTATTCCCTGTAATTAATAAAGAAAAAGAATTCTTAGGTGTTATTTTGTTAGATGATATTCGCGAATTTATGTTCAACCAGAAACTTTACGATACTACTATTGTAGAGGATTATATGCATAATGCTCCAGAAATAATAAATTATGATAAAGACAATATGCAAGAAGTTATGGATAAATTTCAAAACTCCAGCGCATGGAATTTACCAGTAATAAAAAACGGAAAATATTATGGTTTTGTTTCAAAATCTAAGCTACTTACAGCCTACAGACGGCAATTAATTAACTATACCAAATAGTCTCATCTAATAGGATTGAGATCGTATATAACCTTTAAAAACAAATAATCAATTCATGAAATACTTCTTATATATTTTATTTTTCACTTGTATATCCAGTATCATTGCTGGCTACATTTTAGAAATAAACTATTCCGAAAAACTTATTGGATTCGGCGTTTTAGGGCTTTTTCTAATTTTCTTTCCTCTTTTCACCTATTATAGCTGGAAAAACAAAGACATTAAAGACTACATGCTCACCAAAGAAAATTTAGAAAAAATGCGTAAACGAGAAGGAGACAATAGAAAGTTATAATCAGGGCATTCCCCTTTTCCGTAAAACTACAAAGCGTCGCGCTATACACTATATCTTTTTGTAAAAACAAAAAGGATGCCGTTGCTATCGCTAATGCGCTTAACATCCAAATTTCATTATAAAAAAGTACAATGCAGTTTAATTTAAATTGCGTTTTTCAATAAAAAAACGTTTCATAATTGCCGAAGCTTCTTCTGCTAAAACACCACCCTCAATTTTTGTTTTAGGGTGTAATTTTGTTCCCATTACACCACAACCTCTATGCGCGTCTGATGCACCAAAAACAATTTTAGAAATCTGACTCCAATACAATGCCCCAGCACACATTTGGCAAGGCTCTAAGGTTACATACAAGGTGCAATTTTTAAGATATTTTCCACCTAAAAAATTAGCAGCAGCAGTAATAGCTTGCATTTCTGCATGTGCAGTAACATCGTTTAACAACTCGGTTAAATTATGTGCTCTAGCAATTATTCTATCTTCTACAACAATAACAGCTCCAACAGGGACTTCCCCTTTTTCTAAAGCTGCCTCTGCTTCTTGAAGCGCTTTTTTCATAAAATAAGTAGCATCGTACGGATTAATCATCGTTATATTATTAAAAATAAATAATTATGGTAAAAATACAATTTCAAATGATATTAGTATTGTATCGTTTTCAAATATTACATTTGCAATAGATGAATACCATTTTAGACCATATTAATTACCCAAAAGATGTACGACTTTTAAAGCAAGAGCAACTCCCAGAACTTGCAAAAGAATTGCGCGCTTCGGTTATTCATGCGGTTGCAACCAAAGAAGGCCATTTAGGAGCAAGTTTAGGCGTTGTAGAACTTACTATTGCTTTACATTATGTTTTTAATACTCCTGAAGATTTATTGGTTTGGGATGTTGGCCATCAAGCTTATGTACATAAATTACTTACTGGCAGAAAAAATGTTTTTCATACTAACAGGAGACTGGGTGGCATTTCTGGTTTCCCAAAACGAGAGGAAAGCGAATATGACACTTTTGGTGTTGGACATTCCTCCACTTCTATTTCTGCAGCTTTAGGAATGGCTTTAGTGTCGCAATTAAAAGAAGAATTTAACAAACAACATATTGCGGTAATTGGTGACGCTTCAATTGCTAGCGGTATGGCTTTTGAAGGTTTAAATCATGCTGGAGTTACCAATGCAAACCTTCTTGTTATTTTAAATGACAATGCTATTGGTATTGACCCAAGTGTTGGTGCCTTAAAACAATATTTAACCAACGTTAAAAAAGGGACCCAAAAACAAGATAATATTTTTGAAGCATTAAACTTTAACTATTCTGGCCCAATTGATGGTCATGATTTACCTGCTTTAGTTTTAGAGTTAGAGCGGCTAAAAAAAATTAAAGGCCCAAAATTTTTACATGTAATAACTACAAAAGGAAAAGGGTTAAAACAAGCGGAAGAAAACCAAGTAACGTATCATGCGCCAGGAAAATTTAATGCAGAAACGGGTGATTTATATAAAAAATCGAATCAAATACAACCTCCAAAATTTCAAGATGTTTTTGGACATACCATCGTAGAACTCGCCAGATTAAACAACAAAATAATAGGCATAACTCCAGCAATGCCAACTGGAAGTTCTTTAAAGTATATGATGCAAGAGTTTCCTGATCGTGCATTAGATGTTGGTATTGCAGAGCAACATGCAGTAACCCTAGCAGCAGGAATGGCAACACAAGGATATATTCCTTTTTGTAATATATATTCTACTTTTTTACAGCGCGCTTACGACCAAATAATACATGATGTAGCTTTACAAAAACTACCCGTAATTTTCTGTTTAGACCGTGCAGGTTTAGTTGGCGAAGATGGAGCAACACATCATGGTGTTTTCGATTTAGCATATTTAAGGTGTATACCAAACCTCATTCTTTTTGCTCCAAGAAACGAAATCGAATTACGTAATATTATGTACACAGCACAGCTTGGTTTAGATTCTCCAATTGCAATTCGATTCCCTAGAGGAAGAGGTAAAATAACCAAATGGAAACAAACTTTCTCTAAAATTGAAATAGGTAAAGGCATTTGCTTAAAAAAAGGAAAAGACATAGCTATTTTAAGTATTGGCACAATGGCGAACACTGTTGATGAAGCAATTAATTTAATACATTCTGAAATCGAAATCGCTCATTACGATATGCGCTTTATTAAACCTATTGATGAAACGTTATTACATAATATATGTACTACATATAAAAACATAATTACAATAGAAGACGGAACAGTAAAAGGTGGTTTTGGAAATGAAATTCTAGAGTTTATAGCAAAAAATAACTATAAAATTAATATAACTATTTTAGGAATTCCAGATCATTTTATTGAGCAAGGAAAAATTTTAGAACTTCAAAACTTATTAGCACTAGATGCAAAAAGTCTAGCTAAAAAAATAGAGGAAATAAATTACTCTGTAACGTAATATTGATCGTTTTCAACTTCAGAAGCATTGTTATTAGATACTTCATTAATTACCAATAAACATGCAAATGTTACAAAAAATATAACAAGTGCTCCAAGTAGGTTCTTTTTCATAATTTGAGTTTTAAAATATATTGCAAGCAAGTAATTTCTTTAAACTAAAATGTTATAGAAATCAAACTTAATAAAAATATCGATAAAAAGCAATTATATCCTTTAAAATACCTATAAAAAGGAAATCAGGAAGCTATATGTAAGTTTTTTAGTACTTTGAAGTTTATTGCATAAAAAAAATGCCTCTTATAATATAAGTGGCATTTTTTAAAAGTATCTTTTAATTATTTCTTGATAACTAACTTTTCTGAGTGTGAAAAATTAGTTCCTTGAATTTTTAGTATATACATTCCAGTAGCTAAATGATTAGCATTTATTGTAGATTGTTGGCTTAAAGAAATTTCTGAAGAAAATACGTTTCTACCATTCATATCATAAATAGTTGCTATAGCTTTTCCATAATTTTGAGCCACTTTAATATTTATGTTTCCATTAGAAGGGTTAGGAAAAATACTAAATGTATTTTCTGTGTTCTCTTCGATACTTAATGAATCTGGAGTAAATTGTCCAGAGAAAACTCCTCTTCCATAAGTTGCAGCAAAAACCATATTATCATCTCTTAAATCAAGATCCAATACTCTTACATTACTCATACCATTATATGCTTGTGTCCATGTAGGAGATGCTGCTGAAAAATTAGTAGTATACCAAGCACCTAACTCAGTACCAATAACTACCTCTTCTAAGTTTAAAGGGTTTTGAAGTATCGTTTTTACTGGTAAATCTGGTAAGTTACCATCTTTTTGTTCCCAGCTAACACCAGCATCACCAGAGTACCAAACGTTGTTAACTCCGTAATTATGTACAGTAACAAATATTTCATTTTCTGATTGTCCGTATTCTACATCCGAAATACTACCAACAATAAGTCTTTGATCTAAATTCGTCCAAGTTGGCGAAGCCGTATTCGCATTTTCAACTAAAATAATATCTCCTAAAACAGTACCAACTAACAACTTAGAAGATGTAGTAGTATGAGGAGAGACAGTAAAAGCAGTAGGCGTTGCAGTTAATTCTTCTGCATCTGTTAAATCTGTTTTTGTTAATGTAGCAGTAGATTTAATACCAGAATATCTTTTAATGATAACACCACCTGCAGTCGAAGAATAATTAGAATATAAAATATCTAAGTTAGAATCTAATGCTTGTGGATTAATAAATGAACCTATACTAGAGTTTTCACTATTTATGGTAACATTTGGTCCATCAAAATTATAAAGGTTAATGGCATCATTATACACATAATTTCTTATAAAATATCTATCTGTACCGTCTTGATCAAAGAAAGTATATGCACCGTCACCTCCATAAGGTTCTGTAGCACTATCTGTTCCTGTAGGGTTAGCATTTTCTAAAAGTTGTGTTCCATTATCTTGTAAACCACCTGCAAAAGTGTCTCCTGTAAATGCCGTTGTTGGCCCTACTCCAACCGTGTAGAATTGAGAAGTTACAAAACCATTATTTCTATCTTCTATTGTAGTACCATTATCGCTTGAATAGTAAACTCCTCCATCATTACCAAATAACATTTTGGTAGGATCATTTGGTGAAAATGCTACGGCGTGTTGATCTGCATGAACATATTGAATAGAACCTGAATACCAAAGAGAAAGCTGATTCCATGTTGTTGCCGATGCGCTTCCTGTTCCATTAGTAGTTTTAAATATATCAATTCCACCAGTATATACTATATTATCATTTGTAGGATCTAATGCAAGAGTTAAGTCGTAAAACGCTTGTCCTCTAGTAAAATCTGTAGCAGGAATACCAGAATCTATATCGTTTGGTAAAGGTTTTGTTTGTGTTAAGAAAGTAAGGTTAAAACCATTTGGCGAATACTTAATTGTAACTCCACCAGCACCTAATTGGGCTAATACATAAACTCTACCTGCAGTTAATTTTGAAGTTGCTATTTGCGTTCTTAATCCGTCAGAAACAGCATATTTTTGAACAAAAGTAGCACCGTTATCTTCTGATTTAAATATAATTCCACCACCATCACCATATAGTGCACTTGCAGTTGTAGCTAACCATACATCTCCATTTACATCATAATCTAAATCGTTAGGTTCGTGTTTATTTCCATCTGCAGTTAAAGGTAAATCTATTTCTGCCCAGTTTGCTCCAGCATCTGAAGATTTATATAAACCATAAGTTTCTCCTCCAACACTAGTTCCAGCATTAGAATCGGCATACGTACCTTCTCCAGCGGCAACATACACATCTGAAGTCCCTCCATTATCTACCACAATAATATCATTAATAAGTTGCACACCAGGAACAACTGTTGCTGTGAAGTCTCCTACAGCAGGATTTAATGAAGCGTTTACAGTTCCTGAAGCTAAAGCTGCTTCTAAAATATCTCCATTTTCTTTAGATATCATTACAGAAGGAATAGTAATAGTAGCATCTTCTCCTCCCATTGGAATTGGTTCTCCAGAAACATTGTTCATCATTATTGCACCAATAGCACCATTATCTTGAGCATGTTTTATTTTTTCAGTAAAGTTACAATCTCCTCTACGAATTAATGCTATTTTACCTGTTGCACTTGGACCAAAAGTATTACATCCTTCGGTTACAGGATCACTAGCTGTATCATTAGCTAAAATTAAATCCCCTGTAATTACAGCAGTAATTTCTGGACCAAAATTAGTTGTCGGAAAAGATTGGTAATTTCCAGCAATACTTGCTGGTGAGTTTACAGTAATATTAGATGCAGAAACAAAATAGCTATCTCCAGTGCTTCCACCAAAAATCTTAGCCCAAGTAGCACCTCCATCCGTAGATTTCCATACACCATCTCCTGTTGCATCACCTGATGTGTAAGACTCTCCTGTTCCTACATAAAATATATTTGTATTATTTGGATCGTATGTAATTACTGAAACTGCAATGTTTTCAGGAATTCCTACTCTTTCCCATACGGTACTTGCGCTAGATATATTTGAGTTTTTCCATAAACCTCCACTAACACCTCCTGCAAATACGGTATTGCTAGATGCGTCATTTGGATCGAACATTACTCCTCTAGTTCTTCCTCCTACATTATTAGGTCCACGAGAAATCCATCCATTATCCATAGCATCACCAGGAACTCTATTTGAAGCGAAATCATTTGCTCTTTGCTCATAAAGTTCTTTTTGTAATTCCGATACTTTTTCTGGAGTCGGTCTTCCTAATTCTGGATTCATGGTTAATTCCCACATTTCCTCGTAGTATTTGTTAGGAGGTAATCCTGCTGCTTTTCTTTCTTTTTTGTTTAACTTAAGTTGCTCTGTAAAAGGGCTTTTCTTTAAATTTTCAGCATGTAATTCTTTTAATTGTGTTACATCTAATTGTGTTACATCTTTTTTTGTTTCTTCGTTAGAATTACATCCAACTAACACGAAAACAAAAAACACGCTTAATAAATAGGTAATTTTTTTCATAGTATTATTTTTTAGTAGAATAGCAAATATAACAAAACTAGGGGTATAAAAAAAAATCTTAAATGTTAAAGCTTAGGCCTTTAATTTTCTTATAAACCATAATAGCTTTGCTATCGGAAAGCAAGGAAACATAATTACAAATACTTAGCAATCTCAAATACAAATTGTCTTCATTAATATTAATTGTTTGAGGTAATCTTTTAAGTATGAGCTTATCATAATTAGTAGGGGTTTCCTTATAATTATTATTAATTGCACTTGTATACACTTTTAATAGTGTATTTAACACCTGGTAGCCTGAAATTTCTTTATCTATAACTTCTTTAGATTGGTATACATTATCCACACTTATTTTAATAATATCGTTTATTTGTGCTTCATATTTACTTTTATCTAATAATGCAATATGAAATGTATCTTTTAATATTGCTTCCTCATTAGCAATAAAAACATCTACCGCTTCATTAATTAGTGTATTAATTGCTAAAGCTCTTAGATAACTAACTCTATCTTGCGTATTACTTAATTGGTGGTATTTTTTTGTGTTTATGGTTTCTCTAACCAAATTAATTAAATATTCTAAAGCATATTCTTCTTGAATTAAGCCCAGATTAATTCCGTCTTCAAAATCAATAATAGTGTAACAAATATCATCTGCCGCTTCTACTAAAAAAGCTAAAGGGTGACGAGAAAAACTGATATCTGTTTTACTTCTGCTTATTAAACCTAATTCATTTGCTACATCTAAAAAAGCTTCTTTTTCACTTTGAAAAAAACCATATTTTTTATCTGCAATATGTTTCGTTGGTTTTTTTGGTAACGACTCTTTAGGGTATTTCATGAAAGCACCAAGAGTTGCATAACTTAAGCGCAAACCACCTTGTCTACCAACTCTATTTTCTGTAACTATTTTAAAACCGTTAGCATTTCCTTCAAAATCACATAAATCCTGGTATTCTTTGGCTGTAAGCTCTTCTTTATATTTTTTACCTTCTCCTGTTTTAAAAAATTCTCCTATGGCCTTCTCTCCAGAATGCCCAAAAGGCGGATTACCTATATCATGTGCAAGTGCAGCTGATGCTACTATAGCTCCAAAATCATTTGCTTGATAACCATGAATATTTTGCAGATGAGGATACTTCTCTAATAGTTTCAACCCTACTTTTCTACCTAAAGATCTTGCAACTACACTTACTTCTAAACTATGCGTTAAACGAGTGTGTACAAAATCTGTTTGCGAAAGAGGTATCACCTGTGTTTTATCTTGTAGACTCCTAAATTCTGAAGAAAATATGATACGATCATAATCTACTTCGAAGCCTAACCGTGTTTCGTCTTGTTCTTTTCGTAACCTTTTATTTGTATCGCCAAAGCGCTTTAAAGAAAGTAATTGCTCCCAGTTCATAGTATATATTTAATCTTTTGCAAGATAGCATTTTTGAATGTTAAGAAATTATTTCCAAATAAAAATAATATGTAAATCTCATAACATTAAGCTAACCGTTTTATTACGCTTGTTTAATCTTTGGTTAACACCAACTTTACACACTTGGACTTTCTTTGCTCAAAATATTTAACTCAAAATAATTACAATTTAAAAACAAATTCTAATGAAAAAATTATTCGTATCTGCTGTAGCAGTATTAGCTTTAGGTTTCACTTCTTGTATAGAAGATGATGATACTCCTATTATAATTGAAGAGGTTACTAACAATTACGATAACAGCGGAAGTAGTGATGATGATTCATGTATAGTGAAAGCTGGTGGTATCGCTGTAAATGAAACTTGGACAGCTGACAATTGCTACATCTTAGACAGAAAAGTAGTAGTTCAAGAAGGTGTTACTTTAACAATTGAGCCAGGAACTATTATTAAAGGTCGTGCAGGAACTGGATCTTTATCTTCTGCATTAATTGTAGCTAGAGGTGGTGTACTTATCGCAGAAGGAACAGCTTCTCAACCAATTATTTTTACTTCAGAAGCAGATAATATCTCTATTGGTGAAACTGCTGGTACAAACTTAGACGAAAACAATATTGGTCTTTGGGGAGGAATCATTGTATTAGGGAATGCAACATGTTCTCTTTCTGGTGATGTTACTGAAAAACAAATTGAAGGTATTCCTGCTAGTGATACTTTTGGTTTATATGGTCCTGGTGATGCTGGAGCAATTGATGATCAAAACTCTGGTATTATACGATATGTTTCTATTCGTCATGGTGGTTCTTTATTAGGAGAAGGAAATGAAATTAACGGATTAACATTAGGTGGTGTTGGTTCTGGTACAACTTTAGATCATATAGAAGTTATCGCTAACAAAGATGACGGAATTGAATTCTTTGGTGGTACAGTAAGCGCTTCAAACTTATTAGTTTGGGCACAAGGTGATGACGGTTTAGATATAGACGAAGCATACTCTGGAACAATAACAAACGCTGTTGTAGCTTTAGGAGTTAATTCGGATCACGCATTAGAAATTGATGGTCCTGCAGGTTCTATTAATGGTGCTTGTATTTTACAAGACTTAACTTTAATTGGTAATGGATCTATAAACTCTGAATACGCAGATTATAGAGACAATGCACAAATAGCAACAAACAATGTATATGCTTTTGATTTTGGTGATGATTCTGATGTTGAATTAGACAACGATGGTATTGCTACCAACTACAACAATGGTCTTATTACTTTTAGTGATTGGCAAATTGTACTTCCTACTGGAGTTACTGCTGTGGAAGATATTTTTGTAAATAAAGCAACTACTGTAACCGTAACTGGTTTTGGTTCTGAAGCAACAGCTGTTTCTGCTGGAGCTAACACTGTTGGTGCAGATGCATCTGTTTTAAGCTGGACATTTGCAATTTCTACTGGAGGAGTAAGTCTATAATCTACTTCTTAGTATTAATTAGTAATAACTAAACTAATTAGTTGTTACAATTAAACAAAAATTTGTTTTAACAATTAAAAACATAAATATAGCAACTGCTCAAAATAGAGCAGTTGCTTTTATAGAAACAAAAATGAAATACTCAAAATATCTTTTCTGCATACTAACCTTTTTTATATCCTGTATTACATTAGCGCAAACAGGTCATGTTGCTGGTACTGTAATTGATGGAGATTTTACAGAACCACTTGCCTTTGCAAATGTTTTAGTAAAAGGAACAACTACCGGTACTGCTTCCGATTTTGATGGTAAGTATGATATTGAATTAGGTGAAGGAACGCATACTTTAATTTTTTCTTTTGTTGGGTATAACACACAAGAGATTACAGATGTAGTAATAAAAGCAGGAGAAGTTGTAACTCTAGATGTTACGCTTTCGGCTAATACGTTAGAAACCGTTGTTATATCAACATCTGTTAAAAGAAACACAGAAAATGCAGTATTAAATTTTCAAAAAAAATCGGCTAACTTATTAGATGGTCTTTCTGCACAAACCATTAAAAAAACTGGCGCAAGTAATATTGCTTCAGCGGTTAAAAGTGTGCCAGGAGTATCTGTAGAAGGCGGTAAATATGTGTATGTTCGTGGTCTTGGTGATCGTTACACTAAATCTATATTAAATGGTGTAGATATTCCTGGATTAGATCCAGATAGAAATACGATTCCAATGGATATTTTTCCAACGAACATAATAGATAATGTCATTGTTATTAAATCTGCAGCAGCAGAATATCCAGCAGATTTTACTGGTGGAATTGTTAATGTGGTTACTAAAGATTTTCCAACAAAAGAGGAATACTCAGTATCTCTTGGTATGTCTTACAATCCTAATATGCACCTTAAAGATAATTATTTAAGCTACGATGGTAGTAAATCTGATTTCTTAGGATATGATAATGGAGCTCGTAATAGACCTATTAATAGATACCAACCAATTCCAGGTACGTTTGAAAACAGACAATTGCTTACAAGTCTTACTAGTCGTTTTGACTCTCAATTAGGAGCAGATGTAGAAAACAGTGGTGTAAATTACGACTTTGGCTTTACCTTAGGTAATCAATTCGAAGTAGGTAATAATAAACTTGGGTATCAAGCATCGCTTTCTTACAAAAACAACACTACTTTATATGATGATGCTAAAGATGGTTCTTATACTAGAAACTCTAATGCAGATTTAAATGAGTTAGTTATAGATCGTACTGTTGAAGGAAGTATTGGTGTAAACGAAGTATTATTAAACGGTTTGATTGGGTTAGCATATAAAACAGATAATTCAAAATACAAATTAACTGCTTTGCATATTCAAAATGGCGAATCTACTGCCGGTCAATTTAATCAAGTAATTAGTGAAGCTCAAAATGGTTCTGGTTTATTAGATGGTACTAATGATGTACTTTTATATACTGAAAGATCTATTACAAACTTTGCAATTTCTGGTGATCACGCGTTAGACTCGAATTCGGACACAAAATTAGAATGGGTATTCTCTCCTTCATTCTCTAGAGTTTTAGATAAAGACCATAGAACTACTCCTTTAAGAATTCTAGAAAATAATGGTGTAACAGAATATCAAATTGATGCTAGTTCTGTTGGAAGTCCGCTTAGAGTTTGGAGAACTTTATCTGAAGAAAGCTGGGTTGGTAATGTTAACTTTAGTAAAAAATACGAATTATTTAATAGACCTGCTAAATTAAAAGTTGGTGGTGGATACACCTTTAAGTATCGAGATTTTAGTACCGACCAATATATCTTTGATGTAACTTCTCAAAATGTTGCAAATGGAGATGTAAATACATTATTAGCTGAAGAAAATTTATGGACACCAGACACACAATCTGGTACTTTTTTAGATCCTAACAATGCTTTTGATCCTAAAAATGCTTACGAAGGAAAATACACAGTTGGTTCTTTATATATTTCTAATGAATTTAATCCTACCGAAAAATTAAAAGCTATCATTGGGTTAAGAACAGAAAACTTTGATCTTTACTATACAGGGGTAACTAATGCTGGTGCTGTTGTTGGTGAAAACACAATTAGTGAATTTGACTTTTTCCCTTCAGCAAATTTAATTTATGCCGCTTCCGATAAAACTAATTTTAGAGGTTCTTATTCTAGAACAACAGCTAGACCTTCTTTTAAAGAAGCATCTACAGCACAAGTTTACGATCCTACTACAAATAGATTCTTTATTGGTGGTTTAGATAATAATACTTTTGACAACGTAAAACCATCTTATGTAAACAACTTTGATTTACGTTATGAAGTATTTAGAGAAAAAGGACAAATGATAGCTGTAAGTGGTTTCTATAAAGATTTTAAAGACCCTATTGAGCTAGTATCTTTCCCACAAGCTTCTAACCAAATTACGGTTACCAATACAGGTAATGCTCGTGTAATTGGAGCAGAAATTGAATTTAGACAAGCATTAGGTTTTATAGCTAATTCGCTTGAAAACTTACGTCTTACAACAAATGTATCTATTATAGATTCAGATTTAAAAATGACAGATAATGAATATGGTACTAGACTTGCAGCTGCTAGAAATGGAGAAAACATTAAAGACTCTAGAAATATGCAAGGGCAAGCACCTTATTTAATCAATGCTGGATTAGATTATGGTAATGACGACAAAGGTTTTAGAGCTGGTATATTCTATAACGTACAAGGAAAAACGCTAGAAGTTGTAGGTACTGGTTACGTTACAGATGTATATTCAAAACCTTTTCATAGTTTAAACTTTACATTTAATAAAGCTTTTGGTGAAGACAAAAACTCTGCTATCGATTTTAAAGTGACAAACATTTTAGGCTCAGATAGAGAAAGTGTTTACGAATCTTATCAAGCAGCCGACCAAGTATATCAATTACGTTCTCCTGGAACTGAAATTTCTTTAGGCTATTCGTATAAATTCTAATTTCATTTTTAGAAATAAAAAAAAAGCATCCTTAAAAAAAAGGATGCTTTTTTATTTAAACTATTACCAGTCTAATTAATCTCTTATTGCTAAAGTAGATTTATTAGACCATTCGTTAACACTAGTAATTAAATTATTACTATAATCAACTTCTTTTAAAACATTATTGTTCCAAAAAAACCATTTCCCTACTTTAATACCAACATTGTATTTAGCAGAAGCTGTTTTTACTCCTTTTGTATCATAACTTAACCATTCTCCTTGAAGCTTACCCTCTTTTGTAAAAAAACCGGTTTGACTCACAGTTCCATTATCGTGAAAGTATGTTGCTTCATATAAACTTGTGTCTTCGTTAAATTTTATACTTTTTTCATTTTGTGCAAAACTTACCATTGTAAATAATAGGATTGCTACAGTTATTATCTTTTTCATTTGTATATTTATTTAATTAATGATTCTGTAACAAATATATAATTATTTTTACAATTACGAAACTATTTGGTAACATTAAATTAACATTGAACGTGTATTTTCTTGATTAACAAGCCTTTGCACTTGTTTATTTTCTTAATCTTAACAAAAAAAGCTACTAAAAGAGGTTTTAATAATACTGAAAGCAACTTCCTTTAAAGAACATAACATTTTCGTAACATTGTGTTCAATTTAAAACAAGAAATTTGTTGCTTTAATTTTACCAATTATTTGATGGAGAATATCTATTTGTATATGATTATTGCGCTTGCTATTTTGGCTATTGCCGATTTAGTTGTTGGTGTAAGTAACGATGCTGTAAATTTTTTAAATTCAGCTATTGGCTCTAAAGCCATTTCGTTTAAAACTATTATGATTGTCGCTAGTGTTGGTGTAGCAGTTGGTGCTGTATTCTCTAGCGGAATGATGGAAGTTGCAAGAAAAGGAATCTTTAATCCTGGAGAATTTATGTTTAATGAAATCATGATTATTTTCATGGCAGTAATGATAACAGATATTCTGCTATTAGATTTCTTTAATACGATAGGAATGCCTACTTCTACAACAGTCTCTATTGTATTCGAATTACTAGGTGCTGCTGTTGCCATGGCGCTAATAAAAATTGGTCATGATGGCGGAAGCTTTAATGATTTAGTAAACTACATAAACACTTCTAAGGCTTCTCAAATTATTTTTGGAATCATACTCTCGGTAGTTGTCGCCTTTTCTATTGGCGCACTAGTACAATGGGTTTCTAGATTATTATTATCTTATAATTTTGAAAAGAAAGCAAAATGGGTTGGCGCTTTATTTGGTGGATTAGCACTTACAGCAATTACTTATTTTATTTTCATGAAAGGCTTAAAAGGCACATCATACGCTAGCCAACCTTTTGATCTTTTAGGAGGTGAAACCATGAAGGACTTTTTAGAACACCAAGTATTCTATATTATCATAGTAAGTTCTATAATCTGGTCTGTATTATCTTATCTAGCAATAATTCTTTTTAAAACAAACATTTACAAACTAATTATTGTAGTAGGTACATTTGCTTTAGCTCTTGCTTTTGCTGGAAATGATTTAGTGAATTTTATAGGTGTACCTATCGCAGCCTATAATGCATTTACAGAATGGACTGCCTCTGGATTAGCAGCAGAAGCATTTCCTATGGATGTATTGGCCGAAAAAGTACCAACAAATAACTTACTCCTTTTTATTGCGGGACTAATTATGGTATTAACCATATGGTTTTCAACTAAAGCTAAAAAAGTAGTAAAAACCTCTTTAGACTTATCTAGTCAAAGCGCAACAAAAGAACGCTTTCAACCAAACTTTTTATCTCGTGGATTTGTACGAGTTGCCATGGGAATGTCTCAAATGTCCTCGTACATTTTACCAGAATCTTGGCAAGAAAAAATTGAAAAACAATTTGAAGCTCCTGTAATAAAAGTATCTAAAGATAAAATACACGAATTACCTGCTTTCGATTTAGTGCGTGCGGCTGTTAACTTAATGGTTGCTGCTGTATTAATCTCTTTAGCCACTTCCTATAAACTTCCTTTATCTACAACCTATGTAACTTTTATGGTTGCCATGGGAACATCTTTAGCAGATAGAGCTTGGGGAGCAGAAAGTGCTGTGTATCGAGTAGCTGGTGTTATAAATGTAATTGGAGGTTGGTTCTTTACTGCTTTTAGTGCATTTCTTGCCGCTGCTTTAGTTGCTTATTTATTAAACTTAAACCTACAGGTAATGTTTCCTATTTTGCTTTTTGCAGCATTTGGTTTATTACTAAGAAACTATTTAGCACACAACAAAAAAAGCAAAGAAGAAAAAGCTGAAGATAGTTTAACAAAAGCAGAAAGCAGCTCTGTTCAAGGGGTGATACACGAAAGCGCAAGCAATATAGCAAGTGTCGTAAAACGTGGTAACAGAATTTACACGAATGCAGTAAGAGGTCTTGCAAAACAAGATTTAACTTTACTTAAAAAGAATAAAAAACAAGTTATTAAGCTATCAGATGAAATTGATGAATTACGAGACAACATCTTTTATTTTATTAAAAATTTAGACGAATCTAGTGTTGGAGCAAGTAATTTTTACATTAATATTTTAGGTTATCTACAGGACATGACACAGTCTTTAGAATATATATCTAGAGTAAGCCATAAACACATTAACAATAACCACAAGAAACTTAAATTTAACCAAATTAAAGAGTTAAAACAAGTAGATGATAAGTTAGAGATTTTATTTAATGATATTAAAGAAGCTTTCGATTCTGGTTCTTTTGAAAAAATTGGTGCTATTTTAAATGAAAAAACAGAAGTATACGATTTAGTAAAACAAAAGATCCAAGCACAAGTTGCACGTACACGTACCGAAGAATCAAGCCCGAAGAATACAACGCTTTATTTTGGGTTGTTATTAGAAACTAAAGATTTATTAAATGCTACTATGAATTTACTAGAAGAATATCATGGTGCACACGATAGTAGTATAAAACCTGCTACTATTATTGGAGAAGTAGAAGAAGAGTAAATAGTAATTACAGCTTTCTATATCACAAAAAACCACTTCATTAGAAGTGGTTTTTTGTATACAAACATATAATTATAGATGTACTTTAACTACAAAACAATTACTGCTAGGAAGCCAAATTGGCTATAAAAATAATGATAGGAGTGTTCATTTTATCTTTAAAAACAAAAAAACCACCTCTTTCAAGGTGGTTTTATAACACTTAATTAAATTTCACTAATTAGCCTTCGCAACTAGCACACTCTTTCTTCTGCTTAAATTTTTGAGCAGCGTTCATACTGTGTTGGTAATACAAAGATTTAACTCCTAATTTCCAAGCAGTAACGTATATATTATTAATATCTTTTACAGGCATATCTGGATGCACCATAATATTTAAAGATTGTCCTTGATCTATATGATTTTGTCTGTTAGCAGCTTGATAGATTATAGTCATCTGGTCTATTTCAGAATAGGTTTTAAACACATCTTTTTCATGCTCTGTAAGACCTTCTAAATGTTGTACAGAACCATCAAAATCACGAATACTCTTCCAAGTATCAATATTGTTCAACCCTTTTTCTTCTAAAAGATCCACTAAAAACGGATTTTTAATAGTCGTTTTAATTTTAGCAATATCTTTTACATAACTGTTAGACCAAATTGGCTCAATACCTTGAGATACTTGTCCTAAAATGAAAGCAGAAGATGTTGTTGGTGCAACAGCATTTAATGTTGTATTACGTCTTCCGTATCCTTTTAACACTTCTGGTTCCCCAAATAATCCTGCTAATTCTTCGGATGCTTTTTTAGACTTTTCACCAATAGTTTTAAATATTTCACTATTTAAGTTAAATGCTTCTTGACTATCAAAAGACAACATTTTAGATTGTAGTAACGAGTGCCATCCTAAGGCTCCCATTCCTAAAGCTCTATTTTCTTTTGCAAAGTTATATGCTTTTTCCATAAACATAAACGTTTGCTTATCGTCTCTATTTGTAGAGTCTCTATAGTCTTCTAATTTGGTAACAAACTCTTCTAAAACAGCATCTAAAAAGTATACCATCGTTTCTACAGCATCGGTATCTTTCCACTTATCATAATGTAATAAGTTTATAGAAGAAAGTACGCATACAAAAGACCATTTATCGTTAGTTGGCAACATGATTTCCGAGCACAAGTTACTTGCATAAATTTCATGATTCTTATCTTGATATACATCTGGCGCTGTATTATTAGCATTATCTTTAAAGAAGATATATGGATATCCTATTTCTCCTCTACGTTGTAATACTTTTGCCCAAATTGCTCTTTTATCGGAATCCCCATCGATCATCTCTTGCATCCAATCATTTCCAACGGTTACACCATGTGTTAATTCTTGAATCGGATTCCCTTCTGTTCCAATTTCTAAAAACTCATGAATATCTGGATGATCTATTGGTAAATATGGTGAAAAACGACCTCTTCTTACCGAACCTTGACTTACAACATCCACCATTTTTTCAAAAAGTTGCATGATATGTACTGCTCCCGAAGATTCTCCATTATTTTTAACTGGAGCACCACGATGACGAAGTTTACCAAAATAACCAGAGGTACCACCTCCAAGTTTAGACATCATCCCTACTTCCGATTGTGTATAAAGAATATCCCCCATATCATCTGATATATGGGAACCAAAACAGCTAATAGGAAGCCCTCTTCTTTTACCAAAGTTAGACCAAACCGGTGAAGCTAATGAGTAATAGCCTTCTGCCATATACCCATAAAACTTATCTGCAAAACCATCTATTTTTAAAATAGTTTCGGCTCTTTCGGCTATTTCTCTAATTCTTTCTTCTGGAGTTGTATTTTCTGTTAAGTAACCTGAAGCTAAAAACTTGCGACTGTTTTCTGTTAACCATTTAATTTCTGGTTGTTTATTGGCTTCTTTTCTGGCTTCTTTTCTAGCGTTAATTAATTCATCATAGTTTGAAGCTTTTGCCTCTTGGCTTATGTTTGCTTCGGTGTTTTGTTTTGTTTGGTTGTTCATCTTAAAATAGGTCGTCGCTAGTTATACTTTTTGTTCTTTTGCTATAGTTTATAGATCGTTTCACGAAGAAATCTCCATGTTTTGTTCCTATAATCTCGTCGTCAAACCATTCGGTTTGCGCAATTAATTTTTCGTTTACTTCAAATACTTTATCAATTCCTATACTCTCTAAAGAGTTATTAAAACGGTTTTTAATAAACTCGTTAATAACATCTTTTGGTAAGAAATCTAATTCCCCTGCTTCAAAAATCCAGTCTATAATTTTACTTTCCGATTCGAATGCTTCTTTACATAATTCTTGTACAGATGCTGCATGTGCTTCGTCAAACCATGTTGGGTTTTCGGCTTTAATAATTTTAATAATGTCAATTCCGAAGTCACCATGAATTTGTTCTTCTTTAGAGGTTGCTTCTACAACATTAGAAACTCCTTTAAGCATATTTTTATGCTTATTGAATGCCATAATTATTAAAAACTGAGAAAACAGAGATACGTGTTCTATAAATAAAGAGAATAGCAAAATAGATTCTGCATACTCTTTATTGTCTTCACTCTTAGAATTTTTTAAAGCCATTTCTAAATAATGCACACGACGCATAATTACTGGCTTTTTCTTTATGTTTTTAAACTCGTTGTTCAATCCTAATATTTCTAACAAATGCGAATAAGCGTCTTGATGTCGCACTTCACTTTCTGCAAAAGTTGCTCCTACAGAACCAATTTCTGGCTTTGGCATTTTATTATAAATCTCTCCCCAAAAATTCTTTACTGCAACTTCAATTTGAGAAATTGCTAGCATGGTATTTTTTATTGCATTTTGCTCTACTACAGTAAGTCTTGTTTTAAAATCTTGTATATCGCTAGTAAAGTTAAATTCAGAGTGAATCCAATACGAATGTCTAATGGCATCCACATAATCATTAAGCGCTGGATATTCATAAGGCTTAAGATTTATACGTTTTTCAAAAATATTAGTTTTTCTATTTCTAGTTTGCTCGTCTCTATATAAGATATAGGCTTTAGCAACATTAGGGAATTCGCTTCCCATTAATTTCTCTTCTACAAGATCTTGTACTTGTTCTACCGTTGGTACATATCTGTAGTCTTTTTCTTTTCGATCTAAAAGCGCTTTAAGAACATTTATAGAAATGGTATTCGCATCTTCTTTAGTTCCATTACCAACAGAAAGCATCGCCTTTTCAATGGCATTAGAAATTTTATTTAAAACAAAAGGACTTGTTTCATAATCTCTTTTAATAATTTGCGTAATCTCCATAATCTCTTTATTAAATAGCTAGCTAGTTATTTAGAATGATTTGCATCATTTAAAAACGTATTAGTAAATCTGTAAAAACGTTGTTATATTTTCCTTTTAAAGGAATAAAAAAGGGCGTATTCATTAAAAAAAATTGATTTTCCATTACTTTTTTTTATTAAAGAAAACAGAAAATCTATTTTGTTTTTTTTGCCTTGAACAAAGATTGACAATTGTGCTTAAAAATGAAAGGGTATTTTGTAAACGTTGTCAACAAGTTTTTAACAACCTAGTGTTCACGTTGTTTTTCAAAGGATTTTCAGCAATTACAACAACCAACTAACTACCAATACGTTGAACACACCAACACTTTGTTAACAGCAGTAAAATAAGGGTTTGTTAATTTTATAAAACAAAAAAAAACGAGCGTTTATAACACTCGTTTTTCTCCCTAAAATAACTAACTGAAATAACTAAAAAAATCAATCAATATCTTTACAATATTTTTGTATTTCAAAATAATGCATGTCTACTAATAGCAAATAGATATTGATTATTTTTTACAATTAATAGCAATGCTAATATCTAGGTTTTTCTCAAAAAACATACACACAAATGTATAGTTGGTAAGCTATTTTGTATAGTTGGTAACTATAATACTTTTGAAACCTAAGAAAATAGTAAACGATACTTATTATACAAAAAAAGTTACCAGCTATACATAATAAAGTTAAAGCTTCACTTTATATTATTATATTTGATATTATGATAAAAGCAGTAATTGTAGATGATGAACCTAAAGCAATCCAAAGTCTAAGTTGGGAACTAGGTCATTTTAACAAAGACATAGAAGTTATAGAAACTTTTTCTAGCCCTGAAAAGGCTATTACATTTTTAAATAAAACAGCAAACACACCAGACTGCCTGTTTTTAGATATACAAATGCCTACCATGGATGGGTTTCAGTTTTTAGCAAAAATAACCAATAAAGATTTTGCTGTAATTATTACCACTGCTTATGATGAATATGCTATTAAAGCCATAAAACATGAAGCCATAGATTACTTATTAAAACCTATAGATTCTGATGACTTAAGTAGTACTATTAGCAAATTAAAAAATCTACAAACTAAAGACATCAATTACGACAAGTTAGAAGAATTATTCTATAAGTTTAATGAAGAAAACAGTAAGCAAAAAATTACTATTAACACAGACGGGAAGCTCATTTTTTTAAATGTAGATGACATACTTTTTATTGAATCTGATGGTAATTATAGCACACTTATTTTAAAAGACAACCAAAAACTAGTAGTTACAAAAAAACTAAAAGAAGTAAATGCTTTACTGCCAGAAAGAATGTTTTTTAGAATTCACAACTCTTATATAATAAACCTAAACAAGGTTAAAGAATTTATTAAAACAGAAGGTTATGTTGTTATGCAATCCAACCATAAAATACCTGTTGCTAGACAACGCAAACTAGATTTTTTAGACAGACTTTAAGTACATGCAAAAACTAAAAAAGACGATATTAAAGTGCTTAAAACTAATTATAGTTTTCTGGTTAGCAAACAATCTACATGCACAACAACCTGTAGACACCAATTTTAATGCACAAATAGAAGAACTTTTAGAAAGAAAACCGAGTAGTTATCAAGAGCTTTATTCTCTTTTTAACCCCATTAGTAACGACACCATTAAAATGCGTTACTTGTCTATTAAAAGCAAAGAAGCAAAATACTTAGAAGGGGAAAGTTATGCCTTAAACATGATAGGTATTTTTTATAGAAACACCTCTAAATACAATGAAGCTTTAGCGCTTCATAAACAAGCGCAAGAATTAGCAATACAAGCGAATAATTTAGAATTACAAGTAATAAGCTTAAACATGCTTGGTGTAGTAAACAGAAGGCTAGACTTAATTCGTTATGCGTTAGATTTTCACAAACAAGCTTTAGATCTTGCTGAAACCGAAAAACAACCTTCCATTAACTTAAAACGGAGTATTGCTGTTTCCAGAAATAGCATGGGAAACATTTATTTAGCATTAAAACAATATGATTTAGCGCTAATTCAATTTAACCAATCTTTAGAAATTGAAAAATCTTTAGACAATAAACTAGGATTAGCCATTAACTATCAAAACATTGGATACGTAAAAGAAAGCAAAGGCTTACTAGAAGATGCGCTTGCAGACTACAAAACATCTTTAGATTATAACAGTCAGATAAATTCTGATATTGGTCGTGTAATATGCTACAACAGTATTGGTGTAATTTATATAAAACAAGAAAAATTTAAAGAAGCAGAAACCACACTTAACTTTGCTTTACAAAAAGCATTACAATTAAATGATCAATATCACATTGCACCAGTTTACATTAATTTAGGATGGCTACAATTAAAACAAAACAAATTTGAAATTTCGGAAAAGAACTTAACAAAAGGATTAAAAACATCGAATGATTACAATTTAGTGTCATCAAAAATTGATGCTTACAAATATCTTTCTAAAGTATACGAATTAAAAAGAGACTATAAAAAATCTAACGAATATTACAAAGCACATGTAGCCCTAGACCAAACAGTAACTAACGAAAGAAATTTACAATATGTAAATGATTTGGTAATTAAATATGAAAGCGAAAAGAAAAACAATCAAATAAAAGAGTTAGCCAGTGAAAATGAAATAGTAAAACTGCGCTTAGCACAAAACAGAAGAATCCTTTTATTAAGTGTATTTGGAGCTGTATTAACCTTAGGAATTTTATTTGTTTTAAATAGACAGAAAAGGTTAAAAAGCGAAAAACAAATCATCATGTTGGAGCAAGATATGTTGCGCAATCAAATGAATCCACATTTTATTTTCAATACTCTCAACTCTATTAAATTATATATTATAAATAATGAAAAGGAAAACGCCGTTTACTATTTAAACAAGTTTTCTAAACTAATTCGAAAAATTTTAGTCGCATCTACAGAAAAAGAGATTTCTTTAGCAGAAGAAATAGAAACAATGACACTTTACATGAACATTGAAAACATACGATTTGATAATGAAATTAAATACAAAGTAGATATTGATAAAAATGTAAATACCGAAACCATCAAAGTACCATCTCTTATTTTACAACCATTTTTAGAAAATGCCTTGTGGCATGGTTTATCTTCTAAAACAAAAAACAAAGAGATTCATGTACATATTGAAAAACCAAAACATAATGCCGTTTCTATCTACATAACAGATAATGGCATAGGTAGAGTTGCTTCCGAAAAAATCAACAAACAAAAAACACTAAAACGAAAATCTGTTGGTATCTCTATCACTAAAGAACGATTAGAAAATTTCTCGAAACAATTCACAAACGACTATACACTTGAAATAATAGATTTATACAATGCAAATAATCAAGCTAGCGGAACAAAAGTAATAATAGAAATCCCTACGGAAGAAATTAAACTAAGAACAGCTTAATACTTATTTTTTCATGGTTGCTGCAACCTTTTCTAATTCGGCATACCAATCTTCACCAAACTTCCTAATCAAAGCCTGTTTAACAAATTTATAAACTGGCACCTGAAGTTCTGCACCAAGCGTACATGCATCATCGCAAATTTCCCATTTATCATAATTTACAGCAGAAAACTCGGAATACTCTTTCACTCGAATTGGATACAAATGACAGGACACTGGTTTTTTCCAATCTATATCTCCTTGATTATAGGCCTCTTCAATTCCACAAAGTGCAGTTTTTTTATCATCAAAAATCACATATGCGCAATCTGCCCCATTAATTAACGGTGTTTCTAAATCGCCAAAATCAGTAACTATAGAAGTACCTTGGGCCTCAATAGCAGCAATACCTTCTTTACGTAAATATGGTTTTACTTTCGAATAAATATCTGCAAGTATTTTAACCTCCTCTTTATCTAAAGGTGCACCAGCATCTCCATCTATACAACAAGCACCTTTGCAGGCAGATAAGTTACATACAAAATCTTTTTGTACAATATCTTCAGATATAATTGTTTTTCCTAGTTGAAACATGTTACAAATATACTAGATATTACACTAAAAAAACGAACAATTAAAGCACATAAAATTTACGATTATTTAATGTTATGAATCCTTTTTTTATACCGACATTTGCACCGAAATTTAAAAGCGAAAACAATGCAACTTGATTTTAAAGAAATATTTACAGCATTTATGATACTATTTGCTGTAATTGATATTATAGGAAACATTCCAATAATTATTGATTTACGAAAAAAAGTAGGCCACATCCAAAGTGAAAAAGCATCTATTATTGCTGGTGTAATAATGATTATTTTTTTGTTTTTAGGACAAAATATACTCTCCCTAATTGGTGTAGGCGTTAATAGTTTTGCAGTAGCAGGCTCTTTTATCTTATTTTTTATTGCTCTAGAAATGATTCTTGGGATTACTTTATATAAGGAAGAAGAAAACAGTGCAATGACAGCTTCTGTTTTTCCGTTAGCATTTCCATTAATTGCTGGACCAGGAAGTTTAACCACTTTACTATCTTTACGTGCCGAATACAGAATAGAAAATATTATAGTTGCCGTTTTATTCAATGTTTTAATTATCTTTATTGTGTTAAAAACTTCTGCTAGAATTGAAAAACTAATTGGTCAAAACGGGATTAGCATTATTAGAAAAGTTTTTGGAGTTATCCTTTTAGCTATTGCAGTAAAGTTATTTGCACACAATATTAAAGCACTTTTTATATAGAGGAAATGTTAGGGTTAAAAAGTTTAATCTGAAAAACAAAATCACAGATATTATAGTGCCTATTAACAAATAAAAGTACATGAAAGTATTTACCATTATATTCACCATTATAGCTATTGGCTTAATTATTTTTAATATTACACAAATAGATTTTAACAACCTACTTGAAGGACAAAGTGTAGTTGCGCTAATTACTATTTTTGCTTCATTATGTGCAATTGCATTACTGCAAGTTTTAAGACTTTCTAAAAAAGTAAACAACCAACTAAATAACAGAAAATAATGTTTGACGTACTTATTGTTGGTGGTGGAGCGGCAGGAATGTCTTGTGCATTAGTTTTAGGTTCGGCTAAAAACAAACCCTTTGCGAATAACAAGCGTATTGGTATTTTTACACACCAAAAAACATCGCATTTACAAAATGCATTATTTAATAATGTACTAGGTTTAAAACCTGGAACCAATGGAGCTTCTATTTTAGAAGATGGCTTAAAACAACTAACTTCACAATACCCTCACGTCACACAAATAGAAAACGAGAAAGTTTGCGAAATTAGAAAAACTGAAACGGGCTATACTATATATACTAATAAAGAAACCTATCAAACGAAGTTAGCTGTAATTGCTGTTGGTTACACCAATTTAATAAACATAAAAGGATTAGAAGACTATATTGAACCTCACCCAAGAGCAGTAAAAGAAAAAGACAGAGTTTGGCTAAAAAGTATAGACCATAAAATAGAAGACAATTTATATGTTGCAGGAACTTTAGCTGGATGGAGAAGTCAATTTGCTATTGCTTCTGGAAGTGGAGCACATGTTGCTACAGACATTTTAACCATTTGGAACAATGGCACACACACCAAAGTACATGATAAAATTTAATTAGTTTTCTTCGCTTAATTTAACGACTTCTTCAATCATAATATCTTGTTGGTTTATTACTTCTTGATAAGTACCTTTTCCAAATAACTGCTCACCTAAAGCAGCTTTAATAAGTAATTTTATTTCTTCTTTAAACGTTAAAAAGGTAATATTTCTATTTAAGCGTTCTCTTAAATATTCTTGGAAATCTTGCACAACATCTTCGGTAATAATAAAATCATTTACATAATCTTCTTGTGTTAAATTATCGTAGGCTTCTCTTTGCTTATCTAATTGCTCGAAAACAAAATAATTTAAAAAACCGGTTTGCTGTAAATATAAAAATGTATCATTTTGCATGCTTAAATCTAATGGCACGAATACATCTGGAATAATACCACCTCCTCCATACACTATTTTCCCTTTTGGTGTAGTAAACTTTAGAGAATCGGCAACTTCAATTTTTTCTGGATCTAGTAATTCTCCACTATCTAAACGTGAAAAATATTCGTCGTAATAATCTTTATTCCCTTTTTCATAAGAACGCTGTATCGACCTACCAGTTGGCGTGTAATAACGAGAAACAGTTAGACGTACTGCACTACCATCACCAAGTTGCATTTCGCGTTGCACCAAACCTTTCCCATAAGAACGTCTACCAACAATGATTCCTTTATCGTTATCTTGTAATGCTCCAGCAACAATCTCGCTTGCAGATGCAGAGTTTTCATCTATAAGCACAAAAACATCTGCTTTTTCAAAGTCTCCTTTTTTTGTTGCAAAACTTTTTTCTATAGTGCCGCGTTTGTTTTTTGTAAACAAAATGAGTTTATCATCTTCTAAAAATTCATCTACAATTTGTTCTGCAATATTTAAAAAACCTCCAGGGTTATTTCTTAAATCTAGAGCAATTTGTGTAGCCCCAAGGCTTTTAAGCTTCCTTAACTCTGTTTTAAACTCTTTAAAAGTAGACTCTGCAAATCGGTTTATTTTTACATAACCTAAAGTATTTGTCAACATATATGCAGCATCTACACTAACAATTGGCACATGACTTCTTTTTACTTTAAAATCAAGTAATTCCTCTTCTCCTTTCCTAAATACTTTTAAATTTACTTCTGTATTTATTTTTCCTTTTAATTTAGAAACAATTTCAGTATTTGAAAAATTATTCCCAAACAAAGTATCGGCATTTGCAAAGAGTATTCTATCTCCTCCTTGAATACCAATTTTTTCACTAGGACCTCCTTTTACAGCTCTTATAACTGCTATAGAATCTTTATAAGGGTAAAAACTAACACCAATACCAACAAAATCTCCTTTCATGTTTTCGCTAACGCGCTGCATGTCTTCTTTAGGAATGTATATAGAATGTGGGTCTAGGTTTTCAAGAATTCCATTTACAGTTACATCTACTATGCTATCTGTATTTACATCGTCTACATACTCATAATCTATATAATCTATAAGTCTGTTTAATTTATCTTTTTTGCTATTAGAGGTAAATAATCTATCCGAAGAATCTGTAAAGTTTAATTTTCCACCAATAAAAATACCTATCGCAATTGCAATTCCAAGAATTAATGGCAGGTATTTTTTTGTGTTATTCATTATGCTTTTAAATCTTCTAATAATTGTAATTCTATCCCTGCTTTTTCTAAAAAGCGCAATCCAGAATCATCTTTATAAGTTTGGTTATAAACCACTCTTACAATTCCAGCTTGATGTATTAGCTTGCTGCACTCCTTACATGGAGACAAGGTAATATATAAAGTAGCTCCTTTACAGGATTGTGTAGAAGATGCTACTTTTAAAATAGCGTTAGCTTCAGCATGCAACACATACCATTTTGTATAACCTTCTTCATCTTCACAAAAGTTTTCAAAACCAGTTGGTGTTCCATTAAATCCATCAGAAATAATCATTCTGTCTTTAACTATTAATGCACCAACTTGTTTACGTTCGCAAGCAGATAATTTCCCCCATTCTGTTGCTATTCTTAAATACGCTTTATCATACTTAAGCTTCTTTTTTTCTGACATATATTATTTTTTGGGCGTGTCCTTTCGAATACTTCAGGTCAGGCTTTCGGTAGTCGCTATTAAAATGAGCTCCAACAATACCTCAATCCTTCACGCAAAGTCGTATAACGAAGATACTTGCTATGTATTTTAATTACAACACTTGTAAGTTAAAGTTTTACCAAAACTTTAGTAATTAGCTAAGTAGATCACTTGCAATTATCATTGGTATTACTAAACCAATTACGATAGCAGAGACTACCATAACCCAATCGCGCTTAGAAAACCTAAAAATGGTTTGCATTAAAAAGCCTAAAAAGAGTACAACAAAAACTATAATTATTTGAGCTAACTCTATACCTAGAGCAAACTCTAAAAGTGTTACCAATTTATTTTCTGTTTTACCCACCATGATTTTAAACTCTCTTGCAAAACCAAGACCATGCACTAAACCAAAAAAGAGTGTAGAGAAAAACAAAACACCAACCTTATCACTTTTAGCTGTTTTACCAGCTGTAAACACATTAAAAATAGCCATTATTAATATTGTAATTGGAATTAAAAACTCTACTAACTTACCATTTACAGCAACCACATTATAGGCAGCCAAAATTAAAGATAATGTATGTCCTAAAGTAAAAACAGAGACCAGCATTAATACTCGTTTCCAATCTTTAAAAATATAAGGGACAGCAAGAACTATTAAAAAAAGTACATGATCGTAAGCATTAATGTCTAACACATGGTTTACACCATATTGAACGTTAAACCAGAATTCATCTAGCATAAATTAAGTATTTGGGTTGTGGGTAAATATACAATTTAAAATAAAAAACCTTAACATTTCTGTTAAGGTTTGTACTCAAGGTGGGAATCGAACCCACACTCTCGAAAGAACTGGATTTTGAATCCAGCGCGTCTACCAATTCCGCCACTTGAGCAATTTTGAATTGCAAAACTAATTTATTTTTCTATAAAACCTTTAAAAATAGCACAGAAATGCTTTATAGAATGAAAAAAAACTCTAAATTTGCACCTCAATAAAAAACAGGGCATTTAAAAGCCTAATTAATAATAGATTAATCATGTCAAACACCATTACTGAAGCTAAGATTTTTTCTTGTATGCAAAGTAAAGTTTTAGCTCAGAAAATCGCTGATGCTTATGGTACACATTTAGGTAATGTAATTACATCCACCTATAGTGATGGAGAATTTCAACCATCTTATGAAGAATCTATTCGTGGAACTCGTGTTTTTATTATTGGTTCTACAAACCCTGGTCCAGAAAACTTAATGGAAATGTTATTAATGTTAGATGCTGCAAAACGTGCATCTGCAAGACACATTACAGCAGTTATTCCTTATTTTGGTTGGGCTAGACAAGACAGAAAAGACAAACCTAGAGTGCCTATTGCTGCTAAATTAGTGGCAAAAATGCTAGAAACTGCTGGAGCGACTAGAATAATCACTATGGATTTGCATGCAGATCAAATACAAGGTTTCTTTGAAAAACCTGTTGATCACCTGTTTGCTTCCACCATATTTTTACCATATTTAAAAGAACTAAACTTAAAAAATCTTACTATTGCTTCTCCAGACATGGGAGGTTCTAAAAGAGCATATGCATATTCTAAAGCTTTAGAAAGTGATGTTGTAATTTGTTACAAACAACGCGCTAAAGCGAACGTAATTTCTCACATGGAACTCATTGGAGATGTTACTGGAAAAAATGTAGTATTAGTGGATGATATGGTAGATACCGCTGGAACTTTAACAAAAGCTGCAGATTTAATGATGGAAAGAGGTGCATTAAGCGTTAGAGCAATTTGTACACACCCTATTTTGTCTGGTAATGCATACGAAAAGCTTGAAAACTCTAAACTTGAAGAATTAATAGTAACAGATTCTATTCCTATTCAAAAAGAAAGTTCTAAAATTAAAGTATTAGGCGCAGCTAATTTATTTGCCGAAGTGATGCAAAACGTACATCACAACAAATCGATTAGCTCCAAATTTTTAATGTAATTAATAATTAATATAAAAACAAAACAATGAAATCAATTACAATCAACGGATCTCAAAGAGAAAGCGTAGGCAAAAAAGCAACAAAAGCCTTACGTAATGCTGGTCAGGTTCCTTGCGTATTATACGGAGGAGATAAACCAGTGCATTTCTCTGCACCAGAATTAGCTTTCTCTAAATTAGTATACACGCCAAATGCGCATACAGTTGTGATTGAGCTTGCTAACGGAACAACATTTAATGCGGTATTACAAGACATTCAATTTCACCCAGTAACAGATAGAATTTTACACATAGATTTCTACCAATTATTTGATGATAAAGAAATTGCATTAAATATCCCTGTAAGTTTAATAGGAAATTCTAAAGGTGTTAAAAATGGTGGTGTTTTAAGAATAAACAACCGTAAATTACGTGTTAAAGCATTGCCTGCTAACTTACCAGATTTAATCGAAATAGATATTACTCCTTTAAAAATTGGAGATAAAGTATCTGTAAGAGATTTAAATCAAGAAAAATACACTTTATTACATTCTGAAAACACAGTTATCTGTCAAGTTAAGACTTCTAGAACTGCAGTTGTTGACGATGAAGATGAAGAAGATGAGGATGCAGCAGCAGCTCCAGCAGAAGAAACTGCTCAAGAATAAATTTATTTATTTATACAATTTTAAAAGCATTCTGTGTATTCAGAATGCTTTTTTTATTTTTACAAAAAACTAAAAGCTACTATGTGTAATTTCTTAAAAGCTCTTTTCAAAAAAAAGACGACTACACATAAAGTAGAAGAAATAGATTATATGAAAAAATTTCTAATTGTTGGACTAGGTAATATAGGAGAAAAATACGCCAATACCAGACATAATATTGGTTTTAAAATATTAGATTTTTTAGCAGAAAAAGAAGATTTATTATTTGAGACTCAAAAACTTGGAGATATAACCACTTATAAATTTAAAGGAAGAACCTTTATTTTACTCAAGCCAAGTACCTATATGAATTTGAGCGGAAAAGCTATATTATATTGGCTAACAAAAGAAAAAATACCTTTAGAAAATTTATTGGTTATTACAGACGATTTAAACTTACCTTTTGGAAGTATTAGAATTAAAACTAAAGGAAGTGATGGAGGTCATAATGGATTAAAAGACACACAAGACAAATTAAACACTACAAAGTATAACAGATTTAGATTTGGTATAAGTGATGCCTTTAGCAAAGGAAAACAAGTCGATTATGTTCTAGGAGAATGGACAGATGAAGAAAACGCCAAACTTCGTGAACGCTTAGAAAAAGGTTATGAAATTATCAAGTCCTTTGGTACAGCAGGAATAAATAATACCATGAATGCTTTTAACGGAAAATAAAAAAAGGAAGCCAATTGGCTTCCTTTTTTTATTTTAAATCCTCAGTAATTATCATTCCACGATTACTTTTTTCGTAATTCGTCTATCACCATCTGTAATATTTAATAAATACACACCAGATTGCACATTACCTAATTCAATAGTTTGATTAAAACTAGAATGATTTATAAAACTATTATTATACACTTTTCTTCCTCTAATATCATAAACAACAACACCAATAGCGTTACCTGAATTAGAGTTTAGTTTTATTGTAAACGCTCCGTTATTAGGATTAGGAAATACTTGAATAGCATCACTTGTAAATTCAGAAACACTTAAAGAAGTCATTACGTTAACGCTATAATCCTCCACTTCAGCATCATGATTATTTTCACATGAAGTAGCAGCCCCATTCCATTTAGTAGTTACACGCATTGTGGTACTACCAAGAACAGCATCTGTAGGAACAGTAATTGCTAAAGGAGAATTCCCTGCAGGGCCATTTGCTGTATTATATGCAGAACCTAAATCGTACGCTTCATTAGCTTCAAATAAACAATTTTGGTTCCAATCAATCCATGCTACAGAATAACAAGTATACGCTCCATCTGTATTCATGTTAACAGTCAAATCATAAGTACTATCTCTATTTACATCGGTGGATAATCCTGTAAAGTCAGTATATCCAACATCTCCTCCCGGATTATTGTCTAAATTATTAATGGTATTAAAAATAACACCTGTTGTACTGGTAAGATAATTATCTGTCATATTACCAACAGAAGTACATAAACCATCTACAACATCTAAAACCACCTCTACTGTTTTTGTTTCTGAAGTAGAAGTTCCAGTAACCGTAATTGTATATTCTCCTTCAGCTGCTCCTAATAAATTAGACACCTCCATAACTGTTTGCCCGTTAGCATTTAAAGTTTCTGGAGTAAAAGTCACTATAGATCCTGCTGGATTTCCAACAGCACTAAAAGTTGTTGTTTCGTTAAACCCATTAACTACAAAAAAGTCTACATTGTAAGATACCATATCTATATTACACGCAGATTGGTTAACAACAGGACTACTCATTGCAAATGATGGCGCACTAGATATGGAAAAAGTATCGGATAGCGCATAAAAGATATTATCGGCAGCTTCAACCATTACCCTTGCAGAATCGGTATCAGCAATTGCAGGCACATTAATTATTTCAGAACCATCATTTGCAACCCCTGAAGCTAATGTTGTTGGAAAAGTTAACCCTCCATCTATAGAGAATTTAATATTTACAGTTTGACAATTAATAGGTGCTGTATTAGTACCAGCAACATTCCATGTTAGTGTTTGTGCACTTCCTGAACCCCAAGCCGGTGGAGAAACAACAGTAAAAGGCTGTCCGTCTTGTACATTAACAACCATTAAATCTGCATCTGTTTGACCAATACCTTCTGCCAAACCGCTTCCATTATCTCGAACAATAAAAGAAAAATTCATTTCTCTTCCAACACTTGGAGTTACCTCCCAAGTTGGTGTTAAATTACCTGCAACAACATCACTCCAACTAGGCATGTAACGATCTGGCGATGTGGTAGGCAATATAGATCTATATAAAGGACCAACTGTCCATGTAGATTCTGGACTTCCATCTCCAGGAGCTCTGTCTGGGTCATTTTGTGACCAGTTATATGTTAAAGAAGCTGTCCCATCAGGATCTGTCGCAGCACCACGCAAAACATAAGCCGTACTAGGTGGAATAGAATAATCTGCTCCAGCATCTGCAACAGGTGGTTGATTAGCTAAGCTCGTTTCTACATCACAAGAACTACTAACTCCAGTTTGGATATTAGTAGAAATATCTCTAATATTTACGTAATTAAAATGTGCATCACTATTAGATTGAACATTGGTTGCACAAATTCCTGCATAGCCCATTATAGAACTTCCTGAAGCAGGTTCTACTTCTGTAGTACCGTTTCCAGAACGACTACACGTATTCATAGAATGCCAACCATCAAATTGATGTCCCATTTCGTGTGCAACATAGTCTATATCAAAAGCATCTCCTGTAGGATTAGACCTTCCTGTATATCCTCTCCCTTTATGAAAACTACTTTGAGATGTACTAGCGCATACACAGCCTAAACAACCTGCACTCCCACCTCCAGTGGTATTAAAATTATGCCCAATATCATAATTGCTTACTCCTATAACATTATCTAATGTTTGTGCAGTTGTTGTATTAAACTCTCCACCCCATGGATCTGTTAAAGGGTTTAAATAAATAACCTCATCATTATTAGCTACAAAAACTAAACGAATTGCTAAGTCACGTTCATAAATTTCATTAACTCTATTCATTGTGACAGCCATTTGAGCTTGAACATTTGCTTTTTGTTGCGCTTCAGTACCAGTTCCAGCAAATATTTGTGCATACTCCCCATTACATGACTGTGCTAAACGATAGGTTCTTAATTTTCGATCATCGATATCATTTCTACTTGAACCTCTATCCATTTTTAAAGATGATAAATCTATATTTTCCTCTACTAAGCATTCAAAACTTTGTGTATCTTGACCTAAAGAAACTCTGTCATATGCAATATAGGTTGCTCTGTCTTCCGTGTAAGGGTCAATATAAACAGAACTTCTACTACCAGACAATGACATGGCATGTAATCCAAATTGGGTTACACTAAATCGCATAGTAGCTGTAGGGTCATCTACCCCTATTGCTTTATATGTTTTTATCATTGGATAGCGTGCAGCAAGGCCTGCTTCCATTATAGGAGACTCGGATACACTAAACTTTTCGAAATTCCCTCCTTCCATAGGAAATTCTATAACTAAGTTAGACCTTCCACTTACAGACTCAGCTAAAGGTGCATTTATTAATGCATTTTTTAAACTATTTAAATCTAAATGGAATACTTCATATTCTTTTGGTTGTGATGCTCTGTCTACCTTTTCAGAATTATTTAAGCTTTCTTTAGAAACTTTGGACCAAAAGTTGTTTTGACCAAAACTTAAAGAATAACTAAAAAGTATTGCTAGAAAGAATACATAATGTAGTTTTATTTTCATGATTAAGAATGAATTAATGATTACTATAAGGAATAAAAATAGGAATATATTTTATTAATACCCCTTTTTTAACAAAAAAAAGATTCATGCTTCGGCTTATCGTAACAACTTTTAATCACTAAAAAACACACTTTCCACGAAGAAATAATCATGCTTAAAAAAAAAATCACTATTTTTATCTCTTGATATTTAATTCAACTATTTAATAATAAAAAATGAAAAAAATTACTTTTAAACTTTTTGTTTTGTTCTTAACATTTCAGGTTACTGTTACTGGATATGCTCAAGAAAAATCAAAAAGCACAGCAAGCAATAGATCATCTCAAGTATTTGATCCTACCCCTGAAACACTAGAATCTTTAAGCCAAACTGGTTTTGCAAGATGTTTAACGGTAGAAAATGAAGCTTTATTAAAACAAAAATACCCAGAACGTTTATCTACAGAAGAATTTGAAGCTTGGTTAGCTCCAAAAATTTTGGAAACAAAAGCAAATAGAGCAACCAATAGAACAGTATACAACATTCCTGTAGTAATTCATATTATTCATGATGGTGATGCCTTAGGTACTGGTGAGAACATTACAGATGCGCAAGCAATGTCTCAAATCACAGTAATGAATGAAGATTATAGAAAACTAACTGGTACTCGTGGTGGTGCTAATACAACAGGTTTAGCTGTAGATACAGAAATCAACTTTTGTATGGCAGTACAAGATGAAAATGGTGTTGCAACCACAGGAATCGTAAGACATGTTATTACGCCTTACAGCAACAATGTAACGGATGGTTTTTTGAGTGGTCCTGACTGGGAAACTACCGCAGACGTAGAAATCATGAAAGCAAACACACAATGGGACCCTACAAAATATTTAAATATGTGGGTAATTCGTCCAGGAGGACTAAGCCTACAAAACGGAGGATTAAACGGTCTTTTAGGTTATGCACAATTTCCAAGTAATTCAGGATTAGCTGGACTAAACACTTCAGGAGGAGGTGCTGATACCGATGGTGTTGTTGCAGGTTATAACGCAATGGGAACTATTGATTTAGATGATGGTTCTTTTATTTTAAATGCACAATATAACTTAGGAAGAACTATGACTCACGAAGTTGGTCACTGGCTAGGGTTACGTCATATTTGGGGAGATGGCGGATGTACTGCTGATGACTATTGTGACGACACTCCAGCTTCAGATAGCGCAAATTACGATTGTGCTGCAGTAACAAGTTGTGGTTCGGCAGATCAATACCAAAACTATATGGATTATTCCTATGATTATTGTATGGATACTTTTACACAAGATCAAATGGATAGAATACAAACAGTAATGAGTGTTTCTCCTCGTAGAATGGAATTAAATTCATCTAATGCTTGTGCACCAGCACAAATTGAAGACTTAGATGGCCAAATTGAAATTGAAAATTTAAACGTAGCTAACTGCTCTGATTACTCAATTACTCCAGAATTAACTATTACTAACAAAGGGAACATTACATTAACATCTGCTACTATTAACTATAATTTAGACAGTGGTACAAACACAACAATAAACTGGACAGGTTCTTTAGACTTAAACGAATCGGAAATTATTTATGTTCCACAAATTACTGCAGCAATTGGCACACATGTTTTCAATGTAACACTTAGCAACCCTAATGGTGCTACGGATGATCAATTGGGTAACAATTCAGATAGTGGTAACTTTACGATTACAGGTTCTGCTTGTGCTTCTTCTGGAGATGCAACAGATAATTACCTTACAAGTACAACTGGAGTTACTTTTAATACCATTGATAACTTAAATAATAACCCTTTTGGTGATGTTGGCTATAGTGATTTTACTAATTTATCTACAAATGTGAACCGTGAAAGCGACTATGATTTATCTGTTTATTACAATCCTGATGGCAATTATCAAACAATAACTTATGTATGGATTGATTGGAATCAAAACTGTAGTTTTGACGATCCAGGAGAGCAATATAATTTAGGGACTAACCCTGGAGATACAACATTAACAAGTTTACTTTCTGCTAATTCTCCATTAACTGTCACTATTCCTAACGAAGCTCTTCTTGGTAATACAACTATGCGAGTAACAACTAAATATACAGATCCGGATGAAAATCAATTTCCAACATCTTGCGAAATAGGTTTAGACGGTGAGGTTGAAGATTATACTATAAATGTTCTTACTAGTTTAAGTATAGACGAATATGCACTAAATAGCATAAGCCTATACCCTAACCCTACTACAAACACTTTAAACATTTCGTTATCTAATAACGATTTACCTGACGGTTATAAAATTCATAACATGCTAGGTCAAGTCATTATGAATAATACAGTTTCAAGTAATGCCGATTTATCAATTAACACCTCGGCATTAAGTAACGGTATGTACTTTATTCAAATAGCAAAAGAAGGAAATACAATTTCTTTACCTTTTATAAAAAAATAATACAGTAATACTATAATTAAACAAAGAGGATTGATACTTTATCAATCCTCTTTTTTATTTTTGTATAAAACATAAATACAGTTGAAAATAATTCAATCATTTCAAGATTTAGAATCACATAAGACCATTGCTACTATTGGTACTTTTGACGGTGTACATATTGGTCATCAAAAAATAATTGAACGTCTTTCAAAAACTGCAAAAAAAGAAAATTTAAAATCCGTTGTATTAACTTTCTTTCCACATCCTAGAATGGTTTTACAAAAAGATGCTAATATTAAACTTATTAATACCATTGAGGAAAGATCCAAAATTTTGAACCAATTAGGTATTGATTATTTATGCATAAAAACCTTTACTAAAGAATTTTCTCGCATAACAGCAGAAAACTTTGTAAAAGATATTTTAGTAAAACAACTTAATATTAAAAAAATAATTATTGGTTACGATCATCATTTTGGAAGAAATAGATCGGCCAATATTGAGGATTTAAAAAAATTTGGTGAAGCTTATAATTTTGAAGTCGAAGAAATTTCTGCCCAAGATATAAATGATGTAGCAGTAAGTTCTACAAAAATAAGAAAAGCACTTAATGAGGGTGATATTAAAACTGCAAACGCATTTTTAGGATATCATTTTATGCTAAACGGAAAAGTCACCAAAGGCAAAGGATTAGGAAAAACCATTAGCTTTCCTACTGCTAACATTTCGCTTTCGGAAGACTATAAACTAATACCAAAACAAGGGGTTTATGTGGTACATTCTAAATATAAAAACCAAGATCTTTATGGTATGATGAATATTGGAACTAACCCAACAATTAGTAACAACACGAAACTAACTATTGAAGTACACTTCTTTCATTTTAATGAAGATATTTACAACGAAAATCTTACCATAGAAATTTTAAACAGAATTAGAAATGAACAAAAATTCGAATCTCTAGAAGCATTAAAAAATCAAATCAAAAAAGATAAAATAGTTGCTCAAAAATTTCTAAACCAAAAACATATTGAATAGCTTTTTATTTAAACATATAGACAATAGCCCATTAATAGTCTTCCGAATTATTTTTGGATTATTATGCTTTTTAGAATCTGTTGGTGCAATTTTTACCGGTTGGGTAAACAGAGCCTTTATTGAACCTAAATTTACATTTACATTCATAGGTTTCGAATGGCTACAGCCGTTACCAGGAAATGGCATGTACTTCTATTATTTAATCATGGGACTTTTTGGTTTTTTAATCATGATTGGTTATAAATATAGGTTTAGTGTAATTATGTTTACTTTAATGTGGACAACTACTTATTTAATGCAAAAAGCATCCTATAACAATCATTATTATTTATTGATTTTATTAAGTGCAATAATGGCATTTCTTCCGGCAAATAAATACTACTCAATAGATGCAAAACAAAACCCTGAAATACAAAGTAACTCCATGCCACAATGGTGTAGTTGGGTGTTCATTTTACAAATGTTTATTGTGTATACATACGGTTCTATTGCTAAAATATATCCAGATTGGCTAGATGCTTCGGTTATGGAAATCTTTATGTCAGGAAAAAAACATTACCACATTATTGGTGATTTTTTACAACAAAAATGGCTGCATTATTTCCTTGCTTATGGAGGTATTTTGTATGATGGCTTGGTTGTCCCTTTTTTATTATATAAACCAACACGAAGAATTGCCTTTCTTGGCTCCATATTTTTTCACCTATTTAATTCCATTGTATTTCAAGTTGGTATTTTTCCATATTTAGCATTAGGTTTTAGTTTATTCTTTTTCAATCCTAAAACCATTAAAAATATCTTTTTTAAGAAAA
Source organism: Oceanihabitans sp. 2_MG-2023 (assembly GCF_030547245.1). Classification (GTDB taxonomy): domain Bacteria; phylum Bacteroidota; class Bacteroidia; order Flavobacteriales; family Flavobacteriaceae; genus Oceanihabitans. The sequence goes on from NZ_JAUOQT010000002.1 coordinate 538,774, forward strand.
AAGAATTTTATGAGGATGCCGAAATTATAGAACCAAAATTTAAAAAATCATTAATTGCCGTATTTAGCATTTATTTTATATTTCAATTAGCACTGCCACTACGCCAACATTTTATAAAAGACAATGTACTCTGGACCGAAGAAGGACACAAAATGTCTTGGCGTATGATGCTTCGCTCTAAAAGAGCACACATAAGTTTTAAAGTAAGAGATAAAGAAGAAAACAAAACCGTATTTGTAAAATTAGAGGATTATTTAAGTAGAAAGCAAAAACGTCTAATTAGCACCCACCCAGATGTAATGTGGCAATTTGCACAAAAACTAAAAAAAGAATATACCAAAAAAGGCAAAGACATTAGTGTTTTTATAACTTGTAATGTTAGTGTTAACGGAAGGCCTTATGAGAAACTCATTAATTCGGAAGTAGATATCGCTGCGGTTCCATGGAACACTTTTAAGCATAGCGAATGGATTTTACCTTCTAAACTAGATTAATACCAAACAAACATAACGTGCAATCTAAACTATTTCTTATTTTTGCGCTTTCCTAAAGGAATACATTTCAGAACATAAAAAATAAAACATGTTACAAGTACCATTTATTAGAGAAAACAAAGACTTAGTAATTACACGTTTAGCAAAAAGAAATTTTGATGCTTCACAAATAATTGAAGAAGTAATCACTTTTGATGAAGCACGTAAACAAATTCAAACCGAATTAGACAATACGCTTGCAGAATCCAATGCGATCTCTAAAGAAATAGGTATGCTATATAAGTCTGGGCAAGCAGAAAAAGCAAATGTTTTAAAAGCGAAAACTTCAGATTTAAAAGAGACTTCTAAAGAATTAAGCGAAAAACTAAACGCCAAAACAGAAGCTTTAACAGATTTGTTATATAAAATTCCTAACGTACCACATGAATCTGTTCCTAAAGGAAATTCTGACGAAGACAACGAAGAAATTTTTAAAGAAGGAACCATTCCAACTTTACACGAAGGAGCAATGCCACATTGGGAACTTGCAAAAAAATACGATATCATAGATTTTGAGCTAGGTAACAAAATTACTGGAGCTGGATTTCCGGTTTATAAAGGAAAAGGAGCTAGATTACAACGTGCTTTAATTGCTTATTTTTTAGATAAAAACACAGAAGCAGGATATACAGAATACCAATTACCACATTTGGTAAACGAAGCATCTTGCTATGGAACTGGACAATTACCAGATAAAGAAGGACAAATGTACCACGATTCTCGTGACGATTTATACTTAATACCAACTGCAGAAGTTCCTGGAACGAACATTTTTAGAGATGTTATTTTAAATGAAAACGAATTACCTATTGGCATTACTGGCTACACGCCCTGCTTTCGTAGAGAAGCAGGTAGCTATGGTGCACACGTTAGAGGACTTAACAGATTACACCAATTTGATAAAGTAGAAATTATTCGTGTAGAACACCCAGACAATTCTTACAATGCTTTTAATGGTATGATAGAACACGTTCAAAATATTTTACGAGAACTTAATCTACCCTACAGAATATTGAGACTTTGTGGAGGAGATACAGGTTTCCCTTCTGCAATGACTTACGATTTTGAAGTGTTTTCTACTGCACAGGACAGATGGTTAGAAATATCCAGTGTTTCTAACTTTGAAAACTATCAAGCCAACCGATTAAAACTACGTTTTAAAAATAGCGAAGGTAAAAACGAACTAGCTCACACCCTTAACGGAAGCTCATTAGCATTACCAAGAGTATTAGCCGGGATTCTTGAAAACTACCAAACAGAGGATGGTATTGTAATTCCTGAGGCATTAGTACCTTACACAGGATTTAATATTATTAATTAGCTTTGTAGTTTTTTTCCTATAAATAAGAAGTGTTTTCTTATTTTTTACCGATGAAATGCTAAAATTTTGTGCTGTTTAACGAATTTACGATGAATTACAAGGCCGTTTTAAAAAAAAATCTCAATTTTACAACACTTAAACAAAGACTATAAATATAAAAATGCCCCAATCCAATATTTGAATCTTGTTAAATTGACATAGATTAATAGCACATTTATTAAGATTGGTAAATGCCTGAAATAAAATTTCAGGCATTTTTTTATCATAATATTTACAATATCTACTAGTTACATTTCTTATATTTACCCAAAGTACACGCAATAACCTTATGAAGCTTTTATATATAATATGTTTTCTTTTTAGTATTCTTACTTTCGCTCAAGAAGAAATTTTAGCTAAAGAATATTATAAAAATGGAGAATTTGAAAAAGCACAAGTACTATACAATAAACTTTACAACAAAAGTCCTAACAATTACCTTCATCTAATACAATTAGTAAAAACACACCAACAACTTGAACAATTAGATCAAGCACAAGAGTTACTTCAAGCATCCATTTTAAAATACCCAGCATTATATGTAGAACTTGGTTATAATTACCAATTAAAAAAGGATCTAGTTAACACAAACATTAACTACAATAAAGCTATTGAAACTATAGATCTTGATGTAAATGCAGCCTACTCTATTGCTCGCGCTTTTGAAGAACACTCTCTACTAGATCAAGCAATCATTACTTATGAAAAAGCAATGAAGCTAAAACCGGAATATAATTTTAATATACAATTAGCTAGAATTTATGGAGAGCAAGGAGATGTAGAAAAAATGTTTAGCAGCTATATAAATTTTATTCAAACCAACGAAAATTATGTAAACACCATAAAAAGAGCATTTAATGAATTTATTAGTGAAGATAAAAACAACCAGAATAATATCCTCCTAAAAAAAATACTTTTAAAAAAGATTCAAGAAACTCCAGACTTACTATTTAATAATTTATTAAGTTGGCTATTCATTCAACAAAAAGAATATTATAAGGCTTTTACACAAGAAAAAGCAATATTTAAAAGAAACCCAGAAAGTCTAAGTAGAATAGAAAATGTAGCATCCATTGCTGCAAATGAAAACCAACACGATATTGCTATTGAAATTTTCGAATACATTGTAAAAACTGCACAAGATCCAGAAATTACATTGGAAGCAGAAAACAACATTCTACAAATTAAAACAAAAAACGCAACACCAAAAGACTATGCAGATTTAAACAAGAAATATATAAATCTATTAGAAACCTATGGTAAATTTCCAGGCACAATAGATTTACAAGTAGCATATGGACACTTCCTTGCCTTTAATTTAAATAATACAGAACAAGCATCCACATTTTTAAAAGAAAGCTTAAAACTTCGCTTATCCTCCTATCAAGAAGCAAAAGTAAAACTAGAACTAGCAGATATTTTAGTATTTCAAGAAAAATTTAATGAAGCTTTAATTTATTACACACAGATTCAGCGAAGTCTAAAAAACAGTACTATTTCACAAGAAGCACGATATAAAGTAGCAAAAACAAGTTACTATAAAGGTGATTTTAAATGGGCAGAATCGCAATTAAAAATTTTAAAATCTTCTACTTCGCAACTTATAGCAAATGATGCTTTAGATTTAAAACTACTTATTTCCGATAATAAATACGAAGACTCAACCCAAACCGCTTTAAAATTATATGCCAAAGCAGATTTATTTGCCTTTCAAAATAAAACAGACGAGGCTATTAATCTATTAGGCAAAATTCTGGAAGCTCATAAAACAGAAACCATAATAGATCAAGCCTTATTTAAACAAGCACAACTTTTTGAAAACAAAAAACAATATCAAAATGCAGCAGACAACTATCTGTTAATCATAAAAAATTATAAAGAAGAAATTCTTGCAGACGATGCGCTTTTTTATCTAGCAAAATTATACAGTGACCAATTAGCACAACCTGAAAAAGCAAAAGAACTATACGAACAAATTATATTTAATCATCAAGATAGTATCTATTTTATTGATGCCAGAAAAAACTTTAGAATGCTTCGTGGTGATGCTATTAACTAATCACTTAAACATGGGCCATTTCGAGAAAAATCGAGAAATCATTCCATTCAATCTCTAACCAAATATAAAAATGATGGTAGCAAAAACACAAAGATTAACCCTATCTAAATTCACACTAGAGGATGCTGCTTTTTTTTTAGAATTAGTAAATACACCACATTGGCTAAAATATATTGGAGATAGAAATACAAAAACCATTCAAGACGCAGAAAACCGTATTAAAGAAGGCCATTTAAAAAGCTATAATACCAATGGTTTTGGTTTCTATGTACTTAGACTAAATGAAAGCAATACGCCAATTGGCACTTGCGGACTAATTAAACGTGAAACACTCGACCATGTAGATATTGGTTTTGCAATGCTTCCAGATTACGAAAAAAAAGGCTTTGGCTATGAAGCTTCTCTAGCAGTTTTAAAACTAGCCAAAGAAACGTTTAAATTAAAAAAAATAGTAGCCATAACCTTACCAACAAATACACCTTCTATTAAATTATTAGAAAAATTAGGACTATCTTATCAAAAAAAGGTAAAACCCTTTGAAGATGATGAAGAACTTCTGTTATTTGCAAAAACTTTAAACAAATAAATGAGCCAACAAAAGTACATCTATAACGTAACCGTAAATTTTGAAGAAGAAATTCATGACGAATGGCTAATCTGGATTAAAGAACATATTCCACAAGTATTAGGAACTGGTAAATTTGAAAAAGCAACACTAACAAAAGTGCTTGTAGAAGATAAAATTGAAGGACACACCTATTCTATTCAATACACAAGCTATTCTAGAGATGCATTAGATGCCTATTATAAAGAAGATGCAGATCGATTAAGAACTGAAGGACTAAAAAAATTCGCAAACAAAATGCTAGCCTTTAGAACCGAACTCCAAATTGTAGACGAATATGCAGTAACTTTTAAATAGACTATTTTTTAACGCTCTGCACAGTCGAAGAGTCTTTAATCCTAAAAAACGAATTACGTGTCAAACAATCATCAAGTAAAAGCAAAAAAACATTTAGGTCAGCATTTTTTAAACGATGAAACCATTGCGCAAAAAATTGCAGATACACTAAGCCTAAAAAACTATAAAACCGTTTTAGAGATTGGTCCAGGAATGGGTGTTTTAACAAAGTATTTACTTAAAAAAGAAGTTACAACACACGTTATAGAAATAGACACAGAATCTGTAGAATATTTAAAAAATAACTATTTAAATCTTGCATCTAGAGTTATAGAAAAAGATTTTTTAAAGTACGATTTAAACGAAGTTTTTAAAGGAGAATCTTTTGCAATAATTGGTAACTTCCCTTATAACATTTCTACACAAATCGTTTTTAAAACAATAGAAATGCGAGACCAAATACCAGAATTTTCTGGTATGTTTCAAAAAGAAGTAGCACAGCGTATTTGCTCTAAAGAAGGATCTAAAGTATACGGCATTCTTTCGGTATTAGCACAAGCTTTCTATGATGCCGAATATTTATTTACAGTTCCTCCAGAAGTTTTCAATCCACCACCAAGAGTAGAATCTGGAGTACTTCGACTTACCAGAAAACAAGATTACTCGTTGCCATGCAATGAAAAAATGCTATTTAAAGTAGTAAAAGCAGCTTTTCAGCAACGCAGAAAAACACTTCGTAACAGTTTAAAAACTTTTAATTTATCCGATAATTTAAGAGAAGATGTTATATTTGGCAAACGTCCAGAACAATTAAGCGTAGAAGCATTTATAGCACTTACCTTAAAAATTGAAAACGACATCAATTAAAATGGCACGCGATGCGTAATCGAAGAGTTTATAAGTGGAAGAAAACAACGAAAATATTCAGTTTAAAATAAGTCAAGAACTTATTGAGCAAGTGGCACAATTAGTAGATGCTAGAAGTGATGACGATCTTTCTAATCTATTAAATGAATTCCACCATGCAGATATTGCCGAAATTCTAGACGAAATTAATCTAGAACAAGCCACCTATATTTTTAAACTTTTAGATAGCGATAAAACCTCCGAAATTCTTTTAGAACTCGACGACGACAATCGAGAAAAAATATTAGCTACACTTTCTGTAAAAGAAATTGCCGAAGAATTAGAAGAACTGGATACAGATGATGCCGCAGATATTATTTCCGAACTTCCAGAAGCACGTAAAGAACACGTTATTGCAGAAATTTTAGACGTAGAACACGCAGCAGATATTCAAGAACTTTTAACCTACGACGAAGACTCTGCAGGTGGACTAATGGCTAAAGAGTTAGTAAAAGTAAACGAAAACTGGACCATAAATAAATGTGTGAAAGAAATGCGCGCGCAAGCTGAAGATGTTACACGTGTGCACTCTATTTACGTAGTAGATAACGACGGAAAACTAATTGGTCGACTTTCTTTAAAAGACCTCTTAATAGCTTCTACGAAAGCACATATCTCAGACGTTTACATACCAAAAGTAGATTATGTAGATGTGCATGAAGATGTAGAAGAAGTCGCAAAAATCATGCAAAAATACGACCTCGAAGCAATTCCTGTAGTAGATGCAAACAAAACATTACTTGGCCGAATTACCATAGACGATATTGTAGATGTAATAAAAGAAGAGGCCGAAAAAGATTACCAATTAGCAGCAGGTATTACACAAGATGTAGAAGCAGACGATAGCATTATACAACTTACAAGAGCACGATTACCTTGGCTATTTCTTGGCCTGGTTGGCGGTGTTGGTGCATTTTTAATCATGGAAGGCTTTCAAGGAGTATTCGCGAAATACAAAGAACTATTCTTTTTCACACCATTAATCGCAGCAATGGCAGGAAACGTAGGAGTTCAATCTAGTGCAATTATAGTACAAGGACTTGCAAACGACGATGTAAAAGGAAGCGTTAACAAACGTTTAATTAAAGAAATGTTTCTGGCAGCACTTAACGGAATCATTTTAGCACTCTTTCTATTTCTCTTCGTTTGGACCTATAATCAAGACTATAAAATAGCACTCGCTATTTCCGTTTCACTTGTAGCAGTTATTATTATTGCAGGACTTATTGGTACATTCATTCCATTATTTTTAGACAAAAGAGGTATCGATCCAGCCATTGCAACAGGACCATTTATTACTACGAGTAACGATATTTTTGGTATCTTAATTTACTTCTGGATAGCCAAACTTATTCTTAATATTTAATTACCAATCCAGTAATTATATTTACTCCTTGGGCGTTACCACAAGGGTCGCGCTTTTCGCTACAATCTTTTGCAAAAAAAACAAAAGGATTTTCACTACAATCCCTAACGCAAACAAAAGACTATCTTTGTCCTGCAAAACGCATTTTTGCAACTAACTAGAATTTATCTTTTTCTCAAAAAAAAACGGCTCATGAAAATCCTTCACATAGATTCCAACCATTCGCTTTTAATAAATCAATTAAACAACTTAGGCTTTACCAATCATGAAGATTACACCGCTTCAAAAGCAGACATTCAAAATAAAATTGCAAACTACGATGGCTTTATTATTAGAAGTCGTTTTAGTATCGATAAAACCTTTTTAGATGCAGCAACAAATCTAAAATTTATAGGTCGTGTAGGTGCTGGCTTAGAAAACATAGATTGCGAGTATGCAAAAAGCAAAAATATACATTTAATTTCTGCACCAGAAGGAAACCGAAATGCCGTTGGCGAACATAGTCTAGCCATGTTACTAAGCCTATTTAACAAACTAAACAAAGCAGACCAAGAAGTACGATCTGGCAAATGGCTACGCGAAGAAAATCGAGGAATCGAACTAGACGGAAAAACCATAGGTTTAATTGGTTATGGCAACATGGGAAAAGCATTCGCTAAAAAACTCCGTGGTTTTGATGTAACTGTTTTGTGTTACGATGTAAAAGAAAATCTTGGCGATAAAAACGCAAAACAAGTAACATTACAAGAACTACAAAAACAAGCAGATGTTTTAAGTTTACATACACCAGAAACGCCACTAACCGTTAATATGATTAATTCTAATTTTATCAGTCAATTTACAAAACCTTTTTGGTTAATAAATACAGCTCGAGGTAAAAGTGTAGTTACTAAAGATTTAGTTTCTGCTTTAAAATCTGGCAAAATATTAGGAGCTGGATTAGATGTTTTAGAATATGAAAAAGCTTCGTTCGAAAATCTCTTTAAAAAAGAGATCTCATCGAGTGCAGTCATGATGCCAGAAGCATTCCAACATTTAATACAAGCCGAAAATGTACTACTTTCGCCTCATGTAGCTGGTTGGACCATAGAAAGTAAAGAAAAATTAGCGCAAACAATTGTAGATAAAATCAAGCATTTTTATAAGCTTTAATGAAGCTTCTATATTAGAAAAAAAATCACTATTTTTAAATCTATAAAACAAACAACAATGCATCCAATTATTAGAAATATTTTAGCTGTAGTATTTGGCTGGTTTGCTGGTAGTATAGTTAACATGTCACTTATTCAATTAGGTAACAAGCTACTACCTATCCCAGGAGTAGAGCCAAATAATATGGATGCACTAGCAAAAGTAATACCAACTTTAGAACCGCAATTTTTTATTTTTCCTTTTCTAGCACACGCTTTAGGCACTTTTGTAGGCGCAATAATTGCTGGATATATCGCTTTTAATCATAAAATGAAATTTGCTTTAGCTGTTGGTTTTTTATTTTTATTGGGAGGCATTACCGTAAATTATATGCTACCAGGACCTACGTGGTTTACTATTACCGATATTGTTTTAGCATACCTACCAATGGCTTGGTTAGGATGGAAAATTGTAATTAATACATCTAAAAAAAATGCAATATAAAGCAGATACGCCAGAAGAATACATAAATCAAGTACCTGAAGAAAGAAAAGCGGTTTTAAAAAAATTGCGTAAAACCATTAAAGACAATTTACCAAAAGGCTTTCAAGAAGGAATTGCTTATGGCATGATTGGTTATGTAGTACCGCACTCCATATATCCAGATGGCTACCATTGTAATCCAGAAACACCACTGCCTTTTTTGAGTTTTGCCTCTCAAAAAAATTCCATAAATTTATATCACAGTGGTATTTATGCAAAAAAAGAAATTCACGATTGGTTTGTTACAGCATACCCAAAACATAGCAAACGCAAATTAGACATGGGGAAAAGCTGCATTCGCTTTAAAAAGATAGAAGAAATACCTTTCGATTTAATTGCAGAACTATGCACAAAACTTACAGTTAAGGAGTGGATTAATATTTACGAAACGAATATTAAAAAGAAGTAAATTAAATAAAGTTTAACTAGACACCCTTTTTCAAGGGAACAAAAGAATTATTTTGATGAAAAAAAGAGTTACTGGAATTGGAGGTCTATTCTTTAAAACAAAAGACCCAAAAGCAGCAAAAGATTGGTATAAAAAACATCTTGGTTTTAATACAGACGATTATGGTTGCACCTTTAAGTGGAAGGATATAGACGGAAAAGATTGCACTACGCAATGGAGCCCGTTTGCCGAAGACACAAAATATTACGAGCCTTCTAAAAAAGATTTTATGTTTAACTATCGTGTAGAAAACTTAGTAGAATTATTAGCTACATTAAAAGAAGAAGGCGTAACGATTGTTGGTGAAATGGAGGAATACGAATACGGAAAATTTGGTTGGATTTTAGATAACGATGGGAATAAAATTGAACTTTGGGAACCTATAGACCAACCTTTCCTATAAAAATGAACTTAATAAATAATACAATGTCTGAAGAAAATAAAAACATAGAAGATACTACTGAAAATACGCAACAAACAATAAATAATTCTGAAGATGTAACTGCAGATAAAACGAATGCAAGTGAAACATTAGATGCTGCAAAAGAAAAAGCAAGTGCGTTTGCAAATGAAGCGAGCAATAAATTAGAAGACTTAGCCGAGGATGCAAAAGAAGTTTTTTCTAAAGCAAAAGACAAGGCAAACGAATTTATAGAAGGAGATGCTAAAGAAACTATAGATGCTGCTAAAGCAAAAGCAAGTGAACTAGCAGAAGACGCTAAAGAAGTTTTTTCTAAAGCAAAAGATAAAGCAAACGAATTTATAGAAGGAGATGCTAAAGAAACTATAGATACTGCTAAAGCAAAAGCAAATGAACTAGCAGAAGACGCTAAAGAAGCTTTTGATAATGTAACAGATAAAACCACAGAGTTTGTAAACGAAGCTAACGAAAAACTAGAAGATTTAACCGAAGTTGCAAAAGAAACACTGGAAGAAACCAAAGTAAAAACAAAGAGCTTTTTTCAAAGACTTTTTGGTTCTAAATAAAAAACTAAATCAGATTAAAAAAAAGCTAGACGAAAATCTAGCTTTTTTTTATTAAATTAGAAGTCAACTAATTAAAAACAAGAAATTATGTCAGATGACAAAAATTTAAGCGACGACCTTGATGATATGATAGGAAGCGCTAAAGAAGGTGCAAAAAAAGCAGCAGATAAAGCTGAAGATTTTGCCGATGACGCAAAAGAAGCAGCGAAAGACTTTGCAAATGATGCGAAAGAAGTATTAAGCGATGGTAAAAACGTAGCTATTATTGCACATTTTTGGTGGATTGGATGGATTATAGCCTTAATCATGAATAGTGGTGAGAAAAAATCGGAATATGGTTCATTTTATATTAGACAAATGTTAGGCTTATTAATATTATCACTTGCTAGTTATGTGCTAAATTTTGTTTCTGTTTTTGTAGGTGGCATTTTTGGTATCGTATTATTAGTATTATGGATTATGAGTTTAATAGGCGCATTAAGTGGAGAAAAGAAACCAACTCCTGTTGTTGGAGCGATGTTTCAAGATTGGTTTAAATCGCTTTAAAATATAAAAAAGCCAAAATTAACATTTTGGCTTTTTTTATGAGACACAATATCGTAATATTGCAATATTACTATTATATTTGTAATAGAATTATAAATTACACTTATGGGATCTACTAAATCAAACATTCATGATGCAGATAATAATTACTTAGCTAAAGTCGCTAAAGTCTTTAGTCATCCTGCTAGAGTTGCGATAATAAAATATATTAGCAGTAGCCAATCTGGTTGTATTTGCAATGATATTGTAAAAGAAATTGGTTTAGCACAACCAACCATATCACAACATTTAAGCGAAATAAAAAAAATTGGTTTGCTAGATCAATCTGCAAGTGGGAAAAGTTTAAGTTATTCTATTAATACCGAAAAACTAAATGCATGTAGAAGACTTATTAACGACTTTTTTGTAAAGACTCAAGTAAATAGTAGCGTTAAATAAATTGGTTTTTTAATATATAAATACGAGGATAAACTATTCGCTTTCTGTATTCTCTCCATTAGCAAATTTACGTTCTAATTCAGCTTGAAACTCTTCCATAACAGGACGAACAGTGCTTTCTGGTAAGTCAGCAATTTTTATATACATCAAACCATCTACTGCATTATTAAATAAAGGATCAACATTAAAAGCAACCAATTTAGCATTTTGTTTAATGTACTTTTTTAGCAATACAGGAAGTCGTAATGCTCCAGGTTCTACTTCATCAATAATTTTATCAAACTTGTTTAAATCTGCTTCCGCTTCATCAAAAACAAAGTCTTTATCAGCATCTTTTAAAACGACTTTAAATTCTTTTTTTGGATGCACATATTGCGCTACATAAGGATCATAATAATTAGATTTCATAAACTCAATCATTAAAGATTTGGAGAAATTTGAAAACTGATTACTAATACTAACACCTCCAATTAGATATTTATGTTCTGGGTAGCGTAGTGTAGTATGTACAATGCCTTTCCAAAGTAAAAATAAAGGCATAGGTTTTAGTTGGTAGCTTTTAATAATGAAGGCTCTTCCCATTTCAATAGACTGGCTCATCATTTTGTATAACTCCGGTTCAAACCTAAATAAATCTTGAAGGTAAAAACCATCAATCCCATATTTTTCAAATATTTGAGAACCTAAACCCATTCGATAGGCTCCAGCTAAAGTATTGGCATCGTTATCCCAAAGAAACATATGGTGATAATAATTATCAAAGCTATCTAAATCAATCGCTTCATTAGTTCCTTCACCAACCTCTCTAAATGTAATTTCACGTAGACGCCCTATCTCATGAAGAATATTAGGTATTTTACTAGCTGGAGTTAAAAACACTTCATAATTCTTACTTTGTAAAAGTCTTAAATCTTCATTTCGTAATGCTTCAACTTCTTCTAGCATAGACTCTGCATTTCCTGGAGTTGCTATACGTTTTGGTGGTTTTGGAGGTGTTTTTAAAGTGTTAGAAAGATTATCTAGCATCTTTGGTTTATCTTCAAATGCATGCGATAACATGTACGTTTTCTTTCTTAAAAACTCAGAAAAACCTTCAATTGTTTCGTGTTCTTTTTGGTCGTTTACACTAATTGGTTTTCCTATTCTAACTTTAATAGTTCTACGTTTTTGCGTTAAAAGCTCTGATGGTAATTTGGCTGTTCTAAACGTATCACTAATTTTAGAAAGCTTGTAAAACAACTTCGAATTTTTAGCGTGAAAATAAATAGGTACAACAGGTACTTCTGCTCTTTTAATAAGCTTAATGGCAGTTTCTTCCCATGGCTTATCGACCATTAACTTTCCATCTTTATAGGTAGAAACTTCTCCAGCTGGAAATACACCAAGTGGATGACCATCTCGTAAATGCGTAATTGCATTTTTAAATCCTGCAATGCTAGACTTTACATCTTTTCTGTCTTCAAAAGGGTTAACAGGCATGATATATGGTTTCATTGGCTCAATACGATGAAGCAAGAAATTTGCTATAATTTTAAAGTCTTCTCTTTGCTCTAGCATCAGCTTTAAAAGTAAGATTCCATCAATTCCACCAAGTGGATGATTAGATACAGTTATATAGGCTCCGTCTTTTGGCAAACGCTTTAAATCTTCTTCCGGAATTTCAAATTTAATTTGAAATTCATCTAAAATAGCTTCTAAAAAAGGCAACCCTTCAAGATGTTTGTTCCTATTATAAATTCGGTTTAAAGTAGATATTTTTAGAACTTTCATTAATAGCCAACCAAAAAAGGTACCAACAAAACCATATTTATCAACATGTATGGCTTTTGCTACTTCTTTTGCTGTTACTAGACTCATGATTGGTTATTTATACTAAATTATTTTTTTACTTACAGAAAAAATCTACTGGCAAACGCAAATGTAATAAATGTTTACTTAGTAACAATCTGTGTGGTGGACTGTGTTACTTGTTTTAATAACACATTTTTATCCTTTTCTAATTGTTTAACAACCTGCTCATTACTATGTCTAATAGTATATAACGAAACGTTTTCATTATATTTCACTTTAAATTTTGCTTTAAGATGTTGTATTAACTCTCCTAAATTACCATAATTATTTTCAATACAAACAGAAAAACTAATTGCAGAGTTTTGTATTACATCTACTTTCATTTTATATAAATGAAGTAAATTAAATATTTCGCTTATGTTTTCTTCTACGATATAGGAGAAATCTAAAGAGGAAAGTGAAATTAGTATTTGATTTTTCTTTACAATAAAACAAGGTATTTCTGGATCTAAATCTACTCCTTTACTCACCTTAGTTCCTGCAGCTTCTGGATTTAAAAAAGATTTAACAAATAACGGTATTTCTTTTTGCTGTAATGGCTGTAATGTTTTTGGATGTATTACTGAAGCGCCATAAAAAGCTAACTCGATGGCTTCTTTATACGATATTTTGCTTAATAATTGTGCATTTTCAAAATAACGAGGATCTGCATTTAACACACCAGGAACATCTTTCCAGATGGTTACACTTTCGGCATTTAAACAATAAGCAAAAATTGCTGCAGTATAATCGCTTCCCTCTCTTCCTAAAGTGGTTGTAAAATTATTAGCATCACTACCAATAAAACCTTGAGTAATATTTAAAGTGTTGGTATTAAAATTTTTACTTATTTGTTCTTGTGTAATTTGCCAATTTACGTTTGCTCTTCTATAATAATTGTCTGTCTTAATATATTCTCTAACATCTAACCAGCTATTTTTAATGCCAATTTCTTTAAAATATTCGCTAATAATAGTAGTAGAAACTAGTTCTCCATAACAAATAGTTTGATCATATACATAATTATAATCTGGTGATTTATTAGTTTGAAAAAAGCTATTTAATTCGTCTAACAAACCACTAACTTTAGCATATATAACATGATTTTCGTCACTAAAAAGATCTAACAATATGGCATTATGAAATTTTTTAATTTCTTGAATAGCACTTTGTAATGCAGTTTTATCCTTATAATATTTATCTATAACTTGTTCTAAAGCATTGGTGATTTTACCCATTGCTGAAACTACAATTAAGGTATTATTAAATCCAACTGTTTGTAATGTTTTTACTAAGTTTTTTACACCTTGAGCATCTTTAATAGATGCACCTCCAAATTTAAAAACCCTCATATATTTAATAAATAGTTTTTTATTCCATTTTCATCCAGTTGCACAACATCCCAGTCACGAAGTACTTTTGCTCCTTTTTGTTCATAAAAATCGATAGCAGGTTGATTCCAATCAATTACTTCCCAATTAATTCTTTTAACACCTAGTTGGTTTCCATAAATAACTACTTGATTTAAAAGTAAAGTACCAAGACCTTTACCTCTGTGTTTTTCACTTACAATAAGGTCTTCAAGATGAATTATTTTACCTTTCCAGGTGGAGTATCTATTATATACTAAAGCAATTCCAGCAATTTCATTATTAAATTCTGCTACAAAACATTTAAAAACTGGGGTGTCTCCAAAACCATCTTCTTCTAAATCTTTAATAGTAACTTCTACTGCATTTGGTTCTTTTTCAAAAACTGCTAGTTCTACTATTAAATCTAATATTTGTTTTACATCACTTTTTATAGCGTCTCTTATAATATAGTTCATTTGTTTATTTTATTATCAAATATAGTTTAAAGACACTAATTTTTATGCATTATTATAAAACGATAACGTTATAGTTTGTTAAAAAATACGATATTTGTAAAAACAACAATAAAGCTATTATGTCTAGAAAAAAACAAACATTAGGAGAATTTATTATAGAAAACCAAACATCTTTTAAATATACTTCTGGTGAGTTATCTAGACTTATAAACTCCATTCGTTTAGCAGCAAAAGTGGTTAATCACGAAGTAAACAAAGCTGGTTTAGTAGATATTATTGGTGCAGCTGGCGATACAAACATTCAAGGAGAAGATCAGCAAAAACTAGATGTTTATGCCAATGAGAAATTTATTCAAACACTTACAAAAAGAAATATAGTATGTGGTATTGCAAGTGAAGAAGAAGATGATTTTATTGCAATTAATAGCCAAGACGAAAACAACCAAAACAAATATATTGTATTAATAGATCCTCTAGATGGCTCTTCTAACATAGATGTAAATGTTTCTGTAGGAACTATTTTTTCTATTTACAGACGTGTAACACCAATTGGAACTCCTGTAACTTTAGAAGATTTTTTACAAAAAGGAAGTGAACAAGTAGCTGCCGGATATATCGTTTATGGTACATCAACAATGATTGTTTATACCACTGGAGATGGTGTTAATGGTTTTACTCTTAACCCAGCTATTGGAACGTTTTACTTATCGCATCCAGACATGCAATTCCCTGTAGATGGAAAAATTTATTCTGTTAATGAAGGTAACTACGTACATTTTCCTCAAGGTGTAAAAAACTACATCAAATATTGCCAAATGGAAGAAGGAGACAGACCATATACAAGCAGATATATTGGTTCTTTAGTTTCCGATTTTCATAGAAATATGATTAAAGGTGGAATCTACATGTATCCAAAAAGTTCTAAAAATTCGGAAGGGAAATTACGCTTATTGTATGAGTGTAATCCAATGGCATTTCTAGCAGAACAAGCTAACGGAAAAGCTAGTGATGGTTTTACCAGAATCATGGAAATTAAACCTACAGAATTACACCAAAGAGTGCCTTTTTTATGTGGAAGTAAGAATATGGTTGAAAAAGCAGAAGAATTTATGCAAAACGCTTAAAAAATACTAGTTTAAGTCCTTCCTTTTTTATTATTTTTGTACATTACTTTTTTAAACAAAAGCTAAACCATCATGGCTAAAGATAAACACGAAAATAATAATACCTCAACGCAAGATTCTAATGTGGAAGCTTCATCTAAAATTGACGCAATAAAACAGCTCATTTTTGGAGAGAATATGCAAGCTTATGAAATTGAGTTTGAAGCCGTTAAAAAGGATATTCTTTCCAAGAAACAAGAGTTAGAAAACTTGATGGATGATGTTCGAAAAGAATTACTTCAAAACATCGACAATTTAAGTACCGACATTAATATTAGAATTACAGAAATTGAAGATTCTTTTAATGACAAAGCAGATAGCCTTGACGATAAAAAATTAGACAGAAAATTGTTTGGTGATTTATTAATAAATCTTGGCGAAAAAATAAGCAAGTAATACCAATTACTAGCACTTATGAATCAAGAAGATAAACTTAAAGTTCTTAAAGACATCTTACTAACAGATGAAAGAGAATATGCTTTATCTATTCATGAAAAAATTAAAATTCTTGAAGAAACATTAAATAAAAAAAATAACTTATCGGAAAAGGTAGACCCTATTATAGAAGACAAACTAAATAAATTTGTTCTTGAAATACCAGACACCTTAGGACCAACGATTACAGAAGCTTTAAAAACCGAGATAAAGAACTCTCAAGACGCAGTAGTTGAAGTATTGTACCCTATTTTAGGTAGAATGATAAAAAAATATATTCAAAATGAATTTAAACTTTTATCCGAAAAAATAAACCAACAAATAGACAATACTTTTTCTTTTAAAGGCTTTAAACGAAAATTTAAAGCTAAAGCTTCAGGGGTTAGCGAAGCAGATTTAATTGTTGCCCAGCAATTTGCTCCTAAATTAAACCAGTTTATGGTTATTGAAAAAGGATCTGGTTTACTTATCTCTAAATACTCTAAAACTGATGATATAGACGAAGATATGGTTGCAGGTATGCTAACAGCAATTAAAAGTTTTGTAGAAGATGCTTTTAAAAAAAACGACCAAAACCTAGAACTTATTGAGTATGAAACCTATACTATATATCTTCAAAATTTTTCGTCTTATTATATCGCTGTTGTAATTTCTGGCATATTTAATGCTACTCATAAAAGTGAATTAGAAGATAAACTTCTAGATTTTGCTCAAAACATTATTAACAAAACAGATTTAAATAATAAAGAATCTTTAACTAAAAAATTAAAAGCATATTTTGCTAATGAATATCTCTAAAAAAATTGTTTTACTAGGTCATTTTGGCGTTGGTAAATCTTCGCTTATTAGACGTTTTGTAGAAGACACTTTTACAGACAATTATAAAGTGACTATTGGTGTACATATATTAAAAAAAGAAGTCGTAATTTCTGAAAAAGAAACTGTTTCCTTGATCATTTGGGATTTAGAAGGTAACGACGATATTACAAACACTAGAGCTTCCTACATGTTAGGTACTAGTGGTATTATTTACGTTTTCGACCTAACAAGACCTGCAACTTACCAACAATTAGAAAGTGATTTAAACTTTGTTAAAACAAACTATCCAAATATTCCTGTAAAAGTTGTTGGAAACAAAAACGACTTAGTTACAAAAGACTTTATCAAACAGAACAGCGATGTTTTTAAACCGTTTGTCGATTTTTATACAAGTGCAAAAGCAAATACTAAAGTTAATGATCTATTCTCTACTTTAGCTAAACAACTACTTAAACTATAGAATAATGCTTGCAGAACACAAAATAGCTCACGAAAAAGCTATTATTCAATATCTAATTTTAGATACAAAAGGTAATATCTTAGAGTCTGACGATGCGTTCTTTTCAAAAATAATAAAAAAAAACATAACTAGTTTACACCCTTTTTTTGAAAGTACTACTACCTTATTAGAAACTAAAAAGGATAAAGAATTTATATTTTCATGTATTCATTTAAATACTAAAAACAAAGATATTATTGCAGATGTTACACTTAAAACTTTTCAAGATAAAAACCCCTTATTAATAATACAAGATCTTACAACACATTATAACAACTACCAACTAACTGCACAAAAGAGAAACGAATCTGTTATAAATTCTCAAATACTTGAATTAAAAAACAAATATTTAATAGAGAAAGAAGAATTTAAAAACACTTTTATTGCAAATTTTAGTCACGAAATTAGAGAACCTCTTTCTGGTATTGGAACTTTTGTAGATATTTTAAGTAAAACAAATCTAGATTCCCAACAAAAAGATTACTTAAATATTATTAATACATCCTCCAATCATTTAAAACATATGATTGAAGACATTTTAGACATATCTAAAATTGAAGTTGGAAAACTTAATCTAATAGAAGATACTTTTAATGTAAATGAGTTTTTAGAAGAAATAATTTTTACCTATAAAATAAAAGCAGAAGAAAAAGGACTTGAGTTTTTTAATAACATAGGCAGTAAATTACCAGAAAGACTTATTGGTGATCCATACAGATTAAAACAAATACTTGGCAATTTACTAGACAACGCTATTAAATATACAACTAAAGGAAGCATCAATTTAGATATTTCCTTAAATCAAATAAGAGCGAACAAAGCATCTATTCATTTTGCAATTACAGATACAGGAATAGGTATTGAAGAAGAAAACCTAGAAAAAGTATTCAATAGTTTTACACAAATAGACCAAAGTCAACAAAATAAAGGTACAGGATTAGGTTTAGCAATAGTTAAAAACCTTGTAAAATTAATGGAAGGTAACATCTCTATTAATAGTACTTTTAAAAAAGGCACTACTTTAGCATTAAACTTAAGCTTTAAATTAGATAATACAAAGAAATCTAAAAAAGCACAAACTCCTACGCAAGAAAAACTAGAAAAAGATAAATACCATATAATTTTAGTAGAAAACTCAGAAATAACACAACTCTCTGTACTTAAAATTCTAGCAGCACAAAGAAGGTTTTATTTAGACATAGTTTCTAACCCAGAAAATTTAATAGAAAGCTTAAAAAACCAACATGCAGATCTAATTTTAATGGATATTAATTTACCTAATACATCTGGCGACCTGCTTGCTAGAGAAATTAGACAGCTTCCAGAAAAAGAAATCAAAAAAATACCAATTATAGCATTAACAGGTAAAGTATTTCCCGAAGATTTAAAACGCTATAAAAAAGCAAAAATAAACGATGTTATTAGCAAACCTTTCGACGAAAAAAGCTTACTAGAAACCATCACAAAATATTTAAAATAAAAAAAGGCGAACTAATTAGTTCGCCTTTTTTGTATAAACTTCAATAATAAATTATTTGTTCATCGTTTTAATTTCTTCCATAAAAGTATCTAAATCTACTTTATTACTAACTAAAGTAAGTGCTTTATCTACTACATATTTTACGTTTATAGCAGAAAACCCTAAACCAACAGCTATTTTGCGTAAAACAATCTCTTCATGATCTCCTTTAATATGATCTACATGTACCATTCTAGCCAAATCAAACAAACGCTCTAAACGTCTATCGTAAGAAGTTGGAGGATTGATATTATGAGAAGCATAATCCTTTAAAATCGTGGCATAATCCCCTTCGCTAATATCTAAATTTCTAGCTAAACGATCTAAAAACGCCTTCTCCTCATCAGTAATAACACCATCATCCATTGCAACTCTAACTATTGATGCAAAATGATCTTCATTACGCTTTTTAAACCCACTATCAAATAAATCTGAAATTGACATATATTCTTTTTTTAAGTGCGACAAAGATAATTAAACTAAACACTTTTTAAAAGATTATTAATAGCTTTTTTTATGGCATTACACTACTTCGCTTAAGCTACGTAACGTCGCGCTTTCCGTTAATAGTTTTGGCTTAAAGCGCACACGCGCCAAAAGCTAACCACTACAATCCCTAATGCAAAATGTATCGCTTCGTTAAGGGATTCTAATAAAAAAAACAAACGATATAAAAGAAGAAAAAAACAGACATCAATTCTTAACAAAAAAAAAATGGAAGTAGTATATTTACAAAAAAATTATTTAGGTGAGTAAAACACTTCTCTCGCAAACCTACGCACAGTCTTTGCAAACGCAAAAACTGCAAAATGCTATTGCCCAAACCGAAACAAAAACACATATTAAAGAACTTGTTGGCTCTTCGCTTTCCTTTATAGTTTCACAAACTTTTAAACAAGCAGACAAACCGTTTCTACTTATTTTTAACGATAAAGAAGAAGCTGCATTTTATCTTAATGATTTAGAACTATTACTAAATACAAAAGATGTACTCTTTTATCCTGGAAGCTACAGAAGACCATACCAAATAGAAGAAACAGATAATGCAAACGTATTGCTTCGCGCCGAAGTTTTAAACAGAATAAACTCGCGTAAAAAACCTGCTATAATTGTTACCTATCCAGATGCACTTTTCGAAAAAGTAGTAACGCGTAGAGAACTCGAAAAAAACACATTAAAAATCTCGGTAAACGATGACCTTTCTATAGACTTTGTAAACGAAATACTATTTACATACAAATTTAAACGTGTAGATTTTGTTACAGAACCTGGAGAGTTTTCAGTGCGTGGTGGTATTGTAGATGTGTTCTCCTTTAGTAATGACGAGCCCTATAGAATTGAGTTTTTTGGTGACGAGGTAGACAGCATTCGTACCTTCGATGTAGAAACACAACTCTCGACAGAACAGATTAAAAAAATAAGTATCATTCCTAATGTTGCTAATAAATTTCTAGAAGAAAGCAGACAAAGTTTTTTAAAATATATCGCACAAAAAACAGTGGTCTTTACTAAAAACACAGATCTTATTTTTTCTAGAGTAGATTCGCTTTTTGAAAAAGCAGTAGAAGCTTTCGATGCACTTTCTTCAGAAATCAAACATGCTGCACCTAAAGAACTATTTTGTAGTGCAACACTATTAAAAAAACAACTTTTAGAGTTTAATGTAATCGAATTTGGCACATCTGCAATCCTCTCTAAAACCAACGATACATCGCAACTTATAGCGTTTAAAACAACACCACAACCAGCTTTTAATAAAAATTTTGAGCTTTTAATCGAAAACCTTAACAGTAACCACAACAAAGGCTTTACCAATTATATCGCTTGTGCTAGCGAACAACAAGCAAAACGTTTCCATGATATTTTTGAAGACGTAGATCAAGAGGTAAAATATAAAACCATAGTACTTTCCCTTTTTCAGGGTTTTGTAGATCATGACAATAAAATAATTTGTTATACAGACCATCAAATATTTGAACGCTACCATAAATTTCATCTTAAAAATGGCTATGCAAAAAAGCAATCAATTACCTTAAAAGAACTTACAAACTTAGATATTGGAGATTATGTTACACATATAGATCATGGTATTGGTAAATTTGGCGGTCTGCAAAAAATTGATGTAGAAGGCAAAAAACAAGAAGCCATAAAATTGGTTTATGGGGAACGTGATATATTATATTTAAGCATTCATTCTTTACATAAAATCACCAAATTTAATGGTAAAGATGGAAAGCCTCCAAAAGTATATAAATTAGGCAGTAAAGCTTGGAAGGTTTTAAAACAAAAAACAAAATCTAGAGTTAAAGAAATTGCATTCAACCTTATTAAAGTTTATGCAAAACGAAAACTAGAAAAAGGATACCAATATAATCCAGATTCTTATTTACAACACGAACTAGAAGCTTCATTTATTTACGAAGATACTCCAGACCAAAGCACAGCAACTGCAGATATTAAAGCAGACATGGAAAGCGAAAGACCAATGGATCGACTAATTTGTGGTGATGTTGGGTTTGGTAAAACAGAAGTTGCTATTCGTGCCGCTTTTAAAGCAGTTGATAATGGGAAACAAGTTGCTGTTTTAGTACCAACTACCATTTTAGCATACCAACATTCTAGAACTTTTGCAGAGCGTTTAAAAGAATTTCCAGTAACTGTAGATTATCTAAACCGCTTTAGAACAGCAAAAGAAAAACGGGAAACCATAGAGAAGCTTGAAAAAGGACATGTAGACATCATCATCGGAACACATCAACTGGTAAATAAAAATGTGAAATTTAAAGATTTAGGATTGCTCATTGTAGATGAGGAACAAAAATTTGGTGTCGCTGTAAAAGAAAAACTAAAAACACTAAAACATAATGTAGATGTGTTAACTTTAACAGCAACACCAATACCTAGAACGCTTCAGTTTAGTTTAATGGCTGCAAGAGATATGTCAGTAATTACAACTGCTCCTCCAAATCGTTATCCTATTGAGAGTAATGTAATTCGTTTTAGTGAAGAAAGGATTCGCGATGCTATTAGTTATGAGATTCAACGAGGTGGCCAAATTTTCTTCATTCATAACAGAATAGAAAATATTAAAGAAGTGGCAGGAATGATACAACGACTTGTTCCTGATGCTAAAATTGGTATAGGTCATGGGCAACTAGATGGAAAAAAACTAGAGCAACTTATGCTCGCTTTTATGAATGGCGATTTTGATGTTCTTGTAAGCACAACCATTATAGAAAGTGGTCTCGATGTACCAAATGCAAATACCATTTTTATTAATAATGCAAATAATTTCGGACTTAGTGATTTACACCAAATGCGTGGTCGTGTTGGTCGAAGCAATAAAAAAGCATTTTGTTATTTTATAACTCCAGAATACTCTGCAATGACCACAGACGCAAGAAAACGTATTACTGCGTTAGAGCAATTTACAGAGCTTGGTAGTGGTTTTAATATTGCAATGAAAGATCTAGAAATTCGTGGAGCTGGAGATTTACTTGGTGGTGAACAAAGCGGATTTATTAATGATATTGGGTTTGATACGTATCAGAAAATTCTAAATGAAGCCATCGAAGAGCTTAAAGAAAATGAGTTTAAAGATCTTTATGAAGACGATGGAAAAGAAAAAGAATATGTAAAAGATATTACTATTGATAGTGATTTCTCGCTACTATTTCCAGACGATTATGTAAACAATATAGCCGAAAGATTAAACCTATACACCCAATTAAACAATATAAAAACCGAAGAAGAACTAATCCTATTCGAAACACAACTTATCGATAGATTTGGAGAATTACCAACACAAGTTGTAGACTTATTAAATTCGGTTAGAATAAAATGGATTGCTACTAAGTTAGGTTTAGAAAAAATAATAATGAAAAAAGGCAAACTAATTGGTTATTTTATTAACGATCAACAAAGCGCCTTTTACCAAAGCCAAGGCTTTACAAAAGTCTTGCAATACATTCAAGCGAATCCACAAGCTTGTAAAATGAAAGAAAAACAAACCAGAACAGGTTTAAGATTATTGCTTACTTTTGATAAAATTAACACTGTAGACAAAGCATTAAACGCATTAAACCCTATTTTGGCATAACCTTTGAAATAGTTAAAGAAAAACCAATTATAATGACTAAAAAACTACTTTTTTTAATCGCATTTTTGCCAAGTATTGTATTGGCGCAACACACTATTAAAGGAAAATTTACTCCTGCCGACGAATTTAAATTCGCAATTTTATATAAAGTAACACCTACAACTTCTATATATGTAAATAATGCAGAAATTGATAGCATTGGTAATTTTCAATTTAAACTAGATACTACAATAACAAAAGGCATGTACAGAATAGTTTATGCGCTTCCCCAAGACGAGTATAATTTTGATCTTATCTATAATGCAAAAGAAGATATTGAACTTACTTTTAATTTAGAGGAAGGTGCCAAATTTATTAAATCGGAAGAAAACAAACTACTTAATGCATATACAGAAAGCTTACAAATAGTTAGCAAAAACATAAATGCTTACTACGGTGGAAAACAAACTAAAAAAGAATTTCATAAAGTTTTTGATGTGTTAGCAGAAACACAAAACGAATTCGAAAAAGCTTCAGAAGGTATGCTAGCTTCTCACTTTATCAAGGCAAGTAAGCCATATATTCCAACAGAAATGGAAGATGCTCAAACGTTTTCAAAAAACGTAAAAGCTAATTATTTTTCAAATATCGACTTCAGCAATCCTACCTTACAAAGCTCTAGTTTTTTAATTGAAACCGTTTTAAATTATGTATTTACATTTACAAATCCTATAGACGAAAATTTAGGCTATAAAAAGAATATTGACACTGTAGTAGCTGCAATAGGAAACAATGCTACAATTAAAGAAATTATTACAGAAGTACTTTTTAATCAGTTTGTAGACTCTAAAAAAGAAGAAGTAGCAAACCATATCGCAGACAATTATTTATTACCAATAGCCACTGCAAAAAAAGATAATGCTTTAATTCAAAAACTTACAGTATACAAAAATACTTCAATTGGAGAACTTGCTCCTAATTTTACCATAGAAATCCCTATAGACGAAAAAATAGAACTAGTTAAACTATACGACTATAAAGAAGCTTCACAATATGTTGTCGTTTTTTGGAGTAGTACTTGTTCGCATTGTTTAGAAGAATTACCTAAACTACAAGCTTATATTAAAAACTTAGAAGAAGGAAAACTAAAAGTCATTGCTGTTGCACTAGAAAACGATATTTATAGATGGAAAGACAAAACCTATGATTTTCCAGAATTCATTCATGTGTTTGGCGAAGGTAAATGGGAAAATCCAATTGGTGATGCTTATGGTGTAACAGCTACTCCAACCTATTTTATTCTAGATGCAAACAAAAATATTATAGAAAAACCAGATGATTTCCCAGCTTTAGAAGCGTTCTATAAAGAAAATCCTATAATTTTAGAAAAGAAAGAAAATGAAGAAGAGGATAGTGAAATAATAAATATGGATTAAGAAAATTTAATTCTTTTTAAATCTCATAAAGCGTAGTTACAATTACACCTTTATTATTATGTAATGTAATAGACACCAATTCCTTTTGTTTACTCACCTTAAAATAAAACGGTGCAGCTAATATTTGTATCCCACTTTGTTTTTTTAATCTTATTCCTTGACCAGAAATAATGTCTTTATTTGGAATAAACTCCCCTTTAGGTAGGTGCTCCGTTAATATAACAAACGGATACTTTTTTAATTTATTTAAAACACTTAATACTTCTGCATTCGATAAATGTTGCAACACTTGTCTTACTATAACACAATCGGCATCTGGCAAATTATCTACAGCAATATCTAAACATTGAAATTCTAAATTTTCAGCTATAAAGTTTTCTTTATTATATATTATTAGTTCGTCTACTATATCTATAGCAACATACTTTTTAGTATGCTTTACCAATTGTTTGCCAATATTAAAATCTCCACAACCTAAATCGCAAACAGAAAGTGGTTTATTAAAAGATTTTAAAAATGAAGTTACTACATCTATATATGGAACTACTAATTCTGGATGATGAGATCCTTCACCAGAATAAAAAGTGGCCGTATTATTTCCCCAAAGTTTCTTTTCATAAACCTGTTCCATAGCGGCTTTAGTTGGCCAAGGTTTTTTAGCTTTTTGGATGCCCTTATTTTTTTCTTTCTGCATAAGTCATTAAAAAGTCTGCGACAGACTATAATTAATACAAAACTAATATAATCCTATTCGCAAGCAAAACAGAAATAAATGTTAAAATTTTTTTCATTTCTAAACGATTAGTTAGATTTGTTGTGGAATTAAAAATATTTTCGTTTTCACGGAAAATAAAATGGCTAGAAAAAAACAATATATAGAAGAAGAAGTTATTGATAAAGCAATGCATTTGTTTTGGCGTAATGGTTATGAAAACACATCTATGCAAATGCTTGAAAAAGAAATGGGAATTAATAAATTTTCTATATATTCTAGTTTTGGCAATAAACATGGTTTGTTTTTAGAAAGTTTAAAATACTATAAAGCAAAATCTAAAACCCTTTTTGAAGATTTTAAAAAAGCATCCAATGGCATAGAAGACATTAAACAGTTTTTCTATAATTCTGTAAGTTCTAATTATAAAACCGACCATATTAAAGGTTGTTTTATAACGAACACCTATAATGAGTTTTCAGAAAATGAAGACGAATTAATTAAAGAGCAGATGCATTCTTTTATGAATAACTTAAAACAAATTATCATAGAAAAATTACAAATGAATGCTACAAAAGATAAAGAAACAATAGCTAAACAAGCTAATTACTTAATGCTAGCAAAACATGGCTTAGCTGCAGCAGCAAGAGTAAACACAAAACAAGAAATAGAAGATTATATTGAAATGACCTTTAAAAATCTTTAAACTTTTTTTTACACAATAACTAAACGATTGTTTAGAAATAATAAACATTAATAAAAAATAAAATTATGACAACTTTAAAAATTCACAACATTGAAACAGCTCCAGAAGGAAGCAAATCACTATTAGAAAATTCTCAAAAAGCTTTCGGAATGATTCCTGGTTTACACGGTGTTTTAGCAGGAGCTCCAAAAATATTAGAAGCATACCAAACCTTACATCAGTTATTTACAGAAACTTCTTTTAATGAAAAAGAATTAACAGTAGTATGGCAAACCATAAATGTAGAACACGCTTGTCATTACTGCGTTCCTGCACATACAGGAATTGCAAAAATGATGAAAGTAGATGACAGCATTACAGAAGCCTTACGTAATGAAACGCCTTTAGAAGACACAAAACTAGAAGCTTTACGTACAATGACTTTAACTATTGTTAAAAATAGAGGTAATGTTACTCAAGCAGATTTAGATGCTTTTTATGCAGCAGGATATGGAGAACAACAAGTGCTAGAAATTATTTTAGGGCTTTCGCAAAAAGTAATAAGTAACTATACAAACCATATTGCAAATACACCTGTGGATGCGCCATTTGAAAAATTTGCTTGGTCTAAAGAGAATGTGGTTTCATAATCCCTAAAACCACAGATTTTTAATTATTAATAATAAGCCTTCCATGTATGTGGAAGGTTTATTTTAATCTAACATTATGAAAGAAAAAATGAAAATAGATATTGTTTCCGATGTGGTTTGCCCTTGGTGCACCATTGGCTTCAAAAGGTTAGAAAAAGCAATTTTAGATCTCGGTCTACAAGACCAAGTAGAAATAGAATGGCAACCTTTTGAATTGAACCCTAATATGCCTTCACAGGGACAAGATCTACAAGAACATATTACAGAAAAATATGGTGCTACTTTAGAACAGCAAAAAAAATCGCAACAACAAATGATAGAAGCTGGAGAAGCGGTTGGTTTTACTTTTGATTATTTTGACAAAATGCGTATGGCTAACACTTTTGAAGCACATATCTTATTAGAATATGCTAAATATTTTGGAAAACAAACCGAATTAAAAATGCGATTAACTACTGCTTTTTTTAGCGAACGAAAAGATGTTTCTAATAGAAATATTTTAAAACAAGCATTAACAGATGTTGGCTTAAATGCAGAAGAAGCATTATCTAAATTAGATAATCAAGAAATACGCAAGGAAGTAAAAACAAAAGAAAAATATTGGCAACAACTAGGTGTAAGTGCTGTACCAACAATAGTTTTTAATAGAAAAAATGCGGTAACTGGTGCACAACCTGTAGATGTATTTAAACAAGTTCTATCGGAATTAATTGCGGAATAACATAAAAACAAAACATGGCAACAAATAAAAATAAGGGTGAACTAGATGCATTGCTAGATGTAAAACGTAAAGAAGGTGCTGGAAAATTCACCGAAGAAAAAAGTCGTATTTACGCAGACGGTATCACGAGCGTAGCAAGTTCTGGAATACTAGAAAAGGCATTAAACGTTGGGGATAAAGCTCCAAATTTTACACTTAAAAATGCGCTAAACAAATCCGTTTCTTTATACAACAACCTTCAAAACGGACCTGTAGTTTTAACGTGGTATAGAGGCGGATGGTGTCCGTATTGCAATATAACGCTACACTATTTACAAGAAAAACTACCTGAATTTCAAAAAGCAGGTGCTACACTTATTGCATTAACTCCCGAGTTACCAGATAATTCTTTAAGCACTTCAGAAAAAAACAAATTAGAATTCACGGTTTTAAGTGATGTAGGGAACACCATTGGAAAAAAATATGGCGTTGTTTTCACATTAACAGACGAAGTTGCAACTATTTATGAAGCTAGTTTTGGTTTAAGTGAAATGAATGGTGACAAAAGCAATCAATTACCTTTGGCTGCAACCTATGTTATAGATACCAAGGGCATTATTCAATATGCATTTTTAGATGCAGACTATAGAGAAAGAGCAGAAGCAACAGATATATTAACTGCCTTAAATAAGTTAAACTAATAGGAACTAGAAATGATAAAAAGCATTTTCTAAATGCTCTATTTCAAAGGTATTCCCTGTTTTAACTATTGCAATAATATCGAAACGCACTTCCACATCTAGTTTATTCGTGGTTACATATTGATCCACTGCTTTTACTATTCGTTGTATTTGCTTCGGCTTTAAAAAATCTTGGGGATTTCCAAAATCTTTTGTCGATCTGGTTTTCACTTCTACAATAGCAAGTGTGTCTTTTTGTTTAGCAATAATATCTACTTCTGCTTTTTGAAATCGATAATTACGTTCCATAATTTGGTACCCATTTTGCAATAGAAAATCTACTGCAAGCTGTTCTCCTTTTTCACCAAGCTCATTGTGTTGTGCCATCTTGTTCTTGCGTAGGCAGGAATCTTATCCTGTCTACCTAAATTTTTATCCACACGCCAGCCTGTCGGCTGACAGGAAAGCGGGAATCCTTAATTACTCCTTTATTTTTGCAACGAATACACGAATATTTTTATAATCGTTCAGCAAGTTTAAGTATTTGGTTGACAAAACTTAATACAGTTGTTGTTTCTTTTGTAAACTTAAAGAAATCAAATATCGGTTTAGGTAATTTTTTGTTTAGATTTTCAGTTTCATCTTCAGTTAAGTTCTCAAATGATTTAAGCCAATCTTCTAAATAATCTATACCTTGATAAGTTAAACTAGTACCATTATTATCAACATAACCCTTATTTACCGCTAAGTATCTTACATTTTGATTATATAGGTGATTATTGAAATCATTCCCGTAAAGTGCTTTATTCTTCAAAAACAACAGTACTCGTATCCTTTCCTACATTAATTTTAGCATTTCTACCAAGAATTAATGCACGATTATCTTTTTCATGACCAACAGGAACATTAAAAACTATAGGGAAATCGTATTCGGCTAAAACATCTAAAATAAGTTGCTCTACAGAAGTACCCCAAGGTGTTGTATTTTTTCGCATTTTACTCATATCGCCAACCATAACACCTTTACAGTTTTCAAAATAACCAGCACGTTTAAGGCTTTGCAACATTCTATCAATATGGTATTTGTATTCCCCTATTTCTTCAATAAATAAAATTTTACCAGAAGTATCAATACTTGTATTAGAGCCTAACATAGTATGAAGTATTGTCAAGTTCCCTCCAACTACAGGACCTGTTACTTCTCCTACTCTATTATAATTAGAGCCTTTTAAAGTATATGCAATTTGTTCTCCAAAAATAGCATCTCTAAAAGTGGCTATACTTTCTTTTATTTCGCCTAAATCTTTCGTTAAACTCACACACATTAATGCATGAATAGACTCCACACCTTCATTATGTATTTGGTTGTGAAGTGCTGTTATATCGCTGTAACCTATAACCCATTTCGGTTTTTGCTTGAATTTTGAATAATCCAAATTATCTAATATCCTTACGGTTCCATAACCTCCTCTTGCACTCCAAATAGCACTAATACTAGGATCGTCTAATGCTTTCTGAAAATCTTCACAACGCTCTGCATCTGTTCCTGCAAAATGGTTATCGGTACTAAAAACATGATCCCCTACAACTACATTTAAATTCCAGCTTTTAAGTAATGCTATTGCCTGTTCTACTTCATCATTTCTATTTTTAAGTATTCCGGAAGGAGCAACAATAGCAACAGTATCTCCTGCTTTTAAATAATCTGGTTGTATCAAAGTAGTCGTGTTTTTTATGCTATTATCTTGTGCTAAAAGTGTTAGGTTTCCAAAGAAAAAAACCACGCAAAATAGTTGCAAAAAGATTCGTTTTTTAGTCATAATGTAAATGTACATTTTTTTTCTAAATCCCTCTTAAAATGTGTACTTTTGTGTCTTCAAAAAAGAAATTTATAATGTCAAAAAGATATACAATTACTGCAGCTTTACCATACACCAATGGACCAATTCATATTGGTCATTTAGCGGGTGTTTATGTTCCTGCAGATATTTATGCGCGTTTTATGCGTTTAACAGGAAACGATGTTGCTTTTATTTGTGGTAGTGACGAGCATGGAGTTCCTATTACTATTAAAGCAAAAAAAGAAGGTGTAACCCCGCAAGACATTGTAGATAAATATCACGCAATTATTAAAAAATCTTTTGAGGACTTCGGAATTACTTTCGATAACTACTCACGTACTTCTGCTAAAATTCATCACGATACTGCTTCCGAATTTTTTACAACACTTTATAATAAAAATGAATTTGTTGAAGAAGTTTCCGAACAATTATATGATGCAGAAGCAAACCAATTTTTAGCAGATAGGTTTGTTGTTGGTACGTGTCCAAAATGTGGAAACGAAGAAAGTTATGGAGACCAATGTGAAAACTGCGGAACAAGCCATAATGCCACAGATTTAATAAATCCTAAATCTGCAATAACAGGAAACGTTCCCACTTTAAAGCAAACAAAACATTGGTTTTTACCTTTAAATAAACATGAAGAATTTTTAAGAGAATGGATTTTAAAAGGCCATAAAAAAGATTGGAAACCTAATGTTTATGGACAAGTTAAATCTTGGATTGACGATGGTTTACGTCCTCGTGCTGTAACCAGAGATTTAGACTGGGGAATCCCGGTACCTCTTGAAGGAGCCGAAGGAAAAGTTCTTTACGTATGGTTTGATGCACCAATTGGCTATATCTCTTCAACCAAAGAATGGGCAGATCGCGTTGGTAAAGATTGGGAACCTTACTGGAAAGACAAAGACACCAAACTGGTACACTTTATTGGTAAAGACAATATTGTGTTTCATTGCATTATTTTCCCAGCAATGCTTAAAGCAGAAGGTTCTTATATTTTACCAGATAATGTGCCTGCAAACGAGTTTTTAAATCTAGAAGGTAAAAAACTTTCTACCTCAAAAAACTGGGCTGTTTGGTTACCAGAATATTTAGAAGATTTCCCAAACCAACAAGATGTTTTACGTTATGCTTTAACAGCAAATGCACCAGAAAGTAAGGATAACGATTTTACTTGGAAAGATTTTCAGGCAAGAAACAACAACGAATTAGTAGCCATTTTTGGAAACTTCATCAATCGTGTAGTTGTTTTAACTAATAAATATTACAACGGAATTGTTCCTGAACCTGCTACTTTTTCTAAAATAGACGAAGAAACTCTTGCTGCAATAAAAGCATATCCAAACGTGATTTCTAGCTCTATTGAAAGATATCGTTTTAGGGAAGCAGGACAAGAATTAATGAATCTTGCCAGATTAGGAAATAAATATTTAGCAGACGAAGAGCCTTGGAAAGTGATTAAACTAGATGAGTCTCGTACTAAAACAATCATGTATGTCGCATTACAGATTGCTTCGGCTTTAGCTACATTAAGTGAACCCTTTTTACCGTTTACTTCTACGAAATTAAAATCTATTCTTTCGCATTCTACACTCGATGCGGAAACCACTTGGGAAGAAGTTTCTACCAAAGAAGTTTTACTGTCTGCAAATCACCAAATAGGAAAAGCAGAATTACTTTTTTCAAAAATAGAAGACGAAGCCATTCAAAAACAATTAGACAAATTAGAAGCTAGTAAAAAAGCAAACGAAATAGCAAATGCAGTTGTCGAGCCACAAAAAGAAACAATTGCTTTCGAAGATTTTACAAAACTAGACATTCGTGTTGGTACTATTTTGGAAGCCGAAAAAATGCCAAAAGCAAAAAAACTTTTAGTTCTTAAAGTAGACACCGGAATAGACGTAAGAACCATTGTTTCTGGTATTGCAGAAAGTTTTACTGCAGAAGAAGTAGTTGGTAAAAAAGTAACGGTTTTAGTAAACCTTGCGCCTAGAGCACTTCGTGGTGTAGAAAGTGAAGGCATGATTTTAATGACAGAAACTCCAGAAGGCAAATTAGTATTTGTAAATCCAGATGATGCAAATATTAGCAATGGGTTGCAAATAAGCTAGAATGAAAAAACTAGTTCTAGTATTTATTTTCATTAGTGTGTTTTCTTGTAAAACAAAAGTACCTCAAAAAAAGACCAATACTTTCTTACTTTCAGATAGTTGGATACTTAACAAGGTGTCTTACCTAGAGGCTAATTTTCATGATAAAACCATTCTTTTTAATGATGCTACAAACCAATGTTTTAAAGATAGTCGATGGCAATTTAACACCACAAATAACGATGGTACATACTCTATAAACGACCTTTATTGCACAATTGGAAAACGTGAAATCTCTTATCGTTTTTTAAAAACGGAAGAAAAAACAGGCTACTCAGATATTGTTTTAAAGACTAAAAATAAAGCAGGAAAGTGGAAACATTATAGAATAAAAATAACAGCGTTTTCTCATAATACAATGCAATGGCAATATGTTGTATACATTAAAAACAAAAGACATACCATTAACCTGCAATTTGAGAAAGCATAATTATTTACTCATTATATTAAACCTTGTAATTTAGCACTACAAGGTTTTTTTGTTACTTTTCTAAAATTAAATTCTCCTTATGATTTCTTTTATAATATCGAAAACCAAATTACCAGAAACTTCTGTAAAAAACACTATAATACTTTTAAATGAAGACTGTACAATTCCGTTTATATCGCGTTACAGAAAAGAACGAACAGGAAATTTAGATGAAGTTCAAATAGGTGAAATTGTAAAATATAAAGAAGCATATGAAACGTTAGAAAAACGTAAAATTGCTATTTTAAAAGCAATGGAAGAACAAGAACTTTTAACCGAAGAATTAAAAGATAAAATAAAAAAAACAAAAGACTTAATCACGCTAGAAGATATTTATTTACCTTTTAAGAAAAAGCGAAAAACCAAGGCAGAAAATGCACGTAAAAATGGTTTAGAACCTTTGGCTAAGATTATCATGAGCCAAAATACAAATGATATAAAATCGATAGCTTTTAAATATGTTAAAGGTGAAATTACTTCTGTAGAATCAGCTATAGAAGGTGCTAGACATATTATCGCAGAATGGATTAATGAGCGAACAGATATTAGAAACCAGATTAGAAACCAACTAGCGCGTTTCGCGATGATTTCCACGAAAGTGATAAAATCAATGAAAGATGATGAAAAAGCACAAAAATTTAGAGATTATTTTGATTGGGAAGAATCTTTAAACAGAATTCCATCGCACAGATTACTCGCTATTTTAAGGGCTGAAACCGAAGGGTATATTCGCGTAAAAATTGGTATCGATAATGATCGATCCTTACAAAAAATAGAAAGCAGAATAATTAGATCGCAAAATGCATGTGCGTATCAAATAGAACTTGCAATTGCAGACACTTATAAACGTTTGCTCTTTCCTTCACTATCTAATGAGGCATTACAAAATGCGAAAAACAAAGCAGACGAATCTGCAATTACTGTTTTTGCAAAAAACTTGAAACAACTACTATTAGGTTCTCCATTAGGGGAAAAAAGAGTATTAGCAATAGATCCTGGGTTTAGATCTGGTTGTAAAGTAGTATGTCTAGATGCGCAAGGACAACTTAAATACAACGAAACCATTTATCCGCATGCTCCCAAAAACGATAATATTGGAGCTATGAAAAAGATTAGCTCTTTAACGGATGCTTATAAAATTGAAGCTATTGCAATAGGTAACGGAACAGCTTCAAGAGAAACAGAAGCTTTAATACGTAAAATTCATTTTAAAAAAGACATACAAGTATTTGTTGTAAGTGAAGCTGGAGCTAGTATTTACTCGGCTTCTAAGATAGCTCGTGAAGAATTTCCAAATTATGATGTTACTGTAAGGGGCTCTGTTTCTATTGGGAGACGCCTTCAAGATCCTTTAGCAGAACTGGTTAAAATAGATGCTAAATCTATTGGTGTTGGGCAATACCAACATGATGTAGACCAAAGCAAGCTTCAAAAACAACTAGATGTTGTAGTAGAGAACTGTGTGAACGCCGTTGGCGTAAA
This sequence comes from Oceanihabitans sp. 2_MG-2023, assembly GCF_030547245.1. GTDB lineage: Bacteria > Bacteroidota > Bacteroidia > Flavobacteriales > Flavobacteriaceae > Oceanihabitans. The sequence goes on from NZ_JAUOQT010000002.1 coordinate 572,971, forward strand.
TATTAATACAGCTAGTAAAAGCTTACTTAGTTATGTCTCTGGAATTGGCCCAAAACTAGCTGAAAATATTTTTAATTACAGAAACGAAATTGGTGTTTTTACTAACCGAAATGAAATTAAAAAAGTGCCTCGGTTAGGTGGAAAAGCTTTTGAGCAAGGTGCTGCTTTTTTAAGAATTAAAGAGGGCAAAAACCCTTTAGATAATTCTGCTGTTCACCCAGAAAGCTACAAAATAGTAGAAAAAATGGCTAAAGATTTAAAGGTATCTTTAAACGAGTTAATTGGAAACGCATCCATACTTCAAAAAATAAATATTAAAAACTACACCACAGAAGCTATTGGTTTACTTACACTAGAAGATATTATTAAAGAATTAGAAAAACCAGGTTTAGATATTAGAGAGGTGGCTAAGGTTTTTACTTTTAATCAAAATATTAAAACGATTAATGACCTTAAAGTAGGGCAATTACTTCCAGGGATAGTAAATAACATTACCAATTTTGGTTGTTTTGTAGATGTTGGTATTAAAGAAAGTGCCTTAATTCATGTTTCTAACTTAGCAGATAGTTTTGTAAAAGATGTTAATGAACACGTACATTTACACCAACAAATTATAGTAAAAGTATTAGAGGTAGATATCATTAGAAAACGTATTCAACTAAAACTGGAGAAGTAATTGTAAAAAATCGAAAAAAAACCACTTTTATTTTGGAAAACTTACCGTTAATATGCTATATTCGTACTTTGTCGATTAAATGTTTGACAAAACACCCTAAAAACCCTAACAATAGCAATAATATATTTAATGAAATTTAATTTTTATTGAATATTATTAAAACATTAATTAGAATACAAAATTACCAGAAAAGGGGACTGATTTTTTTGAATCTGAATAATGTATTGCTAGCAACATTAATAGCAAAATGATTAAAAAACTTGTACTTGTACCCTTAGCATGTATTCTATTATTCGGATTTAAAAGCGCTAACGATATTTCTTCTGAGAAAATTCTAAAAGACTTTTGGCTACTAAACAAAGTATCTTACGTTGAGCCAGACATGCATGAAAGAATCACACTTTTTAACGATGTAACTAACTTTTGTTTTGAACAAAGCCTTTGGAGATTTAGTGAATTAAATAATACAGGAACTTACGCAATAAATGACCTTTATTGTTCTTTCGGAAAAAGAAACATTTCTTTTGATGTCACTAAATCGATTAAAAAATCTGGATTGTATGACGTTGTTTTAAAAATACAGAAAGAAAATGGTCTTGCCGATAAATTTAAAGTGAAAATCACGGAAATTACAGACAATTCGATGCAGTGGAACTACACTACCTGGATAAACAAAAGACCATACACTATAAAGATGAATTTTGTAAAAAAATAAGAACTACATTACTCATTTTGCACAAATTGTATAGTTAACAAAAAGACAGCTAAAAAACTTCTAAAATTTGTATATTGCATATTATACTTAACGTTTAAGTGATTATTATGCAAAAAAACAAAATCATCATTTTCTTATTGTTTGGGTTAATGTGTGGTTTAGTTATAGCACAAGAAATCCCTCCTATTGAAACCTATTCACCAAAAGATTTTGGTGCAGAAAATCAAAATTGGTCTATATCACAATCTAAAGACAAGCATATATATATTGCTAATAATAAAGGTCTTTTAGAGTTTAATGGTGCTAGCTGGACCCTATACCCTTCCCCAAACGAAACTATATTTCGTACTGTACATGTTGTAGATAATTTGATTTATACTGGATGCTATATGGAGTTTGGTTTTTGGAAAAGAAACGAACAAGGCACATTAACTTACACTTCTTTATCCAATGAGTTAGAGGTGCCCGTTATTGAAGACGAGCATTTTTGGAATATAATTAGTCTAGACAACTGGATATTATTTCAATCCTTAAATAGAATTATTATCTACGATGTAACCAATGCTTCTTATAAAGTTATAGATTCTAAAACCACTTTAACAAAAATATTTAAAGTAAATGAGACAATTTATTTTCAAAAACTACAAGATGGTATTTATAAAATAGAAAATGGATCACCAAAGTTAGTTACAAATCAAGAAATTGTTAAAAACAACATAGTAGTCAACATCTTTAACAATAAAGACGAACTACTTATACAAACCCAAGAAAAAGGCTTATATCAATTCACTAATAACAAATTAATAAAATGGGATAACCCTATAAATAACTTTTTAGCTAACAAAAGTGTTTATAGTAGCATCAAACTAAAAGATGACAGCTTTGCTTTTGGCACTATTTCTAATGGTATTTTACTTATAGATCAAAAAGGAAACATTAAACAACAAATAAATCATGAAAAAGGATTAAGCAACAACACTATATTATCCCTTTTTCAAGATCAAGACAGTAATATTTGGCTGGGTTTAGACAATGGAATTAACTGCATAAACATAACCTCTCCTTTTAGTATATTTGATGACATAAAAGGCGAACTAGGAACCATATACACTTCTGCTTTAAAAAACAACTACATATATCTAGGTACTAATCAAGGCTTATTTTATAGAAATCAAAACTCGAAAGAACCGTATAAATTTATTGAAGGCACTAAAGGGCAAGTTTGGTCCTTAGTAAATATAAATAATATTTTATTTTGTGGTCATGATAGTGGGACGTTTATTGTAAATAACAATCAAGTTGAAAAAATAGCAAACATACAAGGTACTTGGAACATAAAAACCATCGACTCGCATGAAAACCTACTATTACAAGGAAATTATAATGGCTTAAACATTCTTGAAAAAAAGAACAACAAATGGCAATTTCGAAATAAAATTGAAGGCTTTAATAGTTCATCCAAATACTTTGAACGAATAAATACTAATGAAATATTTGTAAACCACGAATACAAAGGGGTATTTAAAATTATAATTAATGAAGATTTCACAAAAGCGATTCAAGTAACCAAAGACACAACCATTAAAAAAGGACTACGTTCAAGTCTTATTAAGTATAACGACAACTTATTTTACTCTTATAAAAATGGTGTTTTCAAATACAATACCGCAACAAAAACTTTTAAAATAGATACTGTTTACAGTAAATTATTAGATAGTAGTCAATACATTTCTGGTAAATTAATAACCGATACAAAATCTACTAAACTTTGGGGTTTTACAAATAACAGTATTAACTATATTTCACCAGGAAAGCTTAGTAACGAACCTAATATTAGTAAAATCTCATTACCAAACTCAATTAAAAAAGGAATGTCGGGCTATGAAAATATTTTACATTTAGAAAATGAAAAATATTTATTTGGAACCTCAACAGGTTACATCATAATAGATTTAGATAAATTAAAAGAAAAACAATATACCATACACATAAACACAATAACAAAACAAGAAATAAATAAACCTGCTATTCGCGTAAAAATCGACGAAAACACTAGTTTTAACAACAATGAAAACAACATTGAATTTAGTTATAACGTTACAGAATTTGAAAAATTTCACGAAACACAATACCAATACCAACTATTAGGTTTATATAACACCTGGAGTAATTGGTCTTCTAATTCAAGTATATCTTTTAACAACTTACCTTTTGGCGATTACACCTTTAACGTTAGAGCCAAAATAGCTAATAGCAAATCTAATAATATTGCCACCTACAATTTCAACATTGCTAAACCTTGGTATTTAAGTAATCTAATGATTGCATTATATATTCTTGGACTTTTAGTTTTCTCGTTTATGATGCATACTATATATAAAAGGTATTACAGAAAACAAAGAGAAAAATTACTTCAAAATACACAACGAGAATTAGATCTTAAAAAATTAGAAAATGAGCAACAGCTCATGAGTTTTAAAAACGAAAAACTACAACAAGATGTAAATAGTAAAAACAGAGAACTAGCTATCTCAACAATGAGCTTAATTAAGAAGAATGAATTTTTAAACAATATTAAAAACGAACTTAAAAATGCAGATGAAAACAAAAATTTAAAATCAGTAATAAAAATTATTGACAATAACCTAAACAACACAAATGATTGGAAATTATTTCAAGAAGCTTTTAATAATGCAGATAAAGATTTCTTGAAAAAGATTAAAGCTATTCATCCTTCATTAACTCCAAATGATTTACGTTTATGTGCTTATTTAAGACTAAACTTATCTTCAAAAGAAATAGCTCCTTTATTAAACATCTCCCCAAGAAGCGTCGAAGTAAAACGGTATCGTTTGCGTAAAAAAATAGAATTACCACACGAAGCAAGCTTAACAAGCTACATTTTAGATCTATAACTACCAAACATGAGGGTTTTTTAACCATACATTACCACAACATTGTTAAATTCATTCTTTTTTTTATAGCATTTACATTATTAACAAAATATTATGCTTTTCCTTATTTTAAAGACCACGCAATGCTAATTCAACAAAAAAATGGTTGTTTTTTTGTTATGTATATTTTTTGTTGCGGTGTGTTTTGAAAATTTCACATTTATTATAGATAGTTTTAACATCAAGAAATCAAACTAATATTTATGAGACTCACACTCTACACATTTTTAGCACTACTTTTTTTTACAACAGCAAGTGCACAGAACCATACTATTTCTGGAACCATTATAGAGAAAGATAATGGCATGCCTATTCCTGGTGCTAACATAATAGTTAAAAACACCAACAATGGAGTCGTTTCCGATTTTGATGGCCTTTTTACTATTAATGAAGTACCTAATGGAGCTACGCTACAATTTAGTTATGTTGGCTTTGTTACTTATGAAGTTGTAATAAATAAATCAACTACTCTAAATATTCAATTAGAAACAGATGTAGCAAGCCTAGACGAAGTTGTTGTAATTGGTTACGGTTCTCAAAAACTTAGTAAGGTTTCAGGTTCTGTATCTAAAGTAGATTCAGAAAGTATTGAAACTCTAAAACCAGTAAGGGTTGAAGAAGCCCTTCAAAGTTCTGCAACTGGTATCAATGTAGTCTCTAATGGTTCCCCTGGTAAATCACCAGCAATATCTATCAGAGGTGTTGTGTCTGCGCAAGGTAGCTCTCCTTTAGTAGTTGTAGATGGCGTAATACAAGGTATAGACGATTTAAATACCTTAAACCCATCAGATGTGGAATCTATTAATGTTTTAAAAGATGCAGCATTAACTGCAATATATGGTGTAAAAGGAGGAAATGGTGTTATTGTAGTTACGACAAAATCTGGTAAGAAAAACCAAAAAGTTACTGTTAATTTTGACTCCTCTTATGGTGTTCAAGAAGTAATAAGACAGGTTGATGTTTTAAATGCTAGTGAATATGCTGCCATACTAAACGAAGCAAGTGTAGCTTCTGGAGGAGATATTATATTTCCAGACCTCTCTACTATAGGTAAAGGTACAAATTGGCAAGATGAAGTAATCGAAACTGCAGCTATACAATCGCATAACATTTCGGTTTCTGGAGGATCAGAAAAAATAAGTTACTTTTTCTCTGGAGGATTTTTAGGACAAGATGGTGTTGTTGGCGGCAATGATAAATCGTATTTTGATAGAACATCGCTTTCTGGTAGAATAAACGCAGATTTATCCGATAAGTTTAAACTAATAGTAAACACAAATTATGCAAATATTAAAGACAAATCTTTGTCTGAAAATAATATAGGAAGTGTTTTATCTAATGCTTTAAATTTCGATCCAATGGTAAATCCATATAATTCCGATGGAAGTTTTGGTATTAGTGAAACTATCACACAAGAAATAATTAACCCGTTAACGCAATTAGACAACACTTATAACGAAGGGAATACGAATAAAATCACTGGTAAATTAGAATTACAATACAAAATATTAGATAATGTAAAATTAACTTCACGCTTTGGCTATAATTATGTAGACGTTTATACTAAAAACTTTACTCCTTTAGTGTATTATGGTGTTGGTCATAATGGTACAACTGCAAATCCAGATTTATCTCCAATAATAACCACAGATGCAGAAACAGGAGAGGAAACATCTACACACAATAGAGTATCAGAGTCTAACACAAATTACTTTTCTTACACCTATGAATTGTTTGGAAATTATGACTTTAATCTTATAAACGAAAATCATAATTTTGAAACAGTATTGGGATTATCTCTTAGTAGAAATTCTGGAGAAAACATAACAGCTAATGCACAAGACATACCTTTTAATTCATGGAGTTATGCAGATGTAAGTGCTGCAACTGGAGATAACGCCTCACAAACCTCTGGTTCATGGCAATATCTTAATAAAAACATGTCCTACTTTGGAAGATTAAATTATGATTTTAACAATAAATACCTAGTTTCTATTTTAGGAAGGTATGATGGTTCTTCAACATTTGGTGATAACAATAGATACGGTTTATTCTATGCTGCATCTTTAGGTTGGGTAGCTTCAAACGAAGACTTTTTCAATTCTGAAATTATTGATTTCCTAAAAATTAGAGGTAGTTATGGCGCAACCGGAAGTGATAATCTAGGAGATAATGCAGATGCACAATTTTCTTCCATTAATACATTTCCACAATACACCTTCGATGGTAATATTGTAAGTGGTTCAACATTAGGTTCTATACCAAACCCAGACTTATCATGGGAAACACAAAAACAATTAAATGCTGGTTTTGATATTAGAATGTTTACAAACAAAATATCCATGTCTGCAGACTATTACCAAAAGGATGTAGTAGATTTAATCTTTAGACCTTCACCTAGCTTATATCTTGGTGATATTGCTGCTCCATCTGGAAATGTAGGTGCTTCAAAAACAAACGGTGTAGATATTTCATTAGGTTATAATAATGAATTTTCAGATGACTTTAGCTTTAGTACAAACATTAACTTTACCACCGTAAATACAGAAGTTACCAAAGTAGATAATGGAGGTGCCGATTTTGTTCTAGGAGCTGGATACGGAATTCCTTATACCATTATAAGTCGTTTTGAAGAAGGGGAAACACCTTGGTATTTTTATGGTTATCAAACCGATGGCATTTTTCAAACTCAAGAAGAGATTGATACACATGCAACGCAAACTGGTGCACAACCAGGAGATATTAGATTTGCAGATATAAATGGTGATGGAGTAATTAATGATGAAGATAGAACAAATATAGGAAATCCTTTCCCTGATTTTACTTTTGGTTGGAATGCCTCTATTAACTATAAAAATATAGATTTTAATATTGGAACTTATGCTTCTATTGGAAATGATATTTATAGAGCTTATGAAAGAAACTCCACCTACACAAACCGTTTTGCTTCTACTTTAGACAGATGGACAGGTCCAGGAACTAGTGATTCAGAACCTAGAGTTACTTTTGAAGACACCAACAACAACACAAGAGCTTCAGATAGATATATTGAAGATGGCAGCTTTTTCAAAATTAAAAACTTACAGCTTGGTTATACCATACCAAATGTTCCAGGCATAAGCAAACTACGTTTATACGCACAAGTTAAAAACGTATATACATTTACCAAATATTCAGGTTACGACCCAGAAATATCTTCTGGTAGTGTTAGTGATACAGGTGTTGACAGAGGAACCTATCCTATCCCAAGAATTTGGTCTGTTGGATTAAATGTAAACTTTTAAAAAAAAAGAATTATGAAAATACTTAAAAACTCCGTTTTACCTTTTATGCTAATCTTTTTAGCATTAGGCTGTTCCGATTATTTAGATGTAGAACCAACAGATACACACGAAATAGAAGATAGTGTTTATTTTCAACAAGAAGCAGATTATCAAGCTGCAGTTATAGGAACCTATGACCCTTTACAATGGATGTATTTAAATACACTTATTGGGGATATCGCATCAGACAACTCTTTATGTGGTGGCGAAAGCGCAACAGATGTAATTGGGTTACAACAAATTGACGACATGACACACAACCCTAATAATGACAACTTAACCAATTTATGGAAATGGTGTTATGAAGGCGTAAATCGTGCTAATTATTTAGAAGAAAACAAAACCAAATTAGATTTTGATGGTAAAGAAGCTTTATATGGTGAAGTTTATTTTTTAAGAGCTTATTATTATTTTGAATTGGTTAAATTTTTTGGAGATGTACCAGTATTTGTGGATAGAAGATTAGATGCTTCAGATTCAGGAAACATACCTAGAAGTCCAAAAGCAGATGTTTATACACAAATAGAAACAGACCTAAGAGATGCAATTGCTGTGTTACCAACTACACAATCGCAATCAGGAAGAGTAACAAAATATGCCGCACAAGCATTATTAGGTAAAGCATATTTGTATCAAGAAAAATTTCCTGAAGCCGCAACAACTTTAAATAATGTAATTGGTGCTTTTACTTTAGTAGATGACTTTGAAAGCCAGTTTTTAAAATCTGGAGAAAATGGTATAGAATCTGTTTTTGAAGTACAATACACAAATACGTCAGAGTGGTATGATTGGGATTATGTACCGCAAGGGACAGAAGGTAATTTTGGAATAATACACAATGGTCCAAGAGCAGACATTGCTGGCTATGCTAGAGGCTGGGCTTTTAATGTTCCAACACAAGACTTATATGATGCTTATGATAGTGAAGACACAAGAAGAGAGGCTACTATACTAACATATTCTGGCGATGCAAGTAGCTTAGCTGGTTATGAACAAACGGGATATTTTAACCATAAATACATACCAAGAGCTGGTGAAAGTGGCGCCCAAACAGAACTTAATTATTTGAATAATTATAGAGCTATTCGTTATGCAGATGTTTTATTAATGGCTGCAGAAGCAAATGCTAGAGGAAATATTAGTGATGGTTTAGCACAACAATACTTAAATGAAGTTAGAAGAAGAGCTTTTGGTGATTTAGATCATGATATAACCTCTTCAGGTAACACATTAGTTCAAGCAATTTGGAACGAAAGAAAACTAGAATTAGCAATGGAAGGGCACCGCTTCTTCGATTTAGTAAGAACTGGTGAAGCTGCATCAACCATAAATGGTTTTACAACAAATAAACACGAAGTATTCCCTATTCCTCAACTAGAAAGAGATATTTCAGGTATAACTCAAAACGAAGGATATTAAAAAATAACTATATGAAAACAATAAAATACATATTCAGTATGTGCATTATTACACTACTAATTATTAGTTGTGTAAATGATGATGATAATACAGACTTTGTGAATACTGCTGTCGCTCCAACTAACGTTATGGCATTATTTAATGTAACACAAGACAATACAGGATTGGTTACGATAACACCTACAGCAGAAAATGCAATTAATTTTAATATTTTTTATGGTGATGCAACAGAAGAACCAGCAAATATCATGCAAGGAGAAAATGCGATGCACACATACGAAGAAGGTACTTACACCGTAAGAATTGTTGCAGTTGGAGTTACAGGATTAGAAACAGAAATCACAAAAGAATTGGCTGTATCTTTTAATGCTCCTTCAAATTTAGTTGCAACCGCAGAAAATGATGTTGCCATATCTAAACAGGTGAATGTTTTAGCTACTGCTGATGATGCAGTAAGTTACGATGTTGATTTTGGAGATGGAAGTGAAATACTAACTGGAAACATAGGGGAAATAATTTCTCATATCTATGCAGACGCAGGAACTTATAATATAACTGTTGTGGCGATGGGAGCTGCTATTGAAACCACACAATTTATAATTGAAGATTTTGAAGTTACTGCGATTCTTCAACCTTTAGCTTCAGCGCCAACACCTCCTGCAAGAGCTGCTCAAGATGTTATATCTGTATTTAGTGCAGCATATACAGATTTAGAAAACACAAATTTCTTCCCAGATTGGGGACAAGGCGGACAAGGTAGTTCTTGGGCTATGTTTGATTTAGCTGGTGATCAAATGCTTCAATACATTAACCTTAGTTACCAAGGGGTAGCTCTAGAAGACGGAACTAGTGTAGATGTATCTGCAATGGAGTTTCTACACATAGATGTATGGACTGCAGATGTTACAACACAAATAGAAACATCATTAATTAATAATCCGGCTGGGTCTTCGGAAGCTCCAGTAACAAATAATTTAAATCCAAACGATTGGACAAGTATAGATATTCCAATTTCCGACTATACAGATCAAGGATTAAGTGTAAATGAAATTTTTCAATTAAAATTTGTTGGCACACCTTGGGCTGCTGGAACTGTATTTATTGATAATATTTACTTCTGGAAAGAATCTACTGGTCCTTCTCCAATAGTAGGCACATGGAAAATAGCACCAGAAGAAGGTGCCCTTGAAGTTGGAGATGGTGCTGGAACTATATGGTGGGCAATTCCAGCTGCTGATGTAGCAACCAGAGCTTGTTATTTTGATGATGAATATATTTTTAATGCAGATGGATCCTTCCAAAATGTACTAGGTACAGAAACATGGTTAGAAACATGGCAAGGAGTAGCCGCTGATGGATGTGGAGCACCAATCGCACCTCATAACGGATCAAGTCCAGCAACATATATCGATAATGGTAATTCTTTAACCATTTCAGGTGTTGGTGCTTATTTAGGAATACCTAAAGTGCATAATACAGGTGAAGATGGTATGCCAGTAAATGATACTATTACTTATGATTATGTAATAGCACCAGATGGTAATACTTTAGAAATAACAATTTCAGGGTTTAATGGAGGTACAGAGTATTGGTACTATAAATTAATTAAAGATTCTGCTCCAGTTTCCCCTTTAATTGGTACATGGAAAGTAGCTTCTGAAGAAGGTGCTCTTGAAGTTGGAGATGGAGCTGGAACGGTATGGTGGTCGATTCCAGATGCTGATCTTGCAGCAAGAGCTTGTTATTTTGATGATGCATATATTTTCAATGCAGATGGATCATTTCAAAATGTATTAGGTACAGAAACATGGCTAGAAACATGGCAAGGAGTAGCTGCTGATGGATGTGGAGCTCCAATTGCACCTCATAATGGTACAAATACAGCATCGTATACAAGCACAGCAAGTACTGTAACTGTAAATGGCTTAGGTGCATATCTAGGATTGCCTAAGGTGCATAATACAGGTGAAAATGGAATGCCTGATAATGATACTATTACCTATGATTATGTATTGTCAACAGATGGTAACACATTAGATATTACTATTTCTGGATTTAATGGAGGTACAGAGTATTGGTATTATAAATTGATTAAACAATAAATAAAAAAAGATGAAAAATATAAAATATATTATAACTCTTTTCTTCTCCCTTGTGTTTTTAGTAAGCTGTGAAGAAGAAAACTACCAATTTGGAGACTTAACTGCACCAACCAACCTTCAAGTTTCGGCTGAAATAATAGGTCAGGATACAGCAAACCCATTTGGTGATGGATCTGGTAATGTGAATTTTACAGCTACTGCAGATAATGCTATTACCTATAGATATTCATATAATGGAGATCAGGAAATAGCTGCTAACGGTGAACTTGCATATGCTTTTTCTAATTTAGGTATCAACACCTACACAGTTACAGTTATTGCAATAGGCCCAGGAGGTAATTCTACTTCTGCAACTATTGAAGTAGAAGTATTAGCAACCTACTCTGCTCCTGCAGATTTATTAGCAATACTTCATGGAAATGAATCAAAAACTTGGAGAGTTAAATCGGAAAAAGCTGGTCATTTTGGTTTGGGACCAGTTGGTGGAGCTCCTACCGAATGGTATGCCGCTGGCCCAAGTGAAAAAGCAGCAACAGGAATGTATGATGATCGTTATGTTTTCCATTCTGATGGAACATTTACCCATGTCACAAATAGCGTAAATGACGATCCAACAGAAGATGTTACTGGTACTATTTTTGGACGTGTTGGTTTAGTTGAAGAATTAGGACCACACAACGAAACTCCAAATGGAGATGATATAGAAAACTATCCGTATAGTGACTATTCCGAAAACTGGACTTTAACAGCTCCAGGTGGTAACGAAACTATTAATTTAAGTGGATTAGGATTTATTGGTTACTACACAGGAGGTTCTCATAGTTATGAAATTTATGATCGTTCAGTGGCAAATGAACTACTTCTTAGAACTACCGATGGTAATAATGGTTTTGACTGGTGGTTTATTATAACTTCTGAAGAAGAGGAAACTGGAACAGAACTAGAATTAGTTTGGTCTGATGAATTTGATACGAATGGTACTCCTAACCCTGCAAACTGGACCTACGACCTTGGTGCTGGAGGATGGGGAAATCAAGAATTACAAACATATACAGACAACGCCGAAAATGTAATAGTAGATAATGGCTCACTTATAATAACCGCTAAAGCAAATGGTAGTGGTTATACTTCCGCAAGATTAAAATCCGAAGGATTACAAAGTTTCACCTATGGTAAAATGGAAATTAGAGCAAAATTACCAGCTTCCCAAGGTACTTGGCCAGCAATTTGGATGTTAGGTTCTAATTTTAGCACAGTAGGTTGGCCTACTTGTGGTGAAATAGACATTATGGAACAAACAGGTTGGGATAAAAATATTTCCTTAGGCACTTGCCATTGGTTAGATAGCGGAAGCGGAACTAACGCTAGTTTTGGAGAAACCACAGCTATAGCAAATGCTGCAACAGAATTTCATGTATATTCTCTAGATTGGAGTGAACAATCGGTTAAAATTTCGGTAGATGATGTTCCATTTATGACATTAACTAATAGTTCTAATTTACCATTTAATGCAGACTTCTTCTTTATACTTAATATAGCAATGGGAGGAACTCTTGGTGGAGATATTGACCCTGCATTTACAGAAGATACCATGGAAATTGATTATGTAAGAGTATATCAATAAGACATAAAAGTAGTTTATAATTATTTTGAATTAGTAATTTTAAAATTAAAGGTCGAGCACACTACTCGACCTTTTTAGTAAATTTTTTGATTCCAGAATAAATTAAACCAATAACCTATTTAAAACATACTATAGACACCATAGTTATAAATATTAAAATGAGTAAAAACCCTATATATATAGGAAGCAATAAAGCTTCATTTGAAGACAACCAAGTTAAAGGAGAACAAGTACTTTTCGAAAACGAGGTTTACTATAAAATTTCTAACAATCATAAAATGCGCCCGTTTTTTATGAGTATTGTTAGCAATTCTAATCACTGGATGTTTATTTCAAGTAATGGCGGTTTGTCTGCTGGTAGAAAAAACGCAGAATATGCGCTATTTCCATATTACACAGATGATAAATTAACAGAACTTGCTGAAATTACTGGAAGTAAAACCATTCTTTTAGTAAACAAAGAAGACAAAACTTTTTTATGGGAACCTTTTTCTAATAAATATCAAGGAGTTTACACTACTAAAAGGAATCTGTATAAAAATGCATTTGGTAATAAGGTCATTTTTGAAGAAGTAAACGAAGATCTAAACCTTACTTTTAGATACCAATGGAACTCAAGTGATAAATACGGTTTCATTAAAAAATCCACCATAAGCAACAACAATAATACAGAGGTAACCATTGATGTTTTAGATGGTTTACAAAATTTAATGCCTTATGGTGTTAGTTCCGATTTACAAAACGCAAGCAGCAATTTAGTTGATGCATACAAAAAGAGTGAATTAGAAGCCGATACTGGCTTAGGTATTTTCGCTTTAAGTGCAATTATTGTTGATAAAGCAGAACCTAGTGAAGCATTAAAATCTAATATTGTTTGGTCTTTAGGAATTGATAATCCTAAATACTTACTTTCTTCATTACAATTGGATCCTTTTAGACAAGGAAAAGAACTGAAACAAGAAGTTGATATTAAAGCCGAAAAAGGGGCTTATTTTGTTTCTTCTACAATTCAATTAAAAGCTAATAAAGAAAAAAACTGGATGCTTATTGCAGATGTTAACCAATCTATGAGTGACATTTGTGCTATTTCAGAAAAAATAAACAATACTAATATTGCTTCATTAATTCAAGAAGATATTGAAGCTGGAACCAAACAGTTAATTGCTTTAGCAGGAAGTGCAGACGCTTTACAACTAAGTGACAGCTCACTTAGAAACACAAGACATTTTGCAAACACGCTTTTCAATATTATGAGAGGTGGTATTTTTGATAATAATTATACTATTGAAAAAGAAGATTTTGTAAAATATATTGCAAATGCTAATAAAAAAGTATTCCAGAAAAAAAAGGAACTACTATCCAAACTACCTGAAGTTTTTCAACTAAATACTATAAAAGAGATTGCCGAAAAAGAGGTAGACAAAAATTTTAAACGCCTTTGTTTTGAATATTTACCATTAAAATTTAGTAGAAGACATGGAGATCCAAGTAGACCTTGGAACAAATTTTCTATCAATACAAGAAATGAAATTGATGGATCTAAAATTTTAGACTACGAAGGTAACTGGAGAGATATCTTTCAAAACTGGGAAGCACTTGCGCATTCCTACCCTGAGTTTATTGAAAACATGATTCATAAGTTTTTAAACGCATCTACGTTCGATGGTTACAATCCATATCGTGTTACCAAAGGTGGTTTTGACTGGGAAACTATTGAACCAGACGATCCTTGGTCTTATATAGGATATTGGGGAGATCATCAAATTATTTACTTACTTAAGTTTTTGGAGTTTATTGAAAAGCATTACCCAAATAAATTAGCAGCTTATTTTAACCAAGACATTTTTGTTTACGCAAATGTGCCTTATAAAATTAAAAGCTACAAAGAGCTGCTTGCAAATCCAAAAGATACCATAGATTTTGATGAAGAATTAGATGCTAATATTCGTCAAAAAAGAACAGAATTAGGTGTAGATGGTGCTTTATTAAGAGACGAAAACTTCTTTATCCTTAAAGTAAATATGGTAGAAAAGTTATTAGCAACGGTTTTAGCTAAACTTTCTAATTTTATTCCTGAAGGAGGAATATGGTTAAATACACAAAGACCAGAATGGAACGATGCAAATAATGCTTTAGTTGGTAATGGTGTTTCTATGGTTACACTGTATTATTTAAAACGTTTTTTAGACTTTTTTGAAGTTGTTACAACAAATTTAGAAACGGAAGAATTTGAAATTTCTGAAGAATTATCACAGTTTTTTAATAAAGTAGTAGCTACTTTTAATACAAACAAACATATTCTTTCTGGAAAAATTTCAGATATAGATAGAAAAACAGTTTTAGACGGACTTGGTTCTGCTGGAAGCAATTTTAGAGAAACTATTTACAACAATGCATTTACTAGCAATAGAGAAACAATTACCAAAGCAGATTTATTAGCATTTATTAAAATTTCTAACAGTTATTTAGAGCACTCTATTAATGCAAACAAAAGAGCAGATAATTTATATCATGCTTATAATTTAATGACTGTAACTAGTGACAACTCAATTTCTATTTCCTATTTACCAGAAATGTTAGAAGGTCAAGTTGCAGTTTTAAGTTCTGGATATCTAACTCCAAAATCTGCTCTAGAAACGCTAAACGCACTAAAAGCCAGCGCCTTATTTAGACCGGACCAATACAGCTATATATTGTATCCTAACAAGGTATTACCTCGCTTTACAGACAAAAACAATATTCCTGAAAAAGCTGTTAAAAACTCAAAACTTTTACAACAATTACTTGCAGATGGTAACGCACAAATAATTCAAAAAGATGTTTTAGGAAACTATCATTTTAACGGAAACTTTAATAATGCAAACAGTTTAAAAGAAGCACTATCCAACTTGTCTGAAGAAAAATACGGCACACTAATTAAAGACGAAAAAAGTCTTTTAATGGCAACCTTTGAAGACCTTTTTAACCATAAAGCATTCACAGGAAGATCAGGAACATTCTTTGGTTACGAAGGCTTAGGTTCTATTTATTGGCACATGGTTTCTAAACTACTTCTTGCTGTTCAAGAAAATGCTTTATTAGCAATAAACAATAAAGATTCTGAGAAAGTTATTGGTGGCATATTAGATCATTATTACGAAATTAACGAAGGTATTGGTGTTAATAAATCTCCAAAATTATATGGTGCATTTCCAACAGATCCATATTCACATACACCAGGTGGAAAAGGGGCACAACAACCAGGAATGACGGGACAAGTAAAAGAAGATGTGTTATGTAGATTTGGTGAATTAGGTGTTTTTGTTAAAAACGGAATGCTTCAATTCAACCCAAGATTGTTACGACAAGAAGAGTTTCTTACAGATAACAAAACTTTCAAATACACAAATATCAATAAAGAAGAAAAAGTTATTACAATTAACAAAAACGCTTTGTGTTTCACCTATTGTCAAGTACCTATAATCTATAGATTGGAAAATAAAAATAGTGTTGAAGTCACTTTATCTAATAATGAAAGAAAAAGCTTTAACGAGTTACAATTAGATATTGAAACAAGTAAATCTTTGTTTGAAAGAAACGGAAAAATCAATACAATAACAGTTTCGATTAAAAGATAATTTATGAATAACATGAAAAAAATAACAGTTCTCATTTTCAGTATTCTCACTGTAATTGTTTTGTTTTCATGTAATAAAAAAAGTGAAACGAAAGTAAATAAAGTGATTTCTGCTAAAGAAATTTTAGGCAATCCCGATTTTCTAGCAATTTCTTATGGTGGTTATAGAGAAAAATCGAGAGAAGTGCAACCTACACTAGAAGAGCTAAAAGAGGATATGAAAATATTGTCTGCTATGGGAATTAAAATTCTTAGAACTTATAATGTACATCTTGAACAAGCATCCAACTTGTTAGAGGCAATTCAACAATTAAAAGAAGAAGATCCAAACTTTAACATGTATGTTATGTTAGGCGCTTGGATAGATTGTAAAAACGCTTTTAATAAGCAAAACATAGAGCCAGATCATAATCTTGAAAGCGAGAGAAATACAGTAGAAATTAATACAGCAGTTACATTGGCCAACAAATACCCTGAAATTGTAAAAATTATCGCGGTTGGTAACGAAGCAATGGTTAAATGGGCAGCTAGCTATTATGTGCAACCAAGCGTTATATTAAAATGGGTAACTCATTTACAAGATTTAAAAAAATCGAAGGGTTTACCTGCTGATTTATGGATAACTAGTTCGGATGATTATACCTCTTGGGGAGGAGGAGATAGCGTTTATCACACCAAAGATTTAGAAAAATTAATACATACAGTAGATTATATTTCTATGCATACCTACCCTTTTCATAATTCGCATTACAATTCCGATTTCTGGGAAATTCCAGAAAACGAAAACACTTTAACAGATAAAGAAAAAGTAGATGCAGCAATGCTTCGTGCATTAAATTTTGCTAAAAAACAATACGATACCGTTTCTAATTATATGAAAAGTATTGGTGCTAACAAACCAATTCATATTGGCGAAACCGGTTGGGCAACAACATCTAATGGTTTTTATGGCGAAAATGGATCTCGTGCAACAGACGAGTACAAACAAGGATTATACTACAGCCATTTGCGAGAATGGACTAACAAAGAAAATATTTCTTGTTTCTATTTTGAAGCTTTTGATGAACAATGGAAAGATGCTGAAAACGAAAAAGGCTCAGAAAATCATTTCGGTTTATTAACCATTAACGGAAAAGCAAAATATCCTCTTTGGAACCTAGTAGATAAAGGAGTATTTAAAAATGTATCTAGAAATGGAAACCCAATTACGAAAAGCTATAATGGGAAATTAGATTCCTTAATGAAAGATGTATTCGTACCAAACACAAACTACTCTAAATAAGAAATGAAAAAAATACTATACATAACCCTTTTTCTACTTGTTTTTGTTTCCTGTAAAAGCAAAATAAATAATGATATTGTAACTGTATCTAATCAAAAAATACTGGTAAACAACAACCCTTATTTAATAAAAGGTATTTGTTATCATCCAGTACCAAAAGGTAGTGGTAATAATAGAAGTTTTAAAACGCTAACCCAAGATTTAGCATTAATGGTAGAAGCAGGAATAAACACGATTAGAGTGTATGAACCAATTGATAATATAAAAGTTTTAGATGAGATTCATGAAGCTGGATTAAAAGTAATTATCGGTTTTGGTTATAAACAAGATGGTAAAAATGATATTTATTCTGGCACTTTTATCAACTACATAAATAAATACAAAAACCACAAAGCAATTCTACTTTGGGAACTTGGTAACGAATATAACTATCACCCACAATGGTTTCAAGACGACATCAAAAACTGGTACAAAGCAATGAATGTTGCAGCTACTTTAATTCATGAAAATGACACAACGCACCCTGTATCTACTGCACATGGAGATTTACCAGATACATTAGCACTATCAATGTGCCCTAATATAGATGTTTGGGGAATGAATGTATATCGATGGGACAATCCGGAACCAATTTTTAACGAATGGCGAGCGGTTAGCAACAAACCAATGTATTTATCAGAAACTGGATCAGACAGTTATATGAAAATCACTAAAAATGGTTTTAACGAAGGGGTAAATCAAAAAGCACAGGCCGAAGCCACAAAAAATATATTAGAAAAAACCTTTAACAACCAACAAATTTGCTCAGGTGTGACCCTGTTTTCTTTTACGGATGGCTGGTGGAAAGCTGGAAATAATGACACTCAAGATATTGGTGGTTGGGCTCCTAACAGTACAGGGATTCCTTATGATGGTGCACCAAATGAAGAGTTTTGGGGAATTGTAGATATAAACAGAAAGAAAAAAGAAGTATTTGCAATAGTAAAAGAAAAATATGCGAGTTTAAACAAGCAAGAACATTAAAAATATAGATTATGAAAACACCTAACTACAGTTTATCTATCTTATTAATTATTACATTAATGAGCTGTACTCAAAAAAAAGAAAGCTTAGAAGTAGCTGTTTTTGAAACTTCTGTAAACGGAAACAAATTAACACAAATTACAGAATTCCCATCGCAAATAGAAGATAGTACAGCAACAGTTACCATTATACCAGAACAAAAACTTCAAACCATAACTGGTTTTGGTGGCTCTTTTACAGAATCTTCAGCATACCTAATAAACAAATTAAGCAAAGAAAACAGAACAAAAATTCTGAATGCTTATTTTTCTGAAGAAGGTGCAAATTATACTTTAACAAGAACACATATTGCTTCCTGTGATTTTTCATTAAACAACTATACCTATGCTCCTGTAGTTGATGATATGGAATTAAAAAACTTCACAATCGAAGAAGATAGAGAGGATTTAATTCCTATGATTAAAGATGCCATGAATATATCAAAAGATGGCTTTAATATTATTGCATCACCATGGACATCTCCACCATGGATGAAAGACAACAAAAAATATGTTGGCGGAAAATTGCTTCCAAAATATAATGACGCCTTTGCCTTATACTTTTCTAAATACTTAAATGCATATAAAAAAGAAGGAATAGATATTTGGGGACTTACTCCTGTTAACGAACCGCATGGAAATGGAAACAACTGGGAAAGCATGCATTTTTCACCAGAAGAAGAAACCAATTTTGTACAAAACCATTTAGGTCCAAAACTAGAAAAAGACGGCTTTGAAAACGTGAAAATTCTAGGATATGACCAAAATAGACAAGGAGTAAAAGAATGGGTAGATGTCATGTATAATGACGAAGCATCCTCTAAATATTATGATGGTTTAGCAATACATTGGTACGAAAGTACGTATGAAGTTTTTCCAGAAGAACTACAATATGCACACAACAAAGCACCAAAAAAATATTTAATAGAAACCGAAGGTTGTATAGATTCTGAAATACCTAAATGGCAAGATGATGTTTGGTATTGGAGCAAAGAAGCTACAGATTGGGGATACGACTGGAGAGAACCAGAAAAGAAATACTTACACCCAAAATATGCTCCAGTAAATCGATATGCTAGAGATATTATTGGTTGCCTAAATAATTGGGTAGATGGCTGGGTAGATTGGAACATGGTTTTAGATAAACAAGGTGGCCCTAATTGGTTCGAAAACTGGTGTGTTGCTCCAGTAATTGTAGACCCTGAAGCTGATGAGGTTTATTTTACTCCATTGTATTATACTATGTCTCATTTTAGCAAATATATTAGACCAGGAGCTGTTGTTTTAGGAGTTGAAAATTCCGATCCTTCATTACTAGTTACAGCCGCAAAAAATCCAGAAGGTTCTATAGCAATTGTAGCTTTTAACGAAGGGAAAGAAACCAAAAACTTCAACCTTTCTTTACATGAGAAAAACATTACAATAAAAATAAATGCACAAGCTATTCAAACTATAGTTATACCAAATTCTGGTAAATAACATATAACAACCAATAACAAGATGTCAAACCAAAAAATAGTTTTAAAAAACAGAGTACCTATGTTACAAAAAGTTGCATTTGGTTTTGGCATGCTTGCCAATCAAATGTTTCCTGCTATTATTAGTATTTTCATTGTGGTTCTTGTACAGAGTTTGGGGTTTCCTGGTTGGATGTGGGGAGTTGTTTCATTAGTACCACGACTTTTTGATGCTATTACAGATCCTATTATGGGTTTTATCTCCGATAATACAAAATCAAAATGGGGAAGAAGAAGACAGTATGTTTTTATAGGAGCCATAATTATGTGTATTTCATTTATAATTATGTGGCAATTATATAAAGAAAATAGTCTTGATTATAATTTTTACTACTTTCTTTCTTCGTCTTTAGTGTTTTATTTAGGCTTAACTATTTTTAGCGTGCCTTATGTAGCAATGGGTTACGAAATGAGTGAAGACTTTCATGAACGAACAAATATTATGGGAATAGCTCAATTTATTGGACAATGGGCTTGGGTAATTGCTCCCTGGTTTTGGGTTTTAATGGATGATAAAGATTGGTTTCCTTCTAGCGAAGTAGCAGTACGAGAATTAGCCATTTGGGTTGCTGTAGTTTGCACTATTTTTGCAATGATTCCTGCTATATTTATTAAAGGAAAATCTACTACACATGAGGATTACGAAAGTATAACTTTTAACAGCGTTTTAAAAAATTTACACACCATTTTTGTTGTTAATTTTGTTCAAGCGCTTAGTATGAAACCTTTTAGAAAGTTATGTGTCGCTACGTTCTTAATTTTTAATGCATTTAATACTGTAGCAGCTTTTACTTATTTTATTATTGTTTATTATTTGTTTGATGGAGTTACAGGTCCAGATGGAGCTTGGTGGTGGCCTACTCTTTTTGGAAGCGTTGGCGCATTAGTGACTTCCTTTTTAGTAATTCCATTAGTTACTAAAATGTCAAAAAAAATGGGTAAAAAGAAAGCATTTATTGTATCCCAATCCATATCTGTTATTGGTTATGTTATGTTATGGTTTTTATTTATTCCAGGTAAACCGTACATGTTTTTATTTGCGCTTCCCTTTTTCTCTTTTGGTATTGGAGGTTTATTTACAATCATGATGTCTATGACAGCAGATGTTATCGATTTAGATGAGTTAAACACAGGTAAAAGACGTGAAGGTGTTTTTGGAGCTATTTATTGGTGGATGGTAAAATTTGGTTTTGGAATAGCTGGTGGTTTAACTGGACTTATTTTTTCAATTATAGGATTTCAATCTGGAGCTCCTACACAAACCGAAGAGGCGCTAATTGGATTAAGATTATTCTTCTCTGGCTTACCAATTCTTGGAACTTTAATCGCAATATATGTAATGAGTGATTATGATATTACTGAAGAACGTGCTGGTGAAATTCGTGCAGAACTAGACAAAAAGAAAAAAACAAAAAAAATAAATATAGAGAAAAACAAAAAAAATCTTGAAGTTGCTTCATAGCTTAACCACAGTAAAATTATTGTGTTAATGTATCTCTAGGTTTATTACTTTCATCTATTTCTCCCATTATTTTAATTTAATTGCTTCCCTAATTAATCATTATTCATATAATAACTATTTTCAAACAGTTATTCATTCCCAAAAAAAACACTATTAAAACCTCCTCTTAATTTTAAAACCCTAATAAATAACACCTCAAAAAACACAAAAAAGTTAGCAAAACTACTCTAAAGCTAAACTTAAAAAAACTTAAAGCTCTACAAGCGTTATAAGTACCACAACATCAACACAACAAATTAATTATGCTAATAATTATTTAATTATAAAACCTGCTAAAAACACTGATTTCACTAGGCTTATCAACCAATTCAATACTGTATGTTTCTTGTAGTGCTATAAATACCAAAAACATAAAAAAGATGCCATATATTTATAAATATCAAATAATTTTTGCTAAAAAATTAACAAATAAGCAAAATTAGACTTGGTAATTAAAATTAATTAAACTCTTTATATTATGAAAAAAATTACATTACTACTAACCCTATTAATCTACTCTTTGGGCTTTTCACAAACACTACCAATAGATTTTGAAACAACAAATACTTGGGGAGATTTTGATGGTGGTGTTGTAACTACAATATCAAATCCACAAAACAATACAGATAACAATTCTGCAAATGTTGGTCAAATGGTTAAAAGTGCTGGCCAAGTTTGGGGAGGAAGCTCATTAGTACTTAATTCTGCAATGGATTTTACAGCAAATAACACATTTTCAATGAAAGCCTACTCCATTAAACCTGGAACTAAAGTCTTAATGAAAGTAGAAAACGCTGCTGATGGTAATATTAATTACGAACAAGAAGTTACCATGACCATGGTAAATGCTTGGGAAACTTTAGTTTTTGATTTTTCAACAATTAACGCAGCTAATACGTATGATAAAATTGTTGTGATTTTTGACTTAGGAACCATGGGAGATGGTACTCCTGACTTCACATATTACTTAGATGATATTACTTTATACGATAATGGTATAACTACACCTACTCTATCACTTCCTATGGACTTTGAAACCGAGCCAGTAACAAGCGATTTTATTGACTTTGATGGAGGAACTGCAACCGTAATAAGCAACCCGCAATCTGTATCTTCAAACACAAGTGCAACAGTAGCCCAAATAGTTAGAAATGGTGGCCAAATTTGGGGAGGAAGCAAAGTAATTTTATCCAACAATCTTGATTTTTCAACCCTTGGTGGT
The DNA here is from genome assembly GCF_030547245.1 of Oceanihabitans sp. 2_MG-2023. Lineage (GTDB taxonomy): Bacteria > Bacteroidota > Bacteroidia > Flavobacteriales > Flavobacteriaceae > Oceanihabitans. The sequence goes on from NZ_JAUOQT010000002.1 coordinate 595,983, forward strand.
ATTTCTATGAAAGTGTTCACAACAGCTCCAATTGGAACAACCGTTAAATTTAAATTAGAAGGTATTGGTGAAACAGAAATAGATACTTACACAACAGTTTCTGGTGCTTGGGAAACATTAACATGGGATTTTACTGGTCAACCAGCAAACTTTAACACTTTAGTCTTCATGTTTGATTTTGGTAATTTAGGAGATGGCACAGCTAGTTCTACATTTCTTTTTGATGATATTGAACAAATAGATGTTACAGGTGGATTATCACAAATTGATCTTCCTGTAGATTTTGAAGCTACTACTGTAAATTACACAATGACAGATTTTGGAGGTAATGCTTCTTCCATAATGGCAGATCCAACAAACCCAAATAATACTGTTATTCAAGTTATAAAAACTGCTGGAGCAGAATTATGGGCTGGTACAACAATTGGAACTGCTTCTGGTTTTGCAACTGCAATTCCTGTTACTGCTACAGCTTCAAAAATGTATGTAAAAGTATGGTCTCCTGACGCTGCAACTCCAATTCGATTAAAAATAGAAGATGCTTCAGACCCAACAAGATCTGTAGAAACAGAAACAAATACTACCGTTGCTTCAGGATGGGAAACTATTGAATTTGATTTCAATAACGAAGCGCCAGGAACTGCTGCATTAAACCCTTCTTACACTTTCAACAAAGCCTCTATATTTTTTAACTTTGGAACAACAGGTGCAGATGCACGTCGTGTAGAAAAAACGTATTACTTTGATGATGTAAGTTTTAATATGCCATTAAGTGTGGATTCTATTGAAAATTTAGGATTTAATGTATATCCAAATCCTACGCAGAACATTTGGAATGTTAATAGTAATCAAATTATTACTTCTGTTCAAGTATATGACGTTTTAGGGAAACAAGTAATAATTCTTAATCCTAATGCAAAGAAAGTAGCACTAGATGCAACTTCTTTAAACAGTGGTTTATATTTTGCTAAATTAAATTCAAGTTCTAGCACTAAAACAGTAAAACTAGTAAGAAAATAATTTCCTATTTGAAATCTAACTAATTTAAAAGAGTATGCTGCAATTGTTGGCATACTTTTTTTTATATCTTTATATTATGATAACACTTAAAGATTTAGCCGAAAAATTAAACGTTTCTGTTTCTACAGTCTCTAAGGCGTTGCACGATAATCCAGAGATAAGTGCAGATACTATTAAACGTGTAAAAGAAGTAGCAAAACTTTATAATTACCAACCTAATAAAATAGCGCAAAGCCTAAAAGCAAATCAAACAAAAACATTCGGTGTAATAATACCAAGCCTTTTGAACCGATTTTTTGCTAAAGTGTTATTTGGTATTGAAAAAGAAGCCAGAGAAAAAGGATATAATATTATTACTTGTATGTCTAATGAAAAATTAGATAAAGAAAAAGAATGCATCCAATTATTAAGCAATGGTAGTGTAGATGGTTTTATAATTGCGGTTTCTGAAGAAACTCAAAAAACCAAAGATTATTCACATTTTAAAGCAACGCAATTAGCAAAAATTCCAATTGTTATGTTTGATAGAGTTATTGATGAATTTAATTGCGACAAGGTAATTATTGATGATTTTGAAGAAGCAAAAAAACTAACATTAAAACTATTAAAACAAGGCAAAAAAAATATTGCGTTTATTTCTACAATTAACGATCTAAATGTTGGAAACTTAAGAAGAGAAGGCTATGAAAACGCTATGAAAGAAAACATTAATTTACTATTTATTGACACTAATAAAGATATACAACAACAAATAAAAACATTTCTTGTAAACAATAAACATGTAGATGCTATAATAGCTGCAGATAACATTTCTGGTACTATAGTAATAAGTGTAGCAAATCATTTAGGTTATAAAATACCTAAAGAATTATCTATAATAGGCTTCGCAGATGAGCAAATTTCAAATCTCTCTGTACCAAAACTTTCCTATTTAAATCAAAATGCACAACAAATGGGAAAAAGAGCAATACACTTGATGATAAATAGATTAAAAGATAAAACAATTACTAAAGAGTTTATAACAGAGAAAATCATAACAACTTTTGCAAAACAAGAATCTTTTTAATTGTTATGGATTTAATATTTTTTCAAATGTTGCTCTAGACTGACTACCATAAATACCATCTACATCAATATTTCTCTCCTTCTGAAATGAAATAAGAGCTGTTTCGGTTTTAGGTCCAAAAACACCATCTGCACTTCCAGTTAAGTAATTTAGTTTAATAAGTATTTTCTGTAATAGCTTTACATTTTCACTACTATCTCCTTTTCGTAAATAACCAGTAGGGATTTCTATGTCTTCTTCTAAATCATCTGTTAAACTTCTAAATTCAATAATTCGATCTAACGTAAAGGTTTGAATATTTACCTCATCATTTTGATTTCCTCCAAGACAATAAATAGATTTTCCACTTTTAGTATATCCTAAAAAAAATCCAACATGTCCAAAAAGACTATTAATATCTGTACGCCAAAAAACAACGATATCTCCAGGCTGCGGCCAATCGGTTTTTTTTCCAACCTTTAACCAACTTCTAGCCATTGCACTATTAGACATTTCTAAATTAGCCTGCAAAGCAACCCAATTAGCAAAAATGCTACACCAAGCAACCTCATCATTACCAAAATCTAAACCAGTCATTTCCTGGTATTCTAAAATACGTTCATTGTGTGCAGAACCACTAATTTCTTTTTGGCCTAATTCACCAAAAGCTATTTTTAAAGTATCACCTAACATAATTATTAAAATTAAAAATTAATATGATGCTATTAAATCTATTAGGGAAGAAATACTGGAAATAAATTTAGCAAAAATATATATCAATTAATGCTATATGTCAATTTAATTTGATAAAAACTTGCGAATTAAATAAATATTTATATTTTTGGTAAACCAATCTGGTTAACCAATTTTTTATTATTTATTTATTTTTCATGAGAATAGCAGACAAATTCTATACCTTACAACTAGCTACAATTCTATGTGTGGTTCTTTTTTTTAGTTGTACGAATAATGAAGATGCATCAGATAACGCTGAAATAATAGATGAAATTATTGATAATCAAGAAGAAGAAGAAGAAGAAACTATAGAATATGCAGATATTGATTTCTCTAATTGGAAAGTTACACTACCTGTAGATAATGATAATAATGGTGGTCCAGATGAATATCAACCTTTGCAATTAATAAATCTTGGATACCAAACATTAGAACCTGTACAACCATATATGTATGATGACATAACAGATGGTTCCTTAGTCTTCTATACTTTTCCAGATGTTTCCACCACAAATAGCTCGTACTCTAGAACAGAATTGAGAGAACTAATAAACCCAAGTAATTCTAGAGAAAACTGGACATTATTAGAAGGTGGTGAAATGACAGGTCGCTTAAAAGTAGATGCTGTTTCTGCAAATGCTACATCTAGTGATGACTATCATAAAGTAATCGTTATGCAAATTCATGGTGTCCTTTCTCAAGAAGATATGGATATACATGGTTTTTCATCTAACAATGGCCCTCCACTTATAAAAATCTATTGGAAAGATGGTTATATATGGTCGCATAAAAAATCACTTATAGACGAATCTACAGATGGAGATGATTTACTTGAAACCTCTAGCAATACCTGGACAGACATTAAATTAAACTTAGGATATGTTGGGTTTGAAGCTTTTGATTTTAGAATTACTGCAAGCGATGCTAAAATAGAAGTACAATTAAATAACAATGCAGCACACGTATATCAAGACGTAAGTCTAAACAAATGGCCTTATGAAAACTACTTTAAGGCAGGGAATTATTTAAACTCAACACATGCAGACGCTTTTTCTTATATAAAATACTATAATTTATCTATTACTCACTAAAGAATGATTTGAATGTAGTCAAATCAAAAAGCCTTTTGTATTTTTAAAAAGGCTTTTATATTTTAAAGACATCTAACACATTACAATGCAATGAAAAAAATAATATTAAGTTTCAATTTATGCTTCTTACTAATGACCTGTAGTAATCTAGAAGTTACCAATTCTACTAGAGTCTCCAATATCGACGAACTAAATACTGCCATTAAAAATAGTGAAGCAGGAGACAACATTGTTTTAACAAATGGTATTTGGAAAGATGTTGAAATAAAATTTACAGGAAAAGGAACAAAAGAAAATCCTATTACTTTATCGGCCGAAACAGCTGGAAAAGTTTTTATAGAAGGGGTTTCTAATCTAGCTATTAGTGGAGATTATTTAGAAGTAAGTGGTTTGTTTTTTAGAAATGGACATGCTCCATCTCAAAATGTAATAGCATTTAGAACGAGTCCTAAAGAGGTAGCAAACCATTGTAAAGTTACAAATTGTGTGATTCTAGACTTTAATAATCTAGAACGTGATCAAGATAATCTTTGGGTGCAACTTTACGGAAAGCATAACGAGTTAAGTAACTGCTATATTGCTGGAAAAACAAATGGAGGACCAACATTGAGAGTGGATTTAAAAGGAAATCAAAGTATTAGAAACTATCATAAAATCATAAATAACCATTTTGGACCAAGGCCAAGAAAAGGTGGGGCAAGAGGTGAAACTATTCAGTTAGGAAGTAGCTTTACATCCATGTCACCAAGTAATACTTTAATTGCAAATAATTTATTTGAAGAGTGTAATGGTGAAGTTGAAATAATTTCAAGTAAAACCAATTTTAATATTATTAAAAACAATATTTTTTATAAAAGTGAAGGATCTGTAGTAACGCGTCACGGAAATTATGTTGCAGTAGATGGAAACTATTTTATTGGCGATGGTAAGAATGATCAATTTGGAGGAATTAGAATTATTAACACAGGACATTGGATTACAAACAACTTGTTTTATAAAATAAAAGGTAAGAATTTTAGAAGTCCAATTGCAATTATGAACGGAATTCCAAAGTCACCATTAAACAGATATAACCAAGTTACAGATGTTGTAGTTGCATACAATACCTTTGTTGATTCAGACTCTCCATGGCAATTTGGTGTTGGACAAAACCTTTCGCAAGCAGATGTTTTGCCTAAATCAGAAATTAGATCTGCTAGAGCATTAAGAACAGAAGTTGTAAATAATATAATATATAATTCTGTTGGTAATGCTAATCCAATTATAGAACATGATAAAGCTGATGGCGTAACCTTTGCAAGTAACATTATCGATAATAATGGTGTCGAAATTGAAAACAATCATGGTTTAATTTCTAAAGAACTAACGTTAACAGATATAGGAACAGCACTTGCTGTACCAACATCTGGTTTTGATGATATTGAAATTTATAATGGATTTGATTTTGAAACAATTACAGAGGATTTAATAGGAAACTCCAGAAGTAAATCAAATCAAATTGGCGCAATTTTAAATACAGGAAATATTAGTTTAGATCTTTTGGATAAAACTAAATATGGTGCAGATTGGTTTTCAAACGAAGTGGAAGCAAAAGACCCAAAAACACATACAGTAGCTAATTCTGCGGAATTAAATACCAAACTAAAAGAAGCAGAAAGTGGAGATATTATTGATTTAACAGAAGGAGTATTTCAAGTTTCAAATTCTTTAGTAATAAACAAAACAATTACTATTCAATCTAAAAATAAAGCTGAAATTGTTTATTCAGGAGCAGCAGAAACTCCAGCTTTTTCATTGCAACCTTACGGAAAGCTAACCTTAAAAGGAATTAAACTAAAAGGAAACAATACAAACTATGCTTTTGCAAGTTTAAAAAAGAACATGTCTAATCACTTTGGGTTAGATGTTCTAGATTCAGAAATCAGTAATTTCAACTATGCGTTAAGAGTATATAAACAATCTTTTTCTGAAGAAATTGCCTTTAAAAACACCTCGATTTCTAATTGCGAAAACGGAATTGAATTATCTGAAGAAACAAACGATAGAGGTGATTACAACACAGAGTACTTAACCATCGATAATTGTCAATTTACGAATGTAAAACAAAATGTTATAGATTATTATAGAGGCGGATACGATGAGTCTACCATTGGCGGAAACCTTTTAGTTACAAATAGCACATTTACCAATTGTGGTGCAAAAGAGAAAAACAAAAGGCTATTAAATCATAATGGTATTGTAAATGTAAATATTACGAAGAACACATTTAAAAATAATAAAGTACAATTTGTATCTATTCTTTGGGGAGCCAAAAATAATGTAGCATCAGAAAACAACTTAATGGATTCTGGACAAATAAAAACCGAAGAAAATTTAGTAATGAAACTCATGTATTAATATGAAAAATCTAACGCTATTTTTTTTGTTTTTTCTTGTCTGGTTTCAAAATGTTGATGCACAAACAATACCATCTAATGAAATAATAGATAATGATAAATTATTTTCTTATTTAACTAAAACAGTCCAAAATAGTTTAATATCTAATGGAGCAACTTCTCAAGTAGATCTAGCGAAATACTTTCGCACAAAATTTAGTGAACGTTATTTCTATAATTGGAAAAATAACAATAAACGATTCCAAGAATACACAAAGCTATACCCAGAATCTAAAGCAAAACATACAGCAAGAGCACTAGATCACTTGGCAAAATTTCCAGCAGAAGCACAATGGAAACTGCCTTTTAATTACCAAAACGGAGAACCTGTAAACGCTTATGCTTTACGTCATTTAGCAAGGCAACATAAAATGATAGATATCGGTTATTATTATTTCTATCAAAACAAAGACGAACAGTATTTAGATTATTTTACCAATCAAATGGCATCTTTAAATACTGCTTTAGCCAATAATAAATATGAAAGTATTGAAGATGGAAATGGCGTTTATGAAGCCTTTCGTTCTGGATACCGCATTATCAATTGGTTACAATTACATAATTTGTTTTTAGGAGAATCTGGTTACTCAGACAAAGAACAATTAGTTACTATTGCTACATTTTTACAACACGCTCAACATTTGTACCAACGCAACCAAGAATTCAAATCTGGTAATCACCAAACACGAGGCTTATGTGCTTTAGCAATGCTTTCTATTATACTGCAAGATTTTGAAGGAACAGAGCTTTGGTACAACCATGCCATGAAACTTTTAGGAGAACATTTAGATAAAGAAATAAACCCTGATGGCTTTCAATTTGAACGCACAATTCACTACCACATGAGTGATATTGGCACCTACTTTTATGTATATCAATTAGCTAAAAAAAGCAACACTCCTATCCTTCCTGTTTGGAAAAACAAATTAGAGTCTCTTTTCACAACACTTGTAAAAATTGCTTATCCAGATAAATCTGCACCTGTTTTATCTGATGATACAGACACACCTTGGGCAGAAAAAAATGATATTTCTGGAGCTATGACTTTAGGATATCTACTATTTGAAGATCCCGAAATAGGATATTTTGCAAATAATAAATTAAGCACAAAATTCTATTGGAATGCAAGTGCTTCACAATTAGATAAATTAAAAAACATACAAGCTGTTCCGCCAAAAGAATTATCCTACGTTTTTCCAGACACAGGCTATTATATTATGCGTGAAGGTTGGAACAAAAAAGACAACATGTTAGTAATTTCGGCAGATGTAGACGAACTAAAACCAGACCATCAACATGGTGACATATTAGGCATACAAGCAATGGCTAATGGTCAAGTAATTTTACCAAATTACCAAGTACGCTATTCCCTTAAAGATTTAGAGTTGTTTAAAAACTCTATGACTAAAAATGTTGCTTTAGTAGATAATGAATTACAAGGAAAACAATACACAAGTAACAAAGGAGGAAGTGGTTTTGGTAAATTTAAAAACCTTCCAGAAACAAAAAACATCACGTTTCTAACTAATGGAAATTTAGAGGTTTTCGCAGGAAGTCATAACGGGTTTGAAAATATTGGTGTACAATATAGTAGACAGGTTATTTCTATAGATAATAGTTTTTGGATTGTAAAAGATAATTTCACCTCTAAAACAAATCACGAATACAAACAAGTTTGGCAAGGTCATTATAGTTTAGAAAATGGTTCAGACTTATTACGCGCTTCTTTTATTAACGGTTCTGGTTTAGATATTTTTCAATTGCACAAAACAGACAATGTTTTAACCGATGGAGCAAGAGGAAAACAATGGGCTGTAGTTTCAAAAAAAGACACGAAAAACTTTAACTTTATAACCGTTTTATTTCCTTTTGAAACCTATGATAAACGAATAGACGAAACTTCAAAAGAAAAAGAATTTAATGGCTGGAAACTAAACGCTTCCAAATGGAAAACAAACAATCCTGAAGCTATTTCTTTAACAAAAGAAGATGTTTCCATATTCTTTTCGGTGAAAACATTAAAATTTGAAAACACCAAAATCACTTTTGAAAAAGAGGTGGATGTTCTTGTTAATTTTAAAAATGAAGACTTAATACTTCAACTACTTAACAAAAAAGAAGGAAAAGCGATTATAGAAAAAAATGGAGTTACTCAAACTATTAATTGCGCTTTCGAGAATAATTAAAATAAATAGAAAATGAAAAAAGCAATATTTACATTAGTTACGTTTTTAATAATAGTTGCTTGTAAAAACAATTCTAAAACAACTACAAACACAGATGCTTCTGGAAAAACGGAAGATGCTACAAAATACCCAAGCGATGTGATTCCTTTTATGGAAAAATGGAAAATCCTTTTAGGAGATGGCACATATAAAGACGATTTAGTAAATTATAAAAAAGACGATTTCTTTTATGTTGAAAATGACGGAGAAACAAACTGGGTAGTTTACAAAACACCTAATTCTGGTATTACCTCAAGAACTTCAAGCAATACAAGAACCGAACTAGGTGAAAAAGCACATTGGATTCCTGAAACTGGAGGAAAACTAACTGGCACACTAAAAGTACAACATGTTTCTACAACAGGAAATGCAAATATACCTTCCTCATATGCTGTAGTTATCGGACAAATTCATAGTGACGAAGGTCATGAAAACGAACCATTAAAAATATACTACAAGAAATTCCCAGGTCATACTAAAGGATCTGTATTTTGGAACTATGAAATAAATACTGTTGGCGAGGATAATTCTGGAAGATGGGATTACTCAACAGCGGTTTGGGGTTACGACTTTTCCGTTGTTGGCAAAGATGCATCTACAGCGCCCGAAGAACCAAAAGATGGTATTGAATTGGGTGAAGAATTTAGCTACGAAGTAAATGTTTATAAAGGTGTTATGTATCTAACATTTTCAAGTAAAGGTCACAAAACGATAACGTTCACCAAAAACTTGCTAAAATCAGATTTCTCAACAAAAGAAGATATTCCGCAACAAATTATAGACGTATATGCATCCAGAAGAACAGTGAATGTAGAACGTGAAATTGCCTATGCAGGAGAAATAAATTACTTTAAACAAGGCGCTTATAACCAAGCTAATAGCAAAACAGGATCTAAAACATTTGATGGCAATATAGAAAAACAATATGCAAATGGAGCTTATACCGAAGTTTGGTTTAAAAAAGCTACTGTTGGCAAAGGAACAGCACCTAACCATTAAAACGAAAATCATTGAATAAAGTAATATTTGTAATGGGAGTTTCTGGTTGTGGAAAAAGCACAATAGGAAAATTACTTGCCCGAGAATTAGACATTCCTTTTTTTGATGGTGATGATTTCCACCCTGAAAGTAATATTAAAAAAATGTCTAACGGTCAAGCTTTAAATGATGAAGACAGACAAGGTTGGTTACAAACATTAAACAATTTAGCCATAAAGCAACTCACAAAAAACAGTTGTGTTATTGTTTGCTCTGCTTTAAAACAAAAGTATCGTGAAACGTTAAGTCATACTATTAAAGAGAAAACAAAATGGGTACATCTATCTGGTTCTTTCGAACAGGTTTTAAAAAGATTAAATAACAGAGAGGGACATTTCATGCCTGCCGAGTTACTAAAGTCACAATTTGAAACCTTAGAAACACCAGATGAAGCCATGAAAATAGACATTAAGATAACACCAGAAAATATTATTAAAAAAATAAAACAAGAATTAATGAAAACCTCAGAATTTGGATTATTTGGTTTAGGCGTTATGGGAAAAAGCCTATGTAGAAATTTAGCCAATAACGGATTTAAAATTTCTATGTTTAACAGACATGTTAATGATGTTGAGGTAGATGTTGCTAAAAACTTTAAAGCAGAATATCCCGAATTAGCACAAGCAGAAGCTTACGATGATATTGCTGCTTTTGTTAATTCATTGCAACAACCAAGGCGCATTATGTTAATGGTTAATGCTGGAAAAACAATAGATTATGTTATTGAAGATTTACTGCCTCATCTGTCAAAAAATGACATCATTATTGATGGTGGAAATTCTAATTATAAAAAAACGAAACAACGTAACGAATATTTAAAAACTAAAGGAATTCACTTTATTGGAACTGGAGTTTCTGGAGGTGAAGAAGGTGCTTTAAAAGGACCATCCATAATGCCCAGCGGAGATAAAGAAGCCTACAAAAAAATAGCTCCTTTTTTAGAAACTATATCTGCAAAAGACAAAAACGGCCTACCTTGTTGTACCTACGTTGGACCAGAAGGAAGCGGGCAATTTATTAAAATGGTGCATAATGGCGTGGAGTATGTAGAAATGCAATTACTAGCAGAAGTTGCAACGATTTTAGAATCTTTAGGTCAAAATCCAGATGCTATTGCTAACACTTTAAATAACTGGAAAGCAACTGCAGATAGTTATTTGTTAGAAATTACAACTGCAATTTTTCAAAAAAAAGAAGGAGACGATTGGTTAGTAAATAAAATATTAGATAAAGCTGGTAATAAAGGCACAGGAAACTGGACAACCATAGCTTCAGCCGAACTTGGTGTCCCTAGCACATTAATCGCTTCTGCCCTATTTTCAAGATATATTTCGTTTTATAAAGAAGAGAGATTACAATTAAACAAACTTTTTGAAAAAGGAAATACTTCGCAATTAAACCTAACAACTAACGAAATTTTAGAGGCTTACCAGTTTGCAAGAATTATTAATCACTATCAAGGTTTTAAATTAATTGCTGAAGCTTCAAACAAAATGGATTGGGATCTAAACCTAAGTGAAATAGCAAGAATATGGACTAATGGCTGTATAATTAGATCTACTTTAATGGAAGAATTGGTTGTAGTGTTTAAACAGACATCAAATATTTTAACCAATACAGAATTAATAAACACGGTTATTAAATACAAACCAGCTGCAAAAAAAGTAGTGTCACAATGCATACTTAATGATGTTGCAACACCAGCTCTGGCAGAAGCTATCCAATTTTTAAACGGAATTACAACAGCATATACCTCTGCAAATATAATACAAGCACAACGTGATTACTTTGGAGCACACACCTATCAAAGATTAGATGATGCATCTGGAAAGAGCCATCACACGAACTGGAATTAAAACAAATAAAACAATAAAAACGATCTCATATTATGGATGCAACAACACCTAATAAATCATTTCTTAAAAAAATTATTGCTATTATATTAGGATTTGGTCCTGGAATTTTTGCTATTGGTTATACCATTGGTACAGGTAGTGTAACTTCTATGATTGTAGCAGGAAGCAAGTTTAACATGCAATTACTCTGGGTACTATTACTAAGTTGTATCTTCTCTGGTGTATTGATGTTTGCTTATGGAAATTACGGATTGATAACTGGTGAAACTGCACTCTTCGGATTTAAAAAACACTTAAAATACGGTAAAGCTTTAGCTATATTAATTATTATAGGAATCACATTTGGACAATGGAATTCTTTAATGGGAATTTTAGGGATATCTTCTAATATCATTTACGAAATTTTGGCTGTTAATTTTGATGGACTAAGTGATTTTAAATATGAAACTGTATTAATAACCGCTATCATCATCATCATAACATTTTACTTATTAATGCTAGTTGGTAAGTACACTTTTTTTGAAAAAATACTAGTCATTTTTGTAACCTTAATGGGATTCTCCTTTATACTATCCCTATGTTTTGTACAACCACTTCCTATAGATGTAGTTAAAGGATTAATACCAACAATTCCAGATGTACCAGGAGGCAAAATGTTAGTTGCCGCATTTGTTGGTACTACCATGGCTTCGGCTACATTTTTATCTAGACCTTTATTTGTAAAAGGAAAAGGATGGACTATTAAAAACTTAGAACAACAAAAAAAGGATTCTATAACAGCTGCAGTTTTAATCTTTTTAATTAGTGCAACTATTATGGCTGTGTCTGCTGGAGCTTTATTTTATGAAGGAAAAGAAGTAACACAAGTTTTAGATATGGCAAATACATTAGAACCTGTTGCTGGTAAATGGGCCGTTACTATTTTCTTTTTTGGTGCTTTAAGTGCTGGTTTATCTTCTATTTTCCCTTGTCTATTAATTGCTCCTTTATTACTTGCCGATTACCAATCTGGCGAATTAGATACAAACTCTAAACAGTTTAGAATTATAACCTTTATAGCTTGCCTAGTTGCTTTAATAGGCCCTGCTTTTGGCGCAAATCCTATAGAAGTTCAAATTCTTTCCCAAGTATTTAATGTATTTATTTTACCTGCAGTAGTATTAGGAATTATTCTAATGATAAATAATAAGAAAGTAATGAAAGATTACAAAACCAATCTTGGAGTAAACATTGGGCTATTTGCCGCTTTATTCTTTTCGTTAGTAATTTCATACAACGGGATTCTTGCACTAACAGAATATTTTTAATAAAACAATTCGCAAAAAATAAATACATCAACAATAAAAACATCAACTCTATCAATACATACGCAATATGAATACGAATAAATTAACAGGAAAAAACGTTCTAATAACCGCTGGAGCACAAGGGATTGGAGAATCTATAACAAAACACTTTATTGATAATGGAGCCAATGTGGCAATTCATTATTTTTCTAGTGCAGATACAGCAAACCAATTGACAGAATATGCAACTAGCAAAGGGCAAAAAGCAATAGCTATAAGTGGCGATCTAACCAAAGAGGCAGATGCTAATGCAATGTTAAAAACAACAGTAGATGCACTTGGAAGTTTAGATATACTAATCAATAATGCAGGTTCCCTTGTTGCACGTAGAATGCTAGGCGATATAGAAACAGAATTCTGGCACAAAGTAATGGACATTAACCTAACCTCCATGATGTTTGTTACAAGAGCAGCTGCGCCTTATTTAGCAAAAAACGAAAACAGTAGTATTGTTAATTTAGCATCACTAGCAGGTCGTAAAGGTGGACACCCAGGATCTCTAGTATATGCAACAAGTAAAGGAGCTATCTTAACATTTACAAGAGCACTTTCCACAGAATTAGGAGATCAAGGTATTCGAGTTAATGCAGTTTCTCCTGGTCTTATTCTTGGAACTTCTTTTCATAACACACATACTACAAAAGAATCGGCAGCCGAAACTACAGCTGGTATCCCAATTCAACGAGCAGGTAATGCTGCAGATGTTGCTAGAGCTGTTTTATTTCTAGCATCTGAATATGACGGTTTTATTACTGGAGCTACACTTGACATCAACGGAGGTGTTTACAACATGTAGTTGTTTATTACAGAGCCATTAACAAAATACTAATGTGTTTTTTTAATGGCTTATTTTTTATCTTGTAATCAAAATAGCACAGGTTTGAGTTAAAAGTCTATATATTATTTGGAAAATTATAAAAATCACGTATATTGGTAAACCAATCTGGTAAACCAATTGTTTATGACAAACCAACTAAAGCATTTTACTACTATAATTTTTCTTTTTTTACTAGTATTTTCATGTAATGAAAGTGAAAATAATGCTTTATTAGTAAATGATTTATCCGAATTTAACAAGGCTGTAAAAAACGCAAATCCAGGAGATATTATCACACTAGCTAACGGTGTTTGGAAAGATGCAGAATTGGTATTTGAAGGAAAAGGGACAGCAGAAGATCCTATTACACTTAACGTTGAAGAAAAAGGAAAAGTAACTTTAGAAGGAAATTCAAACTTGCAATTAGCTGGTGAACATTTAATTGTTGAAGGTCTAGTTTTTAAAAATGGTTTCACTCCTACTAACGCAGTAATTTCTTTCAGAAAAAACAGAGAAGAAATAGCAAACAATAGTCGTTTAACCGAATGTGTTATAGACAACTACAATAATCCAGAGCGTCAAGTACAAGATTATTGGATTACTATTTACGGAAAAAATAACCGTATAGACCACAACCATATTGTTGGTAAAAAGAACCTTGGTGTAACTATGATTGTTGGATTAGACACCAAATCGAGTAGAGCAAACAACCATAAAATTGATCACAACTATTTTGGCCCAAGACCAACTTACGGAAATAATGGAGGAGAAACTTTACGTATTGGGACAAGTCATCATGCACTAGAAAACTCAAACACTTTAGTAGCGTCTAATTATTTTGACAGAACAAATGGCGAACATGAAATTATTTCAAACAAAGCTTGTCAAAACACCTTTAAATACAATACTTTTTTTGAGTGTACTGGTACATTAACTATGCGTCATGGAAATGAAACCTTAGTTGATGGAAATATGTTTATTGGAAACAACAAACCAAGTACAGGAGGTGTTCGTATTATTAACGAAACACAAACGGTTATTAATAATTATCATATTGGTTTAACCGGTTACCGTTTTAGAGGTGCATTTGTAATGATGAATGGCGTACCAAATTCACCACCAAATCGTTATGTTCCTGTTATAAATTCAAAAGCAAACAATAATATATTTATTGATTGCAATCATATTCTTTTTGGTGCTGGTAATGATGCCGAAAGAAGTCAAGCTCCAAGAACTTCAGAATTTTCAGGTAATATTATTTACAATAAAAACGAAAGTGACATTTTTACTATCGATGCCGATATTAGCGGCATTACATTTAAGAATAATCTTCTTAGCAAAGACGGCAAAACTTCTATTAATGAAGGTTTTGAAAATGCCGAGATCTCCTTAGTAAAAAATAAACAAGGATACTTCATCCCGAAGTCAGATAAAATTAAAAGGGCAATCAACATCAGTCCAAAAATTGCTACAAAAGAAAATACTGGTACAACTTGGTATTCCAAAAAAGACACAAACATTGCTTTTAATTCAGGAAAAACAACAAAAGTTGCTCCAGGAATTAATACATTATATGAAGCAACAAAAAATTCAGAAGCAGGAGATATTTTAGTATTAGAATCGAGCAAAAATTATTTAATAACTAAAGCAGCAAAAATTAATCACCCATTAACTATAAAATCATCAGGAAAAGAAAAGCCTGTTATTTTATTTGAACGTATGATGGCTTTAGAAATTCAAAATGGCGGAAGTTTGTCACTAGAAAACATCACTTTTGATGGTACTAAATCTCCAGACTACGCAGGAAATTCTGTAATTAGTACTAGTAAAAATTCCATGCTAGATAATTACAAACTATTTATTGACAATTGCGAATTTAAAGATATGGTTGTTAACCATTCGTTTGATGTACTAAGAGTCTCTAAAGGCACTTTCGCAGATACTATTAGTATTCAAAATTCTAAATTCAAAAACATCTCTGGTCACATTGCTGCATTAGATAAAGAAACGGATGACATTGGCGCATATAATGTAGAATACTTTATTATGAAAAACAATACAGTAACCGATTTACAAGGTGCTGCTTTACGTTTATATAGAGGCGGAAAAGACGAAAGTACTTTCGGTCCATTTTTAGAAGTAGACCACAACGTATTTAATAATGTAGGTTTTGGCAAAAAGAATAAATATAAATCTGCTATGTCTTTATATGGCGTTCAAGTTAACAATATTGAAAACAACAACTTTAACAATACAGCTGGTTTAAACATGCACTTAGTAGTAGGTGAACCAATTGTAAATGTATTAAATAACAACTATTACAAATCTGGAAAAATTGAAGTTACCGGAAATCAAAAACATACTATAGAAAACCTATATAACATAGCTCCAACTTTTAAAAAAGGAACCTTTGAACTATCAAAGGATTCTTCATTAAGAGGAAAAGGAACTGACCATAAAAACATAGGACCTATTTCTAATAACTAAACATGACACAATCTAAAAATTTCATATTTAAATTTGCTTTAGTCGCAATTGTATTCACTGTATTTTCTTGTAAAAAAGAAAATACAGCTGGTACAAATTCTAAATCAGAAACATCCATTTCACAAGAGCATCCAAAATTAATTCTTACCGCTCAGGGTGTAAAAAACATTAGAGAACAATTAGGGTCCATTCCAATTTTCGATAATTCACTTCAAGCAGTTAAAGAAGAAATTGATGCAGAAATTAAAGCAGGTATAGAAGTTCCAATTCCTAAAGATTATTCCGGTGGTTATACACACGTAAGACATAAACGCAATTGGGTAGTACTACAAAAAGCTGGTGTTTTATATCAAATATTAGACGATGAAAAATATGCGCAATATGTTAAAGACATGTTGATGCAATACGAAAAACTATACAAAACACTTCCACTACACCCAAAAACTAGATCTTATGCTAGAGGGAAATTATTCTGGCAATGCTTAAACGATTCTAACTGGTTGGTTTATGTAAGTCAAGCGTACGATTGCATCTACAATTATTTAACCGAAGAAGAACGCAACAAATTAGAAAACAATTTATTTAAGCCATTTGCAGATCATATTTCTATAGATAGCCCGCAATTTTACCAAAGAGTTCACAACCACAGTACTTGGGGTAATGCAGCTGTTGGTATGATTGGTTTGGTAATGAATGACCAAGAATTAATAGATCGTGCTTTATACGGAATTAAAGGTGTCGATTTAGACACAAAAGCTAAAGATGATGATGGTGGATTTTTAAATAAAGATGGAAAAGCTGGCTTTTTAGCAAATATTGAAGAACCTTTTTCTCCAGATGGCTATTATAATGAAGGGCCATATTACCAGCGTTATGCTATGTATCCTTTTTTAATTTTTGCAGAGGGTCTTCATAATGTAAAGCCAGAATTGAAGATTTTTGAATATAAAGAAGGAGTACTACTAAAATCTATAAATGCACTTTTAAATTTATCGGATGCAGATGGGGAATTTTTTCCACTTAACGATGGACAAAAAGGTATGTCATATTATAATAGTGCTTTAGTTACTGCAGTAGATATTTCGTATCATTTTGGAAAACAAGATCCTGGTTTACTATCTATTGCAAAAGAACAAAATACAGTCCTATTAGATGATTCTGGTTTGGCAGTAGCACTGGGTATAAAAAATGGCAAAGAAAAACCGTTTCTTAAAAAATCCATTAACTTATCCGACGGCCCAGAAGGAACACAAGGCGGTGTTGGTATTTTAAGAAACGAAGATATCGAACTTGTTTTTAAATATGCTGCACAAGGATCCAGCCATGGGCACTATGATAAGTTATCCTATTCGTTATATGAAAAAGGAGAAGAAGTGATTCAAGATTATGGTCTAGCACGATTTGTAAATATTGAACAAAAAGGTGGAGGAAATTATCTTAAAGAAAATAAAACTTGGGCAAAACAAACTATTGCACATAATACTGTTACGCAAAATGAAACCTCTCATTTTACAGGAAAATATGATATTGGAAGTTTACATCATTCCGATTTACATTATTTCTCTTCAGAAAATGAAAACGTACAAATCGTGAGCGCTAAAGAAACAAACGCATATCCAGGAACCGAAATGCTTCGCACAATGGCTATCATTAAAGAAAAAGATTTCGAAAAACCATTTATGCTAGATATCATGAAGATAACTTCAGCTTCAGCGAACCAATACGATTTTCCGTATTACTATTTCGGACAAGTTTTACAAACAAATTTCGATTTCCAAACATCCGAAACATTAAAACCACTAGGAACTAAAAATGGGTATCAACATTTATTTGTCGAAGCTACTGCAAAAGCAAATACAGATAATTCTAAATTCTCATGGCTAAATAAAAATAAATTCTATACCTTAACTACTGTAACTAATGCCAATGATGCATTATTGTTTACCAGAATTGGTGCAAACGACCCAGAATTTAATCTAAGAAGAGACCCTGCAGTAATTTTAAGAAGAAAAAATACAAAAAATACCACTTTTGTTTCCATAATAGAAACACATGGTAGTTATAGTCCAATTTCTGAATCTGCTTTAAATTCAAATAGTACTATTGCAGCTTTACAAGTAATTTTAGACACAACAGATTATACTGCAATAGCGATAACAACTATAAATAATAATACCAAAATATTTATTACAGTAAATACAAACACTTCAAAAGAGACAAAACATAGTATAAAAATTAACAATAAGAATTATGAGTGGTCTGGTTCTTATTATTTCAAATAAATAAACCAACTTAAATTAAAATTATGAAAAGATTTAGTGAAAAATATGTTATCACAAAAAACATGGACTGGGAAGTTCTTGGAGGAGGAGTATCTAGAAAATTTTTAGGTTACGATAACCAAATCATGATGGTAAGAGTCAAATTTGATAAAGGAGCATTAGGCGCACCGCATCAACATTTTCATACACAAGCTACCTATTGTGTTTCTGGAAAATTTGAATTTGAAATTGATGGTGTAAAGCAAATTGTAGAAGCTGGAGATGGCGTTTATATTGAACCAAATTTATTACATAGCGCAGTTTGTCTAGAAGAAGGGGAACTAATTGATACATTTAGCCCAGTAAGAGAAGATTTCTTAAGTGGTGATTCTGTTTCTTATTTTGGAGATAAATAGACTCAAAAAGACAATTACATTATAAAAGAGAGTTTTATAAAAAAACAAAATAAAGCGCTTAAGCAAAATACCAATGTTTGCTATTTTAACTTAAATATCACCTATTTTAACATATAAAAATTACGAAAACGTTGGAATTAACAAAATTTTATATATATTTGGTAAACCAATCTGGTAAACCAATTTAATTTTGGGCTTAAAAAACAAAAAAAGGACAAGTAAAATAACCTATCCTTTTTTAAAAAACTTCTTTGACGGGAAGTAATTATGTAATAAAACATAACATTACAAAAGTAACAAACATATTGATACTTGCCTAATGATTGTGTTTTTAGTAAAACAAATTAATTAACTAAAAATTAAAAATCAATTATGAATTTAAAAGCTAAATCGGCATTATTTGCATTACTCTTCATGTGCATTTCTGCCTTTGCCCAAGAAAACGTAACAGTAAAAGGGCTAGTGGTAGATGCAAATGACAATATGCCATTACCAAGTGTAAATGTAATTATTGTTGGTACTAGTACAGGAACTAGTACAGATTTTGATGGTAACTACCAATTACAAGTAAAAAACGGAGATGTAATTCAATTCTCTTACATTGGTTACCTATCGCAAACAGTGATTGTTAATAACCAAAGCTCTATCGATATTTCTTTAGCAGCAGATGCTAATAGCTTAGATGAAGTAGTAGTAGTTGGTTATGGTACACAAAAGAAAAGTCACTTGACTGGTGCTATATCGAAAGTAAAAAATGAAACACTGGATCAAATTGCTGTTTCAAGAGTAGATGACGCTTTAGTAGGTCAAGTATCTGGTGTAAATATTCAAGCAACAAATGCAGAAGCTGGTGGAGCACCTACAATTACCATTAGAGGTGTTGGTTCTATAACCGCAGACTCTGGTCCTGCTGTAGTAGTAGATGGTATAGTTGTAAGTTCTGATTTTCTTGGAAATTTAGACATGAATGATGTAGAATCTTTTGAAGTATTAAAAGATGCAGCATCTGCAGCTATTTATGGTAGTGAAGGTTCTAATGGTGTAATTATGATTACTACTAAAAGTGGTAAATCTGGAAAAACTAAATTTAGTTACCAAACGTACACTGGATTTAAAGAAGCTCATGGAAGTGATGATTATAGAAAAAGTGTAGCAGATTGGGCTAAAAAAGAGCAAGCTGCAACTGGAACACTTTCTGGTGAAACATTATACGCGCAGTTATTAGTTGCAACTACAGGTGTAGACAGAGATTGGCAAGATGTATTTTTTGATGGAGGTACAGTTACAAGTCACTCTTTTGCAGCTAGAGGTGGTTCTGAAAAAACAAAATTTAGTACATCTTTAAGATATCTTCATGATGAAGGTGTTGTTATAACAGATGATTATAAATTAATGACTGGGAAAATAAAAATTGACACTGAATTAAGTGACAAACTAAAATTTGGAATTAGTGCAACTCCTTCTTATACAAAACAAAGAAGATTACCTACTTCAATTCATAACCCAACACGTCAATCGCCATGGTTGCCAATTTACCATACAGAAGAAACACTTCAGTTTGTTAATACTTCGGCTTACCCAGATGTACAAGCAGGTGATTATTTCTACGAAAATCATTTAATGAATTTAGATTTAGATAATGATGGTAATACAGAAAGACCACGTACTTCAGGAGATTCAAACCCTTATGCACAATACGTAGAAAGAGAACATTATGAATACAATACAAAACTATATGGATCTACTTATTTAAGTTATGACATTATTGAAGGGCTTACAGCAAAAACTTCTTTAGGTTTAACTTTAGACCAAAGAAAAAGAGAAAGATGGGATGGAACAAAATATCATGCATCTGGGAATAGTAGAGCATTATATAACTTACAAAACAGATTTCGTACTAGATTAATTTCAGATAACACATTAAATTATTCTACTACAATAGGTGAAAACCATGAACTTAATATATTAGCAGGTGCAACAATACAACAAAGAAAAAGTAGCACTAGTGATGTAACTGGTACAGGGTATACTAGTGATAGACTTAAAAATTTACAAGGTGCAACAAGTATTTCTGAATTTGAAGAAATCAACACCGTACTACAAAAAGTAGGTTACTTTGGTAGAGTTACTTATGCGTATGCAGACAAATATTTATTATCTGCTTCTTTTAGACGTGATGGTAGTTCTGTTTTTGGAATTGATACTAAATGGGGTAATTTCCCTGCAGCTTCTATAGGTTGGAATGCTCATAACGAAGATTTTTTAAGTGATAGTGATGTTGTAAGCAAACTAAAATTTAGAGTTAGTTATGGTCTTACAGGTTCTGAAAACTTTAATGTTGGTGACGAAGTGGTAAATGCATGGCCTTACTTAGCTTTATTACAAAACTCTAATGCGGTTAGTGATGGCAGTATTTCTCCTGGTGTATCTCCACTTAATATTGCTAATGCATTATTACAATGGGAAGCTTCTGAAGAGTTTAACCCTGCTGTAGATTTTGGATTATTCAACAATAAAATTTCTGGATCGGTAGATTATTACCAAAGAACTAGTGATGAATTACTATTAGAAAACCCTGTTTCTTATGTAACTGGATTTTCTGGAGGTATAGTAAACTTAGGAAAAGTACAAAACAGAGGTTGGGAATTTGAATTAAGAACTAAAAATATTAGTAGTGAGAAATTTTCTTGGAACTCTACTATAATTGCTTCTACGAATAAAAACGAACTACTTAGTTTTGGGGATTCAAACAATGCATTAATTGAAGATACCTATGGTAGAAATTCACAATGGATTAATAGAATTGGAGAGCCAATTTCTTCTTTCTGGGGTTATGTTGTAGACGAAGAAGCGTATAACGAAACAGAATTTAGAACTAATTATGTAGACAACCCTTGGAACAGAATTAATGGTCAAGCTGATGATACTATCGTAAAAGATTTAAATGGTGATGGTATTATTACTGATGAGGATAAAACTATTTTAGGTGATCCTTATCCAGACTTAGTATATAGTTTTACTAATGAATTTAAATATGGTGACTTTGATTTTTCTTTCATGTTACAAGGTAGCTTAGGTGCACAAGTAAATAACATTGGAGATCAATACTTCTATAACTGGTTTGGTAATAGAACTAGAGCTGGTGGAGAAGCACAAGCAGTTTCAGATGGTGTAGTACCTCATGAATCTTTTATTCAAGAAAAAGTTTTAACTAGTGAAGTAATTGCAAGTGCAGACTACTTTTCATTACGTAATGTAAGCCTTGGGTATAATTTCCCAGATGATTTAACATCAAAATTAGGTTTATCAGGACTTAGACTTTATGCAACTGGTCAGAATTTAATTTATATTACAGCAGATGATTACCATGGTTTTAACCCTGAGCATATAGATGGTACAGATCCTAGAGCATATGGTTCTCAAAGAGCTGGTACGCCAATATATAGTACAATATCTTTCGGTTTAAACGTTGATTTTTAATTATAAACACATCAAATTATGAAAAACATAAAATTTTTAATAGTAGCTCTAGCAGGAAGTATTTTTATTTCCTGTGATACAGAAGAGTTTTTAAACCCATTACCAGATACTGTAGTTGTAGTTGATACGTTTTTTGAAACAGATGCAGATGTATTAGCTGGAGTAATAGGAGTGTATGATGCCCTTCAAGGGGTGAATGAAAATACAGAAACAAACATAGGGGATTTTAACAGAGGAGTGCAGTTTGAACACCTTTTAACAGAACACCGTACAGATAATACAAGAAATGCAACACTAGAAGGATCTAAATCCGATTTTCATAGATATGTAGTTACTGCAAACAATGTAGAATCTGAAGATTATTATCAATCTATGTATGAAGTTATTTTTAGAGTAAATAATGTCTTAAACTTTATGGATGTTGCAGATGATAGTAATCGTGCCAAATATACAGCAGAAGTTAAATTCTTAAGAGCTTATGCATATTTTAACTTAGTAAGATTATTTGGTGATGTACCATTAGTAACCACTGTTTTAGGACCTGAAGAAGACCAAGCTCTTTTTACACGTATTGATTCTGATTTAATATACGAACAGATTATAGAAGATTTATTAGAAGCTGCTAACACTTTAGATAACACGTACAAATCTAGAGCGTCACAAGCTGCAGCACAAGCGCTATTAGCAAAAGTTTACTTAACACAAGGAACAAACTATGTTGCTGCGCAACAATTATGCGAATCGATTATTGGTGGACAATATTCTTTACAATCTAACTATTATGATGTCTTTTATAACGAACTAAATAACGAGATTATCTTTGCAATTCAATACCTGTCGGGTGATGCTAATGAAAGTCAGAGTTTTTCTTCAGAATTTACTTCAGGAGTTCGTGCAGGTAGAGAAGATGGTCAAAATATTGTTAATGATAATCTTATAGCAGATTTTAATATGTATGGAGGTATAAGAACAGATATTTCATATACAACCGTTCTAGGTTCTAATGAAGTTGCAAAATTCTTACCAGATGGTTTTGATGCTAATGCTTCACCAACTCCTTATGGTCCTAATGCAAGAAATGCGGGTAATGATTATATCGCAATTCGTTATGCAGATGTGCTTTTAATGCATGTAGAGGCTATTATGGGACAAAGTTCTGAAACAAGTAACTCAAACGCACTTAACTCTTTTAAAGAAGTAAGAGATAGAGCTTTTCCAGATACGGCTCCAAACATCGTTACAAGTGTAACAAAAGAAGAACTTTTACGTGAAAGACGTGTAGAATTTGCTTTCGAAAATCAACGTTACTTCGATTTAGTTAGATTTGGTGTTTTAGATGCTGTACTTAGTGCGCATTCCGATGAAATGGGATATGTATATGATCCAAGAAAAGCTTTATTATTACCAATCCCTGCAAGAGAAATAAATCTTAGTGGTGGTCTTTTAACTCAAAATCCAGGATATTAATACTTAAAAAATTAAACTATGAAAAATAAAGTAAATATTTTCCGTAATTCAACATTATTCCTCTTAAGTATAGTAGCAGCTAGTTTTACTATTAGTTGTGAAGATGCCTTTAGAGACGATTTACCTGACTCAAATTCTCAGGAAGATACTATTTTACCTACAGCTGATTTTTCTTATTCAGCAGATGTAGATAATTTTAGACTAATAAGTTTCACAGATCTTTCAACGCAATCCGCTTTCTATTCTTGGAATTTTGGAAACGGTGATACTTCTACAGATCAAGATCCAACATACACATTTGATGCTGAAGGAACTTACCCTGTAACATTTACAACAAGTGACGCTAATGGCGCATCTGATTCTATTACTTTAGATGTTGTCGTATCAGAACCAGAAGAACCAGAAGCTATTGTTCCTGTAATTGGAGGTTGGGAATTTGAAAGTAGCGGAGATCCTCTTTGTGAAGACAGTAGAGATTGTTGGAGAATTAGTGGAGCATCTATACATCAAACATCAAGTAATGGAGATGGTGGTACTCGATCTGCTAAATACACAGCTGGAAGCGCAGACAATAGAGTTTCATACCAAGCAATAACCGTATCTCCTAATACAAGTTATGTTTTAAGATTTAGATATTCTATCCGAGCTATTGGTTCTGGGGATAGTATTAGAGCAAGTATTGTTGATGGTCAATTATCCAATTTTAGTGAATTTGCAAGTGCAACTTTGTTAGCGCAAGGATCAGGAACAAATGCATTAGGTGTAGATAATTATGATGACTATGTATTAGCCTTTGAAACAGGAGCTAATGGTGACATCGCTATTGTTTTTGATCATGATGGAAATACAGATAACACTTGGATAGATAATGTTACTATCGATGTACAATAAATCTATAAATTAAATAAATGTTTAGATATCTCAAGATTGGTTTGTTTATTTTTCTAGTTTCTTCTGTTAGTGCCAATTGTCAAGCACAAAAAAATACTGTAACGAAAGAAGTTAAAAAGAGGAAAAAAAAGAAGAAAAAATACAAACTTCCTGAGATAGATTTAAGTCACTGGAGTGTAACCACTCCAGAGCTAAACGCAAAAGGTGGAGCGATGAATATTGAACCACCTGAAATTTTAAATTATGCAACAGACGAGCGTTTAACAAAATATATGTATAACGACTCCACTAAAGGAGCTTTAGTTTTCTATGCTTATCCTAGTAATGCTACAACAGCTAACACTAAATATTCTAGGTCTGAGCTAAGAGAGCAAATGGTTCCTGGCGATAATAATACCAACTGGACCTTTGCCGATGGCGCCTATATGAAAGGCGAATTGGCAATGGATAAGGTTACTAAAGATAGTGAAGGTAAATATCATAAAGTAATCATCATGCAAATTCATGGTCGATTAACAAATGAACAAAGAGATCTAATTGGTCAAAAAGACAATAATGCACCTCCAATATTAAAAATTTATTGGGATAAAGGTAAAATTAGAGTAAAAACCAAAGAACTAAAAAACCTAAATGCTACTCAAGAAGAAATGCTACATAAAGATGCTTGGGGGAATGACGATGGTTACACTTTTGAACAAGAAGTTGGATTTAAAAAATTCACACTCGAAGTAGAAATATCCAGTGGCAAAATGGTTATTATTTTAAATAAAACAGATTATAAAGTATATAAAAATATTCATATGGCAAAATGGGGAATCTTTGAAAATTATTTTAAAGCAGGGAACTATTTTCAAAGTAGAGATGAAGGCGCTTATGCAAAAGTTAGATACTATAAATTAGAAGTCACACATTAAAAATATTTTGATTAGTCTTATTGTGATTAAGTTAAACTTAGAAGGTCTTAATTAGGCCTTTAAGTTTAACTAAACTATAAAGTTCTTTCTAAATGAAATTTATTACATTTATCATATAAACAGACATTATATAATTATTGATTTATGAAATTAGAGATACTTACGAAAACTGAAAATTTTGATATACAAAAACACATCATTGCTAGTATTCGTGATTTAATAAATTTAAAGAATCTGGAACCTGGAGATAAACTACCAGCAGAAAGAACTCTTTCAGAAAAATTTGAAGTATCTAGAAGTAATGTAAGAGAAGCAATTCAAAAATTAGAATTTTATGGATTATTAGAATCTATTCCGCAAAGTGGAACATTTGTAGCTAATATTGGTGTAATAGCAATGAATGGGATGATTGAAGATATACTAAGATTAGAATCGCCAGAATTTAAATCCTTAGTTGAAACTAGAATTTTATTAGAATTAAAAACGGTACGACTAGCAGCATTAAGAAGAACCGAAGAAGATTTGCAAAAAATGAAAGAAGCACTAGATGCGTACTCAAATAAAGTAATAAATAATGAAGATGCTGTTCAAGAAGATTTACTTTTTCATCTAGCAATAGCAAAAGCAAGTGGAAATAGTACTATGAACACATTCATGTTGATTATTACTCCTGAAATTATTACAAATTTCGAGAAATATCATGTTTGTGATAAAGACTTAGCAAAACAAGGTATTGCAGAACACCAAGAAATTTACAATGCCATTAAAAGTAAAAATCCACAGTTAGCCAAACAAAAAATGAAAGATCATTTTAGTGAATTATACCAATATTGTTATAATGATTAAACTGTAATTACTAACTAACACATTAAAAAATATACATGAAACTAAAAGGATTAAGATGGTGGATTATAGGATTAATTTTTATTGCCACTGTTATAAACTATATTGATAGAACTGCATTTGCATTACTTTGGCCGCAAATGGGTGAAGACCTTGGCATGGATAATTCCGATTATGCTTTAATGCTTAATATCTTCATGATTACCTATGCTGCAAGTAAATTTTTATCAGGGAGGTTATACGATCAAATAGGAACTCGTTTAGGATTTATTGTATCCATTGTTGTATGGTCTGCTGCTGCTGCATTTCATGCACTTGCAAGAGGTGTCGTTTCCTTATCTTTAGTTCGTGGTTTACTTGGTCTAGGGGAAGCTGGTTTATGGCCTGGTGCTGTAAAAAGTAATGGAGAATGGTTTCCTGTTAAACAAAGAGCTTTAGCGCAAGGTATTTTTAATTCCGGTGCTTCCATTGGTAATGTAATAGCGCCAGTTATTATCGTTTTTCTATATGCACATTTTGGATGGAAATCAACCTACTTAATACTAGGTGCATTAGGTTTATTATGGGTAATTCCTTGGTATATTTTAAACAAATCTAAACCAGAAGATCATCCTTGGATTACAGAAGATGAAAAAAACTTAATCCTGAATGATAGAATTGAAAACAATGACGTTGCAGTTAAAGGATCTAAAAGCTTAAGCGTTGGTAAAATACTAAGTTACAAACAACCTTGGGGTGTTTTATTATGCAGATTTTTTATAGAACCAATTTGGTGGTTCTTTGCTGGTTGGATGCCAATATATTTAAATTCTAAATTTGGACTTAGTATAGAAGAAATTGGGAAAACCATGTGGATATCTTATCTAATGGCTGCAGCTGGAGGGATACTAGGCGGCTTATTTACTGAAGAATTAATAAAACGTACCAATGTAAATACTGGTAGAAAAGCAAGTATAGTATTAGGAAGTCTTTTAATAATAATAGGATTTGTTTCTATTATATTATTTGTAACCGACTCTAACTATATGACATTTATATACTTAGCAGGAATTGCACTTTTTGGATTCCAATTTGCTATAGGTAATATCCAAACTTTATCTAGTGACTTGTTTAAAGGACCTTCTGTTGGCACATTAGCAGGATTAGCTGGTACAATAGCTGCAGTATCTCCTATTATTATGAACTGGTTTATTGGTTCAATTACCAAAGGAGGATCTTATACACCAGCATTTATAGCAATTACAGTATCTGTTATACTTGCAGTACTATCCATTTTCTTTTTTATTAAAAAAGTAAGGCTAGTAGATAACACAAAAAACTAAAATATTTATCATAACATCATAGAAAAAAAAAAAAAAAATGAGTAAAAACAAAGGAAAATTAGCCATAGTTACAGGAGCAACTGGAGGAATAGGATTTGAAGTAGCAAAAAGATTAGGTCAAGATGGATATACTGTAGTATTAAATGGTATTGATGATGAAGCGGGAGCTAAAAGATTAAAAGAGTTAACCGATGAAGGAATCAGTGCAGAATATTATGGATTTGATGTTACTAAAGAAGATCAAGTAACAGATAACATCACTAAAATTGGTGAAAAATATGGTAGAATTGACGTACTTGTAAATAATGCAGGTGGTTTAGGAGGTCGTTCTAGATTTGAAGAAATGACTACAGACTTTTATAGATTTGTAATGGCATTAAACTTAGATTCTGTATTTTTTGCATCAAGAGCAGCAATACCGTTTCTTAAAAAAGGAGAACATCCTTCTATAATTAACTATACCTCAAATGCAGGATGGACAGCTGGAGGACCAGGAGCTGGTATCTACGGAACATCTAAAGCTGGAGTACATGCTATCACTAGAGCCTTAGCTAAAGATCTTGCCGAATATGGTATTAGAGCAAATGCAGTATCTCCAGGTACTATAGACACACCTTTTCACGCACAAATTAAAGCAACAAAACCAGAAGTATTTGCTTCTTGGGCAAACAATATTATGTTAGGTAGATTAGGCCAACCAGAAGATGTAGCTGGGGTTGTTTCTTTCTTAGCTAGTAAAGATGCTTCTTTCATAACGGCTGAAACTATTCAAATTGGTGGTGGTCAAGCATTAGGTATATAACTTAAAAACGAAAAATAAATATCTAAATTTAAAAGAGAAGTTATTGGTATAACATCATTAAAAGAAAAGTCAAGCATCTGAAGTTAAGTTACAGATTTAGTAACATATATAATTTCTTATAAGACCTCTTTTATAAAACGAGTTAACAATAACATTAATGAAGAATTAGCATTTAGATAAATTTAAATTTTTAACAGAAACTAAATAGTTTTATTTTTAAACACAACCCTTTTTAAACACTACGTTTAAGATAATGTTTAAGAATAAAACTATTTATCATTCTAAAAGATGAAGTTTTGTAATTAAATAAATAATAATGAGTAAGATTGTCACATTTGGAGAAATTATGTTAAGACTCTCAACAGAGCGTCATTTAAGATTTTCTCAAGCGAAAAAGTTTGCAGCCTCTTATGGTGGTGGAGAATTTAATGTAGCAGTATCTTTAGCAAATTATGGTATTCCAGCCGAATTTGTTACTAGACTACCAAAAAATGAAATGGGAGCTTGTGCATTAAAAGAGATGCGCAAATTTAATGTAGAATCTAAAAATGTTATTTACGGTGGAGACAGACTGGGTATCTATTACTTAGAAACTGGAGCTGGAACCCGTGGTAGTAATGTAGTCTATGATAGAGCAAACAGCTCTATGGCTACCATAGAAAAAGGTTCCATAGATTGGGAATCGGTTTTAAAAGACGCTACATGGTTTCATTGGAGCGGTATTACTCCTGCAATTTCACAATCTGCTGCAGACGAATGTTTAGAAGCAATTAAAGTTGCACATAAATTGGGGGTTACTATTTCTTCCGACTTAAACTATAGGTCAAAATTATGGCAATACGGAAAAGAACCAAACCAAGTAATGCCAGAACTTTTAAAGTATAGTAATGTTATTTTAGGAGATATTGATACCGCATTTTTTATGTTAGGAAAAGATAAAGTAAATCCTAACTACCAAGACGAAAAATCCTTACCTTCTTTATACGATCAAATATTTAAATTATGTCCTAATTTAAATACTACAGCAACTACATTAAGGTATTCTGTTAGTGCATCGCATCAACGAATTGGAGGTATATTATACGATGGAAAAACTATTTACAACGCAGATGTGAAGGAGGTTACTCCTGTTGTAGATAGAGTTGGTAGTGGAGACGCTTTTATGGGTGGCTTAATTTATGGATTAGTAAACAATGCTACCAATAAACAAAAAGCATTAAATATAGCGGTTGCCGCTTGCTGCTTAAAACACACTATTTCTGGTGATTGTAATTTAATTACACTAGATGAAATCGAAAAATTATTAAATGGTGATGCCTCAGGAAAGGTTTCCAGATAAAAAAACACAAAATGTCACAATACTCAAGAATTGAAGTTGCAACAGTAATGCAAAAAACAGGCTTAGTTCCTTTGTTTTATAATGAAGATATAGAAGTAAGCAAAAAAATAATAAAAGCGTGCTATGATGGTGGTGCAAGGCTTCTAGAATTTACGAGCAGAGGTGATTTTGCTTTTGAAGTTTTTGCAGCTCTTAATAAATATGTAATAGCAGAGCTACCTGGAATGATAATGGGAGTTGGTTCTATTACAGATGCTGCTGCTGCATCTCTTTATATGCAATTAGGTGCAAATTTTATTGTAACACCTGTTTTACGAGAAGATATTGCAATTGTTTGTAATAGAAGAAAAGTACTTTGGTCTCCTGGTTGTGCAACGTTAACTGAAATATCTAAAGCTGAAGAACTAGGTTGCGAAATAGTTAAATTATTTCCTGGTAATGCATATAACCCAAGCTATGTAAAAGCAATAAAAGGCCCTTGTAAATGGACAAGTATCATGCCTACTGGAGGTGTTGAGCCAACACAAGAAAGTTTAGAGTCTTGGTTTAATGCTGGTGTTACTTGTGTAGGAATAGGATCTAAGCTTATTGCTAAAAATAAAGATGGCAACTACGATTATAGTAAAATTGAAGAGCTTACCAAAACTGCAATAACTATTATTCAAAAGTTAAAATAACGACTGTTAATGTATCAATCTACAATAACACTAAAAAGTATATCTAATCTATCTGGATTTTCTGTTTCTACAGTATCTAAAGCTTTAAATGGCAAAAGCGATATTAGTTCTAAAACTAAAGAGTTAATAAAAAATATTGCTTTAGAAAACAATTATGTACCTAACTTTACAGCTTTATCTTTAAGAAAACAAAGAACCAAAACTTTGGCTATAATAGTTCCAGAAATAACAGACTCTTGTTATAGTTGTATTATCTCTGAAATACAAAAATTTTCATTTAAACATGGCTATCGATTGCTATTGTTTCAATCTTTTTCATCTAAGGAAAAAGAAGAAGAATGTTTAAAAAACATCAATGATGGTAGTGTAGATGCTGCAATCATGCTTTCTAATTTTAAACAAAATAATTCTTCCATATTTATTAATAATCAATTACCTATTGAATATATTGAAATTTCTAATCTTCAAAGTAGAAAAAAACTAAAAGAAGAAGTAATTTTGAGTTTTAAAAAATCTTTAAAAAATCTAATTAGTTAGCGTAAATTCAATTTAGTTCATGCACAAAAAAACTATATTTTATATGTCTATTAGTGCATTAGCCTTCGCACTACTAAATGTATTTGTAAAAAAACTCGGTTATTTTAATGTGTACCAAATTGTTTTTTTTAGGTCAATTGGAACCTTGTTTTTCACAATTCCTTTTTTAATTAAAAATAAAATTTCGTTTCTAGGAAACAAAAAACTTTTACTTATCTCTAGAGGAATTGTTGGCTGTATTGCAATGACATTGTTTTTTATGTCTATTAAACACCTATCTATGGGAACAGCTGTTTCTATTAGATACATCTCTCCTATTTTTGCTGCTGTCTTCGCTTTGTTTTTACTTAAAGAAAAAATAAAACATTTACAATGGTTATGTTTTGGTGTCGCTTTTATTGGTGTTGTTATTTTAAAAGGCTTTGATAATCAAATCAATAATATCGGATTAGTTTACGCCATTATTTCTGCTGTGTTTACAGGATTAGTATATATTTTTATAAGAAAAATTGGTGCCAAAGATCATCCTATTGTAATTGTAAATTATTTTATGATTATCTCTGCTATTATTGGTGGCGTTTTATGTATTAATCATTGGACGAGCCCAAAAGGATTAGAATGGTTATTACTATTAAGTCTTGGCGTCTATGGGTATTTTGGACAACTTTACATGACCAAAGCATTACAAACTGGCGAAATTAATCTAGTTGCTCCATTAAAATATATTGAAGTTATTTTCACGATGCTAATTGGAGCTATTTGGTTACAGGAAACCTACTCGCTTCTAAGTATTTTTGGTATCTTTTTAATTATTACTGGTTTGGTATTAAATGTATTAGTAAAGCAGTCAAAAGTTTTTTCTACTAAAAAAGAGCTCAAATAAGTTATTTATAAAAATAAAAGCGACCAAAGCCGCTTTTATTTTTAACCTATAAAATCTTTTTTAAAATTATTCAATAATTAATTTCTTAATAATAGATTTATTTCCAGATTTAATTTTTACTAAATACAATCCCGATTGTACATGATCTAATGTTATTGTTTCATTAAAACTAGAAGTATTCATGATTTTTTTATCATAGACTACTCTTCCTCTAACATCATATACCGAAAGATTAATATCCTCGTCTAAAATAGTATTCATCTTAATATTAAAGGTTCCAGTATTTGGGTTAGGATAGATAACAAAACTATCTACATCTAATGTATCTGTTACAGACAACGTAGATTCTGAACAAACTTCTAAAGACCATGAAGCTAATTGACCACTATCTCCATTATAAATATCAACAATAGTTAGAGTCCAAGTACCATTAGGATCTTCACCATTAAAATCTGCCAAAGTTCCTGTTGGCTGATAGGTTCCACCTCCTGTTAATGGACAAGGTAGTGTTCCGCTACTTGCAGCATCATCAAAATGAATATCAAAATCCTCATCTGTACCACAAATACTACTAAATAAAGAAACTACCGTATTACTAGGACTCGTTAAAGTTACCTCTAAATCACCTAAATATGTATGTGTACCAATTAAATTTAAAACATTAACATCTGTTATTACATCGGCTCCTGAAATAGCTACTGTAGAAGTTGTAGTCCCCATTGTTCCTGTAATCGGAATGTCTAATGGAACATTTGTACTAGCTTTTGTAGCACAAGTAATTATTGGGCAAGCAGACCCTGATAAGGTAGTTATATAACCTGTTTTAATTTCCGTATCTGAACCAAAAGAATTTGTAGCTACTAATGTCACATTATATGTTCCAGGGGCAGCATAAGTCACTGTTGGATTTTCTGCTGTCGATGTTGCTGGAGTTCCACCTTCAAAAGTCCAAGCTAAAGACGTTGGTACTCCTGTAGACGTATCTGTGAAATTAACGGTATTATTGGTGTCTAAACAAATGCTAATATTATCTGCTGTAAAGTCTGCAACTGGTGGAGCAGCTAAAGCAGGTAAAGTATAACCACAGTCTGTAAATTCGGTATGTATTGTAGTTAACTCACTTGCAGTATATCCCATATTAATAGCTGCTTGATATGCAGCGTTTGCAGCATCATCTTGGCTAGAAGATCCATTAGTCATCCCAAGACCTTCTAAAAATATTTTGTCTGTTTTTGCACGACCAATTATATCATATATTTTCATTAAACATGTAGACCATATTTGACCATCGGCATGAATCCCTCCTGTTAACCCTCCTGGGTAAGATGCACCATAATCTGTTGTTCTTCCATTCCAATATTCATTATGTCCATCCCAATTAAAAACATAATTATATGCAGCATCTGATGCACTCCAATTCCCTAAACTTCTATTATAAGATTGCGCCCAATAATCACCACTACCTTCACTAAGTCCATTAACTTGCGAAAGACCTCCGTTAGTTACCCAGTCATGAAGACCATGACCCAACTCATGATGTACCACATCAGAATCTTCAGCATCATCGACACCACCTTCACCAAAAGCAAGCTCTCCAGATCCACTAGAATAGTGTGAATTATCACTGCCACTTAAACCATGTGGATCTACACGCACTCCTGTAGTATATTGATATGGCAATAAATTAATATTTAATACAGTATTTATATAACGCATAGAAGCATCTATATGATAATATACATTTACCGCTTCAAACGCATCATCCGCTCTTTGATAATTAAAACTAGAACTAGCTTGTGAGAATAGCCCATTATAAGGTGACTCGCTATCCACAACTTCTGCATAAGGCCCTTTTAAATGATAATTTCCACCCGAAAATTCAATATCTAAAAGAGATACATTAAATGTTTGTGCTGTTAATGCAGTAGAATTTGCATCGCTACCATCTGTAATTCCGCCACTACCATAGGCTACCATTGCAGAAGATAATGGGTCTGGATCAAATACATTACCTGTACCTGTAGCAAATGGGTAGCTTATACTTTCCTCCTTACAGGTTTCATTATTATCTTTTTCTAAGTTTTTATTCCCGTTTCCATCATTACAATAAAATGAAATATCAAGTGCTTTAAAAATTTCTCCACTATTTGCATCTACAAAAACATCCCATTCTCCAATTATATCTTTAGAGATAAAATTAATTCTATACGCTAACCTAGAAGAGGTATCGTGATAAATAAACAGTGCATTGTTTGTATATTGAAAAGCACCATTAACTCCCAAATATCTATATGCAATATTTTGTGCCTGGCTTAAAGAAAGGGATGGATTAGTCCTATTCAGTTTCACATTATAATTAAATGCATTCATTACATAAGTAACCTCGTTTTTAGAGTTAATGTTTATTGTAATTTCAGAAGAATTAACTGGTAATCCATAAGCGTATTGCCTAAGTCTAACTGTTGTTCCAGAAACACTAGTTCGAACTGCGTGAAGTTTTAGTTGTTCTATTTGTTCTTTGTTAAGACCAAAGGTTTCCTTAAAGTTTAGTAAGTAGGCCTTCGCCATATTCTCTGGACTATTAGATTCTAATGCGTATGCAATTCCATAAATAGCAATGGGAAAACCAGTGTTTTTATCTACCCTTATATTGTCTTTAAATTCATAATCTTGCTCCAGTTTGGGCAAATCAATTTCAAAATTTTTCTTTAATGTGGGTTTTTGAGCCATCACATTGGTCGTTAGCAACAAAACTGCTAAAAACCAAAAATAGCAAGACTTTGGGTGTGCAATTGTTTTCATAAAGTTATGGATTAATTAATAGTTTTTAATACTACGTTTTTTTTAATCAATTAACAATTATTCACTTTAAACAATAAAAAAAAGCGACAAAAGTCGCTTTTCTTTAAATAAATTAATAAAATTACTTCCCTAATAGTAATAACTCATTACAGACTACTTCAGTTGTGTGACGTTTGGTTCCTTCTTTGTCTTCCCATGATCTAGTGGTAAGCTTTCCTTCTATTGCCACTTCTTTTCCTTTAGTAACAAACTTTTCTACTATTTCTGCTGTTTTTCCCCAAGCCACAACATTGTGCCATTGCGTATCTGTTACTTTTTCGCCTTGTGCGTTTTTATAGCTTTCATTGGTAGCTATTGAAAATTTGGCAAGCATTTTACCAGATTCTAAATTAATGATTTCTGGATCGTTTCCTAAGTTTCCAATTAACTGTACTTTGTTTCTTAACGTATTCATAAGATAAGGTTTTTATTATATTGAATTTCATTAGTTCCATTCAACACTGCAAAGATGAAACAACATACAAGTGCTATTCGGTTGTTACACATTTAAAATCGTTTGTAAATGCTTGTAGTCGTTTGTAAACGGAAAATTTCGTATATTTAAAACTCCTAAAAACAAATAATATGTTGACCAAATTATCTGGTGAACACTGGCAAACGATTTCAAAAGATACTTGGCGTACTAATGAGAAGTACCATATATCTTCACTTGGAAGGATTTATAGTGAAAAACACCAACAATTAAAATTAAACTTTAAATGTTCTGAAATTAATGGTTACGAAGCATTTTCAGCAATTAAAAAGAATAAAAAAACAAATTTAGTATACGTACATCGTATTATGGCTGAATTATTTATTGAAAACCCAGAAAACAAACCTTTTGTAATTCATAAGGATTTTAACAAGAAAAACAATGTGGTTTCTAATTTGGCCTGGGCAACTCGGCAAGAAGTGACAACTCATAATTTAAAAAATCCATTAGTTATTAAAAGCAAAATAAAACGAAAAGAAAACCATAAACATTTTAAACTTTCTGAAGGTAAAGTAAAAATGATTAAACGAAAATTATTCGACCCTAATCGTAAAACTAGAATGCGTTTAATAGCAAAACAATTTGGTATTTCTGAAATGCAGTTATACAGAATTAAATCTGGAGAAAATTGGGGGCACGTGACAGAATTTTAACTTCTTAAAACAATGAAACAGCTATATCTATTAGTACTTATATTAATATTTACTACTTGTAATGCGCAAGTTAACACGTTAAAATTTGAAGATGGAATGCAATCTCCAAAAGCAAATTTAAGTCAAATTTTTTGGATGGAAGGACACTGGAAAGGGGAAGCTTTTGGGGGAATTACTGAAGAAATTTGGAGTCCTCCACTTGGAGATTCGATGATGTTTTCTTTTAAACTAGTTATAGATAATCGTGTTGTTTTTTATGAATTTGGAGGAATAAGACAAGTTGAAAACACGCTAGTTTTACAATTCAAACATTTTGGAAATGATTTTAAAGGTTGGGAAGAAAAAGACGTAACCGTAGATGCTAAATTGATTAAAATAGAAAATAATCGCGCATACTTTGACCAATTCACTTTCGAAAAAGTAAATGATCAAGAAATAAATATTTATGTGGTTATTGAAGAAAAAGGCGAAACCGAAGAAGTGAAATTTAAGTACAAAAAACACTAAATGCAATTTCATATAGAAACAAAAAGACTTCTTTTAAGGGAACTTAGGCTAACAGATTTAGATGGTATGTTTGCTTTAGATTCGGACCCAGATGTACACAAATACTTAGGGAACAAACCTGTTAAAACAATAGATGAGTCTAAAAAAATACTAGAAAGTGTACTCTCTCAATATAAAGAAAGAGGTATTGGTAGGTTTGCAGTTATCGAAAAAGCTTCAGGAGATTTTGTTGGCTGGTCTGGTTTGCGTTTAAATACAGAATACAACATGAATGGCTTTACTAAATATTATGATGTTGGTTACAGACTTATTAAACAATATTGGGGAAAAGGCTATGCAACCGAATCTGGAAAAGCGGCTATAGATTATGCCTTTAAAGTTTTAAAACTTCCAGAAATTTATGCTACTACAGAAATAGGAAACCAAGCTTCGCACAACGCGCTTTTAAAAATTGGATTACACTATATAGAAGATTTTTATTTTGAACAAGAACAAATGAACTTACGATGGTATAAACTGGAAAACAAATAACTATGCAAAAAAAATGCCCAGAATGTGGCGATAAAATTGTTGGCAGAATAGATAAGAAATTTTGTAGTGATGCTTGCAGAAATGCTTATAACAACAAGGTAAATAAGGATAGTAAAAATTTAATTCGCAATACGAATAATAGACTTCGTAAAAATTATAGAATTTTAGAAGTGCTCAATCCAGAACAAAAAACAAAAACATCTAGAGCAAAACTGATAGAAAAAGGTTTCGATTTTAATTACTTTACAAGTATATACACCACAAAAGCAGGAACCATATATTACTTTGTGTACGATCAAGGTTATTTACCTTTAGAGGGCGATTATTATGCGTTAGTGAAACGAGAGAGTTAAAATAATTACTTCCAACTCTGTCCTTTTAATTGTAATGCTGCTTTTAGTATATCTTTTTGGCTAATTTGACCAATCAATTTTCCTTCTTCTACAATAGGGAAACGACGCCTTTTAGACTCTAAAAATTTATTAGCTGCATCAAACACATTCATGTTTCCATCAATGGTTTCTACATTTTTAGCCATTCGCTTTTCTACATTATCTTGTGCCATTGGCATGTTATAATATCTGCTATCACTTACTTGCTTTAAACAATCTCCTTCACTAATTATACCTACCAATTCGTTGTTTTCATTAACAACTGGCCCACCAGAAATTTTATTTGTAATTAGCGTTTCTATAACTTCTTCTACAGACTGTTCGGGTCTAAAAGTAATTAAACTTCTAGTCATATAATCACTTACCTTTAATTGCGTTTGGTCTACAACTTGTTGTTGTTTCCTAGCTCCTTGAAAACTTTTTATTCCCATAATAATAGCGTTTAGTAAACTTAAATATACTGATTATAAATGATTTATCCTAAACAGAAACGGCTAATTATTATTTCCTATTTTTATACAAAATAAGACACCTTTTAGATATGTTTAAAAAACTTATTGCTTTACTCATTATATGTTTGGCTATATATTTTAGTTTCGATGCTTTATTACCAAACAATATTTCTACTATAGATGCTCCCGAGACATCGTTTTCTACCCAACGTGCTTTAATACCACTAAAAGAAATATCTAAAGAACCACATTTTCTAGGGAATAAAA
Source organism: Oceanihabitans sp. 2_MG-2023 (assembly GCF_030547245.1). GTDB lineage: Bacteria > Bacteroidota > Bacteroidia > Flavobacteriales > Flavobacteriaceae > Oceanihabitans. The sequence continues at coordinate 634,046 of NZ_JAUOQT010000002.1, forward strand.
ACCATCAAAAAATTAGAAATTATATTGTAAACGAATTAGAAAAGCTAGGTTTAGAAACTCAAATTCAAGAAGACTATTCTATGAGTCAATGGGGTAACCTATCGAAACCTAAAAATATAGTAACTAGAATAAAAGGAAATGATAATAGTAAAGCTTTACTCCTACTTTCGCATTATGATAGCAATCCGCATTCCTCTCCTGGAGCTAGTGATGCAGGATCTGGAGTAGTAACAATTTTAGAAGGGATTCGTGCTTTTTTAGCAGAAAATAAAACACCAAAAAATGATATTATTATTCTAATTTCTGATGGTGAAGAACTTGGTTTAAATGGCGCTGATATTTTTGTAAATAAACATCCTTGGGCTAAAGATGTAGGACTTGTTTTAAATTTTGAAGCTCGTGGTTCTGGTGGACCAAGTTATATGCTTATTGAAACCAATCAAGGAAATGCCAACTTAATGAAAGAGTTTGTAAAAGCTAACCCCCAATACCCTGTGGCAAACTCTCTTGCATATAGTATTTATAAAATGTTGCCTAATGATACAGACTTAACTCGATTTAGAGCAGACAAAAATATTGATGGTTTCAATTTTGCTTTTATTGATGACCATTTTGATTATCACACCGCACTAGATACCTACGAACGTTTAGACAGAAACACACTTGAACACCAAGGCACTTACCTTATGCCTTTACTCCATCATTTTAGTAATGCAAATCTTAATAATGTAAAAAGCAACGAAGATTATATCTATTTTAATGTTCCTCTATTTAAGACGGTTATTTATCCTTTTTCATGGATTTGGCCTATGCTAGTTATTGCTGTTATTGTATTTATAGCTTTAGTTTTCTACGGATTTAAACAAAAAGCATTAAACCATAAAGATATCGTTAAAGGGTTTATACCTTTTTTTACAAGTCTTGTGTTTGGCGGTATAATTACTTTTTTAGGTTGGGAAATCTTAAAATTTTTATATCCTAATTACCAAGAAATGCTTCATGGTTTCACTTATAATGGTCACACTTACATTGCTGCATTTACCTGCTTAACTGTAGCCATCTGCTTTTATAGTTATCATTTATTTAAAGCTTCAGAAAAACCTGTGAATTTATTAATTGCTCCATTATTTTTCTGGTTACTTATTTGTGTAATTGTAGCATTAAAACTAGAAGGAGCTAGCTTTTTTATTATTCCTGTATACTTTGGCTTATGTAGCTTATTTTTAATGATAAGACAGCAAAAGCCTAGTCTCATCCTTTTAGCTATTTTAGCTATTCCGGTATTGTTTATTATATCGCCTCTGGTAAAAATGTTTCCGGTTGGTTTAGGCTTGAAAATCTTGTTTGTTTCTTCCATATTTGTGGTCCTAATTTTTGGATTACTGGTTACTATATTCGGTTTTTTAAAACATAAAAAACGTTGGTCGTATTTGTTTTTATGCTTCGGAATTATATTTCTTATCCAAGCACATTTCAATTCTAAATTCACAAAAGAAACTCCTAAACCAAACAGTCTTTTATATGTTTTAGACACTAATGAAAATACTGCTGTTTGGGCAACGTATGATGATATGCTAGATACTTGGACAGAACATTATTTAACAGATAATCCAGATCCAGCTACTACTCTTTCAAAAAACACCATTGGTAGTAAATACAAATCCAGTTTTACATTTACCAAAAATGCTGCTGTAAAAAACATTACGAAACCAAAAATTGAAATTTCTAACGACACCATAATTAATGGCGAAAGACAAATTGCAATTTGCATAACATCGCAACGAAATGCTGCCCGCTTTGAGGTGTTTTCAGATACTACAAATGTTTTTAATGCTTTTTTAATAAATGGTATATCGGCCCAAAAAGACAAAGTTTCGAATAAAGCTTTTCAAGAAAGAGAAAACAATCGATTGTTTAGTTATTACGTTGCAGACAATGAACCTTTAGATATGATTTTAAGCGTTCCTGTTTCGCAAAAAACAACATTCACAATCTATGAGGCTACTTATGATTTATTAACTAACCAAGCTCTTAATATTCTTCCAAGAGAAGAAAATATGATACCTAAACCATTTGTTCTAAATGATGCAGTCGTAACTAAAACAACTATTACGTTAAATAATTAGCATAGTTTTAAGAGTATAACTGTATAATTTATTTAGTTTTAGCCTCAGAAAAAACAAAACCAATGAAAAAATTACTTTTTATCGCATTTTTATCTGCAAGCTATTCTTTAAGTGCACAGAATAATTCCGAATTAAAAAAACACTACGAAGCATATTACGAACAAATGAAATTGCAAGGTGATGTGCAAGGTGTTATTAATGGTTTAACGCATTTAAACATAATAGATCCATCTACTGCTAGAAATGACACTTTAGCTTATATATACATGAGTGAAAACAAATACATGCAAGCTTTAAATACCATTGGTGTAGATTTTGTTCCTTCAGATTCGGATATGGCTTTAGAAGTAAAAGCTATTTCTTTAAAATCTATCAGCCAGCCAGAGCTTGCTATACAACATTTTAATGAAATGTTTAAACGTACTCCAAATGTAAATATAGCATACGAATTAGCAGAACTTAATTTATCTACTCAAAAATTTGCTGAAGCAAACAAGCATATAACCTATGGAATAACAAATGCTACTAGCGAAATGCAACATGCATATTATGAAACAAAAACACCTTACCAAGTTTCTTTAAAAGCTGCTTTTTTATATTTAAAAGCAATGCTAAAATTTAATGAAAATAAGGCTACAAATTTAGATGCTGCTGTTACTATTTTAGAGGAAGCTATTGCTTTAAATCCTAATTTCAATTTAGCATTAATAAGTAAAAATGCTTTACTAGCTCAAAAAACACAAAACGATAAGAAGAATTAATTTTAGTTATAAAAAAAAGGCAACTCATAGAGTTGCCTTTTTTTTTGTTTTAAGTTTTTACTTTACAATAATAAACTCACTACGTCTATTTAATTGATGTTCTGACTCGCTACATGGAACACCATCTTTACATCTATTTCGTAATTGTGTTTCTCCATAACCTTGACCTGTTAATCTAGCCCTATTTATTCCTCCAACATTAACAAGATAATCTATTGTAGAAATCGCTCTCCTGTTAGATAAATCAATATTATACTCACTAGTATTACGACTATCTGTATGAGATCTTACGTCTATATTTACATTGGAATATACATTCATAAAATCAATAATTTTACGTAATTCTACTTCTGCATCTTGTCTAATAAAGTCTTTATCTAAATCAAAATAGATAATATTAATTCCTAATAAAGGAGCAATATCTGTTCCTAAAGGTAAAGGAGGCGTATACTCTTCTTTTTTCAAGAACAAAGTACGTTCTACAAGACCTGTTTTATTTGGAGTATTAAATACTTTTTCAGCAGGACTATAAGTTTCTTTTTGTGCTCTAACAGAATACGATGTAGAACAATCTAAAGTGAATTTAAAACTACCGTCTGCTCTAGATGTCATTTCATCAATAACTTCATTTTTGTCATTTAACAACGTTACTTCTGCATATGCTAAAGGAGCATCTGTTACTTTATTTAATACAACACCTTCAATTGCCTGTTGGCATTTAGTAATTAACGGTTGTATACTTTTAAAAGAATAAATATCATCATCTCCTTTTCCTCCATCTCTATTAGAAGCAAAATAACCAGAACCTGTTCTACTATTGATAATGAATGTAAAGTCATCAAATGGTCCATTAACGGGTTTACCAAGATTAAAAACATCTCCAAAAGAATCTGTACTGATTTCTGAAACAAAAACATCTAATCCACCTAATCCAACATGTCCATCGGAAGCAAAATATAATTTATTGTCTTTACTAACAAAAGGAAATGTTTCTCTTCCTTCGGTATTAATACCATCTCCTAAACTGGTAATAGTACCAAAACCTGTTTCTAAGATTGGAACTTGATATAAATCAGAAAGTCCTTTCGTTCCTGGCATATCACTAGCAAAATAAAGTGTTTTTTCATCCACACTTAAAGCTGGATGAGCAGTAGAGTATTCATCACTATTAAAAGGCAATTCTTTTACAGTCCATTCATTAGATTCTTCTGTACGTTTTGCGCTATAAAGTTTTAAGCGATTAACCCCTTCTTTATCGTTTTTATAATCTTTATCTGTAAAGTTATTTCTAGTAAAATACATCGTTAAACCATCTTTGGTATATACCGCTGTAGATTCGTGATAAATCGTATTAATCTCGTTACTTAATTTAGTAATACCGTTTTCATTATTTAAAGAATATAAATCTAAAAATGGTTGTTCATTCCAATCATGGACCATTTTTGTAACTCCTCTATTATTTCTATTAGAAGCAAAAGTAACATTACCGATATTAAATGCAGGAGCAAAATCTGAAAGTTTAGAGTTAAAATCCACTTTAATTAATTCAAATCGACCAGATTGTAATTCTATTTCTTCTAAATAATTTCTTTCATTAACAAATAAATTTGCTCTATAATCTTCTCCTTTTGCTTCATAAAAAGCTTCCATTACTTTATCTGAAGCAACATACTGTTCTAAACTTTTAAGAGATAAAGCGTATCTATGAATATATTCTGGATCTAAATCATCTGTAGATTCAAAAACTTGTGCATACCATTTAACAGCATTTATATAATCTGCATTAAAGTAATAAGAGTCTCCTAATTTTTTAAGTAGTTCTAGCGATTGAAAACCATCACTATTTGCTTTTAGATAATTATTTCTTGCATCAACATAAGCAAATTCTTCATAATCTTTATTGGCTTTTTTAATCACTTTTTCTTGGGCAAACAATATGCTTGAAGAAAAAAACAAAGTAAGAATTAATATATTATATACGTTTTTCATAATAGTACTAGTTAATTTATTAGAAGAATCTTGGAGATACCATGGAGTCTTTTCTTTTAAACAATTCATATCTTAAAAACACCTCATAAGAGCCATCATTATATTGCTGTATTTCTGTTGTTTCTCTATCATAAGCAAAACCAAGCATTAACCTGTCTGATATCTGAAAACCTACCATAGCACTTAAAGCAGCACTCCATCTGTAAGCTGCTCCTACTGTAAATTTATCCATTATTAAAAAATTAGCTGATAAATCTACTTGTAATGGAGCTCCATCAACTAACTTAACCAAACCGGAAGGTTTAAACTTTAAGTCTTCATTAATATCAAAAACATAACCTGTCATCAAATAAAAATTAACACGTTCTTTTGCTGTTGAAAATGAATTTGTATTTGCTGAATTTTCATCAAAATGTTTTGTTTCTAACATGTTAGGTACACTTAACCCTAAATAAAATTTATCTGTATAATAGTAAGCTCCTATACCAAACTGAGGTGAGAATTTATTATCTATATTAATTTCGGCTTCCGAATCTCCAGTATTAAATGCACCCGTATTTAACCTATTCGTATCAATAGTTAAAAAATGCCCTCCAGCTTTTAAACCAAGAGCTAGTTTAGAATTATTTGAAAAATCTAAAGTGTAACTAAAATCTATATCTATATAGGTTTCATTTGTAATAAAAATTTGATCATTAGTAATATTAACACCTAATCCCATTTTTTTACCAATTGGTGAATGCACAGAACCTGTAAAAGATTCTGGTGCTCCATCTAAACCAACCCATTGCGTTCTGTATAAGCCCACAAAACTAAGTACGTCTCTTGATCCTGCATAAGCTGGATTAATACTTAGAGTATTATACATATACTGCGTGTACTGTGCATCTTGTTGAGCGTACGTTTTATTAAAACCTACTCCAAATACTATTAGGGTAAAAATAACAATGCAATAATTTTTCATTTGATAATTGTATTTAACCTAGCGAACGAAAATTCGCTAGGTGTTTTTTTTTATTTTCTATTGATATATAATGGACCTGCTTTCTTAACAGTCTTTCCTTGGTTGTTAACATAAGTAAGTACATAATAATAAGTACCTACAGGAAGTTTATCTCCTTTACTTATAGTTACTCTACCATCTGAAACTCCTCTAAAGAAATTATCTCCTTGACCATAACCTTCGGTTTCATAAACTTTAACTCCCCAACGGTTATAAATTTCTAATGTATTATTAGGGAAATTTTCAATTCCACTAATAACAAATACATCATTTAATCCATTTTCATTTGGAGTCATTATATCAAAGATGTTAATACCGTCTTCTGCGTCTGGATCCCCATTATTACATTCTGCATAATCTGGAATTCCATTAGCATTATTATCAGCTAATTCCGAACCATTAGCAAATCCATCTCCATCACCATCACAGTCACAATCTGCTAATAACCAGTTTTCACTTACAGTTGTAATATCTTGACTATTGAAATCAAAATCACAAGCGTCTGTAGGATCTGTTCCATCTATAACTTCATCGCCATTAGTAACACCATCTCCATCACAGTCTGTAGAATTCCATACATCAGAAGGTATTAGAGTCTGACTAGTAAAAATATAATCACAGTTATCAAAAGGATTAGAACCATCTAATACTTCATCACCGTTGGTTACACCATCACCATCACAATCTGTAGAATTCCATCTTGGAGAAGGTTGCAGTGTTTGACTAGATATTACTAAACTACATTGATCTAATGGATTAGTTCCGTCTAATACTTCATCTCCATTAGTAACACCATCTCCATCACAATCGTCATTATTCCATTCACTTGAAGGAGTTTCCGTTTGACTATCTAAAATAAAGTCACAAGAATCATTAGGATTAGTTCCATCTTCCACTTCAAGAATATTAATAACACCATCTCCATCACAATCTAATTCATCCCAATTCATTGTAATTATTGTAATATCTTGACTACTTGGATCAAAATCACAAGGATCTAATGGATCTGTATTATCCAATATTTCTTGTCCATTTATTACACCATCTCCATCACAATCAATAGCATTCCACTCAACTGTTGGTTCTGTTGTTTGGTTTCCGCTAATGAAATCACAAGAATCCAATGGATCTGTACCATCTGTTACTTCTGTACCATTTGTTACACCATCGCCATCACAATCTGCATCCATCCACATTCCAGATGTTCCAGATGTTTGACTGCTTACAATAAAGTCACATGGATCTGTTGGATCGGTTCCATCTAATACTTCGGTACCATTTGTTACGCCGTCTCCATCACAATCAGCATCTAACCAAGCTACACTAGGTGTAGTATCTTGATTAACAGCAATTAAATCACATGTATCTAATGGATCTGTACCGTCAATAACTTCCATTCCGTTTGTAACACCATCTCCATCACAATCAAGTGTTTCCCATTCTGGTGTTTGTGGTACTGTTGTATTTTCTAGCATAAATTCACATGGATCTAGAGGGTTAGTTCCATCAATAACTTCATCGCCATTAGTTACACCATCTCCATCACAATCAGCATTAATCCAAGTTGTGGTTGGTGTTGTATCCTGGCTCGTTACAATAAAATCACAAGGGTCTAAAACATCTGTATTATCTACTACTTCCGTTCCGTTTGTAACACCATCACCGTCACAATCAAGAGCATTCCATTCTGAAGTAACTATTGTTATGTCTTGACTTAAAATATTAAAATCACAAGGGTCTAATAAATCTGTATCATCTAATACTTCCATTCCATTAGTTACACCATCACCATCACAATCTAAAGCTTCCCATTCTGGAGTAACAATAGTTATATCTTGACTGTTTAGTAAATAATTACATGGATCAAGAGGATCTGTTCCATCATTAATTTCCGTTCCATTTGAAACTCCATCACCATCACAATCAGCGCCTAACCAAGCTGTGCTAGTAGTACTGATATCCTGAATAGAGGCATCATAATCACATGGATCTGTTGGGTCGGTATCATTTGGCCCTAAGATACCATCACCATCAGGGTCTACCTCGTTTCCATTGATTACGCCATCACCATCACAATCCGCTGTATACCAATCGCTAGTTGTATCGAGTAAATCGACCATAGTAATATCTGCGTCCACACAAGGATCTAATGGGTCTGTATCTGTTCCATTAGGATTACCATCGCTATCACAATCTTCTAATAACCAATCTCCTGTTTGGGTTTCAGTTACATCTTCTGCGTTGTAATCGCATGGATCATTGATATCAGTTCCATTTGGTCCTGCTATACCATCCATATCTGGATCTATTTCTGTTCCATTGATTACTCCGTCTCCATCACAATCAGCTGTATACCAATCTGAAGTATTAACAGATAAATCTACATTGGCTAAATTTCCTCCTACACATGGATCATATGGTTCAGTATCTAATCCATTTATTTGTCCATCACCATCACAATCTGCTGCTGCCCATACCTCATAGTTTGGATCACTTGGTTGTGGGTTTGTAGTAATGTCCATATCTCCTGCGCATGGATCGAATGGATCTGTATCAGTTCCATTTGGTTCCCCATCGCCATCACAATCTGCATCTTCCCATTCTGAAGTAACAGTAGAAATATCTTGACTAGATTCTAAATAACTACATGTATCTAAAGGATCTGTTCCATCATTAATTTCTGTACCATTTGAAACACCATCGCCATCACAATCTATTCCTAACCAAGCAGTACTTGTATTATTAATATCCTGAATAGAACCATCATAATCACATGGATCATTAGGGTCTGTATCATTAGGTCCAACAATACCATCACCGTCAGGGTCCACCTCTGTACCATTGATTACGCCATCTCCATCACAATCCGCGGTGTACCAATCTGATGTTGTATCATTAAGATCGATCATAGTAATATCTGCATCAACACATGGATCTAAAGGATTAGAATCTGTTCCATTTGGATTTCCATCTCCATCACAATCTGCTGTTAACCAATCTCCACTTGGAGTTACTGTAACATCCGATACGTTATAATCACATGGATCAGTTGGGTCTGTTCCATCAGGTCCTGCGGTACCATCCATATCTGGATCTACTTCTGTTCCGTTGATTACTCCGTCTCCATCACAATCAGCTGTATACCAATCTGAAGTATTATCAGATAAATCTACGTTGGCTAAATTTCCTCCTACACATGGATCATATGGTTCAGTATCTAATCCATTTATTTGTCCATCACCATCACAATCTGCTGCTGCCCATACATCATAGTTCTCATCGCCTGGCATTGGATTGTTTACGATATCTGT
>NZ_JAUOQT010000020.1 GCF_030547245.1 Oceanihabitans sp. 2_MG-2023
TGCACTTTTGTTACTTCTGAATTTCCTTCGGAAATTCCTCGCTAACAAAAACGCAACTTTCCATACACAAACTCGTTATGTGCAATTATAAAAACACCTTATGAAAGTTAAAAAAGCGAAAGTAGTATTGGAACTTGTTTCTGAAAATTTGGAAAAATTTAAAGCTCAAGCTTTTTTTGGAGTTTCTGCGGATGCGCCTGAAATTCAAGCTATATGGAACGATTACAATTACGTTAGAACAGTTTTAATTGAGCATAACCCTGAACTTTATAGTGATTTACTTGAAGTCAAATTGCCTAGACCTGGAGTTGCATCTAGTATGAGTTTACTTGATGTTGGAGCTTCAATGTATAGTCCAAGACATTTTGAAACAATCGAAAATGAAATTCGCAAAGCCCAGAAATATGTAATATTAGAAGATGGAGATGCTAATATAATAGAACAAGTAATTCCAGAAAATATTTCAATTAATGCGAGAGATGGTTCCAATGTTACAGTTCAAATTGGTAATGAAAATCAAGCTCTTCAAAATTCCGAAAGGATAAATAATACATTAAGTCAAATTGGTGAATTAGGTATTGAAGAAGAAGATTTATTGGACTTAAAACAGATATTAAGTCCACAAGTCAATAAAACTGAAACTAAAACAGGAATTGGTAAACGCATTATGAATTGGTCGGGAAAAATGGCTGGAAAATTAATTGAGAAAGGACTAACTGATAATATCCCTGTACTAATGGAAAAAGCCTCTACTTTGATTGACCTAATTTAACTGCACATAACAGTGTATAAAAAACATAGGGCGTTTGTGGCTTAATCAAAAGGTCTGTGTTTGTTTACAAAGTCCGCTAAATATAAAATTTAGCGTTTGGAGAAGAAAAGGTAAAAGCAAAATATTTATATTTAGCTAAGTAATAAACCGAAACGATAGTGCTTATCACCTGCCCTACGATTTCTTATACTTAACGTTGTAAACAAGCCTTACTCGGCCTGAAGTAAGGCTACATAATTTTAAACATTATGTACAGAAGCGTTGTACATAATTGACCTATGAAGGCAAATCAGTATCTATTCAAAAATTTAGCAATCTATTGAATGAAGGATTATATTTGTTTCCAATAAAAAAATGGCATCATTCACTTTAACTGTTATAAAAAAATGTTTAAAAAGAATTTATTAAGTATTAAGTTATGTTCATCGTTAATAATAGTTTTACTTAGTCTATTAAGTTGCAAATCTCATAAAGAAATTAAAAAATTATCATCGCAAGTAGATTGCAAAAAAACAATATATTTTATTTGGGACGATGAAAGCAATGTATACAAGAGTGAAAAAAGAGGAAATTACAAAGAAGGATATACCTTTAGAAATATTGATATTGATTATAAAGAGCTTTTTATAGAATCAATAGAAAAGTTAAATGAAGATTATAATGGAACTTATATATATGGTAAGTATAGTGGTTTTCCTTCAGATTCGGTTATTCAAGTACGTGTGAAATTAGAAAAACTGGTATGGCATCTTAATTTTTCTAAATCTAAAAGAGACTTACAACTCTTGTATTCTACTCCCAATAAAGATTTTCAATTTTTAGGTGAGAGTAATCGAAAAAAACATAAAGCTATGTTAGAATCTTTTGAACATGGCAATCTGAAATTTATACTAGCAACTTGTAATAATTGATCTGTTGTAAACAAGCCTTACTTGAGCCTAAAAAATAAATACCCCTCCTTCTACTCATTTCTGACATCACTCGTGCTTAAAACCGAATTAAAACACACTTAAGTGTTATCGGATTTCACTCAAGCCGTAATTTTCTGGCTTTATTCAATCACAAAGTCTGTAGCAAAAGATAATGTGCCAGTTTACAACATCGTGTAAATAAAATTGCTGCTTTTGTACTTTTCCTTTGTTCCATCTTTTCTAATTTACTACATTTATAAATCGGAAAGTTCTCGCGATTTTATTCGCAACTTTCCTTACACAAACACGTTACCAAAAACAACTCGGAAAATCGAATTCCATATTTAACGGAAAACTAAACATTGAATATTTCGAGTTTTTTC
>NZ_JAUOQT010000021.1 GCF_030547245.1 Oceanihabitans sp. 2_MG-2023
CTGCATTATACCAGTCTGTATTATTGTCTGATAAATCAACATTCGCTAATTCTCCTCCTACACATGGATCATATGGTGCTGGATCGTCTCCATTAGTTTCACCATCACCATCACAATCTGCTGCTGCCCATACATCATAGTTTGGATCTGCAGGATCTGGAATAGTTACGATATCTGTATCGCCAGCACATGGATCAAATGGATCTGTATCTGTGCTATTTGGTTCTCCATCACCATCACAATCCGCTGTTAACCAATCTCCAGTTGGAGTTACTGTAACATCTGCTAAGTTGTAATCACATGGATCGGTTGGATCTGTTCCATCAGGACCAGCTGTACCGTCTCCATCTGGATCAACTTCCGTACCGTTTAGCACACCATCACCATCACAATCTGCATTATACCAGTCTGTATTATTGTCTGATAAATCAACATTCGCTAATTCTCCTCCTACACATGGATCATATGGTGCTGGATCGTCTCCATTAGTTTCACCATCGCCATCACAATCTGCTGCTGCCCAAACAGAATAGTTTGGATCTGCAGGATCTGGAATAGTTACGATATCTGTATCGCCAGCACATGGATCAAATGGATCTGTATCTGTACTGTTTGGTTCTCCATCACCATCACAATCTGCTAATGACCAGTCCCCACCTTGTGGTAAACTAACATCCTCTTCATTGTATTCACAAGGATCGTTTGGATCTGTTCCATCAGGACCAGCTGTACCATCCATATCAGGATCTACTTCTGTTCCGTTTGGCACACCATCGCCATCACAATCTGCATTATACCAGTCTGTATTATTGTCTGATAAATCAACATTCGCTAATTCTCCTCCTACACATGGATCATATGGTTCTGGATCGTCTCCATTAGTTTCACCATCACCATCACAATCTGCTGCTGCCCATACATCATAGTTCTCATCGCCTGGCATTGGATTGTTTACGATATCTGTATCGCCTGCACATGGATCAAATGGATCTGTATCTGTACTGTTTGGTTCTCCATCACCATCACAATCTGCTAATGACCAATCTCCACCTTGTGGTAAACTAACATCGTCTTCATTGTATTCACAAGGATCGTTTGGATCTGTTCCATCAGGACCAGCTGTACCATCCATATCTGGATCTACTTCTGTTCCGTTTGGTACACCATCGCCATCACAATCTGCCATATACCAATCTGAATTAGTATCTGATAAATCAACATTCGCTAATTCTCCTCCTACACATGGATCATATGGTTCTGGATCGTCTCCATTAGTTTCACCATCACCATCACAATCTGCTGCTGCCCATACATCATAGTTCTCATCTCCTGGCATTGGATTGTTTACGATATCTGTATCGCCTGCACATGGATCAAATGGATCTGTATCTGTGTTATTTGGTTCTCCATCACCATCACAATCCGCTGTTAACCAATCTCCACTTGGAGTTACTGTAACATCTGCTACGTTGTAATCACATGGATCGGTTGGATCTGTTCCATCAGGTCCTGCGGTACCATCCATATCTGGATCTACCTCTGTTCCGTTGATTACTCCATCTCCATCACAATCGGATGTATACCAATCACTAGTTGTATCTAATAAATCTACATTGACTACATCGCCACCTACACATGGATCATATGGTGCTGTGTCCGTACCGTTTGGTGCGCCATC
>NZ_JAUOQT010000022.1 GCF_030547245.1 Oceanihabitans sp. 2_MG-2023
CATTTTTGCCAACTTCTGATTTTCCTTCGGAAAATCCTCGTCGCCAAAAACGCAACTTTCCATACACAAGACCGTTGCAAAACATTGTCGAGCAAGTTTGCGGAAATCACTCAAACTAAAAAAAACAATGAATTAATAATTTTAAATTTTTGTTTTTAAAGTAAAAAACCAAAAAGTGTGGAACACTCTCTCGCTCGGAAAATTTTACGAATATTGAGAAAAATTTGAATTTATAAAACGTGTGAATTTAATCAAACTCTGAAAATAAGTTTGGCGGAATCCTTACTCAAAATCTGAATTTAAAAAGTTTGCGGAATTGAGCAAAATGCGGAAAATCTGAATTGCGAAATTTACTCAAACTCTGAATAAAAACTTGATTGAAAAACACTTAAAAAGCGAATTTTGGAAAAGTAATAAAACGGAATTACAAACTAAAAAAAACAACGATTTTGCAACAACGTGTATAAAAAATTGCTTAAATTAGTGTTTAACTAAAGGTCGTTGCGTTTTTGTTACGTCTGATTTTCCTTCGGAAAATCCTCGCACACAAAACCGCAACTTTCCATACACAAAACCGTTAGCACTAATTTGAATAATCAATGAAACAATTCACTAAAATTCTAGAAAAACACACTTCCGGGAAAAAAGTATTGGGTCTTTTTATACTAACCAATGTTGTTTACCTATTTATGTTATTGGTAACCATTCCAAAAACAATGGGATTCTCGAACGGAATGAAATTGTTGGATATGTTGCCAACAGGATATAATCAGGACTATGTAAATAAACTATTTAAGACACTTGGTGAAAATGGACGTGAAATTTATTTGACTAACCAAATACCATTGGATATGATTTATCCGCTACTTTTTGCTCTGACCTATTCTCTGCTTTTGGCATATTTTTTAAAAAAATTAAATAAACTCAAATCCCCTTTTACCTATCTTTCTCTGTTACCAATAATTGCGGGAATTGCGGATTATCTGGAAAATATCGGGATTATCACAATGTTGAACGATTATCCAGGCTTGACAGAGACTACAGTTAATGCAACCAATACTTTTTCAGTAATAAAAAGCACTTCAACCAGTATATTTTTTATTGCCTTGATAGTAATCTTAATAATACTTGGATTTAAATTCCTAAAAAAAAAATAAACTAGTGCTAACAACGTGTATAATCAATTGCTTATTCTGTGTGTACTCGGAAAATCCTACGGATTTTCCTCTGGTTCGTTTTCTTTTGCTAACTTAGTTCTAGCCAACGCAACTAACCATACACGAACACGTTGTAAAACATTTTGAACAAACCTTGAAAATTTTAAATTACCGTTTTATAATCTTCTTTACTATAGATCGATTTAAGGTTTCTAATTTTAGAAAATAA
>NZ_JAUOQT010000023.1 GCF_030547245.1 Oceanihabitans sp. 2_MG-2023
CCTTGAAAATTTTAAATTACCGTTTTATAATCTTCTTTACTATAGATCGATTTAAGGTTTCTAATTTTAGAAAATAAATACCCGACGGAATTCTAGATAAATTTACAGTATCATTTTGCTCATTAAACTTTCCTTCAAATAATAGTTGTCCATTTAGGTTTATCAATTGATAATTTATTTTTTCCGAGGTTTTAAAAGTTAAAAAGAGTTTGTCGATAACTGGATTTGGAAATAAGTCTACATTGATTTCATCGAATTCACCTACGCTCAAATTAGAGCAATCTTCACTAAAATAATGCTGTGAGTCAATATTTGTCCAGTTGGTATTAGAATAATCAACATCATCCACCTGAATACAGGTTAATAACGGATTATTATCTGCAAAAAAATAGAGGCCAATATTTGTGTTATTATTGTTTTTAACATTTAATGAAGTTAATAATGGATTATAACTACAACTAATTGATTGGAGTACACTTTGTTGCGAAGCGTCTAATGTAGTAATCTGAGTTCCTCCACATGAAAAAAACAACATACTGGAGTTATTAGGTAAGGTTATACTAGTTATAGGGTTTACACTAACATTTAAATCCCAAAGCATTGTGTGAGGTGTAAAATCCAAGGCGCCTGGGATTTGGTTTACTCTTAGGTCTAGTTGAGTTAATTGTGGCACATTAGAAAAATCTACAGACGATAATTCATTGTAATGCGCATTTACAATAGATAAAGTTGTTGTAGCTGGTAGAGTTAATGTGTTAATAAAGTTTTGATGACAATCTACTTGCCAAAGGCTCGTGTTTTGCGATAGATCCAATTCACCAGAAATTTGGTTACTATTACACCTAA
This sequence comes from Oceanihabitans sp. 2_MG-2023, assembly GCF_030547245.1. Taxonomy (GTDB): domain Bacteria; phylum Bacteroidota; class Bacteroidia; order Flavobacteriales; family Flavobacteriaceae; genus Oceanihabitans. The sequence goes on from NZ_JAUOQT010000023.1 coordinate 847, forward strand.
GAAACTCTAAAGAGGTGTTTTGGGTAAGATCTAAGCTAGTAAGTTGGTTAAATTCACATGTTAGAAACTCTAAAGCAGTAAAGTCCTCAATTCCTGTTAAGTCTGAAATATTTTTATTGTTTATTCCAACAGCCGTAACAGTATTAATGTTGGCAGTAAGCACATAATCGTCTAAAACATCATCATAACCTAAATTAATGAGATGTTGCTCAAAATTATCATCTGGCACATAGGTCGTTTGCGCAAATATTAATTGTGAAAAAAAGATAAAAATAATATAAAGTAGTTTTGTTTTCATGTTGATAGCGATTACTAATATATATAATTCAATAATAAAATTAGTAAATAATTAAATTTACGCCTAAATAATAAGACATCAATGACATAAAAATCGGAACATGAAAACGTTTTACAACATCGTGTATAAAAAATTGCTACATTAGTGTTTAAATAATGGTCGTTGCTCTTTTGTTACTTCCGATTTTCCTTCGGAAAATCCTCGCTCACAAAAACGCAACTTTCCATACACAAACACGTTG
>NZ_JAUOQT010000024.1 GCF_030547245.1 Oceanihabitans sp. 2_MG-2023
CATTCAAGGTTCTAACGCAACAAACGTTGCTTTTTTTTGTTAGATACTAAGCTACATTTTTTAGTTCAGAATCCATAATTTCTTGAGGTGTTTTATATCCTATAATTTTGCGAGGTCTATTGTTAAGTTTTACTTGAATTTGCATCAATAATTTTTCATCAATTAGATTAAAATCTGTTCCTTTTGGTAGGTACCTTCTTATGAGTCCATTTGTATTTTCATTAGTTCCTCTTTCCCAGGAAGAATAGGGATGCGCAAAGTAAATTTTCATACCGGTATTTTGAGTTATTTTTTCATGTTTAGCCATTTCAATTCCGTTATCGTAAGTCATTGTTTTTTTAAATAATTTGTTAAGTTGATTTAATTTATAAGAGAACATTTTAGCAATCTCATCAGATTTTCTGCTATTCAATTTAATGATTAATGTGTATCTGGATTTTCGCTCAACGATTGTTCCTATTGCTGATTTTTGGACCTTTCCAATAACTAAGTCACCTTCCCAATGACCAACTTCTTTTCTTAATTCGATATGCTTAGGTCTTAGGACAATACTGACTTGATTGATTATTTTGCTTCCTGTTCCTCGTCTTTTTTTAGAAGGTCTTCGTCTAGTTTTTTTGCGCACAAGTAGTTTGATTAGTTTCTTGTTTAAACTAGCTTGTGGCCTTGTGTAAATGTGTTTGTAGATGGCTTCGTGAGAAATAGACATTATGTGATTGTTAGGATAGAGTTCCTTAATTCTTCCAGAAATTTGCTCAGGAGTCCATTGCGATAAAAGTCCTTTATATACAAAGAATCTTAAAAGCGAGTAGGTGCTTATTTTATCAAGATTTCTTTTGTTTAAATAATCGTCTTTAGCGCACCAATGAGCTAAATGAGCTTCGTATTTATCGTACTTATTTTGCACCCATTTATTGACTTCTCTAGAGATTGTTGATCTAG
>NZ_JAUOQT010000025.1 GCF_030547245.1 Oceanihabitans sp. 2_MG-2023
AGCAACTAAGTTAGCAAATAAAAACCGAATAGAAAATCCGCGAGGATTTTCGTAAGTAGGCTAGAACTAGCAATAAATTATATACAGTGTTGGCAAATCGTTTTTTATTCAGTTAGTTTTTATTCAATTCAGCGTCACGCCAAATTTTCCGTTTATTAATATATTCTTCATTAAAATTAAGCAACTGAAGTTTATAATTCCCAAAATGCTTTGGTTTTAATCGTAAAATATCTAATCTTTCCATTTCTGCTTTAATTTCCAGAAACGATTTTCCATTTTTTATAAATTCAATAAGTTTATTTACTTGCTGTAAATCGGTTTCATTGTCAATTTGTAAATCCGAATTGTAAATTGTCTTTAGAGTTGGTATTTCATATTCATTCAGTTCAGAAATTAGTTGTGGTTTTTCTGAAATCACTTTATTTAATTCTGTAAGTTGTTTTTTTGTCAAATGTGAAATAAAGGATTCGTCACAACTTTCATAACTCAAGGACTTGTTAAATTTAGAGTTCAAAAACCGTTTTGTTAATACAATACTTTTTTGATTATCTCCAATTTTTCGATTTTCAGGAATTAATGCTGAACTTTCATCATAAAATCTGTCAAATATCTTTTCAACTCTATAAATACCTTTCGAATAAGAATTAACCCAATTTCCAATTTCTATATCTTTTTTCAATTCAGTTCGGGGTTTTGCTTAAATGTTTGCCAACGAGTTTGTGTATGGAAAGTTGCGTTTTTGTTAGCGAGGAATTTCCGAAGGAAATTCAGAAGTAACAAAAGTGCAACTGA
>NZ_JAUOQT010000026.1 GCF_030547245.1 Oceanihabitans sp. 2_MG-2023
CTAGTAACATATACCGCTACAGATGATTGTTTAAATACTTCTTCAGTAACTGCAACACTTACCCTTGAAGATTCTATCGGTCCTGACCTTACTGCTTGTACGGTTGTAGATGAAACCATAGAATGTAATGGTACAGATAATGAAACCATTGCTAACGATTGGAATGCTGCTAATATATTAGCACTTCAATCTTGTGGTACAGATAGCTGTGATACAGATGCTGTATTTGATGTAACTTCCGATTATGCATTTACTAACCTTGCTTCCACTTGTGGTGCTGGTGGTACTATTACTGTAATCTATACGGTATCGGATGATTGTGATAATGAAACTACACTGACTGCGACACTTACTCTTGAAGATTCTATTGGTCCTGACCTTACTGCTTGTACGGTTGTAGATGAAACTATAGAATGTAATGGTACAGATAATGAAACCATTGCTAACGATTGGAATGCTGCAAACATACTTGCACTTCAATCTTGTGGTACAGATAGCTGTGATGCAGATGCTACTTTTGATGTAACTTCCGATTATGCTTTCACGAACCTTGCTTCCACTTGTGGTGCTGGTGGTACTATTACTGTAATCTATACGGTATCGGATGATTGTGATAATGAAACTACACTGACTGCGACACTTACTCTTGAAGATTCTATTGGTCC
>NZ_JAUOQT010000027.1 GCF_030547245.1 Oceanihabitans sp. 2_MG-2023
GTTTCGTCTCCGTTAACATCAGTAATTACAACTTCTACTCCTTCTATTCCTTCTTCCCCTGGATCTTGTACTCCATCGCCGTTAAGATCTTCGAATACAACTCCTGTTAAATCTCCAACTTCTGGTGCATAACCATCATCGGTTGTTGCTGTTTCAACTCCTTCTAATACAGTTACTGTTTCTGGATCTGAAGTTCCTGTTGTTAAAGTATCTGTAATATCTGTTGGTAATGTAGTCTCATCTACATCTACTTCTGCATCTCCTACTGGAATGTCTGTTGCTGTCCATGAGCCATCCGTTCCTGTTGTTACTGTTGTTTCGTCTCCGTTAACATCGGTAATTACAACTTCTACTCCTTCTATTCCTTCTTCTCCTGGATCTTGTACTCCATCGCCGTTAAGATCTTCAAATACAACTCCACTTAAATCTCCAACTACTGGTGCATAACCATCATCGGTTGTTGCTGTTTCAACACCTTCTAATACAGTTACTGTTTCTGGATCTGAAGTTCCTGTTGTTAAAGTATCTGTAATATCTGCTGGTAATGTAGTCTCATCTACATCTACTTCTGCATCTCCTACTGGAATGTCTGTTGCTGTCCATGAGCCATCCGTTCCTGTTGTTACTGTTGTTTCGTCTCCGTTAACATC
>NZ_JAUOQT010000028.1 GCF_030547245.1 Oceanihabitans sp. 2_MG-2023
CAGCTATCTGTACCACAAGATTGAAGCGCTAATATGTTAGCAGCATTCCAATCGTTAGCGATGGTTTCATTATCTGTTCCATTACATTCTATAGTTTCATCTACAACCGTACAAGCTGTTAAGTCAGGACCAATAGAATCTTCAAGTGTAAGTGTCGCAGTCAGTGTAGTTTCATTATCACAATCATCCGATACCGTATAGATTACAGTAATAGTACCACCAGCACCACAAGTGGAAGCAAGATTCGTAAATACATAATCGGAAGTTACATCAAATACAGCATCTGCATCACAGCTATCTGTACCACAAGATTGTAGTGCAAGTATGTTTGCAGCATTCCAATCGTTAGCAATGGTTTCATTATCTGTTCCATTACATTCTATAGTTTCATCTACAACCGTACAAGCAGTAAGGTCTGGACCGATAGAATCTTCAAGGGTAAGTGTCGCAGTAAGCGTTGTTTCATTATCACAATCATCCGATACCGTATAGATTACAGTAATAGTACCACCAGCACCACAAGTGGAAGCAAGGTTCGTGAAAGCATAATCCGAAGTTACATCAAAGACCGCATCTGCATCACAGCTATCTGTACCACAAGATTGAAGTGCAAGTATGTTTGCAGCATTCCAATCGTTAGCAATGG
>NZ_JAUOQT010000029.1 GCF_030547245.1 Oceanihabitans sp. 2_MG-2023
ATAGAATCTTCAAGGGTAAGTGTTGCAGTTACTGAAGAAGTATTTAAACAATCATCTGTAGCGGTATATGTTACTAGAATAGTTCCCCCAGCACCACAAGTAGTTACTAGATTAGTGAACACATAATCCGAAGTAATCGTTACATTAATATCATCAGCACAGGCTTGAAGTTCCGCAATGTTAGCAGCATTCCAATCGTTAGCAATGGTTTCATTAAGATCTCCGTCACATTCAATAGTTTCATCAGTAACATCACAGCTTGTTAAGTCTGGTCCGGTAGCATCACCGAAGCTAAGAGTAACAGTAATCGTAGACTCGTTACCACAATCATCCGCAACCGTATAGGTTACAGGAAGTGTTCCACAAGGTCCACATACTACGTTTAAGTTATTAAAGTCATAATCAGAAGTTACAGTAAATACGCCATCTGCATCACAGCTATCCGTACCACAAGATTCAAGAGCAGCTATATTAGCAGCATTCCAAGCATCCGCAATTGTTTGATTATCATCTGCAGTACATTCTACATTTTCATCCGTTACATCGCTACAAACCGAAAGGTCAGGACCGATAGTATCTTCAAGAGTAAGAATA